>NZ_BLAF01000041.1:0-66227 GCF_009687885.1 Acrocarpospora pleiomorpha
GGTGGGAGAACCACCTATTTCTCCTGGAGAGCGGTGCGGGCGCGGGCCTCCCAGCGGGGGGCTCGTGCGCGTTGTGCGACCTTGAGGGCCTGTCGCCAGTCGTCGGACGGATCCCTGCCGAGCAGCACGGCGAGCCGGGCCATACATTCGGCGACCGGCCCAAGGATCATGGATATGGTCTCGCCGCCGATGACGCAGTCCCGGTAGGGCAATAGCTGTGCGTAGATCTGTTCGGCGATGTCCCGATCCCCCAGGGTGATGGCGGCGTCGGCGCGGAATGCCTGCATGAGCAGCCAGAGGTAGTCGAAGGCGGGTTCCTCGCGCAGCAGTTCCGCGGCCTGCGGGTGGCCGTCCATCGCCATGCGGGCCGAGAGGAGCGACCGAGCGGCCTGGGGATAGCCGTCGGCCAGCTGCTGGATCTCCGGATCGGCCTCGGCCAGACGTCCCTGCTGATGCAGATGGATGACGCGGACCACAGTCATCGTGCCGTATATGTCCCACATTTCGGCTTCAGTAGCGTCTGCCGCGACCTTCGCGAAGCCGCGTGCCGCTTCGGCCTCGTCCCCCTGCATTCGCTGGATGGCGGCGGTGGCCAGTCCGGCGAGGGCGGCGGCTTCGCGCAGGTCGTACCGGCCCGCGAGCTCCCGGGCCGCCTCCACCAGGGCCGCCGCCTCGTCGACGTCCGCCCGCGCCATCAACGCGGAACTGCGGGACAGCAGCCCGAGCGCCTCCACGCCGGGCAGTCGCTCCCGCCGCCCCAGCTCCATGAGCTCGGCACCGATCTCCAACACCAGGTCGTACTGCCCCGGGACCCGGTTGACGTAGTAGTGAGCGTTGAGCGCGACCGCCAGAACCGAGGCGTCGCCAAGACCCCTGGCAAGCACGACCGCCTCCTCGGCCGCGGCGGACGCGCCCGCCGGGTCGTGCCAGATCGCCGCCTCCAGCGCCAGCGTCGCCAGCAGCCGGGCACGCAACTCGCTCTCCCCATCCGGCAGCCCGGCCAGAGTGCGGCGGATCAGCTCCACATGAGCCACATCCGTCTGCCCGTGGGTGCGGTTGTTCCACATCATCGGGGTATCGATAGCAGTGATCGCCGCCGCCGTGAGCGCCCGATCCCCCGTCACCTCGGCGGCCCGGATCGCCTCCGCCCGCGACTCCCGCGCCGACTGCGACAGCCCGGCCAACTGCTCGGCCCTGGCCCGCTCGCGTAGCAACTCAGCGCGTACCCGCCGATCCCCGCCCGGATCCAGCAGGTGCACGGCCAGCGCCCGCGCCCACAGCGCCACCGCCGACCGAAAGGCGAACCGCTGCTCCGCCTGTACGGCCGCCGCCCGGCAATACCGCACCGCCTTGTCCGCACATCCCAGCGTGGCAGCCTCCGCGAAATGGTGGGCCAGCGCGCCGACGTCGGCCGGGCGCAGCTCCTCCATCGCCTCGGCGATCCTGAAGTGCAGCCGGGCCCGCCGGAGTTTCGGCAGGTCACCATAGATGGTGTCCATGACCAGAGCGTGCGCGAACCGTACCCGGCCCGGAGCGGGTTCCTCCAGCAGGCCGGTGACGACAGCGATCTCCAGGGCGTCGTAGACCTCGTCGGCGTGATGCTGCTCGGCCCGTACCAGCACGGAGACCTCGCCCTCGCGGCCGAGCGCGGCGAACGTGCGCAGCACGTTCCTGGCGACGGCGGGCAGCCGGGCCACCCGGCGCCTGATCACGTCGGCGGCACCGGCCGGGACCTCACTGGTGGCGACCAGCACGCCCTCGCTGGCCAGCAGCCGGGCGGTCTCCCTGGCGTAGAACGGGTTCCCGTCGGCGCGCGCCGCGATGGCGGCCACAGACCGGTCGTCAGCTCGGTCCTCGGCGTCGACCTCGGCGCAGGTCAGCCGCACCAGCGCGGCCACGTCGGCGGCGGCCAGGCCCGCCAGGTCGATGCGCGTCGCCTCCTGCCTGGCCAGGGTGGAACACGTCTCGGCCAGCTCCTCGCCCATCTCGGCGGACCGGTAGGTGCCGACCACGAAGACCCCGGCCGGTTGCCGGTCGGCGGCGAGATCCCGCAGCGCGGCGAGCGTGGCCTCGTCCGCGCGGTTCAGATCCTCCAGCACCACCAGCAGCGGGCGGGTCTCCGCCACCCGGGCCAGATATCCGGACAGGGCCCGGTGCACGTGGAACTGGGTGGTGGACGCGCCCAGCCGGAGCACCTCCCATTCCTCGCGAGTACGCGGCACGAGCGGGTCGAGGGTGGTCATGACCTGGGCCCACGGCCAGAGCGCCGGCGAACCCTCCGCCTCGGGGCAGCGACCCCAGGAGACCAGCCAGCCACGGCTTTCCAGCTCCGCCGCGAGCGCTCCGACCAGAGCGCTCTTTCCGATTCCCGGCTCTCCGGAGATCAGGGCGGTGCCACGGCTGCCGATTGAGGCGATCATCTGGGCGGCGTCGAGGAGCGTCCCGAGCTCACCGTCCCGGCCGATCAGCCGAGGGGCTGATCTTGGATCACCTATGCCGGGATTTTTCATACGGGAGCGTGACATATCCGGCCCGCCCCGAGGCTGGTTGGCGTGCTCGCCCGGTTCCGTCGCGCCGCCCGGACCTGGGTCGATATCGGCAAGATTCGCCAACCCGCGGCCCTCCGCCTGGCCGAACAGCATCGCCGCGTGGTCGAGGGCGGGATCCTGCGCCAGGACCGCGACCTCGGTCTCGCGCAGCCGCGGGCCCGGGTCCACCCCGAGCTCCGCGACCAGGACGTCCCTGGCCCGGCGCAGCACCGACAGCGCGTCGCCCTGGCGGCCGGACCGGTAGAGCGCCAGCGCCAGCAGCCGCCACGACTCCTCCCGCAGCGGCGACTCGGCGACCAGCACCTCCAGCTCGGCGGCGGCCGCGGCCGCCCGGCCCGACGCCAGCAGGCCCATCGCGCGCAACTGCCGGGCGTGCGCCCGCAACTCATCCAGGCGTACGACCTCCGGTCCGGCCCACTCCTCGGCCGCCACCTCCGAGTACGCGGGGCCCTGCCAGCGGGCGAGCGCGCGATCCAGCAGGGTGAGAGCCTGGCCGGGGGCGCGGGCCAGGCCGGACTCCTCGGCCTGGCGCACTTCCTGTTCGAAGAGCCAGGAGTCGAGGTCGCCGGGCTGGATGCGCAGGGCGTAGCCGGGGGCGGCGCTGACGAGGACCTTCGCGGGGGCGCGGGGCGGGCGATCGGGTTCGAGGATCCGGCGCAGGAGCGAGATGTTCGACTGGAGCAGACCGGAGGCGCCCGAGGAGATCGAGTCGCTCCAGAGGTCCTCGACCAGGCGATCGGCCGGGACCACGCGGCCGCCCGCGAGGAGCAGGCGGGCCACCACCGCCCGCTGCCGCCGGGGTCCGAGCGCGATCGGGTGACCGTCCACGGTGAACGCCTCAAGCGGCCCGAGCACCTGGAAACGCATCCGTACCTCCACGCAACCGGGCTTTGTAGCGATATATCGCCTTAATAGTGAGGCGACAGAGCCTTTGTCAGCTGGCTTTGCGGTTGACCGGGCTGGTGAGGCGGGCGATGGCGGCCACTACTTCGGAGGCGTTGGAAAGGTCGGGGAGCACGATGTCGGCTCCGGCTTCGGCCAGTTCGGCCTCGGTGGAGCGGCCCGAGGCGACGGCGATCATCCCGGCGCCGCCGATCTGGGCGGCCTGCACGTCACGGGTGGAGTCCCCGATCAGCACGGTGTTCCCGGCGTCGAAACGGGAACCGTACTTGTCCTTGGCCCGGCCCTGCGCGACCTGGAGCAGGGTGGCTTTGGGGTAGACCTCCTCGCCGTACCCCCCGACCTCGAAGTCCACCCACTTGTTCAGCCCGAAGGCGGCCAGCTTGTGCACGGCATTGGTCTTGATCGTCCCAGTCAGCACCGACTGCACGACCCCGTCCAGCCGGGAGATCGCCTTCAACGCGTCCTTGGCGCCCGGCATCACCCGGCCCTCCTTGTCCAGCCGCCGCCGCTTGTCCGTGAACGCCACGGCCAGCGCGTCGATGAACCGGGGCAGATGGTAGTCCTCCACCTGGATCCCGTTGATCGCCAGCGTCTCAAAGATGATCTCCGAGTCGGGCCGCCCCATGGCCACCGCCAGCTTCACCAGCGGCCGCCCGGTGACCATCCGGAACGCGTCGGCGTACGCGTCCCGCGCAACGATCGTGACGTCCACCAGCGTCAGATCGACATTCCAGAGCACGAGCCGGTTAATCGCGACCTCCGAGGGACGAACTCAACTCCGCCCAGCGTACGGCCAACGCCTCCCCCTTAGCCCATCCGATGCCAGATGGATTGCCCTCTTCGGCGCAGATCGTCCCCCTCCACCCCGCCGCGGACCCACCCCTGCGGAGCCGCAACCAGAATGACCACCCGTCACGCGCCGCTCCGGCCCCCGCCGCGACAGCCGACCACCGGCCTTGGCCGCCACCAAGCGATGACCGGTGACCCGCGGATCTTCAGATGTCGGAGCTTCAGATGAGGTCGAGTGCTTGCGCCAGGGAGTCCACCACAGGCACGCCTACTCGCTCGAGTTCCGAGCGGCGCGTCATGCCGCCGGTGTAGAGGATTGCCCGTGCCCCCACATGCTCGGCCGCATGTGCGTCGTCGACGCTGTCGCCGATCACCACGACCTTGCTGGGATCGAGATCGAGCGCCTTGAGATGCAGCACCATGTGCTCCGCCTTCGGACCACCGGAAGCCGCCCGGAGCCCGTCGACGCGGGTGAAGTGGTGATCGATCTGGAACTCCCCCACCTTCGGCACCAGACGATCGTGCCCCCACATCGACAACAGCGACTGCGTCCGTCCCGAGCCCTCCCAGGCCCGCAGGCTCGCCGCCGCACCCTCGGCCAGGCGGCACGCCAGCATCAGCCGGTGATAGTGCTCATGAAACCCATGATCGAGCTTCTCCCACTCGCCCTCGGCCAGCGGTCGCCCGATGATGCGCTCATACGCCACCCAGATCGGCCGCGTATAAACCTCCCGAAACCTCTCAAGATCGAAAGGTCCCACCCCATACGGCCGGAAAATCTCGTTCGTAGCCCCCACAACCGCATCCGTGTCGTGGAAGAGCGTCCCATTCCAGTCCCAAACAATGTGTGTCATCGTCCCCCAACTTTAATCGACCCCACCGACAACCCCCTGGCCACCCACCCCATCGTCATCTCTCCACCCACCGACCCGGGTCATCTCGCGCCGCTATTCCATCCCAATCTTCCCCGGCGTCCAGAACGGCTTGGTGAGCACCGCCCGCCGCGACCACCCTCGCTCCCGCACCAAATGCTCACGAACCATCTGAACCGTCCTCGCCTCCCCCGCCACGTAAGCGACCGCACCCCCGCCGCTCTTATTCCTGCCTTCGCCGCCACCTTCGCCACCGCCGTCGGCACCGCCGCTGCCGCCGCCCTTGCCGTCGCTGTTGCCGTCGCCGCGATGGCCACCGTCGTCACCCGGAAGGCTTAACTCTCGAACGGCCTCAACTAGGGCGTCCGACTCCGCGGCACTCCGCTCCCCACGAAAGATCCATTGAATCCGGTCCCCGAGTTCAAGCTGATCCTCCGGCCCGGCGACCTCAACAACCCCGTACACCGAAGCGCTCGGATCCAGCCCACGAATCATCGGCCCGAACGCCACCGCTGCGGTTTCCTCCCCTACGAACAGGTGAAATGCCGCCTTCTGCGCGACAAACGCCCCCTCCGGCTTGTTGAAGGTCACCTCATCTCCCACCTTCAGCCCCCGCGCCCAGCGCGCCCCCGGCCCGTCCCCGTGATCGAGGACACGTAGCTCCAGCCCTCCATCGAGATCCCAGACCGAATAGGTCCGCAAGAAATCCCGAGGCCGCCGCCAATTCTGAAACGTCAAGGGATCCGTGACCAGAACCCGAACCTGCTGCCCGGCCACCCACGCAAGGTCACCGATCCCCTCCCCCTCCACCCGAATCCCCAGCATCCTCCCCGCGACCATCCGGACCTCAGTCACCAGCCCCGTGACCAGAATCAGATCCCGAACCCGCTGCCCCAACGTCCGCGACACAGAAGATGCACCCATAACCCCGGAACAAAGCCACCACGGACCCTGCCCCACACCCCCAACCCATCCGATCGACAACGAACCACCCATCCAGGAAATTCAAGATATATCTCGACTTACCACCCGTCAATGCTCCTGACCTGCGTCCCACAGGGGCGCATACACCGCTACGGCGCACACACGGCATGCCGACCTCTTGAGCACAGCACGAACACCCCTGCGACCTTGCTCATCGGCCCCTCAACGCGGAAAGGGGTCGGTCGGTTCTGGCTAGTGCGGTCACCTACGACCCGTGGCCGGGCCACGATGGCTCACCGGACTCAGCGATTTGCCGCTTTCACCCCGGCAAGACACCGCGCTAGGCGAGTTCGGACGGTTCTGCTAGGTGAGGAGGTCGGGGATTTCCTGGGTCGCGTACCAGAGGAGTTCGTGGGCGTCCGCACCATCGACGGTGAACTGGGCGTCGTCATCGCCTTCGTCGGCAGCGGGGAGAGCGATGATGGCGGCGGTGACGTCCTCTTGGGCGGACAGGTCGTCGATGTGGACCGAGGCCAGCTTCGCCAGGGGGACCGACTCCAGGACGCGGACACGGCCGCGGTCGTCGAGGTCCGGGCTCACCAGGGTCGTCGCGTCGGGCACCTCGGCGGCAACCACGACACGACGGGCGGGGGCCGCGAAACCGTCGGCTTTGTCGGCAGCGAGCATGCGCAGAGACGCACGGGCTGCCTCCATCAGGGCGACATACTCCAGTTCCTCGGTGTCCCCGGAGACGTACCACTCGACCAGCGCGGGCGTCACCGCGAATCCGGTCAGCGGTGCCGGACCGAGTTCGCCGGTGGTCACCGCGCGGGCAAGCGCCGGAAGCGTGCACGGCAGGTAGACACGCATGAGGTCCTCAAGATGGTCGAATCTGAAACGTCGGATCTAGTCGGATCCGACGTGGTCTGATTGTGGTCGAATCTGAAGGTGGGCGGATCTGGGGTGGTCGGATCTGGAGGTGTGGCCACAGACGCTCTGATGCCAGGAGCTCCGCACGGTCCGGGGCTCCCAGTGGCCTGGAACGCTGCCGATCACCCCCGAGTGTGCCAGCACCGCAGGAGTTCTCGCGAGAACCATCCCGGCACGCCCATCCCAAAAAGCACCACAGGGACGTGCGTCAGGCGATGCCGTCCCCCAAACGGCGGCCGGTGAGAGCTTCCAGTCGGGTGATCGTGACGCTGGGCGTGTGGTGGTGGAGCCCATGGAGGCCAAGGGATCGAGCGGCGACGACATTGGCTTCGATGTCGTCGACGAAGACACACTGGTCGGGGGCGAGGTCGAGCAGGCCAAGGGCGTGATGAAAGATCCGAGGCTCGGGCTTGCGCATACGAACTTCACCGGAAATGACCACCGCGTCGAAGAGCGCGTCCCAGTCATCCCGCGGATAGTCATTGGCCCACGAGTTCGACACCAGGCACGTCTTCAGCCCCGCTGCACGAGCCCGCCGCAGCATCTCGTTCATCGACTCGACCGGCCGGAATCCCGCGAACATCCGGCTCAACAGCCCGTCAGCCAGCGGCGGAACCCCATCCACGGTAAGCAACCGAGTAGCGAGCCCCTGCTCAAACTCAGCCGCGGAGATCTCCCCCCGCTCAAGTGCATGAATCGTGTTCTCCCCATCGGCCGCCCCTTCATAGGCATGCCGAATCAGCTCCCGCATCACATCCCGATACCGCGCCCCATCAATCCGATCCGCAACAATCCACTCATCAATCGCCTCCCCCAACCCAGTAGTAAGAACCCCACCCCAGTCAATCAACACACCCTCAACCACAAACCCTCCCACCCCATGACTCTCCACCCAAAACCCCTCAAGCCTAATACGCCGGCCCGAGTTCACCGGGAGATGCCGGCCGATATCGACAACCGTCGGATGGACGCCGCCCCCCGCTGGACCTGACCGACGGCGCCGGACCTCAAGCTCGCCCAGGCAGGCCACTCACAGGACGGGAACTGGATATCTTCAACGACTACGTCGACGCGATGGTCTAGCCGATCACCACGATGATCGCCAACCAAAGCACTCCAAGACCCCTTCTTGAGGCCCTGGACGCACCCAGGCCGGGCTGGCTGTCAATGCCAGAAGCCGTGTGCACGAATGACCAGAGTCGTCTTCACATGCCGACGCGAGCCGCGAGTGGCACGCGGCGACCGAGAGCTTCTCTCCGCAATCACCTCGTTGTGATCTTGTTGTGGCGGGATGATGGCGGTATGTCATCGCGTGGTGCCCGCTGGGCGGGTGGTGCCGTGGCCGTGCCGGCGGTGGTGGGGGCTAACGAGCCCGCTGATGGGGATGAGCAGGAGTGAGCGGGACGGGCGAGGTCAGCAACGTCATCTCCGACAGCCTGATCATCGGGGTGGTGGTGCAGGGCGGGCACGTCACCCTCCAGGTACCGGCGCAGATCAGCCCGGCGATGGCCGGCCTGCCCGGCCCCGCTGCCGTCTTCACCGGTCGCGACGAGCATGTCGAACGCCTGCTGGACAATCTCGCCCCCCTCGACGATGGGGAAGCCGGCGCGGGCGGGACGCAGGCGGTGCCGGTGACCGCGGTGTCGGGGCTGGCCGGCGTTGGGAAGACCGAGTTGGTCGTCCAGGCCGCCGCCCGGGCGGTCAAACGATCAGGCTGGTTCCCCGGCGGGGTGCTGTTCACCGACCTGTTCGGCTACGACCCCATGCTTGGCTTGTCCCCCGAGCGGGCCCTGGACGGCTTTCTGCGAGCCCTGGGTCTCCCTAGCGAGCACATACCCAACGGTCTGCAGGACCGGCAGCGGCTGTACCGCAGTGTGCTGGCCGCCTACGCTGAAAAGGGCCGTCGGGTCCTCGTGGTCATCGACAACGTCTCCAGCGCCGAACAGGCCCGCCCGCTGTTGCCCACTGACGGCGCCACCGCTGCCTTGGTCACCTCCCGCCACACCCTTGACGGACTCGACGCCCGCCTGCACGATCTCGACACGCTCGACGAGTCCGCCTCCATCGCCCTGCTCGACCAGACGCTGCGCCACGCCCGCGGGGACAGGGACGCCCGCATCGCTGAGGACCCCGCGGCGGCCACGTCGATCGCCCACCTGTGCGCCGGCCTGCCGCTAGCACTGCGCATCGCCGCCGCCCTGCTTACCGCGGCCCCCCAACGCCCCGCCGCGGACCTCGCTGCCGCCCTTGAGGCCGAGCACACCCGTCTGGACAAGTTGCGCCGTCCGGACCGGGCGGTACGCGCCGCCTTCGACTTGTCGTACCAGCTCCTCGACACCGATGAGGCTCGGCTGTTCCGGCTGTTGCCCCTCAACCCGGGCCCCGATCTGTCCACTGATGCCGCCGCCCGCCTGGCCGGCACAGATTCCGACCGGGCCGGGGAACTACTGCAACATCTTGCCGACGCTCATCTGGTCGAACCTCAGCCGACCTGGGGTCGCTGGCGCATGCACGACCTGGTCCGCCTGTACGCCGACGATCACGGCCGGGCCGACGACGCCGACCAGCGGACGGCGGCCACGGGACGCCTGCTGGACCACTACGTCCGAGCAACCGAAGCCGCTGACACCTATGTGGATCGGCCCGCGGGCGCGGTGCGCTCCCCCATGCTCCCGTCCCGCGAGCATGCCCTGGCCTGGCTGGACACCGAGCGCCCCAACCTGACGGCGGCAGTGGCCCTCGCCGCCGCGACCGGTCACGCTGACAGCGGCATCCGGCTCGCCTTCGCGCTGGCCGACTTCCTTAACTGGCGGCGCCGTTTCGACGAGGCGATCGCCGTCGCCTCCGTCGCGCTGGACGTGGCCCGAACCGTGGGAGACCGGAACGGTACCAGCCGAGCGCTGCACAACTTGGGCATCGCGCAACGTGAGACGCGGCAGTTCGAGGAGGCCGCCGCCAGCCACCGAGAGGCGGCGGGAATCCTTCGGGAAACAGGAGACCAGCAGCGCGAGGCACGGGCACTGACAGGGCTTGGTGTCGCGCTGGCCCAAGCGCGCAGGTTCGACGAAGCCGTCCTCGCCCACGAGGACGCCAGAGCCCTGTGTGAACGGATCGGTGACCGGCACGGGGAGGGCATGGCGATGAACAACCTGGGCATCGCCCTGCGCGAAATGCGGCGCTTCGAGGAGGCCGCCACCGCCTACAACGGGGCCGTCGTTCGATACCGGGAGGCCGAGGACCGGCAGCGGGAAGCGGGTGCCTTGACCGGATACGGCTTGGCCCTCGCGGACCTGGGACAGTTCGAGGAGGCCATCACGGCCCACCGCGAGTCGCTGGCGATCTTCGGCGAGACCGGTGACCGGCACGCCGAGGGAATGGTCATGAACAACCTTGGCATAGCCCTCCGCCAAACCGGCCGCACCGACGAGGCGATCGCCGCCTACCGTCAGGCGATCGACATCCACCGGACAGCCCACGACCGCACCCGCGAGGGAATGGGCTACAACAACCTGGGCAAAGCTCTGCGCCAACTGGGGCAGTTCGACCAGGCCACCGCCGCCCACCACCAAGCCGTGACCATATTCAGGGAGACCGCTGACCGCTACCGCACAGGACAAGCACTGTACGAGTTCGGCGTGACCCTTACCGAAGCGGGGCGACTCGAACAAGCCGTGACCGTCCAGGAAGAGGCCCTGACCGTCTTCCAGGAACTCGGCGATGCCTACGGCATCGAGTTGACGCAGGGCAAGCTGACGGAATTGGGCGTCACCGAGCCGAGGAGTTGAACGGCCTCGGCACCGCGCTGCAGAAGGCATGAGGAAGCTGACGGAAGTGCGAAGCGATGGCGGGAAGCCGGTTGGGATGGTCAGCCTTTTGCGGTTAGACGGGCGGCCTTCTGGCGATGTTCTGAGGTTTTGATTAGCGAGGGGGCTTTGTTGGGGGGCGGGAAGAAGTTTTTGTTGTCGAGGGAGCGGGTGAATTTTAGTTTGAGGATTCGGTGGACGGATTGATTTAGGCGGGTTTGGGTTATGCGGCCGGACTTTATGGCGGTGAGGATGGCTTCGTAGGCTGTCGGGAGGTCGGGGGGCATGAGGAGGATGTCGGCGCCGGCGAGGATGGCGCGGACGGCCACTTCGGAGTCGCCGTATTTCTTGCGGACGCCTTCCATGTTGAGGGCGTCGGTGGAGATGACGCCTTTGAAGCCGAGTTCGTTGCGGAGCAGGCCGGTGAGGATCTTCTTGGAGAGGGTGGCGGGGTCGCCGGAGGGGTCGAGGCGGGGCATGAGGATGTGGGCGGTCATGATGGCGTCGACGCCGGAGGTGATGGCGGCGCGGAAGGGTGGGGCGTCGAGGCGTTCCCATTCGGCGCGGGTGTGGCGGATGACGGGGAGGGCGGTATGGCTGTCGGTGGCGGTGTCGCCGTGGCCGGGGAAGTGTTTGGCGGTGGCGGCGATGCCGCTGTCGTGGAAGCCCTTGACGGCGGCGCTGACCATGTCGGCGACCAGGTCGGGGTCGGAGCCGTAGGCGCGGGGGCCGATGACGGGGTTCCTGGGATTGACGTTCACGTCGGCGACGGGGGCGAAGTCCATCGAGATGCCCAGGGCGCGGAGTTCGGTGCCGGTGATCTTGGCGGCGGCGCGGGCATTGGCGGGGTTTCCGGTTTCGCCGAGGGTCTGGGCGCCAGGGAGTTTGGTGACCAGGTCGCCGAGGCGGGAGACCAGGCCGTTCTCCTGGTCGACGCCGATGAGGAAGGGGACGTCGGGGGAGGCGGCGCGCAGGCCGGCGGTGAGTTGGGCCAGTTGTCTCGCGTCGACGATGTTGCCGGTGCCGGGGAAGAGGATCATGCCGCCGAGGTGGTACTTCTCGATCACCTGGGCGGGGGTTCCGACGCCGAAACGGGCCTGGTTCTCCTGGTGGGTCGCGTCGGCGCGGGAGCCGTACAGCACAGGCATGAAGAGCTGGCCGACTTTTTCCTCGACCGTCATGCGCTGGATGGCGGCGGAGATGCGCGAGGGGGCCTCGGATTCGGTCGGGGTGATGGGCGGGCTGGATAACGCGGCCGACGGGGATGGGCGTGTGGTGCGCCCGGCCGAGGAGCCGGCCGCTGAACACGCGACGACCATCGCGAATGTGACGCAAACCCCTGCGGAGACGCGCAACGTCGCACGCACGGGCATGGAGGTTAAGGCCGCCATCCATGCGCGTGCGAGGGGAGCCGTCATGCGCCGACCAGGTCGCCCTACCGTACTGTGCCCAAGCATGTTCTCACCGTAGCCGGACCCACCGACAACCGCCTCTGAGATCTGGTGCGCGCGGCTCCTCCCCCAGGCCCTGTTCCACCCGGAGGAGGAGCCGCACGCGAGTCGACAACCCGGCCCGGGATCAAAGAACCCGAGGCCGAGTTACAAAGCCCAGATCATAAGCCTAGGTCGGCGAGGCCGGGGAGTTCGTTGCGGGCGGCGGATTTGGCGGTGGCGGCGGAGAGGGCGGCGCGGGCCGCGGCGGCGGCGGCGCGGCATTGGGTGAGGGTGTGGCGGCTGAGGGCGGCGCGTACCCAGGGGAGGGCGGGCGAGCCCATGGACAGGGACGTAACGCCGAGGCCGACGAGGACGCAGGCGAGGGTGGGGTCGGCGGCGGCTTCGCCGCAGACGCCGCAGGATTTGCCCGTGGTGGCGGCGCCGGTGGCGGTGAGGGCGATCAGGTCCAGGACGGCGGGGTGCCAGGGGTCCTGGAGTTCGGCGACGCCGCTGACCTGGCGGTCGGCGGCGAGGGCGTACTGGGTGAGGTCGTTGGTGCCGATGGAGAAGAAGTCGACGGCGGTGGCGAGGTGGTGGGCGCGGAGCGCGGCGGACGGGATCTCGATCATGATTCCGGCGTTGGGCAGGCCGGCGTCGTGGCAGGCGGACACGAACCAGGAGGCTTCCTCGACGGTGGCGACCATCGGCGCCATGATGTACGCCTGCGCCTGCGTGCCGGCGGCCGCCCGCGCGAGCGCCCGAAGCTGACTTCCCATCATTTCCGGATATTTCCGGAAAAGCCGTAGGCCGCGCTCGCCCAGCGCCGGATTGGGCTCCTCGCCCGACGGCGGCAGGAACGCCAACGGCTTGTCAGCCCCGGCGTCCAGGGTCCGCACCACGACCCGCCCCCCAGGAAAAGCATCGAAAACGGCACGATAGGCCGCCTCCTGCTCCTCCTCTGTCGGCGCCTCCGCACGATCGAGGAAGAGGAACTCGGTCCGGAAAAGCCCGACCCCTTCCGCCCCGTGCGCCAGCGCGGACTCCAGATCCCGCGGCCCTCCGACGTTGGCCAGCAACGGCACCGCGTGCCCGTCCGACGTCGCCCCCGGACCCATGCTCGCCGCCAGCACGGCCTCCCGCGCAGCCGCCGCCCCGAGCAGTCCGTCCACGTCGGCCCGCTCAGGCGAGAGCCGTACAGAACCGGAAGCCCCATCCACGAGCGCCCAGACCCCCTGCGGCAGCGAGGTCGCCCCCGCGCAGCCGACGACGGCGGGCACGCCCATGGCCCGGGCCAGGATGGCGGTGTGGCTGGTCGGCCCGCCTTCCTCGGTCACGAACGCGGCCACCAGATTCTTGTTGAGCAGCGCGGTGTCGGCGGGCGCGAGATCCTTGGCCACCAGCACGTACGGCTCCGCCGCCGACTCCGGCACCCCCGGCATGGGCAACCCGGTCAGCAACGCGATGGCCCGATCCCGGATGTCGTCCAGATCGGCCACCCGCTCCGCCAGATACCCCCCAGCGGCGGCCAGCAGCTCCCGATACCGCCCGAACGCCTCGAAAACCGCGCGCGGCGCGGCCGTGCCCTCGTCGATGAGCTCGGCGACCCCGACTTCGAGCCCGGGATCGCGCGCCATCATGGCCTGCGCGCCCAGCACGTCCTGCGCCGCTCCCCCGGCCTTGGCCCCCCGCGCCTCGAGATCGTCGGCGACCCGCTCCAGCGCGTCCGCGGCCCGCTTCCGCTCGGCCGCCGCCTCCCCGTCATACCGCGAACCGGGCGCGGGTTCCGGAATCGCCCCGACCAGCACGTGTACGGGACCATACCCCGCCCCCGGACTGACCCCCGAGCCACGCAACTCCACAGCGGAGGCCGTCATGTCAGCTCGCCGACGCTATGGCCGCGAGCTGGTCGAGGACCGAGTCGGCCCCGTCCCCCTCGGCGCTGATGATGATGGTGTCGCCATGCCGGACGTCCAGCGCGAGCACCGACAGGATGCTCTTGGCGTTGACCGGGGTCCCGCCGCTGCCCATTTTCACGACGGTCACGTCCATCGGCGCCTTCGTCGCGGTCTGGACGAACGTCGCGGCGGGGCGGGCGTGCAGGCCCACCTCGGATTCGACGGTTACCTTGCGCTCGGCCACGGAAACTCCTCTGCTACGCGGGCGGTCCAGACCACCCGGTTATTGGCCATTTCACACCAGTGAGATCGGCCACGACCAGATCTGCATGCGCCAATTCGCCGGGATGATGGGTGGTCGCGAGTCCCACGCACGTCATACCCGCCGCCCGCGCCGCGGCAATCCCGGCGAGTGAGTCCTCGAAAACCACGCAGTCGGCGGGTTCCACCCCTAACCGGGCGGCCGCCGTCAGGTACGCCTCCGGGTCCGGTTTCCCTGCCGTCACGTCCTCGGCGGTGACCATGGTCTGGACCAGGTCGTACACACCGAGCCAGCGCAGCCGGTCCTCGGCCCACCAGCGGCGCGCGGAGGTGACCAGCGCGGTGGGCGCGCCGGAGGCGGCGACCGAGCGGACGTAGTCGGCCGCGCCGGGCACCACCTCGACCTCGGGCAGGCCGGGCAGCGCCAGGTAGGAGTTGATCTCGGCCAGCAGCGCGCGCACGTCGTAACCCGGCAGCAGCTCGCCCAGCACGTCGGGCCCGCGGCGGCCCATGAACCCGCGCAGCACGTTCTCGTCGTGCTCGACGCCGTGGCTGTCCAGCAGCATGCCCCAGACGACGAGGCTGCGCGCCTCGGAGTTGATCAGCGTGCCGTCCAGGTCGAACAGCGCCGCGGCCCTCATCCCCATTGAAAAAGCTCATCTCCGGCGTGTACGGGACCCGCGGCGACCCGCAGGACGGAAGCGGCGGGCGCGTCCAGCGCCACCACGGGACAGATCGGCGAGCGGCCACCCGCTTCGATGGCCGCCGGATTCCAGGACACCACCGGCTGCCCGGCCGGAACCAGGTCGCCTTCGCCGGCGAGCAACTCGAAGCCCGCCCCCTTCAGCTGGACCGTGTCGATCCCCAGGTGCACCAGCACGCCGCGCCCGTCCGCGCCCACGATCACGTACGCGTGCGGGTGCAGTTTCACGATTGTCCCGGAGATGGGGGCGAGCGCCAGACCGGGCTCGCGCGCCGGGTCGATGGCCGCGCCCGGACCCATCATGGCCTGGGAGAACACCGGATCCGGCACGGCGGACAGGCTGATCGCCGCACCCGCCATCGGAGCCAGCACAGGTGTCAACAAGTTCCCCCTCAGCCGATGATGTCCTCGATGTCGCTGGCGATCGTGTCGGCCTCCGGACCCACGATGACCTGGATGATGTTGCCCGCCGACATCACCCCGTGCGCGCCCGCGGCCCTGAGCGCGGCCTGATCCACCTTGGCGGCGTCCCGCACCTCGGTGCGCAGCCGGGTGATGCAGGGGTCGATCTCGATGATGTTGTCCACCCCACCGAGACCGGCGATGATCGCCCGCGCGTCTGCCGCCATGGTCAGCCTCCTCCGTTACGGATCGGTGACTCACCCTAATCGGTCTGGGTGACCTTGTTCAGGCCGCGCGGAGCGTCCGGATCGATGCCGAGCCTGCGCGCGAGGGCCTCGGTGAGCAGCTGCCCGGGGACGATGAGGCCGAGCGGCGCGACCCACTCCGGCAGGTCGGGCCCGTGCAGGGACGCCGTCGAGACGGCCGCCAGCCGGGTCCCGCCCCCCACCCCGAACGCCGCCGCGCCCGCTCCGGTCACCCGCTCGGCCAGCGCGATCGTCCCGGGCAGGGTCGGCCCGTCCTGGGCGGCGACCAGAATGGCCGGCGTGTCCTCGTCCACCACCGCGATCGGCCCGTGCAGCAGATCGGCGTAGGAGAGCCCCATGGCGTGCAGGTAGCAGGCCTCCTTGAGCTTCAGCGCCAGTTCCAGCGCCGTGGAGAACGCGAGCCCTCGGCCCGACACCACGACACCCGGTTTGTCCGCCAGGCCCTCCACGAGCGCGTCGAGATCGCCGGGGTTGTCGATGAGCTTGTCCACCGCGTCCGGCACCCGGTCCAGGTCGGCCGCGTTCACGTCCGCCCCCAGGCCCAGCGCGAGGACCGCCATCGCGGCCAGCTGGGTGGTGTAGGTCTTGGTGGCCGGAACCGCCTTCTCCTCCCCCGCGACCGTGCACAGCGCCAGATCGGCGGCGAGCGCGAGCGGGCTCTCCGGCCCGCCGTTGGTGATCGCCACCGTCCGCGCCCCGCAGTCGCCGGCCCACTCCAGCGTCTCCACGATCTCCTCGGTACGCCCCGACTGGGAGACCGCCACCGCGAGCACCCCGTCCAGGTCCAGCCGCCGCCGGTAGGTGGTGGCGATCGACGGCGCCGCCAGGGCGGACAGGCGTCCTGCGTGCGCCTCGATGAGGTATCGGCCGTAGACTGCGGCGTTGTCGGATGTCCCCCGGGCGATGAACAGCAGCTGACGGGTCTGTTCCCCCAGCCGCCGTACCTCCCCGACCTGCGGCAGCAGGGCGTCCAGCGTGGCTCGGAGCGCGGCGGGCTGTTCGGCTATCTCGCTACGCATTTTCGTCGTCATCTGGTGCTCATCCCGTTATAGGTCCGTACGTTGACAGAGAATTCGGGCCTGTGGTCTAGTCCGGACTAGACCAGTAGGAACCCTACCTAATACGAGAGGGGAGGCAACAGTGGCCCAGATCGATCCCGACAGCCCGGTGCCCAAGTACTTCCAGCTGCGCGAGATCCTGCTGGACCTGATCGAGAGCAACGAACTCCCGATCGGCGCGGCGATCCCGTCAGAACGTGAGCTCTGCCAGCGTTTCGGCCTCTCCCGGATGACCGTACGGCAGGCGGTCGATCACCTGGTCTCCGAGGGGCGCCTGCATCGTGTCCCCGGCAAGGGCACCTTCGTCGCCCGCCCGAAGATCGAGCTGGCGCTCCAGCTCACCTCCTTCAGCGACGACATGCGCGCCCGTGGCCTGGAGCCCGGCTCCCGCGACCTGGATCGCCGGGTGGTCAGGGCCAGCGCCCATCTCGCCCGCGAGCTCGGCATCCAGCCCGGCGACGCGGTGCACTTCATCGAGCGCCTGCGCACGGCGGACGGGGAACCGCTGTGCGTCGAACGCGCGCACATCCCGGTGGCGCTCGCCCCCGACCTGGACGCCTACGACCTGTCCGGCCGTTCCCTCTACGCGCTGCTCGAATCGCGGTACGGACTCGTGCTGGACGCCGGCGAGCTGACCATCGACGGCGGCATCGCCGATCCGAGCGACGCCGACCTGCTCAAGCTGCCCCGCGGCGGCGCCGTGCTGCTGCTGGCCCGGCGTTCCTATGTCGGTGGGGCATGCGCGGAACTCGGGGTATCGACCTATCGCGCCGACCGCTACCAGCTCCGCACCCTCCTGGAGCCGAGGCGTTAACAACCTCCCCTCTCCCTGGAGGATCACCGATGAGTTCCACCGTGATGGGCGTGCTCCAGCGCCTCGGCCGGTCGCTGATGTTGCCGATCGCCGTGCTGCCCGCCGCCGCGCTGCTGCTGCGCTTCGGCCAGCCGGACATGCTGGGCTCCAACGGCGCGGAGCCGGGCGGCCTGGCCGACGTGGCCGGGTTCGGCTGGATGGCGAACGTGGCGAAGGTGCTGGCCAACGCCGGGGACGTGCTGTTCGGGGCGCTGCCGCTGCTGTTCGCGATCGGGGTCGCGATCGGCTTCGCCCGTAAGTCGGACGGCTCCACGGCGGTGGCCGCGCTGGTGGGATACCTCATCTTCGACCGGGTCTCCAAGGGCCTGTTCTTCGACGCGCCGGCGGCGGATGTCGTACACCAGCGGGTGTCGCAGCAGGTCGTGGGGGCGGACGGCAAGCCGGTCGAGGTGATCAACTGGGCGGCGGGGAACCCGACCGGGGTGCTCGGCGGCATCGTCATCGGCCTGGTGGCGGCGCTGCTCTGGCAGCGGTACTACCGGATCAAGCTGCCCGCCTGGCTGGCGTTCTTCGGCGGGCGCCGGTTCGTCCCGATCGTCACCGCGTTCGCGGGCGTGCTGTTAGGTGTCGTCTTCGGCCTGGTGTGGCCGCCGATCGGCGAGCTGATGAACAACTTCGGCTCCTGGCTGGCCGACCACAACGAGGTCGGCGCCGGGGTGTACGGCACCGCCAACCGCCTGCTCATCCCGCTCGGCCTGCACCACATCATCAACTCCATCGTCTGGTTCCAGGTGCCGGGCTGCGTGGTCAACGGCACCCAGTTCACCGGCGACCTGACCTGCTACCTGCAGGGCGCGGACGGTGCGGGCTCCTTCATGACCGGCTTCTTCCCGGTGATGATGTTCGGCCTGCCGGCGGCCGCGATCGCCATCTGGCGGGCCGCGCCGCCGCACCGCAGGACGGCGGTCGGCGGCATCATGATCTCCGCCGCGCTGGTCTCGTTCGTCACCGGCATCACCGAGCCGATCGAGTTCGCGTTCATCTTCGTCGCGCCGGTGCTGTTCGTGGTGCACGCGCTGCTGACGGGCCTGTCCATGGCGCTGCTTGCGGCGCTGGACGCGCGGCTCGGCTTCGGCTTCTCGGCCGGGGCCACGGACGCGCTGCTGAACATCGGCAAGGGCAACACGCACAACTTCTGGCTGATCATGCTGGTCGGGGTGATCTACGCGGCGGTCTACTACGTGGTCTTCAGCTTCCTGATCAGGCGGCTGAACATCATGACCCCGGGCCGGGAGCCGGAACCGGACGTGGATTCCGGCGAAAGCACCGAAACGACACAGTCCCGAGCCTAGTTCGCTGATCGGTTGCGGTCGGCCGGTTCCCCGAAGCTGGTGCGCCAGCGTGGTGGATCTTCGTGGCGACTGCGGGCGAATCGCCGTACCGGGCCCAAGAAAATGGCGCGGGCATATTTCGCAGGGTGGGCCGGAATCTCTTGTAGGGGTCTGATTGTCCGACCCCCTCGGAGACTCGATGCCCCAGCCGATCCCCCTCCCCCGGCTCGTGCCCGTCCCCCCAGCCGACCCGCCGTACGACGAACAGCCGCGAACCACCGGTTCCCTGGCTTTGGCGCCCCAGCCCGTACGGGAGCGGCGGCCGCTGGCGATCGGGACATCCGGCTCCATCCCCAACGAACGACGCCTGCGCGGCCTCGGCCAGGCGCTCGCCGAGATCCTCGCCGGTCGAAGACCGCCCGAGACCATCCAGGACCGCATGTCCGAACGCGCCTACACCGAACTGATCCGAGCCGGAAAGATGATCGAAACCCCGCGCGCGCCGATGGTCGGCGTCCCCCACGTGCAGTCCCCCCGCCCCGGAGCGGTGGAAATGTGCCTGCTCGTGCACTGCGGCCCGCGCAGCCGCGCCCTCGCCATCCGCCTCGAGAAGTTCGGCGCCCAGTGGCTGATCACCGACTTCGAAACCGCCTGAGACGACGAAGCCCGCGCCACCAGGGCGCGGGCTCCGTCAGAACCGTTCAGGCGTTGGCGTGCTTCGGGTCTCCGTGGCAGCGCTTGTACTTCTTACCGGATCCGCACGGGCACGGCGCGTTACGCTCCACGTTCCCGTAGGCCGCCCGCTGCTCCGGCGTGGACCGCACCCGGTTGACCTCGACCTCGCCGCTCTCCCCGGGAGCGGAGTAGATCATCTCCGCGGGGCGGGACGGCCGGCGCAACGCCCTGGAGATGATCGAGCTGGCTTCGGCGACGGCCGAGTCGCCCTCGCCCTCCTCGTAGCTGATCGGGTTCTCCTGAACCTGGATCTGCACGCTGAACAGCCAGCGGACCGACTCCTCCTTGATGCCGTCGAGCATCGCGGCGAACATCTCGTAGCCCTCGCGCTGATACTCGATCAGCGGGTCCTTCTGGGCATAGGCGCGCATGCCGATGCCCTCCTGGAGGTAGTCCATCTCGTAGAGGTGCTCGCGCCACTTCCGGTCGATGACCGAGAGCACGACCGTGCGCTCCACCTCGCGGATGACCTTGGTGCCGAACTCCTCCTCGCGCCGGTCGTAGGCGCTGAGCGCGTCCACCTTCGTCTTCTCGGCGATGAAGGAGCCGTCCAGGTCGGCCTTGGAACCCCCGGCCTCCTCGGTCAGCTCGGCGGCCGTGATCTTGACCGGGTAGAGCTCGCCGAACGCCTTCCACAGCTTGTCGAGGTCCCACTCCTCGGAGAAGCCCTCGGAGGTGGCGGCCTTGACGTAGTCGTCCACCACCTCGCCGATGAAGGTGCGGACCTGCTCGTGCAGGTCGGCGCCCTCCAGCACGCGCTGGCGCTCGGCGTAGATCACCTTGCGCTGGCGGTTCATGACCTCGTCATACTTGAGGACGTTCTTGCGGATCTCGAAGTTCTGCTGCTCGACCTGGTGCTGGGCGGAGGCGATGGCCTTGGAGACGATGCCCGACTCGATCGGCTGGTCCTCGGGGATGTTCAGCCTGGTCATGATCATCTCGACCCGGGCCGAGTTGAACAGCCGCATCAGGTCGTCCTCAAGGGACAGGTAGAAGCGGGACTCGCCGGGGTCGCCCTGCCGGCCGGACCGGCCGCGGAGCTGGTTGTCGATGCGGCGCGACTCGTGCCGCTCGGTGCCCAGCACGTAGAGACCGCCGATGGAGACGACCTCCTCGTGCTCGGCCTTGACGGCCTCCTTGGCCTTCTCCAGCGCCTCGGGCCACGCCTTCTCGTACTCCTCCGGAGTCTCCACCGGGTCCAGGCCGCGCTGGCGCAGCTCCAGGTCGGCGCGGAACTCGGGGTTGCCGCCGAGCATGATGTCGGTGCCGCGACCGGCCATGTTGGTGGCCACCGTGACCGCGGCCTTGCGGCCCGCCTCGGCGATGATCGCGGCCTCACGGGCGTGGTTCTTCGCGTTCAGCACCTCGTGGCGCACGCCCTGGCGCTTCAGCATCCGGGACAGGCGCTCGGACTTCTCCACGCTGGTGGTGCCGACCAGGACCGGCTGGCCCTTCTCGAACCGGGTCTTGATGTCCTCCACGCAGGCCTGGAACTTGGCGTCCTCGCTCTTGTAGACGACGTCGGCCTGGTCCTTGCGGATCATCGGCATGTTGGTCGGGACCGGGACCACGCCCAGCTTGTAGGTCTGGTGGAACTCGTTCGCCTCGGTGGCGGCGGTGCCGGTCATGCCGGCCAACTTGCCGTACAACCGGAAGTAGTTCTGGAGGGTGATGGTGGCCAGGGTCTGGTTCTCGTCCTTGACCTTGACGCTTTCCTTGGCCTCGATGGCCTGGTGCATGCCCTCGTTGTAGCGGCGGCCGTGCAGCACGCGGCCGGTGAACTCGTCGACGATCAGGACCTCGCCGTCGACGACGATGTAGTCCTTGTCCTTCTTGAACAGTTCCTTGGCCTTGAGGGCGTTGTTGAGGAACTGCACCAGATGGGTGTGCTCAGGCTTATAAAGGTTGTCGATGCCGAGGATGTCCTCGACCTTCTCGACGCCCATTTCCAGGATGCCGACGGTGCGCTTCTTCTCGTCGACCACGTAGTCGCCGGTGCTCTCCTGGCCGTCCTTGCCCTCGGTGCCCCGGCGCAGCCTCGGCACGATCTTGGAGAACTCGGCATACCACTTGCCGGACTGCTCGCCGGGGCCGGAGATGATCAGCGGGGTCCGCGCCTCGTCGATGAGGATGGAGTCGACCTCGTCGACGATCGCGTAGTGGTGCCCGCGCTGCACGCACTCCTCGCTGGACTGGGCCATGTTGTCACGCAGGTAGTCGAAGCCGAACTCGTTGTTCGTGCCATATGTGATGTCGGCGCCATACTGCCTGCGGCGCTCGTCGGGGGGCATGTTGGCCAGGATCACGCCGACCTCGAGACCGAGGAAGCGGTGCACCCGGCCCATGGTCTCGGCGTCGCGCTTGGCCAGGTAGTCGTTGACCGTGACGACGTGCACGCCCTTGCCGGTGATGGCGTTGAGGTAGGCCGGCAGCGTGCAGGTCAGGGTCTTGCCCTCACCGGTGCGCATCTCGGAGATGTTGCCCATGTGGAGGTTGGCGCCACCCATGATCTGCACGTCGAAGTGCCGCTGGCCGAGCACCCGGCGGGCGGCCTCGCGCACGGTGGCGAACGCCTCGGGAAGCAGATCGTCGAGAGACTCGCCGGCCTCGTGCCGCTGCTTGTAGTCCGCGGTCAGCTCGCGCAGTTCGGCGTCGGTCAGGCTCTTGAAATCTTCCTCAATGGAATTGACCTGGTCGGCGAGGCGCTTGAGCTTACGCAGAGTCTTGCCTTCGCCGGCGCGAAGAATCTTGTCGAGAATGGCTGCCACGGTTAGTAAAGCTCCTCGCAGGTCTACCCCGGCTCATCCACCGAGGTTGAGGACAAGACATACTTCCCCGAAGCCATCGTAGGCGGTTCCACCACCGGACACAGCCACCCGACACAGCCGTCTGACGCCGGGTAGAGGAAGAGCGGAGGTCCCAGGGGCGCACCGAGGGGGCATGTCGCTAGGCTCAACCCTGACAAACGTACGAACGAGGCTCCGTGTTCCGGCGGGGCGGGTCAGGTAGGTAGCGGATATGGCAGAAACTGCGCACCAGGGCAGTCACGGGGGCAGCGCCAAATCGTGGCTCGCCGTCTCCGTCATCCTGATCGGGTTCACCGTCGGCGGGGTGGCGCTGACCGGGCTCGGCGGGAACTCGGGCCCCAACTGGCTGTTCGTCTGGGTCGGCGTGGGCATCTGCGGGGTCGGCGGCCTGCTGGCACTGATCTTCGACATCTTCTCCGACGTCATCGTGGACGCGCCCCGGGCCCTGGCGGCGCAGGAACACCACTCGCCGCACGAGGCCAGGCTGGAGCAGGCCGAACACGAGCGCAAGGCCCTCGAGGCCAACTGATCCCGATAAATCCGGATTTGTCGGGTGAGCCGAAACCGGTGTAGCCGTTTTGTCGGTGGCGGGTTCTACCATCGGGCCTGTGACGGAATCGACGGTGCGCAAGGCAGGGCCTGAGACAGTTCCCAGCATGGTTCCCGAGACGGCGCCCGACGCGGGGCATTCGTCCGAACCTGAGCCGGTCCGAAAGGCAGGGCCCACGACAGTTCCCGCGACGGGACATCCGACCGGGCTCGAGATGGTGCACGATCTGACGGCCGACGAGGCTCGGCGGCTGATTCTTCGCGCCCAGGGTTTCCTGGGCGCCGAAGGCCGCCGCGGCGGCGCCCCCGCGATGTTGCGCCGCCTCGGCGCGGTCCAGCTGGACACGATCTCGGTGCTGGCTCGCTCCCACGAACTGGTCGCCTACGCCCGCCTCGGCGCGGTCGGCCGCGACACGGTCGAACGCGCCTACTGGAGCGGCGACGCCTTCGAATACTGGTGCCACGCCGCCTGCGTCCTCCCCCTCGAACACTGGCCGCTGTTCGGCTTTCGCCGCCGCGCCTACCGCGACCGCGGCGTGCGCTGGCACGAGGTCCCCGCCACCATCGACAAGGTCCTCGACCGGGTCCGCGCCGAGGGCCCGGTGACCACCACCGACATCGGCGGCGCCAAGAACGGCGGCCCCTGGTGGGACTGGTCCGACTCGAAGATCTCCATCGAGTTCCTGCTCGACATCGGCGAGGTCGTCTGCGTCAAGCGGGTCGGCTGGCGCCGCGTCTACGACCTGGCCGAGCGGGTCGTCCCCGCGCACCTGCGCGAGACCGAACTCGCCGACGCCGAAGCCGTGACCCGTCTGACCCGCGTCGCGGGCGAGTCCCTGGCCGTCGCCACCCGCGCCGACCTCGTCGACTACACCCGGGTCAAGGGCGAACACGCCGCCCACCTCGACGAGGCCCTCCAGAGCGGCGCCTCCGGCCTGGTCCCCGTCCATGTCTCCGGCTGGCCTCCCGCCCGCACCCGCGGCACCCCTGTGACCATGACCGGCCTCCCCGCCGCCCGCAGCCGCACCCCCAACGCCTGGGCCGACCCCGCCGCCCTCGCCGCGGGAGACCCCCGGGGCCGCCACCGCACGACCCCGCTCTCCCCCTTCGACTCCCTCATCTGGGACCGCGCCCGCACCGAACGCGTCTTCGGCATGACCCACCGCCTGGAGGCCTACGTCCCCAAGGACAAACGCGTCCACGGCTACTTCGCGATGCCGATCCTCTCCGGCGGCAAACTCGTCGCCCGCGTCGACCCGGCCCGCGAAGGCGACACCCTCATCGCCCGCCAGGTCACCCTGGAACCCGGCACCAAATCCCTGGACGCCGTCCACGCGGCCCTGACTGAAGCAGCCAGCTGGGTCAACTGCACTCAAATCCGCATCGACCGAGTGACCTGATCCCGCTACCGTCCCTGCAACCTGGCACCAATTCCCTGGACGCCTACGGCCCCGACCGATGCAGCCACCCGGGTCAACTGCGCTCAAATCCACATCAACCGGGTGAGCTGAATCGGTTATCGCCCCTGTGCGAACAGCGAATCCACGATCGGGCCGATCCCCCGAGTCGAATCACGCGCCTGCTGCCGTTCAGCGTCGGTCATCCTCGGACGCGGCGGGAGTTCCACCAGCAGTCCGAGACGGCGCGCCCGCGCGCGAAGCTCCGCGCGGCGCGCGGCGGGCGTCAGGTGATCTCCAGGAGGCGTTCGCGGACCGCGTAGACGACGGCTTCCATGCGGGAGTGGAGCTGGAGTTTCTCCAGGATGTTGCGGACGTGGTTCTTGACGGTGTTCTCGGAGATGAACAGGTCCTTGGCGATTTCGCGGTTGTTCATGCCCTTGGCGACCAGGCGGAGGACTTCCATCTCGCGGTCGGTGAGGCGGGGGACCGGGAGCTGCGGGGGGCGTTCGGCTTCCTTGCGGCTGATGCTGGCGAACTCGGTGATGAGCTTGGTCGCCATGGCCGGGTTGATGAAGGACTGGCCGCCGTGCACGCCGCGGACCGCGTCGGGGACCTCGTCGATCTGCACGTCCTTGAGCAGGTAGCCGGTCGCGCCGGCCTTGAACGCCTCGAAGAGGTCCTCCTCCTCGTCGCTGGCGGTCAGCATGATGATCCGGGCGGACGGCATGCTCTCCTTGATGCCCCGGGCGGCCTGGATGCCGTCCCTGCGGGGCATGCGCACGTCCATCAGGATCACGTCGGGCAGCAGGCGTTCGGCGAGCTCGGCCGCCTCCTGGCCATCGCTCGCCTCCCCGACGACCTCGATGTCATCCTCCGCGGCCAGCGCCAGCTCCAGGCTGCGCCGGATCAACGCGTGATCGTCGACTATCAGGACACGGATCGGTTCGTTACGACCAGCAGAGCGGGCCACCTCGTCCCGCTCGCCGCGCTCACTCACAGCTCCTCCTCGTGGGGGGCCAAGGTCGCTGGACCGCCATCATGGCATGGCTTCCAGCCCTGGCGAGGATCTTCATTATCGATCTTCGTCGGTACCGTTGAGCGCCCGGCGCCCCGCACCATCAACGATGATGTGGGGCGCCGAGTTCCTGCATGAAGGGTAGGGCGACTCGGGGTCAGCTTTCGACGAGCCTCAGCACGCCGTAGTCGTAACCACGGCGCCGGTAGACGACGCTGGGCTGCCCGCCCTCCTTGTCGCGGAACAGGAAGAAGTCGTGGCCGACCAGTTCCATCTCCAGGAGGGCCTGGTCGATGGTGATCGGGTCGGCCTGGTGGAACTTCTCCCGGACGACCAGCGGACCGTCGCCGTCCTGTTCGATCGGGATGATGGGCTCGGTATAGCCGTTGCGCTTCTGCGGTGGGACGTAGTCGTACTGGGGCTCTGGCTCGGGTACACGAATCCGCGTCGAGTCGGATTCCTGGTTGACGTCGGCCAGCGCCGCGGTGAGCTCGGCCACCGAGGGCGGGCAGTTCTTCCCGTGATGGATCTTGCGCCGATCGCTGATCCGGCGCAGCCGTGACTCGAGCTTGCCGAGAGCGATGTCGAGGGCGGAGAACCGGTCGTCCGCGGCCGCCTCGGCCCGGATCGCCGGGCCCTTGCAGTGGATGGTGAGTTCCACTCGCTCTCGCTGATCCGCCATCCGCGGATTCCGCTCCTTGGACACTTCCACGTCCACGCGGATGAGTTTGTTGTCCAGACGCTCGATTCTGGCCAGCTTGGTCGTCACATGATCACGGAAACGGTCACTCACTCCGGTGTGCCGTCCCTTGACGATGATGTCCACGCAAAAGCCCCCCTTCGCCTCTCGACTGACATGAAGGAGCACCCGTCCGGCCGACCTGGTCTTCGTCCCCACATCCGCCTGCTGAGGGGTTCGCGGCTCTGTGCCACTACTGCCCTTCTCTCCTGGCGGGGGCCATCTGGACCCCCGGGAAGGCAGGACTTACCTCTAAGCCGCACCGTGATCGGTCGACCAAGAGTCGCCTTACGTGGACCGTTTTGCCTGCGGCTGGCATCGGCTAGCCAGGCCGAAACCCTCACGGGAGTCGGTCCGGCGCAACCACGGACCCGAACGGGTGCCATGTCCTGAACGCTAGTCGCTACCGGGCCGAATGTCAGCCGTGCGCTCGCGCGGAAGATCACGGTCGGTGATTTTCCCCGGTGGCGGGCGGGGTGGGAGGTTGCCGTGTTCGTGGCGGTTGCCTCTGCTAAGCGAACGCCGGTCGACCAGGCTGACCAGGGGGGCTGCCGTGGTCAGGCCATGGCGGTGTGACCATCGGGCCAGACCGTTATTTAACTGTTTCTTTACCTAGGGTCACGGACCAAATTTTGATCATCCCGGGCGTGTCGCGTTGCGGTCACCCGCTTCCTCGTGGCCGCGACCGTCACCGCGATGGGCGCCGCCACCCCCGCCGCGCGCAATGCCGACGCGGCGGCCGCCAGCGTCGCCCCCGTCGTCACCACATCGTCGACCAGCACGGCCATCGGGCCCGCAGACGGCCTAACCCGACCTGCGGCGACCACATACCCACCGGCCAAGTTCTCGGCCCGCTCGGGCGCGCTCAGCCCCGCCTGATCGGCCACCCGCCGCCGCTGCCGCAGCACCGGCGCGAGCCTGACCGGCCACCCGGACCCCCGCAGATCCCGTACGGCCACCGCCGCCATCCCCCGCACCGGATCATGCCCCCGGCGGCGGGTCACGGCCGGGGAACTCGGCACGGGCACGAGCTCCAGCGCACGGCGCGAATCACCCACCGCGACGGCGATGGTCGCCGCCAGACAGCCACCTAACTGTGGCCTTAGCGATACCCTCCCGCGCTCCTTGAAAGCGAGCAGCAACCGCCGCACCGCCCCCGCGTACTCCGCCGCGGCCCAGCACTCCGGCAACCCGGGCGGCGGATTCTCGGGAGGCCGCGGCGACGGCAGGCCGCGCAGCAGCGCCGTACAGACCGGGCAGATCAGGAAGCCCGCGCGGCCGCATCCGGCGCAGCGCGGCGGCAGGAGCAGGTCGAGCACCCGCCCACAATGGCGGACGGCACCGACAGAACCTCAGCCCAGCGGATACAGCACGTAGGTCACGCCCGACTTGACGGGGGCGTTCCACCTCGTGCCGTCCCAGCGGCGGAGCGCGCCGTTCTCGTCGGCCGCGAGGATGGCGCCCGGCGCGGCCGTGACCGAGTTGATCCGGTTGTCCATCGTGGGCGTGTCCGGGGCGTCGCCGCCGGAGATCGAGTAGACGAGCAGCGACTGCTGCTTGGCCTTGGTGAGGACCAGCACCGTGCCGTCGTCCTGCCAGGCGATGTCGAGGATGGTCCGGCCCGGCTCCGGCGGGATCAGCGTCTCCAGGCCGCCGACCCGGTAGTCGCCCATCCGGACGATGATCCCGATGTCCACCTGCTCTCCGCCGCCGTGGTCGGCGATGACCGCGACCCTGACCCCGTCCCTGGCCACCCGGAACGCCTTCACGTTCGCGGTTTCGAGAGCGGGCGCGGTGACCGGGATGGCCTGCCCGTTCACGCCCCGCCAGACCCTGGAGCCCAGGACGTCATCCGGGCCGGTCTTCTCGACCGACCAGACCTCGCCGTACCGGTCCCAGGACGGCGGGGTCAGCTTGCCCTGGCCGCTGATCCAGCGCTGCCACTGGCTGCCCTCGGCCAGGTCGGCCACCCAGATCCCGGGTTCGGGGCGGAGCGCGGCCACCCGGCCGGCGGGGAGCTCGGCCATGGCCGGATGGTCGAAGGCCTGGTTGGGCTCCCCGGCCGCGCCGAGCACCTGCGTCGGCGGCTCGTTGCTCTTGGACTCCTTGACCAGGGTGCCGTCCAGCACGTAGTAGCCGGGCGGCTCCTTGGCCAGCACGGACGGATCGAACTCGCCGAAGTCGCCGCGCTGGAAGCGCAGCGTGCCGCCGGGGAACGGCTCCCCGTTGATCGTCACCACGATCGGCATCTGCGGGGCGACCGCGGTGAACGTCCAGGCCAGCTGGGCCTTCATTGCCCGCAGGCTTTCGGGGGAGGCGGCCAGCTCGGCCAGCTGCGCGCTGAAGTCCATCACCACCGCGTTGTCCTCGACCCGGATGTCGCGCAGTTCGGTGCCGGGCGGGAAGGCGTTCCGCACGCCCTCGGAGAGCGGCTTGCTCGGCCCGAGCAGCAGCCGCTCGATCAGCGACTCGGGGAAGCCCCGGACCGGGTCGATGGCCAGCCGCACCCGGTCGGAGACCAGGCCCTGGCCCGCGAGGTCGGGGTAGTAGAGGGTGACCGTGCGGTAGGCCCGGGAGAGGTCATCGGGCCGGAGCAGCAGCGCCGCGGGGGCCGCCGAGATCCGCCACTGCCCGTTCAGTTTCACCAGCGAGATCGGGTCCCAGGCGTTGTTCTCGGAGTCGGCGGCGGGCAGGTAGCGTCCCTCCGGGTCGATGGTGGCGATCTGCTTGCCCGTGATCGGCACCGCGTATTCCGTGGCGTCCTGATCGGGCATCTCGGCCGGGGTGAACTTGCAGTCGCAGATGATCGTGTTGGCCTTCGCCGGATTCCACGTCGCCTGCGTCTCCGGGGTAAGGTACGTCCTGGCGATCGCCCGGCTGGTGTCGTCGAACCCGGCCATGGCCGCCTGGAAGCCCTGCACGATCTCCACCGGGGTGGCGTCGGGCTTGGGCGCGGTGGCGATGACCCGCACGTAGGGCTGGCTCAGCGGGTCGCTGCCGCCGTCCTCTTTCTCCACCGTGGTGGGATTGCCGCTGGACGGCACGATCGTGCACGCCGACAGTGCGCCCAGCGCGACAAGACCCGCCAGATAGCGTCTAGTCGACATCGAACACCCCAGACTCGCCCGCCGCGGCCGACAGCACGGGCGTCGCCTGCCCGCGCCAGGTGCGCCGCATCTCCACCTCGGGCGGCACCAGCGGCAGCGGCGAGCCTTTCAGCTCGCTTCCCGCGATCCGGGGCAACGACAGCCGGAACTGGGTGCCCTCCCCGGGCGAGCCCCACGCCTGCAGCCAGCCGCCGTGCAGGATCGCGTCCTCGCGGGAGATGGCGAGCCCGAGCCCGGTGCCGCCGATGGTCCTGGCCCGGGACGGGTCGGCCCGCCAGAACCGGTCGAAGACCATGTTCTCCTCGCCGTGCCGCAACCCCACCCCGTGGTCGCGGACGGCCACCGCCACCGCGTCCCGGTCGGCGCCGAGGGCGACCACGATGTCCTTGCCCTCGCCGTGCTCGATGGCGTTGAACAGCAGGTTGCGCAGGATGCGCTCGACCCGGCGGCTGTCGCACTCGGCCATGCACGGCTCGTTGGGCAGCCGCAGCTCGAACCGGGTGGCGTGCCGCTCGGCCAGCGCCTCGGAGTCTCCGACCGCGCGCAGCACCACGTCGCGCATGTCCACCGGGTCCAGGTCGAGGGTGGCCGCGCCGGCGTCGTAGCGGCTGATCTCCAGCAGGTCGGCCAGCATCGACTCGAAGCGTTCCAGCTGGGCCTGCATCAGCTCGGCCGAGCGGGCCGCCATCGGGTCGAAGTCCTCACGGGCCTCATACAGCAGGTCGGCGGCCATCCGTACGGTGGTCAGCGGGGTGCGCAGCTCGTGCGAGACGTCGGACACGAACTGGCGCTGCACCTGGGAGAGCTCCTCCAGCTGGTGGATCTTGAGGGCCAGGTTGCTGGCCATCTCGTTGAAGGAGGTGGCCAGCCGGGCCAGGTCGTCCTCGCCGCGGACCTTGAGGCGTTCCTCCAGGCGGCCGGAGGCCAGGCGTTCCGCGGCCTGGCGGGCCAGCCGTACGGGGGTGACGACCTGGCGGGTGACCAGCGAGGCGATCGCGGCGAGCAGCAGGACCAGGCCGGCGCCCACGATGATCAGCAGCTGGAGCACCGAGGAGAGCGTCTCCTCCTCTTCCTGCAGCGGGAACAGGTGGTAGATCTCGTACGTGCCGTCCGGGCTGAAGACCAGCGAGCCGACCACGAAGCCGATCTGGTTGGGCTCGGCGTGGTCCAGGTAGCGCAGCGTGGCCGGCTGCCGCCAGGAGAGCGTGGTGGAGCCGCTCTTCTGCAGGTCGCGGCGGAGCCGTTCCGGCACGCTGGCCACGTCGATGTTGCCGGTGGCGCGGTCCTGCCCGACCCGGCTCTTGTTCAGGATGATCACGTCGTACCGGGATCCGGCGCGCTCGGCGAGGGCCCGGGCAGCGAGCTCGACCGGGGTGCTGACGGCGATGCCGTGGTCGTCACCCTTGGGCGGCACGTCGTTCTGCGAGACGGTGAAGTAGCCGGCGACGCTGGACACGTTGGCCTTGGCCTCCGCGGTCGCCGCCCGGGTCCGGCCGGCGATCATCGCGTCGGTGATCGACTGGAACAGGAACACGCCCAGCACGGCCACCACGACCATCGAGACGACCAGCGTGCTGGTCACCACCCGCAGCTGGAGCGAGCGCCGGTAGGCGCCGCGCAGCCGCCCGGCCAGCCGCCGGGCGCGCCGCCGCACCCCGCGCGCGATCTGCCGTAAGGTGCGCCGCGGCCGCTTGCCACGCGCTTTCAGGGCGGAACCCGAGGGTTTCCGCCCTGTCGCCGACGCCGAGGGGGGAGGCATGCCGGTTCGGCTACGCGGGGCCGGCCTTGTATCCCACGCCCCGGACCGTCACCACGATCTCCGGATGCTCGGGATCCTTCTCGATCTTCGCCCGCAGCCGCTGCACGTGCACGTTGACCAGCCGGGTGTCGGCCGCGTGCCGGTAACCCCAGACCTGTTCGAGCAGGACTTCCCGGGTGAACACCTGCCGCGGCTTGCGCGCCAGCGCGACCAGCAGGTCGAACTCCAGCGGAGTCAGGTTGATGGTCTCCTCGAACCGCTTCACCGAGTGCCCGGCGACGTCGATGGTGATGTCGCCGATCTGCAGGATCTCCGGCGTCGGCTCGTCGGTACGGCGCAGCCGCGCCCGCACCCGCGCCACCAGCTCCTTCGGCTTGAACGGCTTGACGATGTAGTCGTCGGCGCCGGATTCCAGGCCGAGCACCACGTCGATGGTGTCGCTCTTGGCGGTGAGCATGACGATGGGCACGCCCGACTCGGCCCTGATCCGGCGGCAGACGTCGATGCCGTCGGCGCCGGGCAGCATCAGGTCGAGCAGGACCAGATCCGGGCGGGTGTCGCGGAAGGCGTCGAGCGCCTTGTCGCCGTCGGACACGAACGACGGCTCAAACCCTTCTCCGCGCAACACGATGCCGAGCATCTCGGCGAGAGCGGCGTCGTCGTCGACGACCAGCACGCGTCCTTTCATGGCCCCTCATTCGTTCTTAGCGCAGGTTGGGAGGTATTGGGGGGATTTCGGGTTTCTGGGAAGGTTACCCGCGACCACCCCATGGGTGATACACGACCATGACAAAGGATGGAGTTTAGGGGCTTGTGGTGGAACGCGCGATGATCTGACCCGATTCTGACCTGTATAAGGCCAGCGTCGCGGGAACTCCATAGTGCGGTCACGTTCCAAGTCTGCGCTTCGTCAGCGCGTTTCTGCCATCCCAGCTTCATGGTTTCCCCATACGGAGGACTCCGGGTAGCCGTACATCATGCCAGGATTGGGACATGACAGACGGTCCCCACGAGAACCCGCCGCCCGGGTGGGCAGCTCAGCAGCCCCCCGCGTACGGCGCGCCCGGCCCGGGTTCCTGGGCGGCCCCCGGTCAGCAGCCCCCGCCACCGCCTCCGCCGCCGGGGTACGGTCCGTATCCGCAGATGCCGTACAACCCCTATGGTGCGCCGCCCCCGCCGAAGCCGGGGATCATCCCGCTGCGCCCGCTGACCATAGGCGACATGTTCAACGGCGCGGTGGCGGCCATTCGCGCCAACCCGAAGGCGACGCTCGGGCTCGCCGCGGTCGTGGTGACCGTGACCCAGCTGGTGGCGTTCGCGATCCAGGCGGCCACCGCTCAGGCCACGCTCGACCTGCTCACCCTCGACCAGCGCACGGTGGCGGACGACCCGGACGCGATCATGGGATCGCTGGCCGGGCTGTTCAGCGGGGCGATGCTCAGCCTCATCGTGTCCGTGATCTCCATGGTGGTGCTGACCGGAATCCTGACCAGCGTGGTCGGGCGGTCGGTGTTCGGCGAGTCGATCTCCATCGGCCAGGCCTGGCGGCAGACGGCGGGGCGGGTGCTGCCGCTGCTGGGGCTCGGCCTGCTGCAGACTCTCATGGTGTTCGGCATCATCGTGGTCCCGTTCCTGCTGATCGTCGTAGCGGTGTCCTTCCTGGGCGCGGCGGCGATGCTGCTGTTCTTTCTGCTCCTCGTCGGCGGCGTCATCGGCGCGGTGTTCCTCTACACCAAGATGAGCCTGGCCGGCGCGGCCATCGTGCTGGAGCGGATCGGCGTGTTCGCCGCCATCGGCCGGTCGTTCCGGCTGGTGCGGGGCGACTTCTGGCGGGTGTTCGGCATCCTGCTGCTGACCGCGATCGTCGCCGGCCTTGTCCAGGGCGCGATCGGCGCCCCGTTCCAGATCGTCGGAACCTTCATCGGGGAGGACGCGGAGAGCCTCCAGGAGGTGACCTCCGGCTTCTACCTGTCGATGGCGCTGGCCACCGTCGGGGCCATCATCGGCGGCGTGCTCGCCAGCCCGTTCTCGGCCGCCGTCAACACCCTGCTCTACGCCGACCGCCGGATGCGGGCGGAGGCGTTCGACCTGGTCCTGCAGACCGAGGCGCTGGAACGGCAGCGCGGCGCCATGCCCACCGGGCCGCAGGACCTCTGGCATCCGACGTACGGCTCCGGCTACCGTCCGCCGGGCCCCTGGCAGCCGTGACCGGCTGGGACGTCCCGGTCGACCTCGGCAGGGAGGCCGCCAGGGAGGCGGCGATCCGCGAGCTGGCCGACCCGGCCTACCCGAAGGAGTCCTGGACGGACCGGCTGCTGGGCTGGGTCGCGGAGTGGATCGACAACCTGCTCCAGGCGGCCGGGCAGGTGCCGGGCGGCTGGCTCGCGCTGGTCGTGCTCGGCCTGATCGTGATCGGCCTGGCCGTCCTGCTGCTGCGCACCGCGACCCGGGCGACCAGGGCGGCGTCCGGCGCGGCCGTGCTCTACGACGAGCACATCAGGTCGGCCGCCGAGCACCGGGCCGCCGCCGAGCAGCACGCGCAGCGGCAGGAGTGGGCCGCCGCCGTCCGGGAGCGGCTCCGGGCCATCGCCCGCGACCTGGAGGAACGCACGATCGTGGAACCGCAGCCCGGGCGCACCGCCGACGAGTTCGCCGCCGAGGCCGGGGCCGCGCTGCCCGAGTTCCGGGCCGACCTGGCCGCGGCCGCGCGTCACTTCGACGACGTCACCTACGGCGAGGCGCCCGGCACGCCCGCCGGATACGCCCTGCTGACCGCGCTGGACGAGCGGCTGCAGCGGGCCCGGCCGATGCTGGTGGCCGGATGAGCGTGCCCACCTCGCCGCGGATCCGGGATCGGTGGCGGACCTGGCGCGGCGTGCTCGGCACGCTGCTGCTCATCTCGGCCTTCGCCGTGCTGATGGTCGGCGTGTCCACGCCACGCCCCGGCGGTTACCTGGACGCGGAGGCCACCGGGTCCGGCGGAGCGCGCGCGCTCGCCGAGATCCTGGCCGATCAGGGCGTACGGGTCGTGCAGGTGCGCACCCTGGAGGAGGCCAGAAGCGTCGCGACGCCGGACTCGCTGGTGGTGCTGGCCCGCCCCGAATACCTGATGGACGACGACCTGCTGGACCGGATCGACGAGCTGCCCGGCGACCGGCTGCTGATCGAGCCGTTCGACACGGTCCTCGACGAACTGGCCCCCGGCGTCACCGAAGGATCGTACGAAGAAGTGCGCAGCCGGGAACCCGGATGCGGAATGCGCGAGGCCGTCCAGGCCGGAAACGCCCGCATGGGCGGCTCCTACTACCAGGTGACCGGCCCGGACGCCCGCTGCTACGACGGCACCCTGATCCGGTTCCGGCCGAACGGCAGGACCACCACAATCGTCGGCTCCGGCCAGTTCCTCACCAACGGCAGGCTGATCGAGGACGGCAACGCGGCCCTGGCCGTGAACCTGGTCGGCACCCGCTCGCAGGTCACCTGGTTCGCCCCCCGGATCCCGCTGGGCAACGAGCCGCCCGCGACCCTGGAGGAGTTGCTCCCCGAGCAGCTCACCTGGCTGGTCTGGAGCCTGATCGTGGCGGTCGGGCTGATCGCGATCGCGCAGGGCCGCAGGCTCGGTCCGGTGGTGACCGAGAAGCTGCCGGTCATCGTGCGCGCCGCCGAGACCGTGGAGGGCCGGGGCCGCCTCTACCGGGCTCGCCGGGCCCGTGACCGGGCCGGGCACGCGCTCCGCGCCGCCACCCTGGACCGGATCGTGCCCCGGCTGGGACTCGCGCCGGGCAGCGCGGCGGACGCGATCGTTTCGGCGATAGCCGTACGGATCGGGCAGGATGCCGGACAGATCCGGTCGGTCCTCTACGGCCCGGCGCCCGCCGACGACGCGCAACTGGTCGCGCTGGCCCGGCAACTCGACGTTATTGAAAGGCAGGTAAGAGACTCGTGACGACACCTGACGCCTCCCGGGAGGCGCTGGCCGCGCTCCGCGCGGAGGTCGCCAAGGCGGTGGTCGGCCAGGACGCCGTCGTCACCGGCCTGGTGATCGCGCTGCTCTGCCGGGGCCACGTGCTCCTGGAGGGCGTGCCCGGCGTGGCCAAGACCCTGCTGGTGCGTACGCTGGCCGCGGCCCTCTCCCTCGACTTCAAGCGGGTGCAGTTCACCCCCGACCTGATGCCGGGCGACATCACCGGATCGCTGGTCTACGACGCCAAGACGGCCGCGTTCGAGTTCCACGACGGCCCGGTCTTCACCCACCTGCTGCTGGCCGACGAGATCAACAGGACCCCGCCGAAAACGCAGGCGGCGCTGCTGGAGGCGATGGAGGAGCGCCAGGTGAGCGTGGACGGCTCGGCCCGCCCGCTGCCCGACCCGTTCATCGTGGCCGCGACCCAGAACCCGATCGAATACGAGGGCACCTACCAGCTGCCCGAGGCCCAACTGGACCGGTTCCTGCTCAAGCTGACCGTGCCGGTGCCGCCCCGGGATCAGGAGATCGCGGTCCTGGACCGGCACGCTCGCGGCTTCGATCCGCGCGACCTGACGGAGATCAAGCCGGTGGCCTCGGCCGCGGACCTGGAGGCCGGGCGGATGGCGGTCAGCCAGGTGCACGTCTCCCCCGAGGTGCTCGGCTACATCGTGGACATTGCCAGGGCCACCCGGCAGTCCCCGTCGCTCCAGCTGGGCGTCTCGCCGCGTGGCGCGACCGCGCTGCTGGCCGCCGCGCGGGCCTGGGGGTGGCTGTCGGGCCGGACCTACGTGACGCCGGACGACGTGAAGGCGCTGGCCAGGCCCGCCCTGCGGCACCGGATCCAGCTGCGGCCGGAGGCGGAACTGGAGGGCGCCACGCCGGACGGCCTGCTGGACGGCGTGCTCGCCGCCGTCCCCGTGCCCAGGTGAGCCCGGCGTGGCACTGACCGGCAGGGCTGGGCTGATCGCGCTGGCGGGCGCGCTCCTGGTGGTGCTCTCGCCCCGGCCGGGGCTGGTCTTCGCGGTGCTGCTCGGGCTGCTGGCCGTGCTGATCGGCGTCGACCTGGCGCTGGCCGGGAGCGTGCACGCGCTGCGCTTCCAGCGGCAGGGCGACAGCGCGCTCCGGCTCGGCGACTCGGCCGAGGTCACCCTGCTGGTGGAGAACCCGGGTGCCCGGCGGGTGCGCGGGCGGCTGCGGGACGCCTGGGCGCCGAGCGTGCGGGCCATGCCCCGGGAGCAGCCGGTGGACGTGCCGCCAGGCGAGCGGCGCAGGATCGTGTTCCGGCTGAGCCCGCTGCGGCGCGGCGACCACCAGGCGGTGGCGGTCACCGTGCGGGCGGTCGGCCCGCTCGGCATCGCCGCCCGGCAGGGCTCGCACCGGGTGCCGTGGTCGGTCCGGGTGCTGCCGCCGTTCCTGAGCCGCCGCCACCTGCCATCCCGGCTGGCCAAGCTGCGCGAGCTGGACGGGCGGCACCCGGCGCTGGTCCGCGGCCAGGGCACCGAGTTCGACTCGCTCAGGGAGTACGTGGCCGGCGACGACGTGCGCTCGATCGACTGGCGGGCCACCGCGCGCCGCCACGACGTGGTGGTGCGCACCTGGCGGCCCGAGCGGGACCGGCGGGTGCTGATCGTGCTGGACACCGGGCGCACCTCGGCGGGCCGGGTCGGCGTCGATCCGACCTCGGGTGACCCGACCGGGTGGCCCCGGCTGGACTGGTCCATGGACGCGGCGCTGCTGCTGGCCGCGCTGGCCGCCAAGGCCGGGGACCGGGTGGACTTCCTGGCCCACGACCGGGCGGTACGGGCCTGGGTGTCCGGCGCGTCCCGGACCGAGACGCTGTCCGCGGTGGTGAACGCGATGGCGCCGCTGGAGGCGGAGCTGGTCGAGGCGGACGCGCCCGGCATGGTCGCGGCGGTGCTCACCCGGGCCCGGCGGCGCTGCCTGGTGGTGCTACTCACCGACCTGAACGCGGCCGCGCTGGAGGAGGGGCTGCTGCCGGTGCTGCCCCAGCTGTCGGCGCGGCATCAGGTGCTGGTCGCGGCGGTGGCCGATCCCCGGGTGGCCGAACTGGCCGCCGGGCGGGACGGCGCGGAGCAGGTCTACGACGCCGCGGCGGCGGAGAAGCTGCGCGGCGAGCGGCGGCGGATCACCGCGCGGCTGCGCCGGCACGGCGTGGAGGTGGTGGACGCGCTGCCCGAGGACGCGGCGCCCGCGCTCGCCGACGCGTACCTGGCGTTGAAGGCGGCCGGGCGGTTGTAGATCAGCTCGCGGGGGCGAAGTCGGGGGCGTTGTCGATGTCGCCGGTCTCGCCCGCGCGGGCGGCGCGGCGGCCGTAGACGATCACGTAGCTCAGGAACGCGGCCTCGGCGAGCACGCCGATGCCGATCCTGGCCCAGGTGGGCAGCGGGGACGGGGTCACCAGCGCCTCGATCAGACCGGCCACGAGCAGCACCGCGAACAGGCCGATGACCAGGGTCATCACCGCGCGGCCCTGCTCGGCCAGGGCCTGGCTCCGCGGGCGGGGCCCCGGTGAGACCACCGTCCAGCCGACCCGCATACCGGCCGCCGCCGCCAGCAGGACGGCGGTGAGTTCCAGCAGGCCGTGGGGGGTGATCAGGCCGAAGAAGACGTCGCCGCGCCCCGCGTCGATCATCAGGCCGCCGGTCACGCCCACGTTGGCGGCGTTGGTGTACAGGATCTGCGGGATGGGCAGGCCCATGACGGCGGCCGAGATGATGCACTGCGCGGCCACCCAGGCGTTGTTCAGCCAGACGTGGGTGGCGAACGAACCGGCCGGGTTCTCGCTGTAGTAGTTCGCGAAGTCGTGCTCGACCAGCTGCTTGATCTCCTCCGGGGTGCCGACCGCGGCGCGCACCTCCGGATTGCCGGACACCCAGGCCGCGAACAGCACCGCGACCGCGGTGAACACCACCGCCGTCCCCAGCCACCACCGCCACGTCCGGTACGTCACGACGGGGAACGACACCGTCCAGAACTTCACGAACTCCCGCCACGCGGGCGCGTGCGCGCCGGTCACCACCGCGCGGGCCCGGGCCACCAGCGCCGACAGCCGTCCGATCAACATCGGGTCCCGGGACCCCGACCGCACGATGGACAGATGGGTGGCGACCCGCTGGTAGAGATCGACCAGCTCGTCGATCTCCGCGCCGTCCAGCTCGCGCCGCCGCTGCACCAGCCGCTCCAGCCGGTTCCAGGTGGGCTGGTGGGCGGTTACGAATGCGTCGATGTCCACAATGTGGAGCCTAGTAGGGTTCGGGATGTGTCCGAAGTTGTGACCGGCGACGCCGTCGTCGTCGACGTTCAGATCGCCCAGCTGCCGATCCGGGCCGGGGCGCGTCTCATCGACGCGGCCATCCAGGCGGTGCTGCTGGTGGGGGCCGCCGTCCTGCTCGGCTTCCTCTGGGGCGACACCGGGTTCGACGACTCGATCATGAACGCGGTCGTCATCCTGTTCCTGGTGCTGCTCCTGGTCGGCTACCCGCTGATCTTCGAGTCGCTGACGCTGGGGCGCACGCCGGGGAAGATGGCCTTGGGCCTGCGGGTGGTGTCCGACGACGGCGGGCCGCAGCGGTTCCGGCAGGCGATGTTCCGCGCGCTGTCCGGCACGGTGGAGATCTTCGCGTTCGGCGCCGCGCCCGCGGTGATCTGCTCGCTGCTGAATCCCCGGGGGAAGCGGCTCGGCGACCTCTTCGCCGGGACCATCGTGATCGCCGAGCGCGGGCCGCGGCGGGACGGGCCCGCGCCGGAGATGCCGCCGCCGCTGGCCGGGTGGGCGGCCACGCTGGAGCTGTCGCAGCTGACCGAGGAGGCGGCGGCGATGGCGCGGCAGTATCTGGCGCGGTGGCACCAGCTCACCGCGTTCGCGCAGTACGACATGGGGATGCGCATCGCGGCCCAGGTCGCGGCCGTGGTCTCCCCGCCGCCTCCGCCGGGCGTGCCGCCGCACGCGTACCTGGCCGCCGTCCTGGCCGAGCGCCGCCGCCGCGAGTCCGTACGGCTCGAGCAGGCCAGACAGGCGGTCACCCCGATGCCTCCCCCGATGTACCAGACGCCATATCCGACGCCGTTCACCGAGCCTTCCCAGGCCGCTTACCCGACTTATCCGGCTCACCAGGGCCATCCCGGTTATCCGGGCTATCAGCCCCCGCCCCCCGGAATGCCCCCGCCCCCATCGGGACCGCCGGTTCCGCTGCGGCCACCAGAGGAGGTCACGCCCGGGCCGACCCCGGGGGGATTCGCACCGCCCGTCTGAGAACGGGATGTTTAGCCCCATATCGCTGGGTAGCTGTGACGATCGCAGGCAACGGGGCACGCCTGCAGTGGGGTTGGGCGGGTACAGCTGGCGCGAGAGGGAGAGACACGCCGGCCGTACCCGCCCGTTTCACGCCGCGCCCAGGTGACTGGCCGAAAATGAGCGAGGCGCGAGTCCTTGACTCGTGTCGTACCCGCGGATCCCGCGCGCGGAACGGCCCCCGCCTTTCCGGGCGAGGGCCGTCCCCATGGCTGATCTACCAGTGCCCGTGGCCGTGGCCGCCGCGCTCCTTGTAGGTGTCCTGGGTCTGAACGTTGAAGATGTCGAACTTCACGTCCTTCGCACCCTTCGTGCGACGGTCGTTGATCTTCAGAACGTCGAATCCACGGCTGAACTCGGATCCGTAGATGTACCCGTTGTAGTAGTACGCCGACCAGTAGCCGTCGAACAGGGTGGCTCCCGGACCGCGCTCGAAGTAGCCGATCTCGTGCGGGTTGCTCGAGTCGCTGAAGTCCCAGATCGAGACCCCACCCTGGTACCAGGCCTGGACCATGATGTCGCGGCCGTCCACCGGGATCAGCGAGCCGTTGTGCGCCACACAGTTCTCCGTGTCCGCCTGGTGGCGGGAGATCTTGTAGTAGCTCTTGAAGGTCATCTCCTTGCGCCGGGAGATGTCGAAGATGGCGTCCGCCCCGCGGTTCGGCCCGATGGCCTCATTGCAGGTCGCGGCGCCGCCGCCGCCCAGCTCGTCGGTGAAGATGACCTTGTCGCCGCGGTTGTTGAAGGTCGCGGAGTGCCAGAACGCGAAGTTCTCGTCATCGCGTACGGTGTCCAGGACCCGCGGGGCTTCGGGATTCTTGATGTCCAGCAGGATGCCCTCACCCATGCACGCGCCGGCCGCGAGATCCTTGTCCGGGAACGCGGTGATGTCGTGGCACCCGCTCGTCGCCGAGGTCCCGTTCGGGTACGGCTGGCCGTCGCCGGGGTTGCCGCCGTCGGGGAACAGGTTGGGCGTGGCGACGACGGTCGCGTTCTGCGGGTCGCGCAGCGGGACCTTGATGATCGAGATCAGGTCATGCGGCGGCTGGCAGTCCGGGAACGACGCCGACGGGCTGTAGGAGGAGATGTACAGGTAGACGCTCCTGCGGTCCTTGCCAGGAACGAGCGTGTGGGTGTGCGAACCGCAGTTGGTCTCGATCGACTTGACGTAGCGCGGGTTGCGCTTGTCGCTGATGTCGAAGACCCGGATGCCCTCCCACGACGCCTTGTTCGCGGCCGACTGGGCCACGCTGGTGCAGGAGTCGTCGCTGCGGGAGGAGTCGACAGAACCGAACAGCAGGTTCCCGTAGACGGAGACGTCCATCTGCGACCCAGGACACAGCACCGAACTGACCAGCTTCGGCTTCTTCGGGTGCTTGATGTCGTAGATGGTAAATCCGCCATAGTTACCGACGTACGCATAGTCGCCCTGGAAGGCGATGTCGGTGTTGATCGTGGTGAGCAGGGGATCGGGTCGCGGCAGGTTGGCGACGTGTTCGACGTTATCGCTCATGTCGATAGCGCCTGGGGGAAGGATGTCAGCGGCCTGAGCCGGCGTCGTCGAGAGCACTAACGCTCCAGCGGCACCAAACACGGCGAGCAGACGCCCCGCCCTGCGGAGGGGGGACATTGAGGGAACCTCCGGGTAAAAAGGATGCAAACACCCTGATCGTTTCTTTACCGGAGCTGTCAGGCAAGCCGTCAGGATGTCACAAATAACTGACGATCTGTCTCCTTTACTGTCACAACCCCCGGGCCATAGGTTCCAGGGAAACACCGAGAAGGGGGACGAGTGCGCACCAGAGCTCTCATGATCAGCCTGGCGGCCACCGCACTCCTATCCGCCTGCTCATCCCCCGCCGATCCGCCCAACGTCATCACCGACGCCCCGGTCATCGTCCCCGGCAAACCGGGCGAGGTCGCCGCCACCCTCACCCCCGGCCAGACCTTCGCCCCCCTCCCCTCCCCCACGATCAACGCCACCGACGTCCGCTACGTCCAGGACATGATCGTCCACCACCGCCAGGCCCTGGAGATGGCCGCGCTGGCCCCCGACCGCGCCCAGTCCCCCCGCCTGAAGTCCCTGGCCGACCGCATCTACGACGCCCAGGGCCCCGAAATCCAGACCATGACCACCTGGCTCGAAGAAGAGGGCCTCCGCGAGCCCGACCACCACGCCGACCACTCCACGATGCCCGGCATGGCCACCCCCGCCCAGCTCACCGACCTCCGCAACGCCAAGGGCGAACCCTTCGACACCCTCTTCGTCACCCTGATGATCGCCCACCACAAGGGCGCCATCACCATGGCCGAAACCCAGTTGATCAACGGCTCCCACGACCGCGTCCTCACCTGGGCCCAGGACGTCGTCGCCGAACAGAGCGCCGAAATCACCCGCCTCCAACGCCTACTCGGCTAGCCCCGCCGGCCGCTCCTCGCTTGGCGCAGAGGAGGCGCCGGCGAGGATCACGGCACCACCGACGGGACGCGCGGGATGGCTGCGTTGGGGTCGGAGCCGCCGAACGCCAGCCCGATCACGAAACCCGCGACCTCCTCCAGTTGGCGGGCACGATCCAGCGACCCCAGCACGGCCGGCACCCCGCCGACATCACGCACGAGCGCGCCGACGACCTCCAGCGCCGCCGGATCGTCGCCGCATATCGCCACCGTCGCGGGCTCACCATCGCCTGGCGATCTGGTCCACATCTCCGCGGGAAAGAGATGGAAGGCTTTGACGACATGAGCTCCCGGAGACAGCTTGGCGATCCGCTCCGCCATCGCCTCCCCGGGGCCGGTGACCAGCACACCGACACCATGTTCGACGGCGTTCGTGGGATCGATCAACGCCGTCCCCGCCAGCAGGCCCTCGCCCGCGCCCGCGCTTCCCAGCATGTCCTCGACGCCTTCCCACAACACGGCGAGCAACACCGCATCGCGCCCGGTGACCGCCTCACGGGCCGTGACAGCACGCGCCCCTCCCCCCAGCCGCTCCGCGAGCTCCCGCGCCTTGGCCTGCGACCGCCCGGCGACCACCAGCTCATGCCCCGCCCGCACCCAGCCCGCACCCAGTCCCGCCGCCAGCGTTCCCGTTCCCAGGATCCCGATTCGCATGGTCTTCCCCTCTCTCTCGGCACTCGCCTGGCCGCTACGGTAGAGAAGGCGTTACGCACCAATCGGTGCATGTCAACCGCGCGACAATGGCCAACAAGATGAGTGATCACTGCTACGACCTGGTCGCCGACTGCCGCCTGCGCGCGGCCACCGACCTCTTCGCCCACACCTGGGACCCCGTCGTCCTCGCAGCCCTCCGCCCAGGCCCACGCCGCCGCCGCGAACTACGCGCCGCGATCGGCGGCATCAGCGACAAGGTCCTCACCGAGGCCCTGCACCGCCTCCTCGCCAACGGCCTGCTCACCCGCCACGCCCACGCCGAGTCCCCACCCCGCGTCGAGTACGACCTGACCAGCCTGGGCCAGAGCCTGGTCGACGGCCCGATGCAGGCCCTCGCACGCTGGACGATCGAACACGGCGACGAACTTTTCGACGCCCAGGAAAGCGCGGGAGGTTTACGACAAACTAGGTGAAATAGCGCAGCCAGACGTACACCCAGGCCATCAGCGTGCTCAGGATGGTTACCAAGATGCCGTACTTGGTGAATTGCCAGAAGCTGATGCGGTGGCCGGCTCGGGCAGCGATGCCGAGGGCGACGACGTTGGCGCTGGCCGCGACCGCGGTGCCGTTGCCGCCGAAGTCGGCGCCTAGGGCGAAGGCCCACCACAGGGCCTGGCCGGTCTGCGGGTCGGGGGTTTGCGCGACCATTCCTTCGACGATGGGCGCCATCGTGGCGACGTACGGGATGTTGTCGAAGAAGGCGCCCAGCACGCTGGAGCCGAACAGCAGGCTCGTGGCCGCGACGAAGTAGTTGTCGCCGAGCGCGTCGATGGCCCAGGTGCCGATCGTGGCGATGACGCCGGTGTGCACCAGGCCCGCGACCATCACGAACAGGCCCATGAAGAAGACCAGAGTGGGCCATTCGACCTCGCTCAGGACATCCGAGGTGTCGACGCGGGACACCAGCAGCATCACGCCGGCACCCACCAGGGCGACGATCGAGGGTTCCAGGTGCAGGACGGCGTGCAGGCCGAATCCGACGACGACGCCGGCGAGCACGATCAGGCAGCGGATCAGCAGGCGCGGGTCCGTGATGGCCCGGCGTTCCTGCAGCGCCATCACCGACGCCACATGCTCGGGGTTGTACTGGAACGACTTGCGGAACAGCACCCGGGTGAACAGGACGAACACCACGAACACGACGACCACGATGGGCGCCATGTGGATGAGGAAGTCGTTGAACGTCAACCCGGCACGGCTGCCGATGATGATGTTGGGCGGGTCGCCGATGAGCGTCGCGGCACCACCGATGTTGGAGGCGAGCACTTCGGCGATCAGGTACGGCTGCGCCGGGATGCGCAGCCGATTGCAGACCACCACCGTGACCGGCGCGACGAGCATGATCGTGGTGACATTGTCGAGAATCGGCGAAGCGATCGCCGTGATGGCCATCAACATGACCATCAGCCGGTACGGCCTGCCCCTGGACTTCTTGGCCGCCCAGATGGCGAGGTAGTCGAACACCCCCGTCTGCTTGATGATCCCAACGATGATCATCATGCCGAACAGCAGGAAGATGACGTTCCAGTCGATGCCCTCGTGCTCGGAGAAGAACACGTCCTTCCCGGGGATCAGCCCCAGCACGGCCATCGCCCCCGCGGCGATGAGGGCCGTCTTGACCTTGTCCGCCTTCTCGGTGGCGATGAAGAAGAACGCCACGCAGAAGATCCCAAGAGCGATGACGGCGCTCATCGGTCACGCCCCGGCGGTCCGGCCCGTCCGGTGCCCGAGAGCTGGGGCCAGGGCGGCCTGGGCGTGCGGGAAAGGGGCATGCGGGAGCGGTACACGGAAATCTCCTCCGGTCGAGGGCATACGGTCGCGTCAATGGCCGAGGAGAACTCAATGGCCGTGGAGAACGGCGGAACCGGGTTCGGTCAGTCTTCGAGGCCGGACAGCGCCAGATTGGTGAGCAGCCGCTCCAGGGTGATCGCCCCGACCAGCGCGCCGTCCCGGTCGACGACCGCCACCAGCGGGCTGTGCAGCCGGGCCATGAGGGCGGCCACCTCGAGCAGGTTCGCGCCCGCGGGCACGGTCACCGGCCTCGGCGGCTGGCGCGGCAGGCAGTCGCCCACCGTCAGCTCGGCCAGCTCCCGCCAGAACTGGTCGGCGTGCTCCTCGTCGATCGTCCGGGCCAGCCCGGGATCCTCCTGGTACGGCACGGGAACCGCCAGGCGCAGCACCTGGGTCCCCGGCAGCACGGCCCGGGGCCTGGCCTTGTCGTCCACGACGATCAGTCCCGGCAACCGGCCCAGCGCCATCACCCGGATGGCCTTCACGACCGGGTCGGCGGCGGTCACCGTCGGGAGGCTCACAGCGATGTCACGTGCTTGCATGGCATCATCCAGTGCGGTCGCGGCGTCGTCGCCGGGCTCGGTCGTACAGGTCATATCCACGTCGAAACGCCTCCGTTCCTGAAGCGATGGTGAATCGGGCCCCGATCCGACTTCAGTCTTCGTGAAGTCAGGGGCCGGCCACCATCGGTCCCAGCACCCATCTGTGCCGGGTATGACATGCAGAGGGCCTGCGCAGATGGGAGGCAACCCGCATGGACAGCGGGCTGCCGCGACGAAAGGCTGGTGATATGAGCGACCGGACCCCTGCCCAAGCGCTGTTCTGGCGGCTGTTCGTGATCAACGGGCTGGTGTTCGCGGCGGGAACGCTCGTGCTCGCTGTGTCCCCGGCCACGGTGTCCTCGCCGATCCTGCTGACCGAGGTGCCGGTCCTGACGGTCGGGCTGGCGCTGATCCTGGCCGCCAACGCGCTGCTGCTGCGTACGAGCCTGGCCCCGCTGGACGCGCTGGCCACGCTGATGCAGCGGGTGGACCTGCTGCGCACCGGGGACCGGATGGCCGACAGCGGCAACAGCGACCTCACCCACCTGATCCACACCTTCAACGCGATGCTCGACCGGCTGGAGGCCGAACGCAGCGCGAGCAGCGCGCACGCTCTGGCCGCGCAGGAGGGGGAGCGGCAGCGCATCGCCCGCGAGCTGCACGACGAGATCGGCCAGAGCCTGACCGTGGTGCTGCTGGGCCTGAAGCGGGCGGTCGACCGCGCGCCCGACGACCTCCGCCCGGAGCTGCACGCCGCCCAGGAAACGGTCCGCGCCAGCCTGGACGAGGTACGGCAGGTCGCCCGCCGCCTCCGCCCCGGCGTCCTGGAAGATCTCGGGCTGCACAGCGCGATGAGCTCCCTGAGCAGCGACTTCTCGCAGGTCAGCGGCATCTCGGTGACCCGCGAGGTGGATGCCGACCTGCCCGCCCTCGGAGCGGACGCCGAACTCGTGCTCTACCGGATCGCCCAGGAGAGCCTCACCAACGTGGCCAGGCACGCCCACGCCACCCGGGTCGAGCTGTCCCTCACCGCGGACCCCGGCGCGGTGACGCTGCGCATCCGCGACAACGGGCGCGGCTGCGTACGCCAGGACGGCGCCGGAATCCGGGGCATGCGCGAACGCGCCCTGCTCATCCACGCCCGCCTGACGATCGACTCCCCACCGGGCGGTGGCACCGAGGTACGCCTGGTCATCCCCAACACGGTGGAGCGAAGCCGGTGAACAAGACACGGATCCTGCTGGCCGACGACCACGCCCTGGTGCGCCACGGGCTGCGGCTGATCATCGACGCCGAACCCGATCTGATGGTGGTCGCCGAGGCCGCCGACGGCGCGGAAGCCGTCGAAGCCGCCTCCCCCGACCAGGTCGACCTGGCCATCCTGGACATCGCCATGCCACGCATGACCGGCATCCAGGCGGCCCGCGAGATCTCGCGCCGCGCCCCCGGCATCCGCATCCTGATGCTTTCCATGTACGACAACGAGCAGTATTTCTTCGAGTCGCTCAAGGCGGGAGCCTCGGGCTACGTGCTCAAGTCGGTCGCCGACCGCGATCTTCTGGAGGCCTGCCGGGCGGCGATCCGGGGCGAGCCCTTCCTCTACCCCGGTGCGATCACCGCACTGATCCGCGACTACCTGCAGCGCGCCCGGCAGGGCGACCGCCTGCCGGAAAGCATCCTGACCCCCCGGGAAGAGGAGATCGTCAAGCTGATCGCCGAAGGCAATTCGGCCAAGGAGATCGCGCAGACCCTCGTCATCAGCGTCAAGACGGTCGACCGGCACCGCGCGAACATCCTGCAGAAGCTCGGCATGCGCGACCGGCTTGACCTGACCCGCTACGCCATCCGCTCCGGCCTCGTCGAGCCCTAGCTGCCGAGCCGCCAGGAGTGCAGGTAGGACTCCTGGTCGGGGGTGAGGGTGTCGATGGTGATCCCGGCGGCGGCGAGTTTCAGGCCGGCCACCTGGGTGTCGATCTCGGTGGGGACGTCGTACACGCCGGGTGCGAGGCGGGAGTGCTCGCCCGCCAGCCAGGCGGCGGCGAGGGCCTGCGCGGAGAAGGACATGTCCATGACCGCGGCGGGATGGCCCTCGGCGGCGGCCAGATTGACCAGGCGGCCCTCGGCGAGCAGGAGGAGGCGGCGACCATTCAGGAGGTATTCATCCATGTTTGGACGAATACCGGGGTGCACCGACGAAGCGAGGTCGGCCAGGGCTCGGACGTCGATCTCGACGTCGAAATGCCCGGCGTTGGCAAGGATCGTGCCGTCCTTCATCTCGACGAGGTGCTCGGCGCGGATCACGTCCCGGTTGCCGGTGACGGTGATGAAGACGTCCCCGATCGAGGCGGCCTCGGCCATGGATCGCACCTCGTAGCCCTGCATGGAGGCGTCCAGGGCCTTCACCGGGTCGATCTCGGTCACGATCACGCGGGCGCCCAAACCCTTGGCGCGCTCCGCGACGCCGCGGCCGCAGTAGCCGAACCCGGCGACCACCACCGTACGCCCCGCCAAAAGCGCATTTGTCGCCCGCATGATGCCGTCGAACGTCGACTGCCCCGTGCCATACCGGTTGTCGAACATGCGCTTGGTACGCGTGTCGTTGACCGCCACCATCGGGAACTTCAGCGCGTTCTCCGCGGCCATCTGGCGGAGCCGGATGATCCCGGTCGTGGTCTCCTCGCAGCCGCCGAGAACCGGAATCTCGGTCCGCTCGGTGTGCAGGATGTTGACCAGATCGCAGCCGTCGTCCAGCACCAGATCCGGCGCGATGTCGAGCGCACGATGGATGTGCCGGTAGTAGGTGTCCCGATCCACCCCGGCACGGGCGTGCACGGCGATCCCGTAGTCGCCGAGCGCCACCGCCACGTCATCCTGCGTGGACAGCGGATTGGAGGCGGCGAGCGCGATCTCCGCGCCCCCCGCCCGCAGCGCGCCCATCAGCACCGCGGTCTCCGCCGTCACGTGCAGGCAGGCCGCGATCCGTACGCCATCGAAAGGACGCTCCCCGGCGAACCGCGCCCCGACCGCCGTCAGCACCGGCATCGACCGCGAGGCCCAGCCGATCCGCCGTTCCCCGGCCTCGGCCAGCGATCCGTCCACAACTCCCCCGTTCGAGGGGCCCCCGTGAAGGGGCCCCTCAACGTCCTAGTACCGGTAGTGATCCGGCTTGTACGGACCCTCGACATCCACCCCGATGTACTCGGCCTGCTTCTTGGTGAGCGTGGTCAGCTTCACCCCGAGCGCGTCCAGGTGCAGCCGGGCGACCTTCTCGTCCAGGTGCTTGGGCAGCACGTAGACCCCGATCGGGTACTGCTCGGTCTTGGTGAACAGCTCGATCTGGGCGATCACCTGGTTGGTGAAGGAGTTGGACATCACGAACGACGGGTGGCCGGTCGCGCAGCCCAGGTTCATCAGGCGGCCCTCGGCGAGCACGATGATCTGGTGGCCGTCGGGGAAGGTCCAGGTGTGCACCTGGGGCTTGACCTCCTCCTTCACGATGCCCGGGATGCGGGCCAGACCGGCCATGTCGATCTCGTTGTCGAAGTGGCCGATGTTGGAGACGATCGCGTTGTGCTTCATCTGCGACATGTGGTCCGCGGTGATGATGCCGAAGTTGCCGGTCGTGGTGACGAAGATGTCGGCGCTGCCGACCACGTCCTCCAGGGTGGTGACCTGGTAGCCGTCCATCGCGGCCTGGAGGGCGCAGATGGGGTCGATCTCGGTGACGATGACCCGGGCGCCCTGGCCGCGCAGTGCCTCCGCGCAGCCCTTGCCGACGTCGCCGTAGCCGCAGATCACGGCCACCTTGCCGCCGACGAGCACGTCCGTGGCCCGGTTGAGGCCGTCCAGCACCGAGTGGCGGGTGCCGTACTTGTTGTCGAACTTGGACTTGGTCACCGAGTCGTTGACGTTGATGGCCGGGAAGAGCAGCTGGCCGTTGTTGAACATCTCGTACAGCCGGTGCACGCCGGTGGTGGTCTCCTCGGTGACGCCCTTGATCTCGGCGGCGATGGCCGTCCAGCGCTTGGAGTCGTTCACCGTGCGGCGGAGCAGGTCGAGGATGATGCCCCACTCCTCGGGGTCGTCCTCGCTCGCGGTCGGCACGGCGCCGGCCTTCTCGAACTCGGCGCCCTTGTGCACGAGCAGGGTGGCGTCCCCGCCGTCGTCCAGGATCATGTTGGGCCCGGTGCCGTCCGGCCAGGCGAGCGCCTGCTCGGTGCACCACCAGTACTCTTCCAGCGTCTCGCCCTTCCAGGCGAAGACGGGCACGCCCTTGGGCTCTTCGGGGGTGCCCTCGGGGCCGACCACGACCGCGGCGGCGGCGTGGTCCTGGGTGGAGAAGATGTTGCACGAGACCCAGCGCACGTCGGCGCCGAGCGCGACCAGCGTCTCGATCAGGACGGCGGTCTGGATGGTCATGTGCAGCGAGCCCATGATCTTCGCGCCGCGCAGGGGCTGGCTGGCGGCGAACTCGCTGCGGGTCGCCATCAGGCCCGGCATCTCGTGCTCAGCGAGTCGGATCTCCTTGCGGCCGAAGCCGGCAAGCGAAAGGTCGGCGACCTTGAAGTCCATCTGGGGTGTCCCCTCTCGTAACGACATCTGCGAGTTTAAGGGCCCGATCGGCCTTCGTGCCTACTCGAGGGGCCGAACCTCACACAAGAATGTAAGAATAGGCGGATGCGGATAACCGAAGCGGCGGCGCGGCTGGGGATGTCCCCGCGCATGCTCCGCTACCGAGAAGCGCTCGGGCTGCTGCCGCCGGTCCGCGAGAAGGGGTCGCACCGGCGGTTCGGCGAGGAGGAGCTGGCGGCCGTCACCCAGGCGGTCGAGCTGGAACGGCGCTTCGACGTGTCCCCCGCGGAGCTGGCCTTCGCGCTCCGGGCGCTGTCGGAGCCGGCGGTGGCCCAGGCCGTGCGGGACCTGGGCCTGCGGATCGGGCGGATCCAGGCGCCGCGCCGAGCCCTGGACTTCGAGAAGGAGAAGGCCCTGCGGCTACTCCGCGGCCGGTAGCTTCGCGGCACCGTTCGAACGGTCGAGGTCGGGCTCCAGGTAGATCACCCGGGCGATCGGGACCTGGGCGCGGATGCGCTGCTCGGCCTCGTCGATGCCGCGCGCCACCTCGGCCGCCGTGTCGTCGTGGTCCACGGCGATCTTGGCGGCCACCAGCAGCTCTTCGGGGCCGAGGTGCAGCGTCCGCATGTGGATGATCCTGGTCACCTCGGGCGCGCTCTCCAGCGCGGTGCGGATCTGCGCCTCCATCTCGGGGCCCGCGCCCTCGCCGATCAGCAGCGACTTGGTCTCCAGGGCCAGGATCACCGCGATGACGGCCAGCAGCACGCCGATCATGAGGGTGCCGATGCCGTCCCAGATCCCGTCGCCGGTGATGACCGCCATCGCCACGCCGAACAGCGCGAAGATCAGGCCGAGCAGCGCGCCCAGGTCCTCCAGCAGCACCACCGGCAGCTCGGGCGACTTGGACCTGCGGATGAACGACACCCACGACTGCGTGCCGCGCACGTGGTTGGACTCCACGATGGCGGTGCGGAACGAGAACGTCTCCGCGATGATCGCGAAGATCAGCACCCCGAACGCCCACTGCGGCGAGGTGATCTCCTCCGGGTGCGAGATCTTGTGATAGCCCTCGTACAGCGAGAAGACCGCGCCGATGGTGAACAGCACGACCGCGACCACGAAGGCGTAGAAGTAGCGCTCCCGGCCGTAGCCGAAGGGGTGCGCCGGGGTGCGATCCCGGGCCGCGCGCCTCCCGCCGACCAGGAGCAGCGCCTGGTTGCCCGAGTCGGCGACCGAGTGCACCGATTCCGCGAGCATGGACGACGAACCCGTGAACAGGAACGCCACGAACTTGGCCACCGCGATGGCCGCATTGGCGGCCAACGCCGCGATGATCGCCTTGGTTCCGCCACCCGCGCTCACTCAACACTCCTCAAGAACTCGACCAAGGAGATCCTATTGGCCAATTCTTGCCCTCAGTTCGGTGATTGCCGAGACAGGGGCCGGATCGATGCCGTAACCGAGCGACAGATAGACGGCGGCGTAGTCGCCCAGGCCGATCACCGTGGCCAGGCGTTCCAGTGGATGGCCGGGTTCCGCGGCGATTTCGGAGACGTGCACGCCGCGGTCCTGCGCGAGCCGTACGGCCAGTTGCCGGGCCTTGGCAGCCTGCGGATGCTCGTCCGCGTCGCGGAGGACGAGCAGGCGCAGCGAGCGGGTCGGCTCGTCGGCGAAGATGTCGCGCTGGGCGAGCGGGCCGTCGAAGGCGGCGACCTGGTTGTGCCCGGCCTCGGGGAGTTCGCCCCAGAGGGCGGGATAGCGCGCGGTCTCGTTGAGCCGGGTGGCCAGCCGGTGCGCGGCGACGCCCATCAACCGGGACGAGCCCCAGATCATCGGGATCGTCTCGGCGATCTCGTCGGCGAGCGTCTTGCCCGGGTTGATGAACGACTCGCTGGAGGGGCGGCACCGGTGGGCCACATCCTCCAGCCGTTTGGCCACCGACTCGAACAGATCGACACCCGCGTCCACCAGGCCGAGCGAGGCCGCGGCGGTGAGCAGCGGGACGGCATAACCCCACAGGCCCTGCCCGGAGGATGCCGACACGAAAGGCGCGTTCCTGCGGGTGGCCAATGCCTGCAGGGACGAGGCCTTACCCCCGACGGCCAGCAGGCGGCAGCCGCGCCGCGCGGCCTCGGCGGCGACCGTCAGGGTCTCCTCGTCGTCACCGGCCGCCATCACCAGGTCGGCCGCGCCCACCCACCCGGGCAGCCGGTAATCCCGGACGGTCGTGATCGGCACCGACGAGCCATACCCGCAGACCGCGTCCAGCACCTCTCCGGCGAGCCCGGCGACGCCCATCCCGGCCACCACGATCGCCCGTGGCCGCCCCTCGGACGCGATCGTGTCCACGGATGCCTCGACGGCGGCCCGATGCGCCGTGCGGATCTGGGCGGCCGAGGAGGCGACCGAGACCAGCATGCCCGCGCTATCCCCTCCGGCCAGGTACGCCTGGTCGTCGAGCTGCTCAGGCTGCCAGTTCATGCCTTGCGGGCCTCGTCCACGAGGAGCACCGGAATGTCGTCACGCACCGGATAGACCAGCCCGCAGGATTCGGAGGTGCACGCCAGCTCGTCGCTGTCGGCGGACGCCCGGAGCGGGGACTTGCACGAGGGGCAGGCCAGAATGTCCAGCAGCCAGTCGTCGATCTTCAAATCCCTTGTACCTCTCTCAGAACCTCGTCGCGCACCGCAGCCATCGAGGCCGCGTCCGCGCCTTCGGCGTTCAGCCGGAGCAGCGGCTCGGTGTTGGACGCGCGCAAGTTGAACCACCAGTCGGGGCCGGTCACGGTGAGACCGTCCAGCTCATCGAACGTAACACCGTCGCGGGCCTGGAACGCCGCCCGCACCTGGGCGATCGCGGCGGCCTGGTCCGCCACCGTGCTGTTGATCTCGCCGGAGGACGCGTACCGGGCATAACCGGCGAGCACCTCCGACAGCGGGCGGTCCTGCTCGCCGAGCGCGGCCAGCACGTGCAGCGCGGCCAGCAGGCCCGAGTCGGCGAACCAGAAGTCCCGGAAGTAGTAGTGCGCCGAGTGCTCGCCGCCGAAGACCGCGCCGGTCCTGGCCATCTCGGCCTTGATGAAGGAGTGCCCGACCCGGGTGCGGACCGGCACCCCGCCGTGCTCGCGCACGATCTCCGGCACCCCGGTCGAGGTGATCAGGTTGTGGATGATCGTCGAACCCGGGTGTTTGGCCAGCTCGCGGGCGGCGACCAGGGCGGTGATCGTGGACGGCGAGACCGATTCGCCGCGCTCGTCGATCACCCAGCAGCGGTCGGCGTCGCCGTCGAAGGCGAGCCCGAGGTCGGCGCCCTGGTCGAGCACGGCCTGCTGCAGGTCGCGCAGGTTCTCCGGCTGCAGCGGGTTGGCCTCGTGGTTGGGGAAGTCGCCGTCGAGCTCGAAGTAGAGCGGGCTGAGCGCGATCGGCAGCCCGGCGAACACCTCGGGGACGGTCAGCCCGCCCATGCCGTTGCCCGCGTCCGCCACCACCCGAAGCGGCCGGATGCCGGACAGGTCCACCAGGGATCTGAGATGGCCGGTGTAACCGGCCAGCAGGTTCTTCTCCGTGACGCTGCCGGTCGAGTGGCCGAGCGGGCGGCCCAGCAGCTCGGCGGCTCGATCCCTGATCTCGATGAGGCCGGTGTCGCCGCCGATCGGCACCGCGCCCGCGCGGCACATCTTCATGCCGTTGTAGCGGGCCGGGTTGTGGCTGGCGGTGAACATCACGCCGGGCAGGTCCAGGCTGCCGCTGGCGTAGTAGAGCAGATCGGTGGAGCCGAGCCCGGCGTTGATCACATCCGCGCCCCTGGCGGTCGCGCCGCGCGCGAAGGCGGCGGCCAGCGGCCGGGAGGAGTCCCGCATGTCATGGGCGATCACCAGTGACGTCGCCCCGGTGACCTCGGCGAAAGCGGCCCCCACGGCTTCGGCGATCTCCTCGTCCAGTTCGCCGGGAACCACGCCGCGCACATCGTACGCCTTGAAGATCGTGGCGAGGTCGCCCACTCCAGCCCCTAAGTATTCGCGAACAATACGGTTCGAGCCTATCGGGCCGAACCGGTCACCGTTCGCGGTTAGGTTGAGCGGACTTCAGCACGCGGAGGTGACCGCGGCGGCCCACCTCGACCGCCTGCCCGGTCGGCTCCCCGGCGGCGGGCGCGGGTCGCGCCGCCTCGCGCACGGCGTTCGCGAGGGCCTCCAGGTCGTCTCCACTCGGGGCGCCCGGCTCGTACGGCAGCCGCACCACCTCCCAGCCTCGGGGCGCGGTGAGCCGCTCGGCGTGTTCCGCGCACAGGTCATAGCAGTGCGGCTCGACGTACGTCGCCAGCGGGCCCAGAACTGCGGTCGAGTCGGCGTACACGTACGTGAGCGTGAAGACGGCAGGCTGCCTGCAGGCGGTACGGGAACAGCTGCGGACGGGGCTCACGGAGGGACCGTATCCGGTCCGCGTTCACATTGCCACCACCCCGCGCCTCTTAACGAGCGTGTCGCCACAATCCGGACACCTAAGGAGGCCGTCCGTGACCTTTCCGTGGCTCAAATAAGCTGGCCGGATGAGTCCTCGACGACGCGACCGCCACGGCCGGGGCATGCGTGGCCCGCTGGCCCCCTCCCACGTGCCGATCGCCAAGTCACGCGGCGAGCGTTTCGACGACCTCGTGCTGGACGCGGTGGACCGGCTGCGGGTGCGCTGGTCCAGGGAGCTGTCCGCGGTGGAGTTCGGGGTGGAGGAGGTGCCCAGGGCGAGCGAGCTGATCGACGGTCCCGGGCGGCTGGCCTCCGATCCGATCCCGTTCGGACGGGCCGAACCGGCGGCGCGCGGCGAACCGGCCATGATCGTGGTCTACCGGCGGCCGATGGAGGCGCGCGCCCGGGATCGCGAACATCTGGCCGGTCTGGTGCACTCGGTGGTCGTGGAGCAGGTCGCCAACCTGCTGGGCCTCACCCCGGAGGCGGTGGATCCGGGGTACGACGACAGCTGATCAGGGCAGCACGGTTCGCGGTGAATCGGTGGTCGGCGGGACCAGGGCCCAGGTTCTGGCCATCTGGAGCGGCTGGGCGGTGATGAGCTGGCCCGAGGAGGTCTTCTCCTCGATCACCCGGCCGCCGTAGACCGGACCCGAGCCCGGCTGCGGGGTGATCACGACGCTGAAGCCCTTCTCGTCGCCGCTGAGTTTGATCTCGCGGGTGCGCCCGGCCGGGATCGCGACCTCGGTCGGGGCCGAGGGTGCGCCCTCCTTCGGGAGGAGCTGGACCTGGACGGTGGCGGCTTCGAAGGGCGCGGAGAGGATCAGGCGCGAGGTCTGCGTCTTGCCCGCCCTGCCGTCGGCCACGACGCTGCCGAGGTCGATGGAGGGCGCCCCCGCGGTGAACGCGACGTCCCGCTGGTCGCCGGTGCCGGTGATCTCCAGTCCGGCCACGATCGGGATCGGCGAGGTGAGCACGAGCGCGGCCGGCTGGCCGCCGATGCCCGTGGACAGGTCCATGGTGGTGGTCGCGCCGGCGGGCACGCTGACGTCCTCGCGGTTCTTCAGGGCGTACGAGCCGTCTTTGAGCACGGCCTTGACCTGGACCACGGTGTCCTGCTCGCCGGGGGCGGTGATGTACAGCTTGCGCTGGCCCGCGCTGCCGGGTATCCCGGGGACGACCACGCGGGTCGCGGGCTCCCCGGCCAGGGGCAGCCAGTCGGCGCCCTTGCCACCGCCGAGCAGGACTTCCACGGCGGCGGTCACCCGGCCCCGGCTCGCGATCACGTGCAGACCCATGACCAGGGGCGAGGTGGTCACGTCGCGGAGTTTGACGGTCCGGTGCTCGCCTGGCTTCAGGACCATGCCGGTGGACTGCTCGGTGACGACCAGGCCCTCGCCCGCGTACACGACGAAGGAGACGTCGGCGGGGGCGGCCTCCACGTTGGACAGGTGCAGGGTGAGGTCGGCGGCGGCCGGGCCGGGGCCGACGAACCAGGCGCTGGCGCCCGGCTCGACGCAGCGCACGCCGGACAGGCCGCGGGCGTCGCCGGACAGCGTCCTGCTGATCCGGGCCGCCTCCAGGCCCGAGGCCATCGCGCCGGTGGCGACCACCCTGATCGGGTCGGCGTCCTTGGCGGCGGTCTTCTGCCAGAGCCGCCCGGCCTCGGAGAGGGTGACGGGCTTGTCGCCGTCCAGGACCTCGGCCTTGCCGGAGCCGCGCGGGCCCGGCGGGGTCACCGCGCTGATGGTCGCGCCGCCCGGGTCGGGGCAGACGGTGGAGACCGACTCGATCGCGGCCTTGACCGGCTGGACGGGCGCGACCCTGACGGGGGCGGGGCGGCTGACGAACGCGCCGCCGTACACGGCGGCCAGCGCGATCAGGACCAGGGCCAGCAGGCCGAAGCGGTTCTCGATCAGGCGTCTCACACCAGCACCCGCTCTCCGGCGACCTGCTCCTCGAACTGGGCCTCCGGCTCGGCTGGGCGGGCGCCCGGCGCGGCCAGGATGAGCACCAGCACCACCAGGCCGCCCTGCGCCCACAGCCAGCCGCGCTGGAAGGAGTCCAGCGGCGGAGGCGGCGTCGGCGGAGCCACCGGGACCACCATCCGCCAGAGTCCCGACGATTTGGACAGGCTGACCCGGGTCAGCGCCGGTTCCGAGTCGAGCGCGCGGCGCAGCAGCGGGTCGATGGGCGCGGGAACGGTCACGAACAGCACGCCCCGGGCGGCGAGCGCCGCCGCGTCCTGCCCGCCCCGGCCGGAGGCCAGCCCGGCGACAGCGCCCGTGACCTGCTGGTCAGGGGTCACGCCGTCGGACTCGCCGATGAGCAGGCTGCGGCCGCGCAGCAGCGTGTACGACAACGCGCCGCCCGAGGATCGCAGCACCAGCGTGCCCTCGCCGTTGGCGGACTTGACGGCGGCCAGGGACGGCAGCGGGTCCCGGATGTTCCAGGTCAGCGGGCCGCGCGCGCCCACGTAGATCCACAGCCCGGCGGCGGCCAGCGGGGTCGCGAACGCCACCAGCGAGATCAGCAGCGCGCCGAACTTGCGCCAGCCGCCGGCCTTGCGGAACTCGGCGACCCGGTGCGCGGCCAGCGCGGTGCACACCAGCAGGCCGGTGGCCGCGAACGCCAGCGGCACGCCCGGCCACGCCGACAGGCGGCTGACCACGGTGGCCACCAGCACACCGAAGATCGCCACACCCCAGCCGACGGCGACGATCAGCTGGTGGCGGCGGAGCAGCAGTGCTCCCAGGGCGACGGCGAGCAGTCCGGCGGTGGTCCAGAGCGGCGGGGTGCCGGGTCCGCCCGGGTTGAGGGTGAGGAGGGCTTCCGGGGGCAGGCGGGGGTCCGCTGGCAGGGGGAGCCCGGCCTCTTGGAGGATTCTGATTGGATTCGCGGCGAATGTGGCCAGCCATGGGAACAGCAGCAGGATGGGGACCGCGAGGCTGATCGCCAGTGAGACGCCGACGCCGCGCCGTACGCCGCCGAAGGAGAGGGCCGCCAGCGCGCCCAGAACGAACACGAAGCCATACAAGAGCGGAACGAAGGCCGTTCCAACCGCCAGCAGTAAGCCGAGCCCCCAGGCGGCTCTGCGGGCCGGGCGGCCCTCGTCGGAGAGCACCCGGGTGGCCAGGGACGCGTAGGCGGGCAGCAGCACGATCACGACGGCCGAGCCGATCCGCCCTTCGGCCACGACTCCGGTCGCCACCGGGAGCAGCGCATAGGTGGCGGCCAGCCAGACCCTCGCCGGGACGTACGGGATGATTCGGCGCGTCGCCACATAGGCCGAAAATCCCGCCAATGGGACGCAGCCGAGCAGCAGCACCGCGACGGCCAGCCAGATCTTCCCGAAGAACAGCGTGGACAGGGCCGCGAGGACCGCCACGTAGGGAGCTTGCTCCCCTTCCAGGTAGAGATCCCACAGATCGGACGCGCCGCCCACCACCGGAACCAGCGCGCCCCCGCCGAGCAGGCCGCCGGTGGCCATCCGCCAGTGCGCGGCCACCGTGACGGCGGTTAGGAGCAGGCAGAGCCGTACGCCAGGATTGCCGAACACTCTGCGCAGCACGCTGCCGTCGTCGTTGAGCAGCTCCTCGCCCTCCTCCTCGGGAGAGGCGGCGACGGCGTGGTGGCGTCCGGCGGAGTCCATGGGGCCCGCGCCCGCGAGCTGGCCGCGGATCATGTCGAAGATCCGGCGGATGGCCGCGCTCGGCGGGGTGAACAGGGGTTTGACGAGGGCGTAGCCCTGCTTGCGGTTCTTCTTGCGGGCTTTGCGGGCGCGCCGCAGCTTGCCGGGATGGAAGAGCACCGAGCCGAGCGCGACGATCTCGTCCAGCGCGTGCGCGGGCTGCTTGGCCAGCAGGAACAGGAAGGTTCTGAGCAGGGAGCCGAAGGTGTTCCTGAGCATCGACCAGAGCATCGCCAGGAACGGCAGGTTGATCATGATCACGAACAGGGCGTAGCGGCGGGCCAGGCGGCGCGGGTGGTCGTCGCTGGCCGCGATCCGGCGACGGCGGCGGCTGGACGCCTCCGCGTGGTACGCCATGGCACTGGTCACCGCCAGCACCCGGTGTCCGGCCGCGCGGGCCCGCCAGCAGAAGTCGAGGTCGTCGCGGAACAGCGGGAGCTTCGGGTCCAGGCCGGACAGTTCATCCCAGACGTCGCGGCGGATGAGCATCCCGGCGGTGGAGACCGAGAGCACGTCCCTGATTCCGCTGGTGTCGTGGTCGTGCTGGCCCTGGTCGTACTCGCGAGGTTCGAGGCCGGTCTCCCTGCGGCCCGACCTGGCGACCGTGACGCCGATCTCCAGGAGGAGCTTGCGGTCCAGCCAGTCGCGGAGTTTCGGACCGAGGATCACGGCTTTCTGGTCCTGATCGGCTGCCCAGAGCAGGGTCTCCAGGGCGCGCGGGTCGGGCGCGCAGTCGTCGTGGATGAGCCAGATCCACTCGGTGCCCCGGACGGCGGGCGGGAGGCGGCGCATGACGTCGTGAACGGCTTCCGCGAAGCCGGTCGAGCGGGGCATGCTGACGACCGCGTTGGGGCCGAACGCCTGGGTGAGAAGCTTGGCGCTGTCGTCGCGGCTGCCGTTGTCGACGCCGACCACCCGGTCCGGCCGATAGGTCTGGCCCAGCACCGCCGAGAGCGTCTCTCTGAGCCAGCGCGCGCCGTCATGCGCGACGACGATGGCGGTGACCGAATGCACCGGGGTTTGCACGGGGGTCCTTGGGGTCTTTCGGGCGATTTATCCGGAAATTTCCGGAAATGTTCGGGGGTTTGTCCTGCTTTGCGGGCCTACCTTATGCCAACCCTGGATCCGCCCGTGGCCCGAAGAACCCGAAAGGCTGCGGGGGCCACAGGTGTGGCCCCCGCGTGTTTCGCACTTCAATCAGACGGCCTGACGCTTGATGCGCCGTCGCTCCCGCTCCGACAGCCCGCCCCAGATACCGAATCGCTCGTCGTGTTCCAATGCGTATTCAAGGCACTCCGCGCGCACTTCGCACGCCCGGCACACCTTCTTAGCCTCTCGGGTGGAGCCGCCCTTCTCTGGAAAGAACGCCTCCGGATCGGTCTGAGCGCACAACGCGCGCTCCTGCCAACCCAGATCTTCACCGTCGAGCGCCTGTGCCATGACCGGTTCGGTCACTGCACACCTCCCTGTCGCCCGCCCGTCACCAACAGTGCCCCCTAAAACGCCGTCCTCATACCCACCTTGAGGAAGGCGTAACAACACAGCTGTAATTACACGCGTGTCTCAGGTGCGGCGTCAAGCGGCATACCGATACCCGGGGAAAGACGTGCTTGCCCCGGTATCTGGCGGTCTAGATCAGTGGTCTCGGCGGTCGGAACCATACCAATGCGGGGTTCCATCGGCCCCCTGAGCTGCTTGTTCTCTACCCACACCTTCCTCGGGCTTTGCCTGCTGGCGCTCCGGCTTGTAGATCGCGGTGGGGTCCAGCAGTTCGTTGCCGGGCAGCGGATCGTTCAGCGGATCGCCCTGGAAACGAGCTCGCTCGGGCCCGCTGAGCGGATCGCCCAGATAACGGCCGAGGTCGGGGCTGCTGAGGGGATCACCCTGATAACGCGAGAGATCGGGGCTACTGAGAGAATCGCCCTGGTAACGGATGGTCTGCTCGGGCCCGCTGAGCGGATCACCCTGGAACCGATCCTGCTGGTACGGCTCACGCGTCTGCGGATGCCCGAGCGGGCTGTTGTAAACCGGCTGCGCGGGCTGCTGAACCGCCTGCGGGAGCGCCTGCTGGACCGGCGGAGGCAGCTGGGACTGCTGAGCCTGCTGAGGCGGCGGCTGGGGCGCCGTGGGGGCCTGCTGGTAGGACTGCGCCTGCTGGTACGCCTGAGCGAGCTGCTGCTCCCGCAGGTCACCCTCATAGGACGGCTCGTACGCCTGCTGCGCGAACTGCGGCGCCGCGTACCCCGAGAACGACGACCCTCCGTAGTTGCTCTGATTCGCCTGGTACGCGGGATCCTGGTAGACGGGTTCGTTGTACACCGGCTCCTGATACACGGGCTCCTGATACACCGGCTCGTTGTACACCGGCGCGTTGTAGGTGCTCTCGTTGTAGGTCGGCTCGTTGTAGGCGACCGGCGGGAAGGACGGCGAGTCGCCGGCGTACCCGTGCTGGTCGAACACCGGCCCTTGCGGCGGCGCCTGCTGGGGGACCTGCTGTGGAGCCTGCTGGGGGGCCGCGTTCACGGGCGGCCGGTACGGCTCCCCGAAACCGTTCCCTGAAGGTTGAACGACTTCGTGCCGGGACGCGTATCCCTGGTCGTATACCGGGGCCGCATAGGCGTCCTGGGTGCGATCGGCGGAACTGTCGGCCGAGCCGTACACCAGGCCAGGCTGTGCGGGATGTTGTTGGTGCGGGGCGGCGGGCAACGTGGAGGGGACGGAGGGATCCTGAACGGGACCAGTGGGAACGGGAGCGCCAGCGGGCTCCGGGGACGGGTACGAGCCGTAACCCTGGAATCCGTCGTTCTGGTAGCCGCCGAAGAACGGCTCCTCGTTCCTGCCGTTGTTCCTGTCCCTGTTCCGGTCCTGGGGCTTCCTGGCGAGCGGCGGGCTGACGGTGCCGAGCACGTACAGCGCGGCGATCGCCTCCAGCGCCACCTTGGGCAGCAACCCCAGCAGCATGCGGAACTTGTCGCCGAAATCCACGTCGGCGAAGAGCAGGACCGGCGCGCTGAGCAAACCGAACACCACCGTGAGCGCGAGCGCGCCCGCCGCGATCAAACCGATCAGACGGCTCCTGGGCGTCGGGTCGCCGAACCGGGTCGTCACCACCACGGCACCCACGGCCAACGCCGCCGTAGTCGCCGACGAAAACGCCTGGTACGCGCTTCCCACGCTCGACGTGAACGAGCCACCGAAGATCCCGGTTACAAAATCCCAGATACCGGGTAACACGCTTGAACACACCACCGCGAGCATGATCCAAGCGGCGGGCTCACGCAGCCTCGCCGGTTCAACCTTGATCACAGTGACCCCCTGATTGCCAACGGCATGCAAACGGCATACCAAGACGAGTTTCGCACATGCCTGACTTTGCCGTCGGCTGACCCACCAAGCTCATGTTTCCCCCGAGTGTCGTATGTCCCACAAATCCCGACATGTCGTCGCAGGTGGGAGGGGTGGTGTGGTCGGGCTTGTGGGGATGTCGGGGGCATGTCCAGCGTCGTCCGCGCCGTGGTGTGGGGGTGTCAGTGAGCAGGTTCTTTCACCGTCCGCGCCGTGGTGGGAGGGTGATGGAGCCGGGCGGTGGACACGTCGGTGGGCATGTCCTGGGTCGTCCGCGCCGTGGTTCGGGGGTGGCGGTGGGATGTCGGTGAGCAGGCTCTTTCGCCGTCCACGCCGTGGTGCGTGGGTGATGGTGCGGGGTGATGGGGCCGGGCGGTGGGGATGTCGGTGGGCGGTGCGAGGATGGCGTCATGCGTATCGTGTCCCTCGCGGGCGGCGTCGGCGGGGCCCGATTCCTCCGCGGCCTCCAGGCGGCAGCTCCCGACGCCGAGATCACCGTGATCGGCAACACCGGCGACGACATCACCCTCTTCGGGCTCCGGGTCTGCCCCGATCTCGACACGGTGATGTACACGCTGGGCGGTGGCATCAACGAGGACCAGGGCTGGGGCCGGGCCGCTGAAACGTTCACCGTCAAGGAGGAGCTCGCCGCCTACGGCATGGAACCCCAGTGGTTCGGCCTGGGCGACCGCGACTTCGCCACCCACATCATCCGCAGCCAGATGCTCGCCGCCGGATACCCGCTCTCCCAGGTCACCGAGGCCCTCTGCGCTCGCTGGAACCCCGGCGTGCGCCTGCTCCCGATGTCCGACGACCGCACCGAGACCCACGTTGTCATCACCGACGACACCGGCCGCCACGCCGTGCACTTCCAGGAGTGGTGGGTCCGCCTGCGCGCCTCCGTCCCCGCCGAGGAGATCGTCCTGGTCGGCGCCGCCGACGCCAAACCGGCCCCCGGCGTCCTGGACGCCATCGAAGCCGCCGACGTGGTCATCCTCCCGCCCTCCAACCCCGTCGTCAGCATCGGCACGATCCTCCAGATCCCCGGCATACGCCCCGCCCTGGAAAGAAAGCCCGTCGTCGGCGTCTCCCCCATCATCAACGGCTCCCCCGTCCGCGGCATGGCCGACGCCTGCCTCACCGCCATCGGCCGCGAAACCACCGCCCAATCCGTCCTCGACCTGTACGGCGCCCCCCTCCTCAACGGCTGGCTAGTAGCCGAAGAAGACGCCACCACCACCCACCCCGGCATAACAGTCGAACCCCACCCCCTCCTCATGACCACCCCCGAAACCACCCGCACCCTCGCCCACGCCGCCCTAACCCTCGCCCTCAACCTGGCCAACAAGCCCACCCACCCGTAACCAGCGGGCCCTTCCGCGCAACGAACGTCCACTCCATGTGATCTTCGCGACAAAGCGCGGCCGTGTTCGAGGCGGAGCAGCACATGTGCCGCCTCGACGATCAAGCCGATCCGCCGGGGATCCAAGCTCACCCGGCACAATGCCTTGAAGTAGTCTTGAGCAGGGAATTCGCGCGCTCGACGACACCATGAACCGCTCGGATCAGCTGGTTGTACTGCTCTTGCGCGATGGTCAGCTCCCCGCCCTTCGGCTTCTTGATGGGGTGGCGGAGCGCCAGGCTCAGATTCTCGTATCCCAGATCCGTCAAGGTCAGCACGCCCTGCCCAGCCAGGCCGACCGCCCTTTCGGCCTTCTTCGCGCCGGCCACCCTTCGGCCTTCCTCGCGCCGGCCGACAAGATGGCCAGGCTCGTCAACGCCGCCCTGCTCGCCGCCGGTTGACGGCGAGCAGGGCGGCGGGCCGTGACTACCGTGCGGTGCAGGTGAGGGTGGGTACCGCGTTCGTCGCGCCGGATGTCCCGAGGAATCCGAACGTCAAGGTCGGCATGCCCTGTTCCGCCAGACCGGCCACCCTTCGGCCTTCCTCGCGCCCGCCGACCACCCTGCTCGCCGCCGGTTGACGGCGAGCAGGGCGGCGGGCCGTGACTACCGTGCGGTGCAGGTGAGGGTGGGGATCGCGTTCGTCGCGCCGGATGTCGCGAGGAAGCCGAACGTGGTGGTCGCGTTGGACGCGAGTGAGCCGTTGTAGTCGACGTTGGCCGCGGTCACCTGGGAGCCGTTGCTGGTCAAAGCGGTGCCCCAAGATTGCGTCACGGTTTGGCCGTTGGCGAAGGCCCATGTGGTCGTCCAGCCGCTGATCGCCGAGGTGCCGGCCTTCACGGTGACCTCTCCCTGGAACCCGCCCTGCCACTGACCGACGATCTTGTAGGTCGCCGTGCAGCTCTTGCCGGTCGGCGTCGGAGTCGGCGTGGGGGTCGGAGTCGGCGTGGGGGTCGGAGTCGGCGTGGGAGTCGGGGAGGGAGTCGGGGAGGGAGTCGGGGAGGGAGTCGGGGTCGGGGTCGGGGAGGGTGTGGTGGGGCCGATGGCGAGTTCGGCGTCGGTGAAGTTGCTGAAGGTCGGGTTGACGTCGGTCTCCCCGCCCCTGCCGTCGCAGTTGCGGTCGGGATTGAACATCAGGTACGTGCCCGAGCTGCAGGCGATCCACAGCTCGGCGTCGCCGCCGACCACGATGTTGCCGCTGAGGTTGGCGCCTCCCTGGATGAGGGCGTTGTCCTTCACGACGGCGTTGCCGCCTACCGTCGCGCCGCTGTTCACCCAGGCCAGGCCCTCGATCCGGGCATTGCCGTTGACCGTGCTGTTGCCGTACACGGCGGCACGTGGGCCTACGTACGCCGTGGCGGCGACGTTGGCGCGGTTGTCGACCCAGCCGCCGCCGTTGGAGTGCCAGCGGCCGCCGCCGGGAGCGGCCGGTTTGGTGTAGCCGGGCTCGAAGCCGGACGGCGCCGCGCCGTCGACGCGGAACGCGTACGGGTAGCGGTAGTTCTTCGGGTAACCGTCGAGGAAGGCCCAGTGGTGAACGGTTCCGGGGGTGGCCGTCACGACCAGGTAGACGTCCCTCTCGCCGGGCTGGGTCTGGAAGCTGATCGTGCTGTCGGCCGAGCTGGTCAGCGGGCCGTACCGGGGTACGCCGTTTCTGACGGCGACGAAGCCGTACGTCCATCCGGACTGGGCCGCCGTGTTGACGTGGCCCTTGAAATGCAGCCTGATCAAGCCACCGTCGGTGCTCGGCACCAGCTTGATCTTGTTGTAGCCGTAGTCGGAGGGCGCCATGGCGTCCGGGATCTTGTAGTGACCCGCCGACGCGTTGACCGCCTCCACCGGCACACCGTTGTAGGCCGTGATGAAGGGGTAGAGCTGGTTGATGAACGGCATGAAGTTGGCCCGGTTGGTGTAGTCCCAGGTGACCTGCTTCTGGGCGTACTGTCCGACCCGCGTGTTCAGCTCGGCCTGGGAGATGCCGTTGATGCGCCGGTAGACCTCAAGCGGATGCTCGTTGTTCCGCGCCTCGTTCCAGATCCGGTTGAACATGGCCAGTCCGTCGCGGTCCTTGACGTACTGCATGAGCATCCAGTTGCCGTAGTGGTGCCGGCTGCTGCCCCAGTGCAGGTTCTCGGTGCGCACGAAGCGGGTGAGATCGCCGGCGGCGGTGGTCGGATAGACCTGCATGGCCATGAACTCGGCGCTGGTCTCCCAGAACGTCCCGGCCGACTGGTCGGTAAAGCCGAACCCGGGGCGCCCGAGGAAGGTGTAGTTCTGGAAGACGTGCCCGAGTTCGTGCGCCAGGCCCCAGGAGCCGGGCTGGGCGGCGCCGGGAGCGATGTTGATGACGCCGACGACGCCGTCGGTGGACCCGCCGGTCGCCCAGGCGTTCAGACCAGGGGCGTTCGACCAGGTCTGCGTGATGATCACGTTGATCTTGTACTGCGCGAGGTAGCCGGTCTCCGGGGTGAACCGCATCGTGTTCACGTAGAAGGAGTACAGGTTCTCCAGCTGGCTGAGGATGTTGTCGGGATTGAACCGGTACTGCGAGGGTGCGGTCATCGGATCTGTGCCGGACAGGTCACCCCAGAGCAGGATGAAGTTCGCCGACTGCTTGGTACGGGCGCTGGTCCACGGCACCTCGCCGGTGCTGGCCCAGCGGCTCGGGATGTAGACGGTCTTGGTCGCCGCGGACGCCGGGATCCTGAGTGTTAGCGCTAACATCACTACCAGCACGGAAATGAGTGCGGGCGTGCGGCGCCACCGCCTGGTCAGATGCGTCACAGAAGTCCTCCAGTCGCATGGGAGCGTGAGAACTGAGCTGACCGCCTGACCCGGCGCTCGGTCACGCGCCATCGTGCGACCCAGATCCGACGCCGTCAAGGCCCGACGGCCGGAAATAGCCCATCCGGACCGCCCCAGCCCTCCGACGTCCTGGCCCCATTGGCCCGGGTCTGAGGTGACCGGTGCTTCGATTGGGGACAGGCGGGCCGCGCGGATCGCCGGGTAGAGGCCGACCACGCCCCGCCGCGCGATGCCCACAACCGCGACCATCGCGGCGATGCCGATCGCAGTGCCGCATGCCGACCATGCAAGCGGAACATTGACGTGACGGCTCATCCGGCTGCAGGCGCCGAAGGTTTGTCATAGATGATGCGAAGTGGACACCCTTTGGTGCCAGAGATGATCGGCGCCGACATATGCGGATTTGAGGAGAAGCAATGATTCAGATTGAGGGCATTGAGGGTCTGCCGGAGGTTGGGGCGGGAGACGACATCGCCGAGTTGGTGGCCCGATCTGGGGTGAAGGTTGCCGATGGGGACATTTTGGTGGTCACGTCGAAGATTGTGAGTAAGGCAGAAGGGCGGGTGCGGCAGGGAGAGAGCCGGGCTGAGGCCATCGAGGAAGAGACCGAGCGGGTGGTGGCGCGGCGCGGGGATCTGGTCATCGCGGAGACGCGGCACGGTTTCGTGATGGCCGCCGCCGGCGTGGACGCGTCGAATACCGAGCCTGGGACGATCCTCCTGCTTCCGGAAGACTCCGACGCCTCAGCCCGGCGGATCCGGGCGGGCATCCGCGAGCGCCTGGGCGCCGATGTCGGCGTGATCGTCTCCGACACCTTCGGGCGGCCCTGGCGTCACGGCCTGACCGACCTGGCGATCGGCGCGGCCGGAGTCCGCCCCCTCGAAGACCACCGCGGCCAGTCCGACCCCTACGGCAACCCCCTCAACGCCACCGTCACCGCCCTGATCGACGAAATCGCCGCCGCCGCCGAACTGGCCAAAGGAAAGCTCGCCGGAATCCCGATCGCGATCGTCCGCGGCCTCCCCCACCTGATCACCGAAACCGACGGCCCCGGCATCACCGCCCTCCTCCGCCCCGCGGGCGACGACCTGTTCCGCCACGGCTCCGCCGACGTCGTCTACGCC
>NZ_BLAF01000041.1:66419-80410 GCF_009687885.1 Acrocarpospora pleiomorpha
CCACACCACCCCCTGGCGCTTCGTCCTCCTCGAAACCCCCACCACCCGCACCGCCCTCCTGGACGCGATGCGCGAAGCCTGGATCACCGACCTCCGCGCCGACGGCTTCACCGAATCCTCGATAGCCAAACGCCTCCGCCGCGGCGACGTCCTACGAAACGCCCCCTACCTGGCGGTCCCCTGCCTGGTCATGGACGGCTCCCACACCTACCCCGACCCCCGCAGAAACACCGCAGAACGCGAGATGTTCACCGTCGCCACCGGCGCAGGCGTCCAGAACTTCCTCATCCACCTGGCCGTAGAAGGCCTGGGCTCCGCCTGGGTCTCCTCCACCATGTTCTGCCGCCCCACCGTCCGCGAGATCCTCAACCTCCCCGACAACTGGGATCCCATGGGCACGGTAGCCATCGGCCACCCAGCCTCCCCACCCCGCGACCGCGCCCCCCGAAACCCCGCCGACTACACCATCATCCGCTAACCAATCACCCACAAGCCCAACATCGTCCGAGAATTAGCGCGAATTTGCCATACGTTCTGTAGGCCGACGCGCCGCTAGTGGGCACATAAATACTCATAGATCGACCGGTGTGAGAAAAGCCCGGAAAGAGACTAGCCCATCAGATTGCGGGTGGTTAAGTCATGAAATCCGAGCAACTACTCAGTTCATCAGCTCCGCTCCACCTGGACGCCGGAGAGTCCAGCGACTACGTCGGGTTCGACACCCCCCGACTCCGAGCGCACGATGCTCCTGCGAGTCGTCGACTTCGGCCACAACGGCTCCCGCGCCCCCCAACGACCACCGATGATCAAGCTCAAGGCCGACTCAGGCCCATCCGTGACCCTGACCGAATTTCCCAACGCCCAGCCCATCACCGACACCGACATCGACACCGACGACCATGTCGTAGGCTCCGCAACCTGGATCAGAAAAGAATACGACGTATACCTGGCACGCGTCTCCCTCGACCGCCCCGCCAACAACTGGCAAATCCAGATCACAAACGACGACTCAACCCCACACGCCTTCCAAATCATCAGCCACGGCGAAACCAAAATCCGCAACGCAAACGGCTCCCCAGGCTCCACCTCCCTCTACTGCGGCCACTTCCCATGCGCCTGCACAATCCACGAAGGCACCTCAACAATGGCCTGCCCCCATTGCAACCACTACGGCAGCCCCGGCTAATCCCTCAGCAGTGGAGATTCTCACCTTCGTGGTAGCTCTCTCGACGCTGCCGGACGGGATAGCGCTGGGGTATGCGTGCGCCGATGCTGGAGATCGGTCCGGTCATCACCGATCAGGAGTGGGCCGAGGAATGGTCAGACCAGCTGGAAAACCTGCTGCTTGAGATAGCCGGGATCTTCCTGCGGGCGGATCTGCGGCGGCAGGCCGCCGCCGCGGGTTGCTGGGCCGGTGTCGCGAAAGAACGGATGGCAGCTTGCTGAGCATGGCGGGGATGTCCATCCGTGGGGGCAACAGCACCTGCTGGACCGGGCCCGCTGGGACGCCCGATGAGCTGCGCGACTTCGTCGTCCGCGCCTACGTGCTGAGCGGCCTGACCGGGCCGGGCGGTACCGGGCGGAGCCGGGTCCTGGTCATCGATGAGACCGCGTTCGACAAGCGGGGCCGCAGCTCGGCAGGGGTGGCCCGCCAGTACTCGGGGAGCGCGGGCGCAGTGGTCAACTGTCAGGTCGGAGTGATGGCTGCCTGGGCCACGGCTGGCGGCCGGGCCATGATCGATCGGGAGTTGTACCTGCCGCGGGAATGGGACCGGTGACCACGAACGACGCGCAGCCGCGCACGTTCCCGACGAGGTCACGCCCGGCTGGTGGAGCGGATGGCCGGCGAGGACGAGTGGATGGGAGCTGCCTGCCGCGCCTTCCCAGCTCGATGGCCGCATCTGGCAGTGGTGGGTACGCCGTATCCCCGACCTGAACGCCGAGATCGGCGGTACCGCCTCGTGGGCGCGCTGGATGATCACCCGCCGCCGGCCCGGCCGGCCCGATCAGCGCGACTACCACCTCGCCTGGGGACCGGCCGACAGCCCGGTCGAGGACCTGGTGCTGGTGCCCGGCTCGCGCTGGCGGGTGGAAGAGGCGATCAAACTCGGCAAATCCGCCTGCGGGCTGGCCGACTATGAAGTCCGCTCCTGGCACGGCTGGTACCGGCACATCACGCTGGCCCAGCTGGCCGCCGCCTTCCTGACCGTCCATGACGTCCGCACCGCCGCCGAGATCGACGCCGGGCAAGCCGCCCTCCACCTCGACAGCGCCTCCCCCGGTGCCCACACAGGGGGACATCACCGGCCCCGCCAGCCCCAGCCCGCCAAGCAAGCGCCAGGCCACCCCAGCACAGCCCCGAATCTACGGCAACCTCAGAGATCTACAACTGAGAGACTAAGCTGACCTCACGAAAATCAACGGATACGGGCCGACCTGGGCTTACGCAATCGCATAACGGCCAAAGTCGAGACATCACGGCAAATCTCCCCGTTCCGCTGGGCGCACGAAATAGGTTCAGTTATCGCGGCGGCAGGCCGAATAACCATATGAGGCGAAGAACTCCGATCACGAAGAACAAGCCAGGGATTATCCAGGACGCCTTGGACCTTCTCCGGATCACCACGCCGCCGAGCAACAGGATCAAACCGATTCCGGTAAACAGAATTCCCACACCGACCGCATCCTGATCGATCTGCGGAGAATCCGTAAACTCGTACTTGTGGACTCCCGTGACGAAGCTCGTCGAGACTCCTAGCACGCCACCGATAACGTACGCCCAGTAGGTCAACTGCTCACGGAGGCGGGCCGCCTGCCGATCCATTCTTTCAGCCAGTTCCGAACTCACCTTAATAGCTCCTCGAGCATCTTTTGATTGCGAATGACCCTGCGCGCATAGCCCTGGGATTCGCTATTCTTCCAACCCCCCGGGCCCCCATTGTATTTTGCTGCAGCCTTGAAGGCCGTTTCCTTCGACCATGGCCCTGCCTGGGGAGACACCATGCGCAAGTATTTCGCGGCCATGAATATGTTCTGCACGGGATCCATGAGGGAGCTGATGATCTGGTTCTTCTTGCCCGGCGGCAGATTATTCGCATCGTATCCCAGGACGTCGGCGGCCGTTGCGATATTCATCGAAACATCACCGAAAGATGTGTAGATGCCATCCTTCGCCTGTTTGAATTGGTCGGCATTGCGCGACATTCCGCCGACTTCCTCAAACGCCACGCCGGCTAGCACCCAGGCGGGAATCCCATACTTCGCGGCGGCCGCCTTGATGACTTTTTTGTATGCGGCAATCCATTTCTTCTTGAAACTATGGACATAGTCTTTCGCTGCCCGCTCGCTGACCATCTTGAGCGCTCTGTACTTCGCGAATTTGCCATCAGTCCATACTGGCGCGTTCGGGACTATGAACCGATCGGCTTCCGCCATGATTTCTTGATGCTCGTTTGACAGTCCGGCGCGGCATTGTCTCTCCAGTTCCGGATCCGTCGAGAACCGCTCACAATTGGATTGCACGCTCAGGCCCGCCGGGTCGGACAGGCCGACCGGGTTGTTCCCGCCGTAACCATAGGGATTGCTCCACTGCGCTTTCCGCAGATCAAGCATGGGATCCGTCGAGATGAATTTTCCGATGGACGGATCATAGTAGCGAGCGGAAAGGTAGTCGAGCCCGGTGGAGTCGTCCTCGATCTTTCCGAGGAAGCCTCGGTCGGTAAAGAAGAGATCATCGGTACCGCGGCGCTGTCCGAACGGGAGGTAGCGTTCGCGGTGGACCTGGCCGGTGCCGTCGTCGATGGCGAGTTGGGTTGTGCCGTGCAGGCCACTGGTGAGCCATTTGACGCCGCCACTCTGGCCGTCGCCGGTGGAGCGCATGGCGACAGTCACCCCGTCAGGGCTGGAGTAGTAGCGAGTCGCAGTGAGTTGTCCACCACTCGCCTGGACCTCCATGTCGTCCAGGTAGAGGGTGGCGGTGCCGTTGGGTTCGTGGCGGATTAGCCGTTCTCCGTCGGCGTCGTAGACCATCGCGGTGTCGTCGCCGTCGATGGTGGCCTTTTCTAGCTGGCCGAGCTCGTTCCAGGTGAAGGTGCCGTCTTTGCCGGCGACGTTGCGGGTGGCGAGTTGTCCGGCGTCGTCGTAGGTGTAGGTGTCGACGCCGTCGCCGGGTGGGTCTGTGGGCGTCGGGGTGGGGCTGGGCGACGGGGACGGGCTTGGGGACGGGGACGGTGGGGGCGACGGGCTGGGTGAAGGGGAGGGGGTTGTGCCGATGGGGGTGTTCATGTCGGCGAGGATCTGCTCGGCGGTGAGGGCACCGTTGTAGATGCGGATCTCGTCGAGGGTGCCGTCGAAGGGTTCATCCCAGATGCCGCTATGGCCGATGCGGAGCGGGCCGGTGCCGGTGTCGATGGTCAGGTCGGTGGGTTCGGAGTGGGCCAGAACGCCGTTGTAGTAGAAGTCGAGGCTGTCGCCGTCGAAGGTGGCGGCCAGGTGCACCCACTGACCGATCGGCAGGTTGGTGGTGGCGGCGGAGCCGGTGAAGTCGCCGCTGGGGTCGACGATCCAGGCGCTGGGGGGTTCGCTGAAGGTACTGGTGAAGGCGCCGTAGGACAGGTTGTCGCCGTTTTCTTTCTGGATCAGGGTGCGGTAGCCGAGGTTGTCGTCGGATTTGACCCACGCTTCCAGGGTCATGCCGGTGGTCAGATCGAGGGAGGCGGCGTCGGCGACGGTGACCCAGCTGGTGTCGCCGTTGAACTCCAGGCCCTGGCCGTATTTGCCGGTGGTCCAGGTGGTGTCGGTGGTGGTGCCGTGGTTGGCCTGGCCGGAGCTGTCGGTGACAGTGGTGCTGGTGCCTTCGTTCATGCCGTAGGCGGCCACCAGTTGCGGCCCGTCCTGGACGGAGGCGGTCAAGGGCTTGGCGGGTGGCTGCTGTGGGGCAGATAAGGCGGCCTGTCCCGTTGCGGCGGGTTTGGCGCTGTTGTTTCTGGCCGTGTGGTGAGGGCCGGGCTTTGTTGTTCGTTGCAGGGCGAGGGTGCCGCTGCCGGGGGTGGTGCGGGTGATGGAGGTGACCGCGTTCGGGCGGACCGCTGCCGGGCCGGTGGGGTAGGCGTAGGTGGCGGTCTGGGCACCGTTGGTCAGTGTGGTGATGTTGCCGACGCCGTCGTAAGTGAAGGTCTGGTTGTAAGGGTCGATGCCTAGGGTGTCCGGTCCCGCCGTGCAGCCGGTCGCGGTGGTGGTGAAAGCGGCGGAGAGGCGGCGCAGGCCGTCGTAGCCGAAACATTCGGACTGGCCGGGACTGCCGGTGACGGCGGTGGTAGCGTCCAGGATGCCGCTGATCTCGCCAGAGATGTCGTAGCTGTATTGGTCGTCCAGGCGGGTAACCGGGCTGGCGGTGTCCGCTGCGGTCTGGGTGGTGTCGCGGTTGATCCGGCCGGTGGCCGGGTTCCAGTCAATTGTGCGCTTGATCTTGCCGTTGGGGCCGTACGAGCGTGAGGAGAGGCGGCCGGTGGAGGTGTAGGCGGTGGCGTCGACGTATGTGCCGAGCGGTGAGGTGAGCCGGTCGGGGAGGCCAAGCGGGCTGTAACTGGAGGTCACCGTCTCGGCCGGGAGGCCGCCTACGGCGGGCATGCCAGTGTCAGTAATCTGACCGGCCGCGTTGTACGCCCTGGTGACAGGGTAGGAACCCGCCAGCGCGCCCTCGCTGGAGGGAATGGTCACTGTGGCGCCCGTAGGTCGGCCCATCGGGTCGTAGCCAGTCATGGCGGTGGTGTATGGCTGACCGCCGCGGTAACTCGTGGCGGAGGTGAGCTTGCCTTTAGACAGGGTGTCGTAGACCCATTCGGCGAGCTTCGTCCCCGTCTCCGGCTCGCCCGACCACAGCACGGTCTTGCGGCCGAGGGCGTCATAGACGGTCGAAATCTTCTCGCCCTTGGCGTTGATCGACCAGATCAGTCGCCCGGCCGCGTCGTATCCCTGCGTGACGTCCCCCGAATCGGGGTCCTGCGCACTAGTCCGGTGACCGAGCATGTCGTAGCCGAAGGTCCGGACCTTGCCGTTGGCGTCCGTGTGTTCGGTCAGCGCGCCGTTGTGGTCGTACTCGTAGAGCGTGTCGTAGTGATTAGTGGCGTCCTTCCACTCCTCTACCTTAGTGACCCGGTCTTTGATGTCCGAGTACGTGACCATCTTGCCGCCGAGCGGGGGCGTCACCTCCGTTCGGTCGCCGAAGTAGGCCGTCGTCGTGCGACGATGCTCTGTCGAGCCGCCCATCTCAATGACGGCGGTGGTGCGTCCCTGGCTGTCGTTGATGTTCTTGGTCCACTGCGGGAAAGACGCAGGGGCGGCATTGAGCAGGCCGCTCCCTGGGGCGGCGGTGTTGTGAGCGGGACTTGTGGTGCTGGAGATCAGGCCGCGCGGGTCGTAGAGAGTGGCGGTGACGATTCGTCCACCGGACGGGGAGGCCGTCTGAGTTTCCCGGGCGCGGCCGAGGCCATCCTCATAGGTGTTTGTCGTGACGTAGTCGGTCCCAGATTGCAGTGTGGCTACGGCGGTGCGGGCGGGGCCGGTCATCACGCCGCTGCCGTTGACCGGGATCGTGTAGGTCACGCTCGTGGCCGGGACTCCGCCGGAGCGCGGCTGCTCTGGAGTCCACAGCATGGTGGCACGTCCGAGGGCGTCGTAGTCGATGTTGGTATCCTGGCCGTCCGCGTTGCGGATTCCAACTACGCCGCCCCATGGGGCCGTCCAGGTTGTGTGGAGATGGCCGAGGGGTTTGGTCACGGTCACCCCACCCACCGGTAGTCCCGTTGCCGGGCTGTAAGAGGTGGTGGTGGTCTTGTTCAGCGGGTCGGTGGAAGACACGCTCCGGCCGTAGCCGTCGTAACCGGCCTTGACAGTGGTGAAGTCGCTGCCGCTGGTGTAGGTGCGGGTTTCGGTCGGATTTCCGGTGGTGGGCGCGTTGGAGGCCTCGCTGGTGGCGCCGTCGTAGAGGGTGAGGGTCCGACCCAGGAAGGTGCCCGAGGTGCAGTCGTCGCCCGCCCGGCGTTCTACGGATGCCGGAGAGGCGATCATCCACGCGCCGGCGGTGGTGTTGCGGGCGTAGGTGGTGGCCGTGCAGATGTTGTCGGCGGCGACGCCGCGTTCGCCGTAATCGTTGACTTTGGTCGGCAGGCCATCGGCGTTGAAGGTGGTGGCGGTCTCGGTGTAGCGCCAGCCGGAGGGCACCTTCTCCCGGGCAACCTGGCGGGTCTGGTTGACCTGGTGCGGGTCGGCGATGCCGGGGCCATCGCCGGTCACCACTCGCGCGTACTCGTAGCGGATACCGGCGTCTTCGACCAGGCCGGTGGTTCCCGATCCTAAGGTGGGGCAGGCGCCCAGGTCCTCCCAGTAGGCCGGGTTGGTGGCCGGACGCTTGTTGATGCTGTTTTGGATGGCGAGCCAGTCGTGCCCGTCGGAGGAGACGCGGTACAGGAACTGGATGTAGCTGGTCGTCGATGACCAGGCCGGGTATTGGCAGGTGGGCGTGGGTGCGGTATAGCCGGTGGCGTGCCAGGTCTGTTCCTGCAGCGTCCGGCCGGACAGGACACGGTAGTCGTTGGTGCCCTGGCCTTCGAAGTCGGTCACCGTCGCACCCTTGGGGGTGCCGTCGGCCAGGGGATCCTCATACAGGCCGCGATAGAAGGTGGCCGTGCTCACGCTGTACTGGGAAGGGTCGCTGCCGCTGCCACGGACCGTCCGGACGGTCGGGTAACCGCGCCATTCGGTCCAGCTGTTCTTCCAATCGGTACACGGGAGCGGGAACGGGAAGCCGGGGGGAATGCCGCAGTCGGGGCGGGGCACGTCGTAGGAGCCGGGCAGGTTCTCATCGAACCCGGCGGGCTGCGCCCACGCCGGTGTTCCGACGTACTCATACGTGCTGACCATGTCGGGAGAGCCGGCGACCAGATCCTTGTCGACGGTTCTGATCACCTGCCACTTGTTGAAGACATCACCCTGGTAGTAGGTCTCGCCAGTGTGGTCCATGCCTTCGCCGGTGAAGACCCAGTAACAGTCATAGCCCGCATCATCGCGCGTGGTCGCCAATGATTGGGTGTTGAGGTTGCAGCCGCGGGGACGGCCGTAGGAGACCTCGGTCCGCCCGCCCATCTCGTTGCCGACGGCCGCGATACGGGGGAAACGGGCGAGCTGGCCGTCCTTGTCGTTGACGAGCTGGACCGCGTCGAAGGTGACTTTGGGCAGCGCGATATCGGGACCGCCGCCGGCCAGGCCCACCCGCGTGATGCCGTCCAGCCACAGCACCGAGTTGGTCCACTCCCCCGGGACGCCGCCGCTGTCGGCGGGCCCGGTCTCGATCATCGTGTAGCCGAGGTCGAGCCGGGTGACATCGTCCCAGACCGCGCCGGAGCCATTCCACGTCTGGTTCAGCACCGACTTCAAGCGTTTGGTGATGTAGAAGGTCGGCCCGTCGGCGGAGTAGAGACAGAAAGGAGTGGGCGGGTCGCATCCCATCAGCCACAGCAGCCAGGTCGGGATGTCGGAGGTCTGACCGTTCGGCCGGTCCTCCACCGTGAAGACCAGCCGGCCGGTCGCCGCCGACCCGGTCACCTGGGTGTTGGAGCCGTAGGTGATCTGGGAGAAGTAGCCGCCGCGGTCGTACTCCAGGTTGTAGCCGGTCAGCTGGCAGTCGTCACCGTTGGCCAGGCAGTACCGGTTGGTCTCCCGCGCATAGGTGTAGTCGATCACATTGCCCTTGGGGTCGATCTCCTGGTCCAGCATCCACCGCCACGGCGCGTAGCAGAACTTGTTCGCCGGGATGAACGCGTTGTACTTGTTGCCGCAGGGATCCCCGGCGTTGGGTCCCATGAACGGCACCTGCAAGGAGGAGTCACGGTGATACCCGAACCGGTAGCGCGTCCCGTCCTGGGTGGTGATCTGCCAATAGGGGGCGGCGGCCGCTCCGCCGGTGTCAATCTGCTCGATTTTCCACCCGTAGTCCTCCACCGTCCGCCACACCCCGGCGACCTTGACGATGCGGGAGGAGCGCCCGCCAACCGACAACGTCAGGTCGTCTTCGGCGTTCCAGCACAACTGGGGCGTCTCACTGTTATCGGGCAGCGTCAGCCAGCACCGGGAGAACCGGCGTTCGATGAAGCCACCTGACAGCTCCCAGCCGACGCCCACCCATCCGGCCTGGTTGTTGGTGTTGTTGGTGAGGGAGTCCACCGAGGCGGAGTTGTAGTCCAACGACAACGTGGGTGCGCTGCCGGACGGGCCGGGCGCGGCCGGAATCGCGTACGAATAGGTGAACGCGCCAGCGGAAGGGCCTACCTGCCAGGTCCCGGACGGCTTCAGATCCGTGGCGGCGAAATCCCCGCCCAAGCCGCCGCCCGTGGCCGCCGCCGCGACCGCCACGGTGTAGACAGCGGCATCGGCCTGCGGCGCGGCCTCCACCACCGCCGTAAGCGTCTCGGCTTTGATGTCATTGACCACCGCAACCGCCTGCGGCGCCTCGAAGGCACAGTCAGCGGCCGGATCCGGCGCGACCGCGCATCCGGGCAGGCGGCGCAAGGTCAGATGCGAAGCGAAACCAGGACCGTAGGCAGCGCTGAAACCTGAATAATCCACGCTCACGCTGACCTGCCCGGTCGAGGTGACCGCGTCGGCCCGCGACACCCGCACCGCCAGACCCACCCCACCCAGACGGCGAGCGGTAGCGTCGTCAAAGGTATCGACCCGGACGGCCGCAGGAGCCTTGCTCGGGCTGCCGGTAGAGGGTCTTTGCTTCTCTGCGGCACCCGTGCGGGCCGCCGGGCCGGCCTTGACGGGCGACGATTCGGGCGGACCAACCTTGATCGGTAACGTTCCCACCGCCACCGACGTGCCTTGGGCAAGAGCGACCTGCGCTGACCCGGCCTTCGGCCACACCACCGCACGCCGTACCGGCGGCTCCTGCAGATCCTCCGCCCCCGGTTCCACCCGCGCGACAGGAACCGGACGACCGCCGATGGACGGCTCTTTAGTCGGCTCCACCGCGGCACCGGAAGCGGCGGGCACCAGCACGTCCGGGACACCGACACCGGAGATCAGAAGGGCCGCCACCAACCCGGTGACGCCAACGCATGACAAAACCCGCGCACGCTGAACGGCCACGCCACACTCCAGGAGAACAACCAGGGGCTAGCTGAGGTGCAGCGGCCCGCCAACAAGGGGGGTTATAAGGCGAACATAAGTACGATCACATCATGTCTAACACATGGGGTAACTTTTCGTAAAGTTAGTTCTTGGCACGATTCGTCCCCTTCGTGGCTGGCGTTCTGTTAGCGCGGGGCAGTGCCGCCACGGCGTCGATACGCAATGAACGCCCAGACCAGCGCGGTCACTCCGATTGCAGGCATGCCGATTTGGGTAGGCCCCCAACCCAGACCTCAATCTCGGATGGCTATGCGCCCATGTGCCCATGCACGGTGACCCTCGACCCATGCGACTCGATCCTGTTGAAGTTGTACGGAAATGTACCGACAGGTAACAAAACCTTCATGAGGGATGTCCGACCTGAGCGTTGCGGGAACGTGCTGATGAGAAGGCCGCTGTTCAAGAGCGCGGGTAGCCGCCTGGAACCCAGCCTCGATCGCATCCCAGCCACGTTCACCCTCGCTCTGCCCAAAAACCACCCCCGGCCGTCCAGCCGTCGGCGTTTCAGGCGGCATGCTGGCGCAGCCCCCGTCCGCGCTTGAACACTCGCTGCACACAATCGAAATAGCCGACCGCGGCTCCGCCTGATCGTAGGTCCGCGCGCGGACGTCGGTCGCCGTAAATCAGACCATAGGGAGCACTCTTCGGACGGTGCGACATACTCCGTCGCTGGCCTGGGCGGCGGCTTGTCTTTCTGCGGAGGGGGTGCCGTAGGAGGTGGTGCGTTGGCGGAGGGGGCGGCCGGTGGGGGTGACCATGGCTGCTAGTTCGGTGATGGTTTTGTAGGAGCCGTTTTCTGAGCCGGCCATTCGGCTGATGGTTTCTTCCATGAGAGTGCCGCCCAGGTCGTTTACTCCGGCGGTGAGGACTGTGCGGCAGAGGTCGTCGCGGAGTTTTACCCAGGAGCACTGGATGTTGGCGATGGCGCCGTGGAGGAGGATTCGGGCCAGGGCGTGGATGGCGATGTTCTCGCGGGAGGTGGGGCCGGGGCGGGCGACGCCGGCCAGGTAGATGGGGGAGCTGTGGTGGACGAAGGGGAGGAGGACGAATTCGCTGAAGCCGCCTGTCTGTTCTTGGATGCGGCGGATGAGGCGGATGTGCTGGATCCAGTGGCTGTGGGTGTCGACGTGGCCGTACATCATTGTTGAAGTGGTGGGGATGCCGAGGCGGTGGGCGGTGGTGATGACGTCGATCCACTCGCGGGTGGGGAGTTTGCCCTTGGTGAGGACCCAGCGGACGTCGTCGTCGAGGATTTCGGCGGCGGTGCCGGGGAGGGAGTCGACGCCTGCTTCGCGGGCGCCGGTCAGCCAGTCTTCAATGGATAGGTTTGTACGGCTTGCTCCATTGATCACCTCCATCGGCGAGAACGCGTGCACGTGAATGTCCGGCACGCGCGCCTTGACCGCTCGGGCGATGTCGAAGTAGGCCGTGCCAGGCAGATCCGGGTGAATGCCGCCCTGCATACAAACCTCGGTGGCCCCAGCCGCCCAGGCTTCCTCGGCGCGGTCGGCGACCTGATCGAGGCTGAGGGTGTACGCGTCGGCGTCGGTACGCCGCTGGGCGAACGCGCAGAAGCGACAGCCGGTGTAGCAGACGTTGGTGAAGTTGATGTTCCGGTTCACGACATAGGTGACATCGTCCCCGACGGCTTCGCGACGCAGGCCGTCGGCGATCCTGGCCAGTTCGCCCAGGCCGTCGTCGTCGGCGCCGGTACCGTTCTGGTCGCCCGCGAGCCCGAGCAGGGCCAGCGCCTGCGCGTCGGTGAGCCCGGCGGGATCCTTCTCGGCTTGCCGCAACGCCTCCCGGACGTCCCCGCGCACCGGCGCGCTTCCGGCGGGCAGCCGATCCCGCAGCGCGTCCCAATCCCCGTAGACGTGGTCGAAGTCATCCCTACGATCGTTGGTACGTCCTTCGGAGTCCACCGCCGTATGCAGATCCGTACGCCCGAGGGAAACGAACCCTCCATCCGGTTCCTGCCACGGACGCCCGACCGGAACCGCGTCCTCGCGGGCCAGCCCGGTGACCGGATCGGCGAGCGCGGCCACGTGCTCACGCAGCCGAGGGTCGAGCCACGGCTCTCCGGCGAGCACATATTCCGGATATATCGTCAGACGTTCCCGGAGGGTGAATCCGGCGTCGGCGCTGCGGGTGGCCAGTTCGTCGATGTGCGGCCACGGGCGTTCGGGGTTGACGTGGTCGGGGGTGAGCGGGGAAACGCCGCCCCAGTCGTCGATTCCGGCGCGGAGCATCAGCGCGTACTCCGCGCCGATCAGGTTCGGCGGGGCCTGGATGCGCGTCCGGGGGCCGAGGACCAGGCGGGCGACCGCGATCGTGGCGGCCAGTTCGTGCAGGTCGGCGTCGGGCAGGCCGCGCATGGCGGTGTCGGGTTTGGCGCGGAAGTTCTGGACGATGACTTCCTGGATCCCGCTGTACTCGCGGGCGACCCGGCGGATCGCGAAGATCGACTCGGCGCGGTCCTCGATGGTTTCGCCGATGCCGATGAGGATGCCGGTCGTGAACGGGACATTCGACCGTCCCGCGTCTTCCAGGACGCGGAGCCGTACCGCGGGATCTTTGTCGGGGGAACCGTAGTGGGCCGCGCCTTTTGTTAGGAAGAGGGCCTCTGAGGTGGTTTCCAGCATCATGCCCATGGAAGGGGCGACCGGCTTCAGCCGTTGCAGGTCGCGCCAGGTCAGTACGCCGGGGTTCAGATGCGGGAGCAGGCCGGTCTCCTCCAGGACGCGGATGGCCATCGCCCGGACATAGGACAGCGTGTCGTCGTATCCGTGGGCGTCCAGCCATTCCCGCGCCTGATGCCAGCGGTCTTCGGGGCGGTCGCCGAGCGTGAACAGGGCTTCCTTGCAGCCGAGCGCCGCACCCTGGCGGGCGATCTCCAGCACCTCGTCAGGTCCGAGAAACGCGCTCTCCAGCCGATGCGGCGCGGTCGCGAACGTGCAGTAACCGCATCGATCCCGGCACAACCTCGTCAGCGGGATGAAAACCTTCCTGCTGTAGGTGACGACACCGCTCCGCCCGGCCGCCGCGAGACCCGCGTCCCTGACCCGCCCGGCATGTTCGAGCAGCACGTCCAGATCGGCTCCCCGGGCCCGCAACAACACAGCGGCCTCGGCGACATCGAGCGTCTTCCCATCGCGCGCGCGAGCAAGCGCCCGCCGCATCGCGTTCCCATTGATCCGGTCCCCTGTTACCTCTGGCGCCATAGGCCGCACCCTACGCGGTCGGCCGTGGCCGCTCAGGACCGGGCTATATGGACCGATAGTCCCGGGCCGCCATCCGCGGACCCCGGGCGGGCGGGCGGATCCCGCTGAGTTCGATCAGCCGGATGACCCGATGGCGATGCCCGGCGAAGGGTTCGAGCAATTCCAGCATGCCCGCGTCGTCGGTCTTCTGGCCGGTGAACGCGTAGCCCACGACGCTCGGCAGATGATAATCCCCCACACTCGGCGCATCCGGGTCACCATGCGCACGCTGCCGCACCTCAGCCGAAGTCCACACCCCGATCCCCGGCAGCGCCCGCAACAACCGATCGGCCTCCGCGCTCGACCCGCCCTCCAGCTTCTCCGCATGCTGCGCCGCATTGATAATCGTCCTGGCTCGTACGGCTTCCGCCCCCGCGCGATGCCAATCCCACGACGGCACCCGCCGCCACACCTCAGGCGACGGCATCACGGTCAACCCCTCCGGAACCGGCCCAGGCGCTATATCCCCATATTTCCGGACCAGCCAGCGCCAAGCCCGCCAGGCCTCCCGCCCGACCACCTTCTGCTCCAGCACCGCAGGAA
>NZ_BLAF01000041.1:80889-109922 GCF_009687885.1 Acrocarpospora pleiomorpha
CCGCCCCGACCGCCCGATCCGCAACCCCGCATGCCGCGCGGCCAACTCCCCCACAAACGCCGACCTCGCCCGAACCGACCCATCCCCCGACCCCGCAGCCCCCCGAACCAACTCCCCAAACCCCGAAATATCATCAGAAGCCCCCAACAACTCCGGAAGCGTCTCCACCAACCACTCCGCCCCCGCCCCCCAGGCAGCCGCATACACCTGCCCCCCGCGACAGGCCACCCGCAACGTCCCCGTCCCCACCGGAGTCCGGCAGGCCCGCCAGGTAGCCCCATCCGCCGTACGCCGCCACGCCGGATCCCCACCCCCATGCGGATGCGGCGACAACGTCAACCGCAGATCAAGCGCCCCTTCCGGCCGCCAGACCCGCTCAACAGACATGGCGCTACGCATCACTCGAAAAACGGATAGAGGCCTCGGGGAGGGCGACGCCGGGCCAGATTCGGGCGCCGGAGGTGAGTTCGTTGTTGGGGCCGATGGTGGCGGTGGCACCGATGACGGTGTCGCGGAGGATGGTGCCCTGGGCGATGGTGGCGCCGGGGCCGATGACGGAGTTCATGATGGTGACGCCGGGGGCGATGGTGGCCTCGTCGGCGATGACGCTGGCGCGGATCAGGGCGCCGGCGCCGATGGTGGCGTGGGAGCCGATCACGGTGCCGCCGGTGATCTTGGCCTCGGGGGAGACGGTGGCGCCGGGGAGGAGGAGGGATTCGCCGGGCGGGCCGGGAAGGGCGGGCGATGGGAGGATGCCGCGGACCAGATCGCAGGAGCCCTGCACGTAGGCGGCGGGGGTGCCCACGTCGAGCCAGTAGGTGGAGTCGGCGAAGCCGAGGACGCGGTCGCCCGAGTCTATGAGGGTGGGGAAGGTCTCGCGTTCCACCGAGACGACCTGGTCCGGAGGGATGGAGTCGATCACCGAGCGGCGGAACACGTAGCAGCCCGCGTTGATGCGGTTGGTGACCGGATTCGGGGTCTTCTCCAGGAACGCCAGGACGCGGCCGTCCTCGTCGATGGGCACGCAGCCGAACGCGGCCGCGTCCTCCACCTCGGTCAGGTGCAGGGTGACGGCGGCGTCGCCGGACAGGTGCATGTCGACCTGGGCGGTGATGTCGTGCCCGGACAGGATGTCGCCGTTGAGCACGAGCACCGGCGCGTCCGGCGGGCAGGTCAGCGCGCGCGCCGCGTTCCGGATGGCTCCCCCGGTCCCGAGCGGCGTGTCCTCGCAGACGTACTCGATCTCCAGGCCGAAGGCCGAGCCGTCACCGAACGCGTCCGCGAACATCGACGCCTTGTACGAGGTGGCGAACACGATCCGCCGCACGCCGAACGCCGAGGCGCGGGCCAGCTGGTGGGCGAGGAACGGCACGCCCGCCGTGGGCAGCAGCGGCTTCGGCGTGAACAGCGTCAAAGGCCGCAGCCGGGTGCCCTGCCCGCCGACCAGCAGGATCGCCTCAAGAGGCGCGAGCAAAGAACTGTCCGTCACACGGGTGAGGTTAGCTCAACGCTCCAGTGCCCGGTGGTATGACACTAGATGAGCCTCCGCCGAGGCCGCCCAGGTGAACTCCCGTGACCGGGCGGCGCCCGCCTCGCCGAGAGCGGCCCTGCGCTCGGGCGAGTCGAGCAGGGCGCGCAGCGCGACTCCGATGCTGGTCGCGTCCGGCTCGGTGTAGGCGACGGCGTCCCCGCCGACCTCGGGCAGCGAGGTCCGCCGCGTGGTCAGCACGGCCGCGCCACAGGCCATCGCCTCCAGCACCGGCATGCCGAACCCCTCCACCCGCGACGGGAAAGCCGCCACCAGCGCGCCGCCGTAGAACCCGGCGAGATCGGAGAACGGCAGGTAGCCGGTCCGCACCACCCGGACCCCGGCCGGCAGTTCACGCACCGCCTCGTCCACTTCGGCGTCGCCCCCCGACGCTTCGATCAGCCCCCCGGCCAGCACCAGCGCGGGCGGCTCCGCCAGATCCTGTACGGCTTGCGCGAACCCCCTGACCAGATTCGGCACGTTCTTCCGCGGCGCCAAAGTCCCCAGCGACGCGACATATGGATACCCGTGCAAGCCCAGCCGCTCCGACACCCGCCGCACCTCGGTCTCGCTCGGCCGGTGGAACAGCGCGGGATCGACCCCGTGATACGCCACGTCGATACGGGTCGGATCCGCCCCCAGCACCCGGATCAGCTCATCCCTGGTCGCCTTCGACGGCACGATCACCCGACTCGCGCCACGCACCGCCGTACGGGTCGCGGAGCGGAGATAGGACGCCTTCGCGAGCCCTTGGCATTCGGGTTCGGTGAACCAGGTCACGTCATGTACGGTCACCACGCTCGGCAGCCCGGCCCCGATCGGAATCGAGTACGACGGAGAGTGGATCACCTGTGCCCCGGCCTGCTGCGCGAGCACCGGCATGCCGGTCTGCTCCCAGACCAGCCGCGCGCCCCGGTTGGTGATGGCGGGCGGCCCCGGCAGGATCTTCGCGGAGGGCGCCATGCGCCGGTACCGCTCGGCGTCGGCTCGCTGGCACACCACGGCGAGATCGGCGCCGGCCTGGTGCAGCGCGGCGAGCAGTCCGTCAACGTATCGGATTAAAGCGCCGCGGTCGGCGGGGACGGCCGCCGCGTCGACGAGCACACGGGGTTTCACGAAGGATCGCTCCCCTCACCGCGAGCCGCCCGGACCCTCGAACCGGACGCGAGCGCGTTTGTCGCAATTGCGGTGGGAGATCCCCGCGACAGCCGGGTGGAACCGCCTTGTGGGCGCTGCCCGATCCCCCTTCGCCCTTCCGGCTTCAACTCTATGGCCCGGTTACTCGATACGTGAGCGAAATCACATAGCCAGATACCGCCCAGATACGGATTCCGTGGCTATTCCACGGATTTATCGGCGTTTGCGCTGATCGGGTGGCGATTTCGGGCGGCCCATCCGGCGGTGGCGGCGCACACCAGATCGCCCAGGGAGATGATCATCCGGGAGACCAGGGCGGCGGCGATGGCCGAGCCCCGGTCGAGCACGGGAGCGAGCGCGGCGATCATGGCGATCTCCCGTACGCCCGCGCCCGCCGGGGCGATGACGAACAGGAAGCCGAGGCTCCAGGCCAGGGCGAACGCGCCGAGGCTGAGGATCGCGGCGCGTGGTCCTGTCGCGCCCAGGCCGTACCCGATCAGGGCCAGGTGCACGCCGTACGCGGCCCAGCCGGCGAAGGCCCAGCCGGCCGAGGTGAGCACGCCGCGGCGGCTGAGCGGGCGTTCCATGGGCGGTCTGCGGAGCAGTCGCAGGCCGAGGCCGAGGGCGCCGTTCACCACCGCCGGGTGGAGCCCGGCGATCAGAACGGGGAGCAGGAGGAGCAGCCAGGCGTACTCGGAGACGGATTCGCCAGCGAACGCGGGCAGGGTGGCGGCGGCCACGAAGAGCCCGCTCGCCAGATAAATCGGATATGTCAGGAAGAAGGCGGCGGCGCTGCGCTCGCGGGGGACGCCGTGGTCGCGGCCCATCTCCATCTGCGCCAGCATCGGCCAGAGCGATCCGGGGATGTACTTGCCGAGCTGCCCGACAAAGAGGATCTTCGCGGCGTCGGTGATGCGAAGCGGCGAGCCCAGGTCGGCCAGGAGCGCGCGCCACATCAGCATGCCCGCGAACAGCGCCCCGAGAACGGCGACGAACGACGCCGCCAGCACGCCCCAGGACAGGCGCGCCAGCCCGGCGGCCACCTGATCCCATTGCGAGGCGACGGCCCAGATGCCGAAGCCGAGCGCGACCAGCAGGAACCCGACCCGAACCAGGCTGCGAACTTTCACTGGACTCTCACTGGACGCTCACCGGGGACGAACCAGCTCCGGCGGCTGCGGCAGCGCGGGACCGAGCGGTCGCCGCGCCGTCTTGGTGGCCACCCACAGATACGTCGGGACAATCGGGAGAAGCCCCGCCAGAACCGGACGCGGCGTCTTCTCCAGCGTGGCTTTGGCGACCCGCCCGACCGTCCCCGGAAACAACTCGCCCCCGGCGAACCGCTCCGGCGAAGCCAGCACGGGAAAGGTGTAATCCCAGATGTGGAAATCTCGCAACATGCGCCGCAGCCCGCCCCGGGTCCGGAACCGCTCGTAGTAATGGTCGGCCCGGCCGAAGGCTCGCACATACCGATCGGCGGGTCCGGGCGGCAGGTACGACAGGAACGGCAGCTTGTAGTGCGGCTCCATGATCCCCAGCCGGTTGCCCAGCCCCAGGTAGAGCACGCCGTCATCGGCCAGCACCCGGTGCATGTCCCGGATCACCGCATCAGGATCCACGACATGCTCATAAATATGGTTGAAGACCAGCACATCCACGGACCCGTCCGGGAACGGCAGCGCGCCCCCGTCCGCGCACACGAACGCGACCCGCTTCCCGAACCGTTCGGACGCCTTGCGCAGCCCCGGCACGTCGATGTCGATCCCGAACGTGTGCCGCGCGCCCGCCTCGGCCAGCTCATCGGCGATGAACCCGGCGGAACACCCGACATCTCCCACAGTCAGCCCGGCCAGCGGCGCATCCCCCGGCCGCCCGAGAAAATGCCCGAGCACCGCGATGATCTTGGCGGCCTTCCGCCGCCGCTTCGCCTCATCCAGCATCGCCGACTGGAACTCGGAGTACTCCAGCTGCGCGGCGCGTTCCCTGCCCACGGGCCCCCACTCCTAAGCCGATCGACTGCGGACCAACAGTACCGGCGACCAGACCTCTACTTGGCGAGAAGCGCGGAGAGGTACCCCGCCCAGTAAGGCTCGGGATCGACGGCCTTGACCCCGGCACGCAGCCGCTCCGGCGTGCCCGGCGCGTAGAAACGCCCAAGCGCGTCCACCAACGCGTCCACCGACCCTGGCTCGACCAGCAGCCCGTCCACGTCATCGGTCACATTGTCGGGAAGCGCCCCTACCCGGGTGGCGATGACCGGAACACCATGCTCATGCCCCAGCCACACGTTCTGCGACGCCGTGGCCGACCGGTAGGGCAACACCAGCGCATCCACCCGGCCGAACAACTCCGGCACATCCGATTCGGCCACGTATCCCGGCCGCAGCTCGACCCGATCCTCCAGCCCCAACTCGCTGACCAGCGCGCGGGTCGTGTCCTCCCCGCCCCAGAACTCCCCCGCCACCGTGAGCGCGACGCCCGGCGTCCTGGCCAGCGCCCGGAGCAGCAGATCCAGCCCCTTGTACGGTCTGACGATCCCGAAGAACAAAACCCGCCGGAAAGGCTGGGTAACGGCGGCTTTCGCGGCCGACCCGACCGGCAGATGCGGCGCCATCACGGCCACCCGCACCGGCTTGCCGGTCAATCCGCGCGCCAACTCCGCCTGCTGCTCGGAGTGTGTGAGCACCGAGTCCACGCGACGTAGCAACGCCTGGACCAAGGGGCGGTCGTAGGGCTTGCTCTCGTGGGGGAGCACGTTGTGGCAGAGGGCTATGACCCGGGTGCGGCGGCGCAAGCCGTACAGGATGCCGAGATAGGGCGGCACCTGCACCGGGCTGAGCAGCACGAGGATGACCAGATCGACGTCACGTAGCACCCTGCCCTTACGGATCCAGCCGTCCGGGCGGCGCCAGTCCAGGACGCGGTTGGTGTCCGGGAACGGTTCGCCCTCGGGCACGTCGATCGTCTGCTGCCCGGGATAAAGGAACGACGGATACTGCGCCTTCCACGACTCCAGGACCACATCGTGCCCGGCCGCGCGCAGACGTCGCGCCAATTCGGTGGTGTGCTGAGCCCCGCCCCCTTTGTACGGATACGTGGGCCCAACGATCGCGATCCTCATTCGCCCCGGGACCTCACGATGAGGTCCGCCAGCAGCGCCACCGACCCGATGAGCATGCCGGACAGGAAGATCACGATCGTGTTACTGGTCAGGTAGAAGCCGTAGCGGACCACGTCGTACACGCCCTTGACCCCGCCGATCGCGACCAGCCAGAGCGCGGGCGGCATGAGCACCTTGAGCGGATTGAAATACATGATCATCCGCAGCACCTGCAGGATGTAGCGGTAGGCGTCGGAGAAGAAGCTGAACTTCGACTTCCCGGCCCGCTTCGCGTAGTCGATCGGCAGATAGTACACATCGTGCTGGTTCGACAGGAACGCCAGCGTGATCGTGGTCACGCACGAGAACCCCGGCGGCAACAGCCGCAGGTACGGCTTGGCGACCGACTTGCGGAACGCCCGCAGCCCCGAGTTGAGGTCGGGGATCTTCTGCCCGGCCAGCCGCTCGGCCACCTTCCTGATGACCCACTTGGCGGGCACCCGCAGCAGCTTGTGCGACCCTTCCTCCGAGGTCCGCGCCCCGACGACCTGGTCCACCGTCTGATCCTTCTCCAGGATCTGGACCAGCTCGGGAATGCGCTCGTTCGGGTAGGTCATGTCCGCGTCGGTCCACACGACGATCTCGCCGCGCGCCTCCTGCGACCCGATCCGCCGGACCGTACCGGAGCCGCCGTTGCGATGGAACGCCTTGATCCGCATGTTCGGGAACCGGGGCGCCGCCTCGTGCAGGCGCGCCAGCGTCTCGTCCTTCGAGCAGTCGTCCACGGCAAGCAGCTCGTAGCTGTACCCACTCGCGTCCATGGCCGCGCAGATGCGCTCGACCTCGTCGATGACATGATCCTGCTCGTTGTAACAGGGCAGGACGATCGTCACGTAGGGGGTGGCTTCCACAGCGCTTCCACTCTCAGGGGACATGCTCACGTCGGACGAGGGTACGCGAGAAGAGGGTACTCTGCCCCGGCGTCCGACGATCCCACATCAGTTATCCGGGACTACGGGGCTAGGCCACTGGTCGAGCTATCGGGATCACCCCGATCTCGGTCAAACCGGGATGGACATCCAGACGTTCGCGTTGAGGGTCCAGGTGCCGTTAGGGGGGCTGGTTAGGGAGCGTTCGTCCTGGCGGGTGCGCAAGGTCAGCACGTGGGCGGGTGGGCCGTAAGGCGTTAGTTGGGAGGGTTCCGCTGCCAGGAGGACTGGGGTGCGGCCGGTTGTGCGGATGGCGGCGATCAGGCGGTGGACGTCGGTTTCGTCGGGGATGTCACCAAAGATCTCGGCGGGGATGCCAGTCAGTGTTTTGACTCGGGCCGTCGGGTGGCCGCATTGGCCGCGGATCACTTGGGTGAAGCGGTCGCCGGTGACGCGTTCCACGATCAGGACCGCGGAATTGGCGGGGATCGCCTGGCAGAGGCCCGCGACGGCGGTGGATTCGCCGCGTTCGATGGGGGTGAAGGCGGTGCCGAATGAGGTGATGGCAGCGGGAGCCAGGATCAGGGTCATTCCGGCAGCGAGAAGGAGGCGGGAGAAGCGAGAGTCGTGCCCGTAGCCGGAGCGGCGGGCGCGGTCGCGGAGCCAGCGCAGGCCCCAGACGGCGAGCAGGATCAGGCCGGGGAGCACGATCGGCACCAGACGGCGGGACGCGAACGGGTGGTCGGGGGTGATCCCGGGGCGGAAGAGCGTGGTCACCGCCGTCCAGCCGATGATCGCCAGCGGCAGCAGCCAGACGAAGCCGCCTCCTCGGGCCAGCCGCCGGACATGTACGGCAAACGCCAGCGTCGCCAGCACGACCACGGGCACCCCGACATACCAGATCACCCAATAAAGGGATTCCTCGTAATACAGCCGGGTGCGGTCGATGGGCAGGCCGTTGGCGGCTTGGGTGGCCTCGATGAACCTGGCGGTGAGCTCATCCTCGGGAGTGGTGGGATCGCGCCGCACGGTCTGCACCCAGGGCCGGATCGCGAGCGCGAACACGACCAGCCCGACCAGCGCGGCCGCGATCTCGGGCACGCGCTTGATCGGCCGCCATCGGATCCGTGGCGCGACGGCGGCCCCGGCCACGGTCAGCACGACGACGACCGCGCAGATCGCCAGCAACGGCACCAGCGAGTCGGACAGATATTCCAGATACGGACGAGCAAGCACGTATCCCGCGACGAACCCGCAACCGCTGCCGATCCCGAGCCCGACCAGCAGCGGAACGCCAAGCCGCCCATCCGGAAATATCCGTTTATCTGAGGCCCGGGAGACTCGATCGAGCGCGATGAGCAATCCCCCGTAGCCAAGCACCGGCAGCACGTCACGAAGCCCGTCGATCCGGACCAGCAGCGCCAGACCGAAGGCCAACCCCGCCAGCAACGCGCTGCGCATCGCCCCGACCGGCTGATCCGCACGGCTGGCCGGAAGATACCCCACCCCCGTGAGCCCGCTCCGCACCCGAAACCGGGCGTCCAGCATCAACGCGATCCCGCCGAACAGCAGGATCAGCGACGGAATCTCACTGAACGTCGTCCGCGAGGTGTACAGGATCGGCAGGCACACCGCGAAGGTCAACGCCGCGAGCGGCGCCCACCGCGCCCCCACCAGCCGGGCGACCACCCCCGCGAACACCAGCACCGCGAACGCCCCCAGCACAGGCGGCGCCAGAAACAGCCCGCCGAGCCACTCCCCCACGGCGTGCAGGATCGGCGCACCCGGCATGAACTGCGGCACCACCACCCCGTCCTGCGCGAAGAACCCCATGCTGTCGAACCGCAACGCCGGATCAGGCCCCCCGAACGCGGCGACATCCTCCGGAATCGGCACCCGCCCATGCCCCGCCAGCCAGATCGCATACTGCGCATAACTCGCCGGATCCCGCCGGACAATCAGCTGCTCACTGTGAAAGACCGCGTTAAAGACCCCCGACCCCACCGCAACAGCGAAGACCGCCCCCACCTGGGCCCCCGTGGCCGCCACCGTCTCCGGCAACCCCCGCACCCCGTACCAGACAACCAACGCCGCGAGCGCGACCCCCCCAACCGCCATCGCCCCCGGCGAGAACCACCCCGCCAACACCAGCGGCAACCCCGCCAGCAACCACCCCGCCACCCCGAGCACAGGCACAACCGACCCAACGGCAAGCACCCTGCCCGCCGACGGCCACCACGAACGATCAACCCCGAACCTACGAATAACGCGAGCGTAGCGGCCCCCTCCGACATCCGCAGACGTCCAGCAGGGGCGCTCCAAATGATGAGGTCGTGTGGTGCCTTCTCAACATCGCCGACGCCCACCAGAGTGCGCCGGATGGCGGGGATGGGTGTGCCCTCTCAACGCTCGCGGGGGTGCGCCAGATGACGAGGGCGGGCGGTGTCGTCCGCCGTTCGCCGACGTCCGTCCGGCAAGCGCCGACCGGTAGCGTGATCGGGCAGTCCATCGAGGGGCGTGAGCGTGGCAACGCAGGCTGAACCCGTCGCCGGGGTCGAGTTCGCTCGTGGCCGGGCGGTTTTGCCGTGGGTTCGGCGGCATCGGGGGTTTGTCGCGGTTGCTGGGGTTGGGGTGGTGCTGCGGCTGGGGGTGATGCTGGGGTATCGGCCTGCGTTGTGGTTTCCGGATTCGTATAGCTATGTCGTGACGGCGATGCGGCCGCGGCCGGATTTGGTGAGGCCGGCGGGGTATTCGATGTTCTTGCGGCTGTTCGAGCCGTTTCACAGTTTTGCGGTGGTGGCGTTCGTCCAGCATGTGCTTGGTGTGGCTACCGCTGTGCTGGTTTATGTCGTGGTGCGGCGGTGGAAGCCGTGGGTGGGGGTGCTGGCCGCCGCGCCGGTGTTGCTGGATGCGTACCAGATCGAGTTGGAACATCTGCTCGTATCGGACACGCTCTTCATGTTCCTGATCGCGCTGGCGGTCTGGCTGGGGATTGGCCCGCTCGGCTGGCGGCGGGCGCTGATCATCGGGGTGGTTCTGGCCGCCGCAACCCTCACCCGCACGATCGGTCTCCCGCTGATCGCCGTGTTCGGTTTCTTCCTTTTCCGGTATGGCGGGCTCAAATCGGTCGCGATCATGCTCGCAGGCGCTCTCCTGCCGATCGCGGCGTACGCGGGCTGGTTCTACGCCACCTACCACCGCACCGGCCTGGTGGGCTCCAACGGCGTGTTCCTGTACGTCCGGACGATGACATTCGCGGATTGCGCGGTGATGCGCCCACCACCGGACGTCGCGGTGCTCTGTGACCCGAGGCCGCCGGGCGAACGGCCGCCACCCCAGTTCTACGCCTGGGACCCGGAGTCACCCCTGGTCAAACTGCCGGGGATCACCTTCTCCCAGGAGACCGACGCCCTCGCCCAGCGGTTCGCCCTGCTGGCGATCAAGAGCCAGCCCGCCGAGTACGCCTCCTCACTCGTGGCCGAGCTAAGCAGAACCTTCGTCCTCGGCCGCCCGATATATCCGGACCCTGAGGTCTACGCCCACTACGAGTTCCCGGCCCGCACCCCACCTCCTCCGCAGCGCTACGTCGCCACCGTCGGCGCGGACCTCGCCGAGGAGTACGAGCGAGGCCCCATCGCCACCCAGGTCATCGACCCCTACGCCCCCTGGATCCGCGCATACCAGGACGTCGCCGCCCTACCGGGTACCCTCGTGCTGATCATCCTGCTGATCCCGCCGATCGCCGCGGCCACCCGGCTCCGGCGCCAACCCACCGACAGCCGCTGGGGACTCCCCTGGACCCTCGCCTGGGCCCTCCTCGTCGTCCCCGTGGCGACGGCGGTCTTCGACTACCGATATGTCCTACCCGCCGTCCCACTCGCCTGCATGGCCGCCGCCCTCTCCCTGACCCCACGTCACAAGATCCGGACATAAGCCCAACCATCCCAGCTCACCTGCGAATTTCGTGAACTCCAGGTAAAGCAGACCCCAGTCGCATACCGTGAAATATCCCTGTTTGAGTATGCTGTGCGGCTAGATCACCCGGGCGAACCTTCGGGTGGGACCCCCGCGAAAACCCGAGATCGCCGCGCCGTGACCCGGTTCGGTGACCTAACCTCAAGAGCGCAATGAGCGAGCGAACCAGCAAACCGAGCCTCCGCTTCGCCCGTGCCCTCGAAGCGACGTCACGCGAGGAGACGGTATGAGCGACCACCGGCACCGCCCCTCGCACGATCCAGACCAGCCGGTCTGGGGGCAGTCAGAGACAGGCCCGCACGCCTACGGCACCGGCGACCAGCCCGTCTACGGCACCCACAGCGAGCCGACCACCTACGGCCACGGCTCCCGCCGCCGACGCCCGCAACGGGAACCGCAGTACGACCAGCAGCACGAACCGCAGTACGACCAGCAGCAGTACAACCAGCAGTACAACCAGCAGCAGCAGTACAACCCCCAGCAGTACGAGCAGCCGCCCGGTTACCAGGCGCAGCAACCGCCGTACCCGCCCGGCCCGTACCAGCAGGAGCCGTATCCGCAGCAGCAGGGATACCCGCCCGCCGGGTACCCGCAGCAGCCGCCGTACGGGCAGGAGCACTACCAGGACTACGAGCAGCAGCCCTACGACGAGCCGAGCCCGCGCGGGCGGCGGCGAGCCGCGGAGCAGGGCCCCGATCCGGACTTCGAGCAGCATCGCTGGGGCGTCGGCGACCGTTTCGACGACGATGACGACGAGGAACCGCGACGGCTGCGCTGGGGCAGGCGCAAGAAGGCCGACGACGGCTACGATCCGCTTCCCGCCACCGCGGCGGCGACCGCGGCAGCGGCTGTGGCAGCGACCCCGGCCGTGGGCTCCTCGATCGGGAGCCCGCCGGGCCCGCCCCCGAAACCCCCCGCCAAGAAGGCCAAGGGCGGCGGCGGCGGAGGAGGACTGGGCGCGCTCGGCTGGACCAGCGTGGTCCTCACCTCGCTGATGGTGCTGGGGACCCTCACCGCCTACACGCTCTTCGCCCGCACCCGCTCCAACATCGACTACGGCAAGTCCACCGACGAGCTGGACAAGAACCGCCCGGAGAACCAGACCGGCGCGATCAACGTGCTCCTGGTCGGCTCCGACACCCGGGCCGGGGACAACGCGAAGTACGGCCAGAAGGCCTCCCGCGAGGACACCACCGAGCGCACCGACACGATCATGCTCCTGCACATCACGCCCAACCGGGACGGGGCCCGCCTGATCAGCTTCCCGCGTGACTCGATGGTGCAGATCCCGGAGTGCAAGGACGCCAAGACCGGTGTGATCAAGCCCAGCCACCTCGCCCAGATCAACGAGGCGTTCAACAACGGCGGGATGATCTGCACCCGGCGCACCATCGAGGCGCTGACCGACATCCCGATAGACCATTACATCAAGGTCGACTTCACCGGCTTCAAGAACATCGTGGACGCCCTGGGCGGCATCGACATCTGCGTGCCGCAGGCCGTGGTCGACCCGAAGGCCAAGCTGAACCTCAAGGCGGGCGAGCAGACCGTGAAGGGCGAGACCGCCCTGGCCTATGTACGGGCCCGCTACCAGCTCGGCGACGGCAGCGACATCGGCCGGATCAAGCGCCAGCAGATCTTCATCTCGCAGGTGGTGAAGAAGGCCACCAGCAGCGCCATCCTGACCGACCTGGGCCGGTTGAACGCCTTCATCGACGCGGCGAGCAAGTCGGTCCAGATGGACGACCGGCTCAACACCGAACGGCTGATCGAGATCGCGAGAAGCGCCGGCAAGCTGACCGCCAAGGGCTTCAAGGCGACCACGGTGCCGTGGGAGGCGTACCCAGGGGACTCCAACCGGGTGCAGTTCAAGGAGCCGGGCGCGAAGAACCTGTTCTCCTCGATCATCACCGACACCGAGGTCGTGCCGGACAAGCCCGCCGCGTCCGCGAACCCGTCCGCGCCGGTGGACAACACTCCCAAGCCCACCGAGGCGGCCCAGGTACGGGTGCAGGTCATCAACGGCACCAACACCGCCGGCAAGGCCAAGGAGGTCGCCGACCAGCTGAGCGCGCAGGGGTTCAAGGTCACCACCCTGGGCAACGGCGTCGGCGCGGACGGCCTCGACCGGCCGACCACGACGATCAGCTACAAGGGCGCGGGCTGGGAAGGCTCGAAGCTCCTCGCCGGCGTGATGATGCACGAGATGAAGCCGGACACCAAGCCCATCAAGGGGTCGGCCGTCAACGCGTACACGGCGGCCACGCCGCCGCCGGGGGCGGACACGAAGGCCATCGGCCCGATCATCCAGCTGGTGATCGGCAAGGACTTCAAGGGCGTCAAGATCCCGCTCTCGGCGACCGAGGACGCGTCCACGGTCGACGCCGAGACCGACATTTGCCAGACCTGATATCAGGGCCGGAGGGGACCGAAATCCCTCTCCGGCCCGATGTCGCATTGATCACGTTCCCTACCTCAGGGGACATTCGACAGCGGGGCGCGGTAAAGTATGAGCTCTTGTGGACGCGTCCCGCTTCCCAGGTTCGCCTGACCTCCTGGGGCGCCTTCGCTAATGTCCGACTAGGGCGTGACTCGGATTGCTCGGGCTCACGGCCGGCCCCCCAGTCTCCGACAGATAGCTGAGCGTTTCCCCGTGAGTGAGCTCCGACACCGTCCCTCGGTTCCGGCTTCGCGACCTGACGTCGATCCTGACGTCGAAGACGCGCCAACGGGCGTGATGGGACGGATCGTCGAGGACGAACCGACCGGCGTGATCACCAGGATCACCGACGACATGTCCGCTCCCCCGGGCTTAGGCGAACCCGAACGGCAGGTGCCGCCGCCCATGCAGGGCCCCGGCGACCCGCTCCCGGTTCGCCGGCCGCGCAACCGGGGAGCTCACCAGCAGCAGCCGGGCAGCGCGCCCCAGTCATTCGACTACTTCGGCGGCGGGGAAGGCGGAACAGCCCCCCGGCAGCCCCAGCAGAACGACCCCTACGGCTACGACCCCCTTGGCCCGCAGAGCACCCAGGGAACCCACGGCGCGCAGGGAACCCACGGCACGCAGGGCGTCCAAGGAACACAGGGCATCCAGCCGGGAACCTACGACATTCACGGCGCGCAGGGCACGCAGGGAACCCACGGCATCCACGGCGCCCCGGGAAATCACGGCTTCCACGGCGCCCAGAGCGCCCAAGGAAGCCAAGGCATCTCGCAAGCCCCCACACCGGGTTTCCCCGCCCCCGCCCCCACACCGCGCGCCCCGCAGGCCGACCCCTTCGCGCCCGACCTGAACTATCCCCCCGCCCGCGCCCAGGGCCACCCGGCAGCCCCACCGCAACACCCTGGCCCCCAACACCCCGGCCCGCAACACTCCGGCCCCCAACACTCCGGCCCACAGCACCCCGGCCCCCAACACCCCGGCCCGCAGTGGCCGGAGCACCCCGGCGGCCCGGTCAGCGCGCCCGACGAGTGGAGCCCATGGCGCCGCCGCAACCCCTACGACCAGCCCGGCGCCCCGTTACCCCCCGGCTCCTTCGACCCGGCCACCGACTACGCGCGCAACCCCAACGAGCCGATCCCGCTGCCCGCCTGGGCCCAGGGCACCCAGCACCAGATCCCCACCCGGGGCACGCCGTGGTCGCAGCCACGAGCGGATTGGGAGGAGGAGCCGGAGCCGCCCGCCCCGCCGAAGAAGCAGCGGGAGCCGTACCTGGACAATGTGAAGTTCCTGCTCATCGCGACGGTGGTGGCTTCGCACTCGCTGCGCGACACGGTGGGGGACGACGCCAACCGGGCCGCGTACATCTTCTTCTTCTCCTTCCACATGCCGCTGTTCGTGATGATCAGTGGTTATCTGTCCCGGAGCTTCTGGGACTCCCGCGGCAAGGTCAACAAGCTGGTCGACACCATCCTGATCCCGTACGTGATCGTCGAGGTCGGCTACGCCGTCCTCCGCTACGCACTGGGTCAGAAATGGAGCCTCACCATCACCGACCCGGCCTGGCTGAACTGGTATCTGGTGGCGCTGCTGCTGTGGCGGCTCACCACGCCGGTGTGGAAGCGCATGCGCTACCCGCTGATAGTGGCCATCGGGGTCTACCTGTTCTCCGGCTTCTCCCAGCTGGAGCAGGACTTCAGCATGGACCGGTTCTTCGGGCTGATGCCGTTCTTCGTGCTCGGCATGGTCCTCAAGCCCGAGCACTTCGACTTCCTCAAGCGCACCTGGGTCAAGGTCCTCAGCGCCATCGTGCTCGCCGTCTGGGTGGGCTTCCTGGCGGTCTACGCGTCCCGCCTCAAACTCAGCGTCTTCTACTTCCGCTTCAGCTACCAGGACCTCAACATGACCTGGTGGTACGGCATGGGCTTCCGCCTGGCCTTCCTGGCCGGCGTGCTGGTGCTGTGCGCCGCCGTGCTGGCGCTGATCCCGCGCAAGGAGACCTGGTTCTCCGACCTGGGCGTCCGCACGCTCTACTGCTACCTGCTGCACGGCATCCCGGTCCTGATCGCCAAGGACCTGGGCTGGCTCAAACTGCCCTGGCTGGAAGGCCCGATCGGCACGCTGGCGATCATCGCGGGCGCGTTCGTGGTCGCCATCATCCTGTGCCTGCCGATCACCAGGACGCTCTTCAAGTGGCTGCTCGAACCGCGCTTCACCTGGCTCTATCGCAAACCGACCCCGCAGGTGGCCGTTCCTGACGATCAGAAGCCGGAAGTTCAGCGGTAGTTCGGCCCGGATTAACGTGACGCATCCGGATACGTCGGAACCGAGGGTCAGCCTCGCTCTATGAAGGTATGCGTCGCCACGGTCACCCGCCATCCCGAGGACGCGAGGATCATGCACCGGCAGATCCGCGCGCTGCTCGACGCCGGGCACGAGGTGACCTACGTCGCGCCGTTCACCCACTGCAACGTCACCCCGGCGCCCGAACTGCGGGCGATCGACGTGCCCCGCGCCGTCGGCCTGCACCGCGCCCGCGCCCTCAGATCCGCCCGTACGGCTCTGCGCCGCGGCGCCCGGGACGCCGACCTGCTGCTGGTGCACGACCTCGACCTGCTGCTGGCCCTGCCCCGCCACCGCCCGCCGACGGTGTGGGACGTGCACGAGGACATGGCCGCCCGGATGGACGGCCGGACCATGCCCCGCCTGATCCGGCGGCTGGAGTCCCGCGCGGAGCGGCGGCTGCACCTGATCCTGGCCGAGAAGTCCCCCCGGTTCGGGCGCGAGCACCCGGTGGTGCCCAACCACACGTACGTGCCGCACGAGGTGGCCAAACCGCCGGGCGACAACCGGATCGTCGCCCTCGGCAGGCTGTCGGAGACCCGGGGCGCGGCCGACCTGATCGAGGTGGCCCGGCTCCTGAGTCCGTACGGCATCCGCCTGGACCTGATCGGCCCGGCCGACCCGCACATCCGCCCGCTGCTGCGCGACGCCCAGCGTTCCGGGCTGCTCGACTGGTTCGGGTATGTGCCCAACAAGCACGCGCTCCGGATGACCGAAGGCGCGCTCGCGGGCCTGTCGCTGCTGCACGACGTGCCCGCCCATCGGGACTCGCTTCCGACGAAGATCGTCGAATACCTGGCGCGTGGCGTCCCGGTGATCTCCACGCCGCTGCCCCGGGCGGTCGAGACGATCAACGGCAACGGCGTCCTCGTGCCGTTCGCGGACCCTGAGTCGGTGGCGCAGGCCGTACTCGACTTGAAGGCGGATCCGGCGCGGCGCGCGGCGCTCAGCGTCGCGGGCCACGCCGACGCGCGGGCCCACTACCACTGGCCGGACCGCGCGGCCGAGTTCGTGGCGCACCTGGAGGCCTGGGCGAACGTGCCCAGCACGGTCGCCACCCACAGCGCCCGCCGCGCCGTTCCGGCCTGAGGGGGCTGTACGGCTCACGCCAACGATTGGTCTACTGGACGATATGGCAAGCCATCAGATCCAGGGCCGCCGGATCGACCTCCCGGTCGAGATCCGGGACGCGACGGCATGCGCCGCGATGTATCTCGTCCGGGCCGACGCCGCCCGTGCGGTGATCGCGTATTCGGGTCTAGACGTGACCGAGGTGCTGCCCGGCAAGGCGCTGTGCACGCTGATGTTCGCCGACTACCGGGACTCGGACCTGGACTCCTACCACGAGTTCGGGGTGGCCTTCCTGGTGCGCCCGCCGGACGCCGGGCCGCCGCCGCGGCGCTCACTCCGGGCCGGGCTGACCGATCTGCGCACCGCGGGGTCCGGGGTGTTCGTGCACTGGCTGCCGGTCGACCAGGTGTTCACGATGGCGGCCGGGCGGGAGATCTGGGGTTTCCCGAAGGAGCTGGCCGACATCGATCTGCGGCTGTCCTCGCCGTACAAGCGGTGTGTGGTGCGGCGGGACGGGCGGCTCGTGCTGGACATCCTGATCCGGCCGGGGCTGCCGGTGCCGCCGCGGCAGGTGGTGCCACTGCACGCCTACACCCAGCTGGACGGGGTGACCCGGCGCACGACCTGGACGATGAGACCGAGCGGGGTGCGGGCGCGGCCCGGCGGGGCGCTGATCCGGCTGGGCAACCATCCGATCGCCAAGGAGCTGAGCGAGCTCGGCCTGCCCAAGCACGCGCTGCTGACCGCGACCATCGCCCACCTGCGGATGAGCTTCGGGCCCGCTGTCTAGACGAACGGTCTAGACGATCGGGGGACGGCCGAGGCGGAACATGTGCCAGGCCGTCTTCCAGGTCATCGGGCGGCGCTCGCCCGCGGGTTCGCGCAGGCCCTCGGCGAAGCCGCGGAACCATGCCTTGAGCGCCATCGACGACCGCTCGCGAGCGAGCGTGAGCACCACCCAGTCGAGCAGGTAGAGCACGGCCAGCGGCCATGGCAGGTTGCGGCGGGCCAGCCAGACCCGGTTCCTGGCGTTGAGCCGGTAGAAGTCGGCGTGCCTGCTGGGCAGCACCAGCGGGTGATACATGACGGGTTCGGCGTCGTACTCGATCCGGTAGCCCTCGCCGAGCAGCCGCCAGGCCAGGTCGGTCTCCTCGTGCGCGTAGAAGAACTTCTCCGGCAGGCCGCCGACCTGCAGGTAGGCGGAGCGCCTGATCGCGCACGCGCCGCCCAGGAACGTGGTCACCGGCGAGGAGCGTTCGGGGTCGCCGGCGCGCAGCCGGGGCACGTGCCGCCGCTGCACCACCTTGCCGTCGGGGTCCATCACCCGGAAGGAGATCACCGCCAGGTCGGGTTCGGCCGCGAACCGGTCCCGGACGTGGGAGGCGACCTTGTCGCTGGCATACCACCCGTCGTCGTCGAGGAAGAGCACGACGTCGCCGGAGCACTCCTGCACGCCCCGGTTGCGGCCTTCGGGGATGCCCGCGTTGTGGCTCAGCCGGACCGTCTTGACGGTGGCCGCGGAACCCGGCGGCGGGGTGGCGGCCAGCTCGGGCACGTCCGCGCCATTGCCGATGATCACCACTTCGACATCGCCGTCGACCTGCGTGAGCGCGGACTCGACCGCCCGGTTCAGCTCGGCGACCCGGTTGCCCATGGTGAGGATGACACACGAAATCTTCATCGCGTCATCGCCCCATCACCGGGCGGTTAGCACACGATTTCATGATCACCGAGTCTGTATGGGCGGTCAAATCCGGATCTATGCCTATAGCTGCGGAATAAGGGTATCGGAACCGTCGGCGAACACCCACCAAACGGCAAGTGTCCGGTAGAGCTGGTTTCAAGCCAGCCGCCGGGACGCCAGGATGCTGACCAGGTGCAGGACCAGCTGGACACCCGCGATGATCGCGCAGGCCACCGTAAGGATTCGGGTGGCCGGAAACCACAGATCCAGCACGGCCGCGACCACCACGATGAGTGACAGCTCCACCGCCTGGATCACCCGGTGGAAGCGCAGCGCCGCCGCCGCCCGCCGGGCCATCCTGATCTTCGCGGACTGGAACTGCGCGGCCGAGGCCTCGGTCGCCGCGACCAGCCCGGACCTGGCCCTGGCCACGTCCACCAGGTCGGTCTCCGACTTGATCAGGATCGCCCCGAGCGCCGCCGCGAAGCCGAGCACGGTATACCAGTCCGGCAACGTCTCCGAGGCCCGGAAACCGAGCCCGATCAGCAGCGCCGCCTCGGCGAAGTAGTGCCCGACCCGGTCCAGGTAGACCCCGGTGATGGAGGTGCGCCCGGTCCAGCGGGCCAGCTCGCCGTCGGAGCAGTCCAGCAGCAGATACAGCTGGATCAGCAGCGCCGCCCCGATCGCCGCGGCCAGGCCCGGCAGGGCCAGCACGGCCCCGGCCAGCAGGCCGGAAAGGATCATGAGCCCGGTCACCTGGTTGGGCGAAATCCGCGTCTTGGCCAGCGCCCACGTCACGTAGATGGACAGCTTGCGCATGTAGAGCAGCCCGGCCCAGTGCTCGCCGTTGCGCCGCTCCATGGTCATCTCGGGCTGCGCCTTCGCGCGCAGTTCAGCTACGGACGGCGTCGACATAGCCCTCAACCCGATCGCGAATCTCGGCCTCGGAGAGGCGAAGGTGTTCCAGGATGGTGTAGCGGCCCGGCCGGGTGGCGGGGGCCAGCATGACGGCCTCGGTGAACTGCGCCGCGGTCAGGCCGATGTCCGCGTGGGTGATGGGCAGCCGGTGCTGCCGCAGGCAGTCGATGACCTGGGTCAGGCGCGCGTCGTCTTCCCTGAGGAAGTAGCAGAACGCGGCGCCGAGCCCGGCCAGCTCGCCGTGGTTGGACGTGCCGGGGAAAAGCTGATCCACGGCATGCAGGATCTCATGGTCTCCGCCACTCGTCGGACGGCTTGACCCGGCGATGACCATCGACATGCCAGACAGGATCAAAGCTTCGGCCAGCATCGTCAGGAAATGGTCGGACTCGATGGACACCTGCTGGCCCAGCACGGCCTCGGCCGCGGTCCTGGCCATCGACACCGCCATCCCGTCGATGGGCTCGCCGCGCTCGCTGTTGCCGAGCTGCCAGTCCTCGATCGCGGACAGGTTGCTGATCACGTCGCCGACGCCGGAGCGCACCAGCGCGGGGGGCGCGTCGTGCACGAAGTCCAGGTCCACCATGATGGCCAGCGGCATCGGCACCCCGAACGAGCCCTTGCCGCCGTCGTGCGTCAGGGACGCCACCGGGGAGCAGATCCCGTCGTGGGACAGGTTGGTGGCCACCGCCACCATCGGGATCCCGGCCAGGGACGCCGCGTACTTGGTGCAGTCGATGGTCTTGCCGCCGCCGATGCCGACGACCGCCTCGTAGCCGCCCTTGCGCAGGTCCGCGCCGAGCGAGATGGCCGCGTCGACCGAGCCGTCCGGCACCCGCAGCACCCGCGCCTCGCCGAGCGAGGGCGCGATCATCTTGGCGATCCTGTCCCCTTGGCCGGCGCCGACCGCGACCACCACCCGCCCGGACGTCGCCACCCTGCTGTCGGCCAGGAGCGGGCCGAGCTGCGCGATCGCGCCCCGGCGCACCTCCATGTGGAGTGGCGTGGGGAGCATTCTTGCCAGAATCGGCACTTGACCTCCCTAAATGTATTAATTAGAAAGTCGTGATCTGGATAGCCGCAGCGGTGAGACGTCTGATCGGCGGCTATGCGGCTGTCTATGGGACGGGTTTCTGGTTAATAAGTGCCGGCGATCGTGCGGGCTTTAGCCAGGTCGTCGTGGTTGTCGACTTCGACCCAGTCGACCTTGCCGATGGGGGCCACGTGGATGCTCTCGCCGCGCGTGACCAGCTCCTGGTAGCCGTCCTCGTAGTACAGCTGGGGGTCGCGCTCGAAGGTCGCCTGCAGCGCGTCGGCGAGCTTGGCTGCGGCGGCGGGCCTGATCAGCGTGGCGCCGATGTACTCGCCGTATGCGTCGGCCGGGTCCATCAGCTTGGTGATGCGCTTGAGGGCGCCGTCGTTGAGGGTGACCTTCATCTCCTCGTCGGCCAGCGCCTTCACGTCGTCCACGGCGAGCAGGATGTCGCTGGTATGCGGCGCGTCCAGCAGGGTGCGCTCGACCGAGACCGGATGCACGGTGTCCCCGTTGACCAGCAGCGCGCCCTTGGCGAAGTGCTCCCGCGCGCACCACAGCGAGTAGGCGTTGTTCCACTCCTCCGCCTTGTCGTTGTGCACCAGCGTCAGCCGCACCCCGTGCCGCTCCTCGAGCGCGGCCTTCCGCTCGTGTACGGCCTCCGCCCGATACCCCACGATCACCACGACATCCCGCAGCTCCACCGCCGCCAGGTTGCGCAACGCGATGTCGAGGATCGTGGTGTCCCCGTCGACCGGCACGAGCGCTTTGGGCAGCGTGTCGGTGTAGGGCCGCAGGCGTCTTCCGGCCCCGGCGGCCAGCACCATTCCCAGCAACGTGCACTCCTCACGATCTGTTCATCGCACGGTCGCGCGATGGCAAAGTCAATAACCCCACAGGTTAGTTGCCAAAGCGCCCTGATCGTGTATCGGGATCAGTCGTGCGCGCCCAGATCCGCCGCTTCCACCCCGGATCGGGGGGCGGCCAGCCAGCAGGTGAGGCTCTCCCAGCCGAACAACGCCCAAAGATACAGGGCCAGCAGGATGAACATCGCCGTGCTCGCGCCCAGCAGGCCGCCCGCGGCCACCGCGATCATCCGGCCTTCCCAGCCGAGCCCGGCGGTGGCCAGCCAGTCCGGCGGGTAGACGTGCTGGCGGATGCGGTACACGCCGTCGTAGTGGTGGAAGGTGATCGCGCCGAGCAGAATCATGATCACGATGGCGGGCACGCCGTGGGCGAAGCCGACGCTGGCGATGAAGCCGTATTCGATGATGCGCAGGAGCACCGGGACCAGCCAGTCCAGGCGGCCGTCGTGGCGGTGCGAGGAACCGGGGCCGGCCAGCAGCAGGGCGACCACGGGGGCGAAGACGGCCAGGCCGTCGGTGGCGGCGATGCCGACCAGCAGGAGCACGCCGGTGATGAAGAAGGCCGCGATGGCCGGGGGCAGCGGGGGCAGCTGCCCGGCGACCATCGCGCCCATGCCGCGGGAAAGCAGGCCGTCGTCGCGGTAGGCCGTCACCGAGCTGGGCGGGATGCGGGCCATGTGCACGCTGGTCACGACAACGACCTCGCGATCCGTCCGGTGAGGGTGTAGAGGGCGGCGACCGCGCCCCAGCCGAGCAGGGCCAGGAACGTGACGCGGGCGTTGAACAGGCCCGCGGTGATGGCGATGAGCGCCATGCGTTCCCCGATCGGGAGGACGATGATCTTCTTGAGCCAGCGGGTCACGCTGTCGCCTTCCAGCTTTCCGGCGAGTTGCACGATGGCGTTCTCGCGCTGCACGGCGGCGGTGTTCCTGGCCGAATCCGTGGCCAGGGCGAGCGAGCGGTGGGGCCGGGCCCAGGAGACGCCTACCTTGGCGGCGTCGGTGACCGCTCCGGCGTACGAGAAGTCGATCATGTGGCGGACGGCCTGGAGCATCATCGCGCCGACCGCGAGCGCCCAGATGCCGCCGGGTCCGGTGCCGGTCATCGACGCGCCCGCCGCGTAGCCGAGGGCCAGGCCGACGTAGACGAGGTATTCCTTGACCCGGTCGAAGGTGGCGTCCAGCCAGGCGCCCAGCGGGGAGAACCGGCGGGTGTAGCGGGCCAGCTGGCCGTCCACGCAGTCGAGCACGAACGACAGGTAGAGGGCTGCCGACCCGGCGAGCTGGGACTGCCGGTCACCGGCGGAGAACCAGATGGCGGCGATCGCGGCCAGGCCCACCGAGATGCCGGTGACGGCGTTGGGGGTGAGCCCGAGCCGGTCGGCGATCTTGACCAGGTGGCGGGACCAGGAGCTGACGCAGTAGGTGGCGAAGAAGCCGTCGTCCTGTTTGATCGCCGCGTCCAGCCGGGCCCGGTCCTCGTCCACCTCGGCCAGGCGGAGCAGGGAGATGTCCGCGGCGGCCTGGTCGGGGGCTCGATCGCAGTGCAGCGCGCCCAGGCGAGCCGCCCGTACGGGCATGCCGGAGCGGACCAGGCCCGCGAGCAGCAGATCGGCGGCCTCCCTCTCGTCCGCCGCGCCCAGCTTGCCGGCCTGGGCCAGGTCGGCCAGCTCCTCGGCGACCACCGCCAGGGCTTTCAGCTGGTCGGCGCCGACCTGGAGCACGCCACGGAAGGAGGCGTTGGCGGAGTCCACCTGGTGGAAGGAGTTCCCGGCGGCGGCAACCCGGCCGTGCTCAGCCCGGACCGGGGTGCACAACATGCTCGCCAGGCCGGTGCCGATCAGCGCGCCGGCGCTCCGGGACGGGTGTTCCAGCAGCGCGGCCAGGGCCTCGGTGTGCGCGACCACCTCGCCGGAGAACACGGCCACCGGGGTGGAGGACGCCCGGGCGACCTTGGCCACCTGGCGGAGCTCCTCGGCCAGGCCCTGCTCACCGGACAGCACGTAAAGGTCCCCTACGGGCAGGGCCGCCAGCTGTTCGGTGAGGCGGTCGATCAGGGTGGTGTCGGCGTTCGCCAGCCAGGCCGAGCCGGGCGTCGCCAGCACCACCGCGACGGTGTCCGGCCGCTGCTCCCCCATGTAGACCGCCTTCGCTCGGAGACCGCCGTACCTCGCAAAGTAATCGAGTGATCACTGATGAGCAATCACCCGCAAGGGTATGGTGCTCGTCGGGGAGGATCATGATGATGGATGCACGTTTGCCGACCGTTGGTGTGGTGCTGGCCGGGGGCATCGGTCAGCGGGTGGGTCTGAGCACGCCGAAGCAGCTGTTGAAGATCGCCGGGAAGAGCATCCTGGAGCACACGATCGCGGCCTTCGACAGCCATCCGGACATCGACGAGGTCGTCGTGCTGATGACTCCCGGGTTCACCGACGAGGTGGCCGCCCTGGTGGCCAAGAACCGGTTCACGAAGGTGAGCCAGATCCTGGACGGGGGCGCGAGCCGGACCGAGTCCACCTGGATCGCGTTGCGGGCGCTCGGCGACCGGGAGTGCGACGTGCTGCTGCACGACGCGGTGCGCCCGCTGGTGGAGCCGCGCATCATCGCCGACTGCGTGAAGTCCTTGGGCGAGCACCAGGCGGTGGACGTGGCCATCCCGTCCTCCGACACGGTGATGGTCGTGGTGCCGGGGCCGGGCGGCGACTTCATCAGGGACATCCCGGACCGGTCGCGGCTGCGGCGCGGGCAGACGCCGCAGTGTTTCCGGCTCTCGGTGATCAGGGACGCGTACGCCCGGGCACTGGCCGATCCCGACTTCGACAAGCAGCCCGCCACCGACGACTGCGGCGTGCTGCTGCGTTACCGCCCGGACGTGCCGATCTTCATCGTGGCGGGCAACGAGCACAACATGAAGGTCACCCACCCGGTCGACGTCTTCATCGCCGACAAGCTCTTCCAGCTCGCCGCCGCCACGGCGCCCGTTCCCGTCTCGTACGCCGACGAGCTCGACGGCCGCACCCTGGTCGTGTTCGGCGGCTCGTACGGCATCGGCGCCGACATCGTGGACCTCGCCAAGGAGCACGGCGCCACCGTCTACTCCTTCTCCCGCACCGAGACCGGCACCCGGATCCAGGACGAGGCCGCGGTCGCCGAAGCGCTGGCCCGGGCGTACGCGGAGACCGGCAGGATCGACTACGTGGTCAACACCGCCGCCGTGCTGCACATGGGCAAGCTCGGCGATGCCGAGCACCGCACCATCGAGGAGACGATCGGGGTCAATTACCTGGGCCCGGTCAACATCGCCAGGGCGTCCTTCAAGTACCTGGCGAAGACCCGCGGCCACCTGCTGCTCTACACCTCCAGCTCCTACACCCGGGGCCGGGCCGACTACAGCCTCTACTCCTCGGCCAAGGCCGCCGTCGTCAACCTCACCCAGGCGCTGGCCGACGAATGGGCCGAGCACGGCATCCGGGTCAACTGCGTCAACCCCGAACGTACGGCGACGCCGATGCGGTTGCGCGCCTTCGGCGAGGAGCCGCCGACCAGCCTGCTGGCGCCCAAAGATGTGGCCCGGACCAGCGTAGAAGTGCTGATCTCTCACCTGACCGGACAAGTGGTCGATGTGCGCCTCATTGGGTAAGCACCCCACATGGGGGGATCATTCCGGAGCGTCAATGCCCTGGTCACGACCGTACTTCTGGGGTCTTATCCGGTTTTAGTGGTAGCGGCGCTGTGTCCGCTGCCGTGGGTGTTCGCCGCGTTCGCGGTGCTGTCGTACGCGGCGGAGGCGACGCTGCCGAAGCCGATCGCGAACCGGCTGAGCCTGGTGCATCTGGGGGCGACCGTACGCTTCCTCACCCGGGAGATGGCGGTCGTGCTGCTGCTGGCGCGGACGGTCGGACCGCAGTCGCGGTGGTTCGCGCTGCTGGCCGGGGGGCTGTTCCTCTTTCACGGCATGCGGGCCGCCCAGACCGGGCTCGCGCTGTATCTCAAGCACTGTCACAGCAAGAAGCCGGTCGACAGCCGCAACCTGGGGGTGAACTTCCCCGCCGCGCCACCGGAGACGCTGCTCAGCTGGCATGGGGTGCGGCTGCTGTACGTGGACGTGCTGCCGGTCGGGCTGACGGCTCTCGGCGCGCTGGCCGGGGTGGACTGGCTCGGGGCGCTGGGGGTCGGCGCCGCGCTGCTGCTGATGGCGGGTGCCGTACTGGCCCTGGCCTGGCATGTGCGGCGGGCCGCGCCGCTGGCCGACCGGCGGCGGGTGATCTGGGCGGTGGACCAGCGGGTCCGCGAATACCGGCCCGAGGTGCTGCTCTACTTCTCCGGGCCCGCCAACGCCATCTACCAGGCGTCGATGTGGCTCCCCGTGCTGGAGAACATCGACCGCCGGGCGATGATCGTCCTGCGGGAGCGCCCGCTGATGCGCGTGCTCGGGCCGACCACGCTGCCCGTGCTCTGCATCCCCTCCGCCGTGGAGCTGATGAACTTCCGCGGCCTGGACACGGCCAGGGTGGCCCTGTTCGCCTCCAATGTGGGCAACAACATCCACATGCTCCGCCGGCCCGGCCTGGTCAGCGTTTTCATCGGGCACGGCGACAGCGACAAGGAGGCGTCCTTCAATCCGTTCACGAAGGTGTACGACGAGGTCTGGGTGGCCGGGCAGGCCGGTCGCGACCGTTACCAGCGGGCGGCCGTGGGGGTGCGGGACGCCTCGATCGTCGAAGTCGGGCGGCCTCAGCTGGCGGGAATTTCACGCTCGCGGCCCGGACATCCGTATCGGACTGTTCTGTACGCCCCGACGTGGGAGGGCTGGACCGACGACCTGCATCACACCTCGGTGGCCGCGCTGGGGCCGGAGCTCGTCCAGGCGCTGATGGACAACTCGGTGCATCTCATCTACAAGCCGCATCCGCTCACCGGGCATCGCTGTCCCGCCACCCGTGCGGCGCATCAGCGCATCCTGGCCATGATCGCCAAAGCCGGACGGCAGTCGAGTCGGGTGGCCACCGATGACCTCTACGCCTGCTTCAACCAGGCCGACCTGCTGGTCGGTGACATCTCCAGCGTGGTCGCCGACTTCCTGGTCAGCGGCAAGCCCTACGTGGTGAGCAACGTCGCGGGGCTGCCGGATTTCCGGGAGCGCTACCCGACCGCGCGGGCGGCCTACCTGCTCGGCCAGGATTTGAACGAACTGCCGGAGATCCTCGCCCAACTGGACAAGGACGAGGACGCGCTGGCGGAGGAGCGGCGGGACCTGCGCAATTACCTGCTGGGGGACGGGGATCCGATGGCGCGGTTCAATCTGGCCGTGGAGAACGCCTGCCGGGTCAATGAAAGAGATCCTGCAGGTTCGTCCCGGCCGGGCGCGGCTTGCTGAGGCGGGGAGGGCTGGTGAGGAAGCCGGTGCCCCACGATAAGTGCATGGTGGCGTACACGAGCGGGAGCCGCACCAGCGCGGCGGTGGGCAGGCCGCGGCCGGTCAGCAGCGCGCCGGCCAGGATCGCCACCAGGTAGAGGGCGGGGATCAGCACGGCCGGCCAGAACAGCGGCGAGAGCGCCAGGCCGAACACGATGCCCAGCACGGCGAGCGGGGGCGCCAGGTAGCGGAAGTTGATCGTGCCCTGGTGGGTGCGGGCCACCACCCGCCGCCAGCGGCCGTAGTGGAAATACTGCTTGCCCAGCGCGCGGGCGTTCGGCCGGGGCCGGTAGGAGACCCGCATCTTCGGCTGGAACCACACCAGCCCGCCCGTCTCGCGGATGCGGTGGTTCATCTCCCAGTCCTGGGCGCGCTGGAAGTGCTCGTCGTAGCCGCCGACGCGCTCCAGCGCCTCCCGGCGGAACACGCCGAGGTAGACGGTGTCGGCCGGGCCGCCCTCGCCGCCCACGTGGAAGGCCGCGTTGCCGACGCCGATCTTCGAGGTCATCGCGCGGGCGACCGCCTGCTCGAACGGGGTGATCCCCTCGGCGGCCATGATCCCGCCGACGTTGTCCGCGCCGGTCTCCTGGAGGGTCTCGACCGCCGTGCGAATGTAATCCTTGGGCAGCATGGCGTGCCCGTCGACCCGGGCGACGATCGGGTTGCTCGACATGGCGAGGGCCGCGTTGAGCGCGTTCGGCGTTCGCCCGGTGGGGTTGGCGACCACTGAGACCCGGGGTTCGGCGGCCGCGATCGCCTCCGCCACCTCCTGGGTGCGATCACGCGAGGGGCCCACGGCCAGCACGACCTCGATCGCGCCGTCGTAATCCTGATCCAGAACCTGCTGCACGGCTTCGCGCAGGTGCCGCTCCTCGTTGAGGACCGGCATGATGACGGAGATCGAAGGGCTCATGACACTCGTTAGGGGCGCGTCGGGGAAGGGGTTCACGGCTGCGCTCACGCTACTGTACGAAGGGGCGTAGACGGCAACCTCAAGGGGGGACCGCGTGGAGGACTCGGGTGTTCACGTGGGCGGCGACGCCTACGGCGGGGTCCGAGTCACCGCACCTCGCACGCGCCGTGCGCGAACCAGCCTGCGCTCGCTGGCGATCACTGGATCGTTGTCCGGGCTGGTGCTCGTGGGGTCGGGGTTCGCGTGGGCCATTCCTGGATATCTGAGTGCGCAGATCTCGTCGGTGGACGCGGGGACGGCTGGGTCGTCGTCGCGGTCCGCGATGAACATCCTGCTCGTCGGGGTGGACAAGCGTGATGACCTCACCCGGAAGGAGCAGAACCTGCTGCATCTGGGGCGGCAGGACGGGCAACGCACGGACACCATGATGGTGATCCATCTGTCTGAGGATCATCGGAAGGTCACCGTGGTGTCGCTGCCTCGGGATACCTGGCTGGATATTCCGGGCAAGGGCGAGCATAAGATCAATTCTGCGTACCAGTTCGGCGGGCCCAAACTCGCGGTGCAGACCGTGCAGCAGGCGACCGGGCTGCGGATCAACCACTACATCGCCGTCAACGTGCTCGGCTTCATCGACGTCGTCGAAGCGCTGGGCGGGATCACCGTCTGCACGCCTGTCGCCATCGACGATAACAAGACCAAGCTCAAGCTGGCCGCCGGCACTCACCAGTTGAACGGCGTCAACGCCCTGCACTATGCCCGCACCCGCGCCACCGGGCGAGCCGACCTCGACCGCATTGACCGCCAGCAGCAGGTCATCTCGGCGCTGCTTGCTAAGGCGATCAGCGGCGATACTCTGACGAATCCGGCCAAGTTCGGGGCGCTGGTGAACTCCACGCTGCGCACGCTTACCGTTGATGACGCGCTCTCCGAGGATTTCCTTGGCCTGGCCACGCAACTCAAGGATGTCTCCACCGACAATGTGTCCTTCGTGACCGTTCCCCTTGCCGATGTCAACTACCGCACCGGGACTGGGGAATCTGCTGTCCTTTGGGATAAAGCGGCGGCTCGGGATCTATTTCATCGCATCAACACCGATCAGCCGCTGGTCCCGCCCGTCAAGCCTTCGAAGTCCCCCACGGCTACCCCGTCGCCCACCGCCGCGACGATCGCGCCCAACCGCATCGCGATCCGCGTCCGCAACGGCACCTTGATCACCGGCCTGGGGGCGCGGACCAAGTCGGCCCTGCTCGCGGCGGGCTTCCTCGTCCCCAGCGTGCCCGGCGACACCGCCACCCGCACCTACAAGAACACGATCATCCGCTACGGCCCGACGCGTGCCGACTCCGTCCGGACTGTCGCCGCCGCTTTCCCTGGCGCGGAACTCCGCCAGGTGGATATCGACGGCATCGAGGTGATCCTCGGCGCGAAAAACCACACGGTCCGCAAGCCTGTGACATCCACGCCCAAACCAACGCCGACCACCGCATCGACGCCTACTACCAAGACGGCGACGCAGAACATCTGTAAATAGGCCCTCGCGGCGTCGTGTTGCGGGGACGGGCGGAGCCCGAGGGGAGTCACGGGGGGACGGGCGGAGCCCGAGGGAAATCAATGGGCTGGGCGGGTGGGAGAACCACCTGCCGTCATAGTTGTTCGTCTCCGGCGACCACAGCGATGA
>NZ_BLAF01000042.1:0-66918 GCF_009687885.1 Acrocarpospora pleiomorpha
CCCCAGGAGCCCCCGAATCCCACCCCGCCTGAGCTGCCCCACGCTCCCTCCGCGCCGAAATCGACTCTCCGCCACCTGGCAAACCGGGAGCGTCCAGATCCCACTCCGCCCGAGCGGCCGAGTCCCCCCGCCTCGGGCCTTCGGGAGCCCCCGAGTCCCGCCCCGCCTGAGCTGCCCCGCGCCCCCTCCGCACCGAAGCCGACTCCCCGCCACCCGGCAAACCGGGCGTCCCCAAATCCCACTCCGCCCGAGCCGCCCCACGCTCTCTGTACTCCGAAGCCGAGTCCCCGCGCCTCGACACCTCGGGAGCCCTCGAATCCCGCCCCGCCTGAGCTGCCCCGTGCTCTCTCCGCGTCGAAGCTGACTCCTCGCTACTCGACATGGGGGTGCCCAAATCCCACCCCGCCCGAGTTGCTCTGCCCCTCGGCGCCTCGGGAGTCCCCAAGTCTCGGTCCGTTCCGCGCTCTTTGGGTTCCGAAGCCGAGTTTCCGCCGTTCCATGCCGGAGGCGAACCCACGGCTAGATCACCCTGAACAGATTCATCGTTTGACGAACCCCCAGGGAACTCGCCGCCTTGTCGGCCTCGGGGTGGGCCTTCGGTCAGCGGGGCTCCCGACAAACCCGGAATCCGTCGGTCTGTCGGGAAGTTTCGGCCTTTTTGGTCCACCGTCGAATCCGGGTCCGGCCAGTTCACCTCGGAACCGGGGATCCGCTGATCGCGCGGTGAACCGTTTCCCTGGCGTCCTCCATTCGCTCCCACGCCTGGCCAAGGCCGCGTGTAGCCCTCTTGCCTGTCAGCGAACCCGGTGGCTTCGCGATCTTTCTGCGAGCCCGGTCCGTAACGATCACTTGGCCGATCCGTGCGACCTGAGTCCTGCGGTGGAATCTTGATGGAGTTCCAGGGTCTGGGGTCGCTGGACGGGTCTAGGGGTGGGCGTGGTGTGTGGTCGTCTTGGGGGGTTTCGGTCTTTCGGTCGGCATACCAGGCTCGGACCCAGTCGGTCTTGGGGGTTGGGGCGGGACGAGAGGGTTCGGGTGTGGTCGGCCGAGGCACGAAGGCACCCGCGACGGGGACGTCCCCTGGCTCGCCGGGGTTGCCTCGTTGGGGTGGGATTGAGGGTGTGGACTGGGATTGGGGTGAGGTTTGGGATCGGGGTGGGATCTGGGCTGGTGGTGGGATTTGGGCTGGTTGCCAGGGTGTGTCCGGGTCTGACTGAGGGTGAGGGGTGGGGTTGCTGGGCATGCGTCAGACCTCCCCGGGTGTGTGGGTGGTGGTTGGCCTTTTCAGGGTGGTGACCGGCCGTGGAGTAGGCCAGCGAGTCGACCGGATCGGCATAGGGATCATGCGTCCCCCTCGTCGGGGATCGCGGTCGCGGTGGCGACCATGTCAGCGCCGCCGAAGCCGATGACGGCCAGGAAGAAAGCGTCCCAGTGCACGCTGACGCCCACGGTCACCTCGGTCTGGCCGCCGCCGACCGTACATTCGGTCAACTGCACGCCGTCCAGGGCATGCGCGGTGATGATCTCCTCCGCTCGGCCGCAGACTTCAGTGTCGGCGAGCAGACGTACCTGACCAGTGGCCCGAAGCGTCTCAACATCGATCTGGTCAGCGGCCCCGCGCGCACCCTGCTCAGCGATGTCCGCCGCCTTGAGCCGCGAATTGATAGCAGCCCCACCATCGACAAGCAGCCCCGCAAGCAGGAATACCGCCACCGAGAACAGCACCACGAAAACGGACATCGACCCGCTATCGGCACGATGTGCACCTCTAAGGCGTGCGACCCAAAGGTGTGGGTGCCTCCGAACACCTAACGGAATGCCGCTACCACTCCTAGCGCCGATGCGGCGAGAACCACCGCCAGCGTTAACGGCGTCGGGTAACGCCGAGTAACCCAGCGACCTGCTCATCCTGCTAGGCGCCCAAAGCCACAGGCTCCTAACACCAAACAGAACGCCGCTGCTGCTCTTGGCGCCGGTGCGGCGAGGACCGCCGCCAGCGTTAACGGCGCCGGATAACGGCGAGCAACCCAGCGACCCGCTCAATGTGTTAGGTGCTCTGAAGCGTGGGTCTCTAAGGTTTGGGCTTCTCATTCGACCCTCCGGAACTGTTCCAGGGGGACCACTGAGTTGCCGGTCATTTGCTTGGTCGTACCGAATCCGAGGAAGTCCAGGTCGAGTTCGCAGGTGACGGTCACGGAGACGACGCCGCCTTCGACCCATTCGGTTCCGGTCATGCTGACCTGTGGTGGGCATTCGTCCCCCAGCACCGACTGAGCTGTCTGCTCGGCCGCTCCCGTGGCCTCGTCCTCGGTGCGCTGGACCGACGCCGCCCTGGCCGCGTCCCTGGCCGCTCCGTTGACCTCGCCCTGAGCCTCGACGACCCTGCCCGCCCCTACGAGGAACATGAGGAACAGCAGGAAAACCGGTGCCAGCATCACGGTTTCCGCGGTCATCGACCCGCGGTCGCGGCGGTTGGGAGAGGTCACTGGCATGTTTCGCTCCCGTCGTCGGGACGGAAACATTCGATCGGGCCGCCGGATCGGGCGGTGATGGTGAAGGCCAGCTCGGGGAGCAGCGGCACAACCTGAACGGCGGTGCCCCTCACCTCCACACCGCGCTGGTCTCCTTCCTCAAAAGCCGTCGCCGTCGCCGACTGCAACAGTTCCGGCCCGATCGCCTGAATGATCTGCGTCGCTTTGGCCTCGGCTTCCGACGGCCAGGCATCGGAATCGCCGGCCAATCTCGCCACTCGGGCACCCTCACGAGCAGCCGCGTCCGCAACCTGCCGACCGTGAAACCACAACGCCATCTGCACCACAAGCAGAACCACCACAAGAATGACCGGCATCAGAATGGCCAACTCGATCACCGTGGCCCCACGATCCCGACGATGGCACCCACAAGCCGTGGCCCCACGATCTGGATGACGGCGCTCTTCAGCCGTGGCACCCCAATCCCGATGGCGGCGCCCGGAGGCCGTGTCGCCGCCATCCCGGTGGCAGCACTCGCAGACCGCAACCCCGCCATCCCGACGAAGGCGCTCGTCAGCCGTGACCCCACGATCCCCGCGACGCCACCCGGAGGCTGCAGCGCCTCCATCCCGATGGCAGCGCTCGCAGACCGTAACCCGGCCACCCTGACGAAGGCGCTCGCCACCCGAGGCCCCGCTATCCCCACGACGGCACCCGCAGGCCATAGCGCCGCGAGCCCGACGGGGCTCGCGGGCCAGAGTCATGAGCGCCCTCGCGGTGCGCCAAGGGCTGCTCAAGGTCCATGAGATCCCTGAGGTTCTGAGGGTTCCCGGGGTTCTTGAGGGGGTTGGGGTTCGTTGGGTCATTGACCGACACCGCTCCCGTCGCCGCCACCGCCACCACCGCCGCCGCCGAAGTTGCTGGTGATTTCGGCGGATTTGCCTTCGACCAAGCCCCTGATGAGGGTGGCCAGGCCGAGGGCGACACCGGCGATGATCGCGGTGATGATGACCCATTCGACGGCGGAGGCGCCTCGGGTGGGGGCGTTGCGGGCGTGCTGGATTCGTACGTTCAGCAGGGCTATCAGGTACTCGATCATCTATGACCCCAACATCTTCATGGCTGCCGGAAAACTGAGAAAGATCACGAAGCCTGCGCACAGCAGGAGCTGGGCCACGAGCATCGATTGGGAGCGCTCGCCGGCCTTGCCCTCGATTTCGGCCAGTTCGCGCCGCCGGAGGGTGGCGGATCGGGCGGTCAGCGAGGTCCGGACCTTGGCGCCGTCGTCGGCCACCAGACCGAGCGCGGCCGACAGATCACGCAATTCGTCCACGTTGATCTCGTCCCCGAGCTGGCCAAGCGCCTGCCAGGGCGTGATGCCGACAATCCGGGCGTTCGACAGCGCTTCCCGGATGCGCTCCATCGCCCAGTTCGACCCGGCCGCATCGGCCATCGACCCATTCGATCCCGCAGAGCCAGCAGACCCAGATCCGCCCGAACCGGGGCTGCCGACGGAGACGGCCATCAGCAGGGCCTCGGGCACCCCCCGCCCCCCGGCCAGGTTCATCGCCACCAGGTCGAGGAACGCGCCGACCGCGTGCCGGAAATCGCGCCGCCGTACAGCCGCGTCCCGCCGGATCTGAGCGTCCGGCAGCAGGAAGAACACCACCGAAACCAGCAACGCCGACCAGAACGGCACATGCAGCGAAAGCCCCCACCCCATCACCGCCAGCCACCCGACCAGCAGCGGAAACGCGAACAACCCGGACACCGCGAGCAGCACCTTGGTGGCCAGGAAGCCCTCGAACGACTTCCCCAGCAGGGTGAGGTCGGCCCGTACCGAACGGGCTTCCCAGCCGCGCGCCAGGTAGAAGCGCGCCAGCCGGAGCCCCAGCGCCCGCCGGAACGCGCTGACCTGCTCGTCGGGCGCGACCAGCGGCGTGCGCACCACATCCTCGCCCGCCCTGGCCTGATCGAGCGCGGCCAGCCGCGTCACCAGCCCGGGCCGAGGCGGGAACAGGGCCCGGAACAGCAGAAAGATCCCCAGCCCGAGCACGGCCCCGGCGAGTACGGTCTCCGTCACACGATCACCTCGGCTTCCTCCTGGCGGGCGGGCGCCTCGGCACGGCGGTAGGGCGCGAGGATCCGGGCAGGCTGGTCGAATCTGGCCAGCCGCCGCATCCAGGCGAACCCCGCCCCGAACAGCCCGGCCACCACGACCAGGACGGCCTGACCCAGGAGCGAGTTGTACTCCTGGACGTACGAACGATTGAAGATCACGAGGAAGGCGGCGAAGGCGAGGGCGGTGCCCACCACGATCTGCACGCTGCGGCGGGTGGCCCGGCGTTCCGCCTCGACGCGGCGGCGCATGTCGAGCTCTTCGCGGGCCGACAGGGCCAGGGCGGAGAGCACGTCACGCAGGCCGGGGCCGCGGAGTTTGGAGTTGAGGATCAGGGCGGCCACCACCAGGTCGGCGGAGGGGTCGTCGAGCTCGTCGGCGAACATGCGCAGGGCGTCGGAGAGCGCCATCCGGGTGTGCATGCGGTCGACCAGGGAGCGCAGGTGCGGGCGCAGGCTGGGGGCGGCGGCCCGGATCGAGACGGGGATCGCCTGTTCAAGCCCGGCGGCCCCGGCGATGGTGTCGCGCAGGGATTCGGTCCAGGCGGCCAGGCCCTCCAGGCGGCGCATCGAGGCGCGTTCCTCGGCCGCGCCGCCGGTGAGACCGCGCCAGGCGATCACCAGCAGGGCCGAGCCGACGGCGACGACGGGCCAGCCGGTCAGGACCAGGACGACGGCGGCGGTGATGGCGGCGACCGCGGTTCTGGTGGAGAGCGTGCGCACCAGTTCCATCCGGCGGGCCGCGCCGTCGGGGCCGGCTGGGCGTGGGCGCACGCCGTACAGGGCGAGGCCGAGGAGGTAGAGGCCGGCGCCGATGGCGGCGCCGACGATCAGCACGAGCGGGTCCAGGAGGCCGGGTGGGATCATGACCAGGCTCCTTCGTAGCCGTGCGCGGCCAGTTCCTCGATGCAGGCGATGGGGGCGTGCGGCACCACGGATCCGTTCTCGGTGGCGATGAAGACCTCCGAGGAGAGCACCCGGCCGTCGCAGCCGGCCACCTCGCGGACCGAGGAGACGAACCGGCGCAACCGGCCGCCGCGGTGGTAGTCATTGCGCTTCTCGATGAAGACCACGAAGTCGATGGCGCCCGCGATGAGCATGTGGCTGGCCTCGATGGGGAGGCGCTCCTCGGCCTGCAGGGCGTAGGTGGCGATGCGGTTGAAGACCTCGATCGAGGAGTTGGCGTGGATCGTGGACAGCGAGCCGTCGTTGCCCTGGGTCATCGCGTTGAGCATGGTGACGATCTCGTCGCCCAGCACCTCGCCGACGATCACCCGGGACGGGTTCATCCGGAGCGAGCGGCGGACCAGTTCGGCCATGCTGATCTCGCCCTGACCTTCGGAGTTGGGCAGGCGCTGCTCGAACGCGACCACGTTGGGGTGCAGTTCGGGGAACTGGTCGAGGCCGAGTTCCAGGGCACGTTCCACGGTGATCAGGCGTTCCACCGGGGGGATCTCGTTGGCGACCGCGCGCAGCAGGGTGGTCTTCCCGGCGTTGGTGGAACCGGCGATCATGATGTTCTTCCTGGCCTGCACGGCCGCGGAGAGGAATCGCCCCAGTTCCGGGGAGAGCGTTCCATTGCCGACCAGATCGCTGAGGAAGACCTTGCCCAGCCGGGCCCGGCGGATCGAGATCGCGGGCCGGACCGTGACGTCCATCACGGCCGACAGGCGGGAGCCGTCCGGGAGGCGCAGGTCCAGCTGCGGGTTGGCGGTGTCGAACGGGCGCGAGGACAGGCCGGAATAGGCGGCGAGGATCTGGATGAGCTCGATCAGCTCCTCGTCGGATTCGGCCACCGGCTCGTGGGTGAGCTCCTGGCCGTCCGCGTAGCCGACGAAGACCCGGTCACAGCCGTTGATGTCGATGTTCTCGACCTCGGGGTCGTCCAGCAGCGGCTGCAGGCGGCCGACGCCGAACAGGGCCGCGTGGATCCCGGCGGCGAGCGCCTCCTCCTCTTCCGCGCTCGGCGGCGTACGGCCCACGCCGATCTCGCTGCGGGCGAACTCCTCCAGCACCTGCGCGATCAGCGCCCGGGCGAACTGCCGCTCGTCCTCGCCGCTCATCGGCCGCAGGCCGCTGGCCTGATCCAGCCGCCGCTGCTGGGCCAGCCGGTCGCCGACCTCCTGCCGGAACCGTTTCACCAGGGTGTGGTCGATGGTCATGGGCTCTCCTCGCGGGGCCCCGGCACGATCGGCCGCCCGTTGACCTGGCGCGGCTCCGGCGCGCCGACCCGGCCGGCCAGCCGCCCGGCCAGCTCGCGCGCGGTCCTGATCAGCATGCTGCGGTCCAGCCGCCCGCCCCACTGGCCGCGCAGCAGCTCGGCTCCCTTCGGGTCGTACGCGAGACCGCCGACGAACGCGACATCCCATCCCGAGACGATCCGGCGCACCTCGTCCAGCTCGGACCGGTACGCCCGGGGGTCGGCGATCACGACCACGCCCACCTGCTGTTTGAGCAGTGTGAGCCGTTCGCGCAGGTGGGCCACGTGATCGAGGCTGGCCCGGGTGAACAGCACGACCTGGTCGGCTTCGGCGAGCAGGTCGTTGACGGCCGGGTGCGCGCCCAGCCGCCCGCAGTCCGCCAGCACGTCGGTGTGGGGCAGCGCGGCCAGGGACCGCCCGAGCGGGCTCCACAGCCAGGTCAGCCCCGCGGCCTGCTCGGCATTGGTGAGCCCGGCCAGCACGTCGAGGCCGCCGACCAGTTTCTGGGTGTGCTCGTAGACCTGCTCGGCGTGCAGGCCGCGCCGGGCCACCGCGCCCAGGCTGAGCAGGCCGCGGCCCGGGTTGAGCACGCCGCCGTCGGCGGCCGGCAGCCGGTAGGCCAGATCGCCGCCGGAGGGGTCGCATTCGGCGAGCAGCACCGGACGCGGCCACACCGCCCCCAGCGCGGTCGCGGCCGTGGTCACTCCCGGTGCCCCCTTGTCGGCGGCCAGGACGATCAGTGCCATTCGCTACCGTGCCCCGGGCAGGACGGCCAGGGCGATCTCGCCGCTGGAGGCGTACTGGGCGACGGTGGGTGAGACCGCCTCGTCCACGATCACGGTCACCAGGCCGGTCGCCGTACGGCCCGGGGCGCCGACGCTGTGCACGAGGGCGTTCTGGGCGAGCACGCGCTGCTGGGTGGCGGCGGTGCCGCGCCCCGCGGCCGGGACGTAGATCACTTGGACGATGTCGCCCTTGGTGAGGCCGATCGGGGCCTGCCCGGATTTGAGGGCCAGGCCGACCTGGGCCTTTCCTGGGCCGAGCTGCTCGCTGGCGGTGCTGGTCATGTTCTCGGTGAGCAGGGTGCCCGGGAGCAGGGTGACCGACGCGTAGGTGGTGAGCACCTTGTCGCGGAAGCGCCAGGCGACGTAGTCGATGCCGGTTTCGGCGATCTGCACCTCCTGGAGGGCGGATGCCGGGATCTTCTCGCCCGCGCCGACCTGCTCGATGATCCGGACGGCCGAGACGCGGTCGCCGCTGCGCAGCACCAGCAGCGTGGTCGCCAGCGCGCCGCCCAGAATGAGGAGCACGGCCAGCGCCGCGAGGGCGGGTTTACGCTCGCGCGGCGGCACCGGCAGCTTCCGCGCGGCCGGCCCGGACAGGCCGGGCCGTTCCACCGGGCCGGTACGGCTTTCGCGGGCGGGCTTCTCGCTGATCCTCATGGGTGGGGGGCTCCCAGAGTCCAAGTCCACGCAGCACACGGCACAAGGCCACATGATCACGAGGAGGGTTGATCAAAACATTTTCGGATTCGCGCGGAATTTCACGCCATTATGGACATCCCCGATGGTCATGGTTCCGGTAAACGGGGGACCCATGCTTATCGGTTATAGGTCATCGCGTCAACGAGAAAAGTATTACCGCAGGTCAATGGATTGGGTTGTCACACTGGTAACAGAGGTAACATGACTACCGGATCTTCCTGAGATACTGCCTTAACACCACACAACCACAAAAAGTCAAGATGCTGTGAAATGTCAATGCAAATCGGCTTGACTGGTGTCTTGACAGAACTTGTTGACGGGGCTTCATTGTGGAGATCGTCGGATGATGATTGGTTGGCGGGGCTCTCTCGTTCGTCCCAGGGAATGGCGGTGGGTGCGAGTGGCAGGAGTTCTCCCACCCGCCGGCCCTCCGAGACGCTCGCCCTCGGCCATCCGCCTGACAGCCCCGCCCGGAGTCACATGCATGGGTCACCACAGCTCTCCCACCCCCGCCCGTTGGAACGCTCGCAGTCAGCCGCATGCCACGCTCCCAAGTTGGACCGTTTCTTGTGCCTTCACTTGTGGCTACGGGCATATCGCTCCCCGCGTTCACCGCAATCGCAGGCAAGTTCGATGAGCTCCTTCACGAGGAGTGGGCGCATTGTCACGCGAACCGGATGTGATGGGACAGCGGGTTCGTCCGGGATGGGGATCAAGCGGGTCGGGGACCCGGGTTGGAGACCGAGCGTGTCGAGGATCCGCCCAGAGTTATCCACAGGGGCGTTCAGTGAACGTGAAGGTGATTCGTGTTTATCGGAACGATTACGGGCACTTCATGCGCTGGTCGGACGTGGATTGGTCCAAGTTTGTCCACAGGGTCGGAAGTTATCCACAGCGATATCCACCGGTTCGAGTGGTCATCCACAGGGTGGCGCGGTGAGGTGTCCACAGGGGTGTTCAATGGCTCGCGTGTTACCGGATCCGCATAACCCGAGTGGCCTTCGGGCTGCTTCTGTACCTTGACCCCGCCCCCCACCATTGGAGCCGCAGATGCGGATAGCGATCACTGTGGTCGGAAGCCCCGGGACCGCCGCCAACCGGGATGTCATCGTCGAAGGGGACGAGAGCACGACCGTCGCCGCGCTGGCCAGGGCGCTGGAAAACCCGAATTCCCGGCCGTCGAACGTGGTACGTCTACCGCGCGCGCGGGCGCCGTACGGGATGGATCGCGAAGCCCAGGAGCCGACTCACACGGAGGTGTGGCTGGACGGGCAGCGGCTTGATCCGGCGGCGCGGGTCTTCGGGCTGCTGCGGGAGGGCGATCGGATCGCGCTGGACCGGCGGGCGGCGATGGCGACGGTCATCGAGGAGCCCGCGGGGATGGTGGAGTTGCGTGTCGTCGGGGGCCCCGGGGCGGGGGCGGTGCACCGGCTGGGCCTGGGCACCCATGTGATCGGATCGGATCCGGCGTGCGCGGTGACCGTGCCGGATCCGGGCCTGGGAGCCGAGGCGGTGATCATCCGCCTGGTTCCCTCGGGGATCACCATCGAGGCCGGATCATCGTTCAGAACCCCGCCAGACCCCGCAAAGCCCACAACACGATCTTCGTCCAGATCTCCGATGGATTCTCCGGCGACGTCCTCACCACGTTCTTCGCCCAAACGCCCCAAAGACACGTCGGAGTCCACCCCCAAGTCCCCAGCGGACCGTTCGGGCGCCACGCCCATACCCGGATCTTCGACCAAAGCTCCGATCGTTGGGGGTCATGCTCCGACGCTGGACGGGGAGCCGGTTGACGAGCCTGTCGCGTGGAGCGAGGGGGTGATGCTGGCGTGCGGCAATTCGGTTTTCTCTGTTGGCGCGATCGAGCCGCCAGACGCCCACCTGGACGCGTTGCCCGATGGCGGGCTCGCCTACAACCGGCCGCCACGATTGCGGTTGCCGGAGCGAGTGGTGTCGTTCGCGGTGCCGCAGGAGCCGAAACGCGCTGAGGGCATGCGGCTGCAGCTGCTGGCGGCGTTCCTGCCGGCGGTGCTCGGCGTGGTCATGATGATCGTCTTCAACTCCTGGTACTTCCTGTTGATCGCGTTCATGACCCCCATGATCATGATCGGCCAGTGGGTCAGCGACCGCAGGCACGGGCGCAAGCAGCACCGCCAGGCGCTCAAGGAGTTCCGCCAGGAGAGCGAGGATTTCACCCGACGCGTCGACGCCGCCCGCACCGAGGACGAGAAGGCACGGCGGGCCGCCGCCCCCGACCCCGCCGAACTGCTGCTGACCGCGACCGGCCCACGGCGGCGGCTCTGGGAGCGCAGAACCCACGATCAGGACGCGCTCCGCCTCCGCGTCGGCCTCGCGGACCTGCCCGCCGAGATCGAATTCGAACCGCCCCAGCAGGATCCGCCAATCGCGCGGAATGTCCCGGTGGCGCTGGCGATGCGCCGCCTAGGGGTGGCCGGACTCACCGGACCCAGGCGGGTCGCGCTCGGCACGGCCCGCTGGCTGGTCGGCCAGGCAGCGGCCCTGCACAGCCCCCGCGACCTGGCCATCGTCGTCATCTCCGCCCACCCCGACGGCGCCGACCAGTGGGGCTGGGTCCGCTGGCTCCCGCACTGCGTCACCCACGTCACCGACAGCGTCGCCCTCATCGGCGCCGACCCGGACGCCGCGGCCCGCCGGGTCGCCGAACTGGCGGCGCTAATCACCGAACGCCTGGACGAGGAGAACGCGCCGCTCCTGCGCCCCGGCCGCCTCACCGGCGGCCCCGCGGGCTGGAACGAACTCGGCCGGGGAACCCCGCGACCTGCGGAACCCACCTTCGGCACCTACGACGAGCGCCCCTACGACGTCCTCGTCGTGCTGGACGGCGCGCAGGTGCTGCGCGGCCTCCCGGGCATGCCGCAGGTGCTCAGGCAAGGCCCGCCCGCCGGGGTCTACACGATCGCCATCGACGACGACCAGGCGCTGCTCCCCGAGGAGTGCGCGACCGTGGTCTCCTGCGCCCAGGGCGGCACCCTGCGGCTCCGCGGCGGCGGCCTGGACGCCCTCGGCCGGATCCGCGCCGACCAGGTCTCCGCCCGCTGGGCGGACCGGATGGCCCGGGCCCTGGCCCCGCTCCGCGACGTGAGCCGCGACGACGCCGCCACCGCGCTCCCCTCGGCCGCCCGCCTGCTCGACCTGATCGACCTCACCAAACCCCCCGGCCGGGACACCCGCGCCATCATCGGCATCGGCCCCGAAGGTCCGTACGCGGTGGATCTGCGCCAGGACGGCCCGCACGCCCTGATCGCCGGAACCACCGGCGCGGGCAAGTCCGAACTCCTGCAGACGCTGATCAGCTCCCTGGCCGTGGCCAACCGCCCCGACGAGATGACATTCGTCCTGATCGACTACAAAGGCGGCGCCGCCTTCAAAGAGTGTGTACGGCTCCCGCACACCGTCGGCATGGTCAGCGACCTGGACGGCCACCTCACCCAGCGCGCCCTGACCTCCCTGGCCGCCGAGATCCGCCGCCGCGAACGCCTGCTCCTGGACGCGGGCGCGAAGGACATCGACGACTACCTGGAGGCCAGGGATGCCGCCGAGCGCGGCACGACCTGGGTGCTCGGCGCCTCCGGCGTGACCCAGACCAAGGTCACCGGCCTGTTCGACCGGCCGAGCGCGGGCGCGGTCTGGACGACCGCGAAGGACCAGCTGCCCCCACTCCCCCGGCTGGTGCTGATCATCGACGAGTTCGCGGCCCTGGTGGCCGAGCTCCCCGACTTCGTGGACGGCCTGGTGGACATCGCCAGACGCGGCCGATCGCTCGGCATCCACCTGATTCTCGCCACCCAGCGCCCCGGCGGCGTCGTCACCGCCGACATCCAGGCCAACACCTCCCTGCGCATCGCCCTGCGCGTCACCGACACCCACGAGTCCGCCGACGTGATCGACGGCCCTGAGGCCGCGCACATCCCGAAGACCCTGCCGGGCCGCTGCTACGTCCGCTCCGGCTCGGGCCCGGCGACCGCCGTGCAGGCCGCGCGAATCGGCGGCCGAGCCCCCGGCGGCGCGAACCCGAGCGGCGAGGTGCGGATCAGCGACCTCCCATGGGCGGCCCTCGGCCACCCGCTGACCAGCCGGAATATCGAAATTTCCGGCACGACCGACCTGGCGAGACTCGTCGACCAGGTCCGCACGGTCACCCGCTCGATCCCAGAACAACCCAGCCCCTGGCTCCCTCCCCTCCCCGACCAGGTCCTACTCCCCACCGGAAGCCCGATCGGAAGCTCCACCGAAAACCCCATCGGGCTCTCCACCAGAAGCCCCTCCGGGCTCTCCACCGAAAACCCCATCGGGCTCTCCACCAGAAGCCCCTCCGGACTCTCCACCGAAAACCCCACCGGAAGCTCTTCCGGGCTCTCCATCAGAAGCTCCACCGGACTCTCCACCGAAAACCCCACCGGAGACCCCATCGGACTCTCCACCAGAAGCTCCACCGGAAGCCCCACCGGAGGCCCCATCGGACTCTCCACCGGATTCCGCACCGGAGGCTCGACCGGAAGCCCTTCCGGGCGGGGAGACGAGATCCCGTTCGGCATCTCCGACCTCCCGTGGGCCCAGCGCATCCGCCCGCTGACCCTCGGCACCGGCCATCTCCTCATCGCCGGCACTGCCAGAAGCGGGCGTTCCACCGCCCTGCGCACGATCGCGGGCTCGATCGCCGCTCATACCTCCGCCGACGACATGCACTTGCACGTGATCGACTGCGGCTCCGGCGCGCTGCTGCCCCTGGTCTCCCTCCCGCACTGCGGTGCCGTCGTCACCCGCGACCAGCTGGACCGGGTGGAACGCCTGCTCACCCGCCTCCGTGCCGAGGTGGGCCGCCGCCAGCACGTGCTGGCCGACGCCGGTTACGCCTCGCTGGCGGAGGCCCGCGCGGGCGGCCTCCGCGAACCCTGGCTGGTCCTGATGCTCGACCGCTGGGAAGGCTACGTCGCCGCCTTCGAGAACTACGACTACGGCCGCATGATCGACGCCATGCTCCAACTGCTCCGCGAGGGCCCGGCCGTGGGACTGCGCGCCGTGGTCACCTCCGACCGCTCCGGACTGCTCGGCCAGATCTCCACCGTCTTCGAGGACCGTCTGGTGCTCCGCCTGGCCGACCCCGCCGACTACGGCCTGGCCGGGCTCCCACCGAAGAACCTCCCCGCGAACATGCCGAACGGCCGTGCGCTCGCCATGTCCGAGCAGGGCATCGTCGAAAGCCAGATCGCGCTCCTGGCCGAAGACTCCTCGGGCCCGGCCCAGGTCGCGGCCCTCCAAGCCCTGGCACGTGCGGCCAGCAAACCCCAGCACCAGCACCCCCTGCGGGTCGACGCCCTCCCCACCCGAATCACCGCGGCCCAGGTCATGGACCTGACCCCGGACTTCACCCCACCGTCCCCGCTGTGGACGTTGATCGGCGCAGGCGGCGACGCGCTCACCCCCTCGGGTCTCGACCTGCTGGCCCACGGCCCGGCCGCGGTAGTCGCCGGGCCTGCCCGCTCAGGCCGCTCCTCCACACTCCTGACAGCGGCCCAATCCTTCCTCGACCGAGACATCCCCGTCCTGATCATCGCCCCCCGCCGAAGCCCACTCCGAGAACTCCGCGGCGTCCTGGCCGTCCTGGACGGCAACGCCCGCAGCCTCCGCGAGGACGCCACCGGCGACGGCAGCTTCGGCGGCATCCCGGGCGCGATCGACCCCCTCGAACTCCTCGCCAAACACACCAAGCAGAACAAAGCCAACAAGAACGAAAATGGCAACGAGCAGGACAAACACCAGGACATCGAACAAGACCCGACCCAGGACAAGCACCAAGGCTTTGAACAGCACGCGACCCAAGCCAAGCGCCAAGACATCGAACTAGGCACAGTCCAAACCAAACATCAGGACGTCGAGCAAGGCGCGACCCAAGCCAGGCACCAGGGCGTCGAACAGAGCACGGCCCAGGGCAGATATCAGGGCGTCGAGCAGAGCGCGGCCGAGGACATGTATCAAGACGTCGAACCGGCCGTAGCCCAAGGCAACGAACACCACGAGCAAGGCGCGGGGCACGGCAAGGAACACCACGAGCAAGGTGCGGCGCACGGCAAAGGATCGGACCACGCGCAAGCCGCGACCCAGGGCATCGGACCGGGCTACGGACAAGGCGTGGGGCAGGGCAGGGAGCAGGGGAGATACGTCGTGATCGTTGACGACGCTGAGTTGATTTCGCCGGATTCGGCGTTGGGCTCCGCGCTGGACGAGATTCTCCGGACCGCGCGGGACGGCGAGCATGGGCTGCTGATCGCGGGGACGACGGGGGATCTGGCCACGGCATACCGCGGCTTCGTGGCGGAGGCCCGGAAGTCGCGGACCGGCGTGCTGTTATCGGTGCAGAGCCCGGCCGACGGCGACCTGTTCAACGTCCGGCTGCCCCGGGGTGCGACCGGGGGACCGCCGGGGCGCGGCCTGCTGGTTGTGTCGGGGAGTGCCACCCCCATCCAGGCCGCCGTCCCGAACCCGAGCTAGCGCGTGGCCGACTCGATGTTTCCTCGGTAGGTGTTGATCACCCGGGACGCCTCGTTGAGCTCTTCGGACATGCGCTGGAAGGCGGCGCGGTAGCTCTGCCAGGAATCCCGGAAGCGCTGCGCTCCTGCGCCGGTCCAGACGGTGCCGACCTTGGCCGCTTCGCGGTCCAGGGCCGCCATGGTCGCCCGGACCTGGTCTGCCTGCTGGGTGAACTGCGCGGCCATGCTCTGCATTTCCGCGGGATCGCCGCCGAGCAAGCTGTGACTCATCTCGTTTCCCTTCGCCGACGTTGGGGCGCCCCCACCGTAGATCTCGCAGACGGGAATTGCCCTGGTTATGCCCAGCGGTTATGAGAGCTGTCAGGAACCGTCACCCAGCCGTATGAGACGGGAACAACTTAAAGAGCAAGGGGGCGCATCGGAAAAACACTAAGCCCCTGCCTACACTCCCCATGTCAGGGTTGTAGTCAGGGAGGAGCTCCGGTGGAGAAAGTCCCCATCGTGCCGGCCCTCACGATCTACGTGCTCACGTTGTAGTCAGGGGAGGAACTCCTGTGGAGAAGGTCCTGATCGCCAATCGCGGTGAGATCGCCGTTCGGATCGCCCGCGCGTGCGCGGACGCGGGCCTGGGCAGCGTCGCCGTCTACGCCGACCAGGATCTGGACGCGCTACACGTGAAAGTCGCCGACGAGGCCCGCGCGTTGAACGGTCAGAGCCCGGCGGAGACCTACCTGGACATCGGCAAGCTGCTGGCGATCGCGCGGGAGACCGGCGCGGACGCGGTGCACCCCGGCTACGGCTTCCTGGCCGAGAACGCCGCCTTCGCCCAGGCTGTCCTGGACGCGGGGCTGACCTGGATCGGTCCGCCCCCGGCGGCGATCACCGCGCTCGGCGACAAGGTCCAGGCCAGGCACATCGCCCAGCGGGTCGGCGCGCCCCTGGTGGCGGGCACCCCCGACCCCGTCTCCGGCGTGGAAGAAGTCGTCGCCTTCGCCGAGGAACACGGCCTGCCGATCGCGATCAAGGCCGCTTTCGGCGGCGGCGGGCGCGGCCTCAAGGTGGCCAGAACCCTGACGGAGATCCCCAGCCTGTACGAATCAGCGGTCCGCGAGGCGGTTACCGCCTTCGGCCGGGGCGAATGTTTCGTGGAACGCTACCTGGACCGCCCCCGGCACGTCGAAACCCAGTGCCTGGCCGACAGCCACGGCAACGTCGTCGTGGTCAGCACCCGGGACTGCTCGCTGCAGCGCCGCCACCAGAAGCTGGTCGAGGAGGCCCCGGCGCCGTTCCTGACCGACGACCAGCTCACCCTGCTCTACGACAGCTCCAAGGCCATCCTCCGCGAGGCCGGCTACGTCGGTGCCGGGACCTGCGAGTTCCTGGTCGGCCAGGACGGCACGATCTCGTTCCTCGAGGTGAACACCCGCCTCCAGGTGGAGCACCCGGTCACCGAGGAGGTGGCGGGCGTGGATCTGGTCCGCGAGATGTTCCGGATCGCCGACGGGGAGGCGCTCGGCTACGACGACCCCGTGCTGTGCGGCCACTCCATCGAGTTCCGCGTCAACGCGGAGGACGCGGGCCGCGGTTTCCTACCCGCGCCGGGCACGCTGGTCGCGATGCGCGCCCCGGCGGGCCCCGGAGTGCGGCTCGACTCCGGCTACGAGGCCGGGATGACCGTCCCCCAGTCGTTCGACTCCCTGGTGGCCAAGCTGATCGTGACCGGGGCGACCCGGCGGCAGGCGCTGGAGCGGGCCCGCCGGGCGCTGGCCGAGTTCGAGATCGACGGCATGCCCACCGTGCTGCCGTTCCATCGCGCGGTGGTCGACGACCCGGCGTTCACCGGCGAACCGTTCTCCGTGCACACCCGATGGATCGAAACCGAGTTCGTGAACCAGATCCCGCCGTACGCCGGGGCGGTCGAGGTGGCCGAGGCCGAGGGGCGGGAGCGGATCACCGTGGAGGTGGGCGGGAAGCGGCTGGAAGTGGTGCTTCCGGCCGGGTTCGGGGGCGCCGGCCGTACTGAGACGAGGCAGGCGCAGCGGGCGCCCAGGCGGGCGGGTGGTGGGGCGAGGAAGGCGGCGGCGAGCGGGGACGCGCTGGTCAGCCCGATGCAGGGGACCATCGTGAAGGTGGAGCGCGCGGACGGGGACGCGGTGGCCGCCGGGGACGTCGTCGTGGTGCTGGAGGCCATGAAGATGGAGCAGCCGCTGACCGCGCACAAGTCCGGCACGATCACCGGCCTGGCCGCGGCGGTCGGGCAGACGGTGACCGCCGGGTCGGTCATCTGTGAGATCAAGGAAGCGTGACCGTGCGTGGGTTCTCCATTCGCCGGATACGGTGGGTTCGAGGGAACCATCGCGCATCGCCGTTCGTCCTGAAGGGCGAAGGAGGCCTGAAAGCCGTGACCAAAACCCATCCGCTGCGCCGCGTGGGGGCCGCCGCGGCGGCTCTGTTCGTCGGGCTGGCAGCGTTGTTCATGCTGAGCCCGGCGGCCCGCGCCGCCGCCCCGCCCGACGTGGCGACCGCGTTGGCCAGCTGGCAGTCCGGAGACCCGCTCTTCGTCCTGTCAGGCTCGCCGCTCAACTCCGAGCAGCAGGCCGGAGTCCGCGAGGCGCTGAAGGAATCCAAGGCCAAGATCTACGGAGTGGCGCTGCCCGACGGCTCGGTCGCCGAGGCCGAGGCGGGCCAGTTCATGATCCAGGCGCTCGACGCCCTGGACAAGGCCGGGCGATCGAACGCGACGGTGGTCGTGCTGGACGGCATGAGCCTGTTCGCCGCGTCGAAGGCCCTTCCGGCCGGTGCGCCCGCCACGCTGGCCAACCTGGCCACCTCTCACAACAGCGATGTCGTCGCCGGCATGAAGGACTTCACGAACCGGGTCAACCTGGTCATCGGCGGTGAGTCGCGCAAGGCGCGGAGCGCGGAGTCGCTGGCCAACCCGGGCGCGGGCTCAGCCGCGATCTGGTACGGGCTGCTGGGCGTCGCCGTGATCGGCGGCGGTGGCCTGTGGCTCATCTCCCGCCGGATGAAGCGGCAGCGTGAGGCCAAGGAAGCCGCCGAGCTGGCCGCCGTCAAGAAGACGGTGGAGGAGGACGTGACCAAGTTCGGCGAGGAGATCACCGCGCTGGACCTGGACGCTCGCATGTTGCCCGCGGCCGGCACCGACACCGACTGGCAGCACGCGCTCGACTCCTACGAGAAGGCCAAGACCGAACTGGCCGCGACCAAGCGCGCCGACGAGTTGCGCACGGTCACCGCCACGCTGGAGGACGGCCGCTACGCGCTGGCCGTGGTGAAGGCGAAGGTCAACAAGGAGCCGGTGCCGGAACGGCTGGCCCCCTGCTTCTTCAACCCGCAGCACGGGCCTTCGGTCCGCAACGTGCGCTGGGCTCCGCCCGGGGGCGCGCTGCGGGACGTGCCCGCCTGCGCGATGGACGCCCAGGCCATCGAGCGGGGCTTCGACCCGCAGATGCGCGAGGTCGTGCTGCCGAACGGGCAGCGCGCGCCGTATTGGAACGCCGGTCCGGCCTACCAGCCCTATGCGTCGGGTTACTACGGCGGATTCGACGGCGGCGGCCTGCTGACCGGCATGCTGGTCGGCACCATGCTCGGCAGCGCCTTCGGCGGCTTTGGCATGGGTGGGTACGGCGCGGGTTACGCCGACGGTCTGGCCGCTGACGGCGGCGGGGACTGGGGCGGCGGAGGCGGCGACTTCGGAGGCGGCGGCGATTGGGGCGGCGGCGACTTCGGCGGCGGAGATTTCGGAGGCGGCGACTGGTAGGTCGCCGCAGGAGTGCAGCCGCCGCGCGATGGTCAAGGCGGCTGCACGTTGCCGAGTTCTTGAGATTGTCGATATCCGGAGTGTGGCCGTAGCACGCGGTGGTCAAGGCGACCTGCCGGGCACGCCATAGACGTCGTCGATATCCGGAGTGCAGCCGTCACGCGGCGGTCAAGACGGCCTGCCGGGTGCGCCATAGACGTCGTCGGTATCCAGAATGCAGCCGCCGAGCGGTGGTCAAGGCGGTTGCAAGGGGGCTGTAAGTGGTCGTGGGAGAATCTTGGTGTTCCCCCTGGAGGCCCTCGTGCGACGCATTACCCCCCGTGTCACTCCGCTCTTTGTCGCCTTACTCGCCGTGCTCATCACCGTCCTGGTGGGCATCGTGCTGGCGATCATGCTGCCGGCGTCGGCGGCCGAATCCGCGGCCCGTCCCTGTGCGGTCGGCAGCGGTCCCAACCTGAGCGGCAAACGGTTCACCCGGGTCGAGCAGCTGCCGGCCAACCTGCGCTGTGCCACGCTCACCAACGCGAAGCTGGACGAGCTCGATCTGACCCAGCGCGATCTGACCGGCGCGGTGCTGCGCGGCGCGTCGCTCAAGGAGGCCGACCTCACCCAGGCCCACCTGGAGTACGCGGACCTGCGCGGGGCCGACCTCACCTCGGCCGATCTCGGGCAGCTGGAGGCCAAGCAGGCCGACCTGCGCGGCGCGATCCTGATCGACGCCGAGGCGGGCCAGGCCGAGTTCCCGCACGCGGATCTCAGCAAGGCGGTGCTGGCCAGGGCGGTGCTCACCCAGGCCACCTTCACCAACGCCAAGCTGGTCGGGGCCGACCTGAACCAGGCCACCATGGGCCAAATCAAGGCGCGCACCGCGAACTTCAGCCAGGCGAAGATGAAGGACGTCAAGCTGGGGCAGGCTCAGCTGCAGCACACGGTGTTCAAGGACGCCGACCTGACCGGCGCTACCTTCACCCAGGCCGAGTTGCAGGGCGCCGACTTCACCGGAGCGATTATCACGTCGGCCTCGTTCATCCAGGCCAGTGATGTGAATCTGACCGGGGCACGGGGTGAGGGCAGCAATGTCCCCTCCGACGCGATCGTGGCTCCAGCGGAAGAGACCCAGGCGGCCGAGGACGAGCGGCCCGCGTCCACCGATACCCCCCGTTCCTCCGGCGGGATCTCCCCGGCCTTGATGGTGGTGCTGGTCAGCGCTTTCGGCCTGAGCATGACGCTGCTGATATGGGGGCTCAGCAGCGGACGCAGGAAACGCTCCCACGCCACATTCGCGATGGCCAGGCACGCCGCCGAGGAGGATGTCACCCGGTTCGGCGAGGAGATCGACACGCTCGACTTCGAGATGAAGGTCAAGGCGGTGAGCGGGCCCAGTCACGACTGGCGGGCGGCGCTCGACGCGTACGAGGCGGCGAAGCAGGCTCTAATGCTGGCCCGCACGCCCGGCGAGCTGCACGCGGCCGCGGCGGCCGTGCATCATGGGCGGCTGGCGCTGCACCGGGTCAGGGCCAGCATGGGCAGGACCTACAGCTAGATCCCGGCGGTCAGTGGGGACATCAGGCGGCGGGCGGCTTCGGTGATCGAGCCGGACAGTGAGGGGTAGACGGCGAACGTGTGGGCCAGCTGGTCCACCGTGAGCCGGTGTTGCACGGCCACCGACAGGGCCAGGATCAGTTCGGAGGCGCGCGGTGCGACGACCACGCCGCCGAGCACGATGCCGGTGTTCGGGCGGCAGAACAGCTTGACGAAGCCGTCGTTGAAGCCCTGCATCTTGGCCCGCGCGTTGGTGGCCAGCGGCAGCTTGACGACTTTCGCCTCGATCTCCCCCGCCTCGACCTGCTTCTGCGACACGCCGACGGCGGCGATCTCCGGGTCGGTGAAGATGTTGGAGGCCACGGTGGCCAGCCGGATCGGCTGCACGGCCTCGCCGAGCGCGTGCCAGACCGCGATCCGGCCCTGCATGGCGGCCACCGAGGCGAGCATGAGCACGCCGGTGCAGTCCCCCGCCGCGTACACCCCCGGCGCGGAGGTCCTGGACACCTTGTCCACCTCGATGAAGCCGTTGCGGTCGAGTTTGACGCCGTTGTCCTCCAGGCCGATGCCGCTGGTGTTGGGCACCATGCCGACGGTCATCAGGCAGTGGGTGCCCTCGGCGGTCCTGCCGTCCTCCAGCGTGACGACCACGCCGTGCGCGGTGCGCTTGACCGAGGCGGCCCGGGACCGGCCCATCACGTTCATGCCGCGCCGCCGGTAGACGTCTTCGAGCACCTCGGCCGCGTCCGCGTCCTCGTTGGGCATCATCCGGTCGCGGCTGGAGACCAGCGTGACCTCCGACCCCAGTGACTGGTACGCCCCCGCGAACTCGGCCCCGGTCACCCCGGAGCCGACCACGATCAGATGTTCCGGCAACTCCGTCAGGTCGTACATCTGACGCCAGGTAAGGATGCGCTCACCGTCAGGCTCGGCGCCGACCAGCACCCGCGGGGTGGCGCCGGTGGCCACGATCACCACGTCGGCACGGATGGTGCGATTCCCCGCCCGCACCAGCTGGGGGTCGACCAGCCGCCCCTGCGCCCGGATGACCTCGACGTTCTCGGCCGCGAGCCGGGCCGCGATGTCGGCGGACTGGGCGTGGGCGAGTTCCTTGACCCGGCCGTTGACCAGCGGCATGTCGGCCACCGCGCCGCCCACGTCGCCGTCCTCGCCGCCGGTGAAATACACCCCCAGCGATTCGGCGTCCAGCAGCGCCTGCTTGCGCACGGACGTGGCGATCAGGGTCTTCGACGGCACGCAGTCGGTCAGCACGCACGCGCCGCCGGGCCCGTCCTGTTCGACGACGGTCACCTGGGCGCCGAGCTGAGCGGCGACCAGCGCCGACTCGTAGCCGCCTGGCCCGCCGCCGATGATCACTATCCTCGTCACATACCCCATTCTCCCGCATCGGAAGGGTAGCTAACGTAGGGGGCGCGAGGCGCGAGCATAAACACGTGGAATGCACGCGGGCGGGCGTGGCGGGGAGATCTTGGATTAGGCTAGGTCGCTGTGCCTGTCTACGCAGCGTTCGCCAGCAACATGGATCCCAAGCAGATGGCTGAGCGTGCCCCGCACTCTCCGATGCGGGGCTCTGGCTGGCTGGTCGGCTGGCGGCTGACCTTCGGCGGTGAGGACGTGCACTGGGAGGGTGCGCTCGCCACCATCGTGGAGGACCGCGACGAGCAGGTCTTCGTCGTGCTGTACGACGTGCCCGAGTGGGACGAGGCCTCCCTGGACCGGTGGACGGGCCTCGAACTGGGCCTCTACAAGCGGGTCCGGCTGCGGGTGGCGACGCTGGACGGCGACGTGCTGTCCTGGGTCTACGTGCTGGACTCCTACGAGGGCGGCCTGCCCTCGGCCCGCTACCTGGGCATCATCGCGGACGCGGCCGAGAAGGCGGGCGCCCCCGACGACTACGTCAAGGACCTGCGAAGCCGCCCCTGCAAATCCCTGGGCGACTAGCTGTGCTTATGGCCGATCCTCCGGATCGGCGGGCTGCCTATTGGGAAATTTCGCTGAAATTCGGATGAATGATTCTGGCAGGTGGGGCGGCTGGGAGACTTCATGCCGTTCTGTACGCTCGGTCCTGTGAGCAACGACGCGTATTCTCTCGCCGCCCAGGCCGCGGCCGCCCTGCAGGCCCGCACCGGGCTGGACGGTTTTGACGTGGCCCTGGTGATGGGGTCGGGCTGGGTGCCCGCCGCCGACGCGATCGGCGAGACGCTGGCCGAGGTGCCGGTGACCGAACTGCCCGGTTTCTCCGCGCCCGCCGTGGCCGGACACGCCGGCACCATCCGTGCGGTGCGCACCGAATCCGGCACCCACGCCCTGATCTTCCTGGGCCGCACCCACCTGTACGAGGGCCGCGGCGTCGAACCGGTCGTGCACGGCATCCGCACGGCCGCCGCCACCGGGGTGCGCGTGGTCGTGCTGACCAACGCGGCCGGCGGGCTGCGCCCGGAGACCCAGCGGGTCGGCGAGCCGGTGCTGATCAGCGACCACATCAACATGACCGGGGCCAACCCGCTCACCGGCTCCACCTTCTTGGACCTCACGAACGTGTACTCACCACGCCTGCGCGCCCTCGCCAAGGAGGCCGACCCGACCCTGGCCGAAGGAGTCTATGTGGCCTTCCGCGGCCCGACGTACGAGACGCCCGCCGAGATCCGGATGCTGCGCACGCTGGGCGGGGACATGATCGGCATGTCCACCGTGCTGGAGGCCATCGCGGCCCGCGAGGCCGGAGCCGAGGTGCTGGGCGTCTCGCTGGTCACCAACCCGGGGGCGGGCCTGGTCGGCGAGCCGCTCAACCACGAAGAGGTCCTGGCGGTGGGCAAGGCGACCGCGAAACGGATGGGCGTCCTGCTCAGCGAGGTCGTCAACAAGCTATGAGCATGGATCTCGAACTGCTGGCGGCCGACTGGCTCGCCCAGGACCCCGACCCGGTGACCCGGGCCGAGCTGGCGGGTCTGCTCGATGACCCGGAGGCGCTGCGCGACCGGTTCGGCGCCAAGCTGGAGTTCGGCACGGCCGGGCTGCGCGGCGAGCTGGGCGCGGGGCCGAACCGGATGAACCGGGTTACGGTGATGCGCGCGGCGGCGGGCCTGGCGGCCGTGCTCGGCCCTGGCAAGCTGGTCGTGGTCGGCTTCGACGCGCGGCACAACTCCGATGTCTTCGCCCGCGACACGGCCGCGGTGCTCACCGGCGCGGGCCTGCGCGTCGCGGTCATGGGCGGCCGCTACCCGACTCCGGTCCTGGCCTTCGCGGTACGGCACCTGCGCGCGGACGCCGGAGTCATGGTCACCGCCTCGCACAATCCGCCACGCGACAACGGCTACAAGGTCTACTGGGGGGACGGCGCCCAGATCGTGCCACCCCTGGACACGGAGATCTCCCAGGCGATCGACGCGGTCGGCCGGGTGGACGAGCTGCCGCTCGGGGACGACTGGCAGACGCTCGGGCAGGCGGCGATCCTGCAGCCGTACCTGGAGGCGGTGACCTCGCTCGCGTTGGGGGACGCGCGGGAGTTGCGGGTCGCGTACACGCCGTTGCACGGGGTGGGCGGATCCACGCTGGCGGCGGCGTTCATCGCGGCCGGGTTCAAGTCGCCGATGATCGTGGGGGCGCAGCATCGGCCGGATCCGGATTTTCCCACCGTGGCGTTTCCGAATCCGGAGGAGCCGGGGGCGATGGATCTGGCTCTTGAGCTGGCGTCCGCGCCCGCCGTACAGGCCGACATCGTGATCGCCAACGATCCGGACGCGGACCGCTGCGCGGTGGGGGCGCGCCAGCCGGACGGGCGGTTCCGGATGCTGACCGGTGACGAGGTGGGCGGTCTGCTCGGCGAACACGTGCTGCGCACCACGTCAGGGCAGGACAGGCTGGTGGCCACCACGATCGTGTCGTCGTCGCTGCTCGGCCGCATCGCCGACGCGTACGGCGTGCCCTACCGGGAAACCCTCACTGGCTTCAAATGGATCATGAAGGCGGGCCCCGGACTGATCTACGGCTACGAGGAGGCGCTGGGCTACAGCGTCGGCTCGGACGCGGGCCTGCCGGTGCACGACAAGGACGGCATCAGCGCCGCCCTGACCATCGGCGCGATCGCCGCCCAGGCCAAACGAGACGGCCGCACCCTCCTCGACCTCCTGGACGACCAGGCCAGAAAGTACGGCCTGCACGCCACATCCCAACTCTCGTTCCGCGTCGAGGACCTGTCCTTGATCACGAAGGCCATGCAGCGGCTCCGCGACACGCCCCCGTCCGAACTGGGCGGCCGGAAGGTCGAATCGGCCGAGGACCTGGCATCCGGAGCGGGCGGGCTGCCACCCACCGACGGCCTGCGCTACCGCCTCGCGGGAGGCGCGCGCATCGTGGTCCGGCCAAGCGGAACCGAACCCAAACTCAAGTGCTACCTGGAGGTCGTCCTCCCGGTAACCGGCGACGTGGCGACGACCCGCACTCAGGCCACCCAAGACCTCATCGCCCTCAAACAGGACATCGCCGAAGCTCTGGGCCTCTAGCGCCGCTTACAGGGCCAGCGCGATCGCAGCCGCGACAACGAGGATCACGGTTGCGGTGGCCGCGCCGATCGCGTACGGCGACCAGATCACGCTGGCCTCTCCGGTGGTCTTGCGCTTGTTCTTCTCGGCCAGCGCGCGGATCTGCTCGGCCGCCCAGTCGGCGTGGGTCCGCCCCGCCATCGCCTCGGCGGCGGCCTGCTCCCCCTTCGTCCGCACCGGTTCCGACGTCGGATAACGCCCCGACCGCCGGGACGAGCCGCCCTGCCGGACCGATTTCGCCCGCTCCCGCGCGGACGGCTGCGGCGTCCAGCACCGCACGGTCAGCTCCCCCGCCCTGATCGTGATCGCGTTCGACACCTCGACGCCATCCACCGTGTTCCACGGCAGGAACGCGGTACGGAACGGGTTGCGAACCCGGACCCCGCCCTCCTCGGTGATCGTCGCAGGCCGCAGCGACATCACGAAGACCAGGAACGTGATCACGCCCAGCACCGCACCGACCACCAGCGCGGTCGGCATCGTCCCCCGGGCGATCAGGTCCGCCGTGTTCAACGCGGCGAACGCCAGCCACACCCAGCCGAAAATCCAGGACGCCGTCGACCGGTACGTCATGCGCGCCACTTGAGCTGCGCGAACCCGGGCTTGATCACTCCGTTGATCAGCGCGAGCCGCTCGTCGAACGGGATGAAGGCCGACTTCATCGCGTTGACCGTGAACCACTGCAGGTCATCCCAGTCGTACCCGAACGCCTCGACCAGCTTGTGGAACTCCAGGGACACCGAGGTGGCGCTCATCAACCGGTTGTCGGTGTTGACCGTGACCCGGAAGTACAGGCGGCGGAGCAGCCCGATCGGGTGCGCGGCAATGGAGGCGGCGGCGCCGGTCTGCAGGTTGGAGGTGGGGGCCATCTCCAGCGGGATGCGCTTGTCCCGGACATAGGCCGCGAGCCTGCCCAGTTTGGCCTCGCCGTCCTCCGCCACCGCGATGTCGTCGATGATGCGCACGCCGTGGCCGAGCCGATCGGCGCCGCACCACTGGATCGCCTGCCAGATCGAGGGGAGCCCGAAGCCCTCACCGGCGTGGATGGTGAAGTGCGCGTTCTCGCGCTGCAGGTATTCGAACGCGTCCAGGTGCCGGGTGGGCGGGTATCCGGCCTCGGCGCCGGCGATGTCGAAACCGACCACGCCCACGTCCCGGTAGCGCACGGCCAGCTCGGCGATCTCCATCGACCTGGCCTGGTGGCGCATCGCGGTGAGCAGCGCCACGACCCTGATGTCCCGGCCCTGGCAGCCGAGCCGGAAGCCCTCGTTGACCGCGGTGACGACCTGGTCCAGGCTGAGCCCGCCGGAGGTGTGCAGCTCTGGTGCGTACCGCACCTCGGCGTAGACGACCCCGTCGTTGGCCAGGTCCTCGGCGCACTCGGCCGCGCACCTGATCAGCGCCTCCCGGGACTGCATGACCCCCACGGTGTGCGCGAAGGTCTCCAGATACCGCTCCAGCGATCCCGAGTCCGACGCCTCCTGGAACCACTGGGCCAGGTTGGCCGGATCTGTCGACGGCAGCTTGTCGTAGCCGGATTCCCGGGCCAGATCGATGATCGTGTCCGTCCGCAGTCCGCCGTCGAGATGGTCGTGGAGCAGGACCTTCGGGGCCTGGCGGATCTCCTCAAGAGTGGGCTGGGTCATCCCGGCATCCTACCGCCACCTGCGAAAACAACGATCTAGCAGAGTTTGCCGAAGAACGGCTCCGGCGTGGCGGTGCGGGACCGCCACGCCGGAGGACGATCAGACGGTTTCGAGCACCTGTTCCTGCTCCTTGACGGAGCGGAAGCGCAGCCCGCTGATCGCCACGCCGAGCCCGAGCAGCGCGAACACCACCGAGATCACGACTGCCCTGCGGAAGATGGCGATCGGGTCCCCCGACCCCGTGGTCAGCACCGCCGTCACGATCGCCAGCACGACCGCCCCGCCGACCTGCCCCGAGGTGTTGAGCAGTCCCGACGCCAGCCCCTGCTCGTCGTCGTGCACCCCCGCCACCGCCTGGATGTTCAGCGACGGGAACGACAGCGCGAACGCGATCCCCAGCAGCACCATGCCCGGGAACACCAGCCCCCAGAAGCTGGGCGTCTCGTCGACGCGCAGGAACATGACGTACCCGCCGATCAGCGCGACCGTGCCGGCCACGATCAGCCTGCCGGTGCCGAACCGGTCCGCCAAGCTGCCGATCTTGGTGGAGGTGATCGCCACCAGCAGCCCCGCCGGCAGGAACGCCAGCGCGGTCTCCAGCGCCGACCAGCCGAGCATGTTCTGGAAGTACTGCATGGCCGCGAACTGGAATCCGATGTACGACCCGAAAAGGATCATGATCCCGATATTGGCCCTGGCCAGGTGTCCGGCCCGGAGGATGCCGAGGCGGACGAGCGGATGCCGTACCCGGCGTTCGAGCCAGAGGAACAGGGCCAGCAGTCCGAGTGACGCGGCCCCCGTCAGAGCCGTACGCGTCACGCTGACCTCTGGCGCCTCCACCACGGTGAACACCAGCAGCAGCATGGAGGCCGTGATGGTGACCGCCCCCAGAACGTCGTAGCCGCCCTCGGCACGGTGGTCATTCCTCGGGATCAAGCGGCTGCCCAGGACCAGCGCCAGCAGCGCCACCGGGACCGGGCTCAGGAACGTCCACCGCCAGCCCAGCTCGGTCAGGAAGCCCGACAGCACGAGCCCGAGCGAGAACCCGCTGGCCGCGCACGCGGTGAAGATACTCAGCGCCCGGTTCCTGGCGGGCCCTTCCGCGAACGTGGTCGTGATGATCGACAACGCCGCCGGGGCCGTGAACGCCGCACTGACCCCCTTCACGAACCGCGCCGCGATCAGCAGCGCGCCATTGTCGACCAGCCCGCCCAGCAGGGACGCCCCCGCGAACACCCCCAGCGCGACGAGCAGCACCCGCCGTCGCCCCAGCAGATCAGCCGTACGACCACCAAGAAGCAGCAAACCCCCGTAACCCAGCACATAACCACTGACCACCCATTGCAGAGCGGCCGTCGACATCCCCAGCTCGGCCTGGATGGACGGCAACGCCACGCCGACCATCGAGACATCGAGCCCATCTAGAAAGACCACAGCACAGAGAACGGCGAGCAACCCCCAGAGGGAAGCCCCCCATCGCTGATCTCGGGCAGATGATTCCATGGCCGGGACATTACATGCACGCGCATTCAATGCACAAGCATTTAATGCATTTGCATGTATTGCCCGCGCATGCTATCTTCTGCCCCGGGAGGACTCATGAACGACACCGACGTCGTCACCGCCTGGCGCCACCTCCTGGCCCAGCACGCGACGATCGTGTGCGCCCTGGAGCGCGAACTACACGACAAACACGACCTGGGCGTCAGCGAGTTCGAGGTCCTCGACCGCATGTCCGAGGGCGACTGCAAATCCCCCGACGGCAAATTCCGCGTCCAGGAACTGGCCGAATGCGTCCACCTAAGCCAGAGCGCCCTCTCCCGCCTGATCGCCCGCCTCGAACGCGACGGCCTAGTCACCCGAGCCCTCTGCCAGGCCGACCGCCGCGGCATCTTCGTCACCCTCACCGAAAAGGGCCGACTCGCGTGCGCCGAAGCCCGGCCCACCCACCGAGCCGTCCTCGGCGAGCACCTCGAAGGACGTCAGGCGGAATCCTGGCGCTGAGCCGCGTTCTCAATCACGCTTCTATGCGGTCGATCACCAGCGGTAGCAGGGTGGGGTCGCTCGCGGCCGAGACCTCGTAGGCGCCGTCCAGGGACTGGAGGGCGCGGTCGAAGCGGGCGGTTTCGTCGGTGTGGAGGGTTAGGAGGGGTTGGCCCTCGCGGACGATGTCGCCGGGCTTGGCGTGGAGGGTGATGCCGGCGCCGAAGGAGACGGGGTCCTCCTTGCGGGCGCGGCCCGCGCCGAGGCGCCAGGCGGCTACGCCGACGCTGTAGGCGTCCAGGCGGGACAGGACGCCGGAGGTGGGGGCGGTGAGGGTCATGGACTCGGCGGCGTGCGGGAGGAGGGCGTCGGGGTCGCCGCCCTGGGCGGTGATCATGCGGCGCCAGGCGTCCATGGCGGAGCCGTCTTTGAGGGCCTGTTCGGGATCCTTGCCGGAGATGCCGGCGGCGGCGAGCATCTCGCGGGCCAGGTGGAGGGTGAGTTCGATGACGTCGGAAGGGCCGCCGCCGGCGAGCACCTCCACGGATTCCTCGACCTCCAGGGTGTTGCCGATCTTGAGGCCGAGGGGGCGGTCCATGGCGGTGAGCAGGGCCACCGTACGGACGCCCGCGTCGGTGCCGAGGGCGACCATGGTGGTGGCCAGCTCGCGCGCGTTGTCCACGGTCTTCATGAAGGCGCCCGAGCCCACCTTGACGTCCAGGACGAGGGAGCCGGTGCCTTCGGCGATCTTCTTGGACATGATCGACGAGGCGATCAGGGGGATGGACTCGACGGTGCCGGTGACGTCGCGGAGCGCGTAGAGCTTCTTGTCGGCGGGGGCGAGACCGGTCCCGGCCGCGCAGACGACCGCGCCGGAGGCGCGGATGACGGCGAGCATCTCGTCGTTGGAGAGGTTGGCGCGCCAGCCGGGGATGGATTCAAGCTTGTCCAGGGTGCCGCCGGTGTGGGCGAGGCCGCGGCCGGAGAGCTGCGGGACGTACGCGCCGCAGGCGGCCACCAGGGGGGCCAGCGGGAGGGTGATCTTGTCGCCGACGCCGCCGGTGGAGTGCTTGTCGGCGGTGGGCCGGTCCAGCGCCGACCAGTCCATGCGCTCGCCGGAGCGGATCATGGCCTGGGTCCAGTCGGCGATCTCGCGGCGGTTCATGCCGTTGAGCAGGATCGCCATGGCCAGCGAGGACATCTGCTCGTCGGCCACCTCGCCCTTGGTGTAGGCGTCGATCACCCAGTCGATCTGCGGGGTGGACAGCTCCCCCCGGTCCCGCTTGATCGAGATGATCTCGACGGCGTCGAATGCCATGTTCCCCCCATTTATCGTGACAAGTCGTCAGGCCCAAAGGCGAACGGCAGGATGTCGGCCATCCGCCACGGACCCTCCGGTGTCTCCACCAGCAACTCGGGGCCGCCCTGCTCGAACAGCAGCTGGCGGCAGCGGCCGCACGGCATGAGCAGCTCACCATGGCCGTCCACGCACGTGAACGCGACCAGCCGCCCCCCACCTGAGGCGTGCAGCGCGGAGACCAGGCCGCACTCGGCGCACAGGCCGAGCCCGTAGGAGGCGTTCTCGACGTTGCAGCCCACCACGATCCTGCCGTCGTCCACCAGGGCGGCGGCCCCGACCGGGAATTTGGAGTATGGCGCGTACGCGTGCGTCATCGCCTCCCCCGCGTGCTCCCGCAACAGCTCCCAGTCGATCGTCATTTCGCCTGTCCTCTCCGGTATGGCAAGCCATCCGCGGCCGGCATCCGCAACCGCTGCGAGGCCAGGGACAGTACCAGCAGAGTGGTCAGGTGCGGGGTGAACGAGGTGAACTGCTCGGGCACTGTGTCGGTGATCATGAACACCACGAACACCACCACCGCGCTCACCCCGGTGATCAGCGCGGCCCGGTTGCGTGCCAGCCGTACCAGCTGGTAAACGCCGACGGCAGCCAGCAGCAGGGCGATGACGAGCAGCAGCGCGTGCACGGAAGTGCCGCCCTGGCGGAGCTGGAGGGCGTCGGTGTAGCCGAACAGGCCCGCGCCGGCCGCGAGGCCGCCGGGGCGCCAGTTGCCGAAGATGACCGTGGCCAGGCCGATGAAGCCGCGCCCGCCGGTCTGGCCCTCCCGGTAGGTGCCGGCCGCCACGATGGACAGGAACGCGCCGCCGAGCCCGGCGAGCGCGCCGGAGACGACGACGGCCACGTACTTGTAGTAGTAGACGTTGACGCCCAGGGACTCGGCGGCCACCGGGCGTTCCCCGCAGGCGCGCAGGCGCAGGCCGAAGGAGGTCCGCCAGAGCGTCCAGAAGGTCAGCGGCACCAGCAGGATGGCCAGGATGGTGAAGAGCGAGACGTTGGTGGTCAGGCCGCGCAGCACCCCGGCCAGGTCGGAGACGAAGAACCAGCGCTGGCCTTCGAGGGTGCGCAGCGGGTCGGCGCCGTCGAACAGGACCCACCGGTTGTCCCCGCCGACGCCCCACAGGCCGATGGTCTGCATCGGGGGGACGCGCGGCGACTGGGTGTCGCCGCCGCCCGTCATGGTGGAGAAGATCAGGGCGGACAGGTATTTGGCGATGCCGGTGCCGAGCAGGATGATGGCCACGCCGGAGACCACGTGGTCGACGCCGAAGGTGACGGTGGCGATGGCGTGCAGCACCCCGGCCGCCGCGCCGCCGAGCGCCCCCGCGACGACCCCGACCCAGGGGTTGCCGGTGACCAACGCCCCCCACGCGCCGAACCAGGTGCCCAGGATCATCATGCCTTCGAGGCCGATGTTGACCACGCCGGAGCGTTCTGACCAGAGCCCGCCCAGACCGGCGAGCCCGATCGGCACGGCCAGGTAGAGCGCCGCGCTCACGGTGCCGCTGGAGGTGATGTCGTGCGCGCCGGTGACGATCCTGGTGAAGGACATCAGGACCAGCAGCCCGGCGACGCCGAGCAGGGCGACCGGCCAGGTCAGCCGGAATCTGCCCGCCGGCGGCGCGACCGCCGCCGGAGTGGTGGTGGCGGTGCTCACGCGGCTGCTCCTTCCAGGTGGACCGACGCCGACAGTTCCCGGCTGACCCGCCGCTGCTCGGCCGCGATCCGGTAGCGGTGCACCAGCTCGTACGCGATGACGACCGCCAGCACGATCACGCCCTGCATGATCGTAACGATCTCGGGTGACACCTTCTTGAGGCTGAGAATGTTCTGCGAGACGTCCAGGAAGCTCCACAGCAGGGCCCCGAAGGCGACCCCGATCGGGTTGTTCCGGCCGATCAGCGCGATGGCGATGCCGGTGAAGCCGAACCCGGGCGGGAAGTCGAGGCTGTAGGAGTAGGAGGAGCCGAGCAACTGCGGCATGCCGACCAGGCCGGCCATCCCGCCGGAGATCAGCATGGCGATGACGATCATCTTCTTGACGTTCACCCCGCTGGCCACGGCGGCCGGTTCGGACAGACCGGTGGAGCGCAGGTTGAAGCCGAACCGGGTGCGGTTGAGCAGCACGTGGAACCCGATCCCGACCAGGACGGCCAGGATGAACAGGCCGAACACCTCGTTCGGGGCCTGCGGGATGAGCGGGATGCCCGGCGCGTGCCCCGACTCGGGGATCGGGTTGGTGCCGATGTTGTTGCTCCCGGCCACCGGCACCGCCCACTGGGCCAGCAGCCAGGCGCCCAGCCCGGTGGCGATGGTGTTCAGCATGATGGTGGAGATGACCTCGCTGACCCCGCGCTTGGCCTTGAGCACGCCGGCGATGCCCGCCCAGGCCGCGCCGACCACCACCGCGACCACGATGATCAGCCCGATGTGCAGCGGTTTCGGCAGCGCGACCGCGCCGCCGACGGCGGCGGCGCACAGGGCGGCCAGCCGGTACTGGCCGTCCACGCCGATGTTGAAGAGGTTCATCCGGAAGCCGAGCGCGACGGCCATCGCGGAAAGGTAGTAGGCCGAGGCCAGATTGATGATCAGCACGATCGAGCGGGGAGTGCTGCCGTACTCGACCATGGCCAGCAACGTGTCGACGGGCGGGTGGTCGGTGAGGATCAGCACCAGCGAGGTGATCAGGCCCGCGAACAGGATCGCCAGCACCGGCGCGGCCAGCGCCATCAGCCCGTTGAGCTTGATCCGACCGATGAGCCGGTTGGCGAATGTGTCGCGATGGGGGGTTTGGGGGACTTCCTTGCCAGTGGTCATGCGTCCTCCCCGGCACCGGTCATGGCCGAGCCGAGCTGTTCCGGAGTCACGTTCGCGGGGTCGACATCCGCGACGATCTTGCCGCGCAGCAGCACCTTCAGCGTGTCCGACAGGCCGATCAGCTCGTCCAGGTCGGCGGAGATGAGCAGCACCGCGAGCCCGGCGGCGCGGGCGTTGCGCAGGTGGTCCCAGATGGCCGCCTGGGCGCCGACGTCGACGCCCCGGGTCGGGTGCGACGCGATGAGCAGCACGGGGTCGCCGCTCATCTCCCGGCCGACGATCAGCTTCTGCTGGTTGCCGCCGGAGAGCGCGGCGGCGTCCACGTCGATGCCGGGGGTGCGGACGTCGTACTGGGTGACGATGCGTTCGGTGTCGGCGCGGGCGCCCTTGCGGTCGATCCAGACGCCGCCGGAGTTGTGGCCGAGGATGCGGTTCTCCCACAGGGGGGCCAGCAGCAGCAGGCCGTGGCGCTGCCGGTCCTCCGGGATGTAGCCGATCCCGGCCTCGCGGCGGCGCAGCGTGGACCAGTCGCCGATGTCGGTCCCGGCCAGGGTGATGGCGCCGGAGGAGGGGCGGATGCCCATGATGGCCTCGACCAGTTCGGCCTGGCCGTTGCCCTCGACCCCGGCGATACCGAGGACCTCGCCCTTGTGGATGGTGAAGGAGATGTCGTCGAGCAGCGGCCGCCCGCCGTCGGTCCCCATGGTGAGGCCGGTGACCTCCAGCGCCACCGTGTCGGTGACCGTGGACTCGCGGGTCTCCGGGCTGGGCAGTTCGGAGCCGACCATGAGCTCGGCCAGCTGCCTGGCGGTGACCGAGGCGGGGTCCACGCTGGCCACCGTGGTGCCGCGGCGGATCACCGTGATCGCGTCGGCGACCTTGAGCACCTCGTCCAGATGGTGCGAGATGAAGATGATCGTGATGCCCTCGCGGACCAGGCCGTGCAGGTTCTCGAAGAGCTCGTCCACCTCGTGCGGCACGAGCACGGCGGTGGGCTCGTCCAGGATGAGGATGCGGGCGCCCCGGTAGAGCACCTTGAGGATCTCAACCCGCTGCCGCAGGCCGACGCCGATGTCCTCGACCAGCACGTCGGGGTCGACGTCCAGACCGTACGCGTCGGAGATCTCCTTGATCTTCTTGCGGGCGGCGGCGAAGTCGAGCGCGATGCCGCCCTTGCGCGGCTCGCTGCCGAGGACCACGTTCTCCAGCACGGTCAGGTTGTCGGCCAGCATGAAGTGCTGGTGCACCATGCCGATGCCGGCCGCGATGGCGTCTCCGGGGGTGTGGAAGGAAACCGGGGAGCCGTTGATGTGGATTTCACCCTCGTCCGGCCGCTGCATGCCGTACAGGATCTTCATGAGCGTGGACTTGCCGGCGCCGTTCTCGCCGACGATGGCGTGGATGTGGCCTTTGGTCACGCTCAGGTGGATGTCGCGGTTGGCGACGACGCCCGGGAATCGTTTGGTGATCCCGTCCAGGGCGACTGCGGTCTGGGTGCTGATCTCGGCCTCCCGAAGGAAAGTAAACCAAGGGGCCCGGCGTTGCAGCTACCGGGCCCCGCGGTGTCATCGGGTCAGGCGCCGGTGGGAACCGTGATCTCGCCGCTGATGACCTTGTTCTTGTACTCGTCGATCTGGGCCTTGATGTCGTCGATCTTGCCGCCGGTGAGGGAGTAGTCGACGCCGCCGGCCTTCAGGTCGTAGACGGTGATCCCGGGCTTGACGGTGTTGGCGGTGAAGTTCTTGATGAAGTCGAAGACCGCGACGTCGACCTTCTTCAGCATCGAGGTGATGATGACGTCGGCGACGGTCGGGTCGGCGGTCTTGGCCTGGTCGGAGTCGACGCCGATGGCCAGGCCGTTGGCGGCCTTGGCGGCCTCGAAGACGCCCGCGCCGGAACCGCCCGCGGCCTGGTAGACCACGTCGGCGCCCGCGTCGAACATGCCCTCGGCGGCGGTCTTGCCCTTGGCCGGGTCACCGAAGCCGGAGAAGTCCGGGGGCTGGGTCAGGTACTTCTTCTGTACGGTGATGTCCGGCTTGACGGCCTTGGCACCGGCTTCGAAGCCCGCCTCGAACTTGTGGATCAGCGGGACGTCCACGCCGCCGACGAAGCCCACGTTGTTCTTGGTGGACTTGAGCGCGGCGGCCACGCCGACCAGGAACGAGCCCTGCTCCTCGGCGAAGACCAGGTTGGAGATGTTCGCGCCCTCGGCGGCGTCGTCGACGATGGCGAACTTGACCTCGGGGAACTCCTTGGCGACCTTGGTGATCGCGGCGGAGTAGGCGAAGCCGACCGCGATGATCGGGTTGTAACCGCCGGTGGCGAGGAGGCGGAGGCGCTCCTCCTTCTGCGCGTCGGTCTCGCCGTTGGCGGCCTCGAGCTCGTTGACCTCGACGCCGAGTTCGGCCTTGGCCTTGTCCAGACCGGCCGCGGCGGAGTCGTTGAACGACTGGTCACCACGCCCGCCGATGTCGTATGCGAGGCCGACCTTCGCCGAAGCCGCGGCCGGGGCGGATGACGAGGCCGGTGCGCCGCTGGGCGCGGCCTCGGTGCCGTCACCGCCGCAGGCGGCGACGGCGAACAGCATGGCGCTCGCCGCGGTACCGGCGATGAGCCTGCCAAAACGATTGCGGAGCAAGGTGAACTCCCCTTCCGTGACGTCCAACTTCCGTCGCACGCGCGAAAGGAACGCACGGCAACCCTGCACGGAAGATAGTTGTTTGACCTGCAACTACCAAATGCTCACACAAGTCCGCAACAGGTCCGTTATCCAGCTAGGTCCTGCCTGTGACCAGGTCAACCGGTCGGAACCTTGATCGTTCCGTTGATGATCTGCCGCTTGAGCTCGTTGAGCCGGGGCACGAAGTTGCGAATGTGGCCGCCCGTGGTGGTGTAGTCCACGCCGCCCGCCTTCAGGTCGTAAGTGACCGAGCCGGTCTTCACCGCGCCCCGGAGCACGCTGAAGATGAAGTCGTACACCGCGACATCGACTTCTTTGACCATTGAGGTGATGATGCGGCCGCGGACCGAGGGGTTCGCGGTCTCGGCCTGATCGGTGACCACCCCGATCGCCCATTTTTCCGCGGCCAGCGCCGCCTCGAACACCCCCGCGCCGGAGGCGCCCGCGACCTGGAAGACGACATCGGCGCCGGAGCCGTACATTCTGGCGGCGACGGCCCTGGCCCGGGGCGGGTTGTAGAAGCCGGACAGGTCCGGCGGCTGGGAGAGGTACTCGACCTGGATCCGGTCCTTCGGCCGGACGTGCGCGATGCCCGCCCGGTAGCCGACCTCGAACGCGTGGATCCCCGGCGCGTTCACCCCGCCGACGAAACCCAGGCTGTTCTTGGTGGACTTGAGCGCGCCCGCCGCGCCGACCAGAAACGCGCCCTCGTTCACGGCGAACACCAGGTTGGTGATATTGGCCGCGGTCGCCGACGCGTCGTCCAGGAGGGCGAACCTGACCCGGGGGAACTCGGCCGCGACCTGCTTCACCGCGGCCGCGTTGGGGAACCCGACCCCGATGATCGGATTGCAGCCACTCCTGACGAGCAGCCGGAGCCCCTCGATCCTCGGGGCGTCACCCTCGCCCGCCAGAGCCCCCAGCTCCCTGGTCCGCAACCCGAACTCGACCTTGGCCCTGTCCAGACCGAACGCGACCGAGTCGTTGTACGCCTGGTCGCCGCGCCCACCCACTCCGTACATCAGCCCGACCGTCGTCATCGAGCTGCTGCTCGGCACGGGCTCGCTCTCGGGAGCCGGCCCGCCGCAGCCGACGACGGCCGAGACCAGCGGGATGATCAGGATCACGCGACGCACATGTCCCCCTCAGCGACGCCATGTATAAACCAGCGTCACCTTTAAGGCGCAACGCGTAGCTCGCCGCCCCGGAAAGCTTGGGTCACATGGCGGCAAGCGCGGTCGCGGACATCACCTTGACGCCGATCCCGATCGCCCGCTCGTCGATGTCGAACGCCGGGTGGTGGATGTCGGTGACCGCGGTCGCGCCCGGGGGCCGCACGCCCAGCCGGGCCAGCGCGCCGGGCACGGACTCGATGTACCAGGAGAAGTCCTCGCCGCCCAGGCTCTGCGGGGTGGGCACGGCGGCGCTCTCGCCGATGAACTTGCTCACCGCGTCGTTGAACATCTGGATGCTCTTGGCCTCGTTGACCGTGGCCGGGGTGCCCCTGCGGTAGTCCAGCTCGACGTCGAGCCCGTACGGCTCGGCCACCTGGTCCACCAAAGACTTGATCAGTTCCGGCGCGGTGTGCCAGGTGTCCTCGTCCAGGGAGCGCACGCTGCCCTGGGCGTACCCGACGTCGGGGATGGTGTTGAACGCGGACCCGGCCGAGATCTGCCCCCAGACCAGGCTGAGGCTGGACCGCGGGTCCACCCGGCGGGACAGGACGGCGGGCAGCTCGGTGACGATCTTGCTCAGCGCGAACACCAGGTCCACGGTCAGGTGCGGCCGGGCCGTGTGGCCGCCGGGCCCGGACACCTTGAGCTGCACGTTGTCGCAGGAGCCGGTGATCGCGCCGGTGCGCAGGCCGACCTTGCCGACCTCGATCCTGGGGTCGCAGTGCACCGCGAAGATCCGGTCGACCCCGGACAGGCCGCCCTCCTTGACGACTTCGAGCGCGCCGCCCGCGATCTCCTCGGCGGGCTGGAAGATCAGCCGGACCCGGCCGGGCAGCAGCCCCGCCTCGGCCTGAGACTGCAGGAAGAGCCCGGCCCCCAGCACGATCGCGGTGTGCGCGTCGTGCCCGCACGCGTGGCAGGCGTGCGGGTACACCGACCGGTACGGAACATCCTTCTCATCCTCCATCGGCAGCGCGTCGATGTCCGCGCGCAGGGCGATGAGCGGCCCGTCGCCCCGGCCGATGTCCGCCCACAGGCCGGTGCCACGCACGAGCGGGCGTGGGCTGAGCCCCGCGTCCTTCAGCCGCTGCGCGATCGCCTCGGTGGTGCGGTGCTCGTTGAAGGCGGTCTCCGGGTGGGCGTGCAGGTCACGCCGGAACTCGATCAGTTCCTCGTCGTGCTTGACGAGGAACTGGGCCAACTGCCCGGCGAGTTCGGTCCCCTCCGCGAGCGAGGTCGTCACTGGCGTTCCCTTTCACGTTCCTATGTGGTCAGTCGGTTCGCGGGAGGTGTGGCGGCCGGACGTCACGAACCGGTTCTCGGCGAACTCGGTGATGGTGGCGTCCACGACGTCTTCGAGCGTGCCGCCCCCGGCGCGGACGGCCCGCTGGCGTTCGCACGAGCTGCCCTGCTCCAGCACGTCGGACAGCACGGCCAGCTCGTCGGCGCAGCCGAGCCGGTCGGCAACGGGCTCGAGCTCGCGCTTCAGCTCGTAGAGCATGTCCCGCATCGGCGCGGTGGCGCCCCGGTCGTCGGTGATGACGGTGGCGTCCAGGCCGTATCGGGTGGCCCGCCACTTGTTGTCCCGGACCACCCAGGCGGCCGGTTGGGGTAGCGTGTAGCCGCGGTCGAGCTGCTGGTCGAACTGTTGCACGAGACACTGGGACAGCGCGGTGACCATCCCGACCTCCCGCAAGGTCGGAATGCCGTCGAACATCCTGATCTCGATCGTGCCGAAGTCGGGGTGTGGCCGAATGTCCCACCACACCTCTTTGATGCTTCTGATGGTGCCGGCACGCACCAGGGTGTCCATGTACTCCTCGAACTCCGCCCAATCCGCCAATAGATGCGGCGGTCCAGCTGTGGGCAGCGCACCAAAAACGATGGCCCGGCTGGAGGCGAGCCCGGTGTCTTGGCCGCCCCAGTACGGGCTAGAGGTCGTCAACGCCAGGAAATGCGGCAGGTAGGCCGCAAGTGCGTTGACTATAGGAATGACTTTATCTCTTTCCCGCACCCCCACGTGGACATGTACGCCAAATGTTTGGATGCGCCGCGCCAGCCACTGCAGTTCCACCACCAGTTCGGCGTAGCGCTGCATGGGCGAATACTCGGCGTCCTGCCACTCGCTGATGGCGTGAGTGCCCGTACAGGCCAGGGCGATTCCCCGGGGTTCCACCACGGAGCGTAACCGCTGGATGCTCTTGTCCAGATCGTGTACGGCTTCCGCCGCCGTGTGGCAGATATCGGTCACGATCTCGATCTGCGACTCCATGAGCTCGTGCATGGCCTTCGGCCGGGAGCTCTCACTCAGGTCAGGTACGGCGGCGAGCACGTCACGCGCATCCTGCCGGAGGCGCCGCGTACGCGTGTCGACGAGCTGCAGCTCCCATTCGACGCCCAGAGTGGCGCCACGGGATGGATTGAACTCAATCGCCACAACTACCTCCATAGTCCATCGTCTCAGGCACCGTCACTCGGCGTGGCAAAAATCGGCCATCCCGAATTCCTCACCATGAGCGGTTGCGTTCAGTGCATGGTCACTCAGGAGCCAAGATCCTCCAATACCCCCCAAACCGTCACACATCGCTAAGCCCTTGCGGCGTGCGCTCATCGATGCCCGGAGCCCAGTAGGGTCGGCGTGTCGCGATGCGTACGGCTGCGAGCTTTGGGGGAGATGTCCGGACATGCGAATTGGGACGAGCGCCCTCGGGGTCGCAGTACTGACGACTGCCCTGATCGGGGCAGGGCAATCGAGCGCCCGGGCGGACACGATCGGCGGCGAACAGCTGGCCGGAACCGGCCTGGTGCTCCCGCCCGGCGTGAAGGCCCCGCCGAAAAGCAAGGCCAGCGCGTTCGTGATCGCCGACGCCGAGACCGGGCAGGTGCTGGCGGCCAAGAACCCGCACGGGCGGTTCCTGCCGGCGAGCACGCTCAAGGCGCTGACCGCGGTCACGCTCATCCCCAAGCTGAACAAGAACAAGCGGGTCCAGCCGAGCCGGGAGGCCTGCAACATCGAAGGCAGCGCGGTCGGCCTGGTGCCCAAGCCGATCTACCAGGTGGACGATCTGTTCCGGGCCCTGCTGATGGTCTCGGGCAACGACGCCGCGCACGCCCTGGCCGAGGCCAACGGCGGCGTCCCGGCCACCCTGGCGGACATGAACGCCGAGGCCAGGCGGCTTCAGGCCAACGACACGGTGGCCAAGACCCCGAGCGGCCTGGACGAGCCCGGCCAGAGCAGTTCCGCCTACGACCTGGCGCTGATCGCCCGCGCGGGCCTCAAACTCCCCTCGTTCAAGAACTACATCTCCACCAAGACCGCGAAATTTCCGGCGCCCAAGGGCTACTACGAGATCGGCAACCACAACAAGCTGCTCTGGACCTACAACGGCATGGTGGGCGTGAAGAACGGCTGGACGTCCAAGGCCCTGGGCAGCTTCGTCGGCGCGGCCAACCGGAACGGGCACACCGTGATCGTCGCGATCATGCGCCACGAGGGCGCCTTCTGGAGCGAGGTGGCCGACCTGCTCGACTGGGGCTTCGCCCACCGCGGCAAGGTCGCCCCGGTCGGCACGCTCGTCGACCCGCTCCCCGACCCCACCCTGACGCCGCTCGCCGCCAGATCGGTCACGCCGATCCCCGCGGCCGCGGACGTCGCCACCACCACGGTCGAGAAGAGCGGCACCCCGCTGGTGGCCACCCTCGTCCTGATCGGCAGCCTGGCCGGCGGCCTGGTCTGGATCGGATACGGCATCCGCCGCCGCGCCCGCCGCTAGTAGTGTCCGTTCGACGGGATCGGCGAGGGTTCCGGCGGTGGTCCGAGGGCGGCGGTGGCCGTCCAGGCGGCCGAGTAGAGGATCACCCGGGCCGACAGGTTCATCCAGATCAGCAGGCCCACGATGACGGCGAACGTGCCGTACACCGGATTGCTCAGGGTGTGCGCCAGCAGCAGCGTGGCGAGCTGCTTGAGCACCCCGAACAGGATCGCGCCGAGCACCGCGCCCCGGAACACGAACGTGAACGGCTGGGCCGGCTTCGGCCTGGCCAGCCAGCCCAGCAGGACGAGGAACAGCAGAATGTCGGCGGCGAGGCTGACCAGGATGCCGACCGCGGCCACGCCGAACGTGCCGATCGCCGAGTGCTCCAGGCCGAACCAGCCCGCGACCGTGGTGGTCGCGCCGCCCGCGAAGCCGGAGATGAGCACCGAGGTGAGCATGATGACGCCGACCAGGATCAGCGCGACCAGGTCCCTGAGCTTGAGCAGGAAGAAGTTGACCTGCGGCTCGGTGCTCATCCAGATCTTGCGAAAGGCCGTCCGCAGCGCGTCCACCGAGCCCAGACCCGCGTAGAGCAGACCGACCAGACCGATGATCCCGGCGTTCACCCGCGCGTCCGCGAGCTGGTCGATCTGGAGCTGGCCGGCCAGCCCCGGCAGCTGCTCGTTGATCGCGGCGGTGATCGTCTTCTTGGCCTCGGGATCCAGCCAGCCGAACGCGACGACATACCCGAACAGCGCGAACACCAGCGAGATGAGCGGGAAGAACGACAGGAACGCGAAGTAGGTGACCGACCCGGCGAGGTGGTCGCCCGACTGCACCTGGTAACGCTGCACGGTCCGGATCAGGTGGTCGACCCACCGGAACCGGATTCGCGCGTATTCGACAAGTCCGCGCCCGCGCGCCTTGATCGACTCGAGTAGCTGCTTAAGGCGCGCGATCACACGTCTGTCTTACCCGCTCACAGCGTCGGCAGGAACCCGATGTTCTCCCGGACGTGCGCCATGGTCTCGACCGCGACCGCGCGCGCCTTGGCCGCGCCGATGGCGAGCATGCGGTCCAGTTCGGCCTCGTCGCCCAGCAGCTTCTCGGTGCGCTCCCGGATCGGCGCGAACGTCTCCACCACGACCTCGGCGACGTCCTTCTTGAAGGTGCCGTAGCCCTGCCCCGCATACCGCGCTTCCAGCTCGGGGATGGGCGTGCCGGTGATCGCGGACTGGATCCTGAGCAGGTTGGTGATGCCGGGCTTGTTCTCCTCGTCGGCGACCACCTCGGAGCCGGTGTCGGTGACCGCGCGCATGACCTTCTTCCGCAGCGGGCCCGGCTGCTCCAGCACGTCCAGAATGCCCTGCGGGCTGGAGGAGGACTTGGACATCTTCGCGGTCGGCTCCTGGAGGTCGGTGATCTTCTCGACCTCCTTCAGGATGTACGGGCTCGGCACCGTGAACGTGCGGCCGAACCGGCTGTTGAACCGCTGGGCCAGGTCGCGGGAGAGCTCCAGATGCTGCTTCTGGTCGGCCCCGACCGGCACCTGGTCGGCCTGGTAGAGCAGGATGTCGGCCGCCTGCAGGATCGGGTAGGTGAACAGCCCCACGCTGGCCGAGCCCTCGCCGACCTTGGCGGACTTGTCCTTGAACTGGGTCATCCGGCCGGCCTCGCCCATGCCGGTCTGGCAGATCAGGATCCAGGCCAGCTCGGCGTGCTCGCGCACGTGGCTCTGCACGAAGACCGCCGAGCGCTCGGGATCCAGGCCGCAGGCGAACAGCTGCGCGGCGGCGATCCTGGTCCGGCGGGTCAGCTCGGCCGCGCTCGGGTTGACCGTAAGCGCGTGCAGGTCCACCACCATGTAGAACGCGTCATGCGTGTCCTGCAGCGCGACCCACTGGCGCACCGCGCCCAGATAGTTGCCGAGGTGGAAGGAGTCGGCGGTGGGCTGGATGCCGGACAGAACTCGAGGACGGGCCATAGCCCTAGATTCTGTCAGGACTTCCCCGCCACTAGCGACTCGAATCCTCGACCGCCGGAGAGACCGGCTTCGGGGTCACCAGGACCCGGGAGACCCGGCGGCCGTCCATCTCGGTGACGGTGAGCCCGGCCCCCGGGCTGTCCACCGAATCGCCGACCGCCGGCAGGTGGCCGAGCACGGCCATCACGTAGCCGCCCAGCGTCTCGTACGGCCCTTCGGGCAGGTTGATGCCGGTTTCCTCGTGGAAGTCGACCAGGCGGACCAGGCCCTCGACCTCGATGTCCCCGGCGATCCTGCGCACCGGCACCTCGGCCTCGTCGTATTCGTCGCGGATGTCGCCGATGAGTTCCTCGACCAGGTCTTCCAGGGTGACGATGCCGTCGGTGCCGCCGTACTCGTCGACGACGATGGCCAGGTGGTGGCCCTCGTCGCGCATCTCGGAGAGGGTGATCAGCACCCGTTTGCTGCTGGGCAGCATCTTGACCGGGCGGATCTGGACGATCTCGCTGATCGGCTCGATCCGGCCGGTGAGCACGGGGTCGAGCAGGTCGCGCACGTGCACGAAGCCCACGATGTCATCGTAGGAGCCGCGGAACACCGGGAAACGGGAGTAGGGCATGCTGGCGGCTAGCACCGCCGCCTCGGCCAGAGGAGTGTCCGCGTCCATGAACTCGACCTCGGTCCTGGGCAGCATGACCTCGCGGAGCTGGCGTTTCCCGGCCGCGAATACCTCGCCGATGAGGTGCCGCTCGTCCTCGGTGAGCTCGGCGTGGCCGACCACCATGTCGCGGAGCTCCTCGGTGGACATCTTCTCGCGGTCGGTCTTGGGGTTGCCGCCGAGCAGCCGTACGACACCGTCGGTGGACTTGGACAGCGCCCAGATGACCGGGCGGGACAGCGCGGCCACCCGGTCCAGGAACGGCGCGATCACCAGGGACAGGCCTTCGGCGCGCTGCCGGGCCAGCCGTTTGGGGGCGAGCTCGCCCAGCACCAGCGAGACGTACGAGATGGCCAGGGTGACCAGCACCAGGGCCACCACGGGCGCGGCCTGGCCGGACAGGCCCCAGCCTTCGAGCACGGGGGTGAGCTCGCCGCTGAACCGGTCGGCGCCGAACGCGGCCGACAGCACGGTGGCGACGGTGACCCCGATCTGCACGGCGGACAGGAACCGGTTGGGGTCGCGGGCCAGCTTGGCCACCCGGGCGCCGCGGCGGCCGAACGAGGCCAGGCGGCGCACCTGGCTCTCCCGCAGGGAGACCATGGCCATCTCGGCGGCGGCGAAGAAGCCCCCGATCAGAATGAAGATCAGGACGAGGGCGATGTTCATGAGGAGAGTGTTCACTGGGGTTCCCGCCCGGGCCGACAGAATGATCTGCCAGCGTACTCGGCTAGGCTGGTCGGACAGATTCAAACAGAACTGAACAGGATCAAACGTGAAGCTTTTGGTAACCGGGGGCGCGGGATTCATCGGGAGTGTCGTCGCGGCGCAGCTGGTCGAGGCCGGGCACGCGGTCACCGTGCTGGACGACCTCTCCACCGGCCACGCCGACGCGGTCCCCGCGGGAGCGACCTTCGTGGAGGGTTCGATCACCGAGCCCGGAGATCTGACCGGTTTCGACGCCGTGCTGCACTTCGCCGCCAGATCCCTGGTCGGCGAGTCGGTCGAGCATCCTGACCGCTACTGGGCCAACAATCTCGGCGGCACGCTCACCCTGCTGGACGAGATGCGCGGCGCGGGCGTCGGCCGCATCGTCTTCTCCTCCACCGCCTCCGTGTACGGCGAGCCCGAGCGCACCCCCATCCGGGAATCCGACCCGACCCGCCCCGGCAACCCCTACGGCGCGTCCAAACTAGCCGTGGACACCGCCCTCACCACCTTCGCCAACCTGTACGGCCTGGCCGCCGTCAGCCTGCGCTATTTCAACGTCGCCGGCGCGTACGGCCGCTTCGCCGAACGCCACACGCCCGAGACGCACCTGATCCCCAACGTGCTCAAGGTCGCCCTGGGCGAGCGCGACTCGATGAACCTGTTCGGGTCCGACTACCCCACCCAGGACGGCACCTGCGTCCGCGACTACGTGCACGTCGCCGACCTGGCCCGAGCCCACCTGCTGGCCCTGGACGCCTGCACGCCGGGTATACACCGAATCTACAACCTGGGCAACGGCACCGGTTTCTCCAACCAGGAGGTCATCGACGTCTGCCGCGAGGTGACCGGCCACGAGATCCCGGTCGTGGCCGCGCCCCGGCGGCCCGGCGACCCGGCCGTGCTGGTGGCCTCCTCGGACCTGATCCAGCGCGAGCTGGGCTGGAAGCCGGAGCACAACACGCTCCGCAGCATCGTCGGGGACGCCTGGGCGGCTCTTCGGTAATTGCCCCACTTCAATCCGTTAAATGTGATGAGATCTCATCATGAGGGAACTGCTTCCCAAGCTGGGTCTTGTGGCCCTCATCGTGCTGGGCAGTCTCATCGCCGCCGCCGGTGTGGTGTTCGCCACCGGCGGCCCGGAGCCCCAGCCGTCCGTCAAATGCCCCTCAGCGGGATTTGGCGGGGCTTAGCGGGACGGCGAGCCGCAGGTGCGCCTGGTTGTTGGCGGGGCGGCGGTCGCCCAGGTCACGCGAGTAGACGGTGGCCTGGGTGCGGACCGGGCGTTCCGGGGCGCGGAAGGCCAGCTGGAACCGGGCCGAGGCGCCCGACCTGATCGGTGGGAGCTCGCAACCGATCAGCTCCGCGCGGATCTGGCAGCGCGCGCCCGTCCCGGTCAGGAAGCGGGCCCGGCCCGACTGCACGTAAACGATCGCGTCCCGGACCTCGCGAGGCCCCCGGTTGTGGACGACCGCGTCGACGGAGTACTCCTCGCCCGGACGGGCGGCGCGCCGGGCCGGGGCGAGCCGGACGGCGAGATCGGCGCCGTCGTCCACCTTGGTGAGGGCGTTGACCTGGTTGTTCTTCTCATCGGCGTCGACCACCTCGGAGCTGAGCGTGGCGTGGGCGCGGAGCGGGCCGCTCGCGCTGGGCCGGACCAGGCCGGTGATGGTCACCCCGCCCTTGCCGCCGGCCAGGATGTCGCGCGGCGAACGGCAGACGACCTCGTTGTAGCCGCGACCGGGCTGGCACTCGGCCACGTCCACGCTCATGATCTCGACATCGCGCGGGATCCGGACGGTGAGCACCGGCAGCACCGCGTCGCCGGGCCCGGCGTTGCCGACCGTGACCCGGTAGGTGATCGTCTGCCCGGGTTGCGCTATCGGCGGGAAGGACTGGATCTTCACCGTCAGATCAGCGCCGCCGAACGGCCCTTCGGCCCGTGCGGGCGGCGCCGCGACCCCCGTGAGCAGGCTGACCAACGCGGCAACGACCCAACGACCCATGAATTCCCCCGAACTCTCGGATCCAATTCAAACCCGGACGGTCGGTGAGATCGTGCTGACACGCCGCTAACAGGCCACCCGTTCCGGAGTGTCTGTCTCGGGGGTGAAGGCGACCCTGCCGAAGAAGCGTTTCAGCAGCGTGCGGGCGGCGCCGCTCTCGTACATGTCGAGGATGGCCTGCCGGATCGGCACGCAGGTCCGGGTGTCGCCCTTGGGCAGCGCGACCGCGTAGCGGATGTCGTCCAGGCCCAGGCCGAGCACCCGGAACTTGAGGGTCCGCTCGCGGTTGGCGAAGCCGGCCAGCATCAGGTCGTCGCCGGGGACCGCGTCGACCAGACCACCCTTCAGGAGGTTCATGCAGTCGCCGTAGTCGCCCCCGGCGACCGGCGTCATCTTCACCCGGGCCAGGACCTGGTCGGCGCTGGTGCTGTCCTTGCGCACGCAGAGCCGTTTCCCGGCCAGCTGGGCCTCGGTGGTGATCCCGGCGTCCTGCCGTACCAGCACGTCGGTCCTGGCCTGGTAGTACGGCCCGGCGAACGTCACCTCGTCGGTCTTGTGATCGTCGTAGGAGTAGGTGGCCAGCACCAGGTCCACCTGGCCCAGCTTCAGCGCGTCCTCCCGGGTGTAGCGGGAGACGGTCTGGAAGCTCACCCCGCTCGCGGGCACGCCGAGCTTGTCGGCGATGTATCTGGCCACCTCGACCTCGAAGCCGCTGACCGTCCCCGGTTCGCCGAGCGCGAGCCCCGGCAGGTCGTTCCTGACCCCGATGGCCAGCTTGCCGGTGGCGGCGGCTTTGTCGAAGACCGAGGTGAACGCGGACGGGCTGTTCCGCGTCGGCGTCGGGGAGCGGGTGGGGGTCGGGGTGGGGGTGACGCCGCTGGGCAGCAGCTGCGTGGCGGCCACCACCCCGCCGATCACCAGCACGGACGCGCCCACCGCGAGACCGGCGGGCAGCCAGCGCCGCCGCTTGCGCTGCGGGGGGAGCACGATCGTGGCAGGCGCGCCCTCGTCCGCGCGGCCGAGCAGCCGGGCCAGGATGTGGTCGGCCGTCGGCCGATCGGCGGGGGCCTTGTTCAGGCAGGCCCGGACCACCCCGCGCAGCGGCTCGGGCAGCGGGGTGACATCGATGTCATGGTTGAGGATGCGGTTGAGCACCACCGCGATCGAGGAGCCGCCGAAGGCCACCTGGCCGGTCGCCGCGTAGGCCATGGTCGCGCCCCACGCGAACACGTCGGTGGCCGGGCCGATGTCGTCCCCGGAGATCTGCTCGGGCGCCATGTAGGCCGGCGTGCCGACCGCCCTGCTGGTGATCGTCCCGGTCGAGTCGATGATCCGGGCGATGCCGAAGTCGACCACCCGGGGGCCGTCGGCGGCCAGCAGCACGTTGTCGGGCTTGAAGTCGCGGTGCACGATTCCGGCGTTGTGGATGGCGGTGAGCGCGGTAGCCGTACCGACCGCGAGGCGGTCCAGCTCGGCGCCGCCCAGCGGGCCCGAGCCCTCCACCGCGTGCCGCAGCGACTGGCCCTCGATGTACTCGCTCGCGATGTACGGCGTGTCGCCCTGCAGGTCGGCGGCGATCACCCGGGCGGTGCGCTCGCTCGCCACCCGCTGCGCGGCCCGCAACTCCCGGGCGAACCGGGACCTGGCGATCGCGTCCCCGGTGAACTTGACGTGCAGCAGCTTGATCGCGGCCCGCTCCCCGGCCTGGTTCTCGCCCAGGTAGACGATGCCCTGACCGCCCTCACCGAGCTGCCCGGAAATAGTGAAGGGCCCGATTTCTTTCGGATCCCCCGGCCCGAGCGGAACGATCATCTCATCCCCATGATTCTGCAAAGTACCGATGTGCAGCACTTTACGACCCCGAGAGACATGATGATCCCCCGTACGCGAAAGGGCCACCCTCGGGCGGCCCTTCACGCGAAACGGGGGTCTAGCGCGCCATCTTCTTCTTCAGGTTCTCGTCCAGCGCAGCCAGGAAGTCCTGCGTGGTCAGCCACTCGGCGTCGCCGCCGACCAGGAGCGCCAGGTCCTTGGTCATCTGGCCGCCCTCGACGGTCTCCACGCAGACCTGCTCCAGCTTGTCCGCGAAGTCGATCACCTCGGGCTGGTTGTCCAGCTTGCCGCGGTGCTGCAGGCCGCGGGTCCAGGCGAAGATCGAGGCGATCGGGTTGGTGGAGGTGGGCTTGCCCTGCTGGTGCTGGCGGTAGTGCCGGGTGACCGTGCCGTGCGCGGCCTCGGCCTCCACGGTCTGGCCGTCCGGGGTCATCAGCACCGAGGTCATCAGGCCGAGCGAGCCGAAGCCCTGCGCCACCACGTCGGACTGCACGTCGCCGTCGTAGTTCTTGCACGCCCAGACGTAGCCGCCCTCCCACTTGAGCGCGGCGGCCACCATGTCGTCGATCAGGCGGTGCTCGTAGATGATCCCGGCGGCCTCGAAGTCGGCCTTGAACTCCGACTCGAAGATCTCCGCGAAGATGTCCTTGAACCGCCCGTCGTACGCCTTGAGGATCGTGTTCTTGGTCGACAGGTAGACCGGGAAGTTGCGGTCCAGGCCGTAGCGGAACGAGGCGCGGGCGAAGTCGCGGATGGACTCGTCCAGGTTGTACATGGCCATGGCCACGCCGCCGCCGGGGAAGTCGAACACGTCCAGCTCGATCGGCTGGCTGCCGTCGCTGGGGGTGAAGGTCAGGGTGAGCGCGCCCTCGCCGGGGATCACGATGTCGGTGGCGCGGTACTGGTCGCCGAAGGCGTGACGGCCGACCACGATCGGCTTGGTCCAGCCCGGGACCAGGCGGGGGACGTTGGACATGATGATCGGCTCGCGGAAGATGACGCCGCCGAGGATGTTGCGGATCGTCCCGTTCGGGGAGCGCCACATCTTCTTCAGGCCGAACTCCTCGACCCGGGCCTCGTCCGGCGTGATCGTGGCGCACTTGACGCCCACGCCGTACTGCTTGATCGCGTGCGCGGCGTCGATGGTCACCTGGTCGTCGGTGGCGTCCCGGTGCTCGATGCCGAGGTCGTAGTACTTGAGGTCGACGTCCAGGTAGGGCAAGATCAGCTGGTCCTTGATGAACTGCCAGATGATCCGGGTCATCTCGTCGCCGTCAAGCTCGACGACCGGGCCCGCTACCTTGATCTTGGGCATGCGTGGGGTTCCCCTTCTGAACGAACACAATCCTGCTACGGCAGTCCTTTTTGCGGCGCCGTCGAGGCTATCGAACCGGTGTAACCGGTCCGCGACTAGGTCGCGTGAAACTTGATGAGGAAGGCGAGCGACCCGACCACGAGCAGCAAGCCGAACGTGGCGAGGGTGAGCACATCCGTCTTTCTGCGCCGTACGCCCAGCGCCCCGGTGCTGCGGACGGGCACCACCAGGCGCAGCCCGGCCCCGGCCAGCATCGTGAGGCCCATCACCATGCCGCCGGTGATGTGACCGAGGCCCAGGCCGATCAGCCCAAGCCCAGTAGCCGCACCCACTGCCACCAGCAGGTACGGCCACCAGGAGGTCTTGTCACCGTTCGTCAATCGGGGTCCACTTCTGGTCGCGCTCGCCGATGTACTCGCTGTCGGGGCGGATCAGCCGGTTGTCGGCGTGCTGCTCGATCACGTGCGCGGTCCACCCGGCCATCCGGCTGACCGAGAAGACCGGCGTGAAGAGATCAGTTGGGATCCCAAGATAGTGGTAGACGGTGGCGGCGAAGAAGTCGACGTTGGGGTAGAGGCCCTTCTCGGCGAGGACGACCTCCTCCATCTCCTTCGACATCCGGTAGTAGGTGTCGTCTCCGGACGCCTCGCCCAGCTCCCGTGACATCGCGCGCAGATGGGTGGCCCGCGGGTCCTCGACCTTGTAGACGCGGTGCCCGAACCCCATGATCTTCTCGTGCGCGGCCAGCTTGTCGCGCACCGCCTGGGCCACCCCGGTGGGGTCGAGGCTCTCCAGGGTCCGCATGACCTGCTCGTTGGCGCCGCCGTGCAGGGGGCCCTTCAGGGTGCCGATGGCGGCCACCACGGCCGAGTGCATGTCCGACAAGGTAGCCGCGCAGACCCGGGCCGCGAAGGTGGACGCGTTCATGGTGTGGTCCGCGTGCAGCACCAGGCACTCGTCGAAGATCTCCACTTCCCGGTCGGACGGCAGTCGCCCGGTGATCTGCAACAGGAAGTTGGCCGCGATGCTCAGCTCGGGATCGGGCTCCGGGATCTCGGTGCCGGTTCTGGAGGCGTGGTAGCGGGCGACCAGGAGCGGCTGCTGCGCGGTGAGTCTGGCCGCCTTGCGCAGGTTCGCGTCGGCGGCGTTGGAGTCCTTGTCCGGATCGTCGGCGCTGGCCAGCGAGACCAACGTGCGCAGGGCCTCCATCGGCTCCTGCTTCTCGGCGATCTCCGCCACGTTGGCCTGAACCAGGTTGCCGAGCCTCCGGCCACGGACCAATTCGTCGCCATATGCGGCGAGTTGTTCCCTGTTGGGAAGTTTTCCATGCTGGAGCAGGTGAGCGGTTTCCTCGAAGGTGGTACGGCCGGCCAGATCGTGGATGTCGTAGCCACGATAGAAGAGCCGGCCCGCCTTGCCGTCGATGTCGCTCAGCGCTGTGGACGCGGCGACGACATCTGCCAGGCCTTTGGTGGGCTTGTCCGCCATAAGTGTTTCCTCCACTTATCTACGCTGGAAGTCTACCTGTGAGCAGGTAAAGGGCTTTGCAGAGGTCCAAACCAATTTCGTGAGAGATTCTCCGTTGGGCAAAGGCGATTCCCCATCACCACGTTTGGGTAAGCCGGAGGTGTAGGGAAAGTAACGGCGGGCTACCTGGGGAGGAACTGCCGTGGAGGGGCCGTTCATACGGATCGAGGACACCGGCGAGGTGGTGCCCTTGCGCCCCGAGATCACCACGATCGGCCGGGGCCGAGGGGCCGACATCCGGCTGACGGATCCGAGCGTGTCACGACTGCACGCCGAATTCGTCCGCCGCGGGCCGTACCTGTATGTCGTTGACCTGGGCCTGTCCAGGAACGGCACGCGGGTGAACGGCAGGCCGATCGCCCGGAGGGTGCTCGACGACGGCGACGTCGTGTCGTTCGGCGCGGCCAGGGCCAGGGTCGGCGGAGTGCCCCGCGAGGACATCGCGCCCGAGGTCGAGCTGCGGCGGGCCGCCGCACCCGAACTCACCCGGCGCGAGGTCGACGTGCTCACCTCACTGTGCCGCCCGGCACTGTCGGACGAGGCGTTCGTGGCTCCGGCCACGGCCCGCGAGATCGCCGACGACCTGGTGGTGACCGAGGCGGCGGTCAAGCAGCACCTGCTCCGCCTCTACCAGAAGTTCCGCATCCCGGAGGGCACCAACCGGCGCACCCGCCTCGCCAACGAGGTGGTCGCGCTGGGCCTGGTCCGGCCGACACCGGTGGTCCCGCCGCAACGGACGACCGAGTCGGCGGCCCCCACCGGGGCGCCCGCGCAGCCCGCGGCGGGAGCCGCGAGCCGCCGGGCCAGTTAACACCTCGGCGCGGTGTGTTCGCCACCGCGCCGAGTAGTGACGGCTAGTGGAAGAAGTGCCTGGTGCCGGTGAAGTAGAGCGTCACTCCGGCGGCTTCGGCGGCGGCGATGACCTCCTCGTCCCGGATCGAACCGCCGGGTTCGACGACGGCACGCACGCCCGCCTCGATCAGCACCTGCAGGCCGTCCGCGAACGGGAAGAACGCGTCCGACGCGCCGACCGCGCCCACCGACCGGTCCCCCGCCCGGGAGACCGCCAGGCGCGCCGAGTCGACCCGGTTCACCTGGCCCATGCCCACCCCGACCGACGCGCCGCCCGAGGCCAGCAGAATCGCGTTGGACTTGACCGAGCGGCAGGCCCGCCAGGCGAACGCCAGGTCGGCCAGGACCTCCTCGGAAGCGGGCTGACCCGCCTTGAGCTCCCAGTTCTCCGGCTGGTCGCCGGGGGCCTGGAAACGGTCGGTGCGCTGCACCAGCAGGCCGCCGTCGATCCGCCGGAACTCGGCCGGGTTGGCCGGGCCCTGCGGGCAGGCCAGCAGGCGCAGGTTCTTCTTGCCGGTCAGCAGCGGCAGCGCGTCCGCGGCGTACGACGGGGCGATCACGACCTCGGTGAAGATGGGCGCGATCTGCTCGGCCAGCTCTCGGGTCACCTCCCGGTTGACGGCGATCACCCCGCCGTAGGCGGAGACCGGGTCGCACGCGTGCGCCTTACGGTGGGCCTCGGCCACGTCGTCGGCGACCGCGATGCCGCACGGGTTGGCGTGCTTGATGATCGCGACGGCGGGCCGCTCGAAGTCCCAGGCCGCCCGCCAGGCGGCGTCGGCGTCCACGTAGTTGTTGTAGGACATCTCCTTGCCCTGCAGCTGCTCGGCGTTGGCCAAGCCGCCGGTCTGGCCGGAGTACAGGGCGGCCTGCTGGTGCGGGTTCTCGCCGTACCTGAGGGCGGCGCGGCGCTGCCAGGACGCGGCCATGAAGTTCGGCCAGGCCTCCTCCGCCGCGTACACGTTGGCGAACCAGGAGGCGACCTCGATGTCGTAGGAGGCCGTGTGCGCGTAGGCGCGGGCGGCCAGCCTGCGGCGGTCGGTGAGGGTGAAGCCGCCCTCGGCCAGGGCGGTCAGCACCTCGGGGTAGGCCCTGGGGTCGGTCACCACGGCGACCGTGCTGTGGTTCTTGGCGGCGGCGCGGATCATCGCGGGGCCGCCGATGTCGATCTGCTCCACGCAGTCGGCGTCGGACGCGCCGGACTCCACCGTCTCGCGGAACGGGTAGAGGTTGACCACGGCCAGCTGGAACGGCTCGATCTCCAGCTCCTCCAGCTGCTTGACGTGGGACGGCTTGGCGCTGTCGGCGAGCAGGCCCGCGTGCACCCGCGGGTGCAGGGTCTTGACCCGGCCGTCCAGGCACTCGGGGAAGCCGGTGAGCGACTCCACCTTGGTGACCGGGATGCCGAACGAGGCGATCGCGGCGGCCGTGCCGCCGGTGGAGACGATCTCCACGCCGCTCGCCTCCAGGCCCCTGGCCAGCTGCTCCAGCCCGCTCTTGTCGTAAACGGCGATCAACGCGCGCCGGATGGCGATCCGAGTCACGGGTGCTCCTCCTGTGTTGTGTCCCCTGGTTGCGCTACCCGGCCGAACCGCACGCGCCGGCCCCGGGTGTGCCAGCCCTCGCGGGCCAGCCGGCCCACGACGTCGACCAGCAGCCGGCGCTCGACCGTTTTGATCCGCTCGTGCAGCGTGCCCTCGTCATCCTCGTCCCGTACGGCGACCGCCTCCTGGGCGATCACCGGGCCGGTGTCCACGCCCGCGTCGACCAGGTGCACGGTGCAGCCGGTGACGCGCACGCCGTACGCCAAGGCGTCGTGGACGGCGTGCGCGCCCGGGAAAGCGGGCAGCAGGGCGGGGTGGGTGTTGACGACCGGCCAGGCGTCCAGCACGCTCGGACCGAGAATCTTCATGAATCCGGCGGAGACCACGAGATCCGGTTTGTACTCGGCGATGCGGGCGGCCAGCGCCGCATCCCAGGCCGCGCGGGTAGCGTGGTCGCCGACCCGGACGACGAACGTCGGGACGGCGGCGCGCTCGGCGCGGGCCAGGCCCTCGATGCCGTCGCGGTCGGCCCCGACGGCGACGACGGCGGCGCCGAAGGCGTCATCTGCCGCGGCGTCCAGCAGGGCTTGTAGGTTGGTCCCCGAACCCGAAACGAGGACCACGAGCCGGGAAGACAGGACGAATCTCCTAACGGCGAGTCAACGGGTGCGGGAAAAGGGTATCGGGCGAGGAGAACGTGACTACACCGCTGCAAGTGTCGACGCCGGAACTGGGCGGGCGCCGGGCGCTGACCCTGGCCCTGATGGCACTGATCTTCACATTCATGCTGCCCGCCGCGGGCCTGGCGCTGTCGGTGTTCGGCTTCGTGGTGGGCGTGCGGGACACGCGCCTGCTCGGCCGGGCCAAGCAGCGCACCGGCATGGCGGTCAGCGCCATCGTGATCTCCGTGATCGCGTTCCTGCTCGGGGCGGTGACCACGCTCGTGCAGGTGTACTTCTCAGCCGAACTCACCGCGTACGCGGAGTGCCGGAAGGGGGCGGGGACGGTTACCGCCGAGCAGGAGTGCACGGGGGCGTTGAAACGCGCCCTGGAGAACAAACTGGGCGTGCCGTGGCCGTCGGACATGCCACTGCCTGGGTGACCCAGTCTTTCTGGATGCGGGTTGTCTGCTCTTGGGCTGATCAGTCCTTGTCCCACGCGTAGGGGTCGACGTAGATGACGTGGCCGCCGCGGTCGTCGGTTTCGTCGACGATGTCGTTGCGGCCGGGGCGTACCGGCTCGGAGCGTTTGCGGGGGAACGCGTCGGTGTCGGCGTGTTCGTCGGTCCAGTCGTCCTTGATGACCGGGATGGGCATGGTGTCGGCCTCGGTGGCGTCCATCCAGTGACCGGGGAGCGGTTTGACCGGCTTGACCTTCTTGGCGACCTTGCCGACCGCTTTCTTGATCGGGGCTGCCGGGGAGCGGGACATCAGCCACCAATTGGCCAGGCCCGCCGAGATGCCCGCGGCCACGCCCACCTCCAGCGTCACCGACAGCGCGACCTCCCACGGAGACGGCCCCACCGCCGACAGGCGCGCCCCGCCCAGCGGCCCGCCGGACAGCGCCGCCAACAGCCCTGCCACCCCACCCGAGGACAGCCCGCAGACGAACCCCCACAGCGGCGCCGCCTCCAGCGACGGCGTCGGGGCGATCCTGGCGACCACCACCCCCGCCACCGTCCCCGCCGCGAACGGCACGGCGATCACCGCCATCAGCCACGGCGGCACCGCGCCGGACTCGGGCAGCGCGCCCAGCAGCGGCAACGTCGGCAGCGTGCTCAGCTTCACCCCCGTCGGCGCGACCAGCGTGCCCGCACCGATCGCGAACCCCGGGCCCGCGATGTACGCCATGCCCCAGATAACCGCGTTGAACAGATAAAGCCCCTCAACCAGAAGCAGCAGCATTCCGCCGACGAACCCCGGGCTGAGCACGTCCGACAGCTGCTGGATCTCGTCGAAGTTGACCACGATCGACCCCAGCACCAGCAGCAGACCCGCGGCCAGCATCATCGACATGGCCACCGCCGTGCCCACCACCACCGACCTCGGCCGCTCCGGCAGCAGCCGCAACATCGACCGCCACGGCCCGATCGTCCGGGCCACCGCCACCGAACCGGCCACGAACGCCAGCAGGAAGTGGCTGACCAGCGCCTCCCCCAGGAACGGCTGGGTGACCTCGTTCGAGGCCACCAGCGCGATCATGCCCGCCAGCAGCGCGTACGGCGCGGCCAGCGAGATGCCCGCCCGCGCGATCAACACGAACTGCGCCCGCCGCCGCGCGTTCGCCAGATCCTTCGGCGTCCCTTTGGGCAACCGCGCGGGCATCCGCAGCCGCAGGTCCGCGTCCCTGGCCATCCACAGCCCCGCCCGGTAGAGCAGCGTCCCCGGCAGGATCATCAACCCCAGCGGCAGCAGCCCCACCCGTCCCCCCGGAATGGCGAACCCCGCATGGTGCGCCGCCAGCCACAACTGGCACGCCGTCCGGAACACCCCCGGCAGCCCCTGCCCGAACGCCGTCCGCGGCGCCGCTATCCACCCAAGCAGCGTCAGCGTGGTCAACACGGCCAACCCCACACCAAGCGTCAAAGCCGCCGCCAACATCCCCGAAACCGGCAGCGGCCGCCGATCCTCGTCACCGAAGACGGCCCTGGGGACAGTCCGAATCTGGTCAAGAAGCGCCGTCACAGTACCCGATGTTCTCAAGCCCCACCGCTCAGGTGGTCACGCCGCGCCGTAAATATGGATGATCCTCCGGATCGGTAGGACAGGAGATCCACGATCCTATGGCTGTCATTTCGCCCCGCGACCACGGTGCTGGCGGGGCGGGCGGAGCCCGAGGATAGGCAAGTGGAAGAACCACCTGCCGTCAAAGTTGTTCGTCTCGGGCAACCACGGCGACGACGGGGGCGGGCGGAGCCCGAGCGAAATCAAAGAGCTGAGCGGAACCACCTGGCGTCATAGTCGTTCGTCTCGGACGACCACGGCGACGACGGGGGCGGGTGGAGCCCGAGGATAGGCAAAGGGCTGGGCGGGTGGGAGAACCACGCTGTCATGACGGTCGTGCCGTTTGGGTGACCACGGCGATGACGGGGTCGGGCGGAGCCCGAGGGAAAACAAAGGGCTGGGCGGGTGGGAATAACCCGGTAAGCCCGGAGGCTTGAACGCCCCTTGGTGCCGGTGCAGTGAGGACCGGCACCAAGGATTCGTCGAGAGTCAGCGAGCCTGCATGACCTCGCGCATGAGGCGGGCGGTTTCGCTGGGGGTCTTGCCGACGCGGACGCCGACCTTCTCCAGGGCTTCCTTCTTGGCCTGGGCGGTTCCGGCCGAGCCGGAGACGATCGCACCCGCGTGGCCCATGGTCTTGCCCTCGGGAGCGGTGAAACCCGCCACGTAGGCCACGACGGGCTTGGACACGTGCTGCTCGATGTAGGCGGCGGCACGCTCCTCGGCGTCGCCGCCGATCTCACCGATCATCACGATGGCGTCGGTGCCCGGGTCCTCCTGGAAGGCCTGAAGCGCGTCGATGTGAGTGGTCCCGATCACCGGGTCACCCCCGATGCCCACGGCCGTGGAGAAGCCGAAGTCACGCAGCTCATACATCAGCTGATAGGTCAACGTGCCCGACTTGGAGACCAGACCGATGCGACCGGGCGTGGTGATGTCAGCCGGGATGATGCCCGCGTTGGACGCGCCCGGGGAGGCGATTCCGGGGCAGTTCGGGCCGATGATCCGAGTCTTGTTGCCCTTGGACACCGCGTACGCCCAGAACTCGGTCGTGTCGTGGATCGGGACGCCCTCGGTGATCACGACGGCCAGCGGAATGCCCGCGTCGATGGCTTCCCTGACGGCGTCCTTGGTGAACGCCGGCGGCACGAAGATGACGCTGACGTCGGCGCCGGTGGCCGCCATCGCCTCGGCGACCGTGGCGAAGACGGGCAGCCCCTCGTGCACGGTCCCGGCCTTACGCGGGTTCACCCCGCCGACGACCTTGGCACCGGAGGCGAGCATGCGCAGCGTGTGCTTGGTGCCCTCCGACCCGGTGATCCCCTGCACGATGATCTTGCTGTTCTCGGTGAGCCAGATCGCCATTACGCACCTACCGCAGCGAGTTCGGCGGCCCGCTTGGCCGCCTCGTCCATCGTGTCGACCAGTTCCACGCCGGGCAGCCCAGCGCCCTGCAGGATGTCGCGGCCCAGCGCCGCGTTGTTACCGTCCAGCCGGACGACCAGCGGCCGGGTCACAGCCTCGCCACGGTCCCCGAGCAGCTTGAACGCCGACACGATGCCATTGGCGACCGCGTCGCAAGAGGTGATCCCACCGAACACGTTGACGAACACCGACTTGACCGCCGGATCGGACAGAATGATCTCCAGCCCGTTCGCCATCACCTCGGCCGACGCGCCACCGCCGATGTCCAGGAAGTTGGCCGGCTTGGGCCGCCCGGAAACCGACTCCCCCGCGTACGCGACGACGTCCAGCGTCGACATGACCAGGCCCGCGCCGTTGCCGATGATCCCAACGGACCCATCCAGCTTGACGTAGTTGAGGTTCTTCTCCTTGGCCCGTGCCTCCAGCGGATCCTCAGCCGCCTTGTCCACGTAAGCCTCGTGCTCCTTCTGGCGGAACTCGGCGTTCTCGTCCAGCGTGACCTTGCCGTCCAGCGCCTTGACCTGCCCGTCAGCGGCCAGGATGAGCGGGTTCACCTCGACCAGCGAGGCGTCCTCGTCCACGAAGACGGCCCAGATCTTCTCGATCAGCGCGGCCGCCCCGTCCAGCGACCGCTCCGGCAACCCACCCGCCTTCGCGATCTCCCGGGCCTTCGCCAGGTCCACCCCGGTAATCGGGCTGACCGGGATCTTCGCCACCTTCTCCGGCGCGGTGTGCGCGACCTCTTCGATGTCCATCCCGCCAGCAGCGGAGCAGATCGCGAGGAATGTGCGGTTCGCCCGGTCGAGCAGGAAGGAGAAGTAGTACTCCTCCGCGATATCGCTCGCCTCCTCGATCAGGACCTTGTGGACCGTGTGGCCCTTGATGTCCATCCCGAGGATCTGACCCGCCTTCTTTTCGGCGTCGGCGGCGTCATCGGCCACCTTCACGCCTCCGGCCTTACCCCGGCCCCCGGTCTTGACCTGGGCCTTGACGACCACACGCCCGGTCAGCTGCTCGGCCGCCGCGCGCGCCTCCTCCGCGGTGTGCGCGACAATTCCGCGCGGCACCGGGATGCCGTACTCCGCGAAGAGCTCCTTCGCCTGATGTTCGAACAGGTCCACGAGGGTCCGTCCCTTTGATGTCGCCTAGATGTCAGCGGCCAGGCGGCTCATCCAACCTGGCTTTTCCGCGCAAGAAGCCTAGCCCCAGCTCCTGGGTGGCCCTGTCATGGGGTGCGCTTGAACTCTTGCCAAGGCTCTCCGATTACGGCAGGGTCTTACAAAATGCCCAAAACCCTCCAGTTCGCTACCGCGCGGCTTGCGGGATGGAGGCGCGCACCCAGTCAACGATCTCCTCCGTGGTCGCGCCTGGAGTGAAGATCTGGGCCACCCCCAGGCGCTGCAACTCCGGAATGTCCTCATCCGGAATGATCCCCCCGCCGAACACCACAATGTCCTCCGCGTTCTGCTCGCGCAGCACTTCCAGGACTCGCGCGAAGAGCGTCATATGCGCCCCAGACAGGATCGACAGCCCGATCGCGGCCGCGTCCTCCTGAATCGCGGTCTGCACGATCTGCTCAGGCGTCTGATGCAACCCGGTATAGATGACCTCCATCCCGGCATCCCGCAACGCGCGAGCGACAACCTTCACACCGCGGTCATGACCATCAAGCCCTGGCTTGCCGACAACCACCCGAATCCTGGAGTCCATGCCCGCACTGTACATATGGCCGCACCCCCACTGCTGACATACGACCAGCGGGCAGAGTCATCCAGACCTTCCGGCGCGCGCACATGATCGCTGTGGGATCACAACTTTTCGAGTTTGGCGTACGCGAGGATCAGCGTCTTCTGGCCGGAGGAGCCGAAGTCGATTTTGGCGCTGGTTTTGCCGTCTTTGCCCTCAATGGAGATGACGGTGCCGAGACCGAAGGAGTCGTGGGTGACACGATCGCCGGGGTTGAGGTTGGGGATGGCGCGGTCGGAGGACTTGGCCGGGGAGGTGCGGGCGGTGGCAGCGCGCCAGGCGTTCTTCTTGGGGTCGTTGCGCCAGTCGATCAAGTCTTGGGGAACCTCGCCGAGGAAACGGGAGGCGGGGTTGAAGGAGGGAGCGCCCCAGGAGGTGCGGACGGCCGCGCGGGAGAGGTAGAGGCGCTGTTCGGCTCGGGTGATGCCGACGTAGGCGAGGCGGCGTTCTTCCTCGAGTTCCTTCGGATCGCTCAGCGAGCGCATGTGCGGGAAGACGCCGTCCTCCAGCGCGGTCAGGAAGACGACCGGGAACTCCAGGCCCTTGGCGGTGTGCAGGGTCATCAGGGTGACCACGCCGCCGTGGTCCTCGCCTTCGGGGATCTGGTCGGCGTCGGCGACCAGCGAGACCTGCTCCAGGAAGTCGACCAGCGTGCCCTCCGGATTGGCCCCCTCGAACTCGGCGGCCACCGAGATGAGCTCGTTCAGGTTCTCCAGCCGGCTCTCATCCTGCGGATCGCCCGAGGTCTCCAGCTCGGTCCGGTAGCCGGTCCCGGCGAGCACCTCTTCGGCCAGATCGGAGAGCGGCAGTTCCTTCGCCCGCAGGTCGTCGAGCATGGCGATGAACTCCTTGATCGCGTTCAGCGACCGGGTGGCCAGCGCGGGCGCCTCGTCGGCCCGGCGCAGCGCCTCCCAGAAGCTGATCCGCTCCCGCCCCGCGAACGCCTCGATGGTCGCCTCGGCCCGATCCCCGATCCCCCGCTTGGGCACATTAAGAATGCGACGCAACGACACGGTATCGCCGGGATTCGCCAGCACCCGCAGGTACGCCAGCAGATCCTTGACCTCTTTACGCTCGTAGAACCGAACCCCCCCGACCACCTTGTACGGCAACCCGGTCCTGATGAAGATCTCCTCGAACACCCGGGATGCCGAGTTGGTCCGGTAGAACACCGCCACCTGCCCCGGCGTGATCTCCTCCTCGTCGTGCAGCCGGTCGACCTCCTGCGCGACGAACATCGCCTCGTCGTGCTCGTTGTCGGCCACATACGCCACGATCTTGGGACCCGCGCCCTGATCCGACCAGAGACTCTTGGGCTTACGACTGGCGTTCCGGGAGATCACCGCATTCGCGGCGTTCAGAATCGTCTGCGTCGACCGGTAGTTCTGCTCCAGCAGGATCGTCTTGGCCAGCGGGTAATCCCGCTCGAACTCCAGGATGTTCCGGATCGTGGCCCCCCGGAACGCGTAGATCGACTGATCCGCGTCCCCGACCACGACCAGTTCCGCGGGCTCCAGCGGCTCCCCGTCCACATCCGTGGTCCGCGTCCCCACCAGCTCTTTGACCAGCGTGTACTGCGCGTGGTTGGTGTCCTGATACTCGTCCACCATGACATGCCGGAACCGCCGCCGGTAATGCTCGGCCACATCCGGGAAGAGCTGGAACAACGCCACCGTGTTCATGATCAGGTCGTCGAAGTCCATCGCCCCGGCCTCGACGAGCCGCCGCTGATACAGCTTGTACGCCTCCGCGATCTGCTTCTCCAGATGCGTCTGCGCCTTGTCCGCCGCCGTGTCGTAGTCGACCAGCTCGTTCTTGAGGTTGCTCACCTGCGCCGAGAACGACCGCGGCGGATACTTCTTCGGATCGAGGTCAAGCTCCCGGCACACCATCGCCATCAGCCGCTGCGAGTCGGCCTGGTCGTAGATCGAGAAACTGGACGGCAGGTCCAGCCGCTTGGACTCGCGCCGCAGGATCCGCACGCACGCGCTGTGGAACGTCATCACCCACATCGCCTTGGACCGCGGCCCGACCAGCTTGTCGACCCGTTCCTTCATCTCCTTGGCGGCCTTGTTGGTGAAGGTGATCGCCAGGATCTCCCCCGGATGCACGTGCCGCTCCGCCAGCAGATACGCGATGCGATGCGTGAGCACGCGCGTCTTCCCCGACCCGGCCCCCGCGACGATCAGCAGGGGCCCGCCCTGATGAACCACGGCCTCCCGCTGCTGGGGATTCAGGCCGTCTAGCAAGGGGTGGGTTACGAGGCTCGACACTCCCCTAGGTTATTGCCGCCGACCGACAACTCGCTGCGCTCCAGCGGAAGACTCCCCCCGGACCCCTTCGATAAAGCCGCATTGGCGGGTAAGGCCGGGATCGGGGTCGAGGTCGGTGTCCAGCATGAACCCCGGCACGTATCCCCACGCGTCGAGTTCTCGCTTCCCGGCCGAATGATCACCCTGGGTGTAGTACCAGATGTCGTTTCCGCCCTGATGCCGTTCGCCCTTGGCCCAGCACACGAACCAGCTCGGATTGGACTCCAACTGGCCGACGATCACCCCGGTGCGCGGGAATTCGTACACGTCCGCGCCTGGGGTGTTTGGGCATTCGTACAGGCCGGTCCAGGTCTGTCCCTGCCGGGCGTCGGTAATCGTCGTCGAGGTGGGCGCGCATCGGGGCACCGCGTCCCCGGGCGGTGCGGCGGTGTTGACGAACGGCACCTCGGCGGAGGATCGGGTCAATCCCCAGAGCGCGCCCGCCAATCCGAAGGCGACGGCGAGCACGACGACGCCGATGGGCTGGCGTTGCCGTACCGGACGAGGAGCAGGGGCGGGGGCGGTTTCCCGGTTGGCCAGGGCGGACCAGGCCGCGTGCCAGCGGCGGGTCTGGTCCTGGATCGTCTTCGGGGAGCGTCCGCCGTGGGTCAGGCAGGCCTCGACGAAGCGCAGGGTCGCGGCTTCCGGCGGGCGGCTGAGCGGGTTGCGGCCGATCAGGTTGGAGATCGCCGACGGCGCGAGGCCGGAGTTCTTCGACAAGGTCGCGTATTTGGGGCGACCGCACCACGCGTGTAATTCGCGGAGTTTCTCGGTGAACTCGGGCCAGCCGGTCGCGCCCTCCGGGGCGGGCGGAGGCGGATCGTCGCTGACGGCCATGGCACTCGGCCCCCTCAAAGAGCCGGACGTTTTCGGCACGGTCATCATGCCGGGCGCGCAACCCAGAATCAACCGATTCTGAACGAACCCCCTCACCTGGGAGAACGCCGTTCAGAACGGTTCTGGGCGGTTACCCCCTGACGTCCGCCGCCCACCGCGTGGCTTGATTTCGGTCGACACCCCGACGAGTCATGAGGAGGACTCAATGCGTACAACCGCCCGGCTCGTGCTCATCGCGGCGCTCGCCTTCTTCGCGGCGGCCGTGCTCCCCTCGGCCGCTCAAGCCCTACCCGGCACGTACGTCACCACGTACGCCGACGCACCCGGACGCCCCCGCCCCTGCCTGAACGACACCCCCACATGCCGCCCGGTCGGCATCGTCAAGCGGGGCTCGCACCTCATCTACTGCCAGACCATGGGCGCCACCGTCGTCCTGGGCGGCTATGTCAGCAACTGGTGGGTCATGACTGACCTCGGCACGGGCCGCGTCTTCATCCCCGCCCTCTATGTCGATAACTGGGACTTGGTCTCCATGAGCCTCCCCTACTGCTGAACCCCTCCCCAGCACCACCACTCGTACCAGTCACGCCCACAAAAATTCACGTTTTGTTGAATTAATCTGAAAGGAAAGAATCCCGATGTCAGCTCTCTCCCTGCTCCGCCGCCCGGCATTCGGCCGGTCCGTCCTGCTCGCGCTCACCCTGGCCGCGGCGGCACTGCCCATCGCCACCCACACGGCAGCCTCCGCCAGTGCCAAGGTCGCCATGACCGCCCGCCCCGACTTCCAGCTGCCCTTCCCCTGCGGCCAGCAGTGGCGCCTCGACACCTGGGCGCATTCCCCCGCCCTGGACATGGTGAAGGAGCCCAACCAGGTCGGCACCGAGGGCGCGCCGTTCGTGGCCGCCGCCGCGGGCCGGGTCGTGCAGTCCTTCTTCCACTCCAACGCCGGCAACATGATCCAGATCGACCACGGCGGCGGCTGGTTCACCACCGGCATCCACCTCCAGTCGCGGGCCGTCGGCGTCGGCGCCGTCGTCTCCAAGGGCCAGGTCATCGGCGCCGTCGGGCGGACCGGGCCGACCTCCAACAACCACCCGCACCTGCACTTCGAGCAGGCCTTCGACAGCAACGGCGACGGCGTGGCCAGCTGGGGCGCGGCCGGCACCGAGCGGGTCTCCCAGGTGTTCAACGGCGCCACCTACGGCACCGCCAACGGCCAGACCTACCGCAACGTGAACAGCTGCGGCGGCACCCAGCCCCCGCCCCCGCCGGCCAGGTACTACGTCGACACCTTCGCCGCCGCCCCCGGCTACTCCACCCCCGGCGGCACCCGCACCGGCACCCTGAACGCGGGCACAAACTACGTGTTCTGCAAGGTCTGGGGCCCGATCGTGCAGGTCGGCAGCGCCTACAACCACTGGTGGCTGAGGACCGACCTGGACAGCGGCAGCCCTTGGCAGAACCAGTACGTCTCCGCCTACTACCTGACCCGCTGGGGCAATGACGAAGCCAAGGACAACAACGGCGTCGTCATCCGCGACTGCTAGATCCCTTTCCTCCTGGTACGGCTTCCGCCCGTGTGGCGGGAGCCGTACCGGAATTACCGGCGGGGCTTGAGAGTTGGCGCTGGAGACTCAAGGAGGAAACGCCCGTGTTGGACCCAGCGGACATCGGCAAGGTTCTGGTCGTCACCGCGCACCCGGACGACATCGACTTCGGCGGCGCCGGGACGATCGCGGCCTTCGTCGATCGCGGCGTGGAAGTGGTGTATCTGCTGGCCACGTCCGGCGACGCGGGCGGTTTCGACCGTACGGTGAACGCCGAGCACATGGCCGAGATCCGGCACGCCGAGCAGGTCGCGGCGGCCAAGCAGGTCGGCGTCACCGACGTACGCAACCTCGGCTACCCGGACGGAATGCTCGAACCCACCCTGGCCCTGCGCCGCGACATCGCCCGCGTCATCCGCCAGGTACGGCCCGACCTCGTCATCACCTCCACCCCCGAACGCAACTACGCCCGGATCGGCCCCAGCCACCCCGACCATCGCGCGGTCGGCGGCGCGACCCTGGACGCGGTGTATCCGGACGCCCGCAATCCGTACGCGTTCCCCGAACTCCTCAACGACGAGGGCCTGGAGGCTTGGACCGTCCGCGAGGTGTGGCTGATCGGCTCACCGTCACCGAACCACTACGTGGACATCACGACCACGGTCGACCGCAAACTCGCCGCCCTCCGGGCCCATGAGACCCAGACAGGTCACATGCCCGACCTGGAGAAGATGGTGAAGACATTCCTGGCCAACCACGCGATTCAGGCGGGCCTGCCCGAGGGCTCTTTCGCGGAGGCGTTCCTGGTGGTGCCGACCGGCTGAGGCCTGGAAATGTCGGTGTGAAGGCGTAGGGTCGCGGCGTGAGCGAAGAGGCGAAGGCATATCTCGCGGGGGTCTTCGACCGCGCCGCGCCCGATTATGAGCAGGTCGGGGTGGATTTCTTCGGCCCTGTGGGAATGCGGCTCGCGCAGCACGCGCAACCCGGCGAGCGCGTGCTCGACGTCGGCTGCGGCCGGGGCGCGAGCCTGTTCCCGGCGGCCGAACGGGTCGGATCCGAAGGTTTCGTGCACGGCATCGACCTGGCGCCCGGCATGGTCCACGAGACCAGTCGCGACATCCAACGAAGAGGCGTGACCAATGCCCGGGTCACCATCGGCGACGCCGAATCCCTCGACTTTCCCGACGCCTCCTTCGACGCGGTCCAGAGCGGCCTGGTCCTCTTCTTCGTCCCCGACATGCCACAAGCGGCCGCCGAGATCGCCCGCGTCCTCCGCCCCGGCGGACGCCTGGCCCTCGCCACCTTCGCCGAAGACCGCGAAGAAGACAAAGCCCTCCAAGCCACCCTCCGCAACCTCCTCACCCCCTACCTCCCCCCACCCCCAGCCACCAACCAGCCCACCCCTTCCGAACGCCTCCGCACCATCGCCTCCCTCCACGACCTCCTCGAAGACTTCACCACCATCGAATGCACCGACCACCTCCAGGAGATCCTCTTCCCCACCCCCGAGCACTACTGGTCCTGGCTCTGGTCAGCAGGCACCCGCGGCATGATGGAATCCATCCCCCAATCCACCCTCCCCGAGGCCCACCGCACCTTCACCGAGGGCCTCCGCCCCCTCACCACCCCCAACGGCACCCTCACCTACACCATGCCCCTCCGCTTCACCACCGCCATCCGCCCCTAAGACACCTGCCAGAGGGCCACAAACACCTGGCAGACAGCCACAGACACATTGATTACGGCCGGTGCGGCGTGGACCCACCACTCGCGTAAACGGCGCCGGATAACGGCGAATCACGCGGCGACCTGCTCGTTCTGTAGGCGCTCTAGGAACACCAAACAGAATGCCGCTGCTACCCGTGGCGCCGGTGCGGCGAGAACCACCGCCCGCGTTAACGGCGCCGGATAACGGTGAGCAACCCGGCAACCTGCTCATGGTGTTAGGTGCTCTAAGTCGTCGTGGCGCTTGAAGCGGTCTCCGTGCTCGTTTGCCGTTCCGACTGCGCGTCAATCCGGCGCGCGATTCGTGACGCGACGTATCCGAATGAATTCGTGGCGATATGAACGAGAGCAGGGGCCAAAAGCCCGCCGTGTCGCCGCAGTGCCGAGAAGAACGCTCCGGCCACTGATGTCGCTACGACCGTTCCAGCCACCAGTCGCACCCGTTCGCCCGTGTTCGTTGCCGTGCCGCCCGTGACAGGGGCGGGCAGCTGGCTCTTGTCCGAATGGGGCGGTTCCGGGGCAGATGTTGTATCGAGTTCTCCGGCGGCCAGTCGGCTGAGTGATGGGTTGGCGCGAGCCATGTCCAGAGCGGGGAGGATATGCCACAAACCAAAGAGAGCCGAGGAGATGGCTGCGGCCGTCTTCGGTTGAACGGAACGGGTGAGCAGGGCGGGGAGAACGCCGCGGAAGGCGATTTCCTCCAGCATGACCGTCCCGACCGGGACCTGAAGCAGCGCCTCCTCCAGCAGACGAGCACGCGAAAGCGCGAGCGCCCGTTCGTCCCGGAACAACGGCCGCGTTCGAGGCAGGCTGATTCCCATCGCGTACGTAGCCGCGACCGCTGCCGCCAGCCCGCCACCAATCGTCACACCTTGCTTCCAGCGCGCGAACCCAAGCTCGTCCCCCCGCAGCCCTTCCCGGCGCGCAACCCCCAACAGCACCGCCGTGGCCAACGCCGACGTCGCCGGGGCCCAACGTTTGGCGACGACGTTGTTCATCACGTTCGCGCCAGCCAGCACCCCGCAACACACCACGACAGCCTTCAATCCCGCCATCGAATCTCCGCTCACCACATCCACCGACGTTAGCCGGTGCGGTAAGGCATTGGGGTCGGCGTGTGGTGGGGTCAGCAGGCGGAGACGCCTTGTTGGTAGCCGGTGACGAAGGCGGAGATGCGTTGTTCGGCTGTGCCGTGGGCACCGGGTTCCCACCAGGCGTCGGTGGGGTCGCCGGCGGCTATCAAGTTGTTCATGACTTCGGAGTCGTCGCCGGGGTCGGCTTTGAGTTGCTGGGATTGGATGAGGGCGCCGAGGGTGCCGCCGGCGTAGCAGTCGGCTTGGAGTTCGCGTTCTTTGCTGAAGTTGAAATTCTGGACGAGTTGGGCTTGCACGGCGTGGCCGAATTCATGAGGGATCACGACATATACGGCGGCGTCGCCGAGCTGCTGGTATAGGCCTTCCAGCCAGTTCGCGTCGAAGGCGATGAAATGTCCGTCAGAGCAGTAGAACGCGTTGTTTGGGACAGAAGGCTCACCACCACAGGTGGGACCGTCAGAACCGTTGTAGGAGACGAAATCCTGGACGGGCTGGTAGGTTCCCCCGCTCGCCTGAAACTGGCGGACCCAGAAGTTCTCGGTCAGGCAGCGGGCCAGCCGGACATCGCTGGCGAATGTGTCACCGGCCTCATCGCATCCCGAGGACGCGCCCGCCGCATTGGGGTCACTGGAGGCTCCGGAATCCGATCCCGAGCCGGGATCGGTCTCGACGCCTGAGGCGGGCGCGGTCTCGGCCCGGTTCGCTTCCCCCGACGAACCGACCCCGGTGACGGCTCCGCATGCGGAGACTGGCAGAACAGCACACGCCGCGACAATGACAGCAGCAACTCTTCGAGCGAACACCCCTTCATCGTGGCCCGAATACGCCCGTCAAATCAGCCAAAATGACGACATCTCCATCACCACCGAGTAACAGCCAGACAAGTCACGTAGGCCAGGGATGGTTCCCACCCACCCATCCCTTTGTTTTCCCTCGGGCTCCGCCCGCCCCCGCCAGCGCCCTGATCACCCACAGGG
>NZ_BLAF01000042.1:67302-77338 GCF_009687885.1 Acrocarpospora pleiomorpha
GGCTCCGCCCGCCCCCGCCAGCGCCCTGATCACCCACACGGCACGACCGCCACGACACCGTGGTTCTCCCACCCATGTCTTCCCTCGGGCTCCGCCCGTCCCCGCCAGCGCCGTGGTCACCCAAACGGCACCTACACCATGCCCCTCCACTTCACCACTGCCACTCAATGTTCACCACTGCCCCCAATGGCAAGCCGACCGGTTGCGTAGGCCGGATGCGCACGGGTTCGTTGGTGCGCATCTCCGTGCCAACGAATAACCGATACACGGATCACATGGGCCAGGTGTGCACGGGTTCGTTGGTGTGCATGTGGGTGGTGTAGTGGAGGGTCATTTGGCGGAGGGCTTCGTGGTTGGCGCCGAGGGAGTGGAAGGTTTGGGATTGCCAGGTGGCGCCGGTGGTGTGGGTGAGGCAGCGTTGTTCGATGATGCCGAGGAGGCGGTCGCGGTAGGCGGGGGCTACGCCCCATTTGTCGAGGCCCTCGTGGGCCAGGGGGAGTAGGCGGCGGAGGATGAGTTCGGAGGCGGGGACCTCGCCCAGGCCGGGCCAGTAGAGGCGGGCGTCGAGGCCGTGGCGGGCGGCGGTGCGGAGGTTGTCTTCGGCGGCGGCGAAGGACATCTGGGTCCAGACCGGGCGTTCCGCGTAGGGGAGGACGCGCATCAGGCCGTAGTAGAAGGCGGCGTTGGCGGCGATGTCGACGACGGTGGGGCCGGCGGGGAGGACGCGGTTCTCGACGCGGATGTGGGGAAGGCCGTCGGCGACGGCGTAGACGGGGCGGTTCCAGCGGTAGACCGTGCCGTTGTGGAGGGAGAGTTCGCCCATGGCGGGCGTGCCCCCGCTGTCGAGGACCTCGCGGGGGTCCTCGTCCTCGCACATGGGCAACAGTGCCGGGAAGTAGCGAACGTTCTCCTCGAACAGATCGAAGACCGAGGTGATCCACCGTTCCCCGAACCACACTCGGGGGCGTACGCCCTGGGCTTTCAGTTCTTCCGGCCGAGTGTCGGTGGCCTGTTCGAAGAGGCTGATGCGGGTTTCGCGCCAGAGTTCCTTGCCGAACAGGAACGGGGAGTTGGCGGCCACCGCGACCTGGGCTCCGGCGATGGCCTGGGCGGCGTTCCAGTGGGCGGCGAAGGCGGGCGGGGTTACCTGCAGGTGGAGTTGCACGCTTGTGCAGGCGGCCTCGGGGGTGATGCTGTCGGCGTAGGTGTCGAGGTGTTCGACGCCTTCGATGTCGATGTGCAGGTCCTCGCCCCGGGCGGCGAAGATCTGCTCGTTGAGCAGTTTGTAGCGGGGATTGGCGGAGAGCGTCGCCTCGTTGACGTCTGATTCGCGGAGGGTCGGGAGGATTCCGACCAGCACCATGTGCCCACCGACGGTCCCGGCTCGCTCCTCGGCGTGGTTGAGCTTTTCGCGAACCGACTGTTCGAGGGCGAAGAGCCCGTCCTCGGAGAGATCCTGGGGCGCCACGTTTATCTCGACGTTGAACTGGCCGAGTTCGGTCGCCCAGTCGGGTTCCGCGATCGCGGCGAGCACCTCGGCGTTCTTCATCGTGGGCTCGCCGCGCTCGTCGACCAGGTTGAGCTCGATCTCCAGGCCTGCCAGCGGCCGGTCCGCCTCGAACCGCGACTCCCGCAACATCTGGGCGAGCACGTCCAGCGACCGCCGAATCTTGTCGCGATATATCCGGCGGTCTTCCCGGCTGAACGTTATGGCAGGTACATCACGTCCCATCCTTGAAGCGTCGCACGCGCGTCCGGATCAGACCAGGCGACGGGCGGTGGCCCAGCGAGAGAGTTCGTGCCGGTTGGAGAGCTGGAGCTTGCGCAGCACCGACGACACGTGCGTCTCGACCGTCTTCACCGAGATGAACAACTCCTTGGCGATCTCCTTGTACGCGTACCCGCGCGCGATCAGCCGGAGCACCTCGCGCTCGCGAGTGGTCAGCGAGTCGAGTTCCGGGTCGATCGGCGGGGCCTCGGTGGAGGCGAAAGCGTCCAGCACGAACCCGGCCAGACGGGGTGAGAAGACCGCGTCGCCCTCGGCCACCCGGTTGATCGCGTCGGTCAGCTCGGTGCCGTTGATCGTCTTGGTGACGTAGCCGCGGGCGCCGCCGCGGATCACGCCGATGACGTCCTCGGCCGCGTCGGAGACCGACAGGGCGAGGAAACGCACCTGGGACCCCGCCCCGAGCACCTGCCGGAGCACCTCCTGGCCGCCGCCGCCCGGCATGTGCACGTCCAGCAGGACGACGTCGGGTTCGAGTTCGGCGATCGTGCGCACGGCCGTCTCCACGTCCTCGGCCTCGCCGACGACCTGGATGGACGGCCCCAGCTCGGCGCGCACCCCGGACCGGAACAGCCGGTGGTCGTCCACGATCAGCACACGTACGGTCTTCATGGGGTCCTCTTCATCGTCAGCATGATCTCCGTGCCTTCGCCGGGCGCGGTCTTCACCCGGGCGCTTCCGCCGTTGCGTTCCATCCGGCCGATGATGGACTGGCGGATGCCCATCCGATCCTCCGGTACGTCGTCGAGGGTGAAGCCCTTGCCGCGATCCCTGACGAACAACGTCACCTCGTCGGGTTCGATCTCCAGGTAGACCGACACGACCGGGGATTCAGAATATTTCGCCGCGTTCACCATCGCCTGCCTGGCCGCGTGGAGCAAGGCCGAGAGGCTTTCGTCGAGTTCGCAGTCGCCCACGCAGACGATCTCGATGGGTACGCCGTGCGCGTCCTCCTCCTCGGCAGCCACCCGCCGGACCGCCGCCGCGAGCGTCGCGTCAGCGTCCTGTTTGGGCTGATAGAGCCAGTTGCGCAGCTCGCGTTCCTGGGATCGGGCCAGCCGGGTGACCTCGCGCGGGTCGTTGGCGTTGCGCTGGATCAGGGTGAGGGTGTGCAGCACCGAGTCGTGCACGTGCGCGGCCACCTCGGCCCGCTCCTCCTGCCTGATGCGCTCGGTACGCTCCCGCTGGAGCTCCTTCCACAGGCTGGCCAGCCAGGGCGCGGCGATCAGGCTGATGCCGCCGACCACGACCGCGGTGAACATCAGGCCGGTGCTGGCCTGGGCGAGCTGGTCCTGGGCGACCAGGAAGCCGATCGCGCCGACCACGACCAGCAGCAGGCCGACGCCCGCGCGCACCCAGGTTTGCCGGACCTGGCCGACCGTGCTGTTCATCCAGCGCTGGCGGCTGGCGGGGTCGGCCTGCTGCCAGAGGATCAGGGAGCCGATGCCGCCGATCGCGATCGGCCAGGTGGCGATGCCTCCCGCCGCGGTTCCGCTGAGCAGGCCGATGGCGGCCAGCACAAAGGCGACCAGACCGTAGGCGGCCGCCTGTCCCCAGTCGCGGCCCCGGTCCACGCGTTCGGTGGGCTCTCGGGGGGTGAACATCCAGAGCGCGGCGTACGCCACGATGCCCAGGCCGTCCAGGACGGTGAGCAGCACGAAGGCGAGCCGCAGCACAACGGGGTCCAGCCGTAACTGGTCGGCCGCCCCCTGCGCGACTCCCGCCACCACACGCCCGGACATGGGCCTGGTCAGCTTGGGAAACGCCGGTGTGGCGTCAGGAATCTCAGACATCGCCTCTGCATCGTCACATCTCGCACCAGAGTATGCATCAGGGCACGTCCCTGAGACCGAGTTCAGGGGTTCCCCCGATGGCAGCAACCCACCCGCAACGGCCACGATGGGACCATGACCGAAGCACCCTCGTCCGGGCCGAACCCGAAAGACCCGAACGCGGCGACCCCACATATCGCCACACCCCACCCTGAAACCTCCGACACCGACACCGTCGTCGGTGCGGAGGGGGTGTCCGAAACGGAGTCGATCGCGGCCTCCACCGCGGAATCGGTCACGCCACCTGGTACGACATCCGCCACCGAAACGGCCTCGCAGCCCATCAGCGAATCCACCACGGAATCGATCCCCCAGCCCACCCACGAACCCAACGCGAGCTCCGCCACCGAATCGGCCTCGCGGCCTGCTGGCGAATCCACCACGAAGTCACCCCCCCAGCCCGCTGACGGACCTGACGCGAGCTCCGCCGGCGAAGCGGGGTCGCAGGCTGGTGGGGCGATGGAGGCGCCGCGGTTTTTGCAGCGGAGTAGAGATGGGCGGATGTTCACGGGGGTATGTGCGGGGCTTGGGCGGTTCTCTGGGATGGATCCGGTTTTGTTCCGGGTCGGGTTCGCGGTGTTGGTGCTCGGGTCGGGTATCGGGATTTTTCTGTATATCGCGGCGTTCTTGTTGATGCGTGAGCCCGATGGGCGTCCGGGCTACATGGAGCAGTGGACGCGGCGGATCTTCGACGCGGAGACGGTGCTCGCGCTGCTCACGGCGGTGTTCGCGTTTGGGCTGATCATCAATGTGGCCTCCGGCGGGATCGGCCGGGGAACCATCGTGGTCGGCACGTTGCTGGCGATCGCGCTGCTGGCCGCCCACGCGCGCGGCGTCGATCTGCTGGCCATGGCCAGGTCCATCCCGGAACGCATGACCGGCCGCCGCGGCATGACCCGCGCCCCGGAAAGCGCCTTCGCCCGCCCGTTCGCCCCCTCGCCGTACGCGATGCCGGAGCCCGCGATGCCTCCCTCGCCCGGCCCGTACGGCTCCCCACCCCCGTACGTGGCGCCACGCCAAACCGGCGGTTACCGGAGACTGTCCGACCTGGCGCGCGAAGCCCGCAGCGCCACGTTCGCCCCCCCGGCAACCCCCCAGACCACCCCGCAAGCCGCTCCCCCGACAGCCCCGCGACCCACCCCCCGGCCGTACAACACGGGAGAGCCGTTCGCCCCGCGCGGGCCGTACGCGCCGAAAATGCCGGAGCGAGTCCAGCCGAGGCCGCCGAAGGTCAAGCAGAAGCGGCCCAAGTCATTCGTCGGCGGACTCACCATCTGCCTGGCTCTCATCGTTGGAGGGATCATGGTCGCGGTCCAGCAGTCCGGGACCGGTTCGATCAGTCTGCCGGTCGTCGGCGGGGCCGTTCTGGTCACGATCGGGGCGGGCCTGCTCGTGGCCACCTGGTTCGGCCGGGGCGCGGCCCTGGTCGCGGCGGGCACGATCGTGTCGCTGGTGCTGGTCGCCGGATCGAGTGTGAGCGGCATCCCGCGGAAGGTCGGCAGTTACAGCTGGCATCCGGTGGACATCTCGCAGGCCAGCCGGACGTACACGGTGGGCATCGGGGAGGGCCGGCTGGATCTGAGCGATCTCAAGCTGGCGCCGGGCGGCAGGACCAGGTTCGACGCCACCATCTCGGTCGGGCAGCTGATCGTGCTGCTGCCGGCGACCGCGCGGGTGGAGGTGTTCGCCTACACCCGGCTCGGCGACATCAAGATCGACCACAAGGTGGACGACGGCGCGGACGTGACCGTCAACCGGGTCCTGGAGCCGGAGATTCCCCCGGCCGACGGCGACGCCTCCACGATCGAGCTGCACGTCAAGGCGGGGGTCGGCGACGTGGAGGTGCGCCGTGTCGCCTAAGGACCTCGGCGAGGAGACCAATGTCTGGGCCTCGCCGCAGCCGGTGGAAGTCGACAAGCCCCAGCGCCGGGTTCACCGAACTGACTGGCTTGCCCTGCTCTGCGGCCTGCTGTTCATCGGATTCGGCATCCGCTACCTGATCCCGCCGAGCCCGGATCCGGTGCTCATGGTGCCCATCCTGCTGATCGGCCTGGGTTTCGCCGGTTTCATCGGGATTCTCAGCAAAGCCATCCGTAAGCGGTAAGTCATGTGATCGGCTAAGCGCGGCATGGAGGGTTGACCGCCACACTCACGGGCGTACGTTCACAAGTGTCCGTTTATCACTTGTGGTGCGGAGGCAGTATGTCTCGGATAACCGTCACCGTCGACGGCACCAAATACGAGGAAGAGGTCGAGCCACGACTGCTCCTCGTCCATTTCCTACGAGACCGGCTGGGGCGAACCGGCACCCCGATCGGCTGCGACACCAGCAACTGCGGGGCCTGCACGGTCCTGATGGACGGCCGGAGCGTGAAGAGCTGTTCGGTGCTGGCCGTTCAGGCGGACGGCGCCGACGTCCTCACCATCGAGGGCCTGGCGGAGCACGGCACCCTGCACCCGATGCAGCGCGCCTTCCACGAGGAGCACGCCCTGCAGTGCGGCTACTGCACGCCGGGCATGATCATGGCCTCCATCGACCTGATCCAGGACAATCCCGACCCATCCGAGGACGAGATCCGGTCGGGCCTTGAAGGTAATCTCTGCCGCTGCACGGGTTACTGCAACATCGTCAGAGCCGTACGCAAAGGCGCCCAGGCGATGGGAGCCACGCCATGAGCACGACGGAAGCCGAGATCGGCCGGGCCCGCCGCCGCAAGGAGGACGCGCGTCTGATCACCGGGCGCACCCAGTGGACCGACAACATCCAGCTGCCCGGCATGCTGCACGTGGCCTTCCTGCGCAGCCCGATGGCGCACGCGCGAATCACCCGGGTGGACGTCTCGGCCGCCAGGAGCCAGCCCGGCGTGGTCGCGGTCTTCAGCGGCCAGGATTTCGGCGACGAGCAGGGCAGCCTGCCGTGCGCCTGGCCGGTGACCGAGGACATCGTGATCCCCGACCACCCGCCGATGGCCACCAGCACGGTGCGCTACGTCGGTGAGGCCGTGGCCTGCGTGATCGCCACCGACCGGTACAAGGCCGCGGACGCGCTGGACGCGATCGAGATCGACTACGAGCCGCTGCCCGCCGTACTGGACATGAACGAGGCGCTGGCCGAGGGCGCGACGCCCGTGCACGAGGGCGGCAACAAGGCTTTCACCTGGAAGTTCGGCACCGGCGACGCGGACGCCGCGTTCCGGGACGCGCCGGTGGTCATCGAGCGCACCTACGTGCAGCAGCGTTTGATCCCGAGCGCGATGGAGCCGCGCGCGGTGGTGGCGCAGTCGGACGGCGAAAGCTTCATCGTGCACAGCGCCACCCAGATCCCGCACATCCTGCGGGTCATGCTGGCCGCCACCACGGGCATCCCCGAGCACAAGATCCGCGTGATCGCCCCGGACGTGGGCGGCGGTTTCGGCTCGAAACTGCAGGTCACCGCCGAGGAAGTGCTGACGCTGCTGATCGCCAAGCGGCTCGGCAAAGCGGTCAAGTGGACCGAGTCCCGCTCGGAGGGCAACCTCACCGTCCACCACGGCCGCGACCAGATCCAGCGGATCAGCCTGGCCGCCTCAGCCGACGGCGTGCTGCGCGGCGTCAAGGTGGACCTGCTCGCCGACATGGGCGCCTACCTGATGCTGGTCACGCCGGGCATTCCGCTGCTGGGCGCGTTCATGTACACGGGCGTGTACAAGATGGACGCCTACGACTTCACCTGCACCGGCGTTTTCACCACCAAAATGCCCACCGACGCCTACCGGGGCGCCGGGCGGCCGGAGGCCACGTACGCGATCGAACGCGCCATGGACGAGCTGGCGCACGAGATCGGCGTGGACCCGCTGGAGATCCGGCGGCGCAACTGGATCAAGCACGAGGAGTTCCCGTACGCGACGGCCGGCGGCCTGACCTACGACTCCGGCAACTACGAGGCCGCGACCGACCGGGCGATGGCCTTGTTCGGATACGACAAGCTGCGCGCCGAGCAGGCCGACCGCCGGGACCGCAACGACCCGGTCCAGCTGGGGATCGGCGTCTCCACCTACACCGAAATGTGCGGTCTTGCCCCGTCCCGGGTGCTGGGCAGCCTGCGGTACGGCGCGGGCGGCTGGGAGCACGCCACGATCCGGATGCTGCCCACCGGCAAGGTCGAGGTGGTCACCGGCACCAGCCCGCACGGCCAGGGCCACGAGACGGCCTGGTCCCAGATCGTGGCCGACTCCCTCGGCGTGCCGTTCGAGGACGTGGCCGTGCTCCACGGCGACACCGCCTCCTCGCCGCGCGGCATGGACACCTACGGCTCCCGCTCGCTCGTGGTGGGCGGCATCGCCGTGCTGCAGGCCTGCGAGAAGGTCAAGGAGAACGCCAAGCAGGTGGCGGCGCACCTGCTGGAGTGCGCGCCAGAGGACCTGGAGTTCACCGACGGCGCGTTCCGGGTGCGCGGCACCGAGGCCGCCAAGACCATCCAGGAGATCGCGCTGGCCACCTTCGCCGCGCACAACCTGCCGGACGGCTTCGAACCGCAGCTCGACGCGGGCAGCACCTTCGACCCGGAGGCGTTCTCCTTCCCGCACGGCACCCACCTGTGCGCGATCGAGGTGGACACCGAGACCGGCGAGTCGAAGATCCGCTCGTATGTGGCGGTGGACGACATCGGCAACGTGATCAACCCGCTGATCGTGGAGGGCCAGGTGCACGGCGGCATCGCCCAGGGCATCGCGCAGGCGCTCTACGAGGAGGCCGTGTACGACGCCGACGGCAACCTGCTCACCACCACCATGGCCGACTATCTGGTCCCGTCGGCCGCCGACCTGCCGGACTTCACCACCGCCCGTACGGTCACCCCCGCCACCTCCAACCCGCTGGGGGTGAAGGGCGTCGGCGAGGCGGGCACCATCGCGTCCACCCCGGCCGTGGTCAACGCCGTCGTGGACGCGCTCAGCCCGTACGGCATCCGCGACGTGGCCATGCCGTGCACGCCGGAACGCGTGTGGCGGGCGATCCAGGGAGGAACCTCATGATCCCGGCGAGTTTCGAGTATGTCCGGCCGTCCACGGTGGAGGAAGCCGCCCAGATCCTGCGGAACGCGGCAGGGGACGACGTCAAGCTGCTGGCCGGCGGGCAGTCGCTGCTGCCGCTGCTGCGGTTGCGGCTGGCCTACCCGGCCGCGCTGATCGACCTCGGCAAGATCGACGAGCTGCGCGGCGTCCGCGACGAGCCCGACCACGTCTTCATCGCCGCCATGACCACCCACGACGAGGTGGTCAAATCGGCGGTCGTGCAGGAGCAGTGCCCGCTGGTGGCGCTGGCCACCGCCCAGGTGGCCGACCCCGCGGTACGGCACCGCGGCACGTTCGGCGGGTCGATGGCGCACGCCGATCCGGCCGGGGACCTGCCCGCGGTGGCGCTCGCGCTGGACATGGAGTTCACGATCCTCTCCGCGGAGGGGACGCGGACCCTCCCGGCGTCAGAGTTCTTCGTCGACTACCTGGAGACGGCGCTGGGTCCCGGCGAGATCCTGCTCGGCGCGAAGGTCCCCAAGCTGGGGGCCGGCTGGGGCTTCCACTACGAGAAGTTCCACCGGACCGCGCAGGCCTGGGCGATCGTCGGGGTCGCGGCGGCCGTGAAGCGGGAGAACGGCACGATCTCCGAGGGCCGGGTGGCGCTGACCAACATGGGCTCCACCCCGGTGCGGGCCTTCTCGGTCGAGCGGCGGCTGCCCGGCGTGCCGGTGGCCAACGGGAACGGCGAGTTGCGCGAGGCCGCCTCGACCGCGGCCAACGACACCGAACCCCCCACCGACCTGCACGCCCGCCCCGACTACCGCCGCCATCTGGCGGTGGTGCTCACCGAACGGGCGGTACGCAAAGCCGCCGCCTGAGTGGCGGATCGCGCACACCCAGTCGTAGTGTCAGGGAAAAGAGAGAGAAACGGAGTCGAGCCATGGCGATGCGGTTCGAGCACGAGTTCACCGTGCCGGTCCCGGTCGAGCAGGCCTGGTCGGTGCTGCTTGACGCCGAGCGGGTGGCCCCGTGCCTTCCCGGCGCGTCACTCGACTCCGTGGAGGGTGACACCGTGACGGGCAAGATGCGGGTCAAGGTCGGCCCGATCACGGTCACCTACAACGGCACCGCGACCTTCGAGAACGTCGACAAGGACGCCCACACGCTCACCCTCAAGGCCTCGGGCAAGGAGGCACGCGGCGCCGGCACGGCCAGCGCCACCGTCGCCGCGCGCCTCGTCCCCGACGGCGACACGACCAAGGTCACCGTCGAGACCTCCTTCAACGTCACCGGCCGCCCCGCCCAGTTCGGCCGCGGCGTCATGAACGAGGTCGGCTCCCGCCTGATCGACCGCTTCGCCACCAACCTGGCCGCCATCCTCCAGGAAGGCGCCGCCCCCGAACCCGTGCCCACCCCCGAGATCC
>NZ_BLAF01000042.1:77441-107447 GCF_009687885.1 Acrocarpospora pleiomorpha
CCCCCGCTCCCACCGAGTCCGAGGAGCCGCCCCGCCACCTGACGGCCGTCCCCACCCCCCGCCAGACCCCCGTCGCCGAGGAGACCCAGGCGCGGGAAGCCCACCCCGCGGGCACCGCCAGAACCTCGCGAACCCCGGACGAGGAGGCGCTCGACCTGCTGGAAATCGCCGGCGCCCCCGTCCTGAAACGCCTGGCCCCCGCCCTGGCCGCCCTGGGCGTCCTGGCCCTGGTCATCTGGCTGATCAGACGCTCTCGCCAGCACTGATCATCCCCCGAAGTACAGCCGCTCCAGGTCGATGAGCTCCACATCCGACCGCCCGGCGGCCACGTCCCGCAGCTCAGGGGTGAAACCCGCCCGCGCGAAGAGCAACAACTTCGTCTTCGCGTCGGGCAACAGCCCACGAAGGTGCTCCAATCGATGCAACTGCGGGAGATCCATGGATGTCATGGTTCCTTCGGCTGCCCCGATGGCGATCACTCTCCCGCTGGGAAACGAAGTCGTTTCGGTGACGACAATGTGGGCTTCATGGCCGGTACGGTGCTCCCGGCATCGAATCTCTCCCGGCCTGACATTTGTCGCAGTTCCGCCGAGAGTCTCCGGGGCCGCGTGGTCAAAGCACCACTCGCGTGCCAGGTCCGCGAAATGCGGTCCATAGATCTTGCTGGTGACGGTGTCCTCAGCCCCGGCCCAAACGTGTCCGGCGGATCCGGCGACCAACGCCGGTTCGTGCCGCTGGATCAGTAGGCGATGCAGCCGCATCACGGGCTCCGCGATGCGAAACGCGCTCCGCTTCTCGCGCAGGGCATCGTCGACCTGCTCAATGAGGCCGATTTCGGTGAGCCGCGACAGGATATGGGTGCTCGGCTGTCCCAGCGCGGAGGCGATCTCCGACCGCCGACGGCATCCCGCGCTCAGGGCCGCTATGACTGCGGCATAGGGCGTGGGCTTGGTGATCGATGGCTCCTCGCTCAGGAGTCGCGCGCCTTCGCGGAACATGGCGCTTGCCGGGCTCAGGATCCGGCGCACCACCCCATGTGTCGAACGCCTCCATCGTGGCCGGGGCTGATCCGCCACACATCGCCAGGTACGCCGGTGTTCCTCCCACCAGTGCGTTCACGCGAAAGGCCAGTTCGGGCTCTCGGATGTCCCAGAATTCCGCCGCGTCCCGGAAGCCGAACGGCCGCACGATCAGGTCCAGGCTGGCACGGCCGTATAGCGGCGCGTTAGCGGCCAATAGGCGGGACATTGTGGGCAGATCGCTCCCGCTGAGGATGAGGCGAGTCCGGGTGTGCCGCTTCGCGGGGTTCAGCGCTGACTGCAGGAACGAGGGCAGCGCGGGGCTGGTCCTCACCAGATGGGAGAACTCGTCGATGATGACCGAAGTGGGCTGCTCGTCTCCCAAATTCAAGAGGGCGTCCAGCGCGTCGCTCCAGGACCTGAAGGCAATGGCATGCCGAAGCCCGAGGAACCTTGCGTAAGCCTCGCCTAGGTCCGTGAGGTTCTGGCGCTCGCTCTGCTGGGTGGCGGCGAACATGAACCCGCCCATCTGCTGATGGAGCAGGTGAAGCATGAGGGATTTGCCCTGCCTGCGCCGTCCATAGACCAGCCCGACCATGGCTCCTGGGAGCTTGGATCCAGCAAACGCCTCCAGCTGCTGGTACTCCCACTCACGCCTTGGTGCCCGCTCAGGCATGTTGTGGATGGCCTCCGATAATTATTCAGGAAACTATTATTAGTTTGGAAATAATAGCCGTGACTGGCGAGTGATGGGTGAGTTCGGGTGATTTCCCATCAACCGCCCCTTTGGGTCGCTGGCGCTCAGCCCCATCGGCCTTCGGTCTCGGGCGCGGGATTCGCCGCCAATCCGCCCGGCAGCCACGGCGGTGACGGGGGCGGGCGGAGCCCGAGGGGAAACAAAGGGCTGGGTGGGTGGGAAAACCACCTAAGGCGACGCATGGAATGTGGGCAATAGGGGCGTAAAAAGCAGCTTTGGGTTGGGCGAAGGGGACGGATCTGATCTTAGTTAAGGGAACAGACCACTCAGGATCTTTGGGTTGAGTGGGGGATTTCGGATGCCTGGGCGGCCGGATGTCAGTGTTGTTGTGATCGCGTACAACGACGCCGGGCGGGTGGGGCGGGCGGTGCGGTCGCTTTATGCGCAGACGTTGCGGAATCTCGAGATCATCGTCGTGGACGACGCGAGTACTGATGGGACCGAGCGGGTCGTCCGGCGGTTGCCGGGGGTTCGGTATGTGCGGCGGGAGCGGAACAGCGGTGGATGCGGGGCGCCGCGTAACGATGGGATCGACGCGGCGCGGGCGCCGTTCATCATGTTTCTGGACAGTGATGACGAGCTGCCGAGGCATGCGTGTAAGAGCTTGCTGGCGGAGATCGAGCGCACGGGGTCGGACTTCGTGGCGGGGCAGATCTCGCGGCTGTACGAATCGAGTGGGAAGACGAGGCCGTACTATCCGGAGTTGTTCTCGCCGCGCCGGGTGGTGGACGGCATTCGGGCCGAGCCGGAGCTTTTCCTGGACGGGTTCTCGACGAACAAGTTGTATCGGGTGGATTTCCTGCGGCGGCATCAGCTGCGGTTCCGGGAGGATCTGCATTACGAGGATCACGTTTTCACGGCCGACCTTTACGCGGCGGCCGAGCGGTTCGCGATCGTACCGTGGGTGGTTTATCACTGGCACCGGGTGCCGGGGCGCGGGGTGTCGATCTCGCTGAATCTGCGCGAGGTCGACAATGTCCGCCAGCGGGTGGCAGCCGCCGAGGCCGCGGACGAGATCCTGCGCCGGAACGGCCTGGCGGATCTGGTGCCCAAGCGGCAGGTGCGGTTCGTCCGGCAGGATCTGCGGGTTTATCTGAACGCGCTGCCGTATCACGACCTGAGTTGGGCTCAGGAGCTGGCGGCGGTGGTCGGGCCGTATCTGGAGCGGCTGGCGCCGGGAGTGCTGGCCAAGGCCGACCCGATGGTACGGGTCTGCTGCACGCTGATCCAGCAGGGCCGGATCGATGAGCTGGCGGTCGCGGCGCAGAGTTTGACCGGTCCGAAGGCGCCACCTCGGGAGGTTCTGGTCGAAGGCGGGCGCACGTACTGGGGCAACCGGAAGGACCCCGCTCTGGACATCACCACACTGGGGCTGGCCGACCTGCCGTTCACCGCAACCCGGATCCGGCATGAAGTGACCGACATATCCATAAACGCGGCAACGCTCGCGATGGAGATCACGACATACGACCCGTTCCAGGTCATCAAGCCCGGCTACCACGCCACGATGAAAATCGACCACCACGAGGTACGGCTGACGCCAAAGCCCCAACCCAACGGCACCTACCTGACCACTTTGACCCTCGATATAGCGAAATTTCAGGACCTGGGTGGGTTCCATGAGCCGAGGATCGACTTCACCCGGCAGGACGGTCGAACGACCAGCGATCGCGTGCTGATCTCCCCCACCACACACCCGATCCCCGTAAACCTACGCGGACGCCGCATAACGATCGGCCCGCACAGCGCCGCCGGCGTGCTCCGGCTGACCTGGCTGCGCACCGACATGGTGCGCGCGATCGCCCGCACCCCCTGGCTGAAACCCCACGCCCGCAAACTCCGCACCCTCCCGGCAAGAGCCCGCCACCACCTCGGCTCACGAAAGATCAAACTCAGCGTCTACAAGCAGCTGATCAAATTCGTCCCCCAGCGCAAGGACCTCGTCCTCTTCGAAGCCGACGCCGGAAAGGGCTACACCGGACACCCCCGCTACATCCACGAAGAACTCCTCAAAAGAGGCCTGGGCCTGACCGCCGTCTGGTCCCGCGCGAAGGGCACGTTCCCCACCGACGTCGCCACGGTCCGCCGCATGAGCTGGCGCCACGTGTGGACGATGGCGCGGGCGGGGTGGTGGGTGGACAGCCACGGCATGCCGCTCGGCTTCCCGAAGCCCACCGGCACCAGATACCTGCAAACCTGGCACGGCCAGGGCATCAAAATGGTCGGCCTCAACGCCCCCGACCTGCGCGGCGACTTCCCCGGCCCGCGCGAGGAATGGCGGGCCAACGTCGCCCGATGGGACGCCCTGGTCTCCCCGAGCGCCGAATTCGAGCGCACCTTCGTCCCCTCGAACGAATACGCCGGCCTGGTGCTCCGCTTCGGCTCCCCCCGCTGCGACGTGCTCGTCAAGGGCGACCCGGCCGCCGGCACCCGCGTCAGAGACCACCTGGAGATCCCCCCGGACAAGAAGATCCTCCTGTACGCCCCCACCTACCGCGACCAAAACAAGATGTCCGGCAAATCCGTAAGAATCAACTTGTCCGAACTCGCCAAACACCTCTCCCGCGAGTGGGTCCTGGTCCTGCGAACCCACCCCGTCGACACCTACCAGGTCCCCGAACGCCTGCGCGGCTTCGTCCGCCCCGCGGGCGCCTACCCCGAGATCAACGACCTCCTCCTGGCCGCCGACATCCTGATCACCGACTACTCCTCCCTGATGTGCGACTTCGCGCTCACCGGCAAGCCGATGGTGTTCTACATCGACGACTGGGAGGAATACCGCCGCGCCGAACGCGGCGTCAACTACGACTTCCCCGCCATCGCCCCCGGCCCCTGCGTGACCACGACCGCCGAACTGCTGACCGCGCTGCGCGAGCCGTACCACCTGGAGCGCTACGCCGCCTTCCTGACCACCTGGTGCGCCGACGAGCGCGGCGACGCCGCCGCCAGGATCGTGTCGGCGTTCTTCGAAGGCCGGCCGCTGACCATACGGGAGAAAGCCCGCCGATGAGCACGGTCGTCTTCGCCAGCATGGACGCCGACACGCTCGGCGGCATCCAGCGGGTGGTGCACACCGTCGCCCAGGGCCTGGCCGAACGCGGCCACGAGGTGCACGTGGTGGGCCTGCACCGCTCCGGCGACCCGATCACCTACGTGACCGCGCCCCACTACAGCCACCACGTGATCAGCCCGGGCCCGAAGCGCAGTCCGTGGGCCCGGCGGCGCACCGCCGCGCTGCTCAACTCCCTCGAACCCGGATATGTCGTGATGACATCCCCCGGCGTCGTCGCCCGGATGAAGGATCTCCTGCGCCTGCACCAGGGCATCGGCCAGTATCACGGCTCGTTCGCGCACGCCCGCGGCTGCTGGCACTACGCCGCGGTCAAAGCCCACTACGGCACGCTCGACCAGGCCGTCTTCCTCAGCCCCGACGACGCCTGGCAGTTCTCCGAGCACGCGCTGCTGCCCAACACCTGGCACATCCCCAACCCGCTGCCCGACTGGCCGCCGGAGACCTCCCCGCTCGACCGGCCCCGGGTGCTGGCCGTCGGACGGCTGGCCGGGGTCAAGCGGTTCGACCGGCTGATCTCGGCCTTCGGCCGTACCGGACGTTCGGACTGGGAGTTGCATCTGGTCGGCGACGGGCCGGACGCGGGACGGCTGATGGTGCACGCGGTCACCGAGGGGGTGGCGGACCGGGTGCGCTTCCGCGGCCGGATCCCGGCCGGCGAGATGGCCGCGGAATACCGGGCGGCCTCGCTGGCGGCGCTCTCCAGCGACCATGAGGGGTTGCCGCTGGTGCTGGCCGAGGCCGCGTCCCACGGCCTGCCCGCGGTGGCCTTCGACGTCTCCGGCGGCGTACGCCACCTGGTCAGGGACGGCGAGACCGGCCTGCTCGCCCCGCCGGGGGACGTGGCCGCGCTCGCCGCCGCGCTGAGCACGCTGATGGCGGACACCCGCAAGCGGCGGCGCCTCGGCGCGGCCGCCCGGGGGCACGCCCGCCAGTTCAAGCTGCCGAACGTGGTGGACCGCTGGGAGGAGCTTTTCACGCACCTCCGGCGCTGAGCACCAGCTCGCGCGGGGGCAGCCCGGCCAGCTTCCGCTGCCCCTCGGTGAGCAGCGCGGCGACCGGACCCGGCTCGCGCAGCCGGTTGATCCGGTCCCGGTTGGTCTTCCGCCACCGCGCCGACCGGCGCTTGGCCGCCGCCGTCTTGTACGCGCTGACATGCTCCTTCGCCGCCTTCGGCGCCCCACTCAAGGCGTACCCGTAGGAGGTCAGCCGCTCCCCCAGCACGTCCTCGCAGAGCGCGATCTCCCACGGTTCCAGCCGCTGCGACCAGCTGCCCGAGCGGGCGGTGGTCACCGCGCCGTGCGTGTTGCTGTGCCACACCTTGTGCGCCGGCACCGCCACCTGGGCGACGTGCTGGGGCTCGCACATGGCCGGGTGATACTCCTCGCCGATGAACCCGCAGAGCTTCTTCAGCTCCAGCTCAGGATCGGCGGTCAGGTCCTCGTAGCGCAGCTCGTGGTAGCTGCCCTGGGGCAGCTTCTCCGCGTTCCTGCGACCGAAGTCGATGGCCTCGGCCCAGTTGGAGATCGCGTGGAAGCTGCTCAGGTGATACCAGGGCATCTCCTTCAGCGAGGCCACGCAGTCCCGGCCGTCCCTGATCAGGTGGATGAACTGGGCGTCGGGGAACATCCGCAGCAGGATGTCCACGTGCTTGAAGTAGCTGGGCCGCTTGTCGCCCCAGCGCGGCTTGCCGAACCGGGCGGCGTAGCTGCGGAACACCGTGCCGATCACCGAGCCCAGGCTGCCGGGGCCCGCGGTGGCCTGGTCGATGAACGCGGCCCGGTCGAGGCCGAGCTCGCGGAACTTGGTGTCCCTGCCGGTGGCGATCCACTCGGCCAGCACCCGGCGGTTGACCTGCTCGCGCTGGTCGCCGTACTTGCGGCGGCCGAAGTAGGCCGGGACCAGGAACCGGGTCTCCGGCGGGACCGCGACCCGCGGGTGCGAGTGCAGCATCAGCTGCAGCATGGTGGTGCCCGAGCGCGGGCAGCCGATGACGAAGATCGGCCTGTCCTGCATGTACGTCTCCCCCGTGACAAGTCTGTTCATTTAGGGACACCCGCGAGCTCGCGCTGGGTGTTGGTGAGCAACGCGGCCACCGGGCCCGGCTCGCGGAACCGGTTGATCCGCTCGACCAGCGCCGTCCGCCGCAACTCGCGCCGCCACGAGCTGGCCGTCTTCTCGTAGGCGGTGAGGTCCCGGCGCGGGGCCCGCGGCGCGCCGGTCAGCTCGTAGCCGTAGGCGGTGAGCCGGCTTCCCAGCACGGTCTCGCAGAGCGACACCTCGTCCGGATCCAACCGGCTCGACCAGCTCCCGGCCCGGGTGGTCGTCACCGCCTGCCGCGTGTTGACATGCCACTCCTTGTGCGCGGGCACCACATCCGCCACCCGGTACGGCTCCCGCATCGCCGGGTCGTATTCCTCGCCGATGAACGTGCACAGACCGGTCAGCGTGCCCGTCGGATCGGCGCACAGATCCTCGTAGCGCAGCTCGTAGTAGCTGTCCGGCGGCAGCTTGTGCCCCCGCCCGATGTCGATCGCCTCGGCCCACCGGTAGACGGCCTCGGAGATGTCCCCCTTGAACCACGGCATCTCCTTCAGCGAGGCCACGCAGTCCCGGCCGTCCCTGATCAGGTGCACGATCTGGGCGTCCGGGAACATGGCCAGCACCGCGTCCAGATGCCGGATGTAGGGCGGGCGCTTGTCGCCCCAGCGGATCTTGCCGTGCCGCTCGGCGAACATCGCGTACACCAGGCCGACGACGGACCCGAGGCTGCCGGGCCCGGCCACCGCCCGCCGGATGAACTCATCCTTATCGACGCCGAGATCCTCGAACTGCGTCCGCGGCCCCTTCGCGATCCACCTGGCCAGGGCGCGCCGGTTCTTCGGCCGGCGCAGGTCGCCCCACTGGCGCCTGTCCCGGTAGGCCTGCACCAGGATCCGGGTCTCCGGGGGCACCGCCACCCGCGGGTGCGCGTGCAGCATGAGCTGCAGCATCGTGGTGCCGGATCGCGGACACCCGACAACGAAGATCGGCCGCTCAGACAAGAACCTTCTCCCTTTTCGGTACGGTGCGCCCGGCCTCCCGGGCGGCCAGCCAGATCCGGTAGACCAGCGCGGCCTCGAACAGGAGCACCAGCGCCCCCGCGACGCCCGCGGCCCACACCATCGCCCACGGCCCGAACGGCGGCGCGATCACGAAGACGGCGGCATGGAACTCGATGCCGCCCACCACATGGGTGCGCACCCGATGCCGGACCAGGAAGATCCGGAACCGGTCGAACCACGGGAACGTCCGGCGCCAGCCGCGATGCAGGTCCACCAGCGGCTGGTCGTGGGTGGCGACCAGGTGCCCCACCCGGGACTGCGGGGTGAGCCGCAGCACGTCCTCCACGAAGACGACCTCGCCGCCCGCGCGGGCGGCGGCCAGCGTCCTGGTGGCTTCCCTGACCCGGTTGACCTGCGGCGCGTTGATATACCTGAACAGGTCGAGCAGGACCACGACGGTGCCGGTGATCCAGTAGACCGACGCGCCCTGGCCGTAGGCGAAGCCGAACGCGCAGCACAGGATCCGCACGCGGTCGCCCACGTAGTCCAGCCAGAGCCCGAACGGCGTGCCGGTGCCCTTCAGCCGCGCGATCTTCCCGTCCATGCAGTCGACCATGAAGCTCAGGTAGAACAGGATCGCCCCGGCGGCCAGGCGGCCGGTGGCGAACAACCCCGCGGCGCCGAACCCGAGCAGGATGGACAGCCGGGTCAGCCCGTTGGGCGTGATCGAAGTGTGGTTGGCGACGAGCAGCGCGAGACGGCAGGCCAGTGGATCGACCAGAAAAACGGTCCACCACGAGTCTCGCGGCTTGCGCGCCGCATTGATGTCATCGAGCGTGAAGCCCCCCATGCACGTAAGAATGGCTACGCCGGGTAGTCGGTAACCTCTTCTTCGGTGACAGCCGGGGGATCTCGTTGCCACTTCTTGACCGTTGCCCTGACGTGGGCAAAGCCCCTGCCAACGCGGCGGACGTCGGTTAGAGTCCTGGAATCTTCGGGGGGAGACCCATGCCTGTGGGATCGTTGTATCGACAGTTGCAGGGGCGACTGGGCGCGCGGGACACCTCGCCGCCGCAGTCCGCCCTCATCCGAGGCGAGCTGAGCCCGCTCCATGCCGTGCGGGAGACGCTCGACCTGGTCTGCCGCACGCTGGCCGAGGCCGACGTGCCGTTCTTCTGCGTCCGGCCGCTGGCCGGGCGGCCACCCGTGGTGGCGGTGCGCACCGTGTACCGGGCCCGGGCGCTGGCCGCGCTGGCCCGGCACGCCTTCTACGCGGCCCGGCTGCCGACCGGGCGCAGCGGCATGCGGCGGCCGGACTTCGAGCGGCTCCGCCCGCTGCGCAAGACCGACCTGGCGCACGCCCGGGTGATCCGGCTGGCGCAGTTCTTCACCAACCCGGCCAGGACGTTCACGCTCGGCGGCGAGACGGGCATCGATCTGGAGATCTGGCACGTGGAGGACGATCTCCTCGTGGCGCCCCGGCCGAACCGGGTGTGCGAGGCGGTCCCGGTGGACGGGCCCACGGTGGAGGGCCGGGAGGAGCTGTTCAACCGGCTGGTCACCGTGGGCGAGCGGAGCTACCTGACCCGGCCGGAGTTCCTCTGCCGCCTGGTCGACGAGATCGATTTCCCGATCGACGCCGTCTACACCTGGGTGGACGGCGCCGACCCGGCCTGGCGGGCGCGCCGCGACCTGGCGCTGACCGGCGGGCTGAGCGAGGCGGCCGTCTCCGAGGCGCGTTTCGTCAGCCGCGACGAGCTGCGGTATTCACTGCGCTCGCTGGTGACCTACGCGCCCTGGATCAGGAAGATCTGGCTGGTCACCGACCAGCAGCGGCCGTCCTGGCTGCGGGAGAACGACCGGATCCAGGTGGTGGATCACAAGGAGATCTTCCGGGATCCCGGCCTGCTGCCGGTGTTCAACTCGCACGCGATCGAGGCACAGCTGCATCGCATCGAAGGGCTGGCCGAGCATTTCCTTTACCTGAACGATGACTTCTTCGTGGGGCGTCCGCTCTGTCCGGAGATGTTCTTCGAGGGGAATGGCATCACCCGGTTCTTCCCGTCGGCGGCGCAGGTGCCGTTCGCGCTGCATGAGGACAATCCGGTGCACGCGGCCGGGATGAACAACCGGCGGCTGCTGGAGGAGCTGTCCGGCCGCACCCTCACCCAGAAAATGAAGCACGTGCCGTACGCGTTGCGCCGGTCGTTGCTGTTCGAGCTGGAGGACCGGTTCGCGGAGGAGTTCGAGGAGACCACCCGATCGGCGTTCCGGCGCTCCAGCGACATCTCGGTGGTGTCCTCGCTGGTGCACTATTACGGATATCTGACCGGGCGGGCGATTCCGGGGTCGGTGCACTACACCTACGTGGACCTGTCGATGCGCAAGGCTCCGGCAAAGATGCGGCGCATGCTGGCGGCCCGGGAGCACGACGCCTACTGCCTGAACGACACCGCGGCCACCACGCCCGAGCAGGACGCGATGGTGCACAAGTTCCTGGAGGCGTACTACCCGATGCCCAGCCCGTTCGAGGAGGTCACGCCGGGGTGAGTTCGTGCAGGACGGTGACGAGGTGGGCGCCCAGCGGGGTGAGGGTGGCCCGCCCGGGGTCGCGGCGCACCGCGCCGAAGAAGGCGAGCAGGTCCAGGCCGGCGGCGACGTCGAAGGTGACGCCCTCGGCCTCGGCGGCGGCGCGGATGGTCGCGTCCAGGGCGGCTTCGTCCACGGCGCTCCCGGCGGGCACGTTGGCCAGGACCTGGAGCGCCACCAGCGCACCGCCTTCGGCGCCTTCGATGAACTCCTCGTCGTCGCCGTCTACAGTGCGGACGAACGCGTTCCGCCAGGTCTCCAGGGCGTCCACGGCGAGCCCTGCGCCGGGGCGGGCCTTGCGGCCCTTGATCTGGATCACGTCGGCGGCGCGGGCGACCGCCCACAGGGACATCAGCCAGGGCACCCGGCTGGCGGTGCGGATCTTGATCGGCGGGGGCTCCAGGCCGAGCGCCTGGCACAGGTCGGGAATGTCGCCCGGCCGGGGGACCCCGGTGTCGGTCACCGCGACGCCGTCGCCGACCCAGGCCGCCAGGCCGCGCAGGCCGCGCATGACCGGGGTGGCCGCCGCGGCGCGGAGCAGCGGGGATTCCTTGCCAGGGGTCCGGGCGGCGGCACGCTTGGCGGGGTGACCTGAACTCTGCTTTCGGCGGCGACTCACCGGGGGAGAATATCGGAATACGCGAGCAAATGATCTACCACCCGTTTCGCGGCGTCGTCCAGGGGCAGAACGGCATGCCCGCGCGCGTTCCCGTCCAGCTCGGGCCGGGCGTCTACCGCCTTGGCCAGCAGATGCCCGGACAGCGCGACGACCATCAGGCTGCCCGCCATCAGTTCGAGCGCGGTCAGCGGCACCAGGGCGTCGCCCTCCAGGAACAGCAACGATTCACCGGTGGCGTGCCGCAGCCCGGTCTCGCGGGCCGCGCCGGGACCGCCGTGCCGTCGCCGGATCAGCCGGAACCTCGGATCTGCCGTTCGTCGTTTCCAGCCAACATGAGCACCGAATCGGCAGGTCATGCCGGGGTTTGCGGTTTCCTGGCGGCCCGGTTGGGCTTTCCTTGCCGCGTCCGCTCCGCCCGGATGGTGAGAGCCTCAGAAAACTCCCAGGAGGGCACGTTAGGATGCCGCAATGCTGCTGCGTCACACCATTCCCGCCCTTACCGCCTGTGCGACCCTGGTGCTGCTACCGGCGGCCGGAGCTCAGGCCGCCCCAATGGACACGAAGGTCACTGTCAAAGCGGCCCCGGGCAAAAAGGCCGTCCCGTTCTGCGAAACGCACAAGTGCATCGCTTTGACCTTTGACGACGGTCCGTCTGACAACACCACGAAGCTGCTGGCCACGCTGAAGAAGTACAAGGCCAAGGCGACGTTCTTCGTGATGGGCTCGCGGGTGAAGAAACACCCGGTGCTGACCAAGAACATCGTCAAGGGTGGCCATGAGCTGGGGAACCACACGTGGAGCCACCCGTGGCTGACCGATCTGACTCCCGCTGAGATCTACAAAGAGATCAACGAGACCCAGAAGCTGATCAAGAAGACCACCGGCAAGACGCCGACGCTGTTCCGCGCGCCCGGCGGGCTGACCGACGACGACGTGAACGCGGTCGTGGCCAAGCTGAAGCTGGCCCAGATCCCGGGCACAGTCGCCACCAAGGACTATGTCAAGGATTATCGGGACGTGGCGTTCCTCACCACGGCCGCGCTGGAGGCCGCCGGGAAGAACGCGGTCGTCCTGATGCACGAGACCGTCAAGGAGACGGTCGACTCGATGCCGAAGGTGCTCTCCACGCTGGCGAAGGAGGGGTACTACTTCGTCACGGTGTCCAAGCTGCTGGAAGGGCAGACGTTGGTGCCGGGTGAGTCGTACCCGAAGAATGAGACCGGCGAGCTGGACGACGACGACGATTTCTCCGGGCCGGCCGGCGAGGTCTAGGCCGTTCTTCTGGCCAGGCGTTTGCCGAGGCGCTGGGCTGGGCCTTCGACCAGGCGGTAGGTGGCCCAGCTGAGCAGCAGCAGCGTGGCGAGGTAGCCGGTGCCGAGGGCGAGCCTGGTGGTGAGGGTGAGGTCGCGCATGTCGCCGAAGAATTCGGGCAGCAGGCGCAGCAGCGGGTGGTGCAGCAGGTAGACGGAGTAGCTGACCAGGCCGAGCCAGACGAGTGTGCGGGGGATGGTGCGGTCGCGGAGGGCTCTGGCGGCGGCGAAGGTGGCGGCGGCCAGGGCCAGGGTGGTGATCCACACCTGGGGTTGGACCCACCACCAGCCGGCCTGGATCGACCAGACCGGGGAGATGGCGACCAGGGCGGCGGAGGCGAGGACCGGCCAGAATGGGCCGGTGCCGTGTTCCCAGCGGTAGAGGGTCGTGCCGGTGAACATGACGGCGAGAATCGCGGCGCCGAACCAGGGGACGTAGCCGCTGAACAGCAGCAGAATGACGGCCATGAGGCCGAGCGTGTAGGCGGCAGTTGTCCGGAAATTTCCGGACAACAGGCAGGTGAGGCCGGTGAGGAAGAGGGCGCCGGAGATGATCGCGGGCCATGGGCCGCCGAGTATCGGTGAATCGAAAATGATCCCGGCCACGATGGCGATCGCGCCGAACACGATGGCGTAGACGCCGCTCGCGCGATGGATTCCGCGGACGAACAGGGCTGTGACCAGCAGATAAAACACCATCTCGTACGACAAAGTCCACATCGGATCGGCAAGCCCACCGATGTGAACCACATCCAGCAACATGGTCAGATGCGCGGCCACACCTGAAAGATCCCGAGGCACCTGAACCCGAACAGGCACCCAAATAGCAATAATCAACGCAACCGCAATAACAAGCAAATACAACGGATAAAGGCGAAATATCCGACTTATCCAAAAGGCTCTGACGTCACCCCGGGACTCCAATGAAGCCGGGATAATATACCCACTAACCAGAAAAAATACGAGCACACCATACATGCCCATGTTAAACCAATAAGGCCGCAACCCCGGCAGAATCCACGGCAACATATGCTCGCCCACCACCGCGAGCGCCCCCACCCCCCGCAACGCGTCCAGCCAAGCCATCCGCCCCCCACGGGACGACACACCAGACCCAGCCGCAACTCGCGAACTCTGCGAAGAAAGCCCCTGCTGTGTGGAAATCACTCGCGCTAACCTACCCGCCCACCAGACCCCACACCGCCCGATTTCCCCCACCTCGCCTAAGCGAAGCGGCTACTCCCACTCGATGGTGCCCGGGGGCTTGCTGGTGATGTCGAGGGTGACGCGATTCACTTCGCGGACCTCGTTGGTGATCCGGGTGGAGATGCGCGACAGGACGTCATAAGGCACCCGGGACCAGTCAGCGGTCATCGCGTCCTCCGAGGTGACCGGCCGCAGCACGACCGGATGCCCGTACGTGCGGCCATCGCCCTGGACCCCGACCGAGCGCACATCGGCGAGCAACACCACCGGACACTGCCAGATCTCCCGATCGAGCCCAGCCCGCGACAGCTCCTCCCGAGCGATCGCATCGGCTTCACGCAGAATGTCGAGCCGCTCCTGGGTGACCTCACCAATGATGCGAATCCCCAGCCCAGGCCCCGGGAACGGCTGCCGCCAGACCATCGCCGCAGGCAGCCCCAGCTCTTCCCCGGCCCGGCGAACCTCATCCTTGAACAGTGCCCGCAACGGCTCCACCAGCGAGAACTTCAGATCCTCCGGCAACCCGCCGACGTTGTGATGCGACTTGATGTTCGCGGTCCCGGTCCCGCCGCCCGACTCCACCACATCCGGATAAAGCGTGCCCTGCACCAGGAAATCCGCAGGCCCATCCGCCAGGATCGCCCGCTGCTCATCCTCGAACACCCGGATGAACTCCCGCCCGATGATCTTCCGCTTCTCCTCCGGCTCGCTCACCCCCGCCAGCGCCTTGAGGAACCGCTCAGCCGCGTCCACCACCCGCAGCTTCACCCCGGTCGCGGCCACGAAATCCCGCTCGACCTGCTCCGCCTCCCCCTTGCGCAGCAGCCCGTGATCGACGAACACGCAGGTCAGCCGCTCCCCGATGGCCCGCTGCACGATGGCCGCCGCGACCGCGGAATCCACCCCGCCGGACAGCGCGCAAATCGCCCGCCCATCCCCCACCTGCTCCCGCACAGCCGTGACCGCGTCCTCGACGATGTTCACCATCGTCCACGACGGCCGGCACCCCGCCGCGTCCAGGAAGTGCTTCAGCACCGCCTGGCCGTGATCGGAGTGCATCACCTCGGGATGGAACTGCACCCCGTAGATCCCGCGCGCCGCATCCTCGAACCCCGCCACCGGCGTATCCGCAGTCGACGCCGTGACCAGGAACCCCTCCGGAGCAGCCACCACGGAATCCCCGTGCGACATCCACACCTGCTGCGCCGCCGGCAACCCCGCGAACAGCATGCCCTCCCGCAGCACGGTCAGCGCCGTCCCCCCGAACTCCGCCGCCCCCGTCCGCGCGACCCGCCCGCCCAGCGCCTGCGCCATAACCTGGAACCCATAACAGATCCCGAACGTCGGCACCCCGGTCTCGAACAGCCCCTCCGGCACAACCGGAGCCCCCTCGGCATACACCGACGAAGGCCCTCCCGACAGGATGATCGCCTTGGGCCGCTTGGCCATCATCTCGTCCACCGGCATCGTCGACGGCACGATCTCCGAGTACACATGGCACTCCCGCACCCGCCGCGCGATCAACTGCGCATACTGCGCCCCGAAGTCGACCACCAAAACCGTGTCGAACTCCGACTGCCGCACCTCACCGGACACAACAAGACCCCCAAGCCAAGAACCAGCGGTCCCACCAGTCTATCGACGCCGTTCTCCCACCCGTACGCCACGACCAGGAACCCCTTGAGGACCTCCACCGCACCCACGCATTGGACTTGCCATGAACGCGCAAAACCCGGCCGACTCTCCGTCCGGAAAGCTGCCGGGTTCACTTTCACGGGCTAGTGCCCGTGACGGTTCTAGGATGAGCGAGGAGATACGTCGCAGTCAACTCCGGGCGCAGGACACCCGCGCGCGGCGGAACCCAGGGGCCGACTAGTACAACCATCAGGACACGATGCTTCCACCATGTCCTCGGTGGACCCACAATTCTCTTATGCCGGAAATCGTTCCACTGAGGTCGGGCGATCCCCACAACCTGGGTGCGTACCGCCTTCAGGGGCGAATCGGGGAAGGTGGCCAGGGGGTCGTCTTTCTTGGGGTGGGGTCGTCGGGGGATCACGTCGCCGTCAAGTTGCTTCGGTCGGACCTGGCCGGGGATCCGATGATGCGGGAGCGGTTCCTGCGGGAGGTGGACGCCGCCAAGCGGGTTTCGCCGTTCTGTACGGCCCAGCTGATCGAAACTGGCGTGGCGGGCGATCAGCCGTACATCGTGAGTGAGTACATCGAAGGGGACACGCTCCAGCAGCGGGTGCTGACGTCGGGGCCGCTGGGCGGGCCCGCGCTACACCGGCTGGCGATCGGCACGGCGACCGCGCTGGCCGCGATCCACCAAGCGGGCGTGGTGCACCGCGACTTCAAACCGGCCAACGTGATCATGGGCCCGGACGGCCCTCGTGTGATCGACTTCGGCATCGCCAAGGCGCTGGACGCGTCCGCGACCCAGACGTCCCGGCCGGTGGGGACTCCCGCGTACATGGCGCCCGAGCAGATCATGGGCCACCAGGTCGGCCCTCCCGCCGACCTGTTCGCCTGGGCTTGCACCATCCTGTACGCGGCGACCGGCAACAGCCCGTTCGGCAGCGACACGCTCCCCGCGGTGATCAACCGCATCCTGAACGCGGCGCCGAGCACCGACGCGTTACAGGGCCTGCTGCGCGACGTGGTCGAATCCTGTGTCGCCAAGGATCCACGCGCCCGGCCCACGGCGGAGCAGGTGCTGTTACGGCTGCTCCAGCACTCCCAGCCGAACCCGGCGATGCTGCAGGAAGCGGCCGCCGCGGCCGGTGCCACACCGCCGCCGCCCAACGCCTGGGCCCCGCCGCATACGCCGTACGGCGCGCCGCCATCCGTTCCGACCAAGCAGTACACCGCCGGCGTTCCCCCGCAAACGGGCTCCTACGGCATGCCGCCCATCAACCAGCCCCTGCCGCCTCCGGTCAACCAGCCGCCGCCCCCGCCGTACCACCCGCAGCCGATCCACCACATGGGCACGCAGGTTCCGGTCCAGAAGAACTCCAGGGTCGGGGTGGCCGCCGTCGCGGTCGGGGTGGCCGTGGTCGTGATCGCGGCGGTCGTGGTGGTCGCGATGCGCGACAACAGCACCGTGACGACTGGCGCGGGCTCGTCGTCGTCGAGCAGCGTGTCGTCCGAGCCGACGACTCCGGAGCCGGAGCCGAGCCCCACCGCTACGCCGGTCCGCACAAAACTGCCGGGATTGTCCGCCTACCTGTACGAGGCCTCGACCGACCCTCTCGCCCTCACCTACTACGACATCAGCGACGAATCCGGTAAGGACTGGATCAATTATCCACGCGAGTCGCGTGACGGAAAGTTCACCCGCAGCACCAAATACTGGCAGCAGTACCTCTCCCCGGACGGGACCTACGCGGTCGGGCGCCCCCGCAACTACATGTCCGACGACTACCACGGCGTGGACGTCATCACTCGTTCCACCGGCGCGGTTCAGACCCTAAAAACGGTCAAACTGCCGCTCACGTACGAGTACGGCGAATGGTCCAAGAGCAGCAGCCGCCTGCTGTTCACTATCCTCAACCCGAGCGGCGAGAACTGGACCGTCAAGGGCTTCATCGTCATCGACATCACCACCGGCAAGACCACCATCCGCCGGATCAACGACCCCACGATCAAGGACGGCCGCTTCTACTGGAGCCCCGACGAATCCGGATTTGTCATCTCTTATACGGATGGGACGACGAGCGGGTTGCGGCACTACAACTTCCAGGGGGAGGTCGTGAAGACGATCCCCGGAGTCGGCGTGCCGCACAACACCGCGAACGGCCTGTACTCGCCGTCCGGCGATAAGTTCGTCACCAAATGCCCCGACACGAACGCCGGGAACTGCATCTGGGACTCCGAGACGGGCGCCGCGCAAACCCAGTTCACCTCCGACTGCAACACGGTGCTCGGCTGGTGGGACGACCAGCACCTGTACTGCTGGATGTCGCCCAGTTCGGAGTTGTCCAAGGTCGCCATCGTGGATCTCGAAGGTGACGTCGTACGCGATCTCATCGAAACCACCGACGTGAAACGGCTGTCCCCCTACTACGTACGCACTGGTAGCAGTTAGGTCTCGTCTGAACCGTGCCCGAACCGGATCCGTGTAGGGGGGCATGAGGATTTCGATTCGGGCAGCCGGGGCGGTGGCCGTCGCGCTGCTGGCCACCGCGTGCGTGTCCGGCGGCAGCGGCGGCGGCTCCTCGGCTCCCCCCGCGGTCAACCTGACCGGCAAGATCCAGCTGGTCTCCTACGACGGATGCGACGACATGCTCGCCGGCCTGCGGGCGGCGACCGCGCGGAACGTCGGCGCGTGGGGCATCGGCATGCCGCCCATGGCCCTGATGGAGCAGGCGGACGGGAGGGCGGCCGACACGGCCAGCGTTGGCTCGTATTCGACCACCAATGTGCACGAAGCCGGAGTGGACGAACCCGACCTGGTCAAGACGGACGGCGCCCGGGTGGTCGTGGTCACCCAGGGCGTGCTCCGCGTGATCGACACGGCCACCCGGAAGGTGACCGGGGAGCTCCGGCTGGTGCCGAAGGAGCAGAACTGGATGCCGGCCGACCTGCTGCTGTCGGGGAGCCGCGCGCTGGTGCTGATGACCCACGGCGGCGAGATCATGGCGATGGACTCGATCGCCCGGGTTCGTCCCGGCCCGCTCGGCCCGAAGTATGTCCTGGTCGACCTGACCGGCAAACCCACCGAACTCGCCTCGATGTCGATGAGCGGCAGCCATGTGGACGCCCGGATGGTGGGCACGACCGTCCGCATCGTGGTCAAATCCGCACCCGACATCGCCCTCCCCGAGCTGAAGCCGAACGCGTCGGGCGCCGACGTGCTGGCGGCGAACAAGGCGGCCGTCGAGAGCGCGCCGATCGAGGCCTGGCTGCCCAAGTTCGAGGTCAAGGCTGACGGTGTCACGACGCCGCACACGGTGAAGTGCGAGAACGTCAGCCATCCCGCCGAGTTCACCGGCACGTCCCTGCTGACCGTGCACACCCTGGACCTGAACGGCTCCTTCGCGTCGGTCGAGCCGATCAGCGTCGTCGCCGACGGCGACACCGTGTACGGAACGAAGGACAGCCTCTACGTCACCAGCAACCCGCAGTTCTGGTTCATGCCGACGATGCCGATTCCCGACGTCGTCAGCACGCCCACGGCGCAAGCACCCACGCACGACCCGGAGATGCCCACTCTGATCCCGGACCCGGTCGGCTCTGTCGCACCCGAGGTCCAGCCAAGCCACCCCGACGCCGAAAAAATCACGCTAAGCCCGGCACCTCCCACTTCTGTGGCCCCGGAGCCCGCCCCCTCCGCCGTGCAGTCCACCGCCGTCCCGGAGACCGTCGAGCCCTCCGCCGTGCAGTCCACCGCCGTCCCGGAGGTCGTCCCCTCCGCCGCGCAGTCCACCGCCGCGCCGGAAGCGACCCCTCCGCCCGAACGAACCGAAATCCACCGCTTCGACATCACCGCGCCGGGTTCACCCCGCTACGTGAGCTCCGGTTCCGTCCCCGGCCGGCTGCTCAACCAGTACTCGCTATCCGAACATGCCGGACATCTGCGCATAGCGACCACCGACACCCCGCGCACGGCCAACGGCAAGAGCGAAAGCGCCGTCTACATCCTCAAATCCGACACCCTCGCTCAAGTCGGCTCAGTCACCGGCCTCGGCAAAGACGAGCAGATCTATTCGGTCCGCTTCATCGGCGACCTCGGCTACGTCGTCACCTTCCGCCAGGTCGACCCGCTGTACGCCCTTGACCTCCGCGACCCGTCCGCCCCCAAGGTCACCGGCGAACTCAAAATCACCGGCTACTCCGCCTACCTGCACCCCGCCGGCCCCGGCCGCCTGATCGGCGTAGGCCAGGAAGCCACCACGGAAGGCCGCCAGACCGGCACCCAGGTCTCCCTCTTCGACGTCGCCGACCCCACCGCCCCGAAGGCCCTATCCCGCTTCGTCCAGGAAAAAAGCGGCTCCGACGCCGAATGGGACCCCCACGCGTTCCTCTACTGGCCAGAAAGCGGCCTCGCCATGATGCCCCTCATGAGCTGGGGCGACAACTGGTCCGAAGGCAGCTCCGCCCTGGTCCTCCACATCACCGACACCCAAATCACCAAACTCGGCACAATCAAACACCCCAAAGTCGCCCAACAAGCCGAATTCGCCCCCGCCAACCCCGGCATCCGCCGCTGCCTGATCATCGGCAACACCATCTGGACCGTCTCCGACCTAGGCCTCAAAATCAACGACTCCACCACCCTCACCGACCAAACCTGGCTCCCTTTCACCTAACCTCCACGACTCCGGCCCGGGCCCAAACGAAGACCCGGGCCAGAGGCCAGCGCACACACCGCAGCACCGCAAAGCCCTTCTCGGACCGCCTGACCCGCCACAATCAGCCGATCATGACGGCCACCTACAAATCTGACGTGCACCCGGGGGCCGGGGGGCCGGTGGAAATGAAGTTTTGTCAGTGGTCTCTGTCATGGTGGATTGATGACCGTGACGGGAGTGACGCATGAGGTGACCGGGAGCCCCGATAACGGCCTGCCTGGCGGCCTCTCCTCGTCGTCCTTGTCGTCGGGGCGGCGGTTCCGGGGGAAAAACAAACAGCCCGCCTGGAAACGCGACAAAGACGGGCCGGTCTCGGTGATCCGCCTGCCCCTGTCCGTGACCCGCCCGGCCGACCGGCGCCGCCTGGAGCAGCTGTTTTCCGCGATGTGGCAGATCAAACGCGCGCTGCGGCGCGACGCCGCGAACATGGTGGTCGCCTACTGGCACGGCGACCGGCGCCGGGTCGCGGACGAACCCGCGTGGCGACGCGAACTGGGCCTGTCCCGCACCGGCCTGGAGCAGCGCGGCTACGCGCATCTGGACGCGGCCGGGCATCTGAAGGCCCACGTCACCAAGGCCCTGGTCATGCACCAGGCCGACGAGGTCTGGACCGGGGTGGAACGGCACCTGTTCAGGGACGCGGCAGGACGGCGGGCCGGGGCCCCACGCCGCAGACTGCCGTGGTGGGACTATACCCGGATCCCGGGCCGGGCCCGCTCCCACACCAGCCCACGCAAATGGGAGACGTTCCGCCTGCACGGCACCCTGGAGGGACATCTGGCCGCCTACCGGGCCCCCGGCACCCCCGCCGACACAACCATCGACCGGGTTGCCGACGTGATGGGGGACGGGGAGTCGGTGCTGGCGCAGCCGCTCCGGATGCCGGTCCCACCGGCGTCATCGCCGACAGGCCGGACCGCCGGTTCGTGGTGGGACCACGTTGGGCCTCTCGTTGTCGTGTTCTCCGGCGGGGCCGCCAGCCGGAAAGGGGACCTGGTGCTGCCGGTCCGGCTGCCGCAGGGCGCGGGCCGCTGGCCCTACCTGGCGCACTACCTGAATGACCCGGCCCGCTGGCACAAGATCGATCTGGTGCGGGTCGCTGACCCGGGCGCCCCGGGCGGGTGGCGGTATGAGGCGCATCTGCTGGTCCTCGGGGCGGGGTATGCGGCCCCGGCGACCCGGGCCCGCCGCGCGAGGGCGGCCGGGCTGGACCGGATCGGCGGGGTCGACGCGAACGTGTCCAACTTGTCGGTGGTCTCCTTCCCCGCGACCGGCACCGCCGCGGGCAATGCCACGGCGAGCAATGCCGCCGCGAGCAGTGGTTTCGTGGCCGGTGGCCCGCATCAGGGCGACTCGATCGGGGACGGCCCCAGCGCGGACGGCGGCGCCCTGATCGGCGTGGACGACATCGGGGAAACAATCCCCGGCGCTCCCGCCGCCGCGGGCTCGGGGAACGCGCCGGTGACCGCGACCCGGCTCACCCTGACCCCCGCCCAGCAGAATGAGCTGGCCCGGGACCGGAAGAAAGCCGCTGGACGCCGCAAGGCCCTGGACCGCTCCCGCCGCGCCGCCAACCCCGCCCAGTACCGGCCCTCGGCCCGGCAGCAAGCCCGCGCCGCCCGCCGCGCCCGGGCTGGCCTGCCCGTCAAACAGATCCATCTGCCGGGCGGGGAACGGCTTACCCAAGCACGGGGGAAACGCCCTGCGCGGCCGTACCGACAGGACCGGCTGTCGGCCTCCTACCGGCGGCTCCGCGCCCGGGACAAGGCGGCCGGAGCCCGTCGCACCGTCGCAAGGCGGGCCCGCGCCCGCCAGGCCGCCGCGACCATCATCAGCCTGCATGGCACCAACCTGGTGGTCGAGGACTGCCACATCGCGACCTGGCATCGCCGGTGGGGCCGCACCTGCATGGCGTTCACCCCCGGACAGCTCGTCACCGCGTTGGCCGCCGAATGCACGGCCGCCGGCGGAGCCCTGCTGCGGGCCGCCACCCGTCCGACCGCCCTGTCCCAGCACTGCCTGTGCGGGGCGAAGGTCACCAAAACCCTGGCCGTGCGGGTGCACGTCTGCTCCGCCTGTGGCCTGAACGGGGATCGGGACTTGGTCTCCGCCGCGCTGGCCGCCCTCGTGGTCTTCTCCGACCCGGCCGACCCGGGCACCGCCCAGGTTGATTACGACCGGGCGGCGGCGCTGCTCACCCATGATTTTAAGGGGCTGCAAGAGGCCCTGTCCGAGTCAACCGTCGTAAGTCCCGTCCCTGCCCCGACCGGGCAGCGGACGGGCGGTACGGCAGCCCGCCCGGGTGCCCGCCGCCGGTGGCGGCGCGCACGCGGGCGGGCCTCTGCTCGGCGAAGTGCCGGAACGTGCGGCATGTCAACCCCGAATGAGCTCCGACCCGCGTTCGCGGTGCAGGGACCACGCCGGAGCGGCATGCCCGTCACCCCGGACTGCCCCGACTTACGGGGCAGGTCTTAGAGGGAGCGTCCTTCGGGGGCGGCTACAGGGACGATTTCGGGGGCGCCCATCTGGATGGCGTCGGCTTCTTGGTCGGTGTCCTGTTCTTGGGAGGCGCGTTCGGCTTCGACGCGTTTGGTGTAGTACTCGACCTCGCGTTTGACCTGTTCAGCGTCCCAGCCCAGAGGCTCGGCCAGGAGCTCGGCGGCCTCTTCGGCAACGGCGAGGCCGCGATGGAAGGTCTCGATGGAGATGTGCGTGCGACGGGTGAGAACGTCGTTGAGATGGCGAGCGCCCTCATGGGTGGCCGCGTAAACGATCTCGGCGCGCAGGTAGTCGTCGGCGCCGGTGAGCGGTCTGGCCAGGCTGGGGTCCGCCTCGATGAGGACGAGCACCTCGTCGATCATCGATCCGTACCGCTGGAGCAGGTGCTCGATCCTGGCCACGTGCAGCCCGGAGGATTCGGCGAGACGATTGCGGGAGTTCCAGCGGGCCTGATAGCCCTCGGCTCCAGCGAGCGGGATGCGATCAGTGCAGGAAGGCGGCACCCGCAAGTCCAGACCGTGCGCGACCGCGTCCACGGCATCCGCGGCCATGACCCGATACGTCGTGAACTTGCCCCCCGCCACCATGACCAGCCCAGGCACCGGATGAGCCACCACGTGCTCACGGGACAGCTGAGAGGTCTGCTCAGACTCACCACGCAGCAACGGCCGCAGTCCCGCGTACACCCCCTCGACATCGTCCCTGGTCAACGGCACCGAGAGAACCGCATTAACGTGATCGAGAACATAATCGATGTCGGTACGAGAAGCCGCCGGATGCGCCTTGTCGAGAGTCCAGGCGGTATCGGTGGTCCCGATGATCCAATGCCTCCCCCAAGGAATCACGAAAAGCACCGATTTTTCGGTGCGAAGGATGATTCCGGTAAGCGAGTGGATCCGATCCCGGGGCACCAGCAGATGCACCCCCTTGGACGCGTTGACGTGGATCTGCCCACGCCCGCCGACCAGCTCCTGAATGTCGTCAGTCCAGACCCCGGTCGCATTGACCACCTGCCGGGCCCGCACGTCCAGCTCCGTACCGGTCTCCAGATCGCAGACCCGTACCCCGGTGACCCGCTCCCCCTCCCGGAGAAACCCGACAACCTGCGCCCGCGACGCCACATGCGCACCATACGTCGCCGCCGTCCGCAGCAATGTCATCACATACCGGGCATCATCGACCTGCGCATCCCAGTACTGCACCGCCCCCGTAAACGACGTCCGCCGCAACGCGGGAGCCAACCGCAGCGCCCGCCTCCGCGACAGATGCCGATGCCCCGGAACCCCCCGGGTGAATCCAAACGAAAACCCCAAGCTGTCGTAAAGAACCAGCCCAGCCCCCACATACGGCCGCTCCCACCCCGTATGCGTCAACGGGAACAAGAACGGCACCGGCCTCACCAGATGCGGAGCAATCCGCTGAAGCAACAGCGACCGCTCCTGCAACGCCTCCCGTACCAGATCGAAGTTGAGCTGCTCGAGATACCGAAGCCCCCCATGGATCAGCTTCGACGACCGCGACGAGGTCCCCGAGGCGAAATCCCGCGCCTCCACCAGCCCCACCGACAGCCCCCGCGTAGCCGCGTCGAGCGCCACCCCCGCGCCGACCACACCCCCGCCAACCACCACCACATCCAGCTCTTGCGACCCCATCGAGCCCAATGCGGCATACCGCTCGGCCGGGCCAAGCCTCGCTGTCCCCAGTCGGGCCGTCATAGATCTCCCTTTGTACGGCTAACGCCTACGTCTGTCGTTCTACCCGCAATCTACCGGCGAGTAGCCGCCCACCCACTGTGGCTTCCCTCACGACCGTATCCGCCATGACAGCCATCCAAATCCATGCCACGACGTGCGCCTTCGACCTGGCCGAGGACACTGACCCCGCTCACGACCAGGGCGCTGGCCACCACACACCTCCAGCTGCTGGTACGGCCCTGCTCGAGCGAAAACGCCGGGCGGCTGGCGTCGTTACTGAGGTTGAACTCGTGGTGTCGTAGGGGCTGACTGTGACTTAGCCCTTCATCTGGCGAGCGAGCAGTTCACCTGGCAGGGCTGAGCGTTCTAGTTGGCGAGCCGAGCATTGCGGCTGGTGAGCGAGCTGATCCCTGTTTGACGACGGTGCGGATGTCGTTGCGGAGCGGGTGCATAGGATCGCCGGCATGGCATTGCGACCTGTTCAGGTGAACATAAAGGCTCTCGATGACTCGGCGGTCGGCCGGTTCTGGGCGGAGGCACTCGGCTGGAATGCGTACAGACCCGGCGTGACCACCTATGTTGGACCCGCCGGCGGCTTCGTCTGGCCCGACCCGGTCGCCGTCGGCATCGACGTTGTTCCCGTCCCGGAACCCAAGACAACGACAAAGAACCGTGTGCACCTCGATCTCGCCACCACCTCTGCGGCCCATCAGGCGGAGTTGGTCGCGCGCCTGAAGGCGCTCGGCGCGACGCCCGCCCACGTGGGCCAGGGCACAGTGCCGTGGACGGTCCTCGCCGACCCGGAGGGCAACGAGTTCTGCGTGCTGGAGCCTCGGGAGATCTACCGGGACACCGGGCCGATCGCCGCTGTGGTGGTCGACTGTGCCGATCCGCGGGCCATGGCCCGGTTCTGGGGTGAGGCGATGGACTGGACCCTGCATGAGGTGACCGGCGATCATGCGGTGTTGCGCTCCGCCAAGGGTGTCGGCCCGTATCTGGAGTTCCTCCGCAGGCCCGGCGTGAAGACCGTGCCCGACCGCGTCCACCTTGACCTGCTGCCGTACCCCGGTGACGACAAAGCAGCAGAGGTGGCCCGGCTGCGGGCCCTCGGCGCCACCGACCTCGACCTCGGCCAGGGCGACGTCTCGTGGACGGTCCTGGCCGACCCGGAGGGCCACGAGTTCTGCGTCCTCGCCCCGTCCTGACCTGGAGCCCTGACGACACCCCGACACGTGAGCCTTGTGTGCTCATGTGCCATGACCCGGGTGGGTTGGGCTGCGGCGTCTCGGTCGATTCGGGCGGCGAGAGCTTGCGTAGGGGGCGAGATCAGCTCGCTCGCCACCGCAGCCACCTCATAGACGGCTGCCTGGCAGGGACCGGGCTGACCATCAGAGCAGCCTGAGCAGAGAGACGACATCACGAGCTCAACCTCAGTAGCTGCCACAAACGGTCCGGTGCCGGCCGAGTTGTCGTCACGGCTTGGCGACTGATCGCGTACGTCGCGAGTGGAGCCGTGACCGGGAAGGATAGGCGCATGAGCATCACTCTCTCCGACGCGCGGATCGTGACGCCCGATGGCGTCCATCATGGATGGCTGACCATCGAGGACGGGCGAATCACTCATGTCGGGCGAGGTCCGGCGCCTGGGAATGGGCGTGGGCTGGGAGGGCGCATCGTCGTTCCCGGGTTTGTGGATATTCATGTGCATGGCGGTGGGGGGTCCGGGTATCCGGCGGGGTCGGAAGAACAGGCTCGGCGAACGGTGGCGTTCCATCGGGAACATGGGACCACGACGGCTCTGGCCAGCCTTGTCACCGCGCCACTCGATCGGTTGAAGGCCGCGGCGGGGATGCTGGCCGGGTTGTGCGCGGAAGGGCTGCTGGCCGGGATTCACTACGAGGGGCCCTACATTTCGGCGGTTCGGTGCGGGGCGCACCGGCCGGAGCTGCTCCGGAGCCCTTCGGCCGCCGAGTTCGCCGAGCTGATCAAGGCCGGTGACGGGCACGTGCGGATGTTCACCCTGGCCCCCGAACTACCAGGGGCACTGGAAGCGGTACGGGAGTGCGTCGATTCCGGGGTGGTAGCCGCCATCGGGCATACCGATGCCACGTTCGAGCAGAGCATGGCCGCCATTGATCTGGGCGCCTCGGTGGCCACCCACCTGTTCAACGCGATGCGCCCCCTCAATCACCGCGACCCCGGCCCGATCACCGCCGCCATGGTCGACGACCGCGTCACCGTCGAGATCGTCAACGACGGAGTGCACCTGAACCCGTCCGTGATCGACCTGGTCCTCGCCGCCGTCCCCGCCACGCGCGTGGCCTTCGTCACCGACGCAATGGACGCGGCCGGAATGCCCGACGGCGACTTCGACCTCGGCCCCATGAAGGTCGAAGTCCGCGACGGCGTGGCCCGCCTGGCCGGCGGCGGAGCAATCGCGGGCAGCACCCTCACCATGGACCGCGCCTTCCGCCGAGGCGTGCAAACCAACGGCATGACCCTCCCCCAAGCCGCCCAGGTAACCGCCCTAACCCCAGCCCAAGTCCTCGGCCTATCCCACGAAATCGGCTCAATCACCACCGGCAAGTACGCCGACCTGGTCATCCTCAACGACAACCTGACCGTCCACGCCGTAATGAAACACGGCACCTGGACCACCGAGCCCTAACCACCCCCACCTGCCACCCGCCCACACGCGCTCACCCATGATCGCCGGACGAACAACAGGCCACGGCACCACGGTTCCCACCCAACCTTCCGTTTTCCCTCGCGCCCCGCCCGACCCCCATCCCCCTGGTCGCTCCAATGAAGCGACAGCTTGACCTGGAGGTTTCCCACCCACCCAGCCCGTTGTTTCCCTCGGGCTCCGCGTCCTCGCCGGCACGATCCACCGCCAGGGCCGTACCGTCGACGCGGCCGGTCCCGGCCAGGGGCGTGCTCACGGTCAGGTAAGCGACATTCGCGGTGTGGGCGACGTATCTGCCTGGCCGCGCCCGGTGACCATGCGGCGGACGCGGCGGTGGCTCTCGCGAAGCAGGGCAGGTGCGGCCGATAAAGGCGGTGTGGCGAGGTCGGCTGCTACTGCGGTGGGGCGACCACTACCTCGACGCGTTGGAATTCCTTTATGTCGGAGTAGCCCGAGGTGGCCATGGTGCGTTTGAGGGCGCCCATGAGGTTCATGGAGCCGTCGGCTACCGAGGAGGGGCCGTGGAGGATTTCGGCGAGGGTGCCGATGGTGCCGAATTCGACGCGGCGGCCTCGGGGGAGGTCGGGGTGGTGGGCTTCGGAGCCCCAGTGGAAGCCGCGGCCGGGGGCTTCGGCGGCGCGGGCCAGGGGGGAGCCGACCATGACGGCGTCGGCGCCGCAGGCGATGGCCTTGGCGATGTCGCCGGAGCCGCCCATGCCGCCGTCGGCGATGACGTGGACGTAGCGGCCGCCGGATTCGTCCATGTAGTCGCGGCGGGCGGCGGCGACGTCGGAGATCGCGGTGGCCATCGGGACGACGACGCCGAGGACGTTGCGGGTGGTGTGGGAGGCGCCGCCGCCGAAGCCGACGAGCACGCCGGCGGCGCCGGTGCGCATCAGGTGCAGGGCGGCGGTGTAGGTGGCGCAGCCGCCGACGATGACGGGGACGTCGAGTTCGTAGATGAACTGCTTGAGGTTGAGCGGTTCGGCGCGGCCGGAGACGTGCTCGGCGGAGACCGTGGTGCCGCGGATGACGAAGATGTCCACGCCCGCGTCGATCACGGCCTTGTGGTACTGGACCGTGCGCTGCGGGGAGAGCCGGACGGCGGTGGTCACGCCCGCCCCGCGGATCTCGGCGATCCGGCGGCCGATCAGGTCGTCCTGGATGGGCGCGGTGTAGATCTCCTGGAGGCGGCGGGTTCCGGCCTCGGCGCTCAGGGTGGCGACCTCGTCCAGCAAGGGCTGCGGATCCTCATACCGCGTCCAGAGCCCTTCCAGGTCGAGGACGGCGAGCCCGCCGAGGCGGCCGATCTCGATCGCGGTGTGCGGGGAGACCACGCTGTCCATCGGGCTCACCACCACCGGGGACTCGAACCGGTAGGCGTCTATCTGCCAGGAGATCGAGACCTCCTCGGGATCCCGCGTCCGCCGGGACGGCACGATGCCGATCTCGTCCAGCGCGTATGCCCGGCGGCCGGTCTTGCCCCGGCCGATCTCCACCTGAGTCATTTTCGTTCCTCGCCCAGTACGTGTGCGTTAGGTAGTGCCCTACGTACTCTAACGACGGTGATAGTTGGGAGCCTCGACTGTCATCTGGATGTCGTGCGGGTGGCTCTCTTTGAGCCCGGCGGCGGTTATCGGCATCAGCTGGCCGTTTTCCCGCAGGTCGGCGATAGTACGAGCGCCCGTGTACCACATGCCTTGGCGGACTCCCCCGACCAGCTGGTGGGCGACGGCGGAGACCGGGCCCCGGTAGGGCACCTGCCCCTCGATGCCCTCGGGGATGAACTTGTCCTCGCTGGAGATCCCGTCCTGGGCGTAGCGGTCCTTGCTGAACGAGGCGCCTCCGCGCTCCCGGTTGCGGACCGCGCCCAGCGAGCCCATGCCCCGGTAGGACTTGAACTGCTTGCCGTTGATGAAGATCAGCTCGCCGGGCGATTCCTCGCAGCCGGCCAGCAGCGAGCCGAGCATGACGGAGGACGCGCCGGCCGCGATCGCCTTGGCGATGTCCCCCGAATACTGCAGGCCGCCGTCGCCGATCACCGGGACCCCGGCGGGCCCGGCCGCGAGCGAGGCCTCGTAGATGGCGGTGACCTGCGGTGCGCCCACGCCCGCCACCACCCGGGTGGTGCATATCGAGCCGGGGCCGACCCCGACCTTGACCGCGTCCACGCCCGCCTCGACCAGTGCCTGCGCGCCCGCGCGGGTGGCGATGTTGCCGCCCACGACGTCCACCCGGCTGTTGGCCTTGATCTTGGCGACCATGTCGCAGACGCCCTTGGAGTGGCCGTGCGCGGTGTCCACGATGATCACGTCGACACCGGCTTCGATCAGCGCGTGCGCCCGCTCCTGGGCGTCGCCCGCCACGCCCACGGCGGCGCCGACCATGAGCCGCCCGTCGGCGTCCTTGGTGGCCAGCGGATACTGCTCGCTCTTGGTGAAGTCCTTGACCGTGATCAGGCCCTGCAGCCGCCCCTGCTCGTCCACCAGCGGCAGCTTCTCGACCTTGCGCGAGCGCAGCAGCCGGAACGCCTCGTCCCTGGAGACCCCCACCGGCGCGGTGACCAGCGGCATCTTCGTCATGACGTCGCGGACCAGCAGCGAATGATCGCTCTCGTAGCGCATGTCCCGGTTGGTCACGATGCCGACGAGCACGCCCGCCTCATCGGTGACCGGCACGCCGGAGATCCGGTAGCGCGCGCACAGCTTCTCGACGTCGGCCAGGGTGGCATCCGGCGTGCATGTGACCGGATTGCTCACCATCCCCGCCTCGGACCGCTTCACCAGATCGACCTGCTGCGCCTGATCCTGAATGGACAGATTGCGGTGCAGAATCCCGATCCCTCCCTGGCGGGCCATCGCCACCGCCATCCGGGCCTCGGTCACCGTGTCCATCGCCGCCGAAATCAGCGGAATCCGCAACGTGATATTCCTCGACAACCGCGTCGAGGTATCCGCATCCCCCGGCTGCAAATCCGAATACGCAGGCACGAGTAGAACATCATCGAACGTGAGCCCTGGTTCGGTGAACTTCCCCATCATCTGCGCCCCTCCCACCAGGAGACCCGCCCTAAGCCCCCCGCTGGTCAGTGTAGTGGCCCTCCCCAACTCCCACCCCTCCACCTGTGGATAACCCACCTCGGCATTGCGGTGGTTCTCCC
>NZ_BLAF01000042.1:107496-114978 GCF_009687885.1 Acrocarpospora pleiomorpha
TTCCCCGGGCTCCGCCCGGCCCCGCCCGCTCTCCGTGGCTTCGCCCCGGAACTACCCGTCCTCCGAGGCTTCGCCCGGAACTGAATGCCGCCGAGCTTTGCCCGCCAAGAGAATGCCCCCCACAGGCTCCGCCTGCCCTCTGCGGCTCCCCAGAACTATCTGCCCGGGAGGCTTCGCCCTCCAGACCGGCCCACGGGCATCACCCGCTCTCCGCAGCTCCCCAGAACTGCCTGCCCGGGAAGCTTCGCCCTCCAGACCCCTCAAACTGCCCTACAGGCTTCGCCCGGAACTGACGGCTCTCCGGGGCTTCGCCCTCCAGAGCAGCCCCGCACGCTCCGCCCGGCTTCGGGCGCTCTCTGGGCTTCGCCGGGACCGCCTAATCCCGAATGGCCGGCATGGTCCCCGTATTGGCCTCAGCCTCAAGAGGGACAGGATCCGGAAGGATTTCTCGGACCTTGTCCTGAATCAAGCGGGTGACCTCAGTTTGAGCGAGGGTGCCGTCGACGACGAAATAGCGGTCCGGCTCGGCCGTGGCGAGGGAGCGGAATTCGCGGCGGACTCGTTCATGGAAGTCCATTGGTTCAGATTCGATGCGGTCCGCGGGAGATGCGAAGCGGCGCAGGCCCACCGAGGGTGGGACGTCGATGAGGACGGTCAGGTCGGGGACCAGGCCGCCGGTGGCCCAGGCGTTGACCTTGGCCACGTCCTCGGTGTCGAGGGAGCGGCCGGCGCCCTGGTACGCGAGGGACGAATCCACATATCGATCACAAACAACCATCGAATTCCGGTACAAAGCCGGGCGGATGACCTTTTCCACGTGTTCGGCCCGGTCGGCCGCGTACAGCAGGGTTTCCGCGCGGGCAGAGAGCCCTTGATGGGTGGAGTCCAGCAGGATCGCCCGCAGCCGCATGCCAATCTTGGTCGAACCAGGCTCGCGCGTCTGGACGACATCGAAGCCCTGATCGCGCAGCCAGATGGCGAGCAGCCGGGATTGTGTGGTCTTGCCGGAACCCTCCCCGCCCTCGAACGCGATGAACATGCCACGCGCCTGCTCATCCTCGGTGGGCACGAACTTCTCGCCCCGCAACGCGGCCAGCAGATCGACGCTGATCGGGATGCCACGCCGGTCGTCCATGTGCCTGAGCGCGAGCACGCCCACGATCACCGCGACCAGCGCCCCGATAAGCATCACCAGGTTGGACCCGTCGAAACGGTAACTCATCCCGCCGATCGTGAACGGATGGCTGCCGAACAGCCCCGCCAGCGTCGACCCGAACGCGACCACCATGAGCAGCACCACGCGGGCCAGCGACTGCAGGAACGAGAACGTCCGCCCACGCAACTGATCTTCGACTTCAAGCCCGATCATCGTGTACCCGATGATCCAGGCGATCCCCGCGCACGCTCCCAGCACAACCGTGAGCATGACCACGATCACCAGGTTGTGGATAAGCGCGATCGCCACCAGCACGGTGCCCGCGAGAATGATCGACAACCCGAACAACCGCCGCCGCGACAGCTCCCTCAGCAGCCGCAACCCGAAGAACATGCCCAGCGCCATGCCGACGAAGACGGCCCCGAACACGGTCCCATACGCGGCGTCGCCTCCCCCAAGCACCTCCACGTACGTCTTGGCGACCCCCACCACGGCCCCACCCGCGGCGAACGCCCCCAACATCCCAATGATCAACCCCCGGACGGTACGGTTCGCACCCACGAACCGCCATCCCTCCACGATCTGCCGGAGCACCGACGGCGTCGCAGCCCCGACATGCCCCCTCGGAATGTCACGTAACGTGAAAATCAACGCGCCCGACACCAGGTACGCCAGCGCGTTGATCCCCAACGCCAGATCCGTGGGCTGCCCACTGAACGACGGCGCCAACGAGCCGATCACGTTCACCGTCACCGACAGGAGCGCGAACAGCGCGGCGGCCAGCGGCGCGGTGCCGTACGTGACGAGCAGGTTCAGCTGGTTGGCCTCCTCCAGCCGATCCTTTGGCACCAGATTGGGGACGGTCGCGTCCTTGGCCGGAACCCAGAACAGGTTCACGCATTCGACCAGGAATGTCGCGATCACGATCCACTGGTAGCTGCCGACCAGCGGAATCGACAGCACGACGGCGAACCGGGAGACGTCCGCCAGGACCATGGTGAGACGCCGGTCGAACCGGTCGGCGAAGGCTCCGGCCACCGGGCCGAGCAGGATCGCGGGCAGCATCTTGGCGATGAAGACACCGCCGATGGCCAGGCTCTGCGTCTGGTAACCGTCGTCCTGCGTGAGGTTACCGGCGAGGGCAGTGAGCGCGATGATGTTGAGCCAGTCACCGAGGCTGCAGACCGACATCGCCGTCCACAACCTGCGGAAAGGCGCGTTCGCCAGCACATGCGGCGGCTTGCGGCGAGGGACCGCCCGGCCAGGGGAGCTCATGATGTCAGCGTATCCAGGTGTCTGCTGGGCTTGGGGGGTGCGAGCGGGCCGGATTTGCCCCGCCTGCTCATCGCCTGAGGGTATTACGTCACAGCTGTCTGGCGCAGTCAGGTCAACGCGATCGTCATCCCCTTTTCTAACCCCTCCGCCCCTCCATTCCCCCTGCTCACCCCAACCAGCCAGCCCTTGACCTCGATCAATCCCCCGCCCCACCACATCCGTTCCGGCTGCTCACACCCACCAGATAGGCCCCAACCCCAATCAGAACCTCCCACCCCGCCTGACCGAACCCGGATTCTCGGGCCCTAGAGGTAGCCCCCAGGCGCCGAGGATGTCGTCCGCGTCCATGACCAGGGCCATGTGCAGCGACATCATGCTCAGGGCGGCCCGTTCGAGCCCTTCGTCCGTGCCGCGGACGAGATCACGGGCCACGATGACGCGGTAGCCGAGGTTGGAGGCGTCGAAGGCGGTGTTGAGCACGCAGCAGTCGGCCATGATGCCGTCGAGCACCACGGCCGTGACGCCCATCTGCCGGAGCAGGAAGTCCAGATCGGTGGGATAGAAGGCGGACAGGCGCTTCTTGCCGGTGACGATCTCGTCCCGTGGGTCGATCTCGGTGGCGAACTCGGTCCACAGGCTGCCGGCGAGCGCGTGCTCCGCCGCGTTCGGGATGTCGCCGACATACTCGGGGAACGTCGTACGCCAGGCGCTCGGGATTCCCCGTACGTCATCGACACCAGAGGAGCGCAGCTCCGACCGTACGTGGATGATCGGGACGCCGGCCGCCCTCGCCTCCCGGTGGAAGCCGTCGATCCCCGCGACGATGTCGCGTCCCCTGGGGGCGGGACAGGGGCACAGCGGCGAGTCCGAGAGGTGCCCTTGGTGCATGTCGATGGAGACGACGGCGGTCCTGTCCGGTACGACGAAGTCGTGGTAGCGGCCATCGTCCGGCAGCGGCCTGCGTTCTTCGTAAACGTAGTGATAGGGCATGGTGTGCGCCTTCAGACGTGTGACGAGGACTGCCCGACCGCGAGCGGCTCGGCGTTTGCGGGCCTCCCGCGCTCAAGTATCGGCCGGATGCCGACGTTTACGATCAGGTGGAGGACTACCAGCATGATAATTCCGAGCATCATCGGGCTGCCGACGATGGCGGCGACGCTCGGGGAGATCCCGGCCGTGATTTCGGCGGGCAGGAACTGGAGCCCCAGGGCGATGATGAACGCCGGCGCCGCGACGGCCAGGTTCAGGTCATCCCAGTCGACGGTGGCTAGCAACTGTACGCCGCTCATCGCGATGATCCCGAAAAGGATCGTGGACGCGGCCGACAGGACGGGCGAGGGCAGCCCGGCGATGAACAGGCTGACGCCCGGGATGAACGCCAGCACGATGGCCGCGCCACCCGCCGTGGCCGTCACGAAGCGGCTGCCCACGCCGGTGACCCGGATGATCCCGGCGTTCTCCGGGTAGGACGTGGTGCCGATCCCGCCGAAGAGCGAGCCCACCGTCGTACCGAAAAACTCCGTGAACAGGCCCCGGTTGGTACGGCTCAGCCCGACCTGCTGCCCACCCCAGCTACCGACGAGGCTGTACATTCCGGCGGACTCGGCGCCGGCCTGGAAGAAGGCGAGCAGCATCACCACGACGACCGACCACTCGACGCCGAAGCCGAAGGGCAGCCAGGTCGGGGCGTGAACGAGCGGAACGGACCCGGCGCCGGCCGGGGTCCACAGGCCGGCGACGGCCGCGACCAGGGTTCCGGCGGCGATGCCCCAGATGATCGCCGCGCGCCGTACCACCGAGTTGCCCCCGAAGATCAGGCAGCCGAGCACCGTGATGACGGTGATGATGCTGACCCAGAAGTTGGGACTCCCGTATCCGGGGGTTCCCGGCACCCCGAACCAGCCGCTCAGGCCGATGCTGGCCAGTTGCCCGCCGATGATGACGAACAGCGTGCCGAAGACGATGGGCGAGGACGAGAGCTTGGAGATGTGACCGAACAGCCCGAAGTGCTTGATCGGGATGCTGAGCACCATACAGATCAGCCCGGCCACCATCATGGACCCGAAGGCGGTGCCGAGCCCGAAGGTGGCGCCGGCCGCGCTGAGGGCGACGAAGAACCCGGCGGTGGGGCCTTGGACGATGGGCAGCTTCAGCAGGCGGCTCGACTGGAGCACGGTGATGATCCCCGTCATCAGGAAACAACCCTGGACGATGTGGCTCACCTGCACCTGCGACAGGTTCAAGGACTGGCCGATGAGCACCGGGAAGATCCAGATTCCGGTGAGGGCGAGCAGGTGCTGGAGGCCGAACAGCCCGGTCCTGGGGGCCGAGAGTCGCTGTTCGATGCCGATGGCCAAAGTTGCTGACGGGGCTTGGTCCATGTTGATCACCGATCTGTATGCGGTGTGGTTGTACTGACTTCAGTACAGATGAAGTCCTATCATGTGACTCGCGGGCCACGAAAGGCGTCAATGTTACAGTCGTGTTGAAATCTGGCTGCAAATCCGGCGTCATGATTCAGCGATATTGAAATCGCGATCATCTCTTCTGGCTGAGCAGGAAGCCCAGCAGCGCGCCAATGATCACCTTGCTGGCGTCGGTGACGATGCCGCGGACGCAGCCCGCCGCGGACGCCCACGGTCCGTGTTCCGGCAAGATCGGGCACTCGGTTGATGTCGTGCTGGTACGTGCGGCCGGGTATGGCCAACCCACCGTCGAGATCCGGGTTCACTGGGCTGGGACCGCCCTGGCGTGCCCCCGCTCGCCGATTCAATCGCGTAGGCCACGCTCAGGGCCCCTCTGATCAGGGGAAACGATACGCATGCCGATTGAGGTTGGCAGGTTCTCCGTCACACGGCAATGGTGTAGGTCAGGTTAAATCCGCCCAGGTCGGATCGATGTTGATCCAGACCGCGGTGGCCTCCGTCGTGCCGACGTTGACGATCCGGTGCGGGCGGGCCGACGCGTAGGAGATCACGTCGCCGGGTTCGAGCAGGTGGGAGTCGCCGTCGAGTTCCACCGCGAGGGCACCCGAGATCACGACGCCGAACTCCCTGCCTCCGTGGTGCGTCGCCCGCGGGCCGCTGGCACTGCCGGGGGTGTACGCGTTGACGGCCATCTCCACCCCCGCACGTGTGTCGTTGTGTGCCACGCGGCGGGTCACGCCCTCGGCGGTGTGCACCACGATCTGCTCCCCCAGCCGGGTCACGGGGTGCTCCCTCTTCGACTCGGGCCGGTCGAACAGGTCGTACATGTGCGAGCCCAGCGCCGAGGCCACCGAGACCAGCGTCCCGACCGACGCGCTGGAGACCCCGCGTTCGAGCATGCTCAGCATCGAGACGCTGATCCCCGTGCGCTCCGCGACGTCCTTGAGCGTCAGGCCCTGGCGGGAGCGAAGCGCCCGGATCTTGGCTCCGACCTGCACCATGGTCTCGTCGGCGCTCGCTTGTTTCGGCGTCGGCGACGTGGGGGTCTTCTCCTTGCCGAACGCCGGGGCTCCGCTGGCGCTCGCAGGGTTCATGTCTTCTCCTATCAAGGGGCGCAGGCGCTTACACTTTCAGCCACAGTGAACCTGGTCAAGTTCGGTTGACACCCTGGCCGCCCGGTCACGTGCTGCTGGCGGGGGATCCTGAGGGGCGGCTGAGAGGCTGCGGTTGGGCCGCCGGTGGACTCGTAGCATTGCGGGGGGACATGGCGGCCGGCCCGCCCGGGGCGGCGGAGGTCGGAGTGGGGCAGGTCGTGGGATTTCTCGCTTTCGTGTTGGCTGCGGTCTTTGGGATCCACTACTACTTGTGGCGGCGGCTGGTCCGGGGGACGACGGCCCCGGGACGGAACCGGCGGATCCTGACATGGACGCTGATCGTGCTCGCCGGACTGCTGGTCGTGGCCTTGATCGGCACCAGGGTCTTCCCCTCGGAGGCAGGGCACGCGCTCGCGTGGCCTGGCTACCTCTGGCTGGCGATCATGTTCTACCTGGCGGTCATCCTGCTCGCGCTGGAGATCCCCAGGGCGATCGCCCTGATCGCCCTCAGGCGCCGCGAGCGCAAGCCAAGCCAGGCGCTCCCGGTTCCGGTGCCCGCCGGCGGCGCGCCGCCCACGCATGAGATCGCGCCTGACGAGAACCCCGCCATGCCACAACTCGACCGACGCCTGTTCCTCTCTCGTACGGCTGCCGCCGTCGCGGGCGTGGGCGCAATCGCCACGGTCGGGTACGGCATGCGCACCGCCTTGGGCGACCCCATCATCGAGCGAGTCCCCGTTCGGCTGGCCCGGCTGGATCCACGGATGAACGGTTTCCGCATCGCCGTCGTCAGCGACATCCATCTCGGCCCGCTCACCGGCATCAACCACACCGAACGAATCGTCCGAATGATCAACGGCCTGGAGGCCGACATCGTCGCGATCGTCGGCGACCTGGTAGACGGAACGGTCGCCGAACTGGGCCCGCTGGCCCGTCCCCTGCGGAACCTCGAATCACGCTACGGGTCATATTTCGTCACAGGGAACCACGAGTACTACACCGCCAACGGACCGAAGGAGTGGATCGACGAACTCAACACGCTCGGCGTGCGCTCCTTGCGCAACGAACGCGTAGAGATCGCCCACGCAGGCGCCACCCTCGACCTGGCCGGCGTGAACGACGTCAACGGCACCACCATGGACGACGGCCCCAACATGGCCAACGCCCTCACCGGACGAGACACCACACGCCCGGTCGTGCTCCTCTCCCACCAGCCGGTCCAAGTCCACGACGCCGCACGCTACGGCGTCGACCTACAACTCTCCGGCCACACACACGGCGGCCAAATGGCCCCTTTCAACCTCATCGTCCCCCTACAACAACCAGTCGTCCAAGGCCTCGACGTAATCGACGGAACCCAGATCTACGTCACCCGCGGCGCCGGCTTCTGGGGCCCTCCAGTCCGCGTCGGCGCCCCTCCAGAAATCGCCCTACTCGAACTCCACCCTTAACCGTCCGCGCCGCCCGGTGTTCGATTGATTGCGGTGGAACTCCCACCCACCCAGCCCTTTGATTTCCCTCGGGCTCCGCC
>NZ_BLAF01000042.1:115607-166416 GCF_009687885.1 Acrocarpospora pleiomorpha
CGACCCCGTCATCCCCGTGGTCGCTCGTATGAAGCGGCAGCTTGATCCCCGGGTTCTCCCACCCACCCACTCTTCATTTCTTACCGGGACTTCCGCTCCGCCTCCCGGAACCGTGGACTCCGCCTTACAGGGCCGTGGGCTACTCCGGAGGCGTTCCCGGGGGCCTCCGGAGGTGTGATTGAACCCGAGGGTGAGGGCCGCTCCAGGGCATGAGCCGCTCCGGGATTTCCGCCCACCCCGGGACTCCCTCGGACAAACCACGGGCCACTGTCCCCACAGGCCGTGGGCCGTTCCCCTGCTATCGCAAGACCGGGAAATTGCCGCGAAACACGTTATGCGGATCACGACTACGCTTCAGCTCCCGCAGCCGGAGCAGCGTGGCTTCCGGGAAAGCCTTGGACGCATCCTCACCAGGAGCCAGGCACATATACGGCTTACTCCCGCTGACGTACCCATCAAACGCATCCGCCATCTCCCCCATCTTGGCCCCGACAGCCCTCCTGGCCTCGGCATCCGACGGAACTCCGAACATGGACAACAGAAAGGGCTCGATCAAGGGCGGAACCACGCCCCCATCAGCCCGATCCACAGCCACAGCTCCGCCGAGTTGGCGGAGTTGCAGGGCAGTCAGTGGCTCCATGGATTTGGCGTTGGCAAGCAGGAGCTGGCCCACGGTGTCGTCCAGGACGGTGAGGAGTTCGCTGCGCCACAACCCAGGACTCGGCTCAATGGGTTCAGCGCAAATACCACCCAACTCCTCCACCGGCATAACACCACGGTTATCCGAGACCACCCCCTCAACCGCCTCGAAGCGACTCAGCAACCTCTGCGCCTCCTCAGCCTCGCCCAAGAACGTCACCTCGACAGCAACCGACGGCGCGGCATCGGGCGGCTGGAGCAGACTGAACCAGACCGTCAGGTCCTCAGGAGCCGTAGCCGTGACCTCACGATAGGCATCCAGAACATAGGAAGCCCGATCAGCCGCCCACACCATCCGCCCGCCGTACAACTTCGGCGCGGGCTGAAGGTCGAACTCAATCGCGGTGACGACGGCGAAGTCACCGCCACCCCCACGCAGCGCCCAGAACAGATCAGGATCGGTCTCCGGCGTCACCCTGATCGGCAGCCCATCAGCGTCCACGGCGTCGAAAGCCCGGACGGTGTTCGCGGCGAAGCCGTACTTGCGGCTGAACCAGCCGATACCCCCGCTCAGCACGGCGCTGAGCGCGCCGACCGTGGCAGAGCTGCCGACCAGACCGGTCAGCCCATGCGGACTGGCCAACCTCAGAACCTGATCCCAGGTCGCCCCCGCGCCAACCCGAGCCGTACGCGTCACAGGATCGACCGCCACGTCATTCAACCGGTCGGTCCGCAGCAGGATCACCCCGTCCACGTCCCCGCTGGGCCGGTGCCCGCCTCGCTGCGCGGTGACGGTCAACCGCTCCTGCCGCGCATACGTCACCAGGGTGGCCACGTCGTCGGCGTCATAGGCCTCCACCACCGCCAGCACCCACTGATCGATCGCCCGGTTCCACGGCTTCCTGGCCTCGTCAAAACATTCATCACCACGCAACACCACGCGGCCTTTGATCGTTTGGCGCAGATCATTCAAGGTCATGCCGGCTCCAACGGGTCGGATAGCGGGTTCCTACCCCGACGACCCTAGACACCGCCTCCGACAGAACCGCCCCGCCTATCCGCAGGTCAACGCCACCCTAACCACCAGGCAACCCCAACCCACAAAAACCATCAACCACCCGAGAACCCACAAAGACCCCCCGACACCCCAACCCCATAGCCCGAAATATCAGCAAATACCAACCCCTCAAAAAGTCAGGGCCCGCAGCCACCAACGGCCACGAGCCCAGACCCACCCAGCAAAAACTATTTCTTCGTCGCCGCCGGCCGCGCCCGCGTGGCCCGCTTCGGCTTGGGCGCAGGCTCCCGCGCCCGCCGCTCCGCCAGCAACTCCGCCGCCCGCGCGATCGTGATCTCCTCCACCGTGTCCCCCTTACGCAAGGACGCGTTGGTAACCCCATCCGTCACGTACGGCCCGAACCGCCCGTCCTTCACCACAACCGGCTTATTCGAGTTGGGATCATCCCCAAGCTCCCGCAACGGCGGCGCCGCGGCCCGCCCACGCCCCCGCGGCTTCGGCTGCGCGAACAACGCCTTGGCCTGCTCGATCGTCACCGTCAGCAGCTCCTCCTCCGCCGCCAACGACCGAGAATCAGTCCCCTTCTTGATGTACGGCCCGAACTGCCCGTTATACGCCACGACCTCTTCGCCATCGATCTCCCCAACCACCCGGGGAATCGTCAGCAACATCAGCGCGTCCTCAAGCGTGATCTCCTGCAGATCCATCGACTTGAACAGCGAACTGATCCGCGGCTTGGGAACATCCGCCTTCTTCGTCCGCTTCTTGGCCCCATCCGCGGCAGGCACCGGCTCCGGCAGCACCTCCGTGACATACGGCCCGTACTTCCCGTCCCGCGCCTGGATCACAAACCCGGTCTCCGGGTCCTTGCCCAGCTCACGCGTCGTGCTCGGCCGCGCGAACAGCTCCTCGGCCTTCTCCGCCGTGAGCTCGTCCGGCGTCATGTCCTCCGGCACATTGACCCGAGCCCCATCCCGATCCAGATAGGGCCCGAACCGCCCCACCCGGATCACGATGTCGCTCCCCCGGATCGGGAACGAGCTGATCTCCTTGGCGTCGATGTCGCCAAGATCGCTGACCATCTCCTTGAGGCCCTCGTCCCCTTCGCCCTCGCCGAAGTAGAAGCGCCGCAACTCCGGCACCCGCTCCGCCCGATCATTGGCGATGTCGTCGAGCACCTTCTCCATCTCGGCCGTGAAGTCGTAGTCGACCAGATTCCCGAAATGCTGCTCAAGCAGGTTGTTCACCGCGAACGCCAGGAACGACGGCACCAGCGCCGTGCCCTTCTTGAACACATACCCACGATCCAGGATCGTTCCGATGATCGACGCATACGTCGAGGGCCGCCCGATCTCCCGATCTTCCAGCTCCTTGACCAGCGACGCCTCGGTGTATCGCGCGGGCGGCTTGGTCGCGTGACCGGCCACGTTGAGCTCCAGCGCGGTCAGCGCGTCCCCTTCGGCCAGGTTCGGCAGCCGCTTCTCGGAGTCGTCCCGATCCGTGGACGGATCATCGGCCCCCTCCACGTACGCCTTGAGGAACCCGTGGAACGTGATCGTCCGCCCAGTGGCGCTGAACTCGGCCTCCTCCCGATCGGCGAGGACCTTCACCGACACCGACTCGCCCACCGCGTCCTTCATCTGCGAAGCCACGGTCCGCTGCCAGATCAGCTCGTACAGCCGGAACATGTCCCCGGAGAGCCCGGTCTCGCCGGGCGTGCGGAATTCCTCCCCGGATGGCCGGATCGCCTCGTGCGCCTCCTGAGCGTTCTTGACCTTGCTCGCGTACACCCGCGGCTTGTCCGGCACATACGCCGAGCCGTACAACTTGACCGCCTGACTCCGCGCCGCCGCCACCGCGGTCTCCGACAGCGTGATGCTGTCGGTTCGCATGTAGGTGATGAAGCCGTTCTCATACAGCTTCTGCGCCACCTGCATCGTGTACTTCGCGGAGAACCCCAGCTTCCGGCTGGCCTCCTGCTGCAATGTGGTCGTCCGGAACGGCGCGTACGGCTTCCGCGTGTACGGCTTGCGCTCAACCGACCGCACCGCGTACGACGCCCCGGCCAGACGCCCCGCCAGCGAGGTCGCCGCCGCTTCGTCCAGATGCAGCACATCGCCGTTCTTCAGCTGCCCGGTGGAGGCGAAGTCACGCCCCTGCGCGACCCGCTTACCGGCCACACCGGTCAACGTCGCGCCGAACCGGCTCGGGTCGTCGGCCTTGCGGCCGGTGTCGAAGACGGCGGCCAGATCCCAGTAGGCCGCCGACGTGAACGCCATCCGGTCGCGTTCCCGCTCGACCACGAGCCGGGTCGCGACCGACTGCACTCGCCCGGCCGACAGCCGGGGCTTGACCTTCTTCCACAGGACCGGGCTGACCTCGTATCCGTACAAACGGTCGAGAATTCGCCGGGTTTCCTGGGCGTCGACAAGCCGCAGGTCCAGGTCACGCGGGTTGGAGACCGCGTCCTGGATCGCCTGCGGCGTGATCTCGTGGAACACCATGCGGTGCACCGGGACCTTGGGCTTGAGCACCTCGCGCAGGTGCCACGCGATGGCCTCGCCCTCGCGGTCCTCGTCCGTCGCGAGGTAAAGCTCGTCGGCGTCCTTGAGGAGCGCCCGGAGCTTCGTCACCTGGGACTTCTTGTCCGGATTCACGACGTACAGCGGCTCGAAATCGTGGTCGACGTTCACGCCGAGTTTGGCCCACGACTCTCCCCTGTATTTTTCCGGGATGTCGTCGGCCTTGCCTGGCAGGTCACGGATGTGACCGATGCTGGATTCCACGATGTAGCCGCGCCCGAGGTACCCAGCGATCGTCTTCGCCTTCGCCGGCGACTCGACGATCACCAGGCGGGTTCCGCCGGCGTTGCCGTTGTTGGCTGGCACGCTGCTACCTACCTCGCTGTTCGCTGTCGTATCCCCGTACTTACCGGAGTCGTGGCTCTGCCGACTCCGTTTCGACGGTAACCCGTCTCCGGTAGTCCTACCCCCACGGGCTACCCGGATCGGTCACCGCCTGGACCCGTCTCTCCACGAGGACGCAGAATAGAGCCCAAGAGGTTCCACCGTCCCAACGGGAGACTAATCGCAGATGCAGGAGTACTCCTACATGGATCTGTACTTGCCGCGCGGAACATCACGCGAAACCGCTCGCCAGGTACTGACCGAGCATGCGGAGTACGGGCATTGGGAACTGGACCGGCTGCGACTGTATCCCGACGGTAGCCGACGCGTACGCCTACGGCGAAAGATCATACGTGTCGCCCGAACCATGTGATCGTCCCAAGTCACGCCAGTTCCGCGCGAAAAAGGCTTTGCCCGTCCCGGGCCGCGCCCCCGGAACGGGCAAAGCTTCTCTGCTCCCATCCGCTGGATGCGGGGAGCGTCTGTGGTCACCCGGATAAGGGTGAGAAAACCGTTACCTTCGACCGACGGCCTTGTTACCTCCGGCCGAGACGAAAGCGACGGGTGGACGCGAAGAGCGCCGCCGAGGCGGCGAACATCGCGCCGAGCAGCAGGGCCGCCAGCGAGCCCGCGTTCATCCCGGTCACGCCGACCGGCTGGGCGGCGCTCATCAGGCCGAGCCCACCGACCGGCAGCGCACCGGCCGCCTGGCCGAGCGAGCTCGCCACCGGCAGCGAACCGGCCAGATCGCTCACCGGAGCGAGCGGGTTCGCGGCCGCGGTAGCCGTACGGGACGGGCCCGTGGGAGCAGCCGGAACGGCGGGAGAGCCGGGCAGACCAGGCAGGCCGGGCAGCGCGGGCAGGCCGAGCATGCTCGGCAGGTCACCCACGACCGGCAGCGCGGGCAGGCCCGCGGCGCTCATCTTCTGCGTGAAGTTGCCCACGTCCTTGACCCCCGCCAGCGCCGGGACCGACGGCAGACCGGGCAGCATGCCCCCCGCCTGGCTGGCGTTGACCTTGCCCCAGCTCCTGGTCCAGTACGCGTAGCCCTCGTCCACGGCCGACTGGGCCACCGCGGCCGGGCCGACCCGCGAGCCGCCCAGGCAGCCCGCGGCGGCGTCGCCCAGGACGGCGACCGCGTTGCCGCAGGCGTTGATCGGAGCCGTGATCGGCGCCACGACCTGGTTCCCGGCCAGCACCCCGGACTTCCCGTCGGTACGGTTACCACCGCCGCCAGGCCCGCCGTCGGCGGAGACCAGGCCCTTGCAGTGCGCCTCGGAGGCGCCCAGCGCGGCCACCGCGTTGCCGCAGGCGTTGATCGGAGCCGTGATCGGCGCCACGACCTGGTTGCCCGCCAGCACGCCCGAGCGCCCCGACGTGGTGTTGCCCCCGGCGCCCTTGCCGCCGTTCTTGACCGACGAGCCCCCGATGCAGCCCGCGAAGGCCTCCCCCGCGATGGCCACGGCGTTGCCGCAGACGTTGATGGGCGCGGTGATCGGCGCGACCACCTGGTTCCCGGCCAGCACCCCGGACTTCCCGTCCGTACGGTTGCCACCGGCGGCCGTGCCCGGCACGGAGTTCTGCACGTCGGTGCCGCCCTTGCAGCCCGAGATGGCGCCGCCGACGGAGTTGCCGCACAGGTTGATCGGCAGGCTGACCGGCGCGATCACCTGGTTGCCGCTGCCGACCCCGAACCGCCCGTCGGTGTCGTTCCCGGTCGAACCCGCGGCGGTGTGGTAACGAGGTCTGGGCTTGCCCGGCTTGCCGGTGTTGGTCACCGACGAGCCGCCCTTGCAGCCCGAGAACGCCTCACCGAAGATCGCGACGGTGTTCCCGCAGATGTTGATCGGACCGCTGATCGGCGCGATGACCTGGTTGCCGCCGAGCGCGGACGACCGCCCCGATGTGGTGTTGCCGCCCGGCCCGACCCCGGTGTTCTTGACCGACGAGCCGCCCTTGCACCCGGCGACGGCGTTCCCGAAGATCGCGATGGCGTTGCCGCAGGCGTTGACGGGCGCGCTGATCGGCGCCGTGATCTGGTTGCCGCCGAGCAGGCTGTGGTCGCCGTTGGTGGTGTTGCCACCGGCGCCGCCCTGGCCGGAGTTCTTGACCGACGAGCCGCCCAAGCAGCCCGCGTCGGAGCCGCCGAACAGCGACACCGCGTTGCCACAGGCGTTGACCGGCGCGCTGATCGGCGCGTTCACCTGGTTGCCGCCGAGCACGCTGCCGTTACCTGAGGTCTTGCCGGGAATACCCTTAGTGGTGTTCTCGACGGAAGCGCCGCCCTTCGACCCGGCGGTCGCGTCGCCGGCCACGCCGACCGCGTTTCCGCTGATGTCGATCGGCAGGGAGATGGGCAGGTTGACCTGGTTGCCGCCACCGACAGAGTTGGTGCCGGAGGTGTCGGCGATAGCCGTACCGCTGCCGAGGGCCATGACGCCGGCCGCGAGCAGCGCGGCGGGGGCTGAGCCCTTCGCCCACGTTCGCATGATGAATGCTCCTAGTGGTTCTTCTTGGGGGTTACCTGACAGCTCGCGAGAGATGTCCCAGGCCGGAGGGCATGGCACGTCGCGAGGGTGGTGGAATTTCCGCGTCACCCGCGTCGGAGCGGCTCGACGGAGATGTCGAAGGGCACGCTCCGCCACCGGTCGCTCTGGACGAGGGACCGGTATGGAGGCGGGGTCAGTCAGGAGAGAAGGAAGGATCGTCCGCCGCAGTGCGGACGACAGGGGGCACGAGCGCCGCCAGTGGGGCGGGCGAGTGCGTGAGCCGCGGGTCGGCGAAGGACCTCGCGACATCCCCGAACAGAATCAAGCCACCGCTGCTCTGGGGAATCAGACCGTTCCCCGGGGTGTGGTCAGCGGTGGACGGATCGGGCAGGACGGGCGTGGACTGGCTGGTCAGCCCGTCGACGTTCCGACCCGCCATCGCCTCGGCGTTGTCCGAGGCATGGATGCCGCCGCCCGTGGGGAAACCGCCGGTGTGCGACACCGACCCGGAGACGACAGCTGAGGGCGCCGTCTCGGCCACGGCCGAAGCCGTGCCGAAGACACCGAAGATCACGCCGACCAGCCATCCGACGGCGATCAGACCGCCGATGACCAGCAGACGAGCAAGCCGGGAGTCGGCCGCGAACCGCGCCATCCGATCGTCCCGGGCAGGACGGCGGTCGGCCGCGGGCACGCACAGGTCAGCGGAGGGCGAAACGGCCCCCTGCTGAAACCCCGGCGTGCGTGCCACGCGACCTCCCGAACTCCGTCGAGCCGCCCGATGCGGATCAACCCCTCAACGGAGCGTTACGTTAGCACCACCCACCGTCAACGCAACGGCTTTCTCAGCAGTAATCGAGGAACCGGTCAAGAACTCGGACCCCAAACTTGAGCGAATCCACCGGAACTCTCTCGTCAATGCCATGGAACATCCCCGAGAAGTCCAAGTCCGGCGGCAACATCAGCGGCGCGAACCCGAACCCGCGCAGCCCCAGCCGGCTGAACGCCTTCAGATCCGTCCCCCCCGACAGCGTGTACGGCACCGCCTTGGCCCAGGGATCCTCCGCCCGCAGCGCATCCGACATTGCCGTGACCAGCCGCCCCTCGAAGGCCGTCTCGACCGCGACATCGTGGTACACGTGCTCCCGCTGGATGTTCGGCCCGAGCAGCTCGTCGAGGGTTTCGAAGAACTCCTCCTCGAACCCCGGCAGGAATCGCCCGTCCACATGCCCGATCGCCGTCTGCGGGATCACGTTCGCCTTGTATCCGGCGTCGAGCATGGTCGGATTCGCGGTGTTTCGCAGCGTCGCCCCGACCATCCGGGCCAGCGGCCCCAGCTTGGCGACGGCCTGTTCCGCGTCCTCGGCCTTGATCTCGATGTCGAATGCTTCGCGGAAGAAGGACTGGACCGTGGGCGTGAGCCGTACCGGCCATTCGTAGCGCCCCAGCCGCCCGATCGCCTCGGCCAGCTCAGTGACCGCGTTCTCACTGTTCAGCATGGATCCATGCCCCGCACGACCGGTAGCGGTCAGCTTCATCCAGGCGATGCCCTTCTCGGCCGCCTCGATGAGATAGACCCGCTGCCGCTCCCCAACGGTCACACTGAACCCACCGACCTCACCGATCGCCTCGGTGCACCCCTCGAAGACATCCGCGTGCTTCTCGACCAGCCACTGCGCCCCGTAACGCCCGCCCGCCTCCTCATCAGCGGTGAACACGAGCACGACATCCCGCGGCGGCCGACGCTTCTCGCTGAGCCGCTTCCTGACAACCGCCAGGATCATGGCATCCATGTCCTTCATATCGACGGCCCCGCGCCCCCACACGCACCCGTCGACGATCTCCCCGCTCAGCGGATGCACCCGCCAGTCGCCTGGATCGAAGGGCACCACATCCAGATGCCCGTGCAGCACCAGCGCGTCCCGCGTCGGATCCTCCCCCGCGATCCGGGCCACCACATTGGCCCGCCCCCGATCACTCTCCAGAATCCGCGCCTCCACCCCCACCTCGGCGAGCTTCTCCGCCACATACTCCGCGGCGACCCGCTCCCCCGGCCCCGCATTGTCCCCCGCGTTGCGCGTATCGATCCGGATCAGATCGCCGCACAGGCCTGCAACTTCATCTTCACCAAGGCCGGCCATCCTGTTTCCTCCAGAGTCGGTACGGCTTGCGCCTCCCATCCTGGCCGATCGGATAGCGGGATGAACCACAGGCCCGCGAGTGCTAACCTTTAACAGCCGACGCGGGATGACGGTCCCGCGTGCAGGCACCACGTCCGGGTGGCGGAATAGGCAGACGCGCTAGCTTGAGGTGCTAGTGCCCAGTGATGGGCATGGGGGTTCAAGTCCCCCCTCGGACACATTCGATTCGCCCATGGAGTCCTGGTCAGATGTAGAGCTGACCAGGACTTTTTGTTTGCTCGGATGATAGGTCAGCCGGACGCCTAGCTTCGTGTACAGCCGGGCCTTCCTGATCGGCTCAGCCGTTCCCAGGAGCCGTACGGCGTCGCCCACGGTACGCATTGCCTCCGCCAGGTCATCTCGGCTAAGCCGACGCCTGCAGGCCGGTTCTCGGCGAAGCCGTGCTTCGGCTTGCACCTTCTTGGCCTGCTCATCCCGGATCCAGCCGGCGACGACCACGGGGTCAGCACCGGCTTCCAGGGCGGCACGATGCTGGGCGAGCTTCCGATCGCATTCGGCCAGTAGCCGCCGCGCCAGGGCCAGACCCTCATGCTCCGATGGCTCGATCTTCTGAGCTTCGACCAGGAGATCAAGCGTCTCATCGACGCGGTGAGGGGCGAACAACCTCCCGAGCCACCGATCAAGCTTCGGGACGATCACGTCCTCTCGGACGTAGACGTTGCGAGGATGCATGATCCGATTCGCCAGGGCGTACTCCTCCGGAAAGCGGCACCGGTAGTAAGGCGCCTCATTGGACCAGTTGCCCTGCATCCGGCGATCGCACGCCCCGCAGAAGATCAGCCCTCGGAGGATGTAGGGGTGGCTCGCGGTCTTGAGACGGCGACCGGTCTGCTGCCCGCCGCGCCCGGTGAGCAGCTCTTGGACGGCGTTGAAGTCTTCGGCCGACACGATCGGAGGGTGCACGATGTCGTCGGACCACACCCACTTTTCGCTTGAGTTCCAGCGCAGCTTGGTGGTGTGGCCAAGGCCGACATCGTCAATATCGATGAGTACCTCGTCTTTTCGCTGCCGGTTCCATACCTGGTGGCCCGTGTAGCGAGGATTGGTGATGATGGCCCGGACCGCGCTCTTGGCCCAGGCGATCCCGGATCTGTGGCGGTTGCGTTCCGGGTCGTGGGCTGAAGGGCTGGGAACGCCATCGGCGGTCAACCGTTCGGCGATGGCGTAAAGACCGTGGCCCTCCAGAAACTCGCGGAAGATCCCGGCGACGACGGAGGCGGCGAACTCGTCGAGTTCTAATCGGTGCTGTCGCTTACCGTCAGCGGCCTTGGCGGGGTTGGGGTGTGGGCCTGCGTCGGCCAGTCGGTAGCCGTAGGGTGGCCGACCTCCTAGGAAGCGGCCTTCCATCTGGGCCTGGGCGGACATGGCGCTGCGCACGCGGACCTTGATGCGGTTGCGCTCGCCCTTGCTCATGCCGCCGAACACGCTCATGACCAGGTCATGGGCCTCGTTGTTGGGGTCGATCGGACCGCCCACTTCGGGTACCCAGAGGGGGATCCCGAAGTGCTCGAAGACGGGGAAGGTTAGGCCGTACTGGTTGCCGTAGAAGGCACGGTGCGGTTCGCCGATCACCACCGCGTCGAAACCGCGGTCGGGCTTGCGTAGTTCGGCGAGCAGCGCCGCCGCCTGCGGGCGGCGCTGCCAAGGCATCGAGCGGGATTTGTCGATGTCGAAGAACTCGGCGACGATCACGCCCCCGCGCGACTCGATGAGCGCGCGGGAGCGGGTGATCTGCCAGGCCCGTGAGGACCGGGGGTCTTGGTGGTCCTCGGTGGAGACCCGGCCGTAGAAGGCGAAGGGGATGGCGTTCATAGGGATTCCTCAGGCCACGTCTGGGCGGCTGGTCGGCAGATTCTGTTTGTGCTGGGCCTCTAACAGGATGGCGAGCAGTTCGGTAGCGGCGCCTCGCGTGAGCCGAGGCGGTCCGCTTGGTAAGACAACTTCCAGAACCGGTTGGTTACGGATGGTGGATGCGGCCATGATGGAGGCACTCCTATCAGTTCATTACTGGCGGTAGGGGTGCGGCCCCGGCGACGTGCTTGGAGGTATGGCGTCGGGGCCGTGATAGCCGTACCGAGCCTAGATCCGCGCGGTGCGGATGGGACCTCGGCAGGGCGGTAGTCGGAGATCTCGATGACGTCGCCTGGGCGGGTACGGCCAAGGACGTCGTACGCAGTGGATGGATGGGTCACGTCGACACGGGAGAGCGTGGCGCGGTTGAGGACACATATCGCGTCGGACAAGGTTGTGAGGGTCTCACTGGTGTTGTCGTCATGTGGGTCGTCTGACGGTAGCCAGGCCAGCCATCGACCTCGGCTCTGATCGCCGGAAACTTGTCATGGCGCTTGTGTAACGTCTGAGTCGTCACGAGAGTCAGCAGCCGGTATATGAGCGATCTGGGCACCTTCGAGGTGTGCGTACTCGCGATGGATGGCACGCTGAACATGACCAACTCCTTTCGAGTGGGGCTGGCGGGAAACCCGGTGCCACGCGAGTCACAAGCGATCGCAGAACTGGGTCATCCCCTGACAGGGATCTGGGAGAGGCCTGCAATGCAGGCCGTCAATCGGAGCTGCCCTCATCTGCTTGGACGTGTCTAAGTTGCCCGTCCTCATCCAGCCGCCGACAGGTCCAACGTTCCACCCCCCTTGAGATTCCGGGGTCACACAGGTAGCAGAGGTATCAGCCATAGCCGTACAAACATCATTACACAATCTTGACTGGTATTGTCAGACTCCCTCACCAGGACCCTAACGCAGTCGGCTTCCGTCACGATCTGTTATAGGTCAACCTTATGGAGTAGCCGGTCGAGGGACGCCTGTACTGCGGCAGCGTGAAGTCCAGGGCTGAGTGGCCCGGGGAGATGTCACACCCTGCGCAGGTCAACCTCGCGCCGGAATGCGCTCAACGCCTCGTTGTACGCCTCCCGCTTGCGTGTGTACACGGCCTCGTTCTGGCCCAGCGCTTCGGTGAGTTCTCCGACCGCGTCCGTGAGCGGTCCGGCTGCCCGTACGAGCGGCCTGTGCCTTCGGGCTCGCGAGAGGGTCACAAGGGTGAGGGCGTCCAGTATGCGGCCCATCGCGGGCAGGAGGATGTGTTGGGAGTCGTTGGCGAGTTTTGTTCTCGTGCCTGGAATCAGACGCCCGTGCCAGGCCGCACGGAAGACCTGGAGGGACAGTTGGAACATTGCGGCACCGGTCAGCACGTCTTGGAGGGCCTTCTCGTAGGCGTCCCTGTCGTGCTTACGGTGGCGTGTCCACTGTTGGACTCCCGCACCCAAGATGCCGACCACAACACCCACAATGGCCGCCCCAGCGCTGATCAACGCGACCGCCAGTTCGAGGCCACTCTCTTCGGGGGTCATGCTGCGTCCGCCGCGTTGTCGGCCTGGCTCAGCAGCTCTTCCGCGAGTTCCCGCTGCTGCTCGGGGGTGAGCCGCGCGTGCACGGTGCCAACCAGGACCGGGTTGAGGTCCCCCGTCTTCGCGCGCGGGAGCAGGTTGAGTGGGAGCGGCATGCAGGCATTCTGTCAGGCGCGACCGACGATCCGGCAAACGGCGTCATCCCGTCGGCACCCGCAGACCACAGGCTTCGCTGAGAGCCATCCTCGCGCCCTGGGCGTCGACCCCCGTAGGGGGGTACAGGGGTAGTGAATGGCTTAGTACTTCTGGAACTAATAATGATTCATTAATTCCGCGACCGCCTTTCTCTGCTTAATACATAGCCTGTCGCTAGAGGCTGGTGCGAGACCCTGGAGCGTTGTGGACTAAAAAGGTGGACTTTAAAGTCGCCCTACTCGGGACATCCATGAAGCCATGGCGTGACCTGCTAAGGCCTGCATGACGGCTCATCCACCGGTTCTGCACCTCCCCGCTATGGGGCCGAGGCGCTAGGGCCGCCAGTTATTCACCCAACTAGCCCAAGAATCACCACAGAAGCGGTCGCGATCGGTATGATCCGTGGCGGCATCTGCTTTTGTGCGGGCCGGGGTGGCGACCCCGGCCCGCGCCTAAGCGGGTACTGCCGGGCTTTGGGCCCTGTCGGCTGCCGCTTCGGATTGCACATCATCAGTGTAGCGACGCACGTCAGGGTAGGTCTTCAGATCGCTCCCGAGGCCCGGATCTTCTTATCCGCCTTTCAGGGGAGATTCCATGCGCATAGATGTGTCCATCGTCGGTGGCGTCAACGTTTCGCGACACCGAGTGCAGGTACTGATCATTCTCGTGCTCGTCGTGCTCGTGCTGCGGCCCGAGATCGGTCAGCATCTCGCCACCGCTGTACTGCCGTAGCGTCTCGAAGGTACGCGGGCGGGGGTGCGCCAGGCACCTCCCGCCCTTACGGCCGCAGGTAGCGAGAAGTCGCCCTCGCCATTGTGGCAAACTGCTGTGCGCCCTAGGCGCAGACTTCGTCGGCAGGGCAAGGTGATAGGAGACGGAGTCTCCGTTGCCTCGATGTGCTAGATAGCCTGCCTCCGCCATGTGCAGCAGCGCCTCAGTGAGGAACGCGGAAGTGAAGGTGTCGTAGGTGATCGGGGTGGTCACATCGTCGGGCTCCATGCCCATCGCGGGCAGGATCTCGGTCTCGTAGAACTTAGGCATCTCAAAGTTGACGATGCGCCCGGTCTTGTCACTGACCGCCGCGAGAGCATTGGCCAGCACGTTGTACACGACACCGACGCGCGGCTGATGCTTGAGGTACTCCTCCGGAGCAACGAGACGCGCGTCGTTCGCCACGTCGAACCCGTCGACGGTCTTGAAGTTCGGGATGTCATGGCCGATGAGGCAGAGGAACACGAGAGTCTCCCACGAGTCAGGCGATGGCATGGACCAGATTGAACCTGCGGATCCCCGGTACCGCTTCACGGTTCAATGTCGGTGGAATCCGCCCGATGGTATCGGCCGCGCGTTCACCCTCTTGGCGTTTCGCCGTGCTCGAAGCGAGCCACGCGGGCAGCGTCATAGGCAGCTCTTGTGGAATCCGGGAGGCGGGCACCCGCAGGGAACCCCGTGAGGAGTGTCTGGGCGATCCGCTCAGGGGTGAGTCCTCGGCGCGCCTCCTCGTAGATGTCATCGCCGCCCACGTCCGCTGCGATGCGCACGCCGCCGTAGTCGCACCCGGCCCCGGGCTCGAACATCCAGGCCGACCACTGGAGGTCGCCCTTATGCATGTGCAGGCGGGTCGGGGATAGATCCTGGCCTTGCTCTGGGATGCGGCCGAACACCACGATGTCGTTGCCGCCGCTGTCGTGGCAGCCGCCACCGTCGTTGGTCGATAGGGACGCAGCGACGTCGAGGAGCCGGGTAAGGGATTCGGTGTCGAGCTGCCCCTTCACTTCGCCGAACATCCCGTATTCGGGAAGCCAAAAGTCGGGAAGATAGGCGATCGGTTCAGTGCCGAGGGTGAGTCTCGCGCTGCACTCGTACCCTTGGCGCTCGTACTCCCACGCAATCCCCAGGTGGTCGAAGTAGACGGCCCATCGCGCCTCTAAGCGAGAGCGGAAATGGCACCCGGCATATCTGGTTTCGATGGCAGATATCACGACACTGGACCGTCTGTACTGTTCATGTGCCCATCCTGGCTGAGTCAGGGGCTACGCACGAGAGCATGGCCAGCTTGAACCACGACCGTTCAGCCGACGCCCAGGCACGGTCGAAGCTGTGGAAACCCTGGCGTTGTACAAGCCGCACGCCATCGCATGCGATCAGTACTCTCGCTCCCACTGGGTACCTTGATTTCGCCCGGCAGGCACGCACCGTACTCGCTCTTGGGCAGATTCCGGGGTTCCAGTAGTCGCAAGGCCCCGCGCTTCTTCGGGTCCGCGCAACCTGCCACCTTCGCCGGAGTGGCGACCGGCCGCGACGCTGACACCAACCAGGCTGACCGCCATAACGACAGCGGCCAGAACAGCGATGATCTCCCTCATTCGTTCTCCTTGAAGGAGGCCGCCCACGTGAGGCGGCCTACAATGCCGTCGTCGGGAAGGTCAACGCGGCGCTGAAAGGTCTTGCACACGTTCCGGACTGCTGGCCGTACGCGCCGTCGACGTCGAACTCGAAGCCCTGGACGACCCGGCGGAGCAGCCGTCGCCATGAACAGGCCCAAGCCGCTGCCACCCGGCTCCTGCCTGAGAACTCGATCAACTGACCCCGTATGTGAGCGAGATGGAACGATCCGGGATCTATTGACACGATTTCCTGCGACGAGCTGAAAGCGGACCGTAATCTGCCGGGGCCAATGAGACGAGACGGAGGCAGACGGGTATGAGTGACCAAACAGCACAGACAAGGGTCGCCAAGGCACAGGAAGCGGCCGCGGACTCGGCTGCGACGATGGTGCCCGTCAGGATCGCCGGAATCGACGCGGTGCTCACCAAGAAGACGGTGGCACCCTCACGATCGGCGCCCAAGTGGGAGATCGATGCGCGCGACCGCGTCCGCTCGGCTATACGCCGCTACGCCAAGCCGCTGGCGACGCTGATCGCCCGCGACGCCAACGAAGCCGAGACGCGCCTGCTGGTCACTGACTTCCTGTGCGAGGGCCTCGGCTACGACAAGTACGAGGACCTGACGATGGAATACCAGGTCAAGGGCGAGTTCGCCGACTACGGCGTGCGCATCGACAAGCAGTTGGTGGCCTTCATCGAGGTCAAGCGGTGCAACCAGAAGCTGGACCTGCGGCATCTGCGGCAGGTCCAGATGTACGCGGTCAACGAGGGCGTGGAGTGGATGATCCTGACCAACGGCCAAGCGTGGCAGGTCTACCATCTCACTGGCGGGCTGCCCGTGGTGGTTGATCTGGCCCTGGAGGTGGATCTGCTGGGCGAGGACCCGCGCTCGGCCAAGGCTGACGCGCTGTTCTATCTGAGCAGGAACGCCCTCAAGAAGCGCTTGATCCACGAAGTGTGGAAGAGCCGGGCCGCCACCTCGCCCAAGGCGCTGGCCCAGGCCCTGCTGTCAGAGGGGGTGCTGGAGGCCATCCGCAAGGAAGTCCGCCGCCAGACCAGTCACAATGCCGAACCCAAAGACCTGGCCCGGATCCTGCGCGAAGAGGTCCTCCGCCCCGAAGCCCTCGCCTGATTGCCTCCCGTGCTGGCCGCACGACCGGCCTCGATGTTCCATCGCCCTGGGCCGGCCACCCGCTGCTAAACCGTCTCGATACCCGCCCTCTCGGCCCAGGCCCGTATCGAACCTGCGTACTCGCCCCACCGGCCTGGGGCGACCCGGCCGTCGGTGGTGATGTGCAGGACATCGGGGTGTCCGAAGGCTCGCATAATGTCCCCGACAAGGTACGCGGCGGTGGCCACCAGCTGGGGAGTGTCGTCAGCGAGTTCCTCCAGCGGGGCGGCCCGCTCCGCGCTCGCCCCGTGCCGGACGAACTGGCCCAGCCGCACAGTCGCTCCGGAGCCCATCGTGCCGAGTTCCATGCGCAGAGGGTCGGGGTCACCGACCTTTACCCGGATCAGCGCGTCACCTCCGGCGTAGGCGTAGTCACGCGCGTATCGGGCAAGGAACCGGACGCCGGAGAGCACAGCGACCATGAGGGACAGCTCACCGAGGCGGCAGGGCAAGTCGTCTCCTCGCCCGTCGAGGCGGGCCCGGGCGTTGAGGTCGGGCTGGTGCATGGCGAACACGCCGGCGCCATCGGCATACAGCTGAGCGGTCTGTCCCTCCACCCGCTCGTCGTACTCAAGACGGGCACCGGTGTCCAGGATCAGACAGCGAGGCCCGGGGGCTATCCGCTCCCAGGAGTTCCAGCCGTTGGTTAGCAGCACCGGATCCTCGCTGCCGAAGCCGCGTTTGAAGGCGGTGAAGGTGTCCCAGTTGACGACCATGTCGCCCGGCAGGTCCGGCACGAGGGACACCATCACCCAGGAACCGGGGTGGACGGCACACCGGTTCCGTGTGATTTCCTCGATCTCTCCGGAGCGGCTGAGCTGATCGCGGGCGAGGGCGAACCGGGCCCGGTACCTGGTGGCAAGCTCCGGCTCGGAGATGTTGACGGTCTTGTGGCCGAGACGCCGTGGCCACCGGTAGCCCTCGTTGATGAGGACGCCGTGCGGTGCCCGGGAGCTGCGGTGGACGGCGATGACGTAGCAGCCCATGCCCTCGCGATCGGGGTCGGGCACGGGGATCACCTCGAACTCGGCGTACGGGTGAACGTGGTCCCCGATGAGGCTGAGCAGGCGGGTGTGCTCCCTATCGGACAACAGGACCCCCGGCAGGTCGGTGAGTTGCGCGTCATCATCCTCATCGGCACCGATGAGGATGAGCCCGCCTTGGGTGTTGGCCATCGCCGCGACATCCCCGCCGGGCTTGTGCCGGTCGCTCGGCTGAGTCCCGTACATGAGCTTGTAGTCCAGGTCAGCTGCTTCGCGAATCTTGGAGTCCTTGAGCGTGAGGAGATGCTTCCACGTCAGGGAGTCGGCGGTGATCTGCGTGCCCAGGAGCTTCTCCAGCCGCTGGGATCGGAACTTCCTCATGAGCGGGCACGGTACGCGCTAGAGGGGACAACGTCGCGTCCTTCGCCCCGCCACTGCGGGCAACTCACCGTAACTCGATTATGACGGAAGATCGTCGGGCGATTCCGGCCCGGATGACCGGTTCTCCTCTGGGGCGGCGGAGCCGGCCCCGGGTCCGCCAGTCCTCACCAGGCGGCCCGTCCCCTCCGCAGTGGCCTCCAGACGCCACCCCGGCCGGCCAGCAGCTCCACCCTGCCGTCCCGGCTGAGCCGATCCGCCTGGATACCCGAGCCCACCACCACGGCCACCAGCGCCGGCAAACCGACCGCCTCAGCCGCCACGCGCCGCCCCAGCCCGGGAAGGCTCATGCGCCGGACCGGCCGAGCAAGGGCCTGACCGGAGGCCACAGGGGCGGTGGGGGCCTGGAGCAGGCCGGACAAGCGGTTCAGCGCGGCCGGGATCACCCAGTAGTACACCCAGGTCCCGCGCCGTTCCGAGCCGACCAGACCAGCCTCCGCAGCACCTTCAGATGGTGGGAAATGGTCGGCTGGGAGACCTCGAACGGGCCGGTCAGGTCACACGCGCACGCCTGGCCACTCTCGAAGGAGGCGATCAGCGACAGCAGCCGCAAACCGGACCGCCTCATCAGGAGCTCCTTGACTGGCGGCGAAGGTGACTACGGTGGAGGCCAGGCGTGCGCCCTTTCACTTAATTCATGTAGATGCATTGGGTGCCAGGTCAAGGCCATCTGAAGAGCGTTTCGTTGCGTCGATCGCGCGAGGCCTTGCCACGCCGAAACGCGCGAAGGTAGCGTCCTGCTGCCCTGGAACAGGGCAGGGCTGGAAACGAAGCCGGACCGCAGTGTCTTGTCCTTGTGGGTGACGTCCACGGTGTCGCCAGCGACGAAGTTCCGGGTCGGCGGAACGAAAACGGCTTCGTGTGCCGTGAGGTAGGCATGGCAGAGACACCATCAACCGGGAAGCCGATCAGATGACTGACGACCGCGAGCTGACCGCCGCTGAGATCGAGGCCTTCCAGCGCGAGGGATTCTTCGCCGACGAAGATGAGGCCACCGCCGAGACGTACCCGCGGGTCTTCAACCGGTCGGCCGGCTTCCTGTACAAGCGGGTGGTCCGCCCGCATGAACCGCTCCCGCCCGAGTACGTCACGCTGCCGCTGACTGGTCTGAGGGGTGAGGACAGGATGTGGATAGACCTGGCCGTCGCCCGGTGGAACATGTTGTGGGAGTGTGCTCAGTTCCGGCGTCACTTCTTCTCCGAGGAGGACCTTCCGGAACCGATGCACGAGGTGGCCGATCGCGGCGACGTGAACGTGGTCTTCGTGCCGAGGACGACCAGCCGCTTCCACGAGTATGCGCCACTGTTTCACCTGCTGCCGCGCTCGACCGTGCAACGGCAAGGGCTGCCGTTGCTGCGTGCGGGGCAGTGGCCGTACCTCGTGCAGACGGATCCGGTTGATCGGTTCCTGCCCGGTGACTTCGAGGAGCGGCTGTCGCGGGCGTGGGCTTCGACGGTGTGGGGCCATCTCAACTCGGGCTCGGGACTCAATAGCTTCTCCGGCAGGGATCCGATCCGGATTCTGGCCCACAACCTGGATTTCTGGCTCCCGGCCGTCACGGCCGCGATCCAGCAGATCCTTGGCGACTTTCCCGTCGTCGATGCCGACGTTGAGGAGACGCCTATTCCGTTGCAAGACGGGACCTTCCTCAAGGGCGTGGTGGCGGCGAGTCCCCGCATGGGCGGTGACCTGTGGTGCGGGGAGGCCGAGGCTGCTGAAGTCGTCCGGTCAACCGTCGACCATGCCGACGCCACCGGACGGCTCCGCGGCATCTTGGAGGCGGTGAAAGCCAACCGCGTCGAGGACGACTTCTCCGGCTACTGGTCGTACGCACGGGAGGACTTCGAACGCAAACTGCACAGCAAGCGTTCCAAGGTCAAAGTCCGGTTCGTGGAGTTGACCGACACCATCCCTGTGCAGGGCCCGGAGACCGAGGTGATCGCAGACATGGTGTACAGCGACTTTCTTGCCCTGCTCGATCCGCGCGAGCGGCAGGTCGTCGTCCTGATGAACAGCGGGATCACCAAGCTCGCCGAGATCGCGGACCTGATGGGCTACAAGAACCACAGCCCGATCTCCAAGCGCCTGGCCCACATCCGGGAGAAGGCGATAACGCACTTTGGGGAGCAGTGATTCATTCACTCCAACCTTCTCCGGACCGCCCAGTACATCTGCTCACCTTCCCCATGAAGGCTTAAGCGGAGATCCCACCTCGTCCTCGGTGACCGCGTACCATGCGCTTGAGCGCTGGAGAGACATGACTCTGTATCTGAATCTGCCGGACGGCACTGACAAGCTGGAGTACCTCAGCGGTTTACCGGGAAGTGAAGTTTTGCCCGGTCGGCCACGTGGCCTTGACGAGATTCCCAATTACAAGGCACTCATCTGCGTACTGGACAAAGGGACGTACGAGGCGGCCGGTTACATCGTCTCCGAAACGGACTTTTCCGCCTGGGCCCGCTCCACCGGCGATCGGTCGGAGACCTGGCTCCTCATAGACCGTCAGATCGCCGACGACCTTTGCCCAGGAGCGGCTGAGAAACGCCAGTCCTGGCAGTCTGGCCTGGAATCCGATGTCGAAGCCGCCGCGCACACCGATAACCTGTTTCCGGTGGCACGGGCGAGCCGCAGCGGGATCGGTTTTCACATCGAACTGTTGCGCAGGTATGCCAAGGCCTTTCGCGGCGAGCGGCAGGGAACCCGGTCTGACGACCTCCTGACGGATGCCGAAGTGCAGCACGTAGCCGCAGTCGACCTCGACGTCATCGCAAACGATCTGGAGACGTGGGCGGCGCACGACTGGGTTGCTGTCATCGACATCAGCGCGGAACGCCAGCATCTGGCGGGACCACTTCCTCCCTTCCCCGGCACCGGCCCGGATGAAATCCAACCCAGGACCGAAGGACGCTGAACCCCAACTGTGGAATACATCTGCGAGGTCTGCGACAAACCGATCACCCCGAACGCACGGGGCAAGATCCGGGTGGAAGGCGTGACTCACTCCAGCGCCCCTAAAGCGTGGATCTGGGGACCGGTCCCCTGCCACGACGAATGTCGGTTGAACCTGCGGACTCCGTACGACGACCAGATCAGCGTCGATGGCTACATCCTCACCTGGCAGGACATGACGGCTTAGCCGCCTTCCGTCTTGAGCGAAGATCGTCAAGTGGCTCCGGGACCAACGCCTGATCTACGCCAGCGTGCCCGCGTCCGCAGCGCTGGCGGCCTTCTTCACCAGTTCGATTAGCTCCTGCCAGGCGTTCTCCGCGCCCTGGGGCAGGAAGTGTGCGCTGCCGGTGAGTCGCTCGACAACAGCAACCAGGGTTTCCCGGCTCACCGGGATTGGCCGGCCGCGGACCTTCCCGATGACCGAGGTGATGATCTCATCGGCCCGCGTCAGTGGTGTGAGAAGCCGAGCGGCCTGAGACGCCGACCAGGTGCTGATGGTCGGCGTCTCGAACTGGCTGATGAAGAGGCCCTCAAAGGCTCCCTCTCGATATGGTGCCGGCCACAGATCTAGCTCATCGCTTTCGGCGCAGGCTTCAACGCCCTCGCGCTGAATAAGGAAGGTGCCCTGCATCGCCCGCTGGGCCACGGCGACACCGAGGCGCCGTTGAACGGCGACCTCCTGCAAGGGGAGATCGGCGGCGATCAGTCGCCCGGCAAGAACACCTGAGGTGAAGGGTCCTCCATTGAGGAGGTCATGGATCAGAGAGCTGGGCATTCCCTGAGCGAGCACGTCAAGCCGACGTAGCGCCCATTTGATCCACAGCGCGACGGCATCGAGGCTGACGTACAGGATCTCATCGGTGACTTTTGGATCTTGAGCGCGGCCGTGCCCGGTGCCATAGATGTTTCGGATCTCGGCGAGCTGCGTGACCATGGTCCTTGCGCTCTGGGCGATAGTGCGTAGCGGCGAGTCCTGGGCGAGGTCGATACCAGGCTGGCGCTGGAGTGCCGTATGCGCCTTTTTCACCACTGCGGGAAAATCGTCGTTGGCGCTCACCACCTCGCCCCGGACAACCAGGACCGCCTTCGCAACGGACTCAGCGAGCTCCTTCGCGCAGCCAATGGCCAGGGCGTGGTCACGTGCGGCGACCGCGCCTTCAAGCCTCCCGATCAGCCTCTGGGCGGCCGCCCACGAGGCATCTTCCATCCCAGCAGGTCGAACGAACTCAAAGGTCGCGAGCATCTTCGACGTGACCATCTCGGCCATAGGCCCATCCCCCCGCGTGCGTCGTACTGTTCTCCGCAATCAAATCGCAGCAACCGGGGAGCGGTCGCCATATTTGTGCGAGTACGACCTGTTCGGCCGCTACTGGGGCGGGGCCTGAGCTCACTTTCCGCAGCGCGCTCAGGCGGTGACGGTATCCGACCGCCTCCGGCAACGAACTTGCCGGTCCCTCTCGCCCGCAGCACGATGTCGGGACAGCGACGAGATGGTCAGCGGCCGAACCCTCGACCAGGTCCGTGCTGGCGGGGGAGCGTTGGCGGCACATACGCGGCCGGGGTACGGCTGGGGCCGGACCGGCCGATACCCGGGACCTCTTGGCCAGCGCCGGTTCGCGCGCCGACCTTTTCCGCCTGCTCGCGCCGTACGGCCTGCTCTTGCTCCCGTCGGTCCGGAGCCAGCCCGGCCCGGCGAGTGTGCTCGTCGACGACGGCCTGGTGGTGCTCGGCGGCGGCATCCCGGCGGGACCGGGCCGCCTGAACGGCCTGATCGGCGGTGGTGACGTCGGCGGCGCGGGCGGCGCGGCGGGCGGCGTCGATGCCGTGGGCCAGGTCGTCGTGCTGGGCGCGGATCATCGGCCAGGTGGGGGTGGGAGGGGCCTGGGTGGCGCTGGCCCGGGCGGCTTCGGCGAGTGCGGGCCGGGCCGGGCTGACCGGTTCGGCGCGGGCGGCCAGTTCGCTGAGCTCGCGCTCGATGGCGGGCAGCTCGGCCTCGAGTTCGCGGCGGCGGGCCCAGTGGCCGGGCCGCCAGGAGGTCAGCCCTTCCAGTTCGCCGGTCAGTTGCCGGTGGCGGGCGCGCAGTTCTTCGGCTTGGCGGTGGGCGGTGGTGATGGTGGCGTGGGCCTGGCCTAGGCGGGCGGCGTCGGCCTCGGCGCGCTCGATCGCCGCAACCTGGTCGCGCAATCGGGTGACCTTGGCGTCCAGGGCGCGTTCGGCGCGACCGCCGCCGTGTTCGGTGGTGCGGACCAGCGCGATCCGCGCGCCTGCCAGCTCGGCGCGGGTGGTCTGGAGGTCGGCGGCCAGGCGGCGGGTGCGGGCGGCCAGCTGCTGATCGTCGGCCAGGCCCAGCCCGTGCGGGACGCGGGTGAGGGACAGCAGCAGGTTCGCGCGGCGTACGGTGTCCAGAACCTGCTGCGCGGCCCGTTCCTGGGGCTCGGCTGGGCGCTCGGCAGTGCGGGCGGGCTGCTCCCGGTGTACCGCGTGATCCGGATCGCGGGCGGGTTCGCCGGGCATGCCCTGGCCCTCTCGGGCGAGGCTGGCGATCGGGTCGGGCTCGGGGGTGAGCAGTCGGTCGGCACGGTTGCCCTCCAGGGTGGCGGCATAGGCGGCCAGCGCCCGCTGCAGCTCTTCACCGAGGGTGCGGGCCTGGCCGTGGCGGGCCCGGTCGGCGTCGGTTTCCAGGAGGTCGCGGGGGAGGTAGAGGCGGGCGGTCTGCCGATCTCGCGCCATCGCCGCGTACAGGGTGTGCGGGTCCAGGCCCAGCCCGTAGATCAGGGCCTGCTCAGCGGTCAGCCCTTGGGCGGCCGCCACGGTCATCGCGGTGCCGTGGGTCAGGCCGCCGGCCGCGATGTAGTGCGGGCTGATCCACGCGCGGACCAGCTGCGGGCCATCCGCCGTACGGGAACGCCATTCGACCTCTACCCGCCGGTCAGTGCCAATGGCGGTGATGCGGCCCCGGTACCCGTTCAGCACGTCCAGGCCCTCACCGCGCCGGGTCCGGTAGTCGTTCTTGCGTACCCGGACGTGGTCGCCGACCGCCAGCGCCAGCATCTTGCCGCCAGGGAGAAGGTAGAGGCGGTCCGGGCCGTCTAGCTCACCGCGGGCGCGGCGGATCGCGCGGGCGGCTGCATTGAGCCGGTCGGTGGCCTCGTTGGTTCCCGCGAGCAGCAGCACCTCGGCAAGCTCGTCGTGGACACGTTCGGCGTCCTGCCGTGTGAACTCCGCTGGCCAGCCGAGTTGACGCGGTTCTCCCAGGTCATGGGGTTCAGTGGCGGTGCCGGGTTCGGCGGGGTGATAGAGCTGGCGGGCGTAGGTCCAGTCGGCCAGCATCGTGGCCAGGGTGTCGACGGCGTCCCGTCCAGCGTGCACGCGGCCGCCCTGCCCCCAGGTGTGTAGGGCCCGGCGGCGGTCCCCGGCCCGCCACAGCTCCAGCGCGGCGCGTTCGATGGGGTCGCGCTGGCGGCGGTTCTCGCTCAGCAGGGCGCCATCGACCTGGCGGTGGACCGCGCCGAACCCGCCACCGACGCCGACCGCGCGCAGTTGCACCGGGTCCCCGATCAGCGTGACCTTGGTGCAGGTGCGGCCGGCCTCGGTCAGCAGGACGGCCAGCTCGCGGTCGTCGACCATGGCGGCCTCGTCGATCGCCAGGACGTCCACACCGGACAGGCCGGGACCGTCCTGGATGCGGGCCAGCCAGGAGGCGATGGTAGTGGTGGGGATGCCGGATTCGCCGTGCAGGTTGGCGGCCGCCACGGCGGCGGTGGCGGCGCCGACCACCACCAGGCCGCGAGAGGACCAGGCGGTGCGGGCGGCCGCCATCAGCGTGGTCTTCCCTGCCCCGGCGACGCCGATCACGGCCTCGACACCGTGCCCACCCGTCAGCAGCCGTTCCAAGACGGCGCGCTGCTCATTCGACAGGGTCAGGTCGCTGCCAGTCTCGTAGACAGTGATCGCCAGGCGGGCAGCCTCGGCGTCCACCGTCGCCCAGCCAGCCCCGTACCGATCCCGCGCGGCCGCCAGGATGGTTTTTTCGGCGTCCAGGATGTCCTGGCTGGTGTAGCGCTGGCTGTTGGCCAGGTGGGTGGCTCCGGAGGCCGGGCGGCGTACGGCCGGGGCCAGCGCGAGCACCCGGTCGGTCAAAGCCTCAGCGTCGGCCAGGTCGGCCACGCCGTCCGGGCAGGCGTCGATCACGGCCGCCAGCGCATCGGCCCGGGAGACCTCTTTGGCGTGCGCGGTCAGCCCGCCTTCTGGGCGCCAGATCCACGCCGCGATCTCCTCCACCGCCGGACGGTCCGGGAGTACAGGGCCCGGACCGCCGGGGCCTGCCAGCCCGGCCGGGCCGGTGCCGGGGTCGGGCCGACAGGCGGCGACCAGGGCGTGGCCGTCGATGCCGACAGCGGCCAGCTGGGCGTGCCAGTCGGCGGCCAGACCGTGCTCGGTGGCCGTGCTCTTGGCCTGGCGGCTCTGTGCTGAGGCGAGTTTGCGGGCCTGGCCGCTGGCCTGGCCGTAGTCGACGCCCAGGCGGGCCAGGGTGGCGCGGACCTGGTTGCCGCGCTTGGAGAACAGGGCGCGCACGTCGGCAGGGATGGCCTGGATCTCCCAGGCTCCGGTGTCGGGGTCGCGAGCCCAGATGATGCCATGAGACAAGGTGAGTTCGCGCCGGAGCCGCGCTTTGAGCAGGGCGTCGGCGGCGTGGGCATGCCGGTGGATGTCGCGGCCGCCCGCGCCGATGGCCGACCACTTGCCGTCGTCGCGGCCGCGTACGAGGTTGGCGATGACGACGTGGGCGTGCAGGTGCGGGTCGGGGGCGGCGTCACCGACCGGGCGGGCGATGTCGTGCCACATCACCCAGCCCAGCAGGCCGGTGGACTCGGCGCGCTGGGCGAGCTGGCCGTCGCCCTGGTGGCCGCGCTGCCCGTAGGCGGCCCACTGCTCGACGGCGGCCACGGTCTCAGTGACGGCTTCGGCGAAGTTCTCCTTGATGGCGGCGGCGAACTGCGGGGCCGACAGCGTGGCCAGGCCGTGCAGGCTAGAAAGGCTCTTGGTGACGTCCAGGGTCAGGTCGTAGCCGCGGTTGCCGACCCGCACCCTGGCATCACGCCAGCGGCGGGTCAGCGCGAGTTCCTCGGCCGGGTACAGGTCGGCCAGATCCAGCCCGGCCGCGTCGGCTAGGCGCTCGGCGTCGCGGATCGGCAGCCGGTGGGCCTCGCCCTGGCGGGCCACACCCCGAGCTAAGCGGGTCGCGCGCTTGGCCAGTGCCGGTTGGTCGGCCAGTAGCGCCACCGTCCCGCCATCCAGGGCGCGTAGGATGGCGGCCTCCTCCAGGGCCTGCAGCAGGGGAACGGCGCCGAGTTTGGCGCGCGGGTCGACGGCGTGTTTGGGGGCCAGCAGGACCTGGCCGGTGCGCGGGTCGACGCCGTCCATGATGGCGCGAGCGGCGTCGTGCTGGCCGGGGGTCAGGGTGGTCAGCGGGGTGATGCCGACCTCGTGCAGGCCCTGGCCGATCCACATCAAGCCGCGGTCGCCGGCCAGCCGGTAGGCGACCTGGCCGTCCGGGCGTACGCCGGGGTCGTGCTCGGTGCCGGGAGCGAGTTCGGCATGGCGATCCGGATCGCGGACCTGGTGCCCGCACCCGGCGCCCTCCTGCAGGCGGTACTCGACCTGTTCCTGAGAGGGCCCGATCACGCTGACCCACGCCACCGGCCCGACCCTCCCCTCGCCTCCCGTTGTCCGCATGTCCTATCCACGCGAACCCTGCGACTCACCATCGTTCTGACCTGCGGCTCGCAAGGTAGGTCCGGATGATGCAAGGTTCGTTGTCGGTTGGCGCTGAAGCTTGCAGCGCGCCAACGCCCTGAGCTGGGCGCTGAAATCTTTCATGCACACCAGCCCTGTACGCTCGTCGGTCGGAACGAGGCGCGAGTGCTTCAGCAAGCGCCGGACGCACCCGAGTCGCTGGGCATCTGCCAGCCGACGGCAGGGCCTCTGACCTGGCCGCTGAAATCTTCACCGCTTCGTTCTCCTCTCCGCTGAAGCGCCCGCTGCAATCTCCGGCGCCGCGCTGCAATCTTCGGTGGCAGCCGACATTCGTCCGCTCCCCCGCGGCACTCCGATCTTGACCGGCGTATCGGAGATACCTTGGTCCATTCTTGAATAGATCTTGTAAGATATTATGACATGTCTTGTAAGCTTCCAATAGTGGTTCGAACATCTGAACATCACTACTGAGTGGATCTTGCAATGTGATCGGCTGATCGTGATCAACGACGCTTCCTCACTGGCCGAAACCGCCCATACCCTGACCCTCAATGGCCCGAGCGCAGCGTCAAATGTGTCGAAGCTGGGACGCGAACTCCTCACCATGGGCGTCCTGAAGAACAGCGGCGAGCTGATGGGCGGACAGCCCTTTCCCCCGACGCAGCTGCTGCCTCGACTACTGCCTTTCCGGCGCCGAGAAATGCGACTGCGCGCTTCTCCCCCCGTCAGCGGGCGCGAGCCGTCCAGGAACCGGAACCGATCACTGAGGCAGGCTCCCGTGCGACCAGAATCATCATCTGCCGCGGCGGCGGCGCCACCCCTAAAGTGCCCGAACTCGACGACGACCAGGTCCGGCGATTCGCCGAACTCACCGACGTCCGCGTCCCCGACTGCCTGGACGTATGCGAGCGGGCCAACGTCCTGATCGTCCAACCTTCACCGGCCGGGCGGCATGGCCCAATCTCATAGATCGCCCATTGCCCCACGCCAACCGCTGGGTCGGTCGTAGCCTAGGGCGATGGTTCACAGTGGGCCGGACCTGCTCACCTTGGCCGCGGCGTATGCCGACGCCCACCTGGCGCAGGCCGAGTACGACAACGCTCGCGCCTGGTTGGAGCACGCGCGTCAGGACCGGATGGATCCGTTGTCTGCCGAAGTCTGGGTGTTAGACAGCACCTTTCAGCATGTCTTGCTGGTGAAGCATCGCTGGCGTGGGTGGGTCCCGCCCGGCGGAAGGATCGAGCCTGGGGAGACACCACGCACTGCGGCCCGCCGCGAGTTGTTTGAGGAAACCGGCGTCACCGCGGAGCTGCTCGATGTGCCCGCGGCCGTGTCGGTCCGCTCCTACCGCCCGGATTGGTCACCCACGCTCGGGCTGTCGTACGCGGCAGTGATCGACATTTCGATTCCCTTGATCGGGGAGGCGCATCAACCTGCGGCGTGGCTCCCCTTGACTCAGCATTGGCAGAGCACGTTTCCTGACGACCGTCCCAGAATCCGCCGCTTCACTGAGCAGCTTGCCCGAGTGAGGAGCGGTTCCACCCGCTGACTTGGCTGCCAGATTCACGCCTGCGCGACGACGACCAGCCACGTGGTGGCGCTCACCTGGGTTTGGTCGACTCTGCTGAAGGCTTCGTGCAGGATCTCCATGCGCTGAGCGTGGGTCAGCTGGCCCGAAGGACGGGCGAACAGGGGGATGGACAGCCACGCCCGCTTCTCCTCCACCGTGCTGGTGCGGGTCACAGTGTCCTGCGCGAGGACGGTGAATCCGCCTGCCACGAGTTGCGTCTTCACAGTGGCGGGGGTAAGGACCGGACCCGGGTCCTCGCGGCGGCGGGGCACGTACCCGTAGTCGAGCACCGCGATAGCGGTGATCAGGTCGGTGAGCGACGGCGTTGTGCGCGCCCGATCGTCGGGGTCGGACAGGTCGGCGAAGCCGCCGCCGATGTTGAAGACGAACCGGCCGCCCGGCCGCAGGATGCGTTTCACCGCGGCGAAGGTCGCGGGTGTGTTGGTCTTCCAGATGGCCGAGTTGCACACCACGGCGTCGACGGTGGCGGTGATGTGGTCCGAGACGTCTTCGGCCCTGGCGGTGATCCAGGTGATCCGGGGGTCGTTTAGAGTGCGCCGCCCGACGGTCTGCATGGCTTTCGCGCTGTCGACGCAGATGACCCGGCCGTCGATCGGCATTGCCTCCAAGGCGATGGCGGCGGTGACACCCGTTCCTGCGCACAGGTCGACGATCAGCCGCTTGTCGGTGAGGTCGGCGCGGGAGACCAGGTCACGGCTGGTGTCGGCGTAGAGCGGGTGTTGGCGGGTGAAGCGGTCGTACAGCTCGGCGTTCAGCTCGTCGTCCCAGCCGACGATCGCGTCCTGGGGTCGCATGGGTCTCCTCTCGGCGCAGGCGGACAGGCTGCGCCCGCGCTCGGCGGTGCGTAGAGGTGCAGGGTGAGTATCAGAACAGTGACCCTTGAAGGATCGTCTCGGGCGAGGTGTAGTCGCCGATGGTGATCCGTCGGCCCTTCAAGGTGTTGAGGTCCAGGACGTACCGGACGCCGTCAGGGTGGGTGGCGTCGCTCGACAGCCGCGCCAGAACGTGGCTGCCGGAGCAGGATTCGACGAGGAAACCGTGCTCGCCGTGTCGCAGGTCGTGTGGGTAGACCGCGCGTTCCCCCTGCTGCTGCGGGGAGCGGAGCGCGAGACTCACGCCTGGTGGCTCCCATTCGTCCCGGACGATGGAGACCCCCAGGTCCGCGAGGGCGGCGATCGCACGGTCGACGACGCGTTCGTGCGCCGCGTGGATCCGTGCTGGGTCCGGGTCAGCCAGCGCGCCCAGCTTGGCGGTTCCACGGACCGTCTGGGTCAGGCCGAGTTCGCGGCTGAGTGCGTCCTCCAACATGCGGACCGCGCGGCCGTCCGGCACATGGGCTAGGTAGGTCGCCCACGTGGGTCCCTGTTCGTCCAAGCGCGATCGGCGGCGAGGCGCCGCCGCCGTCCCCACCTTGCTGACCGCGTGGGCGAAGGTGGCGACGTAGAGCCAGTGCGGTTGGGACATGTACGCCGCCAGCGCCGGTGGAGCATGACCGCCCTTGTGGAACTGATGGGCGAAGCGGAACTCGTCTTGCCCCAGGCACCCGGCGCACTGCCCGCCGCTGCCGGCCTCGGCCTGCCACGGGCATGGCAGCGGTTCGACCTGGCAGGTCCCGGCGAAGCCGTACCGCCCGGTGCAGAACCGGGCCGAGCCGCAGACCTTGAGCCCGAGGTCCAGCCCCATGACCTCAACATGACCGAGCACACCGGTCGCGGCGTCAGCCAGGAGCAGCGTCGGCCTCCCGGTCGCCCAGGTAACGCCGTGCCACAGGTACTGCCTGCCAAATTCGAGGCCCACGAGGCCGCCTTCCCCTGTCGTGATGGTTTCTGACCTTTACGTGACCTTCAAGTCGATCTGAAGGTCGAGGCGTTCGGACAACACCGTGAGCGTCTCGTTCAGCACGAAGCCTGGGCTTTTGCCGGTGACGTCGATGGACACCCAGGGCTCGTGGACGGTCTGCTGTTGAAGTTCGGCGGTGACGGTGTCCTGGTAGGAAATGAAGGCTTCGACCGTCATTCCGGTGTGTCCGGCCTCCAACGCGCTGAACTCTTGCTTGCGGCGTAGCGCCTCCTGGGCTGTGACCTGGAGGAACACGACGATGTCGGGTGGGGTGAGGTGGGCGAACACCTGGCCGGCCAGATGGGTGGGCACGTCGGGGTTGACGGCATAGCGGGCGAGGATCTTGTGGTGGGCATTGTCGAGGATGACGTGAGTTCCGGCTCTCAGGGCGGGCTGGATGATCAGCCGGTCCTGGAGGCTGTACCAAGCGGCGAGTGCGAATAGCCAGTAGTAGTCTCCGCAGGCGGCGCCCACGCTTGCCTTGCGTCGATAGACGACGGCGTTGAGGCTGTCGAGGTACTCCAACAGGTCGGTGCTTAGATCGATGCTCGACGGAACCTCGGTGGTGGTGTGCTTGCCCACGAGAATCGTGTCCTGCCCGAAGTCTTTGAGGGCCGTGTGGAGAGAGGCTGCCAGCGTCGACTTCCCGGCACCGTCGATCCCTGCCACTGTGATCAGTTTGCCGGTTCTCGTTTTCTCGATGCTCACGAATTCATCCCTCCGTCAGTGGGCGTCTTCGAGGCTGATGGTCCGTAACCGGAGCCGGATGATCTCGTGGATGCGGTCGAGCAGGTGCGTCCGGCGTTCGACCACAGTGGCGAGCCGTTCGTTGGATAGGTCGACAGGGTAGGCGTGGGCAAGGTTGTTGGAGATGACGTGCAGGAAACCGAACTCGATGTCGGCGGCGTGTGCGGCGCGTCCCATGTGCCCGATCTCGGGGTCGACGAACCGGTGCCCGTGCTGTCCGGCCAGCCAGTTCTCGCCTTCGAGCAGGATCGACGGCGACGTCACATGGACTCCGGAGCAGGTGTCCGGCTGGCCGATGGCCAGGTCATCGAAGAAGTCCCGCCAGGAGACCCTGCCCTCGGCCATGACGCTGCTGTTGCCGGTGGCCAGGGATGTGTTGGGCGCGATGTGCGAGTCGAGGGATCCGACCTTGCCGACGTAGACGACGCGGCGGGCACCCAGAGCGGCCAGGCGGGACACGACACGGCCGGCGACATCGCCCCAGATGCTGTGCAGGTAGCCCAGGTAGAGCACGCGCCGCCCTTCGACCTCGGCACGCTTCCACGCGTAGCCGTGGCCCGGCGTCCACTGCGTGCCGCCAGCGAACCGCCCCAGACCCCAGCCCAAGACGACGAGATCGTCGGTGGAGGGGTCGACGTTCAGCCGGGCGACGGACGCCTCGCACAGGGACTCGTCGGGAAGTTCGTAGTCGACCTGGCCGCGGTACCGTCCGACTATGTTCAGGTAGGTCGCGATGATCAGGGCGTAGTGGTGGACATAGTCCACGCCGGGGAAGCATTTGACCGTCAAAGCCTCGGCGTTGAACTCGGCGGTGGGGCGCTGCCAGTTGAACAGCTTGTCGTTCTTTTCATTCGTCGAGATCACGCTGGTGCGGTCGTAGTCGCCGATGACGCGGATGCGCGCCCAGTCGTGGTCCTGGATCAGGTGATGGACCTTGATCTCCAGATAGCGACGCAGACTCGGGACACTCATGGTGTGGCGGTAGAAATCGACGGGTGACGCGCCGAGCAGGCACGCCGGGGCCGCGTCGACAGCCGGGGCGCTCATCTGGGCATCCGGATCTTGATGGGGCAGCCCGCCGCGTACCGGACGGCCTTGATATTGTCGCGGATCAGCGCGAACCGCGCTGGGTCGATCCACTCCACTGTCTCCACCCGCGGCGTCGCTATCTTCTCGTACGGGCCGTCGGGAAGCATCGCGACGCCCATTGCGCCCATCAGCACCGGAGCCGCGCAGTCGACCGAGCTGATCCAGGTGTGCCCGCGCTGTTCGAACAACTCCAGGTGCCCCCTCTGGCCCAAGCCGAGCAGCCGGTAGATCCGTCCGGGGTCGACCAGCCCGTGGTCGTCGAGATGGCGGGTCATCGCGAGGCGGTTCTTCGACAGCTCCTGGCTCGGTTGTTTGCGCCGGGAGGCGGGAAACGCGATCGCGCCGACGTAGTCGCTGGAGACGAGGTGGTCGTAGCAGCGATGCCACTGGGTGTCGTCGGCGGCGTGCACCACCGCGCACAGCCGGAACTCATCGCTCAGATCGAGAATCCGGGCCGCCGCAGCGTCGCTGGCTCGCATCGTGGCAGGGCCGTCGCCCATCACGTCGGGCAGGATGATCTCTTCGGCGTGGACCGCCCGGGCGGCCCGCACCAGGTCGTCGGGACCGAGCGACGTGCCAAGGTCGAAGACACCGTTGTCGAGAATGATCGTGGCCCCCAATGTGGCCTCTTGGAGGAAGAACTCGCGGTATGCCAGGTCGTGCAGAACACGCTGAGCGGCCACATGATGCACCGTCGCTGGGGCCTGGGCAACGAAGTCCCGCAGGTAGGCGGCCGGTGCGATCACCGACACGTTGATACTCCCCGTAGTGCCCGCCGTGCTGTTCACGGAGGCGTTCGTGGACGAGCCGAGGTCATTTGCCACGTTCGTCTCCCCAGATCAGGACGTGCTCACGGGTGGTCAGATTCCAACCGTGCTCCAGCGCGGGGACCGCTGCCCTGCGCATCTGCTCGATGACGGCCGCCGCCGTGGTGCCCTCGGGGCTGAGCCAGATCTCCGTCAGCCCGAACTGGGCCTGTAGCTGAGCGATCTCGGCCACGTCGTCGGGGCCGCAAACCACGAACTTCCACCGCGCCTGGCCGCTGGCCTGGATCGCGGTGATCGCGGCGGGCTTGATCCGCCTGCTGCGCGGCACCGCGGAGGAGGCGAGCTTCAACCCGGCGTTGAACGCCACCCCTGCCGCGATCAGGTTGGCCCCCGGTGTGATGGTGGCATTCGTCTCGATTTCCATCCGCCGCCCTGTAGACACGGCCTGGTTCGCCAGATACAGCAGGGCATTCTTGCGCAGCAGCGGCTCGCCGCCGGAGGCGACGATCAGGTCGACCGCGGCGAGCCCGGGGTTGGTGGTGGACGGGTCCAGCCGCATCAGCTCGTCCCAGATCTGCTGCGGGGTCAGATGCTGGACGCCCGTGCTGAGGTCATGCTTGGCGCCGTTCCACGTGTATTCCGTGTCGCAGCGCATCGTCCCTGTGGCAGGGGTGTTCGCGGAGCCGGGAGCGGCGGCGTAACCGCAGGTCAGATTGCAGTCCCTGAACCGGATGAACAGGGCACGGCGGCCGAGGTTCGGCCCTTCGCCTTGGAAGGAGTAGAACAGTTCGGAGATCGGGACGGGCCACTGGCCGAGGTCGGCGACCGGCGATGCGACGGGGGCGGGCATGGGCTTCCTCTCAGTGGCGAGGTTTAGGGGACACACCTACGAAGCGGCTGGCCGGTCACGGCCCGGCAGAGGCGGGGTCGCCCGGTACTCGGCCCAGGTCGTGGAGGTTTCGGCAACGCGAACTGCCTCGATCGTCGCGGCGGTGGGCAGCGGCACGTTCGCGCTGCACCACTCAAACAGCACGCGCGCGAGGTTCTCACTGGTCGGCTCGACGGACAGGATCTCGTTGAGGATCCGGTGGTCATAAAGCTCGGCGAGGTGCTCCTTGAGCGGGTTGAGCTCGGCGAAGTCGACGACGAAACCCGGCCCGGACAACTCGCCCGCGGTAACGAAGACTTCGACGGTGTAGGAGTGCCCGTGCTGGCGACCGCATTTGTGTCCCTCAGGCAGACCGCGCAGGTAGTGCGCGGCCTCGAAGGTGAACCGCTTGCCGATCGTGTGGCTCATGGGGCGCTCCGGATCTGCGCCGTGGTCAGCTGCAGGAACTCGGCTCGAGCGGCCAGGTCGTCGCGGAGCTGGCCACGGGTGGCGATGGTGATCGCCGCCGCGCCCGCCGCGCGGACCCCGCGACGCGTCATGCACAGATGCTCGGCCACCAGCACGACACCGACGCCACGGCACTGAAGCTGCTGGTCCAGGTACGCGGCGATCTGCTGCCCGAGCTCCTCTTGCACCTGCATCCGCGCCGCGAACACCTCGACGGCGCGGGCCAGCTTCGAAAGCCCCGCGATGCGCTCGCCCGGCAGCACGCCAACCTGCGCCACGCCGGAGAACGGCAGCAGGTGGTGGGCACACATCGAGGTGAACGGCACGTCGCGCACCAGCACCAACTCGTGCTGATATTCACGGTTGGGGAAGGTGGTGAACTCCCACGGGGGGCAGGTCAGCAGTTCGGCCAGGCCCGCGACCATCCGCGCGGGCGTCCGCCGGGCAACCTCACTGTCTGCGGGCACACCGAGGGCGGCCAGCAGCGCCGCAGCGGCCAGCTCGGCCTGTGCGATGTTCAGGCGCGGTGATCCGGCGACCAGATCCCCGGGATTGCCATCCAGGGGGTGCCAGTCAGAGCCGGGGGACGTATAGGCCGTTGGGTGGATTGCCGTCGGTTCAGTGCCGTCTTCCCCGGGCAGTCCGACGATCAGATCGGCTGAGCGAGTGTCCATTGACCGGTGTCCTCCTGGGGGTAGCGGTTGCTGCAGCAACCATCACCCGGCGAGGTGACACCGACCAGCGCGCCTGGTGGCGCGCGACTTGCGCCCGGTTGTCGACGCGTTGTCGACGCAACTACGCTCCTCGCAGGTCACTGCGGAGATCACAACGGTCGGGCATACATGCGAGGTCGCTTCCTACGCCGTGTTCAGCAGGGTGAGCAGGGCCTGGTGGTAAGTGGCCTGGACCGGCGGGATCGAGTCCAGGCGGATCTGCTCGTCCGTGGCGTGTAGACCCCGGTAGTCGACGCCGAACCCAGCGGTAGCCGGGATGCCCAGCCCAGCCAGGTAGTTGCCAATGTTGGAAGGGCCAGCGACCTTCGGTGCCGCGTTCACCCCAAAGGCCCCTGCGGCGGCCAGGAGCGCGCTGCGCAGCGGCGCCTCCTTGGGCAGCGCGAACGCCGGCCATCGGGTGGTTACCTCCAGGTGTGTCGGCCGCGTGTCCGCCCACTGGGCGTCAAGGTCAGCAACGACGGAGCGCAGAAGATTCAGGGCGGCCTGGTCGTCGAACGCCGGGGTGAGGCGGACATCGACATTGAACGTGCACAGATCCGGAACGGTGGAATATCCCTCACCCCCACTGATCGCGGTGACGGTCAGCTTGGCCGACAACGGGAAGTCCGGCCCGGCCGATCCCGGCACGGGCGCGGCGTGCAGCAAAGAGACCAGCTCAGCGGCTTTGGCGATCGCCGACGGGCTGGTGGTTCTGGCTCCCGAATGACCGGCCACCCCGTGGACAGATGCGCGGACACGCAGCACACCGCGGCCTCCCGTCACGACATGGTCCAGTCCGGGATATCCGATCATCACCCCGTCGATCCGGCTGGCCGACCCCTCGAAGTACGCTTTGGCCCCTCCGAACGAGCCGGTGTGCTCGTCGACGTCAAACAGCAGCACGACGGTACCGCGCCATTGGTCGGCGCTCTGCCGGAGCCGCGCGACGATGTGGGCGAAGATCGCCGCCCCTGCTTTGGAGTCCGAGGAGCCCCGCCCATGCAGCCACCCTCCGCTGACCTCCCCCGACGTCGGGGGAAAGCGCCAGGTGTCCTCATCACCGAACGGCGCGGTGTCCAAGCAGGCGTCTAGTACGTAGCAAGGCCCGGGACCGGCGCCAACAACTTCGCATGTCAGCGCGACCGTTGATCCGCTGGGTCCCGTCAAAGGCCGATACGGCAAATCGTGGTCGGCGAGCCAGGCCGCCATATGCTCCAAGATCGGCTCGTAGGGATCGATGCCGCCGCGGCTGGGAATCTGTACCAGTTCACGTGTCAGTTTCACCACAGCGGGCTGATCGCGACCGGCCGCGTCCAGTGCCTCTTGGGCGGGCTCGGAAGCATCTGTGCCAGAATCGGCAGCGCCCATACGGGGTTTTCCCTCAAATGTCGTGGCAAGCCCCCTGCCGTCTTTTCGCGTCATGTCTGTGCACTCCGTTCTCGCACCACCGTAAGTGCGGCGACCTGCTCGATGCTCTCCACCCGCCTTGCCGCCGCGTATGCCTGTCGACCGTGATCCAGCAGTCGGGCTGCGCCAGCCACGCCCAGCACGATTCCCGAGTCGAACGCTTCATGCGAGGTCAGTGAGGGGATCGGTACGACCGCCATCTGTTCGCTTGCGCAGAAGAACCGCTCCGGCGCCATCGTGGTGTCCTCCATCAACCCCAGGTGCAGGGTCTTGACCCCCACACTACGGTCTTCTGGATCACGTACCCGCAGCAGTCGCATCAGGTGCTCCTGCAGCACCCGGTGGTGGGGCGGGCCGAACAGAACCCGGTAGTACACCAGCCGGGGCCGCTCGACCAGCACGGTCTCGATGGCCTTCAGGTACGTCTCGTCCCGTGAACGCGACCCCATCACCACCAGGCAATCGCGGGCACCGCTGACGGTGTCCAGCAGCGCCCGCTGCAAGTCGCCGAATCCGGCCAGCAGCCGAGGGCCAGGCCGGGCGGTCAGTCCCTCGTCTTGATGGGCGAACAACACGTCGGGAGACAAGTCGTAGATCTCACACAAGGTCTTCCGGTGGCCGATGCTGGTGGTGTGACGGCCGAGTTCCCACCCCGAAACCATGCTGGCCGTGACCCCAGAGTGTCCACCAGGAGTACGTAAGTCGATCTCCTCGACCAATTCCTCCAACGTCCAGTTACGGGCCAGTCGAGCCAGCCGCAAGGGTGATGCGTCCTGTGCGGATCGTGACGAGCGGCGAGGCATAGCCAATCACCTCCCGAGCTATCGCTGAAGGTCTATGTGGTTGCCTGTCCGACGCTACCCCGGCCTTGAAGACCCGACCTAGCCTCGGTGCACGGTGGGCAGTTTGCTCACGCGCCAGGAACGGCGAGTTCCGCGCTCGGTCCTCCGCGGGCCCGCTCCGCGTGCTGAACCGGGTGTTCTGCGACCTGCTCGGCCACAACGGCGCCTACCTTGCCCTCGCCGAGCACACCTGGCGGGTGATCTTTCCGATGGCCACTCGATCGAAGGAAATCCCCTTCACGGTCAACGGCACGGCCACCGCGCCCGCTCTTCCCCCACCCAGTCCTGCGACGACGAGTCCAGAGAAGTCAGAGGGCTTGCCTGGCTGGGTTTGGACTGGCCTGGTTATCGGGGTGGTCGCCGGACTGGTGGGCCTGCTGTTGAAGTTGGTTGAAGGTCGACGCACCTACAGAGAGCGGGGCGGAGCCTGAGGGAATCGACCTCAGCCAAAGTGAGGGTCAGTTCACCGGGGCCAGCCTCATCCAGGCGAGCGAGCGGACGCGATCGGCTCGCGCCCGGACGCGCCGGTGAGGGCGGGAGAGTTTCTTGCGCACCTAACTTGGGCTTCGCGTGTGCCTGCGAGCACGACCAACCCCAATTCGTTACCGGGTTGCTGATCATCGTTCATTGGTGTACCTGGCCATCCGCCTATAGCAACCATCGAAGGCATGAACAGTGCGACGCCTCGATAGGTCGGATGTGGGCGTCCCAAGTTAGGGAGCACACCATGAGACTAGATTTCGTGGGCGTCGATCCAGGCAACCCCGATGACGACTGTCCAGCCGTGTTCATCGACCCTGAGACCGGAGACTTCTACTTTCAGGGCGACACGGTCACAGATCCGGACGTGATCGCCTGGATCAATTCCGACAGTCGGATCAAGGACACAGAGTCGGTGGTACGACTCCCCGCCGCGATGGCGGAGATCATCATGGAGGCGGCCAGTGGCAGGTACGAGCGGGGCAAGCGGCGGTTCACGCCCGACACCCACCCCCGGCCCGCTGAGGACGTACGGAGCACACGAGAGCAAGCCGACATTCGCTGAACTGCTGGCCGAATGCGATACCTCAGCCGTGCATCTGGAGATGCACGACCAGCACCTCGTGACCGATCCGCGCTACCTGGCATGGAAGGAAGGTCGACCCCAACCAGAGACGCCGGGTGGGAAAGCGTTCCGCGAAACGGTCAGTGAGGCAGTCGCGCGAGGTGTGACGATCCGCCGGGCTCGTATCGTCTCGGAGCCGGTCAGCGACTATGTCCGCTGGGAGCACAGCCTCACGGCTGACCACAACATCGCCGCCGGCGAACTGGTCCGTTGGCTGCCCCGAGCGTTCGCGTCAGCTCTACCACTGCCCGGTAATCCCTTTTGGGTATTTAATCGGCGACTTGTGCGATTTTCCCTATTCGGTGGGGACGGCCAAGTTGTCGGCCACCAGTTCACTGAAGACCGTGCCGTCGTGGACCTTTGCGTGGCCGCGTTCGAAGCAGTGTGGGACCTCGCGATTGACCATGAGGACTACAGCCCTCCTGCTGCTTGATCAAGAGCCGTGCCATCCTCGTCATCGTCCAGCGCCCAGCAGGCCAGGCAAGCTCTCGCTGACCAACTCCGCGAGATCCGGCTCAATGCCGGACTGTCCGCGAAAGAATTTGGCGGACCGTGCTGGCTGGCACACCGAATGGACCGACGATCCGTTCCGCGCACGGCGAGGACGGTGTCGCGGTCCTGGCCAGCGGCTCCCGCTGGTGTATCGCGGACGGCCTGGCGAAGGTCCGCGGCCTGCCCCCGGGCGCGGAGGTGGACATCGCCTGGTCGAGGTACAGCCGCGACGGCAAGACGTTCAAAGATGATGCCTGGCCGCTGACGGCGCACGCCGACGCAAACGGCCGGGTCGAGGAGTCCGTGGGCGGTCGGTTCTCGCTCAACACCAACAACCAGTTGCGTCTTCGCGTGCTCAACCCGCGCGAGGACGTCGCCGCGGCAGTCGTCGAGAAGGTCTCGACGGCCAAGATCAGCATGTTTGGCCGCTGATCACCCGCTTCCAACCCGTCACCCAATTCGTTGGAAGCGCGGCCCGTGCTTCCAGCCTGCGTTAAACCCCCGCCATGGTGGCGGGACTCCCCGGAGGAGAGGCACATTCACGCTGAGCCCGTAACCTATTCCAGGCTCGTGGAAGCCAAGGTCAAGGCAATGACCCTGACTTCCTACTTTCGCCGGTGCCGCCGGTATGGCCATCCTGCTGGTGATCGCCGACGACCCGTCGCTGATCTCGTTCCTGCCCGACTGGGTGGAGGCGATCGCCATGCCGCTAGTGCCGACCGGACTGGCGGCCCTGGCCAGCTACAAGGCCAAGCACACCCCGCGGCCGGACCTCCCGGCCAACCAGCGGTAGCACCTGCGCGAAAAGCGATCGAGAGGTCGGCGGCAACGACAGCGACCCGCTGCACTTCGACGACCCGCTCATGGCAATGAGGAGCGACGCCGCAGGCGTGCCCCTAGGTGTTCGATGACGTGGGCCTATCGTCGGTCCAGGATCAAGACGTCGGTCACCATCGCATCCGGTGCCGGACGGCAGGTTCCGACCATCCGCCAGCCCCACCTCAAATACATGGGATGCGCAGCGGCGGCAGGGTTGGCTAGAAGCGTCGCATACGGCTCGGGCCGCCCCTCCAGCAGGAGATTCAGCAGGCGTTTGCCGTAGCCGTGACCGCGATACTCCGGCAGCAGATTGAGTTCGATGACCGCGAATTTCGCCTGCGCCACCGCCTCGGGCGGGCCGGGTGTCGTCTCGCCGCCCCACCAGGCACCTTCGGCCATCGGAAGACCGAATGCGAACCCGGCCAGCTTCCCGGCCTCATCGTTGGCGGCGACGAGGGCGAACCCCGCACGCTGGGCCTGGGCGCTTGTCCGGTCGCGGAACCTGTCGCGCCGATACAGGGGTCCACTGTTATACGGCGGTTCTTCTCTGATCCGGAGGTACACCTCGGCGTATTCGTCGCCGAGCACAGCGGCGGCGGCATCCTCTCCGGTCATGCGATGGAAGGCGATGCTCATCACGAACCTCTCGGAAGGGCCAGCTTCTCCCGGTATTCGATCACAGCGGGCAAATGGGCTCGTAACTCGTTCTGAGGCACGACAGCGACAACAGTCGAAGCCGCGTGCAGGACGAAGCTTGTCACATCGTCGGTGCCGAGTAATTCCAAAGTCCTCCGCGCGTAGGCCAGTCCTTCCGACACATCTCCTGAGCGCACCGCAGAGGTAGCCACATGCAGGTGCACTTGCGCGGACTGGCGGGCGGCATGGCGCGACCGGCCGGGAGCGTAGGCGGCGATCGAATCTTGCTGCGCCTGGCCGGCAGCAGGATAGCCAGCGAGGGTATAGACGAGCGAGCGAGTGTGAAGCAGCCTCTGTACCGGCCAACCCCACACAGACACCTCATCGTCGGTGATCGAGCCGGGAAGCAGCTTGTAAACGCGCGCCTGCTCGTCGAGCGCCTCGAATGAACCCTGACGATCCCCCATCAACGCCAAAGCATGCGCCCGAGCGCCTAACGCCTTAGTGGTCGCATGGCAAGGCATCCCGCGAGATGCCTTTAAGGCTGAATCGACGCGGGCGAGAATCAGCGGGAGCGGCCGGGGCTCGTAGAGTCCCAGGATCGCCTCGAAGGACGCCACAAGGGCGACCATGTCGTCACCGGCCGCCGCGGCGGCTCGGCGCGCTGAGGACCACCAGTGGTGGGATTGTCTGATGTGACCAGCCGAACCGAGAGCGTAGGCGAGGAACATCATCATTTCGGCATTGACTCGTGCCCAGCCCGTAGCTCTCTGCTTGGGCATGATTTCCTGCAAGGCCAGGATGTCCACGCTCAGGTCACCGATCACTTGAGGCAGCGGGTGAGAGACCATCCGGTGCGCGTACTCCCACGCGCGCTCCTCCCAATCGGCCAGGTCCGGCCCGCCCAACCCTTGGTCTACGACCGTACGCAGGCGTTCTAGTCCGTCCAACGGGGCAAACGCGGCGGTTGCTCCCAGGCCGACGATGCCGATGAGCAGCTGACGGCGTAGTTCTTCCATATCCATAGCATCGTGGGGGCGCGCGCTGGAGACGACAGGCTGGCGATCCGTATTGGCCTGGCCGCCGACGTCCTCCGCAGCCATGGTCCTCGCGCCAAACTGAAACGTTTCTCGCCGATTCGTGGGCGCTTCCTCTTCACGAGATGTCCTAGGGACACCTAAAGGCACTATTTGGGGATCATATGCGGATAAAAGGTCAGCGGCGCTGTGTCCGGGGAACATCCGCTCCAAGACCCGGCAATGCTCAGGCCGCGGGACGGTCTTCACCTTGCCCGACAGCCACCGGTTGAGCTGCTCGCGGCTAGGGGCGGTGCCAGCCAGCATCTTGTCCACCCGGCTGGCGATCTTGTTGTACTCGATACTGAAGGCCCGGTGTGACTGCAAATGCCGATTGGTCAGGAGCACCTTCAACAGAGTCCGCTGGCTGGACATGAGTCACACCTGCCCTCATCAGGATGGGTCCGATATGAGTCCGATCCCCGGATGATTTCACGATAGATGGCGTTCACCATGGGATTCCCGTTTCCGGGCCTTTTCAATATCCGTGACACACGGACGACACGCCAATGACTGAATGTGACGCACCTGCGACGCTGCAACGACCGGGTTCGGTCCCTAGCGTCGAAGCATGCCCCCTCTCGACGACACCCCCCAGGCGGGACTCGATGCTGACCTTCTCGGGCATCGAGCTTCTGTTGCGCCGCCGGTTCTCCATCAGCCCGTGCCTGCCCAGCGGGATGCAGGGCCGGGAAAGAGCTCGGTCGAGTTGGCGATTGAGCAGGTAACCGACCCTGATTCGGAGCCGGTGAGGCGTCGCCGGTCGCTTCTGCTGCCGACGGCGGTGGCCTACGACCCCAGGGAACCCAATGGGGCTCGGATCTATGACTACCTGCTCGGCGGGAAAGACAACCATCCGGCCGACCGGGAGGCTGGCGACCGGCTGGTGCGGCTCATTCCGGATGTGCCTGTGCAGGTTCGGGAGAACCGGTACTTCTTGCACCGGGTGGTGACCGAGTTGGTCGGCCTGGGCGTCCGGCAGTTCATTGACATCGGATCTGGGCTTCCGACCAGGGACAACACGCATGAGGTCGTCCAGGCCAGGGTGGCGGCGCTGGCTGCCGCCGCCAAGCGGAAGGCACCGGATGAGACGCGGGTCGTCTATGTCGATTACGACGAGCTGGCGTGTGTGCACGGCCGGGCTCTGGTCTCCGGCCTGGAAGACCGGGTGGCGATGGTGCACCAGGACCTGCGCACCCCCGAGAAGATCTTTGAGGACGAGACGGTTCGCAAGCTGATCGACTTCAGTCAGCCGGTGGCCGTGCTCGTAATCGCCGTCCTGCATTTCATCACCGATGAGGAGAACCCGGGCGCGATCATCGCCCGTATCCGGGACCGGATGCCGGACGGCTGCTATCTGGCCCTCTCCCACGGCTGCCCGGATGGTATGGAGCCGGAGGCTCTTGCGGCGGCGGTGGCGGTGTATGAGAAGGCGTCCGCTCCGTTTACCCCCCGCCCACGCGAGGCGATCACCGCTTTGTTCGACGGCTGGGAGCTGCTGGAGCCGGGCGTGTGCGAGGTCTCACAGTGGCGGCCGGAGCTGGACCGGGTCGACATCGGAGGGAACGGCGCGCCCGTGGTCGCCCGGTCGGGCGCGTCTTTTGTCGGCGGGTTGGCCAGGCGATGACGGCGGAACTGGTCGGCGATCACGCGCCGGAGACGGCGGACGGGCCGCTCGGCAGGGTGCGGACTGCCCTGCGGGTCCATCACCTTCTTTCTTTCTACCGCGCCGAAGACGAGGCGAGGTCCGGACACGTCGGGGACGAGTTGGCCGACGATGGCCGGCGGTTGGTGGTTCTGCATCCTGCCGGAGGAAGTCCCGCGACCATCGGCTGGGTAGGCGCGGTGGATACCTACCTGCTGAACGTCCCGTATGAGAACGGCGAACACGCGGTCATGGCCAAGACCGAGCAGAAGACGGTAGGGGCCCTGGCCTGCCTCTGGGGGGTGGAGGCCGCTCCTGAGCAGTCTCCGGCCGATCGATTGCGCGCGCTTGAGCAGCTTCTGGCCAAGCGTGGAGTCTCGGCGCGGATCGTGGAGGGGGAGCAGGAGATCCGGCTGGAGGTGGACGGCACAGAGACGGCGGTGGTGCCGGTGAAGGTGGTCGTGGGCGGCCGGGGCGGGGCCTATCTGGTGTACATCGGATCGGGCCAAGGCACCCGGACGCTGATGGCCAGAGAACCCGGTGGCGCGGCCGTGTTCGTGATGCGCGGCCTGAATCGGGGGGTCTGATGCGTCCACGGGTTGAGGCCCACTCGCTCGGCGAAGCGGTGGTGCCGGTGCTGGAGGGGCGGATTCTGCCCAAGAGCAGGCCCGTGACCGGCGCGGTCGTCGAGTTGCTGGATCACGCCGCCGCGTATGTGGCTCTGCTGTCGGACCAGTGGAACGAGCAGATCTGGGAGCGCGGGTGCGTCCGCCAGGCGTCGGCATCCGAGATGGACACGGCACGGTCGGCCGGGCGGTCCGAGCTCAACCCGGGCGGCACAAGCCGGGCACCGATGTCCCGTCCCCTTCCCTGATGCTCACGGCCGGCCGGTCGCTTCCCTTAGTCGAAAACGAACCGGCCGGTCGTGCCCATGCCCGAAAGGACCAGTTGATGCTCTGCCCGACGGGTGGACAAAGAAATTCCGGGCCGCCCTCACTTTCCCACCCCGCCAGCTCCTCCACCGCCGCCGCCTTCGGACGATGAGTAGCGCCACTAGACGCCATGACCGGCCGGTCGTGGCCATGTCATCCAGGTGAAGAGAGGTGTTCGACGTGCTGGGGTTTGTGCTGGGTGCAGCCGGGGCGGCGATATGGCTGGCGCTGGCGATATGGCTGGTGCGCCGGACCGTGGGCGCTGCTGGCGCGGGCGCGGATCAGTGGGTGGCGTTCGTGGCGGGGACGGTCCTGCTTGTGGGGGTGCCACCGGCTGTCTGGCCCTGGGATGAGCGGGGGGCGGCGGTAGCTACGGGAGAGCCCTGAACGAGGGCTGCAGACCACGCCCACTAACGCGAAACGGATCGACCCCCAACGAAAGGACCAGGATGGACAAGACATATGAGACCGACCGAGTCACGCCCGCCACGGAGGCCGCCGCTGACCGTGACACGGCGCGGGCCACGACCAGATCCTTCGAGGAATCCGCGGCGCGATTCCTGGAGCCGGTCTACAAGGTGGCGTGGTGGAAGCAGCTGATCGGCAGCCTGTCGGTTGCCGCCGTCCTCGTCGGCTTAGGCATGGCGGCCCGGCTTATCGCGCCGACGCCGTTGGCGTTGGCGTTGGCCGTGTGCGCGGCCATGGCAGCGGCGGCAATGGTGCTGGTGCGTCGCGGCGCCTTCCGTCAGATGCGCGATGCCGACTGGAGCACGGCAGAGCACTACTGGAGCCGGGTGGCCCACCAGGTGCCGACCAGTCATGGCGCGGTGCTCGCCCGGGCCATCTCCGGCACGCTGGCCCGTCACCCTGCGGTCCAGGGAATCCATCCTTTCCTGATGCCCTGCCCAGGCGAGGTCCCAGACGGTAGCTGTCATCACCGGGAGTGCGCCACCGTGGCGGTGGCGACTGCCGCTGCCGGGCACCGCGTGGTGTTCATCGGTCGACGTTCCTTTCGCATGCCGACCGAGGCGTTCGCTGCGGTCGTATGGCACGAGATGCGGCACGCCGCCGGCGCCATGCTCGGCTACGGCGTCGCACAGATCGCCCTGAGATTCGCGGGCTGGTTCGCGGTCGGCTACCTCTCCCTCGGGTGGCCGTCTGCGATCGCGGTGTGGCTGGCGTTGGGTGCGATCGCTTGGGTCAACGAGTTGATCTGCGACACGAGCGGGGGCCGTGCTACCAGTGGTGCTGCAATCTGTCTCGCGCTCGACTGGAAGGCCGCCGCAATGCGATCGGCCCCGCTAGGGGTGCGACTAAGGCACCTTCTGGTCGGGGTGCTGGTTCCCAGCCATCCGCCATGCTGGGCGCGGTCGCTGGTCGCCCGTGTCCTGGTCCCCAGGTGAGGCGGGCAGGGTGACCTGTTCAACCGTGCCAGCGAAAACCCATATCGATGCAGGTTTCCTGATCAGCTCTCTTCTTGGGTCGGGCCGTGAATCTTCCGGCTGACTTTGCTGGCCACCGGTTAGCCATAGAGTCCGAGAACTAGACCTGGCGGAGATTGAAACTCGTGACTCCGTATCAAATACAGAAGGCAAAACAACTAGCGATATATAGACTCGCCGATCTCTACCCTGATCAGTATGAAGTAATTCTAACTGCGGTGGAAAATGAATTCGGAATAACCAACGGCGTCGGTGGAAGCTCTAGGCGCATGAGGGCGCGTCGGAGACTGAGGGATCTTCACTGGCCGGCGTTTGAGAAACTGCTACTCGCCACTTCACGAGAAGTAATGGAAAAGGCAAGGGAGACATCGGAGAATGGTTGCTCTCTCCGTTTATCCTGATCAGCTCTCTTTCTTAGGTGGGGCCATGAATCTTCCGGCTGACTTCACTAGCCACCGGTTCGCGGCTGGTCGCGAGCGTGCCAATACCTTGAAGGTCGTCACCTTGAATCTGGAGGCGGGCGGCTGGGACGGCCACCATGGGCAGCATCAACGTCTCGACCTTCTGCCGGAACTTATCGGTGACGCCGACTTGGTTCTTTTTGTGGAAGGCAAGGAGTTCAGCCTCCATGGGCAGGAACTGCGGTTCCATGCGGAACGGTTGCTGGCCGATCTCGGGCTGCGCAGCTTCATGACCCGCAGCGTCATTGGGGAACTTCATGATCTGGTGTTCGCCCGCTGGCCCAGGTTGCGGCTGGTCCGCCATTACACGCCGGACCTGCCAGGCGTCTTCCATGATCAGATCGGGTGGCTGAGTTTCGAGGTCACGGGCTTGGACCGGCTCTTGTGGGTCCGGTCGGTTCAGTGGGCGAGTTGGAACGGCGACGTCCGGTTGGATCTCGCGCAGAAGCTCACCCGATACGCAGCTCCGGACAAGGCGGCGATCATCGGCGGGGACCTGAACGCGATATGGCCGGATTGCCCCGGCCATGACGAGTTCGAGCCTGACTGGCTGGCGATGCCGCCGCACAAACGCACACACAAGACGCTGCCGCCGGGCCTGCGGCCGGACAAGGCGCAGAAGGTGCTGGTCTCCGACCGGCGGGCGACCCAGATCCTGCACGAGGTCAAGTTCGTCAACGCGGGCTGCCTGGCGGGCGACATGACGCCCACCCTCAATCACCACATCGACAACGGGCAGGGCGCCCGGATCGATCATCTAGTGTTCAGCCCGTGGCTGGCCCCGGCGATCATCCCGGAATCGTATCGGGTCCGGTGTGACGAGTTGAGTGAGCAAGCCAGCAACCATCGCAGGGTGTCGGTGCGCCTGGATCTCGGGCGGCTGGGATGACCCGCACGGCGGCGGGTTTGGCCCTGACGGTGGGGCGGATCTTCTGTGTGATTCTCGACTACGGCGGCACACTCGCCCCATACGATGCCCCGATCGATCCCGCCCTCGGGATGCGGCCAGTGGCAGCGGACGCGGTTGAGGCGTTATATACGTTCCGGGAGGCCAGACTGCGCCTCGTGCTGGCCTCCAACACCCAGCCGGAACAAGATCGGCGGCTAGCGTTACGAGCGGCCGGCGTGGAGAAACTGTTCTCGGTGGTGCTCCAGTCCGCGCAACTCGGCGTGGCAAAGCCCAGCCTCACCTTCTACGCCATGGCCATCGCCGCCGCCCAGTCCTCCCCGCACCGGATCGTGTGGGTGGGCGACAACATCCAGACCGACGCCCTGGGACCTGCCAGGCATGGCATGCAGGCTGTTCTCATCCGGCCGACCGGGCTCCGAGACGGCGAGGTTCAGCCGTTCGGGGTTCACCTCGCCCGGGATATGGCGTCGGCCGCCCAGCCGATTGTTTCCAGCCCGAATGCGTTTATGGAACAAGCAAACGATGGAAGGAGGTGAGCGCTTTCCATGGATTGGCGTGAAGCGAAAATCGATCCGGCGAGCAAGACACGGGGTCACATCCAGATCGCCGACATTCTTGAGAAATCCATCGCTGACGGCTTCTTGGCGCCGGGTACTGCGATACCGAGCGAGAACGAATTAATGGACGTATTCGGCATCGGACGGACGACCGCCCGCTGGGTCGCCGCTGCGCTGCGCGAGCGTGAAGTGATCCACACGATTTCTGGTCAGGGCTCGTTCGTCGGTCGCGAGGGCGAGCCGAATTCTCCCGACGTGCGATCACTCCCGCGCAGGATCGCTGATCAGATTGTGTCATCGATCCGATCAGGTGGTTACGCGGTCGGCTCACGCCTCCCAGGCGAGCGCGTACTTACACGTTTCCATGGCGTTTCCAGGCCGACTCTGCGAAGAGTGCTGGTGATTCTTCGCAAGGAAGGATGGGTGTTCACTGTCCCGTTTTCAGGGACCTTCATTTCACCTCCCGGACGTTGGCCCTCAATCGACGCACGTGCTGATACGCCAAAGTCAGCGAGCGGCGCACCCTCGCGCGCCGTCCCTCGCTCGCCACTGACTGCTGACACCCGACCTGCGCCAAAACCCCACGTTTCCAAGGAGGAATCCATGCCAGCCAGTCAGGCCGATGCCGTCTGGCCAGATGCGGGACAAGCCGCTCATGGCCCCGGCGGAGGGGACGCTGCCGCGCTGCGTGCCGCCATGGTGCGCGAACTCCGTGACCAGGGGGCTATACGGTCTGAGCCCGTGGCGGCGGCCTTCGCCGCCGTACCGCGCCACCTGTTCACGCCGGGCGAGTCGCTGGAGGTCGCCTACGGCGTGGACAACGCGCCGATCGTCAAGCGCGGCGACAACGGTCTGACCCTCAGCTCCGTATCCGCCCCCCACCTCCAAGCCATCATGCTGGAGGCCGCCGAGATCAAGCCCGGCATGCGTGTGTGCGAGGTGGGGAGCGGCGGCTACAACGCCGCGTTGATGGCCGAACTCGTCGGCGAGAGCGGACGTGTCATCACGGTGGACATCGACCCTGAGATCGTCGAGCGCGCAGGCACGTTCCTTCACCAGGCTGGCTACGACCACGTCCACGTGGCACTGGCCGACGCGGAACAGGGCGTCCCCGGGGCTGCTCCGTTCGACCGGATCATCGTTACGGCCGGGAGCTGGGACATCCCGCCCGCGTGGATCGAGCAGCTCGGCGACGACGGCCGGATCGTCGTCCCTCTCCGGCTGAAAGGGACGACCCGATGGATCGCGTTCGACCGCGACAGCTCGGGTGGCCTGGTCAGCCGCGGCTACGGGTTGTGCGTCTTCGTGCCGTTCCAGGGGGCCGGTTCCCACACCGAGCAGAACATCACGATCGAGGACGGAGTGGTGCTGCGTCTGGACGATGAGGACATCGAGGTTGATAGGGACGCACTGCGCCGGGCGTTGCATCTGCCGAGAATCGAACGTTGGTCCGGTGCTGTGTTCGACATGCCCGACGAGCAGATGCTGTTCCTGCTCACCAACGACCCGAACGTGGCGCTGCTGCACGCCGACCAGGAGGCCGTCGACCTGGACCTGGTAGCACGCCCGGCGCTTAAGGGCGTGCCCGTCCTGATCAGCGGCGACAGCTTCGCCTACCGGGCCGCGAGGCCGAACGACGACATGAGCAGCGGTTTCGAGAGCGGCGTCTACGCGCACGGGCCCTCGGCCGAGGACCTCGCCGTCCGGTACGTGGAGCTGTTGCGCCAGTGGGCGGACAAGTACCACCGCCGCGGTGCCGCTTCCATCCAATACATCCCCAAGCCCGCCACCCCGCCGGCTCTCTCCGCAGGGGTCCTGGCGAAGCGGCACGGAACCGTCGTCGTCACCTGGCCCTAGACCACCGGGCGCCCTCGGGCTCGAACGATCTGCCCGAGGCGCACCGGGGAACCCCAACCGCCCCAATGAAGGAGGCACCGTCATGACCGCCCGTTCTACCGAAGGTGCGGCAACGCTCGCACTCGATCAGGCCGCCGTTGACTGGGATGCCGACTGGCTTGCCGAGCTGGACGTGGCCATCGTCGAGTCCGGCGTGGCTGCCGAGCAACTCATCCGTATGACCGACGACGGCTGTAACTCGACGTGCGGGACCGCGTGCGTCAGTTGCGGCTAGGCACCCTGCTGAAATCCGACGCCTGACCTGAGCCTGGATACACCGCGTGATTTTTCGTGGTCGCTTCCTGGTCCAATTCCGTTACGAGGGCCGTTTCGCCAGGTGACGTGCCGTTTCTGGGCATGCGGGGACCGCTGCGCGCGGGTCGCAGCTTGTCCACGTGGCTCGGGGGCGGGGTCGTGCGTCGATGGCGCGGGTGACCGCGGGGGTCGTGACGGTGCCGGCGGTGACCGAGGGCGTGCGGGCTGGTCAGGCCACCACAGCGGGCGGCGGTTTGTGGAGGGTCTCGAAGAGGTTCATCCACGCCCTCTGCCAGCGCCAATGCTCGGGCAGGTGGAGGGTGAGGTGGCCGCGTCCGTGCCGGGCCAGCCGGGCGGGGACGGCGATCAGCCGGCGGCGGAGCGTGGCGCCGCGAGCCCTGGCGTGAACTGGGCCGGCCAGGCAGCTCGCGGCGCGTAACAGATTGTGGGTGATCGCCGCGCAGGTCAGCCAGGCGGCGTTCGCGGCGAAGTCGCCGGAGGGAAGGTGCGCGAGCGGGCCGTCGGCCAGGTCGGCGAAGACCTGCTCGACGATCGCGTGGCCACGGTGCTGTTGTTCGGCTTGGACCAGGTGGAACGGGCTGTCGGTGAAGACGGCGTGATACCGGTGGACGCTGAACAGTTCGTCCTGGCCGATCGCGGAGGCGGGGTTGAGCCGCTTGACCCGGCGCACGATCAGCCGTGCCGTGACGGCCTGGCCCTTCTTCGACGCGAACGCCGTGTAGGGAACTTCGGCGATCTCGGCGTCGGAGATCCAGCACCCGGCCTGCTCGTCGAAGATCGCGTCCGGATACTCGATCGCCGTCCAGGCGTCTTCGGCGATGGTGGCGATCGCCGCCTTGATCTTGCGGTCCATCTTCGCGGTGATGGAGAAGCGCGCGCCCGCGCGGCGGCAGGCGGCGACGACGCCGGCGGAGTAGAACGCCGAGTCGCCGCGCACGATCAGGATGCCGGTGGCGCCCGCCGCCCGCGCGGCCGTTATCGACTCGGCCACCAGCGATTCCGCACCGCGGGCCGAGCCCGCGTTCCCGCCGCGTAGCCGGGTGCCGGTGACGACCGGGGCGGCCAGCGGCGTCGACAGCACCGAGGCCAGCACGTTCAGCCCGCGCACCAGCACACTCTTCCCCTGGATTTTCGTGTGCCCGAACCCGCTGCCCTGCTTGGCGTATCCGTAGGTGCGTTTCTGCGTCGAGTCCACATCGAGGAACGCGACCGTGCCGGCTCCGGGCAGCAGCGGCGCACACGCGGCCAGACGAGCCAGCAGTTCGCGGGCGACTTTCTCGATCTGGCGGACGTTCCCCCAGCTCAGGCAGCGCAGGAACGAGCCGAGCGTGGACGGGGCGCGGACCTGGTCGAACAGTTTGTCCATGCCGCCGTGCCGTAACGCGTCCAGATCGGCGATGCTGTCGGCCCCGGCGGCCATCCCGGCCACGATCGAGGTGATTTTCGCGGCCGCGTTCACGCCGAGCCGGTCGGCGACGGCGACGTGCTCGCCGACGAGTCCGCCCAGGTCGCAGTGGTCGGCCAGGCGCATCACCGGCTCCAGCCCGGCGTAGGCGACCAGGTGCTCGTCGTCGAAGCTCGCGTGGGTCCTGGCTGCGGCATGAAACAATCGCACTTACGAGGTGTCCTTCGCCTGCGGATCTTGGAAGCGTAGAGAACTCCCATCATCCCAGGTCGCAGGGCACCTCCTCTCATTTCAGCGCAATCAAGTCAGATTCGGCGCGGTGTATCCAGGCT
>NZ_BLAF01000043.1 GCF_009687885.1 Acrocarpospora pleiomorpha
CCACCCGCCCTTTGGACCGCTCGCGCTCGGCCCCATCGGCCTCCGGCCTCGCGAACAGCCTCCGGCCCGGAAGCCGGGCCTTAGCCAGGCCCGGCTCCAACACCCTCCCCTGAAACGCTGAGCAGATGTCACGGGTCGTCGCGCCCTCGCGCAGGAACCCACCGTCCACGGCGATGTCGGAAACGCCGAGATCCCCGATCAACTCGAGGTGACCAGCTCTCCGGCCGCTCACACACGCGTTGACCCCAGGTCCTCGCGCAAGCTCCTGGTGGTTTGTCCTGCCGGCCGCTCGCGCACGCGTTGACCCCAGGCCCGTGGATCGCCGCGATCCGCCCCCGCCCGACGCGGTGCAGGTGGCTGACGGCGGCGGTATAGGCCCCCGCGCCGTTCTCCGCCTCCACGGCGGGCACCGAGGCGGCGGTCGCGCTGAGCGACACCACCTGCGGGCAGCGGCGCTGAAACCGCACCGCGAGCTCCGGCGTGACGCCGACCAGGACCGCGCCGACCGTCACCTGCTCCGCGACCGCGTCGACGAACTCCGCCGCGCCCGCCATGCGGCCCGCGTGGATCCGCAGATGCACGCCACTGCCGTCGAGCGCCGCCACCCGCTCCTGCGAAAGCAGGCTACGCAGCCGTCTACCCCAGGTGTCGCCTCTGCTCAGCATGCAGCCGGGGCACAGTCATGTCTGGCGGGTTCTCCGATCTCCCTGGCACCCCAGCGGCCTCCGCTGCACCGCCGACTCCTCCCAGCCCGACCAATCCGGGTTCAAACGCGCGACGAAGTCCAGATAGAGGGACAGTCCATCCCGCCGCTCAAGACCCAAGGCAAAGAAGTGCTCGCAAGCGTCTGGCTAGTCGTTTGAAAGCGAGATCAACAAAATCACCAGAGTCTTCACCGACAACACCCAGAAGGCCCAGAGGGCTTCAAACCAGCCCACCCACCCACTACCTTGATCGGTACTCCCACTAAAGGAGGGCTCCCGTGCCCCCACCCCGGCCCCCCACCACACCAGCAACACTCCCGGGGTTCCGCACGACCACCGACCTCAGCATCGGCATCGGCATCGGCATCGGCATCGGAGCCACGATCACCAAACCCAGCCCCACAACAACGGCAACCAACCCCGAACCCAAAACCGGGGCAACCAACGCCGCTGGCGAAGTCACGGCAGCCGACCCTGAGAACGCCCAGCAGAATGAGCATGTTGCCGGGTCACTCGCCGTTCCCCCGCACCGCTCACGCAGGTGGGGGTTCTCACCACACCGGCACCAACAACCTCAAGCACAACCCGCCACATGCTTCAAGAACGAAGCCAGGGCAACCACCCCAGAAAACGAAACCACGGCAACCAACCCCGAACCCAAAACCAGGGCAGCCACCTGCAACAGCAAACCTGCGGCAACGAACCCCAAGAACAAAACCGCAGCAACCAACCCTGGACCCAAAACCGGGGCAACTACCCGCAAATACAAAGCCGCAGCAACCAACCCCGAAATCGGAACCGGCGCAACCAACCCTGGGCACGAAACCGGGACAATCAACCGTAAAAACGAAACCAGGGCAACCAACCCTGGGGGCGTGGGGGGCTTCGCCCCCCACAGCGGGGGGTTCGGGGGGTCGTCCCCCCGTGTAACGACGAGACGACCAAGGGGAGGAAGCCAAAGACTTCCGACCAGCCAACCCCTGCGTCGAGTGGGCAAGGGGGGAGTTGAACCCCCACGTCCTTTCGGACACACGGACCTGAACCGTGCGCGTCTGCCATTCCGCCACTTGCCCGTTGCGGATGCCCCCGTCTCCAGGTGCTGTGAAAGGTTAGCACGGAACCGCCAGTGCTACTGAACCCGGATACGATCCCTGTAGACGATGGAGGAAGGGAGGTAACCGGTGGGAGTCCTTCAGCGCTTCGAGCGGAGGCTCGAAGGCTTGGTTGAAGGCGCCTTTGCACGCGCGTTCAAGTCCGACCTTCAACCGGTCGAGGTCGCCAGTGCCGTTCAGCGAGAGATGGACGAGCGGGCCGCGATCGTCGCTCAGGGCCGCACGCTCGTGCCGAACGACTTCGTGGTGGAACTGTCCACGACCGACAGCGAACGGCTGGAGGTGTATGCGGACAGCATCAGTCACGAGCTGGCCAACCTCGCCAGGGAGTATGCCAAGGAGCAGGGGTATTCGTTCGTGGGCCCGGTCCGGGTGCGGTTCGAGACGGCCGACGACCTCGCGGTCGGGCTGTTCCGGATCCGTTCGGGTGTGATCCGGGGCGCGACGGTGGAGCAGGACGAGATCCGCCAGCCGGTGAGCGATGTGCCCGCCGGTCGGTCGAGCGCGTTCGGCGGCCATCCCCGGCTGCTGGTTTCCACCCAGGACGACCCGCAGGGCCAGCGGTCCTACGAGTTGACGACGCCGGTCACACTGCTCGGTCGTGGTACCGATTGTGATCTACGGCTGGTGGATCCGGGCGTATCGCGGCATCATGCCGAGCTACGGGTCGAAGGTCAGCTGGTCGTCCTGGTTGATCTTGGCTCCACGAACGGCACTTTCGTCAACGGGCAACCGGTCCGCAGGGTCGAGATGCAAGACGGGACGAGGGTGACACTAGGTCGCACGACTCTAGTGTTCAGGCGCGATTAGAGGTAGACAAACGGTCCATGTCCGAGCTCACGCTGCTGCTGATCCGGCTCGCCTTCCTGGCGGTGCTGTGGTTCTTTGTCATTGCCGCGGTCGGTGTGATCCGGACAGACTTGTTCGGTCCACGCACGGCTCCGGCTACGGCACGGAAGCCACCCAAACCGGCTAAACCGGTGTCGAAGCCCAAGAGGGGGGAACCTCGTCAAATGGTCGTCGTCGGCGGCCCCCTGCAAGGGACCATCATCAACCTCACGGAGACGCCCATCACCATCGGCCGGGCGACTGACGCCACGCTCGTCCTCAGCGACGACTACGCTTCGAGCCGGCACGCCCGGCTCTTCCCCCAGGACGGCCAGTGGATCGTGGAAGACCTCGGTTCGACCAACGGCACGTACCTCGACCGTTCCAAAGTGACCCGCCCGATGCCGGTGCCCCTCGGAACTCCGATTCGCATCGGCAAGACCGTCATCGAATTGCGCAAATGACAATCGCACTCCGCTACGCCGCCCGCTCGGACGTCGGCCTCCTCCGCGAAGGGAACGAGGACTCGGCGTACGCTAGCGGCCGCCTGCTTGCCGTCGCCGACGGCATGGGCGGGCATGCTCACGGTGAGGTGGCCAGCTCGGTCGCCATCGCCGCATTGTCGTCCTTGGACAAGGACGCCTACGGGAGTGATCTGCTCGGCACAATCGAGGCAGCGGTCCGTGACGCCAACCATCAGCTGCATTCGATGGTCGCCCGCGATCCGAGCCTCAAGGGCATGGGTACCACGCTCACCGCGATGTTGTGGAACGGCACCAGGTTCGCGCTCGTCCATGTGGGCGACTCGCGGGCCTATCTGTTGCGCAGCGGCGAGCTCTACCAGATCACCCACGACCATACGCTCGTGCAGTCGCTGGTGGATGACGGCCGGATCACCCAGGAAGAGGCCGCCAACCACCCGCAACGCTCGATCCTGCTGCGCGCCCTCGACGGCAGCGGTGAGGTCGACCCCGACCTGCAGGACCGGGAAGCCCAGCTGGGCGACCGTTACCTGCTGTGCTCGGACGGCCTGTCCACCGTCGTGAGCGCCGAGACCCTGCACCACACGCTGTCGACGATCGACGATCCCGACGATGTGGTGCGCCAGCTCATCGACCTCGCGAACCGGGGCGGCGGGCCGGACAACATCACCTGCGTGGTGGCCGACGTCATGGAGATCGATGACGTGCAGCCGCACAACCACGCCGCGGCGGTGGTGGGCGCCGCCGGCTCTGGCCGGGTGCGCTCCGCGCCGCCGGACACCCCGGCCGGCCGCGCCGCGACCGTGACCGCGCCGCAACCGGTGATCATCGACCTGGACGGCGAACCGGCGCCGGAGGCCCTGGCCTCCGGCCGCCGGGCCCGGAAACGACGATCGTGGCCGGTTCTGGTCAGTCTGCTGGTTGTTTTCGCCGCCGCGCTCGGGCTCGGCGGCTATTACGGTTATCAGTGGACTCAACAGCAGTTCTACGTCGGCGCGGAAGGCGACAAGCTGGTCGTCTTCCAGGGTGTCAACGCCGACTTGGGCATCGTGTCGCTCAAGCACATCGTGCACGACCCCAAACTGTCGGTCTCCGCGCTGCCTCCGGTGGAGCAGGCCCGGGTCCGCGGCACCATCCCTGTCGACAGCCTGGAAGCCGGAAAGGAACGGATCTTGACGCTGCAGGGCACCGTCAAGACCCCGGAACCGTCCGCGTCGCCCTCCCCGACGGAGTCGGGTAAGTGACCGCGGCGCCGGCGGTCGAGGTCGCGCCCGTCCCCATGACCGCGAAGCGGCGGGGGGCGCAGCTCGCGATGCTCGCCTTCGCCATCGCCGTCGTGATGGTCGCGTATGCGAGCGTCGGTCTCGGCTTGGACGGGAAGATCCCCGCCGGCATGCTGACCTACGGCCTCGGGCTCGGTGGCTTGATGGTCGCCGCCTACCTGGTGCTGGCCAGGTTCGCCCCGTGGGCCGACCCCCTGCTGCTCCCGCTGGTGACGCTGGTCAACGGGATCGGCCTGGTGGTCATCTACCGGATCGAGCAGGCCGGCCAGCCCGGTGCCTCGGCCACCAACCAGCTCTTCTGGACGGCGCTCGGCGTGGTCATGTTCTCCGCGACTCTGATCGTGTTGAAGGACCACCGCGCCTTGCAGCGCCTCACGTACACGATGGGCTTTGTCGGCTTGGGGCTGCTGGTGCTCCCGCTGGTGCCGTTCATCGGCAAGGAGATCAACGGCGCCCGGATCTGGATCGGCGTCGGCGGTTTCACCATCCAGCCCGCCGAGTTCGCCAAGCTCGCGCTGGTGGTGTTCTTCGCCGGTTACCTGGTCGCCAAGCGGGACGTGCTGGCGCTGGCCGGGCGGCGGCTGCTCTTCATCGATCTGCCCCGGGCCCGTGACCTCGGCCCGGTCCTGATCACCTGGGGCTTCAGCCTGGCCGTGCTGATCCTGCAGAAGGACCTGGGCAGCTCGCTGCTGCTGTTCGGCACGTTCATCGTGATGCTCTACATCGCGACCCAGCGCACCTCATGGGTGCTCATCGGCGTGCTGCTCTTCCTCGGCGGCGCGATCCTGGCCGGGCAGGTCTTCGACCACGTGGCGGCCCGGTTCGAGGTGTTCCTCCAACCCGAGTCGGCGGAGCTTTACGACCGCGAACTCGGCGGCAGCTACCAGCTCATGCAGGGCCTGTTCGGCCTCGGCTCCGGCGGCATCCTCGGCACCGGCCTCGGTGAAGGCCACCCCGATCTGATCCCGCTGTCGTTCTCGGACTTCATCTTCGCCGCGGCCGGCGAGGAGCTCGGCCTGACCGGCCTGATGGCGCTGCTGATGGTGTACGCGCTGATCGTCGAGCGGGGCCTGCGCACCGCGATCGCGGCCAGGGACCCGTTCTCCAAGCTGCTGGCGGGCGGCCTGTCCTTCATTCTGGCCTGGCAGGTGTTCATCATCGTCGGCGGTGTCACCAACCTGATCCCGCTGACCGGCCTGGTGACTCCGTTCATGTCGGCGGGCGGCTCCGCGCTCCTGGCTAACTGGATCCTTATCGCCCTGCTGGTACGCATGTCAGACGCGGCCCGCAGACCGCCGCCCCAGGCCATCCAGGACGAGGGACTGACACAGGTGTTCCAGCGATGAACGGTACTCTGAAGCGCGCCGCCCTGGCCTGCCTGCTCATGTTCGGCCTGCTGATGCTCAACGTGAACTATCTGGGCGCGGTCAAGGCGGAGGACTACCGCACCGACGCGCGCAACCAGCGCGCCTTCTACGCCCGCTACAGCGTCGACCGGGGTTGGATCACCGCCGACAACGGCAAGACGACGCTGGCCAAGACGGTGGAGACCGACAGCGACTACCGCTTCGAGCGGCAGTACCCGAACGGCAAGATGTATGCCCACATTCTTGGCTTCTTCGCGCCGGAGAGCTCCCGCGGGATCGAGTTGGCGGCCGGCAAGTACCTCGACGGCAGCCACCCTGACCTGCTGGTCCGGCGCGCGATCGACTTCATCAGCAACGAGCCCCCGAAGGGCGCCAGCGTCGATCTGACGATCATCCCCAAGGCGCAGGAGGTCGCGTACAACGCGCTGCGGGCCAGTGGCAAGCGGGGCGCGATCGTGGCGATGAACCCCCGGACGGGCGCCGTCCAGGTGATGGTGTCGCTGCCGACCTACGACCCGAACACCATCGCGGTGCCGAACAAGTCGACGGCCGCCAAGGCGTACAACAAGCTGGACGCCGATGAGCAGGACCCGCTGCTGAACCGGGCCACCGAGAAGACCTACCCGCCGGGTTCGACGTTCAAGGTGGTGACCGCGGCCGAGTTCCTGGAGGACGACCCCAGCCGCACCCCGGAGACGCAGGTGGCCGCGCCGCAGGTGCTGGATCTGCCGCAGACCACGGTCGGCCTGCCCAACTACGGCGGCGCCGCCTGCGGCGGCGGCCAGGTCTCCCTGCGGTACGCGCTGGAGCGCTCGTGCAACACGCCGTTCGCCAAGTTCGGCATGGAGCTGGGCTGGGACAAGATGCGCGAGCAGGCCGCCAAGTTCGGCATGGGCGAGCCGATCCCGTTCACGCTGCCGGTGGCCAAGAGCGACATCGGCCCGGAGGAGGAGCTGGCGGCCCTCGCCCAGCTCTCCATCGGCCAGCGCAACAACCAGATGACGCCGCTGCAGATGCTGCTGGTCGCGGCCGGCATCGCCAACAACGGCGAGGTCATGAAGCCGTACCTGATCAACAAGATCGTCGGCCCGGACGGCGGGGTGCTGGACGAGACCGAGCCTGACCCGATGTCGGAGGCGGTCAGCTCCGAGGTGGCCGGCAAGCTGAAGGACATGATGGTCTCGGTCGTGCAGGCCGGCACCGCGACCGCCGCGCAGATCCCGGGCGTGAGCGTGGCCGGGAAGACCGGCACCGCCGAGCACGGGAACAGTCCCTCGCCGCACGCCTGGTTTATCGGCTTCGCCCCGGCCGACAACCCCGAGGTCGCGGTCTGCGTCTTCATCGAGTCCGGCAGCGCCGGCACCGACGCCACCGGCGGCCACACGGCCGCGCCGCTGGCCAAGGACGTGATGCAGGCGGTGCTGTCGGCGAAATGAGCCATCCTCTGCTCGGTAATCGTTACCGGCTCACCGCCCGTATCGCCGCCGGGGGGATGGGCGAGGTGTGGCGCGGCACCGACGAGCTGCTGCACCGCGAGGTGGCGGTGAAGCTGCTGCGGGCGCACGTGGCCGCCGACCCCGCGTTCCGGGAACGGTTCCGCAGCGAGGCCCGGTTCACCGCGGGCCTGACGGACGCCGCCATTGCCCAGGTCTTCGACTACGGCGAGGAGGACGACACCGCCTACCTGGTGATGGAGCTGGTGCACGGCGAGCCGCTGTCGGCGATCCTGGCCAGGAACGGGCGGCTGAGCGCGGAGGTCACGCTGGACGTGATCGCGCAGTCCGCGCGGGGCCTGAACGTGGCGCACCGGGCGGGCATCATCCACCGGGACATCAAGCCGGGCAACCTGCTGATCACCGACTCCGGCATGGTGAAGATCACCGATTTCGGCATCGCCCGGGCGCTGGAGGCGGCGCCGGTGACCCAGACCGGGACCGTGCTGGGCACCGCGCAGTACGTGAGCCCCGAGCAGGCCTCCGGCACCACGCTCACCCCGGCCACCGACATCTACTCGCTGGGCGTGGTGGCCTACGAGTGCCTGGCCGGCCGGCCGCCGTTCACGGCCGAGACGCAGGTGGCCATCGCGCTGCACCATCTCAACGATCCGCCGCCGCCGCTGCCGGACAGCGTGCCGCCGCCGCTGCGCGGCCTGGTGGCAGCGATGCTCGCGAAGGATCCGGCCATGCGGCCGGCCAGCGCCCGGGAGCTCGGCGACCGGGCGCTCGTGCTGCGCGACTCCCTCGCCGGGGGTGGCAGCCAGGCCCTGAGCACGCTCACCGATCCGTCCGGTTTCCCGGTGACCGGCGGCCTGACCCGGGTCGGCTCGCCGCCGTCCGGCGGCCCCGGCACCCGTACGGCTCCCGCGCTGCCGCCCACGCCGCCGCCCCCGCGCCGGAGGTCGCCACTCCTGGCGTTCACCCTCGCGGGTGTTGCCTTGGCCCTCGGTCTGGGCACTGTTGCCATCATGGAATTGCGGGACCCGGGCAGACCGGCGAATGAGGGCAAACCTACGCAGGTCATCCCTGTTTCACAGGTACCCACGCCCAAGAAATCACCGTCACCGAAGGCGTCCAAGCCCACGCCAACGGTGCCGTCGGCCCGTCCGACACCGCCCCCGTCGGCTACCGTTAGCACGACGGCGACTCCTACGCCAAGTCCGTCGCCGTCTCCGTCCCCGACTCCCACCCCGACCCCGACGCCGAGCGAGACTCTGACGCCAAGTGAGACTCCACCAACCCCCTCAATTACCCCAAGCGCCTCGACCCTCTCCAATGAGGAGACGCCATGACGTACGGGGTCGATGATGGACACCGGCGGCACCCCAAGATGAACGGCAAGGGACAGTGCAGGAAATGACTCAGCCACGACTACTCGGCGGTCGATACGAACTCGACGGCGTCGTCGGGCGTGGCGGCATGGCCGAGGTGTATCGCGCCCGGGACATCCGGCTGGACCGCATCGTCGCGATCAAAACGCTCCGCTCGGATCTGGCCAGGGATCACACCTTTCAAGCGCGGTTCCGGCGTGAGGCACAGTCGGCCGCGTCCCTGAACCATCCGGCGGTCGTCGCGGTGTATGACACCGGCGAGGACATGACGGACGGGACGCCAGTGCCGTACATCGTGATGGAGTATGTCGACGGGCGGACGCTGCGCGACCTGCTGCGCGCCGACCGGCGGCTGATGCCGGAGCGGGCGGCGGAGCTGGTGGACGGCATCCTGCGGGCGCTGGACTACAGCCACCGCGGCGGGATCGTGCACCGGGACATCAAACCGGCCAACATCATGGTGACCCGCAACGGCGAGGTCAAGGTGATGGACTTCGGCATCGCCCGGGCCATGGCCGACTCGGCCGCCACGATGACCCAGACCGCGCAGGTGATCGGCACCGCGCAGTACCTGTCGCCGGAGCAGGCGCGCGGCGAGCGGGTGGACGCGCGCAGCGACATCTACTCGACCGGGTGCGTGCTCTACGAGCTGCTGACCGGCCAGCCTCCGTTCACGGGGGACTCGCCGGTGGCGATCGCCTACCAGCACGTGCGGGAGGATCCGATCCCGCCGTCCCGGATCGATCCGGACATTCCCCGCTGGTGCGACGCGATCGTGCTGAAGGCGATGGCCAAGGATCCGGTGCAGCGCTACCAGAGCGCGGCCGAGATGCGCGCCGACCTGCAGCGCGCGGTCCAGGGCATGCCGATGGACCCGCAGACGATGGCGCTGGCCAACAACTACGGGCAGTATGCGGGGGCCGACCGCACCCGGTCGATGACCGCCGCGGGCGGCCCGCCCACCCAGAGCACCCGCAACATCCAGCCGTATGAGTACGGTCCGGAGGACCGCGGCGGCAGCCGCAGCGACCGGCACCGGGACCGGGGCGGCAACACCGCGCTCAAGACGGCCGCCTGGATCCTCATCCCGCTGCTGATCATCGGCGCGTTCATCGGCGTGGGATACATGTTCCTGAGCTCGCCCAACCAGCCGACGACGAGCGACCAGGTCGAGATCCCGATCGTGGAGGACCAGACCGAGGCGGAGGCCACGAAGCTGCTCACCGAGGCGGGCTTCAACGTCACCCCGGAGCAGGTGTTCAGCTCCGACGTCAAGAAGGGCCGCGCGATCACCACCGATCCTGCCCCCGGCACCAAGCTGGCGAAGGGTGAGGCGGTCGTCCTCAAGGTCTCCAAGGGCATCGAGACGGTCCTGGTGCCCGATGTGACCGGCAAGACCAAGGAGGAGGCCACGGCCATGCTCCAGGACGCGGGCTTCTCGGTGACGTTCGGCTACAAGAACTCCTCCGCCGAGCAGGGCAAGGTCATCGAGACCAAGCCGGCGGCGGGCGCCGAGGCGCCGAAGGAGAGCAAGGTCCGGATCATCCTGCCGACCGAGCTGGTGGAGCTCCCGAGCGTGATCGGCATCACCATCGAGGATGCCAGGACCACGCTGGAGCAGGCGGGCTTCAAGGTGAAGGAAGTGGAGCAGGCGAGCGACTCGGTGGTCGCGGGTCAGGTCATCGACCAGTCCCCGGCGGCCGGGAGCAAGCACCCGCCGGGCCGGACGATCACGCTGATCGTGTCGAGCGGCCCGTCCAACGACTTCCCGACCGACCCGCCGACCGAGGATCCGAACGACTTCCCGACCGACACCCCGACGGACGGTGAAGTGGACATCGGCGTCGATCCGAACCAGTGATCGTCCAGGGCCTTCCCCTCCGGGGGGAGGCCCTGTTTTTTGGGCGTGAAAAGAGGGCTTCCGCCACTCGGGGGCGATGGCGGAAACCCTCACTCAGATGTCGTCTGGCGGTCGGCTGGTGTTACACGATTTGAGCGAGCCAGTTTCCGAATAGTCGATGGCCGTGTTCGGACAGGACCGACTCGGGGTGGAACTGCACGCCTTCGATGGGGGCGGTGCGGTGGCGCAGGCCCATGATGACGCCGTCCGGCGTGGTCGCGGTCACGTCGAGGTCGATGGGGACGGTGCCGGGTTCGACGGCAAGCGAGTGGTAGCGGGTCATCGTGACCGGGGTGGGCACGCCGCGGAAGACCCCGCGCCCGTCGTGCTGGATCCTGCTCGTACGCCCATGCATGAGCTCCGGCGCCCGACCGACCTTCGCGCCGTACGCGATGGCGATGGCCTGGTGGCCGAGGCAGACGCCGAGCAGCGGGAGGTGGCGGGCGGCGCAGTGGTGGACCAGCGGCACGCTGACTCCGGCGGCTTCGGGGGTGCCGGGTCCCGGCGAGACGAGCACGCCGTCGAAGCCGTCGGCGTCGGCGTCGGCGGTGGAGACGACGTCGCGGGGCCGGACGTCGCAGTGGGCGCCCAGTTCGCGCAGGTACTGCACGATCGTGTGCACGAAACTGTCGTGGTTGTCCACGACGAGGACGCGCATGGCGACTTGCTCCTTACCCGACGGTGACCCGGTCCAGCGGAATGTGGTGTTCCGCCCAAGGGAACACGACATACCAGAGTAGGGCGGCGATGACAGTGAGCAGCACCAGGGTGGCGCAGAGCCGGAGCGTGGTGCCGCCGGGAAGCTTTCGCCAGATAAATCCGTACATGTCTGCTTTCGGTTAGGTACGGCGTTCGTGGGTGGCGTCGAGGACGCCGTACACGATCAGGCGTTGCCGGGCCGAGTATTCGGGATGGCAGGTGGAGAGGGTGAGCAGGGCCTGTTTGGGACGTTTGCCGGGGTGTTCCGGGACGGGCTCGATCACGTCGACCTGGGTGGGGTAGACGATCTTCTTGCTGGTGACCCGATAGGTGTAACGGGCCTCGCGGGCGTCGATGATCACCTCGTCGCCGGGCCGGAGCTCGCCGATGCGGTTGAACGGGGCCGCGTACGTGGTGCGGTGGCCCGAAACTACGAAATTTCCTACTTCGCCGGGGAGGGCGGTGCCGGGGTAGTGCCCGGGGCCCTGGCGCAGGTGTTCGGCGTCGATGCCCTCGACGATGGCGTACTTGTAGTCCACCCCCAGCCGGGGAATGCGGATCATCGCCAGCGCACGGCCCAGCTCGATGCTGTCGAGCTTGCCGTCCCCCGTGATCGTGGTCTCCGACGTGAGCTCGCGCTGGAGCAGCTCCTGGTGCTGCTCGGTGTAGGCCGTGGTCCCCCACAGCAGATACGCGCAGAACATCAGCAGGACCAGGCCGAGGGTGATGCTTACTTCACCGAACGTCCGGAGCACCGCGCGCACCGCACACCCCCTCATGTGACGATGCCCCACGCTATGACCGGGGGCGCCGCGGAGCCCGCCCGCCGGGCCCGCGTTTGGCGCATTGTTTGCATTTCATCGCCAGGGACCTGATCGCCGCGATCAGGATCGAACCTGCTCGGAATGGCCCTGACGACGGGCGGCGACTATTCTTACTCCGGACTTCGCTCGCCAGCGACTACGCTTACTGACAAACCCGCAAGACAGCGCGGGTGACCACCAGGAGACTTCCCGTGCCCAAGTCCAACGTACGCAAGAAGGCCGTCTACACGCCGCCGCAGAAGACCTCAACGGTCAAGGTCAGCCCGCGCTGGCTGGCGCCCGTGATGGTGGCGTCGTGGATCCTCGGCATCGGCTGGATCGCCGCATACTACATCGTCAGCAACACCGGACCGGTCTTCGGACCGCTCGGCAACTGGAACCTGCTCATCGGGTTCGCCCTGATCATCTTCGGTGTGGTGCTCTCCACGAAGTGGCGCTAAGCCGCTCCCGGCGTTCCGGGCTGGAACTTTCCACAGACTTATCCACAGCCTGGGGAAACAGCCCGGAACCCTAGCCGATCCTGCGTTCGATCTCCGCTATCAGCGCGTACGGATCGCCGAGCACCACGGCCGCCACCAGGATGGCCAGGATGACCAGCGCGCCGGCCAGCTGGATCGTGTTCCTGTTCTTCTCCGGTGCGTACGCGAAGACGGCCGACACCAGGACGCCGATGACCAGGCCGCCGAGGTGGCCCTGCCAGCTGATCCCCGGAATCAGGAACGTGAGCACCACGTTGATGCCGATCAGCCAGACCACGCCCCTGGCGTCGTAGCCGAGCCGCCGCGAGACCACGAACAGCGCCCCGAACAGGCCGTAGATCGCGCCGGACGCGCCGACCGACGGGTAGATGCTGAACAGGAAGACAGCCACCGAGCCGCCCAGCGCGGACAGCAGGTAGAGCGCCGCGAACCGGACATGGCCGAGCCGCCGCTCCAGCTCGGGGCCGATCGCCCACAGCGCCCACATGTTGAAGAGGATGTGGGTGATCGCGAACGTGCCGGTCGGGCGCAGGTGCAGGAACGCGCCGGTGAGCAGCCGCCACCACTCGCCCTGCTCGATCGCCCCCGGCGCGGTGTTGAACTCGCTGACGAAATCGCCGCCCAGCACGATCTCCCCGAAGTAGGCGACCACGTTGATGGCCAGCAGCGTCCAGGTCACCCGGGGCACGCTCACCGCGGCGCCGCCGAACACCGCCTTCGCCTGGCGGACGTCCTTGTTCCCGTCCCGCACGCACTCCACGCACTGGAAGCCGACGGCGGCATCACGCATGCAGTCGGGGCAGATCGGGCGGTCACAGCGCTGGCAGCGGACGTAGGTCTCTCGTTCGGGGTGCCGGTAGCAGGTGGGGACCGGCACCGCACCCGGTTGCATCGAGGGTGGCTGGGTGGTCATGGGGTCCTTCCAAAGGGGTCTATCCACAGACTGCCACACGAAGACGCCGCCCCGGCCGCGAGATCAGCGGCCGGGGCGGCGTTATGCGTGGGTCAGGAACGCTCGATGGTGACCGATTCGATCACGACGTCCTTGAGCGGCCGGTCCCGGCTGTCGGTCTCGGTGCGGGCGATCTCGTCCACCACGTCGGTGCCCTCGATCACCTCGCCGAAGATGGTGTGACCCTGGTTCAGGTGCGGCGTGAGGCCGACCGTGATGAAGAACTGCGAGCCGTTGGTGCCCCGGCCGAGGCGCTTGCCCGCGTTGGCCATGGCCAGCAGGTACTTGCGGTTGAAGATGTTCTCGGTGTGGATCTCGTCGTCGAAGTCGTAGCCCGGGCCCCCGATGCCCAGGCCCAGGGGGTCGCCGCCCTGGATCATGAATCCGCCGATGACCCGGTGGAAGATCGTTCCATCGTAGAGGCGGTCGGTGGTCTTGGCGCCGGTCTCCGGGTGGGTCCACTCCCGGGTGCCCTCGGCGAGCTCGACGAAGTTACGCACCGTCTTGGGCGCGTGGTTCGGGAAGAGTTTGACGCGAATCGTGCCATGGTTGGTGCGCAGATTCGCGATGAGGTTCTCAGCCATGAGAATGCCGCCCCCTTGGTCGGTGATTGTTCCGGTCTCGGTGTTCATTGTCCGATGACAGGGTATCGAGGCTCCCGGCGGAGCCCGGCCAGGATTGAGGGCTAGTCAGGCGGGAAGGGGACGCAACGGGGCCCCAACCACAGGGGAGGTTTGCCGTGTCCCTAAATCTCAGAAGACGCCGCGTCGAAATGGTGATACCAACGACGTGGTCGGGCCGCATGAAGGCCCAGGCCGTGCGGGCTGCCGACAGGGTCGGCCCGATGGCCAGCAGCGCCCGCGAGGGCGCGTACCACCGATTGGAAGATGCCCGTTTCTGGGCAGCACCCAAGCTAGACCATGCGGCCCACTCGGTCGAGGATCAACTCGCGCCACGCCTGAGCATGTTGCTCGCGCAGGCGGCGCGTCGGGTGGAACCGACACCGATGAAGGTGAAGTCACGCTCCTGGCCGACAATGATCCTTTTCGCAGGGCTTGCGGTGGGAGCAGCCGGGTTCGTGATGTATCGCAGGAATGCCCAGCATTGGGCGGAAGTGATGAAGAGCAGCGCGGACGAGGCGAAGAGCAAGGTCGGCGAGACAGCTGAATCCATGGGTTCCATGGGCGAAAAGCCGAGCAAGCGGACTGACGAGGTCCCCGGCAAGAAGCCGTAGACCTCTATCTCCAGGTACGGCCGGTTAGCGAAACCGGCCGTACCTTGATGTGGTACGAGCGCTTGCCGGATGGGCGGTCGCCATGGCCAAGCCCTTTTGGCGCCGGAGCGGTGGGAAGCGGCTCAGACGTAAACGGCGCCGGATAACGGCGAGAAACCCGGCTGGCTGGCTACTTTGTGGAGGGCTGGGCTGGTTCCGCGCAGGTGGTGGCGTGGGTTATCGCGCCGGGGGGTGGCGGGGGGAGTTCGGTCGAGCCGGCTTCGAGGGTTCGGGTGGCCTTGCCGCTCACGTGTACGGCGCCGGCCTCGGTGGTCACGGTGAATTGGGGGGATCCGTCCGGTGCGTCTGGGGCGCCGGAGGGGACGGCCAAGTCCACTGAGCCGGGGAGGGTACTCGGTGCGGCATCGCCGGGCAGGGCGGGGATCGCCTTGGTGGCGGGGACGGCTTCGACTTCTTCGCCGTTGACGAAGACCCTTCCGTCCTTGAGCTGCATGACGACGATCTTGCCTTCGCCGCAGGCCGCGATGGAGATCGAGTCGGGGGTGGGTTCGGTGGGTTCGCTGGCGTTGGCGGCACCGGTGAGGGTGGTGGCGAGGGCGATCGCCAGGGCGCTCACGATGAGCACGCGTTTCGGGCGCATGCGGACTCCTTCTGATTGGGTGGGTCCACATTCGCGGGTCGTACCTGAAATGGAGCTTAAGGCGCCTGAAGTGATCTTCAGCCTGACTTTAGGTGGGGTCGGGCACGCTGAAGCGCATGCGCGTGCTGTTGGTGGAAGATGAGCGGCGGTTGGCCGACCTGATGAAGACCGGGCTGGCTGAGGAGGGGTTCGCTGTTGATATCGCCAACGATGGGATAGAAGGTCTCTGGCTGGCCGGTGAGAATCCCTATGACGCGATCGTGCTGGATGTGATGTTGCCGCGTCTCAACGGGTATGCCGTGTGCCGGCGGCTCCGCGATGCGGAGAACTGGACGCCCATCATGATGCTCACCGCCAAAGACGGCGAATACGACGAAGCCGAGGCCCTCGACACCGGGGCTGACGACTTTCTCTCCAAGCCCTTTTCGTACGTCGTGCTCCTGGCGCGGCTGCGTGCCCTGATCCGCCGGGGTGGCCGGGAACGTCCGGCTGCGCTCACTGTCGGGGATCTGGTTGTGGATCCCGCGAGCCTCACGTGCCGCCGGGGGGACACCACGATTCCGCTCACTCCCAAGGAGTTCGCCGTGTTGCACGCACTCGCGCGCCGACCAGGGGAAGTCGTCTCAAAAGCGGAGCTCCTCGCTCAGGCCTGGGATTTCGCCTATGACGGTGACCCCAGCATCATCGAGGTGTATGTCAGTGCGCTTCGCCGCAAAATCGACGCACCCTTCGGGCGTACCACCCTGACGACGGTGCGAGGCGCCGGCTACCGGCTGGAGGCCGGCCGATGAAGAGGCCGGTGAAGTGGCCAGTCCCACGATGGCCGGTGACCGGGCTGATCCCACGGCGATCGGCGAAAGAGCTGGTCAGTGGGTGGTCGGTGAAAGGGCTGGTTGGGGGGTGGTCGTTGCGGGTTCGGGCGACTGTGGTGGCGACCTTGGTGGTCGCGGTGGCACTGGCGGGGGCGGCGTCCGTGCTGAATGGGGTGTTGCGGGGGAGTTTGGAGCGAAGCGCGACTGACCAGGCGGAGATGCGGGCGACGAGTGCGGCGGGGCGTCTGTCGGTGGCCGCGGCTCCGGCGTTGCCCCTCTACGGCGTAACGGAACCTTTCACCACGATCACCACCCCCGGGGAGGGATCTCTCAGTGCGGTGCTCGATCCGGACGTGCAGGTTCTGCGGGCGGGGACGACTGGCAAGGCGTGGGCCGAAGAGGGCTACGTCGTCGTCGCGGAGACGGTGGCCACCAAGTCCGGGACGCTGGTGATCCACGGGAGAGCCTCGCTGGAGCCCGCCGAACGCGCCCTCACCGCCCTTCGAACACTGCTGATCTTCGGAATTCCGGCCCTGCTGATCCTGGTAGCCGTGCTGACCTGGCTCTTCATGAGCAAAGCTCTGGTTCCCGTATCTGGAATTACCGCCAAACTCGCCGATATAACGGCACGCGACCTGCACCAACGGGTTCCGGTGCCCAGCGGCCGCGACGAGATCAACGCCCTAGCTTGTACGGTCAACGCCACGCTTGACCGTCTCGAAACCGCGGTCGGACACCACAAACGATTCGTCGCCGACGCCGCGCACGAGCTACGAAGCCCGATAGCCACCCTGCGCACCCGCCTTGAGCTGGGCGAACGCGCCGCACCCGAACTGGCCCGCGAATCCCTGACCGATGTGGCCCGACTCCAGACCCTGGCCACTGACCTGTTGCTATTGTCCCGCCTGGACGCCGGCGAACCCTTGCGCACCCAAGAGGTCGACCTGGGCCAGCTGGCCACAGAAGAGACCCTCCGCCTCAAGTCGGCGCTCGCGACCAAGCCGACGGCCGCACCCGGCCAACCAGCCACAGAAGAGGCCCTCCACCTCAGGCTCGCGGCCGAGCCGATAGCCGCACCCGGCCAACCAGGCACGGAAGAGGCCCTCCACCACGGACCGTATCGCCGAGATCGGGGACGCGCAGAAGACACCGGCCAACCAGCCACGGGAGAGGCAACCCGCCCCCCGATCCCGATATTTCTGGACATAGCGCCCGATGTGCTCGTGAACGCCTCCCCCGCGCACCTCACCCGCGTGATCACCAACCTCCTCAGCAACGCCCTCCGTCACGCCGAATCGGCGATCACCGTACGCGTCACCCCCGACGCCACCCTCGACATCATCGACGACGGCCCGGGCATCCCCCCAGAACACCGCGAATCCATTTTCGATCGCTTCACCCGGCTCGACGAGGCCCGCGACCGCGACGCCGGTGGCGCCGGGCTCGGTCTGGCGATCGCCCGCGACATCGCCCATGCCCACGGCGGCACCCTCACCGTCGCCGACACCCCGGAGACCACTCTGCGCCTTCGCCTCAAACCACTATGAACCACATCATCCCGGCGTCCGTTCACCCGTACGGGGGCATCCGTGTTCGTGCGATCAGAAGGGCACTTCCATGGAGGAACCGGGAACTTCCCGCCGCAAGTTCATCTTCCGCAGCATCACCGGCGGTCTCACCGCCGCGCTCACTTCAGCCGTCGCGCTCGTCAGACCCGCGACCGCCGACACCGAAACCGAAGCCGCGCGGGGCGCCTTCCTGGCCAAGACCAAGAACATCCCGCTCCGCGGCGGAAAGATCATCAAAGTCAAGAAGACCAGATACGTGGTAACCCAGCCCAGCAAGGACGTCTTCCGCTGCTTCACCGCCAAGTGCACCCACCAGGGCTGCACCATCGCAAGCGTCAGCGGCCGCACCATCAACTGCCCCTGCCACGGCAGCAAGTTCGCCATCACCGACGGCCACGTCGTCCAAGGCCCCGCCACCAAGCCCCTCCCCAAGAAGCGAATCACCGTCAAGAAGGGCTCAATCCGCCTCGCATAACCACCCCGCGCGTCGTTGCCGGACGGATTCGGCGTGACGGATCCGTCCAATCCGCCTGCCTGGGCGGCCGCAGGCGGCCCAGGCCCCGGCCCGGGGCTCGCTCGTCGGCCTCCTGCGCATGCCTGAACAGCCAGCCGGCGGTCGACCAGCGAACGAGATGATCGCCCGGTTCGACCGGGCGGTGTCCGCCTGATGGGAAGCGGCCTGCAAGCCCCAAGGTGACGCTGCGGGCACCCGTGCACTCCGACATCGTCAATCGCGCGACGGTACAACGTGCACATGATGCGCCGGGACTGGCGCCGCGGGACCCCGGACCTGGGAACGTGCCCACAAGGAACCCTCGCCTCTAGGGAAGAACCCCAACCTTGAATTCGTGGTGAGTTTCCATGGAACCACGACCGGTAATCGTACGATCACGGCCTCGACGAGGCTCCGGCGGATCGCGGGGGAACCATGACCCATCTCATCGTGTGCTGTGACGGTACCTGGAATTCTCCGGAGATCGAGTCGGTCACCAATGTTTGCCGGCTGTACAACGCCCTCACCGAGACAGGCGTCGACGGAGGCCGCCAATCGGCCTACTACCAGCCCGGCGTGGGCGCTCTGCGCAACAGGCTGCTGGGCGGAGCTGTCGGGCTTGGCCTGTCCGACAACGTGATGGACGCCTACCTCTGGCTGACCATGCGATACACCCCAGGGGACCGCATCTCACTGTTCGGATTCAGCCGCGGCGCCTACACGGCCCGGAGCCTCGCCGGGATGATCTCGGCGTGCGGGCTGATCGACACCACCAAGATGGACCCGGCCAGGCTCTGGCCGCAGATCGAAGATCTGTACAACCGCGGGTACCGGCAGAGAAAACGCGACCCCCAGGGCCGGGAATGGCGGAACGGGCTCACCTTCCGCTGGGACCCGGACGACTGCCACCAGATCCCCATCCATTTCATCGGGGTGTGGGAAACCGTCGGCGCCCTCGGTATTCCGGCCTACATGGGCTGGCTCAGCCTGCTGGACCCGCTGCATCGGCACGACTTTCACGACGTGCGGCTCAACCCGTATATCAAGCACGGCCGCCACGCCGTGGCCATGGACGAGCGCCGCAGTCCCTATACGCCCGCGCTCTGGTCGGAGCCGTACGGGACGGAACAGGTCGTCAAGCAGGTGTGGTTCCCCGGCAGCCATATGGACGTCGGTGGCGGTCATCTTCAGCGAGGGCTGAGCGACAGCGCGCTGCGGTGGATGATCGACGAAGCGCGCGAGGCGGTCGGGATCGGTTTCTACAAGACGACCGTGGAAGACCAGATCACTCCCAATCCGCTCGACGTTCTGCACGACGACGACCATGGCGTGGTCGGCGTGCTTGAACCTCTGATCGACCCGCAGCTCGAGCCGGTGCTGGAGATCTTCCTGCAGCCACGGCCGCGTGCCGTGCCCAGAATCGACCCGGACGCGACAACCCCCCTGATCCACCAGTCGGTATACGACCGATACCAGAACCCGCCTATCACGAGCGGGCCCTACCGGCCTACCCAGGTGCTCGCTCCAGGGCAGAGCAGGACGGTCGAGGTGCTCGCCCACGAGCCGTGGAACGAGACGGGGCTCTACCTCGAAGCCGGCGACTATCGCTTCACGGCTGAGGGGCAGTGGCGCGACGCCGCCATCCTGTCCGGTCCCGCCGGCACCACAGGTCCGCGCCGCTTCAATCCGCTGGTGGAGCGGCTCCGGCTCGTGGGCACGCTGCTGGGTCAGGCCGAGAAGCTGTTCCGGCTGGTGACGCGGAACAAGATGGTCGACTTCATCGGCACGCGCCGGGAGGAGGACATGCCATGGATGTCGCTGGCCGGCGTCGTCGCCAACGATGCGATAGCGGTCGACGGTGAGTACAGGGCCCACGAGCGCATCGCCATCGGCGCCGGCGCCTCCTGCCGGGTGACCAGGAGCGGGTATCTGTACGCCTTCGCCAACGACGCCTGGGGTTTCTACGGGAACAACCGCGGCAGCGTGCACCTCACTGTGACCAGAATGCCGGTCGAGGAGCAGCTGGCCGTTCCCGCCCGCAACAGGCGAGAACGTGGTCAGAAGCAGGCCGTACCCGCCGGTAAAGAGAAGATCACCGGCGCCGCGCCTTCTGGAAATGGCCGGGCGAAGTGATATCCAGCCGTGGCCGCAGCGCGGAGAGTCCTCCTGGCGCGAAGTAGACCAGCAGGATGAACACGATTCCAAGCAGCAGCAAGGGTTGTGACAGCAGGCCGGCCAGCCATCCCGGCGTGCCAGGCGAGACCGAGACCGCACCGGAGACGGCGGTGAGGCGCTGGTCGAGGTAGGTGTAGACGACGGCGCCGAGCACGGGTCCCCAGCGGGTCCCCGGCCCGCCGATCACGACCATGACCAGCAGAGTAAGGGTGAACGCGGTCGAGGCGACGTGCGGCGACACCCCTCCTGTGGTCAGCACGTAGACGATGCCGCCGGCTGCGGCCAGCACACCGGACAGGGTGAACATGGAAAGCTTGACCACGTAGGAGTTCAGGCCGAGAACGGAGACCCGGCGGGCGTCGTCCCGGACGCCAGTGATGATCCGCCCGGCCGGTGAGGCCATGAGAAGCCAGACGACGGCCACGGCGGCGCACACGTAGGCCAACGCGAGCCAGTACAGGTTGGCGGTGTTGGTGACACCGGTCAGCCAGGCGGGAAGACCGGGACCGTTGAGGGCGAGGCCTTCGTCGCCGCCGGTGAGACCAGCGGGGTTGAGGCTGATGGTGAGGGTTCCGGCCTGGGCGAAGGCGAGGGTGACCATGGCGAAGCCGATGCCCTCGGTGTGCAGGGCGATCGCCCCGAGCACCACCGCGAGCAGCGTTCCCGCACAGAGCGCGGCTGCCGCGGCTTGCCACAGTGGCCATCCGGCGCGCACGAGTACGCAGGTGGGGTAGGCACCCGCGGCGAAGTACAGGGCATGACCGAACGACATCAAGCCGCTACGGCCGAATTGCAGGTCGTAGCTTTGCACCACCCCGGCGAAGATCAAGCACATGGCCAGCAGTTGCAGCGTTCCCGGCTGGGCGAACGGCCCGTCGAAAAGCACCGGGACATCGACCGCGGAGAACGGAAGGACCGCCAGGACGGCCGCTACGGCAGCAGGCCATGCGCGGTACGGCAGGGATTTCACGCGGTTTTCCCTCCGGCCAGACCCTGTGGACGGACCAGTACCACCGCGGCCAGCAAAGCGATGACGCACAAGTCGCCCACCCCGGCGGCGGCGTAGTAGTTGACGAACTGCTGCAGCAGGCCCACGACGGTTGCGGCGACGGCGGTCCCGGTGATGGATCCTTTGCCGCCGATGATGACGACGCCGATGGCGAAGATGAGCAGCGCCGCGCCTTGGGACGGGTCGATGGCCCCGAAGTAGATGCCGCCGAGCGCGCCGCCGAGCGCCGCGGCGGCGCCGCCGATGGCGAACACGACGGTGAACGCGGTCCGCACGTTGACACCGAGGGCGATCACCATTTCCCGGTCCTGCACCCCGGCACGCACGATCAGGCCGATGCGGGTGTGCCGCAGAAACAGCGTCAGCCCGATCAGGACAGCGGCGGCGGCGGTGATGAGGATGAGGCTGTGATTGGGAACGGCCATCCCGGCAATGGTGCTGACGGTGGCGGTCCAGGCCGGTTTGGGAAAGGTCAGCGGTTGGGTGCCCCACACGATTTGCAGCAGCGCGACACCGGCCAGCGACAGACCCACGGTGACGAGGATCTGCTCGAAGGTGCGCTGGTACAGCGGCCGGATCATGGTCACCTCGACCACGGTGGCCACCAGCGCCCCGGCGGCCGTGCCGGCGACGACGGCTATGGCGATGTCCCGGGTGGACGGGTGGCTGCCACCAAGGCTTGTCGCCGTCACCCAGGCGGTGTACGCACCCACGGATACCAGCAGGCCGTGGGCGAGGTTGAGGACATCGGCCAGTCCGAAGACGAGGGTCAGGCCGCTGGCGGCCAGAAAGTACAGGGCCGCCAGCCCCAGGCCGGTAACGGCGAGCAGCACGATGGTGGTCATGCCGCCACGCCCAGCAGGGTTCGGGTCAGGTGCGCATCGTGCAGGAGCGCACGCGTGTTCCCGGTCCAGGCCACCCGGCCGGCGTTGACGACCACCGCGCCGTGGGCCAGCTCGGACACCACCTGCAGGTTCTGTTCCACCAGCAGGACCGGAACGGTTCGCGCCACGGCCGCCAGCGCGGCGGTGACCGTGGTGACCACGGCGGGGGAGAGTCCTTTGGTCGGCTCGTCGATGACCAGCAGCCGGTTGTCGTTGAGCAGCGCGCGAGCCAGCGACAACATCTGCTGCTGTCCACCGGACAGAGTGCCGGCGCGCTGTTTGCCCCGGTGCGCTAGATCCGGGAACAGGGTGTGGACGCGGTCGTAGTCGGGCCGGTCCCGTTCGGCCAGGCGCAGGTTCTCGGCCACCGTCAGGCCGGGAAACACGCGCCGGTCTTCGGGCACGTAGCCGATGCCCATGCGCACCAGGGCATGTGTGGGCATGTTCGCCACCTCCTGGCCGGCGAAACAGACGCTTCCGGAGCTGCGGAGCTGGCCGAGAATCGCGCGCAAGGTGGTGGTCTTCCCGGCGCCGTTGCGGCCGAGGATGACGGTGGTGCCCTGGCCCGCGACGTCGAAACTGATGTCATGGAGCAACTGCAGGCTGCCTGCGCGCACCGACAGGTCACGCACCCGCAGCAGGGATCCGGTCATGTGGCAGCCCCGAGATACGCGCGCTGGACGGCCGGATCGGCCATCACCTCGGCGGTGCTGCCGTCGGCCAGCAGGGCCCCTTGGTGCATGACCGCGACCCGCGTGGACAGTCCAAGCAGGACGTCGAGGTCGTGTTCGACCATGAGAACGGCGCGCGCGCTGTCGCCGGCGGCCAGGCCGGCGATGACCTCGGTGAGGCTGTCGATGTCGGCGGTCGCGACGCCGGCCAGCGGTTCGTCCAGCAGCAGCACGGCGGGGGCCGCCGCCAGCAGCATCGCAATCTCCAGTTTGCGCTTGTCGCCGTGTGACAGCAGACCGGCCGGACGGGTCGCGAGCATCGACAACCCCACGTCGCTGAGCACGTGCAGGATCCGGTCGTCGCTGGTGCGGCGCAGGGACCTCAGGCCGCCGGCCGCGGCCTGCAACGCCAGCTGCACGTTGGCGTGCACGGTCATCGAGGCGAAGATGGCCGAGGCTTGGAAGGAGCGGCCCAGCCCCAGCCGGGCCCGGCGGTGTGGCGCGAGACCGGTGATGTCACGCCCCGCCAGCATGATCCTTCCGGCTACGGGTTTGCACAGGCCGGTGAGCAGATTGAACAGCGACGTCTTCCCGGCGCCGTTGGGGCCGATCACCCCGACGAACTCACCCGCCGCCACGTCCAGACTGACGTCGTCGACAATGGACATGCCGCCGACCGACCAGGACAGTCGGCGCATGCTCAGAAGCGGTGCGGTGCCGGTCACGGGTCAGCCCTTCATCGCGGTGACGGGCGGGGCGCATTCCTGCGCCGACAGGGTTTTGAGAATCTGCGCGGTGTACGCCTCCGCGGTGCCGGTGAGTTTGACCTGGAACGCGGGCTGAAGCAGCGCGTGGTCGGCCGCTCGGACCGTCAAGTTGCCGGCGACGCTGTCGAACGACCACCCCTCCAGGCTGGCGATCATTTTCTCCGGGTCGTCGCCACCGCCCTGTTCGATGGCCCGTACCAGCATGAGCGCGAGGTTGAACCCGTCCGGCCCGAACACTCCGCCCGGAGTGTTGCCCTGTGCGGCCTTGAGCGCGGTGGCGGCGGGATTGTCGGCGGCGCCGTCGACCCAGTGCGCCACAAAGGAGATCTCCGCGCCGGCGGGCCCGAACGCCGGCCAGGTCTGCGGTGCGTCGAGCCCGGTCACCACCGTGGTGGCGGACAGCACGTCTTGCTGCTGCAGTGACTGCCACATCGCGGTGGCTGTCGTGCCGGCCCACGCGACGAACAGCAGATCCGGCTTGGTCTCTTTGGCTTTGATGGCGAACGGGGTGAATTCGGTGGTGGCTTCAGGCACCAGAACACTGCCGACCGTGGCGCCGGAGGCGCCCATCACCGCTTTGACGGCGGCGAGGTTGCCCTGGCCGAACGTGTTGTCCTGAGCGAAGACCACCACGTTCTTGCCGGAGGCTGCCGAAAGGTAGGACTGGGCTGAGGCGATGTCCTGGAACGTCTGCCGGCCCGTACGGAAGGTGTACCGGTTCACTCCGGTGATCGCATCCGCGGCCGCGGGCCCGGACAAATTGAGGATCTTGTTCTGTGCGGCCACCGTGGCGACCTGCAGCGCGGTGGCCGACGACGTCGATCCGCCAATGATTTTGACGCCTTTACCGGCCAGGTCTTTGGCTGCGGCGACCGCCTTGGCCGGGTCGCCGCCGTCGTCGACCTGGGTGACCTCGATCATGCGGTCACCGACCTTGCCCGTGCCCTTCGTGGCGTACTGCAGGCCGGCCTCGAAGCCCTGCAGATACTGCTGTCCGTACGCGGCGAGCGGCCCGGACGTGGTGGAGATCAGCCCGAACTTGACCGGTGCGTCAGGCTGCGGTGCGGCGTCTGGGCTCGTGCATCCCGCGGTCACGGCGAGCAGGGCGGCCACGGCCGCCCTGCGGCCCGGTAAATAGGTGCGGCTCATATGATGTCCGGCCCTTTCCCAAAGAGTTACATACGAACGATCGTTTGGCTGCCGAGTTTGATGCCGCCTCCAACGGTGTGTCAAGGTGGAGCGGGCAGATCAGATCGAAGGAGTACGGGTGTGACGGAACAGGCCGCTGGCAGTCGCAGGCGCCGTACCGCGAAACCGGCCGACACCGACCGGCTGCTGACCGAGATCAGCGCGGCCGGGCCGCCCGCGCAAGGCGCGGGAGGGCTGCTTCCGCCGCGTGCCAAAGCGGCCGGAACGCTGCGCCGGATCCAGGAGGAGGCGGTGCGCCAGTTCGCCGCCCGCGGCTATCACGCCGTCTCGGTGCGGGACCTGGCCTCCGGTGTCGGCATTCACCCGAGTTCCATCTACTCCCACGTCCCGGCGAAGGCGGACCTGCTCGCCGAGCTGCTGCGCCTCGGGCACGCCGAGCATCGTGACCGGCTGCGCCAGGCGCTGCTGGAATGCGGCGCCGACCCAGGCGACCAGATCGCCGCTCTCACCCGGGCCCACGTGCGGATGCACGCCGAATACCCGCTGCTGGCCAGGGTTTCCAATCGCGAACTCGGCGCCCTTGAAGGCGCCGCCCGCGATGAGGTCACCGGCATCCGCTTGGAGTCCGAGCGGCTGTTCATGGATGTGATCAACCGCGGCCAGCAGCTCGGCGATTTCAGCGCCGAGGTGGACCCGCTGATCGGGGTTGCCGCGATCGGTGCCATGGGTATCCGGGTCGCCGAATGGTGGAACCCTGAGCTGGGCATCACCATCGATGATCTGGCCGCCCAGTACGCCGGCCTCGCACGGAACATGTTGCGCCGATAACACCACCTGCCAACCGTTCGTTCGTATGCCCCACCTCAGGCGGGAAACCGTGCGCGCAGCACCTTCTTGTCGAACTTGCCCACGCTGGTGCGGGGAACCTGATCCAGGAACTCCACGCGGTCCGGCAGCTGCCAGCGGGCGAAGCCATGGGACATCAGGTGCTCGTGGATCTGCTCCAGGGTCAGTACGCCGCGGGTGACCACACAGGCCAAAGGCCGCTCCAGCCACTTGGCATCCGGGATGGCGATCACGGCTGCCTCCGCGATGTCCGGGTGGGACATCAGCGCGGCTTCCATGTCAACCGAGGAGATCCATTCGCCACCGGACTTGATGAGGTCTTTGGTGCGGTCCGCTATCCGGAAGTAACCGCCAGGCGAGCCGACGGCGACGTCTCCGGTGTGAAACCAGCCGCCGTGGAACTGGTCCGCGCCATCGCCGTGCAGGTAGCCGTCGGCGACCCAGGGTCCACGCACATACAGGTCGCCGACCTGGGTGCCGTCCCAGTCGACGTCCGCTCCGTCGCCATCGCGGATGACGAGCTCGACGGTGGGTACCGGCAGCCCTGCCTGCGACGCGGCCTGCTCGATGAACTCGTCGTCGGGAAGACCGCGCAGATGATGTTTGGGCCAGGCGACGCTTGCCAGCGGTGAGGTCTCGGTCATCCCCCACGCCTGCAGGATCGGTATCCCGAAGTCGGCCCGGTACCGGGCGATCAGCGACCGGGGCGGCTGCGCTCCGCCGGAAATGATGTGCCGCAGATCAGGCAACGGCTTCGGGCCGTCCAGGTGCGCGGCGACGTCGATCCAGATCGTCGGCACACCCGCGGTGACAGTGACCTGTTCCTCGCGAAGAAGCCCGATGACGCGCTGCGCGGTGAACGGCCCGGCGGCGAAGACCTGCTTGGCCCCGACCATGGCCGCCGCGTACGGAACACCCCAGGCGTTGCCGTGAAACATCGGCACAACCGGCAGCACACAGTCGCCGGGCCCGAGGCTGAACCCGGCGCCGGAGGCGACACCGAGGGCGTGCAGCACCGTCGACCGGTGCGTATAGACGACACCTTTGGGGTGGCCGGTGGTGCCGGAGGTGTGGCAGATGCCCAGCGGCCGGTCTTCGGCCCACGGCGTGCGCGGGTACTGCCGCGGCTGGTCGGCGATCAGCGGCTCGTACGCCAGCAGGCCCGGCAGGTCGGCGTCCGGCGCCTCCCCGGCCAGCACGATGACGTGCTCGACCTTGCGCAGCCCGCCGGCCGCGTAGGCGTCTTCCAGCAACGGAATCAACTCAGGGTCGGCCAGGATCGCCACGTCACCGCCATGGTCGATCACCGCCGCGAGTTCCTGCGCCGACAACCGCAGATTGAGGGTATGCAGGACACGACCGCTGCCCGGGACACCGAAATAGGCCTCCAGATGCCGGTAGGTGTTCCACGCCAGCGACCCCACAACCGCATCCGCCGGCAGGCCAAGGCTGTCCAGAGCGCGCATCAGTTGCTGTGACCGCTGCGCGAAATCAGCGTAGGTGTAGCGGTGGCTGGAGCCGTCGGCGTGGCTGGTGACGATGTCGACGTCGCCGTAATGCCGTTGCGCCGACGCGAACAAGGTCCAGATGTTGAGCGGAATGTCCATCATGGCCGGATCACTTGCCGCAGCGGCCGGCGAACTCCACCAGCGCGTCCGCGCAGATGGTGGCGCCGGGATCGGCCAGCGCGATCGTGTAGTGCGTCGTGTCCGGCACCAGCTGATGCTCGAAACGGGTCACCGCCGCGCTTTCCGCTGAAACCACCGGCTCGCCGTACAGCGGCGGCTGTCCTGGATAGAAGCCTTCCTGCGCGGAGAGCATCAGCACCGGTGCCTTGATGGCCGACAGGCGTTCCCGCAGTGCCTCGGCGTCGAGTGTGTCCAGATAGTCACCACGCACCGCGGCCTCCGCGGCCTTCGGCATGAGCTGTGGCTCGGTGCCGCCCAGGTCGTAGTCCAGATAGGCCTCCACCCACGGCCCCCACGCCGCCGCCGGGAATGCCGGAAGCGGCCGCCAGAAGTCGAAATAGGACTCCCGGCTGGGAAACTGCTGCCGCAACCGGGCCAGTTGCGGCCCGAGCACCGTGTCCAGCAGCGCGACCAGATCCACCCCGGGTGGCGCCGGCAGCGGCAGTCCGCCGTCGACGAGCATCACCCCGGCCGCCTTCCCCGGGTGCTCGGCTGCCAACGCCGCGGCCACGAAGGCGCCCATCGAATGACCGATGATCACACAGTCATCGAGGTCGAAGGCGTCCATCGCCGCGGCGACATCTCGGGCGTGCTGTGCCATGCCGTACTGGCCATCCGGCTTGTCGCTGTCCCCGCGCCCACGCAGGTCCAGGGCCAGCAGCGGGCGCCGCCCGGCCAGCCTTTCGGCGATGCCGACGAAGTTGACGTACGACGCCGTGATCCCGTGTAAGGCCACCACCGGCTTGCCCCGGCCCGGCCAGAACCCGAACGCCAGCTCCACACCGTCACCGGCGACGCGGCCGCGCGCCTCCCGTCCCGTCAACACATCCATAGCAGCTCCCTAACGAACGACTGTTTGCCACAGTCTCATGTCGTAGGAAAGAAACGTCAAGACTCAAGCACTTCACGCTGACGAAACTTCGTCGTCATCTTGACACGGTCGCGACTCACTCTGATGCTTGCCGAACAACCGATCGTTCGTAAGGAGCGGAACATGGCACTCACCTCTGCCCGGTGGTGGCGTGCACTGGCTGCCTGCGTCATCGCCGGCGCCACCGCAGCGGCAACCCTCGCCATGCCCGCACAGGCCGCCGGCGGAACGTTGTTCCACGGTGTCTACGTGTCGGTATTCGGCGTCCGCGACTACCACGGCTACCTGCCCTCGTCGTACCGTCCTGGCACGCCACTGCCACTCGTGGTCGCCCTGCACGGCTGCACCGAGAACGACGTCGGCTTCGACCTCCTGTCCGGCTGGAGCGCCAAAGCCGAACAGGAAGGGTTCGCCGTCGTCTTCCCCGACCAGAACAACTTCGCCAACCCCGCCGGCTGCTGGAACTGGATCCTGTCCGGCAACCAGCACCGCGGTCGCGGCGAGCCGGCCATCATCGCCGGCATCACCAACCGCGTCAGCGGCCAGTACGGCATCAACCGCAGCCGCGTCTACGTCACCGGCATCTCCGCCGGAGGCGTCATGGCCAACATCATGGCCGTCGCCTATTCCGACGTCTACGCGGCCGCCAGCTTCGTCGCCGGCTGCGAATACCAATGCGACCCGCTGCAGATCACCACCCCGCAGCAATCCGGCCAAGCCGCACTACGCGAAATGGGAAGCCGTGCCCGCACCGTCCCGGTCGCGATCTTCCAGGGCACCGTCGACCCAGCCGTGGCACCCTCCACCGCCTACCGCATCGCCGGGCAATGGGCCACCGTCGCCGGCACGGACACCACACCCGACGTCACAGACAACGGGCAGGTTCCAGGCGGGCGCAGCTACACCAAACTCACCTACCACAACAACACCGGTCAGCCCATCGTCGACCAATACATGATCAACGGCGCCGGGCACAGCTACCCCGGCGGCTGCTCCTGCAGTCTCTACGGCGACCCCGCCGGCCCCGACGCCACCGGCATCAGCTGGGACTACTTCCTCGCCCACCCGATGCCCTGACAACACCATCACCGGGTCGGCGCCACGCGGCGCCGGCCCAATTGCTACCGTGATCGCCCGTGAACGTGTACGTAGGCAACGCGAACGTGGACGCGGCAACCGACCGAGGCTGGCTCTTGGGCCACTTCAAATCCCCCGACGACGTACGGCACAGCGAAGACGTCGAGATCAAATGGGGTATCCACCCCGCCGGTGACGAACGCGCCCAATGGGTGACCGGCGAACACCGCACCGCCCTACTCATCCTGATCAGCGGCCGATTCCGGGTAGAACTCCCCGGCCAGACCGTCCTCCTGTCCAAGCAGGGCGGCTACGTCCTCTGGGGCAAGAACGTCGACCATTCCTGGCACGCCGAAGAAGAATCCGTCGTCATGACCGTCCGCTGGCCATCAATCCCCGGCTACGCCACCCCATAGACCACCCAACAGAATAAGCAGGTCGCCAGGTGACTCGCCGTTATCCGGCGCCGTTCACGCAGGTGATACTTCTCGCCGCACCGGCGCCACCAGCGGCATCCGGTTGAGTGTCTTCGGCCCGAACGTCGAGTGTCCTTGAACCTGAACGAGCGTCCTGGAGCATCCAACAGCGTGAACAGGTCGCCAAGTCACTCGCCGTCACCCGGCGCCGTTCACGCAGGCGTTATTTCTCGCCGCACCGACACCAACAGTGGCGGCATCCTGTGGGTTCTCGGGGTATCGGGGCCAGGAGTGGCAGTGGCACGGTGTTGAGCGCCGAAACCGAACTCGCCGACCTGCTCGACCGGCTCGACCCCATCGGCCACCATGACCTCATCCACGGCGACCCCTGCCCGGGCTTTAGACGTGTACGTCGAGTTTGGCCGTGTAGCCGTTTGTGGTGTTGCCGGTGACGGTGGCGAGTTGGGTTGTGTAGCCGTCGCTGAATACGTTGTCGTTTTCTAGCGAGGAGCCTGCCAGGTTGGTGACGCTCTGTTCGTAGCCGGGAGTTGCGTATACCTCGCTGCAGGCTTCCTGCGGGAATGCCAGTTGGGTGGTTTTTACGGGGTCTGAGGCGGTGGTTGCTTCGGTGAGGTTGCCGTACACCTCGAAGTGGATGTGTGGCCAGCGGCCGGAGTAGGCGCCGGGGAAGATTGTGGTGAAGCGGATCAGGCCGGCTGGGGTGGCCTCCTGGACGCCGCGGAGGTAGTTCTCCTCGGTGATGCCTTCGGAGTACATCGAGTATCTGCCTTCGCGGTCGCAGTGCCATAGGTAGACGGCGGCGCCCGCGTATGCCGCTCCCGCGTTGATGATGTTGAGTTCCACGACCAGGGGAATTCCTTGGGCTGTCCCCGATGCGGAGCCGAAGCTCGATCGGATGTCCTGGCGGACGACGCCGCTCTGGGTCAGCGCGTTGGGTCCGTTGGATCCGTCCCCTGGATAAGGGCCGGCGGTCTCGTCGGGAATCTCTTCCTGCGATTGGCCGCTCGCTGGCTGGCCGGTTGTCTGGGTGGACGTGTTCTGTTCGGGTTCGGAGCAGCCCACTGCGCCGACCAGCACTGCGCCGCCGACTAGGCCGAGCATCCCTCGGCGGCCCATCAAGCGGGAAAGATCGAACGCGAGTCCTCGGTCGTGATCGTGCATGTGCCCTCCTCCGTTTGGTAGCGACCACCCTTCACCTCGGATCTGAAAATTCGATGACAGCAAACCCAGATTCCGCTTAGCCGGGCTGCGGCGTCGGGCTCAGCCTTCTTCTAGTTCGGCGGCTCGTTCGTACAGGCGGGCGGCCTGGAGTGGCTGGTTGTGGCGGTTGTGGAGTTCGGCGGCCCGGATCAGTTGGCCGTCGGATTCCAAGGCCCAGGCCTGGTCCTGCCAGGAGCCGCGTTCCATCGGCTCCCGCCTGATCCCGCGGGGTCCAGACCGGCGAGGGCGGCTCAGGCTGGGGAGGAAACCGACTCGCCGGGTGCGTTCCGGAGGGGTCAGCCCATCGTCGATCAGACGTAGCGAACGCTCCATCTCGGGTGGTAGCTGTACATCGACCTCAAGCGGTTCGCCCGCCCACAACTGCCAGACGGGTACGGCGGTCCTGAGCAGGAACGCGTAGCAGGCGTTCGCGGTCAGCACGATCGCGTCGCCCTGGTCGGTCGGGAACAGGGCCCTGCGTGCCGCGGGTGGGAGCCGGGGCTTGAGCCGGAAGCCGAGCGGAAGGTAGAGCTGGCCGGGTCCGACGCAACGCAGCGGCTCCCCTACCGGCAGGTCCTCCAGCACGCCGCCGGTGGCGGTCAGCAGGTGGCGGTCACGGCCGAGCGTGAGCTGGGCGGTCTCAGCGAGGGGCAAGCCCTCCAGCACCAAGGGCAAGGCGGCCAGTCCCTCGTCGCTGAGCAGCACCGCGTCGATCTTCTGGCCGTGCGCCCTGGCGGGAACCACGGTCAGGGTGGGCGGCTCCGGCACCGCGTCAGGCCATTCAGGGAGGGATTCCAGCGGTTGCAGGGGCCGGTCGACGGGCGAGCGTACGAACGCGGTTCCCGGCTGCGGCTCGCCGTGGGCAGTGAGGCGGGCGCAGCCGTACCCGTCGGCGGCCAGCACCCAGACGCCGTGGTCGACGAGAGCAGCGAGGACCCGATCAGGAAGCGGTGACGCGTGGCGGTGCTGGATCAGAAGCCGGTCCCGCACCCTGCGACAGACCAGCACGAACGGGTCTCGTTCCAGCGCCGCGACCAGGGACGGCGAGACGCTCCCCGCACCCGCCACCAGATCCACGACATACCCGGATCGGCCAGACCCGCCGCTCGGAGCATGCGCTTGATCGACGTCTCTGACATACGCGGATTGCCTAGGCCCACCGCCCGAAGGGTGAACTCGGTCACTGCCCCTGGCGTACCCGGATCGGCCACCCGAAGCGTGCGATTGGGTGCCGGCGTACCCGGATCGCCCAGGCCCGCCACCCGGAGCGTGAGCTCGATCGCCGTCCCCGGCTTCGAACAGCGGTGTGAGATCGACCCGCTGGTAGGTGACTGTCAGGTTCAGGTCCAGCGCGCGCCGGATCAGCTCCGCCAGCCGCAGCCCCGGAACCACGATCGTGACCTGGGACACCGGCGTCGGCGGCGTCTTGACCAACCCGGCGATCCTGACGGCCTCGACGAGTGGCGTCTCGGTGAGGGATGACAGCTCCAGTCCGACGCCCTCGGTGGGCGGCTCGCCCCAGCCGCGGTCTGGGACGAGCTGCCCGGCATACGTCACGTGCACTCGCCCACCACAGCTGAGCGCCGCCTCCCTGACCACGTCAAGGGACAGATCCACCCGCACCCACCAGGCGTTGTCCGCGCGCAGGAAGCCCATCCCGGCAAGATCGTCCGAACGGTGCAACTGCGCCGCGAACATCAACGCCGTGGTCGCGGCCCCGAAGCGCACCACAAGCTCAGGCCGCGACGACCCTTCCAAACCTCCGCCCAAAGGAAACCGCCCTTCCACGTCCTCTACCAAGGACAACCGCTTGTCTGAATTCCCGCCCGACGGAAACCACCCATCCGCGCCCCTGCTCAAGGACAACCACTCATCCGAATCCCCGCCCGAGGACGACCCGCATCCGCGCCGTTGCCAAAGGACAATCACTCATCCGAATCCCCACCCGAGGACGACCCCATCCGCGCCGTTGCCAAAGGACAACCGCTCATCTGAAACCCCACCCGAGGGAACCGCCCTGCCATCGCGTCTACCTTTCGGGGATCACCAGCGGAGTGGCGAGCACCCGCTTGGCCCAGTCGGTCCAGCGTTCCCCCGCGTTGTGCCGTCCGCCCCTGACCGCGGCCGCGAAGATCAGCGCGACCTGGTCGAACCTGCCCGCCAGCTCCGCCACCGCGACCGCCCACCGTTCCAGCTCCCGATGCGGGAACGGAACGTTGATCGGATCGGCGAGATCCGCTCTGACCAGGTCAAGCGCTGGCACGACCAGCTCGAACGGGCGATGCTCGGCCAGATCGCACCGAGCCAGCACCAGCGCGCGGCGAGCACCGTCCTCAGCGGCCTCGACCGCCTCCCTGGCCGGTTCCGGCTGGTTCAGGTGGTGAACCCGCAGCCAGCCTGCGATCTCGAACTCGTCGGCCGCCAGGTAGTCCGTGGCGGCTTCGTCGTACCTGCCGATCTGCTCGTGCAGCGCGGCGGCGCGCAACGGGATACCGGCCGCGCGATAGCAACGCGCCGCATCCTCCCAATGCCTGGCCTGCTCATAGCAAAGCGCCGCCTTCCGGTACAGCGTGGCATCAACCATCACGACCCCCGCTTCCGGCACAGGGTGGCATCAATCACGACCCCGTCCCCGCAGCAGAGCGCCGCCCTCCGGCACAAGGTGACACGCAGCTCATGACAGAGCGCCACCTTCGGGCACGACATGGCATCAACCATCGCGACCCCGTTCCCGTTGTTCGTCCTCGGTTTCGGGTGTCTCGGTGGGTCCGATCAATCGGTCGGGGAGTTGGCCGGGGGCGAGCTCGACGATCTGCGCGCCGCGTTCGACCAAGCCTGCGATTTCGGATGTGATCCGGTCGTGGCGGGCGTTGTGGTCGGCCTCCTGAGGGCCGGTGGACACGTCCTCGACCTGGAACATCACCACCTCGCCGGTGACAGGGTCGTACCGGAATTTGACCCGGACCCGCACCTCAGACCTCCAGCTCGAATTCGATGTCCAGAACGCCGTCGGGACCCTCCGTGGAGCTGATCCCGGTGGCCCTCCGGGTCCGCGCGTACGCCAGGATGGCGTCGCGGTAGGCCTCCGCGAGAGCGCGATGGAACAGCGCGCGGGCGTCGGCGCCGATGTCGCTGAGCAGCCGGGACGCCTCGTTGGCGAGTTCACGTTCCCGGGTTCCGCGCAGTGTCGCCAGCGTGTCGAGGGCGTTGCGGTGGGCCTGGCCGGTCAAGGCGTCGCCGTGTGCCTTCTCGGCCTGTTCGCGCTGCTTGACCCTGGCGGTCTCGGCTGCCTCGCCGAGAGCGAGTTCGGCGTCGCGGTTGGCCTCCCTGCGGGCGTCCTCCTCGGTGACGCCGCCCCACTCGTCGTCGTAGTAGGTGCCGATGCCGGTCGCGGCCAGGGTGTGCCTGATCTCGGCCCGCACGGTCGTACTGGCGGCACCGGTGGCGCGCACCCGGTCGCTCACCCGGGCCACGATCTCCAGGTCACGCGAGTCGGGATCGTAGGAGAGCACACCCCCGTCGAGCGGGTGCCGGAACACACCGTCCTCGCCCTCCTCCCACCCCTCGGTACGACCCAGCACGCGAGCCAGCGCGGTCAAGGTCGGCAGCCCGACCGACCGGCTCAGCCGCTCCCGGACCCGGGCTTCGCCGACGACCTGGTCGGTGAGTTCGACCGACCGGCGTACCTCGTGATCCCAGGACTCGGCCAGCAGCCGGGTGGCGCGGACACGGATCCGGCGCGGGTTGCACATCAGCTCAGCCACCTTTCCGGGTCCAGTTCCCGGAGTTTGGTGATCAGCGCGATCTGTTCCTGCTCGACCGCCTTGATCAGATCTGCCTCGCCCGGATGTTGCCGCCGCAGCTCGTGAGCGAGACGTTTGTTGTCCTGCGCGAGTTTCTGCAGCTCCGCACCGGTGGTCGCCTGTTCCCGCAGCCGGGCGATGCCGCGCAGGTCGATCTTGATGAGCACCGGGTCCCTGGCCCCGCTGCCAGGGGCGTCCACGGGCACGCCATGGTCGGCGACGATCCTTCGCAAGGTGCTCTCGTCCGCCAGATCCGTCCACAGGTGCACCATCCGGGCAAGGTCGCTCTCATCGGCCGTCATCCGGCCGCGCAGCAGCGCCGACGCCGCGAACACCTTCTGCGCCTTCACCGCCCGCCGGTCGGAGAACGCGACGCCCTCCGCCCGCAGCGACCGGAGGATCTTGGTGTACGTGGCCCGCACCGGCGCCAACTCCACCTTCCCGACCGCCTGCTGCAAGTCGGCGAGCTCCGCGGGCTGCAGCGGGACCAGATCACGGTCCCAGCGGTCGTCGTCAGAAGAGATGTCCGCCTTGATGCGGTTCTGCTCGTCCTTCCAGCCCTGGGTGAGGACGTCGTCCAGGTCGTCGTCGCCGACGTACTGCACGGTGCAGCGCAGCAGGAAGCGGTCGCTGAAGGCCTCCAGCTCGGGGTCGTTGGGGATCTCGTTGGCCGAGCCGACCAGCGAGATCAGCGGGCTGCGCAGCACGGTCTGGCCGGTGTGGAAGGTCCGTTCGTTGATCAGGCTGAGCAGCGTGTTGAGGATGGCCGAGCTGCCCCGGAACACCTCGTCCAGGTGGGCGATCCTGGCCTCGGGCAGCATCCCCGCCGTGTTGATCTTGTAGACGCTGTTGTCCTGGAACTCCTTCACGTCGATCGACCCGAAGATCTCGGCCGGTTCGGTGAACCGGGTGAGCAGGTAGCTGAACGGCTTGGTCTCCAGCAACCGGCAGAAGCGTTCCAGCAGCCGCGACTTGGCGGTGCCTGGCGGGCCCACCACCAGCACGTGCTCCCGGCTCAGCACGCCGAGGGCGAGCACGTCCACCACGTCGCCGCGGTCGACGAACATGTCCTTGACATCGTCGAGACGCCCGGCGAAAGCCTTCCCAAGCTTTTCCGGAGTACGTTTCACTCATCCTCCCGCGATGTGGGAACCGTCAGTTCCGCCAGGATCGGGCGGTGCCGCGGCGTGAGCGGCAGGTAGGAAGCGGCCTCGGCCGGCCGGCCCGCAGGGCGGCGCTGGTCGATCTCGCGCTGCTGCGCCGCCCGGCGAAGAGCGCCGATCAGCTCGCCCAGCCGTCGGGCGTCCGGCCGGGCGTCGGGGCCGCCGATCAGCTCGTCGGCGCGGGCGTCGCGGAAGATCGAGCGGATCTCGTCGCCGTTCATGCCCTCGGTGGCCCGGGCGATCGCGGCGAACAGCTCGTCGTCGGGCTGCTCGCGCAGGAACGTGCCCGCGTGCACGCGTGCGATCGCCGCCCTGGCCTCCTCGTCCGGTAGGTCGATCTTGATGGCCCGGAACCGGCTGGGCCGCAGCAGCGCGTCGTCGATGATGTCGATCCGGTTGGTGGTGCCGATGATGAGGACCGGCACTTCCGGGCGGAAGCCGTCCAGCTCGGTCAGCAGCTGGGCCACCACCGCGTTGCCCGCGCGGCTGCCGCCGTCGTCCCGGCCGGTGCGTTTGGCCGCGATCGAGTCGAACTCATCGAAGACCAGGACCGAGGGGGCGTTCCGGCGGGCTTCGGCGAAGAGTTCGCGGACTTTGCGTTCGCTCTCGCCGACGTACATGTCGGTGACCTCGGGTCCTGACACGACCAGGATGGTGGCGTCCAGTTCGCTGGCCACCGCCTTGGCGAACAGCGTCTTTCCGGTGCCGGGCGGGCCGTGGAAGATGAAGCCGCGCGGCACCAGGTCCTGGCGCACCTCCTCGGGCAGGTCGGCCAAGCCCGCGGCGGCGCCGGAGATGATGGACAGCGCCCGGTTCAGCTCGTCCTTGACCGGCTGGTAGCCGCCGATCTTCCTGAAGGGCACGTTGGGGACCTCGAAGGAGTTCGAGGTGTGCGCCTTGAACAGGGCCAGCTCCTGGAGCAGGTCGGCGAAGGTGGGTTCGGGGCGCTGGTGGTGCTCGTGGTAGGCGAAGCGCAGGCCGTGCCGGAGGCGTACCGCGTTCATGCCGGCGATGTTCTTGTAGAGCGCGATCGGGTTGAAGTCGCGGAACAGCTCGGCTTCCTCCCGCCGTACGAGGGCTTGGCCGACGGGGACCCGGCGGCCGCCGGCGGTGGCGACCTCGCGGGGCAGCACGTCGAGGGAGAGGCGGACCGCGAACCGGTCGGCCAGGACCTCGGGCAGCACCAGCGACGGGTCGGTGAAGGCGAGCAGCACCCGGGTGCTGTTCTCGTAGAGGACGTCGGTGAGCTCGCGGGCCTCGGAGCTGATCGCCGTGTTGCTGCCGCCCGCGAGCAGGTCGAGGTGGGGGACGACGACGATCCGCTCCTCGTCGGCGTCGTTGACCTCTTTCTCCAGCGCGGCCAGCTGGGCGCTGCGCCGGCCGGCGGGGGGCAGGCCGAGCGTGGAGTCGGTGTCCGGCTCCGCCTTGATCACGGTTCTGGCCCGGTCGGACTGGTGCACGATCTCGTCGATGAGGTGCTCGACCAGGAGTTTCTCGCACTGGATGAGGACGGAGAAGCCGCGTTTGAGGTAGGCGCCGGCGCGGTCGATCTCCACCTGGTGGGCGATCAGCACCGCGGCTCGCTCGCTCAGGTTTTCCGGGTGGCCCTCGTCCGCGAACTCCCGCAAGGGTGCGGATACCTCCACGACCAGTTCGGCGGGGGGCGGCTCGGCGGGCGTGAGCGAGGTCAGCGCGACACCCGGCGGCAGGTAGAGCGGACGACCACCCGGATCGCCGGTCACCGTGAGCTTCAGCGATCTCAGACCGACGTCGAGATGGGCGGGATCGAAGTCCGGTTCGAGCAGGAACGCGGGAACCTCCGCCAGCAGCTGCCCGAGCGTCCAGTCGTCGGAGTGCATGATGACGAGATCGTCGAACCGCTGCGGATCCGCGCTCACGAACCGGAAGTGCGGCCGGGGCGCCATCATCTCCCTCTCCAGGTGCGGTAGCGGTGGACCAGCCGGAGCGCGCTGTCGTAGCCGCGCGCGACCGGTCGTGTTCTGCCGAGGTCCACTCGCTCGGCGGCCGCCCAGTAGGCTCCGGTGGCTTTCATCACGGGGGTCGGCTTGCCCTCCCAGCGCAGTGCCTGGCCGATCTGCCTGGCCCACGCCTTGCCGTGCCGCAGCCAGGCCGTGGCGTAGACGTCCCTGACCAGGTCCAGCTCGCCGTGGCGCAACCACTGGTTGAGCAGGTACGCGCGCCAGCCCAGCACCCGGACGTCCGAGTCGCACTCGGCCAGCGTGCCCACCACCACCGCCCGTCCATGTGGCCGCGTGACCAGCTCGGCCACGCGTTCCTGCACGGCGCGATACTCCGAGGAATCCGGATCGCCCGGCGGATGGTGCAGGACGGCGGTCAGCGGTGAGGCGCGGAGCAGCAGGTCGGGCAGCCCTTCGACGCCCTGCCACGACGGAACGCCGCGCAGCGCGGGCAGCACCACCGCGTGCCGGGCCGTCGCGTCCGGCAGCCGCGACCGCGTCCTGACCAGCGAGTTCGCGATCATCATCGCCGGTTCCGGATGATCGCGACCGCCGATCACCGCCGCCAGCAGCACCCCGCCAAGCCCGACCCGCGCCGCCTCCCCGAACGGCGGATTGCCCATCCCCCGCACCGCGTTGCTCCGCCACGTGATCTCCGCAAGCCTGCGAACCACGTCCGGCGGCGGGTCGGCCAGCCGCGCGGCCTTCCACAAGGTGCCGTTGGGCACATTTCCGGCCGGGCGGGCCACCCAGTCGAGCACCCGCTGCGCCGTCTCCACCGCCCCCATCAGGGCACCGTCCAGTACGGCGCCAGCATCATCCCCCTGGCGTCATCCCGGCAGTAGAACCGCAGCACCCGGGCGCCCCGCGAGATGTTGACCAGCGCCGCCACCTGCCACGGACGCTGGAACGTCGACCGGTGCAGCCGTACGTCCACCGACGACAGGCCGAGGCCGCGACCGGCCGCGAACAGATGGGTGTGGTACCAGCCGACGAGCTCCTCGCCCTGCCGCCGCACCGCCAGCAGCTCGCCGACGCTCAGGAAGCTCTCGCCGGTGAAGGTGAAACTCAACATGGACGCGCCGGTGCGCTGCGCGGGGATCATCGCGGTCAGCTCGATCAGGTGCCGGTCGGGGGCCGCCGCGTCCCGGTAGACGCGCCCGGCGAGGAAGCCGCCCTCCTCCACTTCGGTGGAGAACGGGTGGGTTTCGGTGAACGAGGCGTACATGCTCTTGCCGAGGACCACCGCGATAGGTTTGCCCGGACTCGGCGTGGCATCCGCGCCGAGGGCGGCGAGGGTGCTCAGCGGCGGGTCCGGCGGGGGTAACTCCTCCAGATCGAAGATGCGGCCCCGGTGCGCGCCGACCTCGATGTGCACACCGTGCTCCATCTCGGGCACCGGACGCACCAGCGGTCCATGGTCGAAGTTCGGCCCGTGCAACCCGAACCCCCAATGCCGTTCGTCGGGTGCCAACTCCCTGAGTGTGTCTCGCAACGCGCGTCCCAGCAATTCACTTACCGGGTGCGGATGCTGGTACAGCAGTTCGTCGTTGAGGAGCACCCGGACCTGTACGTGGCCGTATCTGGGGCGGAGGTTGGCGACGGAGAAGCCGCCGGTGTTCTCCAGCGAGACGGCGGGTCCTGGTTCCGGTTCGGGCAGGAAGAGCAGCTGGATGACGGCGCCGCTGAGCGCCTGGTCCAGCTGGCTCTCGAAGAACCGGCGCAGGACGGGTTCCAGCGGCACCCGGCGCACCGGCGTCTGATCCCCGCCCCGGAAGAGCTCCACCTCGTAACTCATGCTTGCTCGATCACGTTGATGTAGCTGCCCTTCCGCTGGAGCCTGGCGTGCGACGGGGTGCCGCCGATCCGCGCGATGCGCGGCCCGCCCGCCAGCTCCGCCCACCGGGCCGCGTCGCCGTCGAAGAAGTCCACCGAGCCGTCGTCCTTCCACACGCTGTAGTTGCGGTAGGCGGCGATCTCGCGCAGCATCGCGCACAGGGTGCCGAAGTCGAGGGAGGATTCATACGATTCGTCCAGCGCGCCGAGGCAGACAAGACCGGCCGCGGACTTGTTCTCCCGCATGCGCGGGCTGTCGTAGTTGGGCCACACGTTCGGATGGAAGAACGGCGTCATCCAGAACACCTGGGGCGCGACCACCGGGAACTCCGGCCCCAGCATGATCACGACCACGTGGAAGCCGATGTCCACCGGCTCGCCGCCCGGCACCTCCGGCGGCCCGAAACTGGGCTGCTCGAACTCCAGCCGGTATTCGGTGGGCGCGAGCAGCGAATTCGCCTCCACCCGGAAATCGGGGTGGGCGGCCGCGTAGTCGAGCACCTGGTTCTTGACCCGGAACAGGGCGTCCTCGCGATCCACCGGGTTCACCGCGGCGGCGGTGGCGTGGAACCCGACCCGCAGGCGATCGCCGTCGTGCACGCCCTCCTCGTGCAGGGTCCCGTCCGGATTCAACCGCCGGCCCGAGCCGTCCGGGTTGACGTGGTCGATCACCGTCGGCCGCTTTCCGCCCGGGAAGTTCTGGCCGTACGCGCCGACGACCTCGGCGGCGACATGCCCCACCGTCTGCTGCGCCGGGGCGTCCACGATCCGGAACTGGCGCCCGTCCGGACCTTCGATGAACAGCTGCCTGAGCAGGTAGTCGGGGATGCCGGGCGGCACCACCGTCCAGCCGAAGTCGGTGTGGTCGAGGATCCGGCGGATCATCGTGGAGTCGGCGGAGCCGACCCGGAAGGACACCGCGGACGGGGTCGACCAGACCTCGGCCGGGGCCAGTCCGGCGGCCTCCAGCAGGTCGCGCGCCGCGGCCCGGTCGTTCTCGTTGTCGGCCCGGAAGATCACGTGGCAGGTCTCCGGCGGCGCCGCCCGCGCGGGCTCCTCGGGTTCCTGGGGTTCCTGGGCTTCCGGCGCGGGCGCCGGCCGGGGTGACGGGCGCAGGTAGCGGTCGCGCAGCCGCTGCAGGTGCGGGTTGTTGCCGTAGACGCGCAGCGCGTGCTCCAGCAGCCCTCGATAGCCGGCCTGCACGATGCCGTTGTTGATCTCGCGGAAGATGTCGTTCCAGGCGCTTTCCGCGGTGTCTGTGAACGAGGGCCGGCGCAGCGGCGGGAATTCGATGGCGTCCAGGATCAGGTCGGCGCGGGCGACCGTGGAGTAGATGTTGGCCAGCACGCCGTGGAAGTCCGCCCGATCGGCCCGGGTCATCTGGATGTCCTCGACGGCGTCCGGTCCGTCGGGCTCCTGCTCGCGGCCTAGCCGCGACTCAAACGCACACATCGGCGCTCTCCCTGTGCTCCGCGGACGGGCAGGATCTCCTCTGGTGCGACGCCCAGCTCCCGCAGCCGGATGTCAGATCCGGCGTCCCGCAGGCGCACGCTGGTGACGGACCGCAGCAGCGCGCCGCACCGCGCGCACAGCTGGACGTGGTCACGGTCGGGCCGATCTGCGAGTTGAGGATAAAGGCCGCACACTCGGCAGAACAGGGGAAGCGGGAAGTCGGTCCATGTTTCCGGCTCGTCTTCTGGGGCGAACTCGGTGAGGAGTTCGGCCACGGTTGTGTCGGCGCTTGACGCCAGTGGTGACGGGTGGTCTGTCCATGGATGGTGGTACGGGCAGGATGGGTTGCGGCTGATTTGTACCGGGCTGGTGCGGCCGGTCAACTCGATGGAGAGCAGCCGCCAGGCTGGAGGGCGGCCCATCAGGAACTCCAGCGCGGCGGTGGTGGTCCAGGCTCCGACCAGTGCCGCGGCCGCGATGCTGGCGGGCTCCGGGCCGGTGTCACGTGGTTCGAAACAGCTCCAGGGCAGGTCGCTGTGGCTGCGCTGATGTTCGGTCAGGGTGCAGGCGTAACACGGTTCGTCCGGCTGGTCGGGTGGGCGGAAGCGGACCTCGCCGCCCCAGGGCTGGGTGCCGGAGTCGACGAGGGCGGCGCCGACCAGCGCGCAGCGGCCGAGCAGCTGCATGCGGGCCCTGATGGTGTCCACGGCGCCGATCACCAAGGCCGCGTCCGCCAGTTCACCAAGACCTACGCCGCTGATCAAGGGCGCGATCCGGGGCTCCACCTGGAGCGTGGGGACCAGGCGGCGCAGGCTCTCGGCCGCCACTTCGGCCTTCGGACCGTGCAGGTCTCCGGGGGTGAACAGGACGGTACGGCTCAGATTGGTGACGGATACCGCGTCCGGGTCACACAGGATCAATCGGCCGACACCCGCGAGCGCGAGGTTCTTGGCGATCTCATTGCCGACAGCGCCCACCCCGGCGACCACCACCGTCGCGGCGGCCAGCCGATCCTGATCCCAGCCGGGGATAAGCCGCTGCCGGTCGTACGCGGACTCCCGACCGCGCAGGCCGTCAGCCATGTCGGTCGCCACGGATTCCCGGCCGGGCAAGCCGTCAATCATGGTCGGTCACCTTCGTCTTGGCGACCGGGCAGATGGCGACCACGCCGTCCGGTTGCCAGCGTTCCCAGCAGGACAGGCCGCGTGCCGGGTCGCGGTGCACGGCCGCGCCGCAGGCGGGATCCTCGATCCGGCACGGGCACACCACGACGTGCTCGCCCGGGCGGAACGTGTGGGCGCAGTAGCGACAGCGCGGGGCCGGGTGGCGCTGTCCCGGGCGTGGTACCCGCCAGTCGTCTTTCGCCAGCCGTACCAAAGGAACGGACGCGGGCCACCCGTCCTGCAAGCCGCTTGCGAACTCGGCGACCGTGGCGGACGGCTCGGTGCCGGGTCCGCCCGCGCAGTCCAGACCTGGTTCGAGATGCCGTACCGTACGGGCCGCCAGGTCGACCAGGACCGCATCGCCGCGCCGGAACGTGTGCCCGCACGTATGGCAGACCAGGTTGAACCACCAGTGCGACGGCACGGTCACCGCCCGGCCCTCGCGCGTCTCCGGTTCACTCGGCGCCGGCGCGAGCCCGGCCTCGATGCCACGCGTCAACTCCTCCTCTATCCGCACGACATCTGCTCCATTTCGGGGCTCCCGGTAAGGGCGTCAAACGGCATAGTGGCTTCGGGACCGGCGAGGGCGTCATCTAGCCGCACAGCATCTGCTCCATTTCGGGGCCTTCGTCGTCCGGGCCGTTGAGGGCGTTGAGGACCGCTTCGATCTGCTCGGGGCGCATGCCGTCGCCGAGCACCTCGACGCCCGTGTCCGTGACGGTGATCCGCAGCCGGATCAGGCCGCCGTCCGGGTGGGCGTCATATTCGGCGGGGTCGATCAAGTCGGGCAGGGAGGCGACGAACCTGTGGTCGGCCATCGGGCTGACTCCTCACGGGCGTGGTCGGGTGGAGGCTTGGCGGGCCGTTCCGGGGAGCAGGAGCGCGTTGATGAGCGCGGTGAGGTCGGCGCCGCCCGGACTGGGCGGCAGTTCGTGGTGGTACGCGTTTCCGGCGCGCGGCCCCACCGGCTCGGCCGGGTGTCGGGTGGTGACGAAAGGGACGGACGAGCTGGCGGCGTGGCCGCGGCGTGGCGCGTGCTGGTGCAGCAGAGCCACTGTCGTTCTGGCGGTCGCCGAGGCGGTGTCGAGGGCCTTCTCCAAGGCGGGATGCGGGGCTTCGAGGGTTCTGCTTGTCCACATTCGCAGCAGTTGTTCGATTCCTGCGAGGGGGACCGGTTGGTCGGGGTCGGTCAGGGTGATCAGGATGGGTTCCAGTCCGTACGACCAGGAGGCCACCGTGAGGGCGTGGGCGGCCAGGCGCAGGGCTTGTTCTGCCGGGCCGTACGTGGGCGGGGTGGTGTCGAGGATGAGGGTCAGCGGGCGGGGGACCGGGGGTTGGGGGGTGGTGTGGCGGCGGTAGAGGAGTTGGCTTTGCAGGCTGCGGAGGTTGAACAGGTCGACCGGGAGGGCCAGGTCGGTGTGGAGAAGGTGGGTGGGCTGGCCGTGGCGGATGATGCCCGCCGTGCCGGGAGTGTGCCGGAGCGTTCCACCGCCGGAACGGCGTAACCGCCGGTCAGGAGTGTGGCTGTGGTCGGCGAGCAGGCGGAGTTGGCGTTCGGTGAGAGCGGGGAGTTGCGGGACGTGGTGGTTCATCCGGAGGGGGAGCAGCGGGTCGTCCATGGCGGTTTGTGACCCGATCAGCGACAGAAGGGTGATCGTCTGTTCGGTGATTCCGTAGGCGGCGCGGCTCAGCTGGTCCAGGTCGAAGCCGGTGGCGACGGCGCGGATGGGGTCGGTGGTCAGGGCGTGGGCGAGGGCTGTCTCGATCACGTCCGATCCGTCGGTCGGAGGGGTGAAGATCGGGCTGTGGTCGAGGGGGGCCAGGAGCAGGGCGGCGAATGCGGTACGGGCCGCTTCCGGCCAGGCGAGGGCGCGTAGCCGGACGATGCCCGGGTGGTGCTCGAAGGCTTTGAGCTGCGGATCATGCAGCGTGCCGATCGTGGGGGCGGTGAGGCTGATCAAGTCGGCGGTCAGTCCAAGCGCGGGCCACAGGGCTCCTTCGCCCAGTTTGAGCAGTCCTGCTGCGATCGATCCGGGAAGGACACGCTCGATCGGCGGAGGGGGTGCCGGTTTTACCGGCTCAGCCGGTGGGAGCGGTGGGGTGATCTTGACCTCGAAGCGGTCGGTGCCGCTGGACGATCTGGTCCACAGCTCGATGGTGCCGTCCGGGCGGATCTCCCAGCTGAGCGAGATGACCGGCCCGCCGTATCCGGTCACCGAGGCCAGCACCTTGCCGGAGTGGCCGTTGGATATGTGGACGACGGCGTCGCTGCCGCCGCTCGCGAGCAGCAGCCTGCCGTCGGGAAGCACGGCCCACGCGACCGCGTTGGCGGCTTTGTTGTGCCCGGACAAGGTCGTGACCTGTTCGTCTTCGGCGTTCCAGACCTTGACGACACCATCGACACCACAACTCGCCAGACGCAGATCTCCGTCAGGGAGAACCGCCCACGCGACGGCGTTCGGCGAGGGGGTGTGGCGCAGCATGGCGATGGTTTCGTTCCTCGAGTTGAGGATCTCGATGCCCGCGCGGGGAACAGCGATGGCCAGCCAAAGCTCTCCGTCGGGGAGTTCGGCCGAGGCAACCGAAGTCACCTGACCTCGACGATGACGTATGGGGGCTCGGTCGCGCGACAAGTTCAACGCTAAGTCGCCCGCAGTACCCCCCACGGTGAGAATGACATCACCATCTGGACGTGTCCCCCAGGCCACGCTTCGCATCTGGCCGAATGATGATTCACGTGATGATGCGATCTCCACCGGGTTGCCGGCGACGCCGGTCGGCACTCCCACACCGTCATCCACCGCGCTTCCCCGCATCCAGCGGGGTCCCGACTCAATCCCCCCAAGATGGGGGCTGATGTCGCTCCACACTCGCGCTCCGTCAGCCGCCACGCTCCCCACCAGAAATCGCCCAGCGGCGTCAACATATCCCTCTACCGACAGAATCAATCCCTGGTGACCCACAAGATCGAACACGTGCTCGCCGGTTCGGTTGACCACGCGTATCGTGTGGTTCTTGAGCGTGGTGGCGATCAGATCGCCGGGTAGGGGCCAGGATCGCAGATTCGGGTCGACTCCAGCGGGCAGCGGGACGGAGTCGGCGGTCAGCGACTTGATCGGCTTGACCTTCTTGGCCGCTTTGGCCTTGCGCGAGTCGGTCTCGGCCGTCGAGGTGTCGATGGCCAGAGTGAAGACGTCGAGGCCGCCCGCCGCGCCGCCGGCCACCAGTCTGAGCCTGCCGTCGCGGGTGGGTCCCCAGATGACGGCGTGCAGGATGTCGCCGAGGGGCGCGCTCTCGGTCAGGCGCGCACCGGTCTGACCATCCCACACCCGGACAATCTGGTCGTAACCACTCGACGCCAGCAACGCCCGGCCGTTGGGGAGCACCGTCCACGCGACGCAGGAGACCTCCATCATGTGGCCGGTCAGCGTGTGGATCAGCTCGCCGGTGAGGGGGTTCCAGACGCGTACCTTTCCGTCCTGGGCGGCGGTCGCCAGCAGCATGGTGCCGTCGGGGAGTTCCGCGAAGGCCACGTGCGACACCCAGCCGCGGTGGTCGAGCGTCTGGAGGAGCCGGCCGGTCTTGCCGTTCCACACCTTGGCGGTGCCGTCCGCGCTCGCGCTGGCCAGGAGATCACGGCACCAGGCCAGGTCGACGACCCAGTCGCGATGCCCGAGCAGGGTGGAGTCCCGGGTCAGCCCATGGGACCGGCTCAGGCGGAACAGGACCACTTCCTTGCTCAGCCCGGCGGCCGCGAACAGGGAATTCTCCGAGGAGGCGGCGACGGTCTGAATGGCCGTGCCGAGGGGGGCCGCGCGGATCTCGGGCCGCTCCGGGGAATCGCCGTGCGGGTGGAAGAGCAACGCCAGGTCGCCGTTGGCGATCATGAGGTAGTCGGCGTCCGGCTTTCGCCGCCGCCACCATTGGACGACCGCGGTGGGTGTCCCCCAGCCTGACATGATCGCGCCGGTCTCCCCGTCCAGCACGTACACCGAGGCGCCGTCGGAGCAGGCGAGCGCCGGGCGGCCGTCCTCGAGGAACGTCCAGTCCAGGGCGCGGATCGCGGTGTCGCGGGGGAGCCAGGTTTCCTGGTCGACGAGTTCGATGGCGCCTGCCGTACCGGCGGACTGGTGCATGCCCGAGCGGCCTGCCGAGCGGGCGTGGGCGGTGGCCCAGGCGCGGAGGCGTGGGTCGGTCATGGGCGAACCTCCCAGCGGCCGGGGATGTGGGCGCCGCAGTTGGGGCATTTGTCGCCGCGGAGGTGGACTTCGTGGGTCGCCCAGATCCCGCGTTCCACCAGCGTGGCCGCGCAATCCGGGCATTCCGTTCGTCGGCCTGGCGTGCCGAGTGCCCGTTCTACGTAGACGAATCGGAGGCCGGCCTGGTGCCCGATCTCCCGGGCGGATTCGAGCATGGCGGGCGGGGTGGGTGGGTCCAGCAGCATTTTGAAGTCCGGCGTGAAGCGCAGGAGATGCCAGGGCAGGTCGGGGGAGATCGCGGCCAGCCGGTGGGCGATGGTGTCGAGTTGTTCGGGTGACGCGGATACTCCGGGGATCAGGGGCGTACAGACCTCAACCCAGACATCGGCGGCGAGGAAACGTTCGATCGCGTCCAGAACTGGTCCGAGTGGGGCGCCTGTGAGATCCCGGTGTGAGCGAGTATCGGCCGCTTTCACGTCGATGTTGACGCCGAGCAGCACCGGGGCCACCAGGTCGATCGCCGCCGGGGTGAGGAACCCGTTGGTCTTCCATACGATCGGCAGGCCGTGTTCCGCCAGCGCCAATGTGAGTTCGGGCGCGAGTCCCGGTTCGGTGTAGGACAGGCCCAGCATGGCGTCGGCTTCCCGGGCCTGGGTTGCGAGTTCCGCGGGGACCGCAGCCGAGCCGAGCCATGGCGACGTAGCTTCCCGGCCGTACTGGGAGAGCCGGTGGTTGATGCAGTATCCACAGGAGAACGTGCACCCGGGACTGGCCACGGTGAGCACTCGCGCGCCGGGCCGCAGATGGTAGAACGGCTTGCGTTCGATCGCGTCGATATGAGCGACCGCCGCCGTGAACGTGGCCGTCTCCAGCACCCCGTCCCGATTCCTGCGCACTTGGCAGGGCCCGGTCTGGCCCTCGTCAAGCCCGCAGTTGTACGGACAGAGTCCACATCGGACCCGACCCCCGGGCAGGGGCGCGGTCAGCACCGCCGGACGCCATTCGGGTTCCACGTCAGGCCCGCCTCACGAGAACGATCACGTTGTCGCGGAAGTCGCAGCTCGGCTCGTCGTCCGCGCTCGCATTCCGTACTGCTGAGGGCAGGGACGGGGTGTCCCGTAGCTCCTCGTACAGCCGTGCGGCGAACAGGACGGCGCAGGCGTCGTCGATCCGGCCCCGATGCGCGACGACGACCTCGGCGACGTCCAGGAACTCCGCGGCGACCGACTCGCTCTCGCACGACTGGAGGATCAGCCCGGTCAGCCTGACCTGATCGGCGTCACGATAACGCGCCAGCGTGGCCACCACGTCGCGGGCCGCGACAGGTTGCCCGTCCCCGAGCGCCGACTCGAAATACAGGTACGTCCCATCCCCATGCACGGACAAATGCAGAATGTCCGGCCGCTCCGCTAGTACGGCTCGCAAATCGGACACCTGCGCCGCGAGCACGGACGCCACCTCCAGATGACCCAGCCGAGCCGCTTTGCGGATCTCCCTGAGCTCACGGTCGGCGCGCAGTGCGTCCTCCTCGTCGGGACTGGCCCCGACCACCAGAACTCGCCGAACCCGCCCGGCGGCGAACGCGGCGTTAGCCGGGAAACTGCGGTGCGCGATCGCGAGTAAACGCCGTCGCCCTCCCGGAAACGCGCCGTTGGCCAGCACGCGGGATACTTCGCTCCAGAAGTCACCGGCGTTCAATACGGTGCTCGGAATCACCGAGTCGGGAAATCTCGCGTTCCACAGGAGTTTCTCGGCCCGTACCGTCGGATAGGCGGCGGCGAATGCCGCCACCTCGGCGTCGGAGAGCGCGTCGCTCATCAGAGATCGGCCGCGAGCCGCAGCGGAGTGGGCAGCGCCCGATATCGCCGCAAGATCGATGACCTGGTGGCCGCCGTGACCTCCACCGTCATCGAGGCCACCGCCCCGGCGTCGGCCCGGACGACCAGCACCACGCGTTGGGTCCCGTCCAAGGGCAGATTCTTGGTCCGCTTGAGCTCCCATCGGGGATCGGACCGCAGTTCCCGCGTCGCTCGCAGGAACGGGGTGTGCGAACCGGGCAGAGTCCCGCCCAGCGTGCCGATCGAGGCCTCGATTCCGGCCACCTTGAGCTGCGGCTTGATCTCGAACTGGACGTCCCGTTGGCTCGGATCGTCGATCCTGGCGGGCGCCATCGACCACGCGATCGGCTGGTCCGCCGGGGCCTTCGCCGCGAGATTCACCCGAAGGGTGACCGAATGCAACGGCGGCCCGTCCTGCTTCTCTACGAAGGTGACCGACAGATGGACCTCGTGATAGCGATGGTGAGCGGCCTCCTGCTCGATGTAGGCGGCGACCTCGGGATACCGCTCGGCCGTCATCGGAAAGGCCACCGGCCCGCCGAGAACAACCCGGCCCGCCAGTTCGGGCGCCTCATCCTCCGGCTCTTCTTCTTCCGCCGCCTCCGGTCCGGACGGAGCACGCACCCGGCCGTCGACAACAAAGCTGAGAGTGTGTTCCGGCAGTTCAGGAAGCTGCACGTGGGCCATTGGCGTCCTTAGCCTGTCATGAACCGAGAGTGATGATATTGTCACCCACTCGTCCGCGAATTTCACGCCATATCCATAATGGAGAGTCCGGTGGGCGGCGACCCCGGGGCTATCCCTCGGCTTCGGTAACGTCGAGGTCATGCGGCTTCATGTGGGATGCGCGATGTGGACTCACGCGCCTTGGCAGGGGCGCTTCCTGCCTCATCCGCTTTCGCCCAAGGAGCGGCTGAAGGCGTACGCGACCTGGTGCGATGCGGTTGAGGGCAACACGACCTTCTATGCGACGCCCGCGAGGAGCACCGTGGAGTCGTGGTCCCAGCAGACCGCTCCGGAGTTTCGTTTCGTGGTCAAGCTGCCCAAGGTGATCACGCATGAGCGGCGACTCGCCGATACCGACGAGGACCTCGGCTCGTTCCTGGACGCGATCGAGCCACTCGGTCCGCGAATCCACGCGCTCTGGGTGCAGCTTCCGGGGTCGTTCGGGCCTGCCGATCTTGGCGCGCTGGCGGCTTTCCTGCACCGTCTTCCCCGCTCACCGCGCTACGCCGTCGAAGTCCGCCATCGCGCTTTCTTCGATGACCCGCGGTCCGCACAGCTTCTCGAAAGGGTGCTCGTCAACGCCAACGCGGAGTGGATTCCTTTCGATACGACGACTCTGTTTGAGAGTCCGCCGACCACTAATGCCGAGCGTGAAGCCTGGATGAGGAAGCCTCGCGTGGCTCGCCGCATGCGGGCGCTTACCGACCGCCCCATCGTCCGTTATCTCGGCCGTGATTCCACAGCCCGCACAGTCGAGGGCTGGCAACCCTGGGTCGAGACAGTTATCACGTGGCTCCGCGAAGGACGCTCGCCGACCGTGTTCATCCACACGCCCGACAACGCGGACGCCTTGCTACTCGCCCGCCGTTTTCACGACGACGTACGCACCCGGCTACCTGCCCTCGACCCACTCCCCGACCCAATGCCAGCCGAACCCCCAACTCTTTTCTGATTGACCGCTCTGAGACGGGGGTGACGCGGGGAGGAGTCCCCCGTTTCGGTGAGGAACTCTCAACCGTTGGCATCGGATTATTGGGCCACGCGACGCCGGCGGCGCAAACGACGTACGGCGAGGACCAGAAAGAAGGCGACGGCCACGGCGGCGAGCGACCCGACGATGACGAGAGCCCACAGCGGGAACGAGTCCAGGAGGGCCGGCAGGCCCCAGGTCGCAGGCTTCTCCGGAAAGGTGAGCGTGCCGGTGACCGTGTGGTGGACCCGGCCGCTTTCCAGCATGAGTTTGACCTGCCATGGACCGTCAGGCAACCGATCGTCGAGCATGACCATGACGGGCGCGCTGTAGCCGGGTGCAAGCGTCGTACCTACCTGCGCGCGGAATGGTCCGGCATTGAGTCCACCCGGCCCGTCGGACAGCCACATCTGTCCGCCCAGGTCGAGGGCACGTTCCCCCGTGTTGTTGACCGTTGCCTTCACCACCGGCATGCCGACCTCGGTACGGCCGGGTGTCAGTTGCTCGATGCGGAAGTCCGATGGTGGATCACCGCCTGGCCCGATGTCGAGATAGACCCTTATCCCTACCCGGTTGATCATCTGGATATTTCCGGCAGACCCTGGCTTAACGGAGGGGGAGGCCACCTCGGCCCAGATGGCGCCGTACCGTTCCCCTTCGGATGCGGATTTCGGGATGCTGATCTTCGCGTTCAGTTGGATACGGCTATTTGGCGGCGCGATAAGCTCGGGGCGGTCGATAGAGATCCACGAGCCCAGCTCGTTCGCATGGCGATCTGCCGCCGGCACGAACGTGTTGTGGCGAATCTCCGCCGCGCCTGGGTAAAGCTTGATGCGCTGGGAGCTGCTGGAGGTGTTCCTGATCTCGAATCGCCGGGAGACCCTCGTGCCGGGGTTGATGTGGTCGACGATGTAGAGATAAGCGCGAGGGTCGTTCTTACGATTGGACGAGGCTTCGAGCAACTTGATGCCGATGCTGCCGTCGGGCTCCCGGTGGCTCGGATACGACGTACCCGAGCCACCTTCTGCGAGCGCCGAGACGCCCAACGCTCCATGCAGCAGCAGGCAAAGGACCCCAATGGAGGTGAGCAGCTTGGAACGCAGTGGCACGTGGCTACACCACTGTGTGGGCGATCGTGCCGGTGTACTGGCCCGACACGTTGCTGAGGGCCAGTGCTGCCGTAATGTACGGGTTCCAGGTCGCGGAGTTGTTGCCGGTGCCACCTGTGTGGCCGTACGCGGTGCGCGAGGCAGCCAGTGTCTGCCCCTGCGGGGTGGTAGGTGGTTCGGTGAACGTACCCGGCTGGCCGGCTGTGAAGGTTCCGTCGCCGGTCGTGGCGGTGGCATCGCCTGAGAAGTAGTACACGCTGGTCTCGGGAATGACCTCGCCCGCGCCGTCGCCGCCGGCGGTCGTAAAGCCCGTCGTCCCAGTCATGTCCACGCTAGCCGTCCAGGTGGGAGTGGCCGACGCGCGCTCGTCGTTCACCGTGATCGCCCCCAGCTGTCCGTAGGCGTTTTCGCCTGGCGCTGCGTCGTTGGCGAGGTCGGCTGTATCGGGCACGGTGATGTCCAGCACGCCCGCAGTCACGTCGAACGTGGTCGTGGTGCTGCACGCCGTGTTCGCGGCGCACGTGTCCGCGTGGGCGGGCGTTGAGGTCAGCACTCCCGCCCCGAACGCGATTGCTCCTATCAGTCCCACCAAACGGGTGCTAATGAAATGCCTGTTCATTCCCCTGGATTCCCCTGGAATAGCTCATAGATATCTTGGACTCCGAACCATTTGGATCAAAGTCATCAGCACGCTAACAGCGCAGGAAGCCAACCTCTGCGACCATTCGGTCAAGTGCCGATCAAGAAATCCCGGACATCCACGAGCAAGCGGTCACATCGACGAGAAACGAAACCCCGGCTCGTCGATCGCCCTCACACCTCGTGTATTGACGGCTTCTGCCACTTGTCCGCCCGCTGGAACCTCGGCGTGTCGCTTCACGAACGACTCCGAGGTGAGCCCACCCTGTCCCGGCGAGGATCGCCTCATGGAGGTGACCCGCATGTACGCAACATTCCACGACGCCGCCCCTCCCGCGCCCGCGGAGCGCTACCTGCTCCAGCGCATCGGGGACGGGCCGAGGCATTCCTGCGAGAACGCGTCGGCCCGGTAGATCTCTTCTCCGACCCGATCGATGCCGCTGTGGAAGGAGCGCGGCTTGAGATCGTTTCGTGGGAACAGGATGGCATCCAGGTCCTCACCATGGGGGACGATCTGTACCTCTACCGGTTGCGCGACGTGTTCGACAAGCCGCCGCTACTCTTCGCACGCAGCACAGTCCGGGCGGATGACCAGGGAGTGGCGGTAGTCGGAGCAAGCTCACCTTCCCAATGCGCAACGGCACCATGTCCGGACACGCCATGGCGACGATCATCGTCGAGGCCAGCGAACGCAGCGGGACGCGAATTCAGGCCCGCAAAGCAGTCGAACACTCCCTTCCGCCGATGAGACGGCGGGAGTGGACGATTGGAAGATCCCCCGGAGAAGCTTCCCTCCCCTGAACCTCGCCGCCGATCGGTGCCTCGTTCTATCCCGCGTACACATTCTGAACGCGCATTTTGTGCTACCACGTGGCACTTGATGGCACACCGGCTATAAACTTGAGGAGTGAGTACTCCCGAACCCGACCCCTCGCACCAGATTTCCCAGCGCGACCTTCGCAACCGGTCAGCCGAGATCATGGACGGATTGGAACGGGGTGAGCGATACGCCGTAACCCGCAACGGACACCACATCGGCGACTTGGTGCCCATCCGTCGTCGGCGCCGGGCTGTCTCTCGGGCGGAGTTCGCGGCTGTTTCCCGAGGGATGCCTCGTCTGGACGACCGGAAATATCGCGAAGACATGGATCACCACGTCAACGACGATCTGTACGACCCTTACGACCGCGCCTATGGCAGAGGCGAGTTCGCGCAGGACGACGAATGACCCACACGCAAGGATTGCTCGATACCAACATCCTCATCCTGCGCGAGGGCATCGACCCCGACGAACTGCCCGACGAGATGATGATCAGCGCCATCACCACGGCAGAGCTTTCCGTCGGCGTGCTGGTGACGAACGGACCGCAGGAACTCGCCCAGCGAATGAAGATCCTTCAGACCGTTGAGGCCGAGTTCGATCCCCTGCCTTTCAACGACACCGCCGCCCGCGAGTACGGCCAGCTGTGGACCGCTGTCATCGCCTCAGGCCACAAACCCCGCCCCCGAACAGCGGACCTGATGATCGCCTGCGTGGCCATCGCGAACCGGCTGCCCCTCTACACCTGCAACCCGAAGGATTTCAAGGGCCTCGACCACCTCCTCACCGTGGTCCCGGTCACTCGCCCACGATGAGGCATCCCGTACGAAACCTTGCCCTAGCCGACAGTGGCTGCCCCCTGCACTGTGGCGCGCGGGCCGATGGGTTGGGAGCTGCGGGCGTGTACGGTGGCTGTTCTCGTCAAGGCCCGGCGTTCTGCGCAGCCACCAAAGCTTCAAAGAGGTACCACCCGTCGACTTCCCTGGTGCCGGGCTCTGTCGGCAAGTCTCCGCGCGCTGCTGCAATCCGGAGAAGCCCCCGGACCGCGTTGGGCTCGTAGAGGTTCAACCAGTTCCGTTCGGGACCGGCAACCACGGTGCCCGCCTCGAAATACGTGTTGGAAATAACTCTGTCCGGACCGGGCCGGAAGACGATCGACAGGCGGGAACGTGAGCCTTCGCGGCGCAGCGACAGGGTTAGCAGGCAGTTCTCATACCGGCCCCTGTCGAGCTTCTGACGCACCGACCAGAACCATATGGTGTCGCCATCCACGAGGCGGCGAACCCTGCGCTCGCGTTTCATGACCTTCGCCCCAGAGTTGACCACCAACTTGATCCCAAGCGGGCTTGGCACATTGACGATAGTCGCTTGTACGGCCCCCGCACGCTCCTAGTCTGTCCCGACCTGGCGCGCTGGTTCCCACTGGGAATGGTACGGACGCCGCTTCCTAGATCACGAAAGTGGTTTTTGGCTGGTGGAGCCTGGCCGAAGTGACATCCTGGGGGCCAGACCGATCAAGGCGTTGCTGTCTCCATCGCACCCTCTTTCTGGGAACGCTGCACCGAACTTCGAAGCGGACAAATCGGCCGCTGGCTCATCAAGCAGGGCCTTGCTCCGTGGCCGAAGGGGAACCCGCCGATCCTGCTGATGGAGCAGCTGGAAGCAGGCAGATTTGCTGTACGGACTTTGGGAGAACCGACGGCCAGCGAGGGACGGCAACAGGCACAAGGGTCGCAATGGCGTTCACGGACAAACAGCTAAGAGACCTGGCGCACGCTGCGTGTACCTGCACACAGCATGAGCACCTCCCCCTGACCATCGTGCTTCGGTCCGCCCACCGTTCCTTCGTGACCAGGACGAACTGGACGTGATCGCCATCGCGACCACGAGTGTGAGGGTCTTCGCACGTGCACTTCCGGCACGCCGTAAGCACGGGTCGGGCGCGCGAGATTTCGTTCGGACCCCAGGTACCGGAATGTCCGAGTGGTTCGCGCGAGGGCGCATCCCCCGGAGGGACACGCCCTCGCGCGTTCCGTGGGACTCCTTGATCAGAAGTCGTCGGCGGTGCGGATCCGGTCGCGGACCCAGACGCCGGCCTCCTTCAACCTGCTCGTCCCCGCGTAGGGGCCGTTCGGGCAGGTGCCGGTGGTGAAGGCCGCGCCGGTGCGGAAGTCGTCGGAGTAGTTCCAGCTCACCCAGCTGATCTTCTTCTGTGCCATCAGATCGATGTACTGCTGAGATCTGGTGAAGTTGTTGCCGCCGTCGCCGGAGGCGGTCTGGGTGCCGAACTCGCTCACGAACATGGGCAGGAGGTCAGCCGCGCGGGACAGCGCGTTCAGGTATGCGGTGCCGTGCGAGGCCGCGTAGAAGTGGAAGGTGTACATGATGTTCGTCCCGCTGACCGGGTTGCCGCGGATGGTGTCGGTCTGGTCGCCGGGACCGGAGACGCCGAGCGAGGACCAGGCGGGAGTGCCGACCAGGATCGGAGCATCGGGGTCGTACTGGCGGATCACCGGGACGAGCTGGTTGGCGTAGTTGCGGATGACAGACCAGGTGACGGAGTCGCCGTTCGGCTCGTTGGCGATCTCGTAGAGCACGTTCTTCTTGGCGTTGTGGCGCTGGGCGATCTCGGTGAAGAACGTCCTGGCCCGGCTGAGATTGTAGTTCGGGTCACCGGGGGTGAGCATGTGCCAGTCCACCAGGGCGTACATGCCGCGCGCGGTGGCCATCTCGATCAACTGGTGAACCCGGTCGGTGAACGCCCGGGGATTGGTCTCATAGCCGCCTTCCTGGATGTACATCGAAATCCGGAGGATGTCGGCCTTCCAGTCATTGGCCAGGGCGTCGAGCGAGGCGTTGTTGAGACACTGGTCGTACCACTGGATGCCGTGGCTGCTCATGCCGCGCAGCTGGATCTGCTTGCCGGCCTCGTTGCACAGCTTGGTGCCACACACCCGGAGCTGCCCGTTGGCCGCGACCGGGGTGCTTCCGCCGCCGCTTCCGGTCTGTACGGTTACCGCCGTGCTGGCCGCCGAGCGATTACCGGCGGCGTCACGGGCACGGACGGTGTACGTGTAGGACGTGGAGGCGGTCAGACCGGTGTCGGTGTGGCTGGTGCCCGTGACCGTGGCCACCTGAGTGCCGCCCCGGTAGACCTCGTAGCCGGTGACGCCGACGTTGTCGGTGGCAGCGTTCCAGGCCAGCGACACACTGCTGGAGGTCGTGCCCGTCGAGCGCAGGTTGCCGGGCACGCTGGGGGCAGTGGTGTCACTCCCGGCCGGGGTGCCGTAGACGTCGAACTCCCACAGTGAGTAGCCCCATTGGGTGCCCCGCGCGGTGCCGTACACCCGCACATAGCGGCCGGTCCCCGAGACGGTCAGGTCGTCGACGGCGCCGTCGGCCGAACTGGTGGAATAGACGCTGGTCCAGCTGCTGTCGTTGGGGGAGACCTCGATCCGGTACGCCGAACCGTAGGCCACCTCCCAGTTCAACCGCACCCGGGAAATCGCGTACGAGCCGCCCAGGTCGATCCGAATCCACTGCGGGTCTACACCCTCAGCCGAAGCCCACCGGCTGGCGGTGTTCCCATCCACCGCCAGACCTGCCTCGAATCCCGCGCCCTCGATCGACGACGCCGTGGCCGGCTTTCCTCTGGAGATGAGCTGGACGGGCGCGGTGATCGCGGCGCCGCTCGTGCGAGCGGCAGCGGCGGCCTGGGAAGTCGTGCCGATCATGGACGGTACGGCGAACGCGAGCACTGCTACAGCGGCCGCCACAACCGAGCGGCGGCGTCTGGGGCGATCTTGCGTGGGGGGCGGTGGGTGCTCCGCACGTAACATTGGCGCTCCTGGACGAGGGGGAGGATTGAGAGCGGATCGTTAGGAAGGTTTCCTAATTTGACGGGGAGCGTAAAGGACCGTGAATCGTTGCGCAAGGCCCAGTCGCTCGCGAAACGACATGACCCCTGCGCCAAGGACTGTTCACCGGCAACGAGTGGACTTCCGACCTCGACCACGTTTGTGATACCTCACCTGGTCACAGCCAGGCTTGATGTCCCGATGATCGTCATAGAGCCCCAGAGCGACCACGGCCGATGCGGATTCCACCGGATGAAGCCCAGCCTGTCGGGCTCTCGGCCACCACGGGGACCGGACCATCACTGAGCCGGCGCAGTGCACCGCTATCCGCCCGGAGACTCCGTTGAAACTTCGCGCGCCGATCCCGGGAGGCGCAGTCCTTCCGGGATCACGTGCCAGCTCCTCATGTGCAATCCGAAACTCGCGGATTAAAGATCGATCTCGGGCTGGTCCGCAAAGGTCTGCATTTCCTGGTCTCTACAGACTGAAAACGAGCACAACACACGTGATCGCGACCAATAGCGCCAGGCTGGCGAGACATGCCAAGGCGATCATGAGGGTCGGAGTTTGGACAGCCTGCGGTTCACGTGGTGCCGGCACGGCCGAAGTGGTATCTGGCTGCTCCTCGGGCGTATGGATATATGGCCCAATAGGATCTGCTTGTAGCTTCTCCGGGTCGAGCCTCGCCACCATTTCGCGATACTCGGTCAGGCTCATGGTGGCCGCCCTGCCGCTGATATCGATGTCGCCGATCGTCTTCGCGTAGATATCATGCGTGATCTCCTCGGCGCTGAGGCCGATTTTCCCGCCGCGTGCATGCCACAGATAGAGGAGCCGTGGATTGCGGAGCAGGCGACCGGTGAAGAAATTCCGCTGGAGGAGAAGCAACTCTGTTTTCTCAGGCGACCCTTGCCGTTGAGCTGCGGCGTGTTCCATCACTGCTCGCTCGAAAATCTCGAAGATGAGTGTCGCTATAGCAGACTCCTGCAGCTGGAGTCTGGCCTGCTCGCTCACGCTGAGATTACCCAGCCAATTCGTGATCCAGATGGCATGCTGCGAGTAATTTTGCGGGAGAACGAGCAGGTGAGAGATCTCCAGATTGGTGAGACGCTGGTCCAGCAACTCTCCGAACGCGCCGTATACCTCTTTGATAGCCGTCAGATGGCTCTGCTGTTGTTGAATACGCCGTGTAGTTCTCAGCGCTACCGCCGCGACTATCAGGGATGCGATCGAGACAAGAATGCTGACCACTACGGCCCATATTGGCATGACCACTTCCCCGCGATTCGACCGAACACGGAAAATTAGTGTGACACCCTAATGGCAGTGAAGAAAGACCTGCGTGGGACGCTGGCCGACCCTCGCACCGGGACGCGCAGCTTCAACTCCGCCGTCATCACCGGCTACTACTGATCGGAGTCTCTACTCCTCCTCGGTGAACACGGTCTCGCGGCGCTTGCGAATTGTCGGGAGGACGGTTACGACGAGCGCCGCCACGGCCAGGGCCAGGAGCACCGCGGAGATCGGTCGGGTCAGGAAGACCGACGCGTCGCCGCGGGAGATGATGAGCGCCCGCCGCAGGTTCTCCTCAACCAAGGGTCCGAGGACGAAGCCAAGCAGCAGTGGCGCCGGCTCGCAGCCGCACTTGATCAGGATGTAGCCCAGGATCCCGAAGAATACGATCGCGTAGACGTCGTACGCGTTGAACCCCAGGGAGTATGTGCCGATCGCGGCGAACAGGATGATCATCGGGAACAGCACCTGGTACGGGATGCGCAGCATGCGCACCCATAAGCCGATCAACGGCAGGTTCAGCAGCACGAGCAGCACGTTGCCGATCCACATCGACGCGATCAGGCCCCAGAACAGCGCCGGTTCGTCGGTGATGACGTTCGGGCCGGGGGTTATGCCGTGAACGATGAACGCGCCGACCATCAGTGCCATTACCGGATGGGCGGGCAGACCCAGAGTGAGCAGCGGGATGAACGACGTCTGTGCGGCGGCGTTGTTCGCCGACTCGGGGCCGGCGACGCCCTCGATCGCGCCGCGCCCGAACTCCTGCTGCCGCTTCGAGATCCGCTTCTCGACGGCGTACGAGGTGAACGAGGCCAGCACGTGGCCACCGCCGGGCAAGACGCCGAGTGCGGCACCGATACCGGTACCCCGCAGGATCGGGCCGACGATCCGGCGCCGGTCCTCGCGGGTCGGCCAGAGGTTCTTCACCTTGCCGATGACCGCCGTGCGGGTCTGCTCGTTCTCCAGGTTGCGCAGGATCTCGGCCACCCCGAACATGCCGACGGCGACCGACACGAAGTCGATGCCGCCGTACAGCTCGCGCTGGTCGAACACGAACCTGGGCATGCCGGTGTAGATGTCCTGGCCGACCGCGCCGAACAGGACGCCGAGCGCGATCATCGCCAGTGCCTTGAGCGCCGTGCCACGCGCCAGCGCGATCGACACGACCAGACCGAGCACCACCAGCGAGAAGTATTCGGCCGGGCCGAATTTCAACGCGACGCGGGCCAATGGCGGGGCCGCGACGGCCAGGATGACGGTGGCCACCGTACCCGCGATGAAGGACCCGACCGCGGCGGCGGCCAGCGCCGCGCCGGCCCGGCCCTGCCGGGCCATCTCGTGCCCGTCCAGCGCGGTGACCGCCGCCGACGACTCACCGGGCAGGTTGATCAGGATGGCGGTCGTCGAGCCGCCGTACTGTGCGCCGTAATAGATGCCGGCCAGCATGATCAGCGCCGTCACCGGCTCGAAGCTGAACGTGATCGGCAGCAGCATCGCCACCGTCGCCGTCGGCCCGATGCCGGGCAGCACGCCGACCGCCGTCCCGAGCAGCACTCCCACGAAGCAGTAGAGGACATTCTGGAGCAGGAGGGCGGTCGAGAAGCCCAGCGCGAGGTTGTCGAGAAGTTCCATGCCTCAATCCGGATGCCGCGTCAGAACCCTAGCCACGGACCCCATAGCGGGATCCGCACCTGAAGTCCGACGACGAAGATGAGCGTGCCGGCAACGGTCAGCCCGGCGGTCACGGCCACGGCCGTGACCAGCCGTACGCGCGCGCTGGCCAGCGTGGTGAGCAGGGCGGTCACCGCGGACGTCGGTACGAATCCGAGGCCCCGGACGGTGAAGCCGAAGAACAGGACCGCGAGCACGATGAGGGCGACCGCACGCCAGGGGACCAGCCCGAACGAGACCACCTCGCCGGCGATGAATCCCTTGCTGACGATCGCCAGGCCCAGCACGGCCACGATCGCGCCGACCAGCAACGGGAAGGCACCGGGGCCCATCCGCAGCGGGGTGCCCAGCTCGTAGCCGAGCGACCCCACCACGAACGCCCCACCGATCAGGACGAAGATTCCCCCGGCGATGACGTCCGGGAAGGACCGGCGGCGCTCCACCTCAGGAGGCCTTGACCCCGGCGTCGGCGATGACCTTTGCCCACGTGCCGAGCTGCTCTTCGAGCTTGGCCCGGTGCGCCTGCGGGGTCGCGTCCTCGGCCGGGACCGGCGCGGTGCCGAGCTTGGCCATCTGGTCGATGACCTTTTGGTCGGCCAGTGCCACCTTCAGCGCCTCGGACAGCTTCTGGACGACCTCCTGCGGCGTGCCGACCGGGACGTAGAGACCGTGCCACACGCTGACCTGGAGCTGGGGCAGCCCGGCCTCGGCCGTGGTGGGCAGGTCGGGCAGGCTCCGCACGCGCTCCGGCGTGGTGACCGCGTACGCCTTCACCTCGCCGGCGGAGATCTGGCCGCTGGTGTTGGTCGTCTGGTCGCACATGAAGTCGACCTGGCCGCCGACGAGGTCGGTCAGCGCGGGGCCGGTGCCTTCGTACGGGACCTCCTGGAGCTTGACACCGGCGGCGGTCTGGAACAGCAGGCCGCACAGGTGGGATGCGGCGCCGATGCCGGCGTTGGCCAGCGTGACCTTGTCGGCGTTCGCCTTCACGTAGGTCACGAGGTCCTTGAGTGTCGCGGGCGCGAAATCCTTGCGGGCGACGATCGTCATCGGCACCTCGGTGACGAGCCCGATCATCTCGAAGTTCTCGAGCGGCTGGTAGCCCAGGTTCTGGTACAGGGCGGGCGCCGTTGACATCCCGATGTGGTGCATGAGCACGGTGTAGCCGTCGGGCTCGGCCCGCGCGACCTCGCCGGCGCCGACCGTGCCACCCGCCCCCTCGACGTTCTGGACGACGATCTTGGTGCCGAGCTTGGCGGCCATCGGCTCGGCGATCATGCGGGTGACGGTGTCCGTCGGGCCACCCGCGCTGAACGGCACGACGAACGTGATGTTCTGGTCCGGGTAGCCGCCGGTGGCGCTTCCGCTGGTGGCACCTCCGTTGCTGGAGCAGGCGGCGACGAGCGAAACGACGCCGATCGCAGCGATCCAGTACCTGCTGGTCGTTCTCATATCGCGGCCTCCTCGGCAGCGCATGCGCATTCGTCGGTGAGCGCGCGGCCTCAGTGTCGGCTGGCAGGGACGCGGATGGTGTCAGAGAAATCCCAAGGAATGCGCCGGATGTCAGAGAAATCCCAAGAATTGAAGGGCTAACACGAGCTTCGGTCCGGGCCGTACAATCCTGCAGATATGCGGATCACCATCATCGAGGATGACGACCGCGTGGCCCGGGGTCTGGTGACCGTCCTGACCCAGGCGGGTTTCGAGGTCCACCGCATCGCCACCGCCGCGGAGGCCGTGCGTGCCTCCCCATCCGATGTGGTCCTCGTCGACCTGGGCCTGCCCGACGGCGACGGACTCGACGTGATCCGCAAGCTGCGTGACCGCCCGGAGACCGCCGTCATCGCCGTGACAGCACGATCGGAGGAGCACGAGCGGGTCCGTGGCTTACGTGCCGGCGCCGACGACTACATCGTGAAACCGTTCGGCATCCCGGAGTTGCTGGCCCGGATCGACGCCGTCCTGCGACGCACCCGGGTGGCTCGTGCCCTGAGCCACCCGGACGAGCCGCTCGTCCTCGGCCCGATGCGGATTTGCTTCGGCACCCGCGAGGTCACCATCGACGGCACGTCTGTGACCTTGACCCGCAAGGAGTTCGAGCTGCTCCTGCTGCTGGCCCGGCGGGCGCCGAACGTGGTGAGCCGCGACGTCATCCTCGACCAGATCTGGGGCGCGACCTGGGAGTCCTCGAGTCGCACCTTGGACACCCACATCGCGGCGTTGCGGCACAAGCTCGGGCCGGCCGTACTCATTCGCACGATCCACGGGGTCGGCTATCGGCTCCAGGCCGACCAGCCGGAGCTGATCGGCTGACGCGCCGTGCACCGCCGCCTGCTCGTCGTCCTGGTGCCCCTCGCGGTGCTGCTCATCGCCGCGCTCGGGGTGCCGCTCAGCGTCACCGTGGCCGAGCGGGAGATGCAGGAGACGTACGTCGACCGGCTCAACGACGTCGGCCGGTTCGCGCCTCTGGCCGAGACCACGCTGTCAACCGGGCGGACCGAGGCGCTCCATCAGGAGCTCGCGCGCTACCAGGAGCTGTACGGCATCCCGGTCGCGGTGATCGACACCTCGGGCAAGGTGCTGCTCGGACCAGCCGGTGCGTACCGGGAGGCGGCGCGGGCCGAGTCGGCGTTGCCCCGGATCGTGACCGCGGCGCTGGCCGGGGCGAGGTCCGAACCGTCCGGCGAATGGGCGCCGTGGAACGACTCCGCACTCGTGGTCGCGGAGCCGGTGGGCCGCGACAGCGAGGTTGTCGGCGCGGTCGTGACGATTTCCGATCTGTCGAAGACGCGCTATCGCATCCTCGTGCGATGGGCCCAGCTCGCCGGGCTCGGGCTGCTGCCGTTGATCGCGCTGGTGGCCGTCGCCTGGCCGGTATCGGCGTGGGTACTGCGGCCGGTGCGGGAGCTGGACGCGGCGAGCTCGCGAATCTCCCAGGGCGACCTCACGATTCGGGCGGACGCCGAGGCCGGCCCGGTCGAGCTGCGACGGCTGGCAGAGTCGTTCAACACCATGATGGACGCGGTCGAGAACGCCGCGCAGCGGCAGCGGGCGTTCGTGTCCGACGCGTCGCATCAGTTGCGCAACCCGCTGACCAGCCTCCGGCTCGCTGTGGAGAGTCTGGAGCCGCATCTGCGCGCGGACGGCAACGGGCGGCAGGTGTACGACGTCGCGGTCGACGAGCTGAAGGCGATGCAGCGGATGCTGAACTCGTTGCAGGCCAGCGCGCGAATGGAGAGCATACGCACGGCGTCGCCGGTGGATCTCGACGCGGTGCTGGCGACGCGGGTGGACCGGTGGCGGGCGTTGACGGCGACAGCGGGGCAGACACTGGCGGTCGACGTACCGCCGGGGCTGCGGTTGCTGGAGCCGCCGGGCGGACTGGGCAGCATCCTGGACGAGCTGATCAGCAACGCGTTACGGCTATCGGACGCGCAGGTAGTGGAGGTGAGCGCCCGAGTCGTCCCCGGCGGTACGGCCACCGGAGCCGGAGGCGTGGTCACGATCGCGGTCCGTGACGACGGCCAGGGGATCGACGCGTCCGAGCGGGCCCAGGCGCTACGACGGTTCTGGCGATCGCCGCGGCATCAGAACGTGTCCGGGACCGGCCTGGGGCTGGCCATCTGCGCCGACCTGGTCGCGGCGGCCGGGGGCGAGCTGCGGCTGGAGGAGGGCCTGCCGCGTCCGGACGGGTCCGGGCACGGATTCGCCGCGGTGGTCGCGTTGCCGCGGGTGGCGTCGCCGGCCTGAGGCCCCGGGCCCGGGTCAGCGCTTGCGGTCGCGGAACCAGGCGGCCGCGCCCGGATGGAGCGGGATCGACGCGGTGGAGATCCCGGTACGCACGTTGATCCGCCACGCTTCGGGAACGGCTTCGGCGTCGTCGCGGCCGGCGGAGGTGATCGTGCCGGTGTGCGTGAAAATCGTGTCGGTGATGGCGTAGACCAGGTCATCGGGCAGGTCGTCGCGCACGAGAAACACGTTCGGCACAGCGACGGTGCGGACGGCCGGGACGCCGGCGTAGGCAGTCGCGGGGATCATGGCCGGCGTGTAGGGACCTGGGAACGCCGTGAAGAGCGCGTCCGCCTGTGCGTCCAACGGGATCAGCCGGATCGAGTGCCGCTGCGCCAGTTCCGTGATGGCGGGTGTCGGGACGCCGGTCAGGGAGAACATCGCGTCGATCTCGCCATCGCGCAGTGCCGCCGCCGATTCGGCCTGGCTGATATACCGACCGTCGGCATTCACCAGGCCGAGCTCCAGAACCCGCAGCGACATGAACTCCGTGCCCGAGTCACGCGCACCGAGGGACAGGCGCTTGCCCTCCAGGTCCCCGAACTCGTCGATCGCCGAACCGGCCATGACCACGAGATGCAGGTGACTGTCATAGAGCCGGCATATCGCCGAGAGCCCCTCAGGCACGCTGCCGTCGGTCGTGATCAGCGCGTCCAGGCTCGTCAGCCCAAGGTGCACTTCACCGGCCCGCAGCATCCGGATGTTGTCGGTGGACGCCCCACTCGGCACAGTGACCACCGTCACACCCGGCACCTGCTGGGAGATGTGCTCGGCCAGCGCACCGCCGATGCGCCGGTACACCGCCCCCGCCGGCCCGGTGGCCAGTCGCAGGTGAACCTTGTCGACCTCAGGCTGCTGGGAGCAGCTGACGAGCAGCCCTCCGGCGGCCAGGAACACCGCCCGCCGGCTGAGCCGTAGCTCCTGGTTCAGCAGCATGCAGGGACGATACGGACGGCGACCGTCGATCGCCGATGACATCGACGTCTCATCAATGCACCGCATCCTCGCCACCATCCGGCAAGGCCCCATTGACGTCAATCCCACGCACTGGTGCAGCTGCCGACAGCAATGGACCGACCTCGTGCGCTGCAAGTCCGAGTCGGCCGACTACGGGCGGGACCATCAAGGAACGTCCGGGACGCTGGAACAACACCTCTCGATCAGGCCGAGATGACGATCGGCTGCTAATTCCAACGCGTTGTGGGCATGCTGCTGCACCACCACGCAAAGACGCACGCGTCCGACGCGACGCTGCCCTTCCCTGAGATCATCACGACAGCACTCCGTGCCCGTGCACGGCACGCGACAACGCCCGGTAAACGGCGGAAGACGACTGGCAGGAGACCGTGCTCGTCTCCACCGCTACCAATGGCCAGCCAATCGAACCATCCAGCTTCCGGCGCAGCTTCGCGAACGCCCGCGGGCGGGCGCTTGCCAGCTCCACCGATCCCGATGCAGCAGATAGTCCACGCCCGCCCAGCGTTTAACACACCTCGAACAGCTCACTGATCAGTTCGGCGATCCGGGCCAGCACTGATCCGCCCAGCCGTGCGAGGCCGATCCCTGCTCCAGCGCCCCCGCCAGGGTCTTCAACTGCGGACCGGTCGGCTTGCACTTCTCCCCGCCCGGCCCTTTGGAGGCCAGCGCGTCCATCCCGCCTTCATCAAGGCCGGTGCCAGCGGTTAGCCGACATCAGGCTCACCCTGAAGTGCTCGAAGACCTGCTGGGCACTCGCCCCGGCGGCGAACATTTCCCCGGACGTTAACCGCACCTGCTCCCGGCGAGCCCGCGCCTGCGCGGTCAACCCCACCGCGGTCGGGATATCTCATGTCTCCGATATGGACTACAACCGCCCGCATGTCACCCAGCCATGACGGTAGGCCTGCGTCCAGAGTGAACTCCATGATGGTGTACGTGTTTTCCACGATAGACCACATAATCGGATGATGATATAGGCGAATCCGGTATTACCGCAAAGCTCCTCCTTGATCCGAAACCCTTGACTCTTGAGATCATTTCAATTAACTTGACAATGCCGACAAATGCTTCGTAATGCCCCGAGCCAAGAAGGGACACCGTAAGCACGGTTTCCTCTACCAAATTTCCATCAACCGGAAGGTGCACCAAAGCTATGCAACGACCGTTAGCCAGGGCAATATTGGCCGTCCTCGTCGCGGGACTTCTCTCTGCTGGAGGTACCGCAAACGCTACGTCCATCTACGCCGGCAACGGCATGGCTGCATCACCGGCCATCGACAGCGCTCAGCCGTCGATCGTGCCGAAAACTGTCGTACTCGATGCCACGAACTCCGAGGACATTACCCGCTCCAAGAGCGGAAACCGACTCCTGAACGAGTTCTCGCAACGGATGCAGGCTAAAGGAATAACCGCACTCAAATCGACTGAGGCCATGACATCGCAGTATGACGTCATCTCTGTGGATCTCGCGAAAATCCTCCCCGACTCCCGATGCAAGCGGGGGACCGAGAGTCTGATTCTTCCCAAGAGCACCACTGAGGTTCGATACATCGGCGGGCCCCGAAACGAGCAGGACGGCACAAACCCGTGCATGGTCACTGTCGAGTGGGACGATCAGGATCCCGACCCTCAGGCACAGGATGACCCCCAATCCAGATCTGAAAAGGCAGTAGGAATCCTTGAGGCACCGTACGTTGAGCAGTATCACGAGTACTGCGCGGCAAGGAAGACCTATACCGGGTTCTGGGAGGAGCCCTGCTACAAGCGCTTCGTGCTGAAGTATGACGGAAACTCAACATGGAACTACTACAGTTTCGAGGCCTGGAATACATGTCAGGCCAATGTCCTGCTTGGGGAACTGATTTCGTGCGGACGTGGCCAAGAGGCTGCCGCCGACTCCCCAACCCTGTACTCAGTTGATTTTAGCCCGCAGAATCCAAGCACCGGAAACTGCCGCGCGGTAAGCTACGAGGTCCAGCTGTACAATGCATTTACAGTCGGCGGCTCTTACAACCATTGCGACGAGCAGCGTGTCTACGACTATCCCGAACCTGGCAAGATGAGTACCTATTATAAAGGCCAGACGGAGTACCTGCGTACGACCAGGCATCAGGTTTCGGTGAAGGTTGCACAGAATGACGGTCGACCCCAGTGGACCAACTGGTTCAATGGAGAGACGTGCAGCTATATAGACGGAGGCTTCTGTATCTGACTACTCAATAGTGAGTATGAGGGCCGGGGCGCGCCCCTGGCCCTCATACTCATATCCTCGAAGGAAAGGATTCCTCATGCGTTTGACCACACGTCTGATTTCTGTCTTGGCCATCGTAGTGTGCACGGCAGCCTGTATGCCTAGGCCAGGTAAAGCCGAACCTTCACCAGAAATATTGACGCAAGACATGGCGGAGTCAACGCTCGAAAAGGTCGCGACCGGAGTAGCGAAGAATGGTGTCGCCGATTTCTGCTCAAGGCATGTCCGCAGCACCGAGACATGCGCAATTCTCCTGAAAGATGCTCTCAAATGGTGCCTGCTTCCTGGGGACAAGCCTCAAATCAAACGAGCGGCACATATCCCTCCGAAAGATCAGTCTGAAGGCGGGTGGCTGCTGGAACTTCACGGCCGAACGAAGGATGGCCAGCAGTACGTTTCGGAGTTCTTCGTGGTCCGGCCAGAAAATGAGCCGCCTCAGGCGGCTTTCGGTATCTACTGGACAGGCCTCGGATTTGAAGGATCTCCGTTTGGGCCGAACAACACGAAAATCCCGCAGAACGCTTGCCCAGGTGCAGGTAGATCATAGCACCAGGCACTTTGGGTGTTTCAGTCCCGATAAGTGGGATGACCCAGTTGGGCCATTGTGATCCTCTTAGCGGATTCTCCGCACGCTCCGGTCGGCGGCCAGCCAGGCCCTTTGTCATCCTGCTTGAGCAGGATGGACGCAGCCACATGGTGAGCTTCCCCCGCCAGCGCGTGAACCCGTCGCCGCTGATCGCCTCCGTCACGCTGGGCGCGATGCGCAGCGTGCGGAGCCTTCATCTCATGTTGATCATCTGCAGGAGATGGCACGCACCCTCCATCATGCGACTGCCGCCCTTGCGCGCGGCTATCTCGGCCAGTCCTGGAACATCGACCCGCGCCCCGGCGAAAGTAGCGGCCTTGACCGCGACGGCCAGAAGGTCCACCAGACCAGTCAGTGGTCGCTCTCCTGCTTCGGGCAGCAGGGCGGGAGGCGCGTCGGCCAGGAGGGCCCATGTTTCGTGGTGTGCCCCGCACAGTGCGAGCTCCTCCAGGGCCGGTGTGACCCGGTTGAGCTTCACGACGTCCGCACGGACCAGTTTCCCCAGCGCCCAGCCGAAATCGGCTCCAACGAGTTCTCCACGCAGGGCGAGGATCTTCGCCGCATCGATGGCCCACGCTCGCTGTGCGGGTTGTTTGTGCCCCAGCGCCGTCACGATGGCGCTCGCAGTCGCCCGCCCTACCGGGCCCTCGCCCCGGGCCAGGGTGGTCAGCACCTCCAATTGGGCGCGGACAAGGTCAGTTTCTGGGCGCGGGCGAGAACCTCGGGGTCGACGGATCGAGGCAGGCGGAGCAGAGCCTGACAGAAGTCGAGCGGAAGAGGTTCGTCGTCTCCCAGGAGTTCCAGGCGGCTGACCCAGCGTTCCGGCATCGAGGTGCCCGGTGGGAGCGGTCGGGGTGGCCAGCAGCACCGGGATCGTCCGGCCGGACTCCAGCAGGGCGATATCTTGCCGGCCAGTTCATTCAGGGAATCGATCCCTGGCGGCAGATCGGGGAAGCGAGACCGCCGCCCCCAGGGTGCCGGCCACCGGTGGCTCGGGCAGCGCCGGAGCGACCTCGCCGAAGGCGTCAGCGATCTGACCGAGGAGTTCCGCCGGGAGAGCCGCCGCAGCCTCGCGGATCACGCCAGCGGTTGCCGGGCTCGCGTGGGGTGCCGGCTTGAGCGCCAGCCGTACCGCCCAATCGCGCAGCGCAGGCGTTTCGGTCGCCGGTGGTGGGTTCCATAGCCGTACCGTTCCGTCGAGGCCTGTGTTGTCTGGATTAGCCAGCCCGGAACAACGACAGCTTGCTCCCTGCAGGCTGCCAGAAATTGTCAGTATGCCCGAGAATGTCCGCCATGGATTCCCCATTGGTCCTGGCCAGTCTGCCTTTCGCCCTCGGCATCGTCATGCTCGGCCTGGGTCTCGGCCTGACCCTGGACGACTTCCGGCGGGTGGGCCAATATCCGAAGGCGGCCGTGGTCGCGCTGCTGTGCCAGGTCGTGGTGCTGCCGGCGATCTGCTTTGGCCTGGTGCTGGCCTTCCGGCTCCCGGCGGAGCTGGCGGTCGGGTTGATGGTGGTCGCGGCGTCGCCCGGTGGCCCCACGGCCAACCTGTTCAGTCACCTGTTCGGCGGGAACGTCGCGCTGAACATCACGCTCACCGCGGTCAACTCGGTGCTGGTCGTGGTCACGCTGCCGATCGTGGTGAACCTCTCGGCCGGGTACTTCCTTCCCGGTGGGGCCGCCCTCGGGCTGCAGGTCGACAAGTTGCAGCAGGTCTTCGTGATGGTGCTCGGGCCGGTCGTGGTCGGGATGCTCGTGCGCGCGCTGGCGCCGCAGGTGGCGCGGCGGCTCAACCTTCCCGTCCGGGTGCTGTCAGTTGTGGTCCTGGTCGGGGTCATCTCCGCCGTGCTGTACGGGGAGCGGGAGAACCTCGTCGGCTATTTCGTCTCGGTCGGGCTGGCCGTGCTGGCTTTCAACATCGTGAGCCTGCTGGTCGGCTACGGCGTGCCGCGCCTGACCGGCGTCGACCACCGCGCGGCCACCGCGGCCGGGTTTGAGATCGGCATCCACAACACCGCGCTCGCCATCACGGTCGCGCTGAGCCCGGCCTTGTTGAACAGTGCCGAGATCGCCATCCCGGGCGCGGTATACGGCATTGTCATGTTCTTCACGGCGGCCGGGTTCGGCTGGTTGATCACCCGTCGAGCTCTAATAGGCTCGTCCCAGTGACTGTCCGAAGTGCGGTCAAAGCTCGGCGAGGAACTTCTCGGCGCGGCGGGCGAAGAGGTGAGACTCGCGTTCGTTGGACTGGTCGCGGGCTGTTTCGGCAGCGGCTCGTACGACTTCGGCGGGTTCGCCGCGGGCGTGGAGCAGGCGCGCCCGCAGCAGCAGGACAAGTCCTTCGGCGTAGCGTTGGCCGTAGGCCTCGAGGGCCTGGTCCGCTCGATCGAGGGCGATGGCCGCCTCGTCCGGCCTCCCGGCGGCCAACCACATCTCGGCGATCAGTCCGTGGTGGTACGCGACGCCCCACCGCGGCGGGTCGACCAGCGTCCCGGCCAGGAGCTGTTCGGCCTCCGCCGCGATGCCGGCCGGGTCATCGCCGACGAGGGCACGGGCCCAGTACCAGTTCAGGCGTATGTAGAGCTCTTGCTGGACGGCGGCGCGGCCGGTGCCCACGGCCGTCCAGCGCTCGATCGTGCGTATCACCCAGCCCGCGTCACCGGCCATCGAAGCGATGATGGTGATGTAGTAGGCCCAGGTCGCGACCGCATACTGGTCGTCGGGGCCATTCCACTTGTCGATCATGGTCCCCGCCGTCTCGACGTCACCGTGTAGTGCCGTCACGACGGCCAGCCAGCCGGGCCACTCACCCGAGACGTCACGCCGGATCGGGGTCTCGCTGTGCGCGGAGACGACCCCGTCGAGAAGGGCGGGGTTGTTCTCGCTGAAGCACCGGTATGCCGCGCCGATGTTGCCGATGTCCCACTGGTGCAGGCCCCAGGCTTGCCGGCCGTACACGCGGACGACCGGATCGGAGGACGCCTCCCCTTGGTCGTACAGCCGGCGGACCAGACGAAGGCGGTCCCACTCCAGGAAGGTGTAGGCCCCGAACAGGCGGGCGAAGAGGAGGCCGGCGGCGTCCACCTCCCGGCCGAGTTGGCGGGCCAGGTGTTCCGCACGCTCCAGCAGGTCGAACGTGGTGCCGCCGAACCCGGCTTGCCGACGCGGGGCGATGGCGAGGAGCGAGAGAGCGGAGAGCTCGAGTTCCGGGAGCCCGGCGGCGCGCGCGACCTGGGCGGCCGATTCCAGGTGCCGATCGGCGGCGGCGAACGCGAGCTTGGTCGCCGCGCGACGACCGGCGCGCTTCAACGCCTCCGCCGTACGAACCGGATCGGCGAGGGCCCTGGCGGCCCACAGATGGAAGGCGAGCCGTTCGGTGAAGGACTCGTCGTCCGCTTGGCCTTCTTCGAGCGCGTCCGCGACACGCAGGTGCAGCCGGATGGCCCGCCAATGCGCCGTTGTCTCCGTGACCGATTCGCGAACCAGGTCGTGCGCGAAGCGCCACGAGAACGGGTCCTCCGGCTCCGTTTCGAGCAGGCCGAGCGCGCGCAACGGTTCGAGGCGTTCGAGGCAGTCTGCGACGTCGACACCGGCGGCGCGGGCGAGCAGGCCGAGGTCGACGTCGCGGCCGATCAGCGCGGCGACCTGCAACAGGTCGCGAGCGCTGTCGTCGAGGCCGGCCATGCGATCGCGGACGACGTCTCGCACGGTGGACGGCACCCCGGCCCGGGCCGATGCGTCGCCGTCGCCGAGCGCGCCGCGGTCGCTGAGAAGCCGTGACAGTTCGCGGACGAAGAAGGGATTGCCGGCGGTGCGAACGTGGATGTTGCGGGCGATGTCCGTGCTGGGTTCGTGGCCGGTCTCGCGGCGGATGAGTTCGGCCACGTCGGTCAGGCTGAGCGGGCCGAGTCGGATCCTGCGGTGGCTGGGCAGCCGGCTGGCGGCGGCCAGTACTCGCGAAAGGTCGGAGCCGGGTGTGGGTGCGCGGTCGCGAAGGGCGCCGATGATCGCGGTGCCGGTGGGTAGCCGGCCCACCACGTGGCCGAACAGCTGGAGCGAGGCGGCATCGATCCATTGAAGATCGTCCATGACCAGCAGCATCGGCCGTTCTGCCGAGGCCTGGCCGATAACGGTAACGACCTGCTCGAACAGGCGGAACTGGGCACGGCTGCCGGCAACCGGCGGCGCGGCGTCATCGTCTCCAGCTTCGAGGAGGCGACCGAGTTCGCCGGTCAGCCACTTCTCACGCGCCGGCGCGGGCAGGCTGTCGAGGACGATGGTGAGCGCCTGCTCCCATGGCCACATCGATGGTGTTCCGTCGCCTTCCAGACAGGAAGCCCAGACAACGAGCGCGCCACGCTGGTCCGCGACGGCGGCGGCCTCTTCCAGCAGGCGCGTCTTACCCGCGCCCGGTTCGCCTTCGACGATGCCGAGCCCGGTGCGGCCGGTGAGCGCCGCCTCGATGGCCTGCCGCAGCACGCCGAGTTCCTCGCCCCGGCCGACCAGTCCGGCTGCCTGCCTCGCCGATGCACGGTCACTCTCCGTGCTAGTCATCACCGGCGGCCTCGGGGTCTGCGTCAGCACTCGCAGATGCGCGGCCTGCAGCGCCGGGCCGGGGTCGATGCCGAGCTCCTCGGCGAGGCGGTCACGGACCGCGTGAAACGCTGACAGCGCCTCCGCCTGCCGTCCAGCGGCACCGAGGGTGGTGATGAGGCTGGCATGTACGGGTTCGTGGAACAGCGCCATCGACGCGGCCAGCTGCAACGGCGGGATCACCCGCTCCGGTCGGCGCAACGACACGGCCAGTTCGGCCGCTGCCGCGCAGGCGGCGTGGAACTCGTCGTCGAGGGCTGCCAAGATCGGCATCGCGGTCGATCCGTAGGAAAGCCCATCCCCCGCGGGGCCCTGCCAGAGGCCGAGCGCTTCGACGTAGTAATCGAGCGCCACTTCGCGAGCTTGCTGGGCGAGGGCGGCCTGGCCGGCTTGGCGGAGTTCCCGGAACGTGACGAGGTCCAGCGTGCTGGGGCCGGCACTGAACACGTACGCGTCGCCCCGGCGGTGCAGGTATGTACCGGCTGCCCGGGCGGGGACCGCGGGTTCGAGCACCCGCCGCAATGCCCCGACGTACTTGTGGATGATGTTGAGCGCGCTGGCGGGGGCGTCATCGGCCCAGATCAGGTCGATCAATTCTCTCGTGCTGACCGGACGGCCCACGCGCGCCAGGAGCAGGGCCAGCAGCTGAGCCTGCTGCCGAGGGCCGGCGTCCAGTTCGACGCTATCGCGCCACAGCCGCAACGGACCGAGGATCTGCAGACGCAGCGAACCGGCGCCGGTCGGCAAACCTTCGCCGTCGGGCCGAACGGGATGGGCTGGCCCAGTCACGTCTGTCGACTCCCGGATGGCCATTACAGACTTTGTCCGCTTACAACCCGTTTCGGGTTGCAGTGTGCACCGAGTCTACTGGTCCAGGATTGGTCGTAGAAGGAAGGGTCGGCAGACGCGCCACCTCAAGCCCGTATCGAACAAAATAGCGGAACGCCGCGATCCGGCGCTGAGTGATGGCCTAGATCACGATCGCTGGGCACGCCGACGCACGATGGCGCAGACGGTAACAAGCGCTGCAACGGCGACGAGCTGACTACCTAGAACGATCCTGTTGTAGTCGATCGCGGGGTGCCAGCGGATGATGCCCTTCGTGATGACGAATACGCCGGTCGGTGTGACTCCTACCCCGAAGGCGCCGCCCGAGCCCTCGCCGGGCTGATCCCCGTCCCAGCGACCGCCACCGCCTCCGCCACCGCGGGCCGCGGGAATGACCGTCACACCGTCACAGGTGATGGGATTGCCGAAAGCGCGCCGTACTGTGGCGGCGTCCCGTGCCTTTTCGAGTATGTCAACGACGTCCATTTCTGCTCCTTCTGATGCGGCGTCAATGTCTGGCGAGCACCACGTGTACGGATGAGACTGCGCTCGCGCCCTCGCCGACGGCCGTGGCCACGCGTTTCGTCGAGCCGGAGCGGAGGTCGCCGACCGCGAAGACCCGGGGAGCGCTCGTCTGGAACGGGAGTGGCGTTCCGGACGATCCGGCGGGGAGCCGGCTGTCGGTGAGGATGAAGCCGTCGTCGGCCTTGGCGACGCCGGACAGCCAGCCCGACACCGGGTCGGCTCCAACGAAGCAGAACAGTGCGTGACTGGCCAGCCGCTCCGGCCGCTCGCCCGGCCTCTCCACGGTGATCGAGGCCAGGGAGTCATCACCAGTCAGTTCGCGGACCGTGCTGCCGGCGTGGACTCGGATACGGGGATGTGCACGGATTCTGTCGGTCAGATAGGAGGACATCCGAGCCCCGAGGTCGCGACCGCGGATGATCAAGTCCACCGTCGCGCCGTGGGCGGCGAGGGACAGGGCCGCCTGACCGGCCGAGTTGGCGCCCCCGACGACCGTCACCGGTCGATGCTCGCAGCCTCGGACGTCCAGCTCGGTCGCCGCGTACCGGATACAGCCGGACTTCTCGAACACCGCCCACCGGGGAATGTCGAGACGCCGGTAATGGGCTCCGGTAGCGGCGATCACCGCACGGCACGGAATGCGCACGCCGTCCTCCAGCAGGACGGCCGGCCGTCGATCATCGGAGAGATCGAGACCTGCCACCGCGCAGGGCGAGTGGATTCGCACACCGAACTTGAGTGCCTGGACCATCGCCAGTCGCGTCAGGTTCGCCCCACTGACCCCGTCGGGGAAGCCCAGGTAGTTCTCGATGCGTGAGCTCTTGGCAGCCTGACCGCCGAGCCCTGTTCGGTCCAGCAGTACGGTGGCAAGGCCCTCGGACGCCCCGTACACGGCGGCGGCCAAACCCGCCGGACCGGCGCCCACGACGACGAGGTCGACCGGACGTTCGTCGGCCCGGTACGTGAGGCCGAGTGCCTGCGCGACTGTTCCAGGAGTCGCGCGCCGCACCACCGAACCGTGGGCGATCGCAGCCGGAAGGTCGTCCGGAGTGAGCCCGGCCGATGTCATCAGCGAGCCTCCGGCGGGCGAGTTCGCACTGCGCCAGGTATGGGGCAGAAGCATCTGCGTCACGTAGGTGCGCAACTCCACGGTATCCGCGGCGTCCGGCTGACCGACGATCTCCAGGACGCCGCCGGCCGCCGACCGGATGACCTCGCGCCGCTCCCGGAACGCCGCGAGCAACAGGTCGGCGATGTCGTCCTGTTCGGCGAGGGCCTGACGCAACTTCGCCATCCGGATCCGGACGACCGTCCCGGTGGAGACCACTCGGGCGGTCAGGTAGACGTGCTGACGTGTCAACAGGTTGAGCTCGCCGAGGAAGTCCCCGGGGCCACCCTGGTAGATCAGGCGCTCCGGCTCCATCGCCGTCGCGTCTCTGACGATGTCCACAGCCGCCGTCAGAAGCAGGAAGAAGTCATAGGAGTCGTCGCCGGACACGTACAGATGCCGACCGTCCTCGACGTGTTCCACCTCGCCGTACTCGGCGAGCCGACGGAACTGCCCGTCGTCCAGGACCGGCCCGCGCGGCCCGACACCGTCGTTCATGTGGTGACTCCGTCATGCCGGACCGGAACGCTCGGTCGAGCGACGGTCACGACGTACAGGAGCAGACCGGCGGACGTCAGAACGAAGCCGGCCCAGACGGTGGACAGGGTTCCCCAGCCGGCTTCGAGGGTGACCGCGCCGCCGAGCGCTCCGAGGGAGTTGGCCAGATTGAGGGCGGCCAGGTTGAGCGCGCCCATCAAGGTCGGAGCGTCCGGCGCGAATCCGGTCAACCGGACCTGGATGGTGGGGATCGCGAACATCATGGTCGCTCCGACGCCGAACAGGCAGGGCAGCAGTATCAGCAGGTTTTCACCGGCCACGCCGATCAGCGCCAAGAGCGCCAGGACACCGCCGTATCCCCAGGTCAGCCCCCGGTGCTCGGATCGGTCGGCGACACGTCCCCCGAGATGGTTGCCGACTGCCATGCCGAGGCCGAAGACGGCGAGCGCGATCGGGATGAGCGCGGCGTCCTGCCGCGCCGCGTCGGTGACGAAGGGGCCGATGAACGTGTAGACGGCGAAGATGCTGGAGATGCCGAGCGCCGCGACGGTGACCATCAGCCAGACGTTGAGCCGGCGCAGGCCGTGCAGCTCGTTCCTGACGGGGCTGCCGTGCAGGTCGTCCGTACGGGGCAACCAGGCGACCAGGGCGACGCCGGCCAGCAGGCCGATGGCGACCACGGTCCAGTACATGGCGCGCCAGCCGGCGTGCTGGCCGATGAAGGTGCCGAGCGGCGACCCGGCGATGGTGGCGAGGGTGAGTCCCCCCATCACGGTTGCGAACGCTTTGCCGCCCTTGCCGGGTCCGTACACGTACGCGGCGACGACGGCCCCGGCGCCGAAGAACGCGCCCTGCACGCTACCGGTGACGAATCGGAAGACGACGAGCAGCGCGATGTCCGGCGCCAGCGCGGACAGCACGTTGCCGGCCAGGAAGAGCACGACCAGGCCGAGCAGCAGTGTGCGCCGGTTGACCCGGGCGGCGAGCAGGGTGATGGCCGGAGAGCCGACCACCACCCCGAAGGCGTACGCGGTGATCGCATGTGTGGCGACCGGGATCGACACGTCCAGGTCGACGGCGAAGAGCTGGATGATGCCGTTGCTGCCGAACTCGCCGGTGCCGATCGCGAAGGTGCCCAGTGCCAGCGCGAACAGAGCGAGCCTGGGGTTGCCGACGGGCGTCCTGTGCCGTTTCTCCTCGGCCGCGCATTGGCCTTCATACGCTCGCGTGTGCATCAGTGTGCGGCGCGTTTGATGAGGTCGGCCGCCGCGGCGGGCTGCGAGATCATCGCGACGTGAGAGGCGTTGATCTCACGAATTTGTGATCCGGCCCGCCGCGCCATGAACCGCTGGGCCTCGGCGGGCAGCACCTGGTCGTTTCTGGCGACCAGGTAATAGGAAGGAATGGTCTTCCACGCCGGGGCGCCGGACGGCTCTCCGAGCGTGCGCGCGTCGGCGGGCCGCTGACCGGCGTGCATCAGATCCGTGGTCGACTTCGGCACGTCACCGGCGAAGACGTTCCGGAAGAACTCCTTCTTGATGTATCCGTCGACGAGGCCCTCATCATAGGGACGGAAGTCCAGCGCCGCCTCGTTGAGCTTGCTTCCTGGAAACTTCGTCTGCAGTTGCAGCAGCGACTCGCCCTCGTCGGGGGCGAACGCGGCCACATAAACCAGCGCTTTCACATTCGGATTGCCGGCTGCGGCGTTCGTGGCGACAATCCCTCCATAGGAGTGCGCGGCCACGATGATCGGGCCGCTGAGCGTGGCGAGGATGGAGGCCAGGTAGGCGGAGTCGGTGGCCACGCTCCGCAGCGGGTTCGCCGGAGCAATGACCGGAAAGTCGTCGCGTATGAGCCGGGCGGCGACGTCGTTCCAGCCGGAGGCGTCGGCGAACGCGCCGTGCACGAGCACCACGGTGGGCTTGGGCTTGGCTCCCGGCCGGGGATGCGCCAGCGCCTCGGACGTTCCCAGCAGAACGCCGGTCGCGACCGCGGCGGATCCGGCGAGCACCGCTCGACGAGTCGTGGTCATGATGTGAACCTTTCACCTAGATGTGCGGTCAATGTAGATCGCGGGCACTGGACGATTACTGAACGGGCGATTCACTCGTCATCAAGTACGCCGATCTAGCCTGCGGTCATGAAATCAACGAAAAGCGAAAGCGCCCAGAAATGGGGCCTGCGGTGGCACCTGCTCTTCTACGTCCTGGGCAATCTGGCCCAGGTCATCGTGTGGTGGATCTACAACCCGGACCACTTCTTCTGGCCTTTGTGGTCGATAGTCTTCTGGGGCATCGGGCTGGCGTTCCACTACTGGAGCGTCTATTCGCCGCCCAAATCGAATACTCAGTACTGAGCCGTGTCGTTTCTTCTCGAATTCCTGCGCGCTCCCATGACGGTCGGCGCGGTCACACCGAGCAGTCCGGCGCTGGCCAGGGCGGCGACGGCGGTGGTGCCCCGGACCGGCTCCCCGGTCGTCGTGGAGCTCGGCCCCGGCACCGGCGCCTTCACCGGTGCCGTCCAGCGGCGCCTGGCGGGACACGGCCGGCACATCGCCGTCGAGATCAATCCGCGGTTCGCGCGGCGGCTGGCCACCCTCCATCCGGCCGTCGACATCGTGACCGCGGACGCGGCCGACCTCGCCGCGGTGCTGGCTCAGCACGGGCTCAGCCAGGCCGATGTCGTGGTCAGCGGCCTTCCGTGGGCGGCGTTCACCGAGAACCGGCAGCGCGACGTGCTGTCCGCGGTGGCCGCCGCGCTGCCACCGCACGGCGTGTTCACCACCTTCGCGTACGTGCACGCCCGGTGGGCCCCGCCCGCCCGGGGGCTGCTGCGATCCTTGCGGTCGCGGTTCGACGAGGTCGTCATCAGCCGGACAGTGTGGGCCAACCTGCCGCCCGCGCTGGTCTACTACTGCCGTCGCCCCCACTGAATCAGCTCGGCAAGCAGCTGCCGAGGCCCGGCGCCCAGCTCGACACCATCCCGCCAGAGCCGCAACGGACCAGAATCTGCAGCCGCAGATGTCCGCGTACTGCGGGGCGACATGCCGCGGTTCCAGCGGATTGGTGGTGTCAATGACGACGCCGGCGCTTCGACCGCAGGGGGCTTGTGCCGCCGCACTTCCGCCACGACCGAGACCGTGCCTATCCCTGTCGGAGTGTGGCTGGGCCGAGAACCGGCCGCGAATAATGTGAGCCATGAACACCAGACGGCAGCTCGGGGAGTTCCTCCAGACAAGGCGCTCCCAGCTGCGACCCGAGGACGTGGGGGTGGCCACCTACGGTGACCGGCGCCGGGTCCCCGGGCTGCGTCGGGAGGAACTGGCGCTGCTGGCCGGCGTGAGCGCGTCGTACTACTCACGGCTGGAGCAGGGCCAGGCGCCCAACGCCTCCCCCGAGGTGCTCGACGCGCTGGCCCGCGCCCTGCGCCTGGACGACGCGGAACGCCGGCACCTGCATGAACTGGCCGCCGGTGGGCGCCGCCAGGGCGCCGTCCGCCCGCCCGCTCCCGAACAGGTCAGCCCCGCGACGCGTCAGCTGGTCGCGATGCTGGGTGACGTGCCCGTGCTGGTGCTCGGCCGGCGCGGCGACGTGCTGGCGTGGAACACACCAGGCCACGCCCTGTACGCCGGCCATCTGGCCCTGGACGGCCCGGACACGCCACAGCGGCGCCCCAACATGGCCCGCCTGGTTTTCCTGGACGCCCACACTCGCGACCTCTACACCGACTGGCCCGCCAAGGCCCGGGGCGTGGTGGCGACCCTGCGGATGGCCTCCGGCCGCCACCCGGACGACCCGCTGCTGACCGCACTGGTCGGAGAGCTGACGGTCAAGAGCCCGGAGTTCGCCACGATGTGGGCCGACCACCGCGTCAAGACCGGCGGCGACACGGTCTACGAGATGCGGCACCCGCTGGTGGGCACCATGCGGGTGACCCAGCAGACCCTGCGGACCACCGATGACCAGGCGGTGGTCGTCGCCACCACCGAACCCGGCTCGCCCTCGCACTCCGCGATGACGTTGCTCGTCCACAGCGTGCTGACCGGGCAGGCCTCCCGGCGCACCCGAACGACCACCTGACCCCGCACGTTCCCCCGGCGCTCCGACCGGAGCGCCCGATGCCGCACGCCCTCATACAGACAGGACCAGGTATGCGCACCAGATTGCTCGCCCTCGCGATCACCGCCGGAATCGGCCTGACGACCGCGTCCCCGTCGAACGCGGCGACGTCCCGGACAGCGGTGCACTTCGACCTGGCGAAGGGCCAGCAGCCGGAGAACATCGCCCTCGCCCCGGACGGCACGGCCTATGTCACCTTCGCCGCCGCCCGCCAGGTCGCCGCCATCAGCCCGAAAGGCATGATCCGGATCCTGGCGACCCTCCCCGCCCCGGCTGACGGCGGCGCACCGGCCCTCGGGTTCGCCCTGACCACCGGCATCGTCCGCACCACCGACGGCACGCTCTATTTCCTGTACGCCAGCGGCGACCCCGCGACCACCGGCCTCTACCGGCTACGTCCCGGCCGGAATCCGCACCGGATCGCCGCGCTCCCAGCGAACGGCCTGCCCAACGGCCTGGCCTACGACGAACCGGCGAAGACCTTCTACCTCACCGACTCAGTCCTCGGCTCCATCTCCACGGTTCCCCTGTCCGGAGGCACCGCCCGGACCTGGTCGTACGCGCCGGAACTCGCTGCGGCCGGATTCCTCGGCGCCAACGGCATCAAGGTACGACACGGCGCGATCTGGGCCACCAATCTCGACAGGGGCACCCTGCTCCGAATCCCGATCAGACAGGGCCGCCCCGGACCCGTCCAGGTCAAAGCCACCGGCCTGGCCGGCATTGATGACATCGCCTTCACCGGAAACCGTGACGACCAGGTCATCGCGGCCCTCAACGCGCCGAACAAGGTCGTCCGAATCGACACGGACGGCCGTGCCGTGACCCTTCTCACCGCCGGACTCCAGAACCCCACCTCGGTAGCGGTACGCGGCCGGACCCTCTACGTGCTCAGCGCCGCCTACCTCACCGCCAAAGACCCCAACCTGATCCTGGCCACCATTGGAGCGCGACATGCATGAGCCGTTAAGGAATGGGCACCCTTCAGCCGCTACTGACCGCTCGCCGTCCTGTCCGGCAGGACGACAAGGCTGACGATGCGGCGGGTGCGGCCCTCGCCCTCGGCCTGACCGACCCGGGTGACGACCGCCTGCTCGATCTCCTCGATCATCGCGGCGAACTCGTCATCGGTCAGGCAGACGGCCGCCTGCCGGTAGATCACGCCGTCGGCAGTGGGATCGGCGTCCTCATGGCCGAGGTAGCGCTCGAAATCCGCCAGCAACGAGGTGACGAACGCGGTGAACGCCCGCCGGTGGTCCTCCTGTGTCATGGCCGCCCGCGCCGCCGGATCGATCACCGCCTTCTCCCCGCGTACCCGGTAACTGCGCACCACGATGCCGCGTACCCGGGTCTCCTCCGCCACCTCCAGCACTCCCGCGTCGGTCAGCAGGGCGATGTGCCGGTACATCGTCGCCGGGGCGATGTCGGGCAGGCGGTCACGCAGCTGGTTGGTGGTCAGCGGATCGGTGTCGAAGAGCGCTTGCAGGATGCGCATCCGTACGGGGTGCAGGAGAAGGTCCGCGGTCGGCATGCACAAATTCTCTCACATACGATAACGTTCTCAATATTGAGAATGTCACCAAAGATGAGAGATGTGGTGAGCGGGACATGCGCGATGTCGACCTGACAGCCATCGCAGACGACGGACTGCCGCTGGGCGGCACGTTGACCCTGCCCTCGGGACGCGGCCCGCACCCGGCCGTCCTCCTCCTGCACGGCTCCGGCCGGCTGGACCGCGACGCCAACACCAGCCGGCTCCGCATGAGTCTCGGCCCACCGCTGGCCGCCGCCCTCGCGGAGCGCGGGATCGCCACTCTGCGGTATGACCGGCGTGGCGTCGGCGCCACCCCCGGCGACTGGCTGGCCACCGGATTCACCGACAACCTCCGCGACGCCACCGCCGCCTTACGCACCCTGGCCGCACGACCCGACATCCGGGCCGACGCGATCGGCGTGGTCGGGCACAGCGAAGGCGCGCTCCACGCCATGTCTCTCGGCAGCCATCCCCAGGTCGCGGCGGTGGTGCTGCTGGCCGGATTCGCCCGATTGGGTGAGGACGCTCTGCGCCGGCAGGCCTCGATGCTCGCCCGCGACCTCCCGGCGCTCCTACGACCGCTGATGCCCGCTCTACGAGCCTTCGCCACCCGGCAACTGACCCGGATCAAGGCGACCCGCGCGGATGTGACCCGCGTCGCCGGGCGGCCGATCAACGCGCGCTGGATGCGCGAGCTGCTGATTCACGACCCACGCCTCGACCTGGCGGACATCAAGGTCCCCGTCCTGGCGATCACCGGCGGCAAGGACATCCAGGTCGACCCCGCGGACCTGGAGGAGATCCGCAGGCTCGTTCGTGGCGAGGTCGAGATCCACCTGGTCTCCGACCTCACCCACCTGTTACGCCGTGACCCCGGCCCCGCCTCGGCGCGCTCCTACCCCCGGCTGCTGCGTCAGCCGGTCGACCCCGATCTGCTCACCCAGGTAGCCGCCTGGCTCGCCCACCGACTCCATCCCACGGATTCCCTCAGGCTCCGTTGAGACTTCCTCCCCCAACACCCATGAAAGGGAACAGCGTGACCACCACCCCCTCCGCCGGCCAGAAAAACGGCCTTGCCCTCTTCTTCACCGTCACATTCGCGTGGACCTGGGCGTTCTGGCTTGTCGCGATCACACTCGGTGGATCGCCGATGAGTTCCCCCACCGTCATCCCGTATCTCCTCGGCGGCTTCGGCCCGGTGATCGGCGCGATGGCGATCCGAGCCCGCCGGGCCCGCCGCCGTCTACCCATCCCCGCCCACACGGTGCGACTACGGCTCGGCGCTCACCTGTTATGGGTGCCGCTCCTGCTGGTGCTGGCACCGGCGACCGTCCTGGCGGGCGCGCTACTCGCGCCCCTTCTGGGCGGCCCCGAGGTGAGCCTGACAGCCGGGCAGAGCCTGATCGCGACCATGGGCGGAGTCGTGCCGTTCATCGTCAGCATGCTGGTCGCCGGCCCGCTGGCCGAGGAACCCGGCTGGCGCGGCACGGCCTACCCGCGCGTGCGCGCCTCACTGGGCCGTGTTCAGGCCAGCCTGTTACTGGGCGGAGTCTGGGCGATCTGGCATCTGCCGCTGTTCTTCATCTCCGGCACCGTACAGAACGAATTCGGCCTGATCAGCTGGAGCGGCCTGCTGTTCAGCCTCACTGTCTTCCCGATGGCCCTGCTGACCGGGTACGCCTACGAGCGCGCCGGCGTCATCGCATCGATCGCCGTCCACTTCGGCGTCAACGCGACGATGGCACTGCTAAGCGTGAGTTCACCGGTGACGCAAGCACTCATCCTGGTGGTACAGATCATCCTCACCACCGCGCTGCTCGCCTCGCGGCGAGACAGCAGGTCCCAGCCCGCGGTTCACGCAGTTCCCCTCTCGCGATAGCAGCCCGGCAGTCGCAAGCATCTTTGGAACCCATTCTTCATGCCAGCCCCAAGCCGCCGCCGGTGCGCTGTCCGCGTTTCGGGCGCGGGAAGGTACACCCCCTTCCCAGTAGATCCACAGGTCTTCAGCATTGCTCCACCTCGGCACTGCGCGCGACTGATACGCCGAGAGATCCTCGAACCCCGACGGATCATCGTGACGAGGCCGAGGAATGCTGCGACACTCAGCTCATGGCTACAGTCGTCGGGCGTGCCCTTGCGTTCGTGGCAACGGGTTTGGCACTTCTCGCCGGTCTCAGCTTGATGATCCGGGGAGCGTTTGGCGATGATTCCTTCTGGGGGCCCATCGTATCTACCTTGGTGGCCATGCTGTTCTCTCAGTACTTGGCCCGCGGCTTAATCCGGATGTGGCGGCAGCGCAGGTCAGCGAATGGCGCTACAGGAGAGGCAAGCGAAGGGCAAGGACATCTGTAAATCCGTCGGCTCAGCCTACCCAGGTTCGAATCCTGGACTTGCCACCAGCAGGAAAGAAGCCCCTGACCAGCAGAGATGCCGGGTCAGGGGCTTCTGTGTTCTTGGTCCGTGAGTACCCGTGATTTCCCTTGGGTGACCGCAGAAAAGGGCACGCGCAGGGCACGGCTGCGGCTCGCATCTCCGCTCGTGGCTCTCGACGTTCATCCGCGGGTGGCTATGCGAATCCTTCGCCACAGCCAGATCTCGGTCACGATAAACATTTACAGCGAGGTCTCGTCAGAGGACACGCGGAAGGCGCTCCAACGGCTGGGAGAACAGCTCGATTCGTAGCGGTTGCTGTATATCGCTGCTGTACGACGTCAAAAGGGCCACTTCCTGATCATGGGGAGTGGCCCTTGAGCTGGGGTGGAGCCTAGGAGATTCGAACTCCTGACATCCTGCTTGCAAATCGGTCGGATCACCCGATTCATAGGCGCTGACCTGCGCCGGGGTTCATCCGAGAGTGACCGTGGTTGACCGCCGCTGACCGCCCTTAATGGCACGCTAATGGCACGACGATGACGGCTGCGGCATGTCGCGAACACCCGTCTGTTCGCCAGCTCCTGATCTTCCTCATCCTCCTCATAGCTGCCGATTCCTAGGGCGAGCGCGCTGCGTCAAGGGTCAGCGAAGCTGATCGCGAAGCGACGCCGCAGGCGCCCTTGACTCGGTGGGCTGGCCCAGGACAATCGATCAGCGAGGCTGGCTGGACCACCCGTCCGACAGCTGAACCCAGCCCATCATGTACGCCTGACCAGAGGGCCGGGACCACCCAGGGCGGACACATGCGCCGCGTGCCGTGCCCCATCCCGGACCCTTTTGTACCGCCCATCCGATTCGGGAATCCCTTCGGCCATGCTCAACGTATACATTGGTCCGTCGTTCACCCCGACCACGGCTTGACGATCATGAAGGAGGTCAGCCGGGAAACGCAAGGTTGGGATCGAAGCAAGATCCCGATCGTGCAGTTATCTGTCCCCGCCTACTTCTGTCAGTCCCTTTGGGACTGTCGAGAATTCTGTCGGACCCCTGTGGGAGCGTTGATGCGAGGGCGTCATATGTGTTGACGCCCGCCGTTCCGAGTTCAGGAGGTTCAAAAGTGACGGAGAGGCGAAATGCACGGCTGACTGAAGGCCAACGGCCTGTGACCCGTGTGCAAAACGGTCAGCGGCCGGTCAAGCTGGTAATTCAGCAGGTCGGGGGCGAGACTCACGGTCAGCGGCCAGTTACGACGGTTACGGTGCAGACGACTCCGCCGCCCCCACCGCAGGTGCCGGACAAGTAGCAGGAGGAGGTGACGGCGGGTAAGTGATGAACATCGTCACGATCCTTCGGGCAGAGATGCAGACGGCAGATGCCGAATGCTCTTTGATCTCCTCGCTCGTCGCCCCGCGGTGCCTGATCGGGGCTAGCAGTATCAGGTCCCGATCAGGAGCGTCCTCTGAGAGCGAGTTAAAGGAAGACAGAAGCCCGTCGATATAGGAACCGTCCTCCAAAGTGCACCCGACGTAGATATGGGAAGCTTGCGGAGGGACCTTGCGGTTCGGGTAGTCCTCAAAGAGAGTCCACCAAGCCGAAGAGGTGGAGGGGTGAGGGAAAGGTCCCGCGACCCAACGCAACGGACGCCTCGCCCGAAGCTTGGGCAACGCGAGCGCGAACGCCACTGCGGTTGCGAGGAGCAACAGTCCTAGAAACCACATCGTCAAGAGCCCAGGTCGGGCCTCGAAGTACTTCTGAGGTTCCTTGATCAGTCGATCGACGTCGAGCGCCCGTGACCAAAGGGGCCAGGTCGCTATCAGCACGCCAAGCTCGGTAAACACGCTGATAGCAACCGCAGAAGCCGTTTCGCGAAGGGCGGGTAGCTTCCGCTCCACCCCGAACCGCTCTCGGATGACCGTGTATACAAAGCCGGGAAGCAGCAGTACCACGAACAGCAGCAAGCCGGACAACGATGTGGGCATGGAGCACCTCCACGTGTGAACCTATCCCTCCGATGCGTAGCGCTCTGCCAGTGTTGAGCTTTTGGCCGACTCCTCAGCCTCACAAGAGGCAGCGCATGAGGTGCCCTGCACCTGCCCGTGTTCACGGGTCTGTTCAGCAGCAAAACAGAGGGGACTTGAACCGTTCGCGCTCCCATGGACGCCCTTGAACTTCAATAGGGATTACAACTAGCTGGCCCAGGCTGAGCTGATCTCTTCCTTATCAGGACCACCCCGAGCGTGATCAGTAGACTGTAACCCGACCATGACCACGCGTGGGCGGATGTAGACGTGTGGCGTTATGCGCGTCTGTTGCAGTTGGTCGCTGAGCCAACGGGATCATGTACGCCTACAAGCCCTTGCGCAAGTTTGATGGGCATCTTCAGCTATCTTCAGCGACCTCGCTGGCATTTAGTAGCAGCTTATCAAAATCAACCAAGGCGCTCACGAGCCATTCGGGTGCCTTTGCAACAAAAGAGGCATCGACTTCTCCGAAACTGGCCCCAAGGAGTTGTTTGAATACCTCCTTCTTTTCTTCTGGAGTCAGAGAGAATTTATTGCACGTCGAGAGGTATGCACCAGAAATTCGTTCCCAGATGCGGATCTCCCGCTCTCTAAAATCCGGATGATCTCTCTGGAAGTCGGCCACCGCAGACTCCCATGATCCGGGGAACACCTCGGCAAGCACGTTTCGTATCAAGCGGATTCTCTGCAGCTGTGACTGTTTTAGCGGCTCTCTCAATACAGGCCATTTTGCGAGTTTGGCGATTTGGCGCTTCTCGACTTTACCTTGAATGCTGCGAATCAGAGCTAGTCGACGGGAAAGTTGCGTATACTTCTCTGGCACTGCGACGCGCATGACTTCCACGGCGACATGCATGAAAGATCTATCGGTCGCCGAGAGGGCGAACTTATCTGCGAGACGTGGGCTATATCTCAGGACGTCTTCATGAGATACGTTGTACCAGATTGGAATCATTCTCTTGCCATTTCCAACTTCTAGTGCAACTAGACTCCTGAACTCGTACTCGGGCCAAGGCTTTCTAATGAAGCTCGGACTGATAACCACTAGCCCGTATGTGGAATCGTTCAATCCTTTATCTATGGACGACGAGAGGCTATCCCCGACCACCAGGCTAAATTCGTCATACCAGACATCAACCCCTAGCATGCTGAAAGTATCGGCGAGTGGGCGTACAAATTCCTTCTTGTCTTCGGAAGCATGGGAAATGAATAGATCGTAGTCCACTTGATCTCCTCCATAGCTAGTGGTGATCTCGGTGAGGCAAGCTAGACGCAAGGCGTTTCGCGCGTTCGTTGCAGTACCCGTTGCAGCACCTCCGCCAACCATCGTCATCCCATTCCGTTGGGCTGGGGCTGAGGAACGAAGTCCCAGACCGCCGATCGCCCCCGACCACCTACGCTGGCTAACCGCAGTCAGGCGATCGTGAGGGGAGCATCGGCAAGACAGGTGGCCACCCATCCCGCGATGAATGGCGCGATCACAATCAAATCCTTCTCACCCTCCTCAAAATCTGGTGCTATATGATTTTTCCGTGAACGATTACTACTTGTTCGGAACAGAATCTGAGTAGGGGTATCTCCCGGGAAAGCTCCAAGTCGTTTACAAATGGGAAATATTTTGGCCTTGTGCCATCTTTTGCATGGACGAGCGAGTTCCTGGTTTGATATATTCGCTTCGCCAGCGCCTTCTTGATCCTTTCCCCTTCGGTTGCACCTAGGTCAGTCAGGACATTCTCCGAGAATGAAGGAGAGTTGGCCTTGTAGTAGTCGATTAGCTGAGGATCATATGAATTAAGATCGGCAACCAATCGCCCTATGTCTATGTATCGATCAAGCACAAGAAAGAGGGATCTTTGTTCGTCCACTCCACCCTCATCGCGCACCTGTCTTTGAGAGTTTGTGATGATTTTGATCATTCCCTGAACATCTTTAGATCTCTTCAGGGAAAAGGATGGGTCGGCCACCTTTCTTCGCACTTGCTCCACAAGGTCATCATTAAATACCTTCTCGAAAAAATGCTCCATGATATGATAGTATGAGATGTATTTCAGCATGGGACTATCTGCTGAAATTGCGAGCTGATAATGGTGAATCAAGTCTGAATTGTAGACCATTCTTGGCGCGTCCATAATTCCTGAGGCCCGACCGCGCCGACGCGCATCGCGTGCTCCCAAGACCTGACCCAGATCTGATGCAATGATGTAGGAAACGTCATAGTTGTAGGCCAGCTCAAAAAGAAATGATTCTGCAATTTCCTTAAAGTCGGCTCGCGGTTTGGCGGACCTAATTTTTAGGGTAGTGACAATTTCCGTGTTGGCCAAAATATCCTGTAGAGATGGAGCAGAATCACCTGCTTCCTTTGGTCTCGAAAAGCCGTAAGAATCCCGCAAGCGTCGGCGCACATGCATGAATCGCGACGATGGCTTTCTTTTCTCTGTCCTGATGACATGGAGTGTATTGATGATGAATGCCAGCGAAGGGCCCCCGATTGAGTAGGTGATCCCATTCTCACCTTGAGACGAGATCTCTCCTAGGTCTCGCACCATCGAGCGGATATTATTTTCTACGAGCAGACACTCAAAGCCATCCTCCCGAAGCAAGTAGGCGTTGCACTCGGTTTTTGCTTTATTGAGCACTGCCACCGCTGCGTCTATCTCGGCAAGCTCTATCCTCGAGACGGAATTATCGCGACTAATGAATATGGGATTCGCAAGTATTATCTGACTTTCCGTAAGCGCATCAACGTTTATTAGGAGCTTTAGTGCCTCGATGGCATCATCGCGTGTGATCTCGCTCACGGAATTGCTTGCCAATCTTATGGGGGGCTTGACAGCTAACCGTTGTACCATGTCTGATCGTGCCGATTATCCAACTTATCTTGATTGTGATAATGGGCCGCATCTTCGCTTACGTGGCCCGAGCACGGTCGCGCGCGAGAACGGCCTCCAGGCCGCACGCGCAGCGTGCGGCCGAGCGCAGGGCCGCGCGGCGCGAAGCCGCCTTGATACCTATGGGCCCAATTCGGCAGTGTGAGCGCAAGTGCTAGTCGAGAAGTTCGGGACGTCGAGTCCCCAACGCGAAGCGGGCGGTCACATAGCGTTCGTGGAATTCCTGTGCCAAGGCTTCTCGTCGGTATCGCTGGAGTAGGAGCCGGTCGAGGTCTCCGGCTCTGTGGACGAGGTCGGTGAGTGAGCGCCGGTCGATGTCGAATGCGGCCATGCCTTGGCTCACTGCTGCGTCCAGGTCGCCGCGTCTGGCGTGGACGATACCGAGGTCCAGGTGAGCGTCTGCGACTCGCATGGGTGCGTTCGAGGTGCCGTCTGGGCGGGTGTGCATCTGGATGGTTTCCAGGGCGTGTTCCTCGGCGCGGTCGTTGTCTTCCAGCCAGGTGTAGGCGGTGGCGGCGTAGAACATCCATTTGGCGTGGTCGAAGACGAAGTGGTGGTCTGGATGTTCGGGGATGGGCAGGAGGGCGAGTGCGTCGGCGCCACGCGTCAGGGCGCGGTCGGCTTCGCGGCGGTCGCCGATGCGGGCCAGGCCGCGGGCTTCTTGCAAGGTGAGTTGGACCATGGCGCTGCTGGTTCCGGCGGCGGCCTGGCCCATGCGGGCGGATTTGACCACGTCTTCGTAGCGGCCTTCGACGAGGGCGAACCAGGCCGACATCTCATAGGCCCAGCCCATGAGTTCGCCGTGGCCGACCTGGCGGCCCATCTCGTAGGCGGCTCGGCGGGCGGTCTCGGCCTCTTCCCGTTCCCCTAGGTCGTAGTGCACACAGCCCAGGAGGGCGGTGAGCCATCCGGTGATGACCAGGAGTTCGCGGTGCTGGTCGAGCGTCAGGCGCCCCGACAGCAGGCGGGTGATCTGGGCGAGACGTTTTCTGGTCCGATCGCGCAGTGTGGCGGCGGGGACGACCGGGTAGGCGCGGCACAGCAGGTCGACGGCTTCGGCCAGAGCCTCCAGCGTGCCGGTCCCGAGATCGGAGGCCTGGAGTTGCTGAGCCAGTTCCATGGTTCCGTACAGGTCGGCCTCAGCGCGCAGGGCGTCATCCGGCAGGACCACGCCTTCGACCAGGATGGATCGAGGTTGCCGGTCGGGGGTGAAGCCGAGTTGTTCGGGGGTGCGGCCGGTCGCCTGGGTGAGAGCAAGCCGGAAGGGGGAGGTGGGCCAGGTGATTTCGCCGGCCTCCCAGGCTCGGACGTGTTCCTCGGTGACCGACAGGCGTTCGATCCGCCCGACTGGGGTTTCGTTGATCCACCGCGCCATGTCGGCCCGGGTCAGTTGGCGTTCGTTGCGCCAGGCGCGGAGTTGGATGTTGGGAATGGTCACAGACATCCGTGGCCGCTGGTCTCGTCCGGACTGTGGCATCGCTTCCCCCTCGCCGGTTGCCTGGACGAGGTCCACGCTAGGCGGGGTGAAACCCTGGCCGACATCCCGCGGCGGGATGGGAGCAAGGGGCGCGGTTCGGGGGGCAAGGCCCAGCGCCATCCGCACCGTGTCTGGCATCTCCAGGCCGTCTGCGATGCGTTCGATGACCTCGAACATCGTGACCTGCTGGCGGCCGTTCATGATTTCGCTGACTTTGCCTTGTGACATGCCGGTGAGGCTGCCGATGGTCGTTTGCGATAACCCGGCGTATTGGCGCAGGAGTCGGAAGGCTTGGCCGATGTCGCGGGCTCGCAGGGCGGCGAGCATGTCGGGCCGTTCCCAGAGTGATCCGGGGATCTGAGGCATCAGGGGCGGTTCCCTTCGCGCATCCTGGAGCGGCCGTGATCCATCGTGCATGTCCAGTAACCCATCACGTCAAGGGATACCGGGCAGAGATGGGCGGGATGTAAGGAAAAGACAACCCTGGATCCATGGTTAGCCAAGCATCGCAAGCGACGGACCGGAGCTGTCCGTCTTGCTCGAATCGGGGATGGAAGTACGCCACGCCTCGGCGGGGGCTGGTTGCCGGGCGGGGCGCGGCGGGATTTCGCGTCAAGGTCGAGTGCCTGAGGTGTCAGGGAAGCGGCGCGGTTGAGCCGGACGGCGAGTTGCCCTGATGTCGGATCGGCTGGTGCATTCCCTCTGGTGGGGCGGTTCGTCTGCGGGGGCGGGCCTTGACGGTCGTGGGGCTGCGGAGTTGTTGCGGACGGTGCTGGTTCAGCATTACGGGATCGTCACTGATCTGCATGCCGGGCATGGGGTGGCGTTTCTGTCGGTGTGGGCTGATCTGCTGGTCTGGAGTGACGGCCGCTGGTTTTGGTGGGCGGCGGGGCGCGTCTCGGCTCTCGGGCGGCCCGTTTACGCGGTCAATGCGGCGCTGGATGTCGGTCTGGCTGCTCGTCGCGTGGCTCTGCGGTACGACGTGGTGCGTCGGGAGCGGCCGTTGCCGGGTTACCGGCTGCCTCACCCGCGATAGGGACCCTGTCGTCCCCCGGGTTGACATCCGGGTCGTGCGGCGTGGTGGGGCATTGCCGCTCGGAGCGCGGCATGTCGCGCCTCCCTCTTCTTCTCTTCCTGTTCCTTCCTGCCTCGCTGTCGCGGGGCCTTCGCGATTGGAGTGATCGTGTCCGTTCCTGCGAAAGACGAGCAACCCTCTTGGCTGGCCACTTGCGTCGACATCGACCGGGACGCTCCGATCAAGGTGTTCCGGCAGATCGCCAACATCCTCCGTGACGGTATCGAGGCGGGGGACCTGGCGGCGGGGATGCCGGTTTCCAGTGAGGCCGAGCTATGCCGTCGGTTTGAGGTGGCTCGGGATACCGCGCGTCTGGCGTTGCGGGAACTGCACGAGGAGGGCCTGATCGTCCGCACGCGGGGCAAGCGCTACTACGTCGCTTCCATCGATGGGGAGATACAGCCGGTGCTGCTGGGGATGCCCCGGTATCGGAAGATCGCCTCTACGGTGGCTCAGTCGATTCGATCGGGCCGGTTCCCGATCGGCAAGCCCATTCCCAGCGAAAAGGAGATGGTCAAGAAGTACGGGGCCAGTAAGGGCACGATCCGCAGGGCGATCGCGTATCTGCGTCAGGAAGGGTGGGTGTTCACGGTCGCGCAGTTGGGCAGTTTCCCGGAGTCTGAGGACAAGTGGCCGGACTGGGATGTGTGAGGTTTCACGGGTGAGGAGTGGGGCGGGGAACTCACGGCGGGTGGGTTGGGTTCCCGATGGGCGGGTGACATAGCGAAGCGGCATGGCTAGACTTCACGACAAGTCGAGTTGTAGGGAAGTCGTCATGACGTCGGATGAAGAGTACGCTCCGCCCAAATACGCCCAGATCGTCTCCGCCATCCGCAGGAAGATCGCGGACGGCACCTATCCACCAGGGTCACTCCTTCCCTCGGAAACCCAGCTGGTGCGGGAGTTCGGGGTGAGCCGTCCGACCGTGGTTAGGGCGCTGCAAGTCCTCCAGCTGCGCGGGACGATCGACCGGGAGCACGGCAAGGGCTCGTATGTGAAGGCGGCCCGGCCGGTTCCCGAGGAGGAAGCCTCCCGTCCCGGCCGTGCGGTGCTGGATCGCCCGGAAGCCGACGAGGACGGCACGACGGTCGCGGTCGGCCCGCATCCGGCCCCTGCCGGTGTTGCTCAACTGCTGGGCGTCGTCGACAAGACGCCGGTGATGATGCGCCGCTTGCTGTTCAGCGACGCTGACCGGGCAACGGAGCTGGTCACCGTGTGGTGTCCGCTCGAACTGGCGGACGGCACGGATCTGGGGCGTCAGGAGCCGTTGAGTGTCGGGATCCGCCAGCATCTGCGCGCGGTCAAGGGCTTGAAGCTGGAACACGTGGCCGAACGGCTCAGTGCGCGAACGCCTTCGGCCGAGGAGGCGAGGTTGCTCGGGCTGCGCAAGAGCGCGCCGGTGCTCGGGGTGGTGGCGAGTGTGTTCAATGGGGGCGGGCGGCCGGTCCTGATCGTTGACATCGTGTTGCCGGGGGATCTTCACGAGCTGGAAGACGCCTATTCCCTCTAGGGGTCGCCTCTAGATCCCCGGTGGCCTCCGCTCTCGGGCGTCCGTTGATTTCCTGACAGTTCCGGCATTCTCGGCTACTTGACTTGTCGAGATGTCGGAATCGTGTGCTACTGTCGAAGACAGCTCGACAATACGAGCTGACAACCACACGACAGGAGTACTGCATGGCACTGCAAGGCCCCATCCCCGTCCACTTCACCCAGGTCTTCCCGCACGGCTGCTACATCGTCGGAGAGGTCGAGAAGGTCAGAGACTTCGACGCCTCCACCCCCGACCGGTTCGTCCAGGCCCGCGACAAGCAGAGCGGGGAACTCCTCTGGCAGATCGCGGTCATGGACGGCGACCCCACCGTCAAAGCCGCCAGCAAGACCGTCTCGGTCAAGCTCGTCTCCCCGGTCGAACCGGTCGCTCCGGCCCCGGTGGCGGGACTGCCGTTCACGCCGGTCGAGTTCGACGGCATGAACGCAACCCCGTGGGTCAACCCCGCCGGCCGCCTGGCCTACTCGATCAAAGCCCGGACCATGCGCACTCCGCGCGCCACCACCAAACCCCCGGCCTTCGACAAGGACGCCAAGGACGCCGCATGAGTAGCGGGCGTCAGGCCCCGAGCTCGACCGCGACGACCGTGACGACCGCGATCAGCCTCAAGACCGGTCCCGGCTCCTTGGCCGTCAACCACACCTACCCCCGCCGCACCCCTGTTCTCGGCCTGGTCTTCGCGGGCGTTCACGTGCTCCTGACCACCTCGGCCGCCGACCACGTCACCCGCGATGACCTGGAGTTCGCCCGCTGCCTCGCCCGCGAGGCGGCCTCCTTCGCCCGCACCCTGGAACACCGATTCGCTGAGGAGATCTCGGCATGACCCACACCCAGTGCACCAGCGTCACGGTGTCGATGCGGCCCGACGAGCAGCCTCACGTGGCCGTGCATTTCACCAGCCCCGATCTGGAGGTGCGCGCCTTGCTCGTCAACGATCAGCGGCCGTTGCTCTGGTTCGCCTCCCGCGAGGCCGACATCTACCTGTCCACCAGCGCAGACGTGGCGGTCACCGACCGGGACCTGTCCCTGGCCCGGGAGCTCTTCACCGCCGCCTCGCGCTACCTGGCCGACTGCGAACGCATCCACACCAACCAGGTCGACCAGGCCGACACCCACACCACCGAGACCACCGAGGCCACCGACCAGGCGCCGGTTCCCCGGGAGTCGGCGGCCTGATACAAGGCGGGGCCGCTGGAAGCGGCAACTTCCGGCGGCCCCCGGTTCTCCCTCACACGCGAATGCTCCGAGAGGACACGAAGTCTAATGTTCAAGAAACTCCCCGGCGACGAGGCCCGCAACCTCGTCACCACCACCCCCGACACCGCCATCGTCTTCCGCCCAGCCGTGATGAAAACCCCGGCCGTGGTCACCCTCGTCATCTGGCTGTGGCGTCTCACCCTCGGCACGATCCGGATCCTGTGGCGTCACCCCATCGCTGTCGCCATCCCCGCTACCCTCACCGCCGTACAGCGGTTCTACGGGTGGGGCGTTCTGCTCATCCTGCTCGATATCGCCGCAACGGCGCTTGCCTTCTGGACGTTCCTGGACCGGCCCTCCTTCCTGCGGCTGGTCGGCTGGCGGCTGCTGGCCTTCGCCCGCTGGCTGTGGATCTACCGGCGGCACTGGCAACCCGTCATGATCGTCTCTGGGCTCGGCCGGCACCTGCGCGGCCGTGACTACCTACCTCGCCTCGTCCGCGTCTCCTGTGATGGCTGGGCCGACCGGGTCCACGTCCGCATGCTGGGCGGCCAGACGGTCAAGGACTGGACCGACCGCATCGACCACCTCGCCCACGGCTTCGGCTCCCGCTCCTGCCGCATCACCATCGCCAAAGCCGGACGACTGGTCCTGACCTTTCCCCGCCGCGACCCACTGGCGGCCCTCATCCCGGCCCTGCCGGTCCCCGCGGTGGCCTCGGTCGGACCGGTCGAGATCGGACGCCAAGAAGACGGCCGTCCCCTGCTGCTCAAGGTCCACGGCACGCATGTCTTGGTGGCCGGTGCCACCGGTGCCGGGAAAGGCTCGTTCATCTGGTCGACCATTCGCGGCCTGCTCCCCGCCATGAAGGCCGGACTGGTCGAGATCTGGGCGCTGGATCCCAAGCGCATGGAACTGTCGTTCGGGCGTGCCCTGTTCGGCCCCCGGTATGCGGCCGACCCTGCCGGGTGCGCGGACCTGCTGGAGGCTGCGGTCACGAGAATGCAGGAACGCGCGGACCGGTTCGCCGGACACCAGCGCTCCCACACCCCTACTCCCGATGACCCGTTCGTCCTGGTGGTCGTCGACGAGGTGGCGTTCCTGACCGCCTACCAATCCGACAAGGCGTTACGGCAACGCATCACGGCGGCGCTGGCCACCCTCACCACCCAAGGGCGCGCGGTCGGCATCGGCGTCCTGGCCGCACTCCAGGACCCACGCAAAGACGTGATCACCATCCGCAACCTGTTCCCCGACAAGATCGCCCTCCGGCTGGACGAATCCGAACAGGTCGACATGGTGCTCGGCGACGGCGCACGAGATCGCGGCGCCCTGGCTGACCACATCTCACCCATCCCGGCCCTGGGCGCGGGCGTCGGATACGTCCGCCTGGAAACCAGCCCCGACCCTGTCCGGGTCCGCGCCGCCTACGTCTCCGACACCGACATCAAAGACATGGTCGCCCAGTTCGCGGGCGGCGGTGAGGGTCGATGAGGCTGACTCTGCGCGGCACCCTCGCCGAGATCACCCTCCTGCGCGATGAGCTGGTGATCGTCCACCTGGTGGCCTCGGGTGGGGTCCGGGTCCTGCATCTGGCCGACGCCAAGATCACCACGCACCCCTACAGCGACCACACCCGCTTGGACGCCGACCTGGTAGAGGACGGCGAACATGCCTGAGCTGACCGATTTTCTGGAGGATCTGCGCTGCTCGGCCTGCGGCACCCTCGATTCCCTCTGGCTGTACCCGGTCCGGGGCGTGGTCGAGTGCCGTGAATGCGGCAGCAAGGCAACCATCCTCAGCGTCTACGGGGGTGAGGCGTGACCAACCCCACCGATCGTCAGACACCCCGCGCGGTCCGCATGTCGATGCCGCTGGCCCGGGATGTGGTCGAGGCGATAGCCGTCCAGAACGGCGTCTGCATCCGGCCCGTTCCGCTCCGGCGGGTCGACATCATCACAGGCAGGGCCGAGGTCATCGATGTGCCGTGCGGGGCCACCCTGGAAACCAAATGCCCTGCCTGCGCCAAGCGGAACCGGCATCTGCGGGTGGCCCAATGCCGGGAAGGCTGGCACCTGGAAGACGAACCGGCCATCACCCCCGGCCCGGCCGACGACTATCAAACCCACCTGGTCGAACAGCGGGCCGGCTTCCAGACCGAACGCGACCGGGCGGCAAGCGCCGGCCAGGACGTCACGGATATCGATCTGGCCATCGTCGAACTCGACGAGGAGATCAACCAGGCCGGACTACGCGGCAACGTCGTCAGCCGATCGACTCCCAAACGGTCCAGGTCGACCAGACGGCGGCAGGACGCGCCAGATCTGCCCCGGCGCACGATGGCCAAGACCACGCTCGGACGGGTCTTCCACTCCTCGGACGGCAAGAGCTTCCGGCCGTCGATGTTCCTCACCCTGACCCTGCCCTCCTACGGGAAGATCCATGACGGGGCGCCGGTCGATCCGGACCGCTACGACTACACGACGGCGGCCCGGGACGCGCTGCACTTCTCCAAGCTGGTCGACCGGTTCGTCCAGAACCTCCGCCGTGTAGCCGGGTTCGACGTGCAGTACTTCGCCACCGTCGAACCACAGAAGCGGCTGGCACCACACCTGCACATGGCCATTCGCGGCACCCTCCCGCGCGCCGAACTGCGTCAGATCGTGGCCGCGACCTACCACCAAGTGTGGTGGCCACCCCTAGATACGGTCCGCTTCAACGGCTCCGACCTGCCGGAGTGGGCCGATGGCGTCGGATACTTCGACCCTGCCACGGGGGAAGTCCTGCCGACCTGGGATGAAGCCCTCGACCAGCTCGCCGACGACGAGGAGGCCGAACCGGTACATGTGGCGCGCTTCGGCGTGCAGACCGACATTCAAGGCGTCCTGGCGGGAACCAAGGACGCCGACCAGTGCATCGGCTACCTGTCGAAGTACCTGACCAAATCCCTCGGCCAGAGCATGGACGGGGCCGGCGAAGCGCAACGCCTCCACGCCGAACGGCTCATGAACGCGCTGCGGTGGGAACCATGCTCGGCCAGCTGCGGGAACTGGCTGCGCTACGGTGTCCAGCCCAAGAACGCCAAACCGGGCATGACCCCCGGCCGCTGCCGGGGCAAGGCGCACAGCCCCGAGCATCTCGGCTACGCGGGCCGCCGCGTCCTGGTCTCCCGCAAGTGGTCGAACAAGACCCTGACCGAACACAAGCAGGATCGCCGCACCTGGGTGCTCCAAGCCCTCGGCATCGCCGACGAACCGATGGACCCACACCGCTATATCTGGTCGCCGATACCGGCCGGAGACGCCAACCTCACACCGATCGGCGTCCGCCTCCTGCGCTCGGTCCACGAACGCCAACGCTGGCGCAACCACATGGCCGAACTCCAAGCCCAAGCAGACGGCCAAGATCTTTCGGCAATCGGTGAGGAGGCAGCGTAGTGGACCCCTTGCTCACCGTCGAGGAGGCGGCCGACCTACTGCACACCTCCGTCCGCTTCGTCCGCCGCCTGATCGCGGAACGGCGTGTCGAGTTCGTGAAAGTTGGCCGACACGTCCGGATCACCGAGTCAGCGCTGATCGCATTCGTCCTCGCGGGCACCGTCGCCCCGATCACGATCCCCAAGCAGAGGAGGGCGGCCTAGTGGCTAACAAGGACAACCATCGGCGTTTCGGCAACATTCGCAAGCTTCCGTCCGGACGGTTCCAGATCCGGTATCCGGCTCCCGATGGTCAACTGCGGACAGGAGAAACGACTTACGCGACCAAGACGGACGCTGATCGGGCTCTCACCCTCATTGAAGCTCAGATGATCGCGGGAGACTGGACAGATCCCGAGCGAGGCAAGATCCTCCTTGGCGACTACGCACGTAAATGGCTCAAGGAACGTCCGGGCCTGCGTCCGAAAACGATCGAGGGTTACACCTACCTCTTGAACCGGCACCTCATGCCGGGCCTCGGCGCTGTCTCGGTCGGCAAGCTCTCCACTCAGATGGTCCGTTCGTGGCGGGCGAACCTGCTGGCCAATGGCGTCTCGGTCTCGACGGCAGCAAAGGCGTACAGGTTGCTGCGGGCCGTTCTGATGACTGCGGCCGAAGAGGACAAGATGATTCCTCGCAACCCATGCAGGATCAGGGGCGCGGACAACGAGCACACTGCGGAGCGGCCGGTTCTGACTGTCTCTCAGGTCTTCGAGCTGGCAGATCGGATGGCCGATGAGAGGTTCCGCGCGTTGATCCTTCTGACCACCTTCGCAAGTCTGCGTTGGGGTGAGGTGACTGCCCTTCGTCGGTCGGACCTTGATCTCAAGGCGCGTACAGTGCGAGTCCGGGAACAGCTTCTCGAACTGGAGGGTGGGGCGATGGTGCTCGGTCCGCCCAAGTCGCGGGCGGGAAGACGAACCATCGGCATCCCCTCGGCGATCGTTCCGGCGCTGACCGATCACCTCGCCGCGTACGTGGACAGCGCTGATGACACCTTCGTGTTCCTCGGTAAGAAGGGCGGATTCCTGCGTGGCAACAACTTCCGGCGAGATGCCAAGTGGGCGGACGCAGTCAAGGAGATGGGCGTCAAGGGCCTGCACTTTCATGATCTCAGGCACACCGGGAACACGCTCGCGTCGCAGTCGGGGGCGAGCCTGGCCGATCTCAAGGCGCGAATGGGGCACGACAGCGACAGGGCGGCACTGATCTACCAGCACGCGACGAAAGAAGCAGATCAGAAGATCGCGGATGCCCTGAGCGCCCGCGTGGAGGCCGACCGCAAAGATCAGGATGACGACGATGACGGCCTAGCCGGCGCGCTGGTTCCCACCGGCTAATGGCACGTTAATGGCACGAACGCCGCTTTCCTAGATCAGGAAAGCGGCGTTTTGGCTGGTGGAGCCTAGCGGATTCGAACCGCTGACATCCTGCTTGCAAAGCAGGCGCTCTGCCAGCTGAGCTAAGGCCCCGTTAATCTAGTCGCTGACCTGCATGTTTATAGCTGCCCGCGGCTCTGTCCGGCTCGTACACCGTAGCAACAGCGTAGGTCATCGCGCCACTCGGTATCGCGATGCCACCCCCAGGAGACGGTCCGGCACCCACCAAACGGATCAATCTGAGTTCTGGCCGACGACGAGCTCGGATGTTGACCGAAGTTGGTGTTCCAGATCGTCGAGGCAGTTGGGGAGCTGGGCGAACTTGGGTGACCTGGTGAAGAGCGGGGGTCCGGCTGGGGCGAGGGTAGGTCTAGCTTGTGGATGAACGTGTGGCGCGGGAGAGGTTTGTGGCGGCGCGGTCGGCGAAGTTGGCCACTGTGGATGTGACGGGGAGTCCTCATCTTGTGCCCGTCGTGTTCGCGGTTGAGGGGGATGTGATCGCGTTTGCGGTCGATCACAAGCCGAAGCGGACGATGGATCTTCGGCGGTTGCGGAACATTGTGAGCAATGAGCGGGTCTGCCTGCTGGTTGATCATTATGAGGATGACTGGACGCGGTTGTGGTGGGTGCGGGCGGATGGGCGGGCGTCGATCGTTGAGGACGACGTGATCCGGCGGCAGTGGATTGCACGGTTGGTGGCGCGTTATGGGCAGTATCGTGATCATCGTCCCGAAGGTCCTGTTGTCGTGATCGTTGTGGAGCGCTGGCGAGGGTGGTCGTATAGCCAGTAGTCCCTCGGGGAGTGACGCCGAACCTGCGTAGCCGAGTACCGTGAACCTATGAGCGCGGAGCACATCGAACCAGTCGATCACGGGGCATCCGGGGGCTTTCGTATTGTTCTGCCGCGAAGTCTGCGTGCGATCCGGGATGGCCTGCTTCCCGAAGACGTGGGGGACTTTGACAGCGAGTTCCGCCAGTTGATGGCGGAAGCGACCGAGAGTCTGGACCTGGGTCCGCTGACGGAGTTCGTGGAACGCTGGGGCGCTGGCGCGCTTGTCGGCCGATCCGGGCGCGCACCGGAGAATGCTGGACCAGGCGCGGCGCCTGAATCGGGGCGAGGACGTGCCCGCCCTCTCGCGGGCCGAGGTCAAAGCGAGGCTGGGCCTCTAGGCGTGTACGACGTCAAGCTACTCGAGGATGCCGTCGCGCAACTCGTAGGGCTCCCCGAAGGAAGCACGTGAATCCTTCGACCGCCTCTGGGATCTTCTGGAGCTTCAGCCATGGAGCGGGGATCCGGCGAATCGACAGTTTCCCGAGAGGAATATGCGGACCCATACCTTTGGTGAGCATCATCAGGGTCTGGCCATCTACGTCATATTGGAGGACCGGCGCAAGGTCTTCGTGATCGGGATCACGTGGCTCGATCGGCAGACCGAGGACGAACCGCGCGACCAGTCCTAGCGGATCGCGGAGATGACCTGCTGGCCGAGGACGAACCTCGCGATAGGTCCCGTCAGCCACACCCAGAAACCGATCTTCGCCGCCCCTAGGAGTGTCCTGAAGATCTTGGCGGGTGGGTCGGCATGAGTTGGCCCGTCCGCCGACTACGGAATGGTGGGCATGAGTGTCCAGGTGTTGTTGATGTAGATGAGTCCCAGGTTGATTAGGCGGCGGAGGTTGAGAGCGGCGGCGCGGTGGTGGAGCCAGCGGTCGTTGGCTTGGGTGCCGCGGTAGGGCAGGCGCGGGTTGCCGCGGGCCACCAGCCAGGCCACGGCGCGTTCGGCCATGGGTCGCCAGCGCCGGTAGTCGTTCTGCCAGACGGGGTCGGTGGCGGCTTGGCGGCGGGCGGCGGCCTGCAGATCATGGTGAGGGCGGATGGTGAGGATGCGGCTGGTCTCGGCGGTGGTGCAGCGATCGTGAAGGGGACAGGCGGCGCATAAGCCGGTGAAGGTTGCGCGGCGCTGCTGGTAGCGGCCTGCCGGGGCGGCGAGTGGGACGGTGTGCCCGGCGGGACGGGTGACCGTGCCGATGCTGGTGTCGATGCTGAAGTCGTCCAGGGTGAACCCGCCGGGGACGGCGGGTTTGAGCGCGGGTGGCTTGATCAGCAGCCGGTGTCCGGCGGCGGTCAGGGCGGCCCGCGGCGTAGGCGCCATCGGCCAGGATCTGTAGCGGGCCGTACTCACCGGCGAGCAGATCGGGGGCGACGGCGGCCTCGTGGTGGCTGGCTCCGGCGCCGGGGCGCAGGTCCACCGCGGTGAACAAGCCGGTCTCCGGTTCGACGGACAGGTGGGCCTTGTAGCCGTCCTGTCGCTGCTGCCGGCTCTTGTGAATGTGGCGGGCCTCGGGGGCGACGGTGGAGATGATCCGGTCAGGTGCGGTGCGGCGGGCGATCCGCCGGCGTCCGTCGGTGCCGTCGGAGTCGTCTGCGGGTTCGACGTCCTGGCCGACGATCAGTGCCGGCAGGCCGACCGCACCGGCGGCGCCCTCGTCCAGCTCGTCGGAGTCCTGACCGGTCAGCTGGTCCAGCAGAGTGAGCGCGTCGGCCACTAGGGCGCCGACCAGGGCGGCCTTGGCCTGTTCATCGTCCCAGGCGATCTTCGGCTTGCCCGGATCGGTGTAATCATGGGCGTGGCAGCGCTCCGCGACGATCGCGGCGACCCCGGGGACCAGGCGGATCGCGGCGACCAGCTGGGTGATGGTGTCCTGGGTGGCGACCGCGTCAAGGAGCACGGCCGAGTCCAGCGCCCGCCGGGTCCGGCCTGCCAGCACCCCGGTCTGCTCGATCACCGCCCGGAGGATCTGGAAGATCCGGTCCGGATGCGAAGAGCGGGAGGCGGCGCCGGAAATAGGTCAGCAGCGACGGATCGAACCCTCGCTCGTATAGCCCCAGTCCGCAGGCGGCCTTCCACCGCAGATCGAACCGCAGCGCCGCGACCGCCTCCTCATCCGACAGCCCGTGCAGCGCTTGCAGCACCACCACCGTCAGCCAGTAGGTCCGGCGGTATCGACGGGCGCCCGTTGACCGGCGCGTACATGTCCGCAAAGGATTCCGGCGGGAACAACGCCCGCCGATGTTCGGCCAGGAACGCGAACACGCTCCCGGCCGGGATCAACTCCCGGCACACGACCCACACCTCAGGCCCGGCCGGAGCCGTCCGACGGCCCATCATGACCCGAGTCTGAATCCCCGAGCCCAGTCTGAAAAGACCGCCAAGATCTTCAGGGCACTCCTAGGTGGCATCCCTCTGGTCCAGCCACTTTAGAATCGCTTGGTTTGTTTCTTCCGGCTTTTCTTGCTGGATCCAATGACCGCAATCCAGGCTGACCACTTCCGCATTAGGTACGAAATCTGTCAGTCCTTCAGACTTCGAGACTACATCCCGGTCGCCATAGATCATGAGTGTGGGCTGTTGGATGACTGGGTTCACGTCCGCCAACAAGCGCCAGTTGCGGTCAAGGTTTCTGTACCAATTTATACCGCCCGTGAACCCTGTTGATTCGAAGGCGGAGACGAAAACAGCCAGTTCGCTGTCGCTCATTACGGGCTCACCGAGTGGTGTTTCTGTCCTGGCGAGATCGATCAACGCCATACCCGGCTGAGGCTCTCTGGGGGGCTCGTTCTTCCGGTACATGTTGCGAAGGAACTGAAATGTATTCTCTTCGAATACGGCGTCTGCGACGCCTGGCTGTCGATTGAAGTGGACAAAATAGAAGTCGCCGCCAAGCGTATCTTCCATGAATTCGATCCAGGGCTTTTCTCCGCGCTCGAGGTAAGGCACGCTCAGGTTGATCACTCTATTTACACGGTTTGGATGCAACAGGGTCAGTCCCCAAACGACAGCTGCTCCCCAATCATGACCGACAAAGGTGGCATCTTCGTATCCGTAGTGATCGAGAAGTGCGATGAGATCACCTGACAAGTGTTCAATGTCGTAGTCTGTTACTTCGGCCGGACGGGACGAGTTGCCGTAACCCCGCTGGTTTGGGACGATGACGTGGTAGCCCGCCGCGGCAAGGACAGGTACCTGATGGCGCCAAGAAAAGGCATGCTCCGGCCAGCCGTGACAGAGCACAATGGGTTTTCCTGCATTTTGTCGGCCGGCTTCGAAGACTTCGAGCTCCACACCGTTGACTGAAACAAGGGTGGGCTTGGGAAAATCGATCGGATTGAACATTGCATTTCCTCTCTATCGTTTCGGGTTGATCAGGCGGCGAAGGTTCCAGAGGATGGGCGTCGGCTCACCCCTGATCGGCCGAGGGTCGATACGGTCGTGGGTGGTGGGACTCGCCGGTGAGGTTCTGTCGCCATCTTGCCGACCAAAACCGGTCACCTCATGACCGGTTTAAGTGAAAGTGTTGTCGTCGTGCGAACCGACCGGCTGGTGGCCATCCTCCTCTTGCTGCAACGGCGCGAGCAGGTGACAGCGGCAGAGGTCGCCCGAGAGCTGGAGGTCTCCGAGCGCACCGCCCGCCGCGACCTCGACGCCCTGGCCATGGCCGGGGTGCCCGTGTACTCCATGCAGGGCCGAAGCGGCGGCTGGCGCCTCGTGGGCGGTGCCCGCACCGACCTGTCCGGGTTGACCGCGAGTGAGGCCCGCGCCCTGTTCCTGGTTGCCGGCCAGGCGTCGGCTGCGACGCCGGCCGTGAAAGCAGCTCTGCGCAAGCTCGTCCATGCCCTGCCGGAGCCCTTCCGGGTGCAGGCCGAGGCAGCAGCGTCGTCGTTGGTCATAGACCCGCAACGATGGGGGTCGAGTCGGGTCGAGCACCGACCACCTCGCTTCCTGGACGAACTCCAAGACGCGGTGATCCGCGGCGTCCAGGTGCGGCTCGGCTACGTCGACCGCGAAGGCGCCGAAACCGAGAGAACCGTCCACCCGCTGGGCATCGTCGCCAAAGGTCCGTCGTGGTACCTCGTCTCCAACACCGAGGCCGGCCGGCGGAGCTTCCGGATCGACCGCGTGTCGTCCGCCGACCCGACCGGCGATCCCGTGCACCGACCCGCGGACTTCGACCTTGCCGAGAGCTGGCGCGAGATCGCCGACGAGGTCGACCGCAAGCGAACGCCTACCGAGATCCAGGCGGTATGCGCGCCCCACGGGATAGGCCTGCTCCGGATGGTGCTCGGCGATCGGCTCGAGGTGGGAGGTTCCACGACCGACGGCCGCATCGAGGTCGTGATCCGCGGCTACAACGAGTACGCGCTCGCCGGCGAGCTTGCCGGGCTGATCGAATGGCTCGAGGTGACCGGCCCTCCAGGTGTACGAGACCACCTGGCCTCGATCGGCAACGCGCTCGTCGAGCGATACGGCTGAGACCGGCCCGGGCGCTTATCGACTGGTTCGCCCGCGAGCTCGACAAGCACGGGACAACAGAGGACCCCGGTCCGCCGAACGACATCCTCTCGATCACGATGTGCTGGTGGTACGCGAGCCTCGTGTCCCTTATCAAACACTCCGCGTTCGCGCAGGAGCGTGAGGTTCGCCTGGTCCGTATCACGACCGGCGGCTTATGAAACACGGCCTAGAAGCCCACTGAAGATCTTGCGTTTTGGCCTCGTTCCTTCCGGGATGAGGCCAAAGTGATTGATGTGCAGGGTGAGTGGGCCGGAGAGTTGGTCGGGCCGGATGCGTGGCAGACCTGCCGGGAGTTGATCCCGGCGGGGAGCGTGTTCGCGTTCCTGGCCGAGCATCGCCAGGCACTGTTTCCCGTGGAGATGTTCGCGGACATGTATCCCTCGCGCAACGGGCGTCCGAGCATGCCGCCGCAGGTCCTGGCGGCTGCGGTGGTGTTGCAGACACTGCACGGGCTGCCGGACGTCGAAACCGTCCAGGCATTGCGGTGTGACCTGCGGTGGAAGGCCGCCTGCGGGCTGGGGCTATATGACACCGCGTTCGATCCGTCGCTGCTGACCTACTTCCGGCGGCGGCTGGCCCGCTCCCGCCGGCCCGATCGCCTGTTTGAGGCCGTCGGTGCGGTGGTCGCCGCGACGGGGGTGCTCAAGGGCAGGCAGCGG
>NZ_BLAF01000044.1:0-34193 GCF_009687885.1 Acrocarpospora pleiomorpha
GAGGCAACCTAGCGAAGCCCCCCGACAATCCGGTCAAGAAGGTGGCCGGCCTGGTCGGCGCTTGCCTGGAAACCCGTGAAGCACCCAGGGCATCAGGAGACGGTGCCGCCGGAACGCCAGTAGACGTTGTTCTCGCGGCTGAGGAAATCGCCGTCGATCAGGTAGCGGCGAAGCGCGGCGTAGTCGTCGTAGAACGCGCGCAAGATCTCGTTGACCTCGGTCTCCGGGTAACGGACGCCCGGCTGGAAGGAGGCGGCGATCCGGTCGAGCACGGCGCGGCGGATGGACTGCTTGGCGGGCATGGTGATCAGTCGGCCGCGCACGAGGAAACGCTCGAGGACATCGTCGCTGATCTCGGATCCCTGGGTGGTCATTGGTTCACTTTAACGACGCGGGCGTACGGGCTCACCAGGATTTTTCGGGCGGTTGACATTAGGTTGGGTGCCGTCACGATGGGAGTTCGGACGATCGGACGGGATGCACATGCTCTCCTTACGCGCCTTTGTCGCCGGAGTCGTGGTAGGTGCCGTCGTCGGCGGCGGGCTGGCCATTCCCGCCAGCGCGCGGGCGGCGACGCCGATACTGGTCGCGATCCGGGCCGCGCATCATCCGGGGCTGGATCGGCTGGTGTTCGAGTTCAAGGGGGCGCTTCCGGCCGAGCGCAGCGCGCGGTATGTGACGGGGCTCGTGGCCGACGGGTCGGGGCTGCCGGTGCCGGTGGTCGGGAGCGCGCGGCTGCTGGTGCGGTTCGGCGGGGCGACGGGGCACGCTGACGACGGGAACCTCTCCTATGGTGCCGCGCGGCGGACGTACGCGCTGCCGGGGATCATCCAGGTCGTCAACACGGGAGACTTCGAAGCCGTGTTGACGTTCGGGGTCGGGGTGGCCAAGAAGACGCCGTTCCAGTTGTACACGTTGAAGAATCCGAGCCGGGTTGTCATCGAGCTCACCACGCCGTATCGGACCGTGAACGTGAAGAGCTATTTCCTGAACAGCGCGAACTTCAATGTGGGGCGCAAGCCGTACACCAAGGGAGCGGTGCGGCCGGTGGTGGCGACGGGCGCGGCGACGGGGGCGTTGCAGCGGTTGTTCGCGGGGCCGACGCAGGGAGAGCGGGTGGGGTTGCATTTCGTGGACTCGAAGGCGACGGGGTTCAGCAAGGTGACCATCGAGAACAAGGTCGCGCGGGTCTATCTGACCGGTGGGTGCAGTAGCGGCGGGTCCACGTTCACCATCGCCGACGAGATCGTTCCCACGCTGAAGCAGTTCTCGTCGGTGCAGTGGGTGAAGATTTACGACCCGGTCGGGCGGACACAGCGGCCGACCGGATCGTCGGATTCCATTCCCGTCTGCCTCGAACCGTAGGAGAAATGGGTTATCGGGCTCTGGTGTTCTACCGGTGGGGAGGTCTTGATGAGCTGTCCGCATGGGGAACGACCTGGGGATGTGCATCTGGTGCATGTCGTACGGCATGGGCAGAGCACGTCGAATGTCGCCTACCTCGCGGTCGAGACCTCGGCGGCCTCTTCGGCGGTGATTCCCGACGATGACATGGCGATCGAGCTGACCGATCTGGGGTGGCGGCAGGCGGGTTCGGTCGGGAGATGGCTGGCGGGGCTTGAGCCGGGTGACACGCCGGACATGGTGTGGTGTTCGCCGTATCTGCGGGCCGAGCAGACCTGGCGGGGCATCGAGAGGGAGCTGATCTCGGCGGGGCGGGAGCGGCCGTGCCATCGGGTCGACGAGCGGCTTCGCGATCGGGATCGTGGGCGGTTGCGGCATCGGCATCCGCGCTGGGTGCGGGGGTGGTTTCCGGCCGAGACCCTGGCGGAGGAGCGGGATCCGCTGGGGTACCGGCCGCCGGACGGGGAGTCGTTCCGGGATGTGGCGGAGCGGTTGCGGGAGGTGGTCGCGGAGATCGAAGCCGATGGCCACCGGCGGGTGCTGATCGTGGCGCATGACGCGGTGGTGCTGTTCCTCCGGCAGATCCTGGAAGGGCTGAGCGACGAGGACGTCCTGGCCATCGCGGCGGAGGGGCTCGCGGACAACGGGTCGATCACCAGCTGGCAGGGAACGGAGGGTGGGTACCGGCTGCTGGCGTACAACGTTTCACATGGGGGTGATGGGTATGAGCAGGCCGCATCGCATTCGTGATCGGTTCTGGTGGGAGGTCTCGCCGACCATGGAGCGGCCGCGGACGCCGCTCAACCTGCGGATCGCGCTGGCGGTCTTCGGGCTGGTGGTGAGCGCCGGGCTCGGGGTGCTGTCGTGGCTGGCGGGCTGGTTCGTGGCCGCCGTGGCACTGTGGGCGATCGCGGTCATCGCCGTGGTCAACCTGATCGTGCTGACGCAGAAGCGCATCAAGCGCGGGGACGGGCACTCGCTGTTCGGCTGATCCACTGGTGTGCTGGTATGCCCCTTGACATCCGTTTCGGGCGGCTTCACGCTGTTGCGCATAGCGCATGATGTTCCGTTTCGCGAAACAGGGGTGTAGCGGTGAGTAGCGTGATTCCCACACTTCCCGGTCGCTACTACACCGATCCGGACATCTTCGCGGCGGAGCAGCGGGGGATCTTCGAGGCGATGTGGTTCTGCGCGGCGCGATCCTCTGATGTGGGGGTGCTTGGGGCGTTCCGGACCGTGCAGGTGGGGAACGAGAGCATCCTGATCACGCGGAGTCGGGGTGGGGTTCGCGCTTTTTATAACGTGTGCCGCCATCGTGGGGCGACGTTGTGTGTCGAAGAGTACGGGGCGGTGAAGAGGGCGTTCTCGTGTGCGTACCACGCCTGGAGTTACGATCTTGATGGGAAGCTGATCGCGGCGCCGAACATGTCGGCCATGCCCGACTTGGATCGGGTCGAGTATGGCCTGGCTAAGGTGCACGTGCGGGAATGGCTCGGGTATGTCTGGGTCTGCCTGGCGGACGAGCCGCCGCCGTTCGAGGACACCGTGCTCGGCGCGGTCACCGAGCGGCTCGGCGCCCTGGAGCTGATCGACAACTACTCCCCCGACGCGCTGGAACTCGGCCGCAGAATCGTCTACGACGTGAAGGCCAACTGGAAGCTGATCGTCGAGAACTTCATGGAGTGCTATCACTGCGCGACCATCCATCCTGAACTCGTCGAAGTGCTCCCCGAATTCGCGGACGGTTACGCGGCGCAGTATTACGTCGGGCATGGCGCGCTTTTCGGGGAGAATATCGAGGGGTTCACCGTGGACGGCTCCCCCGGTCTCGACCGGATCCCCTCTCTCGCCGAAGACCAGGACCGCCGTTACTACGCGGTCACCATCAAGCCGCAGGTCTTCATCAACCTCGTGCCCGACCATGTCATCCTGCATCGCATGTATCCGCTGGCCGCCGACCGGACCATCGTCGAATGCGACTGGCTCTACACGGCCGACGTCGTCACCAGCGGCAAGAACCTCGACAAGTCCGTCGAACTCTTCCACCGCGTCAACGAACAGGATTTCGCGGCCTGCGAGCGCTGCCAGCCCCGGATGTCGTCCCGCCTGTACGCCAAAGGCGGCGTCCTGGTCCCCAGCGAGCACCACATCGGCGCTTTCCATGACTGGGTCATCGAAAAACTCGGCCTGTGATTCAGCGAATGAGCAGGTCGATCACCCCCGTGGTGCCCTCGTCGCCGTGACCGTCGGCGAGGCGGCGCTCCATCAGGGTCGTGAACGGGGTCAGTAGCTCGGCGCTGACACCCTGCTCGTCGGCCGTGCGCAGCAGCGTCGTGTTGCCCTCCGTCATCATGGCGAGGTTGGAGACCACGCCCTTGGTGTAGTCGCCGCTCTCCAGGTGGTCGGCGGTGCCGTACGCGTAGGGGGCCATGGCGGTGAGCCAGTTGACGAGCAAGGGAGCGAAGTTCGCGGGCGCGATGTCCTCCTTGCGGATCAGTGCGAAGGCGTGCGAGACCCCGGCGAACATTCCGGTCATCGCGCTCAGCAGCGCCACGTCGTGGAGGGCGGCGAAGCCGGGATCCTCTCCGACGTAGCTGGTGCCGGCCGGTATGGCCAACGCGCTGCGGTGGGCGTCGAAGAGGGCGCGGGATCCGCTGTAGAAGACATAGCCGCCGGATTCCGGCGCGCCGATCATCGGCGGGACCGCCATGATCCCACCGTCCAGGAAGCGGGCACCGCGCTTCTCGGCCCATTCGGCGCGGACTCGGGCCTGGGCGGGGGTGCTGGTGGTGAGGTTGACCAGGTCCTTGTCCGTAAGATCGGCGTCGGCCATGGCCGCGCCGACCGATGCGTCGTCGAGCAGGCAGACCACCACGAGATCGCTCGCGGCCACCGCCTCGGCGGCCGTTTCGGCGACTGTCGCGCCCGCTGCGGCGAGCGGTTCGGCCCGGCTGGGCGTACGGTTCCAAACGGTCAGCGGATGCCCGGCGGCGAGCCACGCGCGGGCGAGCGCGGTCCCCATGGCGCCGAGGCCGAGGAGTGTGAGCTTCTCAAAGGTGTTGTCAGTCATGCCGAATAGACTTGCCGCAGGCCCCGGAATGATCAAGTACGCACTTTGGAGTGGGTGGTTACCCCGGGGTGAGTGTGCAGGCAGGGGGGATGGGGCATGGCGACCGTGCGCAGGCCGGGGGCGTATGTCTGCGGTATCGACGCGGCGATGGATGTGATCGGCGGCAAGTGGAAGGTGCTGATCCTCTGGGAACTCAACGAACGGGCGTGCCGCTTCGGCGAGCTGCGCCGGCTGTTGCCGGGGGTGACCGAGAAGGTGCTCGCCTCCCATCTGCGCGAGTTGGAAGCGGACGGCATCGTGCATCGCGAGGTGTACGACGAGGTGCCAGCCCGCGTCGAGTACTCGCTGACGTCGCTTGGCGTCTCGCTTAACGGGGCGCTGGCGCCGCTTGGCGCATGGGGGCGGGAGCACGTGCTCGGCATCGTGCACTAGGTGTCTGGGGACGTCGTTCTGTCGTAGGGCTTGGCTAGGGTGAGGGCGTGGATGGGGTTGTGGCGGCCGACCAGGCTGAGGCGGCGTTGCTCGCCGACGCGCGGCGTGGTGATGGTGAGGCGTTCCGGAATCTGGTGGCGCCGCACCTGCAGGGGCTGCACGTGCACTGTTATCGCATGCTGGGCTCCTATCACGACGCCGAAGAGGTGCTGCAGGAGGTGTTGCTGCGGGCCTGGCGGGCGCTGGATACCTTCGAGGGGCGTGCGCCGCTGCGGCACTGGCTGATCCGGATCACGACGACGACCTGCCTGAAGGCCATCGAGCGCAAGGGGCGGCAGCCGGTTATCGCGGGTGAGATCGGGTTTCTGGAGCCCTATCCGGATCGGCTGCTCGATGAGGTGACCGGGGGTGACCCGGCGATGGTCGCCGAGACGCGGGAGAGTGTGGCCTTGGCGTTCGTCGTGGCGTTGCAGCGGCTTCCGGCCACGCAGCGGGCCACGCTGGTCTTGCGGGAGGTGCTGGGCTGGAGTGCGGCGGAAGTGGCCGACCTGCTGGGATGTAGTGTGCCTGCGGTCAACAGCTCCCTGCAGCGGGCCCGCGGCACGCTCGGCACGAGCAATGGGACGCCGCGGTCGCTGGATCGGCGGGACGAGCAGGTGCTCGGGCGGTTCGTTCAGGCGTGGCAACGGTCTGACATCGCGGCGCTGGCGGCTCTGTTGCATGAGGACGCGGTTCTGAGGATGCCGCCGGAGGATGTCGTGATCCGGGGCCGGGAGCAGGTCGCGGGGTTCTTCGCCACCATTCCGGCCGATGGAGTGGTGACGGTCACCCAGGCGAACGGTCATCTGGCGCTGGCGGCCTACCTGCCTGGGGAGGATGGCGGGCCCTGTCCGGCGTACGGGCTGGTGGTCTTCACGTTCGCGGCGGACGGGATCGATTCGATCACGGGATTCCCCGACCCGACGCTGTTGCAGTTCTTCGGCCTGCCTGTGGTTCACGCCTGAACTGAGGGCCGGACCCATGGGATCCGGCCCTGATCGAGGTCAGGCGCGTCGTCCCAGGTGGGCCAGCAGGGCGGTGAGGGGTGGGTCCGCCGGGCCGGTGGGCAGCGCGGGTCCGAACTGACCGTTGGTACGGCGTTCCGCGCTGATGGTCTGGTAGCTGAAGGCGGCCACCGCGTCGAGCACCGCGTCCTCGGGCTTGAAGGACGTTCCGGTGCCGTACGCGATGTCCCAGCCGTGGACGAGCGATTCGAGCAGGCAGACGTTGGCCAGCACCGCCCCGGGGACGGGATCGGCTGGGAACGGGAACGCGCGCTCCAGCGCGCCGGGCGCGGCGAAGGCCGCCAGGCAGCGCTCGGCCACCGCCGCGAACGCCTTCGCGGGTTCTGCGCCCAGGTGGTCGGTGTCGGCCATCCGCTGGGGGTCGGCTTCCTCGGGCGTGGCCGAGCCTCCGCTCGCGATCCGCGCCACCAGGGCGAGCCCGCCGACCAGATGGTTGCCCACCTGGCGAACCGTCCAGCCGGCGCAGGGACTGGCCTTGGCCCAGCCGTCGGCCTGGACTGACGCCAGCAGCGCCGTGGTGGTGTCGAAGTCGCGTTCCAGCAGGCCGATGATCGGGTCGGGGTTCATTGAATCCTCCAGGTCCAGGGCCGCCGGTGCGGCCCCTCTCACCCAGACAGATCCCGGCTCTCCCGCGAACTCATCGCTCCCCGGCAAGGTATTCCGGCCAAGAACGCGGACGCGGCGTTGGCCCTGCGGCCAGGGTCGCCTGTGGAGGATGTTGCCATGCGCCCGCGGCATGTACAGATAGAAGATGACCACACCGCACACGCCGCTGCTCATTCTCGCCGCCGGACAGCGTTGCGGAAGCACGCTCCTGCAGCGCCTGCTGACCTCTCATCCGGGGGTTCTCATCTGGGGCGAGCACGGGGGGCAGCTCGGCCGCATCCTCGAAGCCGCCGATGGCCTGCTGTCATGGTCGCGCGAGTTGGGCGGGGACGCCCGCGTGGAGTTCTCGCAGAATTCCTACCAGAGCTGGATGGCCAACCTGACGCCCGACCGCGACCTGATCCTGCAGGCGGTCCGCCGCTTCATCGACACCTTGTACATCGAGCCCGCCGTCCGCCTGGGCCGCCCTGTCTGGGGCCTGAAGGAGGTGCGCTACACCTTGACCGACGTCCGCCGCCTGCACGTTCTCTATCCGGACCTGGCCGTCATCCTGCTCATCCGCGATCCCCGGGACGTGCTCCGAAGCCTGGACGAGTGGGAGCGGAAGACGAACGGCCGCTGGACCCGCCGGCTGACCGAGGACGCGGTGGTCAACTGGCGGCGCGTCGCGGAGGACTTCCTGGCGCCGCCGGAGAACGGCCCGCCGGTGCTGCGCCTGCGCTACGAGGACTTCGTCGCCGACCCCGGCGGCAGCTGCGAGATCATCGCACGGCACACGGGCCTGGACGCCGGAGCCTTCGACCCGAACGTGCTCGCCACCCGCCTGCACGTCGGCGAAGAATTCGCCCATCTCCCCCGCGACATCCGGAAATGGCACGATTTGCCGATATCTTTGCGCCAACTGCTCGACCCGCCCCAGATACAGTCGCTCATCCAAGCCTGCGGCTACCAGACCAGCGATTAGCGCACCCTTCGCGCACAAGCAGGAACTCGCCAACTTCAAGGCGAACATCGCCGGAGCGCAGACGCCCAGGCGATCGGCCGTTGAGAGAGGTCCTCACCCCAGGCCAGGACCGGCAGCTGGCCGCCCTGGAGAGTTCCGGCACACCGGTCCTCGTTTCCTACGGTTTTCCCGCAGGCCTTGATGGGTTGTTGATGCCCGTACATGGCGTCAGGTGATCGCCCCCATTAATGCGGGGAATTCATTAGAGCCCTTCCTTACCGGTGGCCCAATACGGCTTCGTGGTGATGGCGCGGCGCGGCAGGATCTGGCCGTCGATGAGCGTACGCCGCTGGCGTTGGATGGACTGGGCGTGGCCCAGCAGCAGAGCGCCGTCGAGACCGGCGAGCTCGCTGTCGGTGCGCTCGAGCCAGGACTGCAGGGCATCGCCCGGCGCGTCTGCGGCGGGCAGGAAGCGATACCGGGGCCAGCGATCGGCGAGGGGCGCGACGGCATCCGCCGGTACCTCGACGGTCACGACGGGGTCATCGCCGCTCTGGGCGTAGGCGTCGATCGTGCCGAGGGCGGAGCTGTCTCCGAGGTAGAGGCGCCGTGTGCCGTTCTCGCGCAAGGGCCGGTGCCGGCCGGTCAGTACCGTCACTTCGGTGCCGGCGCGCAGGCGGCGCATCCACGTCGTGCCGGGGCCCGCGGAGTCGGTGGCGACAAGGATGCCGATGCGCTCGGCGTCTGGGCCGCCTACCGTCCGCACCGTGTAGCGGCGGCCCAGGGTGGGGGCGACGCGGAACTGGATCTCGTGGCCGGGGCGCCAGCCGCCGGGCGGCGAGGCTGCGCGCAGTTCCAGTTCGAGGAAGCCGGCGGCGGGCTCGTCCACGTTGAGCACGCGTGCCGGGCGTCCCAGGGTGGATTCGACGAGGTTGCCGATGACGGCGGGCGCTTGGGGCATGGGGTCCTCTTCTCAGAACGGCCGGTGACCTTGAACGGCGGCCGGCGCGGCCGTCACTGTCGAGGCCATGGCGAGGATACTACACCGTGCAGTGTAGTAGGTAAACCGGTCGGTGTAGGGTGGGCGCGGAGGAGGCGTGATGAGTGCTGTCGGCACGGAGAAGACGGTGCGCGAGGGGTCGCTGGTGAAGCGGGCGGCGATTCTCGCTGCCGCGCGCGAGCTCTTCGTGCGCCATGGAGTGGACCGCGTCAGTGTGGACGCCGTCGCGGCGCAGGCCGCAGTGTCGAAGCGCACCGTGTACGACTACTTCGGCGACAAGCGGCGCCTCTTCCTGGCCCTTCTCTCCGACGCGGAGGAGTCGCTGATCGCCTCGATGCGCCGGGCACTCGACGAGCACCTCGCGGATGACGCCGGGATCACGACGGTGCCGCGGCTGGAGGAGGCGCTCACCGCGTTCGCGATCGACTTCGGCACGATGATCGTCGGCTCCGCCGACTACGCCGCCGTGTTCGCTCTGGTCGCCCAGCAGCGCTGGCAGACGCCGACGTCCGAGGACGATCTCGTGACGGCGGTGCCGGAGGAAGCGCTCGTGGAACGCATCGCTCATTTCGCCGACATGGGGCTCCTGGACACCGACGACCCGCGTCTGGCCGCCCACCACTTCGGCGCCCTGACCGTCCTGCTGGCCTACAACGATCAACCGGACCCGGCCAAGGCCGACCCGGGTCAGATCCGCCAGACCATGATCGACGGGGTCCACGCGTTCATCCGCGCGTACGCCACGCGCTAGCCACTCAGTCCGGTGAGGCGGCACAGGGTGGTGAAACCGTCGTCGCTGCCGGGCCAGTGTCGGCGGACGGCCTCCAGGCCGGCGCGGCGGACGACCCCGCGCAGCACGAAGGTGACGATGATCGCGTCGTCGGCGTAACCGAGGATCGGGATGAAGTCGGGGATCAGGTCGATCGGGAACGCCAGGTAGGCCAGCAGTAGGCCGAGCCGGATCCGTACGCCATGGGGCAGGGTGCGGTCGGCGGCCAGGCGGCGCAGGAGCCGCAGCAGGTCGGGAAGGATGCGCAGCGCTTCGGTCAGGAGCGAACCCTTCGGCCGGACCACAGCCAGGCCGATGATCAGCACGATCCAGGTGGCCGCGAGGGCGATCAAGACGCCGATGAGGATGTCCCACACCATGGCGAATCCCCTTCAGTCGGTGAGGTCGGCCTTGGACTCCTCGGCATCAGCGTAGGTGGCACGGCCGAACAGTCATCCGTTACGTTGCCAATCGCAGTTCAGCGCGTGTACATCATCCTGATGTACGCTCCAAAGCAGGATATTTCACCCTCTGATGAGTTTGATAAAGGGGTGTGATGGCATGCGCAGAACGCCTGCGGCCATCGGCAGTGCGATCTTCTTCGCTGTGGCGCCAGGGAGTGTGGCGGGCCTCGGGCCGTGGCTGATCACGAGGTGGCGGGTATCGGATCTTCCCGATGGCTTGTCCTGGGCGGCGATCCCGTTCCTTGTCGTCGGCGCGGTGCTCGTCCTGGCGGGTGTCGCCGTGCTGATCCACGCTTTCGTCCACTTCGTCGCCGAGGGAGCCGGGACCCCGGCACCCGTCGCGCCCCCCGAGCACCTGGTGATCGGCGGACTATACCGGTATGTGCGCAACCCGATGTATGTGGGCGTCCTCTCGGCCATCATCGGCCAGGCGCTCCTCCTCGGCCAATTCGGGCTTTTCTGGTACGCCGCCGTCGTGTTCCTCGCGTTCTTCAGCTTCGTCCGCTTCCATGAGGAACCAGCCCTGAGCCGCACGTTCGGCACCGCGTATGAAAAATATCGGTCGGCCGTACCTGGCTGGTTTCCCCGCGTGCGCCCATGGAACGGATAACGCCGCGATTCAGGGATGCCGAGGCCCGGCACCCCTGAATCGTTGGCGGTCAGGCGAGCAGGCGGTCGCCGATCCAGCCGGTCGGCGAGCAGCCGGGCGGGATGGCGAAGACCGCCGACCCGATCGTGGTGACCCACTCGTTCAGCAGGTCACCCTCCGCCAGACGCCGCTGGATGGGAACGAACTGGCGCTCGATGTCCGCCTGGTAGGACGCGAACAGCAGCCCGGAATCGGAGCGCCCTTCCCTGCTGAGCCCTTCGTCATAGTTGTACGGCCGGCGCAGGATCCGCAGCCCAGGATCCTCCACATGCGCCCGCCGAATGTGCGCGAACTCCGAAATCACCGGAAACCCGACCCGCGTGAGCGCGTTGAAATCCGGTTCGTCACGTTCGGCCCGGCCGGTGAGAGGCGCGCCGTTGTCCAGGCGGCGGCCGATGGTGAACTCCCGCCCGACCCGGTCGGTGGCGTCCCACTCCTCGAGTTTCATCCGGATCCGGCGGAGCACCAGCGTGGTGCCGCCGCGCAGCCATTGCGGCCCGTCGGAGATCCACACCGCCCCATCCAGGTCGGTGGGGTTGACGGTGCCGTCGAGCTGGCCCATCAGGTTGCGCTGGGTCTCGCCGGAGGGCGCGCTGCGCCGGAAGCCGCGCTGGGTCCAACGCACCCGGGCGAACGCCCGCGCGTCCTTGACGATCATTCGCAGCGCGTGGGCCAGGGTGAGGGTGTCATCGGAGCCGATCTGGACCAGGAGATCCGCTCCGCCCCACTTTTTCCGCAGCTGATCGGTCTTGAACGGCGGCAGGGGCCGTACCGGCGACTCCAGATCGGCGGCCGCGAACAGGCCGGGACCGAATCCGAAGGTGACGGTGAGCCGGGCCGGCATCGTGGCCAGTTCGGGTTCGGTGTCGGCCAGCGCGGGTCTGCCGCCGGTCAGCCGGCGGGCGTCGTCGGTGAGCAGGCGCAGCAACCGGCCGATCGCCTCCTTGCCGACCCCGGTCCGCAGGTCGAAACCGGCGAAGACGGCGTGCGCCTGCGGGGGCGTCGCGATTCCCGCCTGGTGCACGCCGTCGAACGGCTCGGCGACCGCCGTCGGAGACGCTTGTGCCGTGGGAGCGGTGGGGCGCGCCGCGAGGGCGCCGACCACGGTCGCGGCGCCTCCCGCGAGCAGGCCGCGCCTGGTGAGAGGCTGGGTCATCAGCTGTCGCCCATGTCCATGCCGGGCTGATAGTCCTCCTTGCCTCCGGCGAAGTCCTTGCCGACGGCGGTGAACGTGACCGTCCCGCCGTCCTTGAGCGTGAGCGTGAACTCGATCTGGGCGCCCGGCTGCACTTCTTCGGTGACGCCCATGAGCATGATGTGATCGCCGCCGGGCTGGAGCTGGTGGCTGCTGTGGGCGGGAACCGTGAACCCGCCCTCCTTGGGCCGCATGATCATCTTGCCGTCGTTGTCGACGACCTCGTGCAGTTCGATCTTCGGGGACAGGGGTGAGGCGCCGGAGACGACGACCACGTCGGCGTCGGTGTCGTTGACGAGGGTGCCGAACGCGGCGGTCATGCCCTCCTTGGTGGTCTTCACCCAGGGATCGACGATCGACAGGGCGGGGGCGGGCCTCGGGGTGATCACGGCGGCCGGGCTGGCGGCGGCGGGGGCCGCGGCGGTCGGTTCCGAGCCGCAGCCGCTGAGCATGATCGCGATCAGGCACAGGGATGCCATACGGCGAACAGACATGGTCATGCCTTTCATGACGAGCTGGAGGTTTGTCACACAGGAGATCGACCTCGGGGTCGATGAAACGAGTGGCGCCACCTGGATCAGGCGGCGCTGACAACCTCCGGCGGGCCACGCCTGCTCAGCGCGTGCCGCAGCGGCGCCGACCGCATGATCGCCGGCTCGGCGCGCCAGGGCCTGACCCGATACGTCCAGGCCGGGTCGGGATGGACGGCGAGGATCAGGCAGAGCCGGACGACCAGGCGGCGGAGCAGTCCCCACAGGGCGGCTTCGCCGCGGGCCAGCCACATCGCGATCAGGCCGGCCGCCCAGCCGTGCAGCACGAGCATGCCCAGCCCGGGCACCAGCCCGGAATGAATATGCCCGAACGGTTCGGCCGCCGACACCGTGTGCGCCAGCGAGAACAGCAGATGCAGCCCGGCCTGCAGCCCGGCGAGCAGCCCCAGGATCACGCCGAACGACCGTTCCCGCCCCGACAGCGGGAGCGCGGCGGCCAACGCCAGCCCGAACCCGCTGATCAGGCTCGGCACCGCCACCGAACCTCCGCCGAAGACATGCGCCAGCGCGCTCAGCCCCAGGCAGACGACGGCGAAAACCGCGGCGCGGGCAAGGCGGAAGGGCATGGTCGCGGACATGATACGGCAATCATTACATGCGTTTCCGGCGCCCTCGAACCCGCCACAGGACGCCAGAACTCGCGGAAACCATCGGCGGAGCCCATCCGACAGCTGCACTGAACCCGCTCATCCCCCCGGCCGTAGCTGCCGATGACACCAGATCGAAGGAGCGCCATGACCACCCACGCGTACGTGGTGCAGGGGATGCACTGCCAGAACTGCGTCGCCACGCTGACCGGCAAGGTCAGCCAGGTTCCCGGGGTGAGCGGGGTCGACATCGACCTGCCCACCGGCCGGATGGAGATAACCGGCGCGGACCCCGTCGTCGACGCGGCCATCCGGCAGATCATCGAGGAGTCCGGATACACCCTGACGTGACCAGAACCTCGATGCTCACGGAGCTCTCCATCGGCGGCATGACCTGCGCCGCCTGCGCGGGCCGGATCGAACGCAAACTGCGAAAGCTCGACGGCGTGCCCGCCGACGCATCAACCCCGGCGACCTCTTCGTGGTACGCCCCGGCGAGAAGATCGCCACCGACGGAACGGTGCTCGAGGGCCTCTCGGCCGTGGACGCCAGCCTGCTCACCGGCGAGTCCGTGCCCGTCGAGGTCGGTCCTGGGGACCGGGTCGTCGGCGCGACGGTCAACGCGGGCGGACGGCTGATCATGCCTTCGCCTACAACGTGGCGGCGCTTCCGCTGGCTGCGGCCGGGCTGCTCGATCCGATGATCGCCGGAGCCGCGATGGCCCTGTCGAGTGTCTTCGTGGTCATCAACAGCCTGCGGTTGCGGCGCTTCCGCTAGCGGAGCACGCGGCGGGCCACGTCGCTGATGTGGAGTTCGTCCGGGCCGTCGAGGATCCTGGCCATCCTGCCCGTGCGGAAGAGGGCGGGCAGGGCGGTGTCGGGGCCGAGGCCGGCCGCGCCGTGGACCTGGATGGCGGCGTCGGTGACCTGCTGGAGCATGCGGGCGGCGGCCACCTTGGCGAGGCCGGTCTCGATCCGCGCGTCCTGGTCGGCGGCCACGAGGGCGACCGCCTCGAAGATCAGGGCACGCGTGGTCCTGATGGCCAGCAACGCCTCGAAGATCAGGCTCTGCACGAGTTGCAGATCGCCGAGGCGGCCGGTGGACGTGGCGCGCGTGCCGGCCCGCTCGCGCATGAGCGTGAACGCCCGCTGGGCCTGGCCGAGCCAGCGCAGGCAGCGCAGGAGGCGGCCGAGCCGCACCCGCTCGCCCACGACGCGCAGGCCCTGTCCTTCCTCGCCCAGCAGATGGTCGGCGGGCACGCGTACGCCGTCCAGGGCGATCTCCCACTGGCCGCCCGCGCCGAGGACCGGGAGTTCCCGTACCACCCGGAAGCCCGGGGACGAGGTGGGCACCAGCAGCGTGGACAGGCCGGCCGAGGTACGCGCGAGCACCACGGCCAGGTCGGCGTGGGCGGCGCCGCTGACGAACCACTTGCGGCCGTGCACGGTCCAGGAGCCGTCGGCTTCGCGGCAGGCACGGGTGCGGGTGAGGGCGGGGTCGGAGCCAGGGGAATCCGGTTCGGTCATGGCGTTGCACAGGCTCAGTTCCCCGTCGGCGACCAGCGACCGGTATCGGTCATGACCGGCGAGGGTACCGACGTCCAGCAGCACGGTGGATCCCAGGATCGCGGGACCGTGGTCGCTCGCGCCCTCCGCCACCGCCACATGCGCGTAGTCCGCCAGCGGGAGACCAAGCGACAGGCCCCACAGTCCTTCCGCCCTGGCTTCGCCCCTGAGCCGTTCGACCAGCGGGTGGGACGCGCTGGAGTCCAGGGCCGCTTCGTGGGGGACGACCCGCTCGGCGATGAATCCGGCCACCGAGTCCCGCAGGTCGCGGACATGCGGGGGGCAGGCGGGCGCGCCCCACATCTGCTCTCTCATCCCAACTCCAGGTATGCCGGGAACTGACTGAAATATCTGTACGACTCCCTGCATGGAACAGGTCGGGGGAACGCGCGTCCCAGTTCCCGCCCCGCGTCAGGCAGAGGAGACCCATGACAGGTCCACTTCGGGATATCGAGGTCAAGGCGTCAGGACCGCCCGCGCTCACCACCGTGGCCGTACGGCATCTCGCCCTTCTGGGGGCTGAGACCACGGCACATCCTGGGCCGGACGGCCCGGGGATCGTCACCGTCGGCGGCCGGCTGAGCGCGGAGATCGGCTGGGCGATGGCCGCCCCGGCGGAGGAGGTGAGCGATGAGGCGACCGCGCAGGCCGCGACCGGTGTCGCGCACGTGCACGGGCGCAGCACCGGCACGCCGCGCGGGCTGGCGGTGGATTATCTGACCACGGCGTGCGGGGTGCTCGCCGTACAAGGGGTGCTCGCCGGGTTGATCGGCCGCGCTCGTGGCGCGGCGGTGGAGCGCCTCTCGACCGGGGTCGACCTGGCCGGGTTGCTCAGCGTGAGCCAGTATCTGGCCGCGGCCACGGCGGATGACGAGGAGGGGGTGGCGTACGCGCCGGGAGGCCCGCCCTTCACCACGAAAGACGGCGTGCGCTTCGAGGTCGAAACCCTGGACGCGGAAGTGTGGGCCGCGTTCTGGCATACGCTCGGCGCGCCGGACCGGCTCGCCGCGTCCGCCTGGCGGTCCTTCCAGTTCCGTTACGCCACCGCCAGTTCCCCGCTGCCCGATGAGCTGCATCTGCTCGCCCGCTCCACCGACTGGTACGCCATCGGGCAGGCCGCGAAGGAGTCCGGCGCGTCGCTGTGCGCCCTGCGATCGCTCGCGGATCGCCTGCACGAGCCACGACCCGACGCGCCGTGGGAACTGTCGCCCACCCTGCCCGCGGGCGACCTGGCCCGATCCACGGCGGAGATCGGCAGGCCGCTGGCGGGGTTCACGGTCCTGGAGGCCGGGCGCAGGATCCAGGCGCCGCTGGCCGCGCACCTCCTGGGCCTGCTGGGCGCCGATGTCGTCAGGATCGAACCGCCGGGCGGGGACCCGCTCCGGGGCATGCCGCCCACCTGCGGCGACCTGTCGGCGCGCTGGCTGGCGCTCAACCGGGGCAAGAGCGCGGTGGAGATCGACATCAAGTCGGCGGCGGGCCGGGACGAGCTCCGCGACCTGGCCGCCGGCGCGGATGTCTTCGTCCACAACTGGGCGCCGGGGACGGCGGAACGTCTCGGCCTCAACGACCTGTCGGCGGTCAGTCCCGGCCTGGTCTACGCCTACACCAGCGGCTGGGCCGGGCGGCTGCCCGGCGCTCCGCTGGGCACCGATTTCATGGTCCAGGCCCGCACCGCGGTGGGCGAGGCGGTACGACCTGCCGGAGAACCCCCCGCCCCCGCGCTGATGACCTTGCTCGACGTGCTCGGCGGCCTGCTCGGCGCGGAAGCCGTACTGGCCGGGCTGCTCCTGCGCGAGCGGGACGGGCGCGGGGTCCGGGTGGACTCCTCGCTGCTCGGCGCGGCCGAGACGCTCACCGAGCCCGCGTTGCGCAGGCTCGCCCATGGCCTCGATCCGCGCATGCCGACGGGCTTCCGGCACCCGTGCCCGACCGGCGACGGATGGGTGGCCGTGGCCGATGGGTGCCCCGATCCTGGGCCGCTCACCGGCATGACCACGGCCGAAGCCGTCGAGACGCTGCGCGCGCGTGGATCGCGGGCCACCGCGGTCACGACCGACCTCACCGAACTCCCGAGCGACGAACGCTTCGCGTCCGTGCTGACCCGTGACGAGCACGGCGCGATCGCCGTGCCCTCTCCTTGGAGGTTCGCATGACCCTGCACCTGGACGATCTCGTGCCCGCGACGCTCCGCAGAGAGTGGGCGGCCGACGGCACCTGCCCCGACCTGGACCTGTACGCCCTGTTTCGCGCCCACCGGCTCGCGGACCCCAACCGGGTGGCCGTCGTGGACGAGGCGGGCGAGCTGGTCTACGCCAACCTCGATCTCCGGGTTCGCGCCGCGGCGGCCGGGTTGCGGCACCTCGGCGTCTGCCCGGGCGACGTCGTCGGCATCCAGCTGCCCAACGGCAGGGACGCGGTGATCGCCGACCTGGCGGTGGCCGCGCTCGGCGCCGTCGCGCTGCCCTTCCCCGTCGGCAGGGGAGCCGCGGAGGCGATCTCGCTGCTGGGCCGCTCGGGAGCGCGTGCCGCCATCGTGGCGACCGAGTATCGCGGCCTGCCGCACGCCCATGACCTGGTCTCGGTCGCGGCACAGCTGCCGGGCCTGCGCACGGTCATCGCCGCCGGTACGCAGGAGCCTCCGGCGGGCGCCGTGGACTGGGTCGACGTGCTCTCGACCGACGGCAGGACCTTCGTGCCCGCCCGGCCCGACCCGGACAGCGCCGCCCGCATCCTGGTCTCCTCGGGTTCTGAGGCCGAACCCAAGATGGTCGCCTACTCCCACAACGCGCTGGCCGGCGGCCGGGGCAACTTCATGGCCACGCTGATCGCCGACGGGACCCCGCCGCGCTGCCTGTTCCTGGTTCCGCTGGCGTCCGCGTTCGGCAGCAACGGCACCGCCGTCACGCTGGCCAGGCACGGCGGCTCGCTGGTGTTGCTCGATCACTTCACGCCGCCGGGGGCGCTCGCCGCGATCTCCGATCATCGGCCGAGCCATGTGCTGGCCGTACCGACCATGATCAGAAGGATGCTCGACCAGCCGCGCTCCGGCGCGATGCCGCCGATGACCGCGCTGGTTCTCGGCGGCGCGGAGCTGGACGCCGCCACGGCCGCCGAGGCGAGCGCGGTGTTCGGCTGTCCCGTCGTCAACCTGTACGGCTCGGCGGACGGAGTGAACTGCCACAGCGGCCTGCTGCCCGCGGCCGACGAGCCCGGTCCCGGCGTCGTGGTCGGCCTGCCCGATCCCCGGGTAACTGAGATCCGCATCGACTCCGGCACCGAGGAGTTCGGGGAGATCATCGCCCGTGGTCCGATGACCCCCATGTGCTACGTCGGGGCCCCGGAACTGAACCAGCGCTACCGCACCGCCGAAGGCTGGGTGCGCACCGGCGACCTCGGCATGATCGACGAGGCCGGGCGGCTCCGCCTGGTCGGCCGCCTCAAGCAGGTCGTCATCCGGGGCGGGGCCAACGTCAGCCTCGCCGAAGTCGAGAACGCGGTGTCCACCCATCCGGAGGTGCGGGAGGTCGTCTGCGTGGGAGTGCCCGACCCGGTGATGGGCGAGCGGCTGGCCGCCTGCGTGGTCTCGCGTCCCGGATCCGGCATCGACCTGGCCGGCCTGCGCGCGCACCTGACCGCCCGCGGCCTGGACAAGGTCAAACACCCGGAACATCTCCTGGTCGTCGGCGAGTTCCCGCTGACACCCGCGGGCAAGCCGGACCGCGCGGCGCTGCGGGCCATGCTGCCGCAACCCCAGTCGGCCTGATCAGGGCGCGGGCCGGGGGATCTCCGGCCCCACCCTGCTCAGGCCGCCCGGTCGGCGTCCAGCAGTGCGGCGATGAGCTGGCCACGCGCCCGCGCGACGCGGGATCGGATCGTGCCCACCGGGCAGCCGAGCAGCGCGGCGGCGTCGGCGTAGGGCAGGCCGACGAGCTGGGTGAGCACGAACGCCTCCCGGCGCTCGCTCGGCACGGCCGCCAGGAGATCCGCCACCGCCAGGCCGTCCTCGTCGCCGGGCTGGTCGCGAAGCTGGCGGCGCTCGGCGGCGGACTGCCAGTCGGCGAGGTCGGCGACGACCGGCCGCGCCGCGGCCGACCGGAAACGATCGACCACGACCCGGCGGGCGATGGACAACAACCAGGTCCGGGCCGAGGACCGCCCGGCGAACCCCGGCAGGCTGCCGAGGACGCGGACGAAGGTCTCCTGGGTCAGGTCCTCGGCCGACTGGTTGTCGGTGAGGTAGGCGAGGAATCGCCGCACATCGCCGTACACGGCCCGGGCGAACGCGTCGACCTCGGCCGGCGTTCCCTCGCGCGCGGCCAGGGCGAGCATGGTCAACCGCTGGTCGTCTTCAGCCGTTCTCGCGGCAGAACTCATGGTGATCGTTCCTTAGGGCGTTCTTCTGACCAGCCCGGGGAACCGGGCCGGGTTCGTCGACGACTGTCTGGTTCGCGGAGATCTCACGGACGGAAGGAGCGCGCGATGGCGCGATCGACAACAGTGCTGCTCACCGCGGTGATGGGCGTCTCGATGCTCCAGCTGTTCCTGATCGGCGCCCTCGGGCCACGACTGGTCGAGGAGGCGGGCATCTCCCGCTCGGCGCTCGGCCTGACCACCACCGCCGGATTCGGGGTGGCCGCCCTCCTGTCGCTCAGCGCGGGACAGTGGGTCGATCGGCTGGGGGCGCGCCGCTGCCTGGTCGTGCTGCTGGTGGTGGCCGCGGCGGCGCTCGCGCTGATCGGGTCCGCGGCCGGCACGCCGATGCTGCTGGCCGCCGTGGCGCTGGGCGGTCTCCCGCAGGCGCTGGCCAATCCCGCCACCAACAAGGTCATCCTGGCCGTGGCCGAGCCCGCCCGGCGTGGCGCGATCACCGGCTGGAAGCAGTCGGGCGTGCAGCTGGGCGCCTTCGCCGCCGGACTGCCGCTCGCGAGCCTCGCCGTGTGGGTGGGCTGGCGCGGCGCGGTGTGGACGGCGGCGGCCATCGCCCTGATCATCGCGGTCTGGGCGATCCGCGCCCTGCCACCTGACCGTCCGGCGACGCCCGGCACCGCCGCGGACCTGCCTCCCGCCGCCGTGGGCCGGTTGGCGCTCTTCTCCTTCCTGCTCGGCGGCGGCATCGCCGCCATCAACACCTATCTCGCGCTGTACGGCACGCAGCGGCTGGCCTTGACCCCCGTCTTCGCGGCCTGGCTGGTCGCGATCCTGGGCATCACCGGCGTGCTCGGCCGAGTCGGCTGGTCGCGCAAAGCGGGCCGGCTTGGACAGCCGGACACTCTTCTCGCACCCCTCGCGGCCGGAGCGTGCGGAGCGGCGCTGCTGATCGCCGCCGCCGCTTGGTGGCCCGCCCTGGTCTGGGCCGGTACGGCCGCCGTCGGCGCCTTCGCCGTCGCGGGCAACGCCGTCACCATGGTCACGGTGATCAAACGCGCCGACCCGCGCACGGCAGGCCGCGACTCGGCGCTCGTCTCGGCCGGTTTCTTCGGAGGCTTCGCCGTGGGCCCGCCCTTGGTCGGGCTGCTGGACTATGGGCCGGGCTGGGCGCTGGTGGCCGCCTGCTTCGCCGGGGCCGCGCTGGTGGCCGCCGCCCGGAACCGTACCGGGGCGCGGGCATGAGCTGGGCGGAACGGGCACTCGGCGAGATCCTGGAACGTGCGGGCGAGACGGAATTGGACGTAGGGGACCGCTGGCCGCTGTATGCGGACCCTGCGACCGGCCGATGGACGACCACCGCTCGCGGTTCATGGACGGCCGGTTTCTGGGCGGGCCTGGTCTGGCTGCGGGCGACGATCACCGGCGCGGATCGATCCTCGGCGGCGTCCCGCACCGCGTCGCTGGCTCCCTGGGCCGAGGTCGACACTGCGACCCGCGGCCTGATCTTCTGGTACGGCACCGCGCTCTCCGATGACACCGCGCTGCGCGACAAGGCGGCCCGCGCCTGCCTGGACGCCTACGATCCGGTGCTCGGGCTGGTCCCCTGGGGCACCGCTTTCGGCGGTGTCCGGGAGCTGGCCAGGGTCGATGCCCTGCCGGGCTTGATACCCCTGCTGAGCCGGCATGGCCTGGAAGGTGAGCGCGTCGCGCGCCGCCAGCTCGAGCTGCAGATCAAACTGACGCTCAGCGGCCAGGAGGCGCATCCCGCCTGGGCGGCTCAGCCGGACGGCACGTGGGTGCCGCATCCGGATCCTCCGGTTGGTTGGAGCCGCACCGTGGGATGGCTGGCGCTGGCGGTCGCCGACTCGGGCGGCCCGCACCGGATCCTCGAACATCCGGCCGTCGCGGCCAGGTTCGCTCCTGACTCGGTGCGGATACCTCCCGCTTCGGCCCGGCGGTTCGACAGCCCTCCGGACACCTCCGCCGCCGCCGTCGAAGCGGTCGCGGCGCTGAAACTGGCCGCCAGGGAGTCGTCCGGGCGCCTGCGGGATCGGGCCGCCGACCTTCTCGGGACGCTGGTCTCCGAGCACGTGCGGGCGGGTCGGCTGCTCGACGGCTGCTACGACTTCGAGCGCGGGGTCGCCACCAGCCACGAACTGGTGTGGGGGGACTTCTTCCTGGCGCTTGGGCTCGCGATCCTCACGGGAGCGGTCGCTCCCTTCGCCTGCTGATCGTCGCCTCGGCCGGATCTCGGATGAACCGGCCACCTTCACGATTGGGATGTTCACGTTCGCTCTCCAAGCGGGCGGTCCGAGGACCGCCCGGGGACGGTTAGCCGAGGGCGGTGACGATGGCGGCGGCGTTGGCCCGATACATGGCGATCAGGTCGAAGCTCGGGTCGGGGAAGTTGTTGATCACGACACGCTCGGCGTTCACGTTGGTCAGGGCGTCGCCGCCGGGCATGGCGGAGTTGTCCAGGATGAGCTGGGGCTTCTTGGCGGCCAGGGTGGAGATCTCCCCCGCGGTGGGCGGCTGCGGGCCGTACACGCCCGCGGGTTGGGCGCCGGTCAGGTCGGCGGCCCAGGCGACGAACGCCTGGGAGACGATCACCGGCGTGGTTCCCTTGGTGGCTTCGGTGACCTTCTGCTTGAGCGCGGCGTACTCGGTGTCGAAGGTCGCCGTCCACGCGTCGGCGGCGTTCGCGGTGCCGAACTCGGCGGCCAGGCGCCGCACCTCGGCCTTCACCTTGTCCGGGGCGTTGTCCAGCGCCACCTCGATGAGCTTGGCGTCGGAGCCCGCGGCCTCCTTGAGCTTGCCCGCGAACCCCTCGAAGGCGGCGTAGAGCAGGACGTCGGCTTCGGCGACCTTGGCCAGGTCGGAGGGTTTGGGGTCGTAGTCGGGCGCGTGCTGCACACCGGGCGGCACGATCACCGTGATGTCCGTCGCGCCCGCGGCTTTGGCGAATCCGGCCTCCCAGCTGGAGGCGGCCACGACCTTCAGGGTCCCGGATTCCGACGGCGTGGCCTGCTCGGTGGTGCCGCAGGAGGTCAGGGTGAGAACGGCCACGAGGCCGATCCGGCTCAGGGTACGCATCAGTGAAAAGCCCTTCCTAGGTGGAAAGCGGTGGATGGGACGGCGTGGAGGAGAAGCGTGCAGACTCCGCCGACCAGGACGAGCGTCGGGCCGGGCGGGAAGTCGAAGGCGAGGGCGAGGAAGAATCCGCCCACGTTGAACGCGAGCCCGAAGATCACCGACCAGCGGATCATCGCGATGAGGGACCGGCCGACCCGGCGGGCGGCCAGGGCGGGCAGCAGGGTGAGCGCGTCCACGAGCAGCGCGCCGGTGAGCCTGATCGCCGAGGCGATCGCGACGGCGATCACCACGAGCAGGATCAACGTGAGCCGCTCCACCGCGACCCCCGAGCACAGGGCGAGCTCCCGGTCGTGCAGCAGGAGGGCCAGGTCGCGGCGGCGCAGCCAGAAAAGCAGGGGGACGATCACGGCCAGCGCCGCCAGCGCGACCACTTCTTCCAGCCGGGTGGCCAGAATCGATCCCCACAGCAGTTCGAAGGCGCCGTTGGCGTTCACGCCGGAGATCGACAGCAGCAGCAGCGCGGCGGCGATGGCCAGCGTCATCAGCAGGCCCATCGCACCCGACAGGCCGGTCGTGCTCCGGGCCATCGGGGTCAGCGCGCCGCCGGTGAACGCGCACAACACCAGCGCGCACAGCAGCGGATCCAGACCGATCAGCAGGCCGATGGCGATGCCCAGCAGGGCGACGTGCATCATCGCGAAGCGGACCGGCATGATGTCGAGGCCGACGATGAACACCCCGACGATCGGCAGGCCCACCGAGCCGAGCAGCAGGGCCAGGACCGCGAGCCGTACCGAGGGAAGCTCCAGGAGCACGGCGATGTCGTTCACCCGGCCTCCCGCAGCCGCCCGGCGGCCATCTCGGCCACCCGCTCGCAGGCCCCGGCCACGACCCGGTCGTGCGTGACCACGACCACGCTGACCGGCAGGCCCGCCAGCACCGCCGCGACCTGCCGCTGCCCGTCGAAGTCGAGCGCCGCCGTCGGCTCGTCGGCCAGCAGCAGCCCGGCTCCCGCCGCCACCTGGCCGAGCGCCCTGGCCAGGTAGGCCCGCTGGAGCTGGCCGCCGGACAGCGCCGACAGCGGGCGATCCAGCAGATCGCCGATCCCTAGATCTCGGGCGGCCCTGGTGGCCTCGCCGGTGTGGCGGCTGCTGGCCAGCAACTCGCCGACCAGCAGCGGGAACCGCCCCGCCGCCTGCCGCTGCGGCACCCAGGCCACCTCGGAGCGCCGCCGCGCCCACTCGGCGGAGCTGCGCGCGTGCCGGCCGGCGACCTCGATCACCCCGCCCGCCGCGCGGTGAAGTCCCAGGACGGCGCGCAGCAGGGTGCTCTTGCCCGAGCCGTTGGTGCCGGTGACGGCCAGGTGCTCGCCAGGGGCGAGTTCGAGGTCGACGCGGTCCACCGCGAGCTGCTTTCCGTACCTGCAGATCACCTGGGACAGGCGTAAGGCGCTTGGGGGCATGGGCGTACTCCGGGTCGCGAAAAGGGCGTACGACGACAGCCGGACGGAGGGATCCGCCCGGTGAAAACCGGTGCCTGAAGGTCAGCCGGTGAGGAGAGGAATCGCCGGAGGAACCGGCCACTGGTCACGTGCCGCCGCAGGGCGGAACGGAGAATTCACGGCGCCGCCCAGCCGGGCACGCCTGGTCACCGGCCGGGAGATGCTCCTCAGCCGGCGAAAACCGCCACGGGAGGGCCGCGCCGGCTGACCGCGTCCGCGATCTCACGGCCGGCGAGAACCTCGGGCTCGGCCGCCGGAACCGGCCGTCGTACGGGCGGCAGCGGCTGGTGGAACACCGCGAAGACCCAGCGCAGCACGGAAAGCGACGCCCGCGCCCACAGGCGCAACATCAGCCAGATCGCGCGCTCGCCCCGATACAGCCACCATCCGGTCAGCGCCGCCACCGCGACATGAACCAGGAACATGCCGAACGGGTGAGCGTGCTCAGCCTGCTCGCCCATCTTGGGCGCCGACCAGCTGAACAACTGGTGCAGCACGATCTGCGCCGCGATAGTAGCCGCCAGCACCACCTCGGCGCCACGCTCGCGACCGTTGAGCGCGAACGCCATCACCAGCGCGCCCAGGCCACCCAGTCCCACCACCGTGAGCGGAACCGTCCCGCCACCCGCGAAGGCGTGCCCGCCGACCGAGACGCTGACGCACGCCGCGGCGAAGACGGCGGCTCGCGCCAAGCGAAAGCTCGGCTCCCGGGGGGTCACGACCAACATCTTTTCAGCGAAAGGCCCGGCTGAGAAGCCCGTTCGACAAGGACGCCCAGGAGATGGCCGCCTCGGTAGTGCCTCAGGCTGTGCTGGACCGGTCGTGGGTGTTGCCGAGGCGGGTGCTTATTTCGGAGGCGGCGGTGAGGAGGGTGGGAGCTGAGTCGTGGACGCGTTGTTCGGTCAGGCGGTAGGCGGGGCCGGAGACGCTGATGGCGGCTACCACCTCGCCGTGGAAGGAGCGGATGGGGGCGGCGATGGCGTTGAGGCCGTCTTCCAGTTCTTCGAGGGTGACGGCGTAGCCGCGGATTCTGGCGGTGGTGAGTTCCTTTTCCAGGTCGGGGAGTGAGGTGATCGTGCGGGAGGTGAAGCGTTCCAGGGTGATCTGGTCGAGGAGGGCGGGGGCGGCGTGGGCGAGGAGGATCTTGCCGCTGGAGGTGGCGTGGAGGGGGGTGAGCTGGCCGACCCAGTTGTGGGCGGTGACGGCGGAGGGGCCGCGGACCTGGTCGAGGTTGACGGCGTAGAGCGAGCGGAGGACGGCGATGTTGACGGTTTCGCCGAGTTCTTCGGCCAGGCGCTGGCAGGTGGGGCGGGCGCGCTGGGTGATGTCGAGCTGGGTGTCGACGCCGGCGGCGAGGCGGATGAGGCCGAAGCCGAGGCGGTATTTGCCGCGATCCTCGGCCTGTTCTACCAGGCCGCGGGCTTCGAGGGCGCCGAGCAGGCGGAAGGCGGTGGACTTGTGGACCTCGATTTCGGCGGCGATCTCGCTGACGCCGGCTTCGCCCTTGCGGGCCAGGATCTCCATCACGGAGATGGCGCGGTCCACGGACTGGACGCCCCCGCTCTCGTTGCCCATGGCGCAACTGTAGCCGCCCGGCGAGAACGATTAAATCTCTGTTGCTAGTAGTGAAACGTGGTGCGTATGACGCTACGATTCGGCAAAAGCGGAGGGGTCATGACATATGACTTCATCATCGTTTGACTTCATCATCGTTGGCGGCGGCTCGGCTGGGTGCGCGCTGGCGAATCGGCTGTCGGCCGATCCGGGGACGCGCGTGCTCGTGCTGGAGGCCGGGCGGCCGGACTACCCGTGGGACGTGTTCATCCACATGCCCGCCGCGCTGACGTTCCCGATCGGGAGCCGGTTCTACGACTGGAGGTACGAGTCCGAGCCGGAGCCGTACATGCGGGATCGGCGGATCTACCACGCGCGCGGGAAGGTGCTCGGCGGGTCGAGCAGCATCAATGGGATGATCTTCCAGCGCGGGAACCCGCTCGACTACGAGCGGTGGGGCGCCGATCCGGGGATGTCGAGCTGGGATTACGCGCATTGTTTGCCATATTTCCGGAAGATGGAGAACTGTCTGGGGGATCCGGGGACCGAGTTCCGGGGGCATGACGGGCCGCTGGTGCTGGAGCGCGGGGCCGCGTCGAGTCCGTTGTTCCCGGCGTTCTTCGAGGCGGTGCAGGAGGCCGGGTATCCGCTGACCGATGACGTGAACGGGTTCCGGCAGGAGGGGTTCGCGGCGTTTGACCGGAACATTCGGAAGGGTCGGCGGTGGTCGGCGCGGCGGGCGTATCTCGATCCGGCGCGGAAGCGGAAGAACCTGACGGTCAGGACGCGGGCGTTCGTCACGAAGGTGCTGTTCGAGGGGACCCGCGCGGTCGGCGTGGAGTGCGATGGTCAGCGGATCCACGGCAAGGAGATCATCCTGTGCGGCGGCGCGATCAACTCGCCGCAGTTGCTGCAGCTGTCCGGGGTGGGGGACGCGGAGGAACTGCGCGCCGTGGGCGTGACGCCCGTTCATCATCTGCCCGGGGTGGGCGAAAACCTGCAGGACCACCTGGAGGTGTATATCCAGCACGGGTGCGGACAGCCGGTGTCGATGCAGCCATACCTGAAATATCGGCATCGTCCGTGGATCGGGGCGCAGTGGCTGTTTCTCCGGAGCGGGCCCGGCGCGACCAATCATTTTGAGGCGGGCGGGTTCGTCCGCAGTAACGATGACGTGCCCTATCCCAACCTGATGTTCCATTTCCTTCCGCTCGCCGTGCGGTATGACGGTTCCGCTCCGGCGGGTGGGCACGGGTATCAGGTGCATGTCGGGCCGATGTACTCCGACGCGCGCGGGTCGGTGAAAATCACCTCCAGCGATCCTGGGAGACATCCGGCGTTGCGGTTCAATTACCTGTCGACCGCGCAGGATCGCCGCGAATGGGTGGAAGCCGTGCGGGTCGCCCGGTCGATTCTTGGACAACCGGCGCTCAAGGCGTACAGCACCGGAGAGATCTCGCCAGGGCCGGGCGTGCAGAGCGAGGAGGAGATTCTCGACTGGGTGGCCAGGGACGGGGAGACCGCGCTACACCCGTCGTGCACGAATCGCATGGGTCTGGATGACATGTCGGTGCTTGACCCGGACACGATGCGGGTGCACGGTCTGGATGGGATTCGTGTGGTGGATGCGAGCGCGATGCCGTACGTCACGAACGGCAACATCTATGCCCCGGTCATGATGCTGGCTGAGAAGGCGGCCGATCTCATTCTTGGCAACACCCCGTTAGCCCCGCAGCACACGCCCTTCTATCGCAAACCCTAGGTGCCTATGAGTGATCAGCCCGTCCTCGACGTACGTGGCCTGTGGAAGGTTTTCGGGCCCAAGCCGGAGCGCGCCGTCGGCAGCACGCTGTCGCGGCAGGAGTTGAAGGAGCGGACGGGGTGCGTGGCCGCCGTCCGGGATGTCTCTTTCACGGTACGGCCCGGCGAGGTCTTCGTCGTGATGGGATTGTCGGGGTCGGGCAAGTCGACGCTGGTCAGATGCCTGACGCGGCTGATCGAGCCGACCGCCGGCGAGATCGTCTTCGATGGGGCGGACATCAGGCAGGCCGACGAGAAACGGCTGCGGGAGCTGCGGCGGCATCGGCTGGCGATGGTGTTCCAGCATTTCGGGCTGCTGCCGCATCGGTGCGTGCTGGACAACGTCGCGTTCGGGCTGGAGATCCGCGGCAGCGCGCGGCCAGAACGGTACAAGCGGGCCCGCGAGGTGCTGGAACTGGTGGGGTTGACCGGGTTCGAGAACTCCTATCCGGATCAGCTCTCGGGGGGCATGCAGCAGCGGGTGGGGCTGGCGCGGGCGCTCGCCGTGGATCCCGATCTGCTGCTGTTCGACGAGCCGTTCTCGGCGCTGGATCCGCTGATCCGGCGCGAGATGCAGAACGAGATCATCCGCCTGCACCACGAGGTGGGCAAGACGATGGTGTTCATCACGCACGATCTCAGCGAGGCGCTCAAACTGGGCGATCGTATCCTGATCATGCGGGATGGAGCGCTGGTGCAGATGGGCACCCCGGACGAGGTGGTGGGCGCGCCCGCCGACGACTACGTGCGGGATTTCGTGAGCGATGTGCCCCGGTCGCATGTGCTGACCCTGCGGTGGATCATGCGGGAGGCGCTGCCGGACGAGCCGCTCGACGGGCCGGAGCTGGCGCCCGATCTGGTGATCCGCGACGCGGTCCACACGGTTCTGTCCGCCGATCGCCCGGTGCGGGTGGTCCGCGAGGGTGAACTGCTCGGAGTCGTCACCAGCGCCGAGATCCTCGAAATGATCGCACGATGACCACGCTCAGCGTGGCCGCGCGGCTGCCCGCCCGCCGCTACCTGGCCGGGGCGATCGTGGCGGCGTGGGTGCTCGGGCACGCGCTGCTGGCCGGCCGGGACACGCTGGCGCTGGGCGGGGCCGAGCTGACACCGCTGCACGAGGGCGTCAACGAGGCGTGGGACACGGTAGACGACAACCGCAACAGCAATCCGTTCTTCTTGTACTTCGTCAATTACATCCGGCTCATCCTGGATGAGTCCGTCAAATTCGTGCAGGCGCTGATCAGCCAGCCGTCGTTCGAGCGTCCCGTGCCGGTGCTGGGCTGGCTGGGCGTGGTGGCGCTCGCGGCCGCTGTGACGTACATATTCGGAAATATCCGGGTGGCGTTGCTGACCGTGGCCGGGTTCGTGTCGTTCGGGCTGCTGGGGCTCTGGGCGGAGAGCATGGACACGCTCGCGCTGACGCTGACCGCGGTGGCGTACTCGCTGGCGGTGGGGATTCCGCTGGGTGTGTGGGCGGGGTTGAGCGAGCGTTTCAACCGGTTCGTCACACCGGTGCTGGATTTCATGCAGACGATGCCGACGTTCGTGTATCTGGCGCCGTTGACGCTGTTCTTCCTGATCGGCCCGGCCAGCGCGACCATCGCCACGATGATCTACGCGGTTCCCCCGGCGATCCGGATCACCGCGCACGCCGTCCGCGAGGTGTCCCCGGTGACGCTGGAGGCCGGCTCGTCGCTGGGCGCCACGTCGGCGCAGTCCCTCCGGCATGTACGGCTTCCGCTGGCCAGGCGCACCATCGTCGTCGGCGTCAACCAGACGATCATGGCGGCGCTGTCGATGGCCACGATCGCGGCCTTGATCGACGCGCCGGGGCTGGGCAAGACCGTGCTGAAAGCGCTCCAGACGCTGGATATCGGCGCGGCCTTCAACGCCGGTCTGGCGATTGTGATCATGGCGGTGGTGCTCGATCGGGCGACCACGGCGGCGAGCCATCGGGTGGAGACGCAGCGCCGTACCGGACGGCTGAGATCGGCATTTGTCCGGCGGGTGGAGGTGACGGTCGCGCTGGGGATCGCGGCCGTGCTGGGCTACCTGTCCTATACCTATGTGTGGGCGGCGGAATTCCCGGCCGGAGCGAACATCGGGTCCTATGTCCGCAGGGCGGCGGACGCGGCCAGTGTCTGGGTTCAGGACAGCCTGTCCGGATTCACCGACGCGCTCAAGAACGTGATCACCTATGGCCTGCTCAACCCGTTCGAGTCGCTGCTGGCCGGTTCGCCCTGGTGGCTGGTGTTCGCGGTCGGGGTGGGCATGGCCGCGCTCGTGGGCGGGACCAGAGCGGCGATCATCGCGGCGGCCGGTCTTGCGGCGCTGATCGGGCTCGGGCTCTGGCAGGACAGCATGGTCACCCTGGCCTCCACGCTGGTCGCGACGATCCTGGTGATGGTGCTCGGCGTGGCCACCGGCGTGTGGATCGGCAGGAGCGACCGCGCCGACGCGGTGCTGCGGCCGGTCCTGGACGCCGGGCAGACCATGCCCGCCTTCGTGTATCTCGTCCCGATCCTCGGCCTGTTCGGGCCGACCCGGTTCACCGCGATCATCGCAGCCGTCGTCTTCGCCGCGCCCGTCGCGATCAAGCTGGTCGCCGAAGGCATCAGGGGCGTGCCCCCGGCCACGGTCGAGGCGGCCCGCTCGGCCGGATCGAGCTCCTGGCAGCTCATCACCAAGGTGCAACTTCCGATGGCGCGCGGCGCGGTCGCGCTGGCCGCCAACCAGGGGCTGATCTACGTGCTGTCGATGGTGGTGGTCGGCGGGCTGGTCGGCGCGGGCGCGCTCGGCTACGACGTGGTCGCCGGGTTCTCCCAGCACCAACTGCGCGGCAAGGGCCTGGCGGCGGGGCTGGCCATCGTCGTGCTGGGGATCGTCTTGGACCGTGTCACACGAGCGGCCCAGGCCAGAACGAACCGACTCGGGGTGATCAAGGAGGACTGATGGCAATTCGACGAATAGGCGTGGTGGCCGGGGCCGTGCTGGTGCTGGCCGGATGCGGCGGGGCCAAGGTCGGCGAGGCGCCCAGCGCCGCGCCGGGCACCGGGGCCGCCGGGTCGGCCGCGGCCTGCGGGACCCTCAACCTGGCGATCAACCCCTGGGTCGGGTACGAGGCGAACGCGGCCGTCATCGCGCACGTGGCCGAGAAGAACCTGGGCTGCACGGTCGTCAAGAAGGATCTGAAGGAGGAGGTCGCCTGGCAGGGCTTCGGGACCGGCGAAGTCGACGCGGTCGTGGAGAACTGGGGTCACGACGACCTGAAGCAGAAATACATCCAGGAGCAGAAGACCGCGCTCGAAGCAGGACTGACCGGGAACAAGGGCGTGATCGGCTGGTATGTCGCACCATGGATGGCGGCGAAATATCCGGACATCACCGACTGGCAGAACCTGAACAAGTACGCCGAGCTCTTCAAGACCTCCGAGTCGGGCGACAAGGGGCAGCTGCTGGACGGCGACCCCTCGTTCGTGACCAATGACGAGGCGCTGGTGAAGAACCTCAAGCTCGACTACAAGGTGGTCTACGCCGGGAGCGAGGCGGCGCTGATCACCGCGTTCCGGCAGTCGGAGAAGGAGCAGAAGCCCATCATCGGCTACTTCTACGAGCCGCAGTGGTTCCTGTCCGAGCTGAAACTGGTGAAGATCAACCTTCCGGCCTATACGGCGGGGTGTGACGCGGATGCCGCGAAGGTGGCGTGTGACTATCCGCTGTACGAGCTGGACAAGGTCGTGAGCAAGAAGTTCGCGGATTCCGGGAGCCCGGCGTACACGCTGATCAAGAACTTCAGCTGGACGAACGATGACCAGAATCTGGTGGCGAAGTACATCTCCGAGGACAAGATGACCCCGGCGGAGGCCGCCGCGAAGTGGGCCGCCGACAACGAGGCCAAGATCAAGACCTGGCTGCCGGCGAGCTGAGTCTCCGGGCGTCCCGTGCTGCTTGACACCCCGTGAGCAGCACGGGACGCTTGTTGCGGCAAACGCGGTTAGTTGCGCATATTGCAACAGCGGAGGTGGCTATGGCGGGCCCGAGCGTTGTCGTCATCGGTGCGGGAGTGGTGGGCGCTGCGCTCGCCGACGAGTTGTCCGCGCGCGGGTGGACCGATGTGACCGTGGTCGATCAAGGGGATGTGCCGGCTACGGGCGGGTCGTCGTCGCATGCCCCGGGGCTGGTCTTTCAGACCAACGGGTCGAAGGCGATGGCGGAGATGGCCCGCTACACGGTCGAGAAGTTCGTGGGGTTGGGGGCTTTCCTGCAGGTCGGGGGGCTGGAGGTGGCCACCACGCCGGAGCGGCTGCGGGAGTTGCATCGGCGGTATGGGTGGGCTACGTCGTGGGGGCTCGAGGCTGAGCTGCTGAGTCCGGAGGAGTGTGTGGTCCGGCATCCGTTATTGGATGCGGAGCGGGTTCTTGGGGGGTTGTTCCTCGCGAGTGATGGGCTGGCGCTGGCCGTGCCCGCTGTGGCGGCGCAGTTGGCGCGGGCCCAGGAGCGGGGGGTGCGGGTGCTGGCGCGGCATGAGGTGCTCGATGTCGTCGCCGTGGACGGCCGGGTGACCGGAGTCGTCACCGATAAAGGGGAAATATCGGCGGATGTCGTGGTGTGTTGTGCGGGGATTTGGGGGCCCCGGGTGGCGCGGATGGTGGGGATGGAGCTGCCGTTGACGCCGCTGGCGCATCAGCTGGCGTGGACCGGGCGGTTGCCGGAGCTGGCCGGGGATGTGGTGGCGAGTCTGCCGATCCTGCGGCATCAGGATGCCGATCTTTATTACCGGGATCGGAACGGGACGCTTGGGGTCGGATATTACGGGCATCGGCCGATGCCCGTGTCCGCGGATGACATCCTTTCTGTGGACGCGGCCGAGGTGATGCCCTCGTTGACGGCCTTCACGCCGGACGACTTCGCGGACGCCTGGACCGAGACGCAGTCGCTGCTGCCCGCCACCCGTACCGCGAAGGTGGAGGAAGGTGTCAACGGGCTCTTCTCCTTCACGACCGACAACATGCCGCTGATGGGCGAATCCCGGGACGTACGGGGATTCTGGGTGGCCGAAGCGGTGTGGGTGACGCACTCGGCGGGAGTCGGGCGGGCGATGGCGGAGTGGCTCGTCGACGGACGTTCCAGCATCGATCTGCACGAATGCGACGTCAACCGCTTCGAACGGCACCAACTCGCCCCGGAGTACGTCCTGGCCCGCGGGTGCCAGAACTACGTCGAGGTCTACGACATCATCCATCCGCTCCAGCCGATGGAGGATCCGCGTCCGCTTCGCACCAGTCCTTTCCATGTACGGCAACGCGAGCTCGGCGCGTACTTCCTGGAGGCGTCCGGGTGGGAACGCCCGCATTGGTACGGCGTCAACGAGGGGTTGCCCGCGCCTTCGTATGTGCCGAACGACTGGGCTGCCCGGTACTGGTCGCCGATCGTCGGGGCGGAGGCCAAGGCGACCCGGGAGGGTGTGGCCCTTTATGACATGACGGCGCTGAAACGGCTGGAAGTGAGCGGGCCTGGCGCGACGGCGTTCCTGCAGCGGCTGACTACCGGGGATGTGGATAAATCCATCGGGTCGGTGACGTATTGCCTGCTGCTCGATGGGGATGGCGGGATTCGCAGTGATGTCACCGTGGCGCGGCTGGGTGCGGATCATTTTCAGGTCGGTGCGAACGGGGAGCTGGATCTGGATTGGTTCGAGCGGCATCGTCCGGGTGATGTGTTCGTGCGGGATATCACGGCGGGCACGTGCTGTCTGGGGGTGTGGGGGCCTCGGGCGCGGGAGCTGGTGCAGCCGCTGACGGGTGTCGATCTGACGGCTCTTCGGTATTTCCGGGGGGCTCGGGGATATGTCGGGCATGTTCCGGTGACGATGCTGCGGTTGTCGTATGTCGGGGAGCTGGGGTGGGAGATCTACACCACGGCTGATATGGGGCTCAAGCTCTGGGACACGTTCATGCGGGAGGGCGCGATCGCGGCGGGGCGAGGGGCGTTCGCGAGCTTGCGGCTGGAGAAGGGGTATCGGTCGTTCGGGGTGGATATGACCTTCGAGCACGATCCGTACGAGGCGGGGCTGGGGTTCGCGGTCAAGCTGGGGAAGGGCGACTTCATCGGGCGGGACGCGGTGGTGGAGCGTAAGGAGTCGGTGCGGCGGAAGCTCACCTGTCTGGTGCTGGATGACGTGGTCATGGGGAAAGAGCCCGTTTATCACGATGGGCGTGCGGTGGGGTATGTGACCAGCGCGGCTTATGGCTACACGATCGGGCGGGGTATCGCGTATGCGTGGCTTCCCGCTGAGCTTTCCGTGCCAGGGACGGCTGTGCGGATCGGTTATTTCGATCGGCTGGTGGAGGCGGTTGTCGCGGCGGAGCCTTTGTTCGATCCGGCTATGGAACGCCTGCGCGGTTAGGGAGAACGATGCATCCGGATCGTTTGTGGCGGTCGGCGGAGCCGCGGAAGGCCTACGACGTGGTCATCGTGGGTGCGGGTGGGCATGGGCTGGCTACTGCCTATTATCTGGCGAAAAATCATGGCATCGGGGATGTGGCGGTGCTGGAGCGGGGGTGGCTGGCTGGGGGGAACATGGCCAGGAACACCACGATTATTCGGTCCAATTATCTGTGGGATGAGAGTGCGGGGATCTACGAGCACGCGCTCAAATTGTGGGAGGGGCTGGAGGAGGATCTCGGGTATCCGCTGCTGTTCAGCCAGCGTGGTGTGCTCAATCTGGCGCATAGCCTGCAGGATGTCCGCGATGGGGTTCGCCGGGTCGAGGCTAATCGTGTCAACGGGGTGGACGCCGAATGGCTCGATCCAGAGCAGGTCAAAGAGATCTGCCCGATCGTCGATGTGAGTCCTGAAGTCCGCTATCCCGTGCTCGGTGCGACCTACCAGCCGCGGGCCGGCATCGCCAAGCACGACAACGTCGCCTGGGCGCTGGCGAAAGCCGCCTCCGACCTGGGCGTCGATCTGATCGAACACTGCGAAGTAACCGGCATCGAAGTAACCGACGGTCGCGCCACCGCTGTAACGACCACGCGTGGTCGAATAACCGCCAACAAAATCGCGCTATCCGCCGCGGGTCACACATCGGTTGTCGCCAAAACCGCCGGAATAGACCTTCCCCTGCAAACCCATCCGCTCCAAGCGCTCGTTTCCGAACTCCTCGAACCCGTTCACCCCACCGTTGTGATGTCAAACGCCGTGCACGTCTATGTGAGCCAAGCCCACAAAGGCGAACTGGTCATGGGCGCGGGCATCGACGCCGCCAACTCCTACCGCCGCCGCGGCGCCTTCCACATCATCGAACGCCAGATGGCCGCCGCCCTCGAACTCTTCCCCATCTTCGCCCGCGCCCACGTCCTCCGCACCTGGGGCGGCATCGTGGACGTCTCCCCCGACGCCTCCCCCATCATCGGCCTCTCCCCCGTCGAAAACCTCTACCTCAACTGCGGCTGGGGCACCGGCGGCTTCAAAGCAACCCCCGGCATCGGCTGGTGCTACGCCCACACCATCGCCCACAACACCCCCCACCCCCTCGCAGCCCCCTTCACCCTCAACCGCTTCACCACCGGC
>NZ_BLAF01000044.1:34436-103161 GCF_009687885.1 Acrocarpospora pleiomorpha
CTGGTAGACGAACACGGCGCCGCCGCCGTCGCCCACTGACTCCCCCGCATGCCCATTCCACCATCTACCGACTTCCCCATAGACCCATCCCATCCCCCACCGACTCTCCCCATAGACCCACCCCGTCGCCCATCGACTTTCGCCATACGCCCATCCATCGCCCGCCGACTTTCCCCATGGACCATTTCCGTCACCCATCGACTCTCCCCATAGACCCACCCCGTCGCCCATCGACTTTCGCCATACGCCCATCCATCGCCCGCTGACTTTCCCTGTACGTCCCATCCTGTGGAGGCCCTCCGTGCTCCTTATCCCTTGCCCCTGGTGTGGGCAGCGCGACGAAGTTGAATTCCACTATGGCGGGCAGGCTCATGTGGCTTATCCGGAGGATCCCGCCGCGTTGTCGGATGAGGAATGGGGACGGTATTTGTTCTTCCGGGAGAATCCGGAGGGATCGTTCGCGGAGCGATGGAGCCATTCAGCAGGCTGCCGCCGGTGGTTCAACGTGGTGCGGGACACCCGAACCAATCGAATTCAGGCTGTTTATCTGCCCGGAGAGCCCCAGCCGGTGATCGGATGAACAGGCATCCTGAACTGGGAACCATCGACCGGACGCAAGTCCTCCGGTTCGTTTTCGATGGCCAGGAGTACAGCGGACACCCCGGAGACACACTCGCGTCCGCCTTGCTGGCCAATGGTGTTCGGCGAGTCGGGACGAGTGCGGTCCTAGGGAGACCTCGGGGGATTTTCTCCGCCGGCGTCGAGGAGCCAAATGCGGTGGTGCAGATTGAGGCACCATTTCCTGAGCCGATGGTCTTGGCGACAACGGTGGAACTCTATGACGGGTTGGTGGCGCGCAGCCTGGCCGGGCGGGGACGGCTCGCCGATCAGCCAGATCCGGCGCGGTATGACGCTGTTTACGCACATTGCGATGTGCTGGTAGTCGGCGCTGGTCCTGCGGGAGTGGCAGCCGCGCTGGAGGCCGAACGCTCCGGAGCCCGGGTGATCATCGCCGACTCAGGACCGATGACTACAGCGCCGCCGGAGCTGGTTGGGGCGGAGACTCGGGTGCTTGGGCGGACCACTGTGGTGGGGTATTACGACGACAACTATCTGGTGGCGGTTGAGCGTAGGGCTGGGCATCTTGGGTTTGGTGCGTTGGCGGGTGTGGCTCGGGAGAGAGTGTGGCGGATTCGGGCTAAGCGGGTGGTTCTCGCTACGGGGGCGCAGGAGCGGCCGATCGCGTTCGCGGGGAATGATTTGCCGGGGGTGATGCTGGCGGGGGCGGCTAGGGAGTATCTCGGCCGGTTTGGGGTGTTGCCTGGGCGGCGGGCGGTGGTGTTCACGACTAATGACAGTGCTTATGCCGGCGCGTTGGAGTTGGCGGGGGCGGGGGTTGCGGTCGCGGCGATCGTGGATTCTCGGCGGGTTCCTGGTGAGGAGTGGGTGAGTCGGGCGCAGGCGGCCGGTATTGAGGTGCTTGCCGGATATTTCGTGACTGAGGCGCGGGGAGGCGATGAGCTCGCTTCGGTGCTTGTCAGTCCTCGCGAGGGTTCGGTCGGCGATAGTCGGGAGCTTTCGGCCGATCTCCTGCTGGTGTCGGGGGGTTGGAACCCTGTTGTTCACCTGTTCAGCCAGTCGGGCGGCACGTTGCGATACGACGAGTCCCTGGGGGCGCTGGTCCCGGATGAGTCGCCGCAGGCTGTCGAGGTGGTGGGTGCCGCGCGGGGAGACATCGATCACGTCGGCGAGGTCCTGTGGTTCGTCCCGGCTGATGATTACTCGCGGCATTTCGTGGACCTTCAGCGGGATGTGACCGTTGCTGACATATGGCGGGCCACGGGGGCGGGGCTCACCTCAGTCGAGCATGTGAAGCGGTACACGACTGCCGGAACCGCGCACGATCAGGGGAAGACCTCGGGTGCTCTGACGGCGGCGCTGGTCGCGCATGCGATCGGGGCCACTCCGGGCGAGGTGGGTAGCACGACATTCCGGGCGCCATACCTGCCAGTGTCGTTCGCGACACTCGCCGGGCGCGATCGGGGCGCTCTCCACGATCCGGTACGGATCACCGCGCTCCACCAATGGCATGCCGACCACGGAGCCCTGTTCGAGAACGTCGGGCAGTGGAAACGCCCCTGGTACTACCCCCAGAACGGCGAGAGCATGGAAGCGGCCGTGCTCCGGGAATGCCGCGCCGCCCGCGAAGACGTCGCCGCGATGGACGCCTCCACGCTCGGAAAGATCGACGTGATCGGCCCCGACGCCGCCGAGTTCCTCGATCGCCTGTACACGAATCTGATCAGCTCACTCGCCGTCGGTTCGATCAGGTACGGCATGATGTGCCGCCCCGACGGCATGGTCTTCGACGACGGCACCGCGATCCGCCTGGCCGACGACCATTTCCTGATCACGACCACGACCGGCAACGCGGCCGCCGTACTCGACTGGATGGAGGAGTGGCTGCAGACAGAGTGGCCCGACCTGCGGGTCACCTGCACCTCCGTCACCGACCAATGGGCCACCGTGGCCCTCGTCGGCCCCGGCTCACGAGCGGTCCTCCGCGACCTGGCCCCCGCCCTCGCCGTCGACAAGACCAGCTTCCCGTTCATGACCTGGCGCGAGACCGACGTGGCCGGCATCCCCGCCCGCGTCTGCCGCATCAGCTTCTCCGGCGAACTCGCCTACGAGATCAACGTCTCCGCCTGGTACGGCCTCGCCCTCTGGCATGCCCTCATGTCCCGAAATATCACCCCCTACGGCACCGAAACCATGCACGTCCTCCGCGCCGAAAAGGGCTACCCCATCATCGGCCAGGACACCGACGGCACCACCACCCCCCAGGACCTCGGCATGACCTGGATCATCTCCAAAAAGAAACCCGACTTCCTGGGCAAACGCTCCTTCACCCGCCAGGACACCTCCCGCCCCGACCGCCGCCACCTCGTCGCCCTCCTCCCCCAAAACCCCACAACCCACCTCCCCGAAGGCACCGCCCTCCTGGCCCACAACAAAATGGTCGGCCACGTCACCTCCAGCTACACCAGCCCCACCCTCAACCGCACCTTCTCCCTAGCCCTCATAACCGGCTCCCACCCCACCCTCACCACCCTCAACGGCACCAAATCCGACGTAACCACCCCCGTCCTGTACGACCCCGAAGGCACCCGCCGCGACGGCCACCCCGACACGGTGGACGGAACCAGCGGACTGGTCCTGGACACGAGACCTGAGCGCAGAAGCCCGCTCGATGGGTTTTTCGCTGAGTTCGATGGGGTCTGCGTGAGGGAGGTGCCCTTCCTCGCGAAGGTCAATGTCAGGAGCGACGAACCGCTCACTCCGGCTAATACCGCCGTGACGGATGGAGAGACGGTCGCGGTTTGGCTTGGGCCGGATGAGTGGCTGGTCATCGGGCCCTCGGAGGTGCGGGGGGTTGATGTGTCGGCGCAGTGGGCGGTGGTCAGGGTGAGTGGGGGGCGGGCGCGGGAGTTGCTGGCTCATGGGTGTGCGCTCGATCTGCATCCGGAGGTTTTTCCGGCGGGGCGGTGCGCGCAGACGCTGCTGGCGCGGGCGCAGATCATCCTGGTCGCTGAAAGTGATGGCTTTCTGGTCCTTGTCAGGGCGTCGTTCGCGCGCTATCTGGCCGCGTGGCTATTGGACGCGGCCTCCGAATTCTGACCCCACGTACGCGCCTTGTGCTCGGTACGCAGCAAGTTCGGCATCAAATGGAGACCTTCTTGGCCGATATTGACCAATATCAAGTGGTATCGAGCAATAAAAAGCACACCGAGTCATGATCGGGACCCAAGCCGAAGGGCGCCGTATGAAGTTAGCGGTTTCCAAATGGTACGCCCCTGTTCACGCGCGCGTCACTGACCGCAGAGACACCATCCCTAGTTTGTTCGGAGAAGTACTACATCGTTCCACCTGGAGATCTGCTGTGACCTCTGCACGACTGCCACTCGCCGGCCTTTCGGCCGTTCTTATTTTCGGCGCCGTCGCCTGTGGCGCCGCGCCCGGCACCACGGGGGCGTCCGGTTCCGCCGCGCCGAGCGGGGGCGGGGTGGACGCCAGGACCGCCACCTCGGCCGCCGACTTCGGCGGTTTGGAGAAGCTGGTCGAGGCCGCCAACGCGGAGGGCAAGCTCCACGTCATCGCGCTGCCGCCCAGCTGGGCCAACTACGGCGAGATCCTCGCCGCGTTCAAGGCCAAGTATCCCAAGATCACGATTGAGGAGGAGACCCCGGACGCCTCCTCGGCCGACGAGATCAACGCGGTGAAGACCCGCAAGGGCCAGGACCGCGCCCCGGACGTGCTCGACGTCGGGCAGGCGTTCGCGGTGAGCGGGGCCGCCGAAGGGCTGTTCGCGCCGTACAAGGTGCAGACCTGGGACAAGATCCCGGACGGGCAGAAGGAGCCGAGCGGGCTCTGGTTCAACGACTACGGCGGCTACGTGTCGATCGGCTGTGACGCCAAGAAGGTCGACCCCTGCCCGACGACCTTCGCCGACCTGCTCAAGCCCGAGTACAAGGGCAAGGTCGCGATGAACGGCAACCCGACCAAGGCGGGTTCGGCGTTCGCCGGCGTGTACGCGGCGGCGCTGGCCAACGGCGGCTCGTTCGACGACATCAAGCCGGGCATCGAGTTCTTCAAGAAGCTGAAGGACGCCGGGAACTTCAACCCGGTCGAGACCACCCCGGCCACGATCGAGAAGGGCGAGACCCAGATCAGCATCGACTGGGACTACAACAACGCCGCCTACGCGCCGCTGATGACCCCCAAGGGCCTGGACTGGAAGACCGTCATCCCCACCGACGGCAAGTACTTCCAGCTGTACGCGCAGGCGATCAACAAGGACGCCCCGCACCCGGCGGCGGCCCGCCTCTGGCAGGAGTTCCTCTACAGCCCCGAGGGCCAGAACCTGTTCCTGAAGGGCTTCGCCCGCCCGGTGCTGCTGCCCGCGATGATCTCTGACGGAACCGTGGACCAGGCCGCGTCGGCCGCGCTGCCGGCGGTCGAGGGCACGCCCACGTTCCCGACCGACGCGCAGGCCACGAAGGCCCAGGCGGACCTGGCCGCCGGCTGGGGCGCCGCGGTCGCCGGATGACCAAGGTCAAGGCACGTAGCTGGGGGAAGGGGTGGGCGCCGGCCGCGCCCCTTCTCCTGGTGGTGGCCGTCGCGTTCGGGATCCCGGCGGTGATGCTCGCCGTCGGCGCGTTCACCGAGAAGGGCGCGCCCGGCGAGCCCTCCTCGTTCGGGTTCGCGAACGTGACCGCCAGCCTGCGCGAGCCGTACCTGGGGACGCTGATGAGCAGCGTGGAGCTGTCGGCGGTGGTGGCCGTGGCTGGGGCGTTGACCGGGACGTTCCTGGCGCATGCCGTACTGACCTCGAAGAGTTCGGCGCTGCGTGAGGCGGTGCTGAGCGTGTCGGGAGTGCTGGCCAACTTCGGCGGGGTGCCGCTGGCGTTCATCTGGATCGCCACGCTCGGCAACTCCGGCGTGATCACCACCGGCCTCGGGCTCGGCTCGGGGCTGCTCTACAACTTCTGGGGCCTGGCCCTGGTCTACCTCTACTTCTCGATCCCGCTGATGGTGCTGGTGATCGCCCCGGCCCTGGAGGGGCTGCGCCCGCAGTGGCGGGAGGCGGCGCTCAACAACGGCGCGACGACCTGGCAGTTCTGGCGGCTCGTCGGCATTCCGGTGCTGGCTCCCGCGCTGCTCGGCGGGGTGGTCCTGCTGTTCGGCGGCGCGTTCGCCGCCTACGCGACGGCGGCCGCCATGGTGGGCGCGTCGGTGCCGCTGGTGACGCTGCAGATCGCGGACGCGCTGACCGGCAACGTGCTGGTCGGCTTCGAGAACGTGGCGCTGGCGCTGAGCCTGGACATGATCGTCATCGCCCTGCTGGTGATGGCCGTCTACCTGCCGCTGCAACGAAGGAGCTCCCGATGGCTGCGGTGACTCCCACCATCGTCACCCCGGCGGCTCCGGTGGCGGGCGGCGGCTGGGGACGGCGGGTGATCCTGCTGATCGCCGCCGTGTACTTCCTGGTGCCGATGGTGATCGCGGCGACGTTCACGGTCTACAACGAGGCGCAGGGGTTCTCGCTCGGCGCCTACGGCCGGATCCTGTCGGCGCCCGGTTTCGTGACGAGCTTCCTGCTGTCGCTGGCTCTGGCGGCGGCCACGATCGTCATCGTGCTGCTGCTCATCCTGCCGGCCATGCTGGCGGTGCGGCTCGGCGCGCCGGGACTGCGGCCGGTGCTGGAGACGATCACCACGCTGCCGCTGGTCGTGCCGCCCATCACCTACGTGGTCGGCATCAGCACCTCGCTGCGGGAGGGCGCGGACGCGCTGGCGGCCACGCCGTTCTGGCAGACGCTCATCTCGCTGCAGGATGAGAACTTCCCGTTCGTGCTGGTTTTGGCGTACGTGATCCTGGCGCTGCCGTTCGCCTACCGGTCGCTGGACGCGGGCCTGCGGGCGATCGACGTGGTCACCCTGGTCGAGGCGGCCAGGAACCTGGGCGCGTCCTGGCCGCAGGTGATGCTGCGGGTGATCATGCCCAACCTGCGTTCCTCGCTCGCCGGGGCCGCGTTCCTCACGCTGGCGCTGGTGCTCGGCGAATACACCGTCGCCGCCCTGCTCGGCTACCAGACGTTCCCGGTCTGGATCGTGACGATCTCCGGCAGCGACGGGCAGCTGTCGGTGGCGCTGTCCATTCTCAGCCTGTTGCTCGCCTGGCTGCTGCTGCTCACGCTCTCCCGGGCCGGAAGGAAGAAATCATGACCGTGGAGTTCCGCGGGCTGCGGCGCGCGTACGGCCCGACGGTGGCGCTGGACGGCCTGGACCTGACCGTCGAGCAGGGCGAGCTGATCGCGCTGCTGGGCCCGTCCGGCTGCGGCAAGACGACGGCGCTGCGCTGTGTCGCGGGGTTCGAGAAGCCGGACTCCGGCATGGTGCTGATCAACGGCAAGGACGTCACCCGGGTTCCGGCCAACCGCCGGGACGCCGGGATGGTGTTCCAGTCGTACTCGCTGTTCCCGAACCTGAACGCGCGCGACAACGTGGCGTTCGGGATGCGGGTGCGGGGCCGTCCGGTGGCCGAGCGGCACACCCGGGCCGACGAGCTGCTCGACCTGGTCGGCCTGGCCGGGCGAGGCGACCGTTACCCGCACCAGCTGTCCGGCGGGCAGCAGCAGCGGGTGGCGCTGGCCCGCGCGCTGGCGCTCGCGCCGCAGGTGCTGCTGCTGGACGAGCCGCTGTCGGCGCTGGACGCCAAGGTGCGGGTGTCGCTGCGGGAGGAGATCCGCCGGCTCCAGCTGGAGCTGGGCATCACCACCGTGTTCGTCACCCACGACCAGGAGGAGGCCCTGTCGATCGCCGACCGGGTCGCGGTGCTGAAGGACGGGCGGCTGGAGCAGGTGGGCGCGCCCGCCGAGATCTACGACCGCCCGGCCACGCCGTTCGTGGCCGAGTTCGTCGGCACCATGAACCATCTGGCCGGCCGGGTGACCGGCGACCGGGTGGAGGTGCTCGGCGCGCTGCTGCCGATCGACGGCACCGCCCCGGGCGAGCTGGTGGACGTGCTGGTCCGGCCGGAGGCCGTCCTGGTCACCCCCGCCGAGTCCGGCTCGGCGCTCATCCTGGCCTCCTCGTTCCGCGGCTCGACCGCCCGCCTGCGGGTGCAGCTCGCCGACGACAGCCAGGTCCTCGCCGACGTCCCCGGCCACGACGCGGTACGGCTCGCGCCCGGCCTGCGGGTGGAGGTCTCCGTGGTCGAACGCCCGGTGCTGGTCACCGCCCGTACGGCCACGGCCGACGAGTCGGTCGTCACCGCCTGAGGGGTGCCGGGCGACCGGCACCCCTTTCTTCAATCCTCGTCGGCGAGGGCGTCGGTGGCTTCGCGGCCGGCGACGGTCGTGCGGCGCAGGAATCCGGCGAGGAGTTCCAGCTCCTTGTCGTCGTAGCCGGTGCAGATCTCGTCCATCGCGGCGTTCATGCCCTGGTAGAGCTGGTACAGCTCCGCGCCGCGGTCGCGCAGGGCCCGGACGGCCACCGCGCGCCGGTCGGACGCGTCGGGAGCGCGCTCGCGGATCACCCAGCCGCCGCGCTGGAGCCGGTCGATGATGCCGGTCACCGTGGCCGGATGCAGCCCGGCCCTTCTGGCCAGAGCGCTCGGGCTGAGCGGGCCGTGCCGGGAGATCAGGTCCAGGCAGTCCAGATCCACGTCCTTGAGCCCGACGTTCATCCCCACGTGATGGCTGAGCAGCGACAGCTGGTTGCTGAGCTCGCGCAGCGACTCCTTGATCTCCACAGTCAGCCGCCGCCGGTGGCGAGCCGCGAACTCAGATGATACGGAATCCATATGATATGATCCTCGTGTCGTATGACATACAGAGAAAAGGGTATCGCCACTCGGAGGTACGAGCCATGCAACTCACGATCTTCGCGGCCACCGGCGGGATCGGCCGCCAGCTGGTCGAACAAGCCCTGGTAGAAGGGCATGACGTCACGGCGGTCGCGCGCAATCCGCGGGGTCTGGGCGGTGTGGCGCGGGTGGTCACGGCGGATCTGTCGGCGCCCGATCCCGCCGTGCTGCGGGACGCGGTGGCCGGGGCCGACGCGGTGCTGTCCGGTCTCGGGCCGCGGACCAGGGCCGAGGCGGGCGTGGCCGGAACCGGGACGCGGGCGATCGCCGCGGCGATGCACGACACCGGAGTGCGGCGGATCGTGGTGGTCAGCGCCGCGCCCATGGGGACGTTCCCGACCCCGGCGAACCCCCGGCCGCCGCGCTTCGATCCCGGGGACGGGTTCTTCATGCGGCACCTGTTCGCGCCGTTCGCGAAGGCGTCCTTCCGCCCGGTGTACGAGGACCTGGCCGTGCTGGAGGACGTGCTGCGGGACAGCGGCCTGGACTGGACGATCGTGCGCCCGCCGCGGCTGACGGACAAGCCGCTCACCGGGGTGTACCGCACGGCGCACGGGCGGAACATCCGGGGTGGATGGCTGGTGCCGCGCGCCGATGTGGCCCATTACATGCTGCGTACGCTGCGGGATCCCGGCACGGTCAAGCAGATCATGGGAATCGCGACCTAGCGCTTAACCGGTCAACACTCAAACGGCTGACCAATTTCGTCGGCTTTTGTCGGATATCTCGTCTTTAATGCACTGATTCGGCTCGGTGAACAGGTCCACTATGGAGATTTTTGCGGTTCATTGTGGACCTTGGATCTGACTGCGGGGCGACGCCAAGGTATTAGCGTTACCCGCCGCGCGCCCTCCGGCGCCTCGTTGGTCCTCCCTCCGATCGACGGCCGGGGAATTGATCGATCACCTGGTGCGTGTTCAGGCTGCCCCCGTTGATCGGCCGGCATTGCCGCACGTATGCCGGATATTTCGTGCTATGAAAGGGAATCCGTGAACCCGCAGTATCCTCAGAACCCTCAATACCCTCAGCAGGCCCAGTATCCCGGGCAGCAGGGACAGCAGCCGCAGTACCAAGGCCAGCAGCCCCAACATCCGGGCCAGCATCCGGGCCAGCAGGGCCACTACCACGTTCAGCAGCCCGGCTACCCACCGCAGCAGGGATACCCGCAGAACCCCGGATACCCGGGCGCCCCGCAGGGCCCGCAGAAGACCCCGGTCACCCTCACGATCACCCTGATCAGCGCCATCGTCATCGCGCTGGCCAACGTGGTGAACGGCGTCATCTACCTGATCTCCGGCGAGGACCTGCTGATCGACCAGGTGAAGTCGCTCGGCTTCAGCGAGGAACTGGTGGAAGCCGCGATGCGGGACGTCGACACCTCCATCGTGACCAGCCGCGCCATGACCTTCATCATCACCGGCCTGGTCGTCGGCCTGCTACTGCTGGCACTCAGATCCGCCAAGACCTGGGCCCGCGTAGTGCTGACAATCTTCAGCCTCGGCGCGCTCTTCACCGCGCTGATGGCCCTGGCCGACAACCTCAGCGCATTCAACATGATCCTCGCCCTGGCCGGCGGCCTGGCCGGTCTGACCGCCCTCATCACCGTCTGGCTACCACCGACCAACCGCTACGCCAACTGGCGCAAGCTCTCCGGCACCTGATCCGCACCAACACACCCGACACCGCGGCATGCCCGCCATGCCGCGGTGAAAGGTTCATCGACGATCGCGCGACAGCGGTTTCCCACCCCTGCGACCTGCGGACCGAGGGCGGCACCCGCCTCCGGCGAGCAGAACCCCTAGCACGTCTTCTCGGCGGTCACGAGTTCCCCTAGCCTGCGCGGGAGCGCTCCCACATTCCTCCCACGCGCTCCTGGAAGGACCGTCGTGACCCGATCGCCTGGTCGGCGCCTGCACGCGTTCGTCGCGGGCTGTGCGGCCGCCGTACTCACCCTCACCGGCCTGACGGCCTCCTCGGCGCACGCCGAGATCATCGAGCACATCGACAACGGCACGTTCGACAGCGCCACCACCCCGTGGTGGTCCACCGGGAACACGCCGATCTCGGCCGTGGACGGCGAGTTGTGCGCGCAGGTGCCCGCGGGCACCGCCAATCCCTGGGACGCCAGTCTCGGCCACAACGACATCACGCTGGCCGAGGGGGACCCGTACACGCTGACCTTCACGGCCTCCGCCAGCGCGGCCGTGACGGTCCGGGCGAACGTGCAGCTGAACGAGGCGCCGTTCACCACCGCGATCTCCCGCGAGGTGGCCCTCACCACCACGCCGCAGACCTTCACCTACGAGTTCGACGGCAACCTGGACTCGGCCAACGGGACCTTCACCTTCCAGCTGGGCGGTGGCGCCTCGGCGTTCACGTTCTGCCTGGACGACGTCTCGCTGGCCAGCGACACCGACGCCGAGCCGCCGGCGGGCGGGCCCGAGCAGCTGGAGAACGGCGACTTCGCCGACGGCCTCGGCGGCTGGTTCACCTACGGCACCAACGCCACCAGCACGGCGGACGGGCGGTTGTGCACCACCGTCCCGGCCGGTCTGGCCAACCCGTGGGACGCCGGCATCGGGCAGAACGACGTGCCCCTGGTGAACGGCGCCACCTACACCTTCTCGTTCGAGGCGTCGGCCTCGCCCGGGTCTTCGGTCAACGCCAACGTGCAGCTCGGCGACGCGCCGTTCACCTCGTTTTTCGGGCGTACGGTGCCGCTGACCACGACCACGCAGACCTTCGAATACACCTTCACCGCGAGCGCGGACACCGAGCGGGCCCAGGTGGTGTTCCATGTGGGCGCCAACACGGCCGAGTACCGCCTGTGCGTGGACGACGTGTCGCTGCGCGGGGGCGAGGAGGAGCCGCCGTACGTGCCGGACACCGGGCCGCGCGTCCGGGTGAACCAGGTCGGCTACCTGCCGCACGGGCCGAAGAACGCGACCGTCGTGACCGAGGCGACCGCGGCGCTGCCGTGGCAGCTCAAGAACGGCGGCGGCACCGTGCTGGCCAGCGGGAACAGCACGCCGCGCGGCGTCGACCAGGCGTCGGGGCAGAACGTGCACACGATCGACTTCAGCTCCTACACCGGGACGGGGACCGGCCTCACGCTGGTCGCCGACGACCAGACCAGCTACCCGTTCGACATCTCCGCCGACGTCTACGACCAGCTGCGCTCGGACTCGCTGCAGTTCTTCGCGCTGCAGCGCAGCGGCATCGCCATCGACGGCGCCCTGTTCGGCGCGCAGTACGCGCGCCCGGCCGGCCACCTGGGCGTCGCCCCCAACCAGGGCGACACCGACGTGCCGTGCCAGCCGGGCGTCTGCGACTACCGCCTGGACGTGCGCGGCGGCTGGTACGACGCGGGCGACCACGGCAAGTACGTCGTCAACGGCGGCATCGCGACCTACCAGCTGCTGAACACCTTCGAGCGGACCAAGACCGCGATCACCGGCTTCGGCGGCGCGGAGCTGGGCGACAGCACGCTGCGGGTGCCCGAGCGCGGCAACGGCGTGCCGGACGTGCTGGACGAAGCCCGCTGGGAGCTGGAGTTCCTGATGCGGATGCAGGTGCCGGTCGGCCGGCCGCTGGCGGGCATGGCCCACCACAAGATGCACGACCAGAACTGGACCGGCCTGCCGCTCCAGCCCGAGGACGACCCGCAGCTCCGCGAGCTGCACCCGCCGTCCACCGCGGCCACGCTCAACCTGGCCGCCACCGCCGCGCAGTGCGCCCGGCTGTTCGCCCGGTACGACGCCGCGTTCGCGGCGAAGTGCCTGACCTCGGCGAAGCGCGCCTGGACGGCCGCGAAGGCCAACCCGGCCAGGTTCGCCGACCCGAACGACGGCAACGGCGGCGGCTCCTACAGCGACGGCGACGTGAGCGACGAGTTCTACTGGGCGGCGGCCGAGCTCTACCTGACCACCGGGGAGGCGCCCTACCTGACCGAGTTGCGCGCCTCGCCGCACCACACCGGCAACGTGTTCACCTCGACCGGCTTCGGCTGGCCGGCCACGGCGGCGCTGGGCCGGATGGATCTGGCCACGATCCCGAGCGAGCTGCCCGCCGCCGAACGCCAGCAGCTCCGCCAGTCGGTGGTGACGGCCGCGGACGCGTACCTGGCCACGCTGGCCACCCAGGCGTACGGGCTGCCGCTGCCCGGCGGCGCGAACAACTACTTCTGGGGCTCCAACAGCAACATCATCAACAACGTGATCGTGCTGGCCACCGCGTACGACCTGACCAGGGACCGGAAGTATCAGGCCGGGGCGCTGCAGGGGATGGACTACATCTTCGGCAGGAACGCGCTCAACCACTCCTATGTCACCGGCTGGGGGGAGAAGAACCCGCAGAACCAGCACAGCCGGATCTTCGGCCACCAGCTCGACGAGAGCCTGCCCAATCCCCCGGCGGGGTCGATCGCCGGTGGCGCGAACGCGAGCCTGGACGATCCGTACGCCTCGGGCCTGCTGGCCGGGTGCAAGCCGCAGTTCTGCTACGTCGACCACATCGAGTCGTACGCGACCAACGAGGTGGCGGTCAACTGGAACTCGGCGCTGAGCTGGATCGCGTCCGCGCTGGCCGACCAGGGTGACGGGCAGGCCCCGGCGGCCGGGGCGTGCAAGGTGGACTATGTCCGGCACGGGCAGTGGGCCGGTGGCTTCACCTCCCAGGCCACGATCACCAACACCGGGACGACGCCGATCGACGGCTGGACACTGCGGTGGGCCTGGATCGGCGACCAGAAGGTGACCGATCACTGGCTGACCGCCATCACCCAGACCGGGGCGTCGGTGGCCGCGACCAACCTCAGCCACAACAAGAAGATCATGCCGGGGAGCACGGTCACGTTCGGCTTCCTCGGGGACAGCGCGGGCGGGGCCAACCCGACCCCGGGCCTGTTTACGCTGAACGGGAAGGCCTGCACCTAGCGGATACTCGCACGGCCGCGTCGTCTCCGGACGGCGCGGCCGTTCTCGTTTCCGGATGCCGCAGTCCTGTTCGCGCGCGGACAGCGCGGCCCTGTTTCCGGATGGCGCGGAAAATCCCGAAAACCGAAATATTTCGGTCACAATCGGAGATCTATCGGTTCCGTTCTTTGCCTGGATTCGTGCGTTTGAGTAGTCTCACAAAGAGAAAATGGCACGAGAAAACCGCCCCGGAGGCAGTGGACTTTACGAAAGTTTTCGGTGAGGCTCGCCTCCTCCGGTGCTCGGCAGCGTCTACCTGCCCCTGGTCGGCGGAGGCAGGCAGGCGCTGCTACGAAGGAGCGGCCCGGTGCACAGCAAGATCCCGGCGGAACTGGCCGGGTTTCCGGCCCGTGTGATCCCGTTTCAGGCGGTGGCCGAGGGGGGCGAAGGGCCGCTGACCTGGGCGCAGCAGCACATGTTCGCGCTGATGGAGCAGCTCAGCCCCGACACCAGCAGCGTCAATCTCCGCTTCACCTGGGCCTTGCGCCGGGGCGTGAGCGAGCAGGACGTGCTCGCTGCGCTGCGGGAGCTGGTGGAGGACTTCGACGCGCTGCGCACGGTCTACGTGCCGCCGCCGTACGGGCCCGGGCAACGGGTGCTTCGCGAGGGTGAGCTGGTCGTGCCGGTCATCGAGGCCGAGGCGGCGGCGACCGCGGCGGACGGCGCGGCGGCGACCATGTGGTCGGTGGCGTTCGACGTGAGCGAGGAGTGGCCGATCCGGTTCGCGCTGGTGACGTCGGCGGGGGTGCCCAAGCAGCTGGTGGTGGTGGCGTCTCATCTGGTGCTGGATCAGACGGGCGGGCACTGGGTGCGGCATCATCTGCGCGACCTGCTGGCGCGGCCGCCCGCGCCCGTCGCCGTGCCAGAGCACGCGCACCGGCCGCTGGACGAGGCCGAATGGGAGAAGTCGGACGCGGGGCGGCGGCACGGGGAGCGGGCGGTGGCGTGGCACGCGGAGACGTTGCGGGTGATGCCGCAGACAATGCTGCCGCGCCCGGCCGTCGCCTACGACTCGCCGCGCTACCGGTATCTCCAGTTCGACTCCCCCGCGCTGGCGATGGCAGTGTCGGCGCTGGCGGCGCGTCACCAGGTCAGCCCGGCGAGCGTGCTGTACGCGGGGGTCAGCGCGATCGCCGGGCACGTCAGCGGCCTGGACCGCTCCTTCCTGCAGCTGACCGTGGGCAACAGGATCGCCCCGAGAACACGTTTCGCGGTCGGCATGCACACCCAAGACGTCCCGGTATGCATCGATTTACTCGACATTTCGATATCTGATCTGATCGCGCGATCGGGAGTCGCGCTCACCCGGGCGGCGCGGTTCGGTCCGCACCCGCCCGGCGAGCTGGCCAAGCTGCGGCACGAGATCGAGCACGAGCGCGGCATTTCCTTTGACCTGTCCTGCTGGCTCAACTACCGGCAGCTGGGACCCGCGCGGCCCCACACTCCCGGGAAGATCGGGCCGGACGCGCTGGATCGCACCATCTGGCGGTGGCTCGACGGCGTGGACAGCAGCACCAGCACCTACTTCGTCTTCGCCGACGACGCCGGGAACATGCTGCGGCTCACCCTCCTGCTAGACGCGGCGATCCTGCCGCCGGAGGAGTCCCTGGCCTGGCTGCGCGGCATGGAACGCCTGCTCTGCACCGCCACCACGACCGAGATCGGCACCACCGAGATCGGCGAGCACACGGGCCTTGAGCCAGCTCGCCGGGACGGCGACTGGCACCTGACGAAAGCGGGCTGGGCCCATATGCCGAGCGTCACCGAACTGGTCAGGAACGCGACGGGAGCCAGGCAAGCCGAGGTGGCCGTGCACGACGACGAACTGGTCGCAACCCTGATCGATCCAGATTCGACCGACCTGCAAAAGGTGCACGCCGCCTGCATGGACGCGCTGCCCGGCATGCGGGTCGCCATGGCTCCCCATCGGTACGTCATTCACGCCGATGCCCACGGTCCTGCCGAAAACATCCTGGCCGAGGGCACCGGGCGATTCGAAGATGATCCTTTGACCCGAAACTTCAGCCGCCGTCTAGCGAGGAACCCCGAGCGTTCACGCCCGGGAGGAATCGCGTCCTGACCTTGGGGTTTGAACGCTCGCTTTTAATCCGTAGGTTCAGGGTTCGAATCCCTGGCGCCCCACCCACCTTTGACCCCATTTGCCCGGCGATTCCTCACGGTTTGGGGCCTCGGCGTCGAGGCGAAATCACGAGTGGTTGCTCGTTGGCTGCTCATGGGCACGGTCCGGGCGTGACGCCGTTTCATCAGATCGCGGTGCCAGCGCAGAACGGTATCCGGCGGGCGAGGAGCCGTAGCCGACACAGGACCTCGCGGGGCAGCGATGTCAGAAGGGCGGCGAGAAAGGCTCGGTCCTCGGGGGCGAATCTCACCCTGGTGTCGGCGCCGAGTTGCCGTTCCAGGACGGTGATCTGGTGGCGCAGGGCGAGAATCTCCGCGTCCTTGTCCCAATCGCCCATCGGCAACAACCGCAGCGCGGCGAAGGCGTTCGTGACCGCAAGGTAGGCCAGGCGAAGGAGCACGGCGGCTCATCATGCCGCACTCGGCCCCTCCGTAGTGGCCGAAGGTCGCGCCACGCCACGCGAAGCCCTGAAGGGCTATGAACTGGACGGATGGCATTATCGGCAGGCGCAGGGGTATCAGGTGCGAGAGCGCCGCCAATCACAGGCGGTCGGCTGGTTCATACCGCACCCGTGGGACCTGGCGGCTAAGGACCGCGTTCTGATGCCGAAGCACCAGCAGTTCCGCCTCTTTGGAGACGTCGCTCCATAACCGTCCACCCCACCGGATGGAGGGCCCCGCGCTGGAAGTGAATCGAGTTCTTGAGCCCCACAGGATCCCTGGGGCCCCTCACTCGGAGGGCCGGAAGGAGAAGAAATACGGAGAGCGGCTTCCTGCGACTACTAGTACGTCCCCGCAGAGGATGAGTCTGCGGAGCTGGTCGTCGGTGCGTAGTGCCGCGATAGGATTGCCGCTTCCTCGGGGCCAGACTCGCACGGTGCCGTCGTATCCGGCGGAAGCCACCCATGAACCGTCAGGGTGCATGATCAACCCGGATACTTCCTGGGAATGGCCGATGAGCACTTGATCGAGAAGGCCAGTTCTGATGTCCCAAACACGGATGCTGCCGTCATTAAAACTTGCGGCCAGTCGCGTACCAGAGAGGTCGGTGGCCAGGGAACATGGCCAGGCCTCGTCGCCGTTCTTGACGGCGAAAGTGTGGGTCAGGGACCTCGTAGTCGTATTCCACACCTGGATCTCATCGCTGATAGCGTTCGCCAGCCAGGTCCCGCCCGGGGCCGCTAGGAAGGCCATCGTACCTGTGTCGCCAGCTTTAGAATCTGTTATCGAGATAGTGGTACCGTCAGGCATGCTCCATAAGCGAATGCCGACCAATTCCTGAGCTAATGCCAATAGAGTGCCGTTGTCGTCTTTGGCGACCGCGAGCGGCCCGTATCCGCCCTCCAATTCATTCATAAGTTTACCTGTGTGCGGATCCCAGATCCGAACGGCGCCGTCAAGGCAACTGGAGGCCAACCAGCGGCCGTCCGGCGATACCGCCAATGACTCAGATTTCTTGCTGTTGCCAGTCAAGACGTGGAGTGCTGCTCCAGTGCTGGCATCCCAGACTCGTACCGTGCCGTCTTGGCCCGTGGTCGCCAGCCAGGAACTGTCGGGGGCGGCCACTATCGGACCCGCCCATCCGCGATGGCCCCTCAGCACATGTAGGCACCTGCCCGTGCCGGGGTCCCAGATGCGGACGTCGCCGTCGTCGCCGGTCGAAGCGACCCATCTGCCGTTGGCAGCGGAAATCAGGTCTCCAATCCGCCCGGAGTGTCCGATGAGCCTTTGTGGCGGAAAATTTTGATCATTTTCCCAGATATATATCTTGCCGTCGTAACCGCCTGAAGCCATCCACCTTTCGTCAAGAGAAATCGTGAGCTCTCCGGCCCAACCGCTGTGGCCGGTCAGAACATCAAGGGCGGTTCCTTTACGCAAATCCCAGATCCTAATGGTGCCATCGAATCCGGAAGAAAATAGCCTGGTGCCGTCGCGGTTCGGTACTAGCGGTTTGGCGGCACCGAAACCGGGACCGTGACCCTCCAGGGTTTGCAGACAGGCGCCACTCTGTGGGTCCCAGATTCGAATAACGCCATCGATGGAGGCGGAGGCGAGCCAAGCTCCTTGCGGGGATCTGGCCAGTGAGTCGACCATCTCTTCATGACCCGCCAAGGTGTGGAGAAGATTACCCGTATGAGGATCCCAAATGCGAATAATGCCATCACGACTGGCGGACGCCAGCCAGTCCCCGTCGGGGGAAGCCGTTAGCGCAACGACAGGATCTTCGTGCCCTTCCAATGTATGGGTGAGGGAGCCGTCGCGCGGATTCCAAATTCGTACTGTTCCTGAATGATCGCCGACTGAGAGCCATGAACCGTCAGCCGGGCCCTCCAGCGCGTGCACAATCGAAGTATGCCCGATCAGCCTATGACGCACTTTGCTCGTTTGGGGGTCGACAACCAGTACTTGGTCCTCGTTACCAAGATATGCATGCCAGACTTCGGTTTTGACGGCGATTTCCCTCACAGGGAAGTGTTTTCCTTCCGGAGCAGACACGTCAGCCAGAAGTTGGCCCTCACGGACATCCCACACGCGCGCCTTGTCATCACTCCCGACAGAGAAAATGGTATCTTCGCCAATGACGAAGAGGCTCGTGATGAAGCCAGAGTGGCCGGCTAGAACTCGTGCAAGCCGAGGGTGCGGTAGATCCGGCATCGGCGCGATTGGGAAGATATACGGTTGGGTGAGGCAGGCGGCCAGTCTTCTCCTAACCTCGGCTAACTCCAGTCGATCCGGCAGTCGAGATGCGAGGGTGGCGACCAGGGAGCCCACCGGAGCCAGTGGTCCGAGTACGTGGGCATTCTGCCGAACGACCTGACGGAGCGCCAAAGTTGTCGGATCTGCACTAAGATTGAGGTCTTCCTCCAGCCCAGCGGGACCGACGGCATTAAGCTTGCCGATCAGGTATTCCGGGTTATGTAGGCAACTTTGGAGTTCACCATCGAGTCTGGCGCCATGTAGAAAGAAAGGTAACCAAGACCAGAGATAGGTTTCACCGAGAGACAATCTCCACCACTCGGTAACCCCTTCATTCAGCGGAACCACGTGGCGATGCGCGTCAACCAGCGCCTGACACAATTCCGGAATTCTTGTTTTCTGCTGATGATATAGCCATGCACGAATAACGTCGTGAAGACGAAGCCTCGCCGGGCTTTGTCGATAATCCACGGCAAGTGCCAGATCGGTGAGTCGCTGACAAAAGCGATGAGTTTGATAAACTGCCCATCCCCCTGTGTGGTGCCAATAGTTCTCGAGGACTGAGCGGGGAATGTCAGCGTCCTCTGGGAACACTGCGAGATCGAGGTATCGTTGCTGCTCCTCCGGACTCAACCGGCTGAGGCTGACCTTCATGGTCGCTGCCACCGCAAGATGCCGCTGGCTTTCGTCCGCGATGTCCAACACCCCTGGACCATGCCGTCGAATTTGTTCGTGAACATCCTGCAGAGAATGATCGGCTGATCCACCGCCCCGCATGTCGGCACGCACAGCGCCGTTGATCAAGGCCAACAGCATCGGCCACCGTCCACATATCGCCAGCACATCGGTGACCGTACGGGCGGAGACCGAGCCAAGCCCTTCGAAAAGGACTTCACAGGCTTCGTCCGGCAGCATCGCCTCCACTGCCACGACCGGGGCCGTTGGAGGCAAGATGCTCTCTTGACGTGTTGTAATCAGGCGGACCGCTTCGGTGCCTCCGTGCAGGAACGGTTCCAGTTGGGAGCTCGACCAAACATCGTCCACGATCAGGAGGAGATGCCTGCCGTCAAGCGCGCGCCCGAGTTCAGCTCCGGCGAGTAGTGGATCCGTCAACGGGGGACGCTCACCCGTAAGCAGGTACACCGCATCATTGACTTTCCCGGCGAGGCTTGGGCCGTGGACGTCGTCTCCCAAAGAGACCCATAAGATGCCGTCGGCGAAGCGTTCGCGGATGCCCTCGTGATGAGCAAATATGCGTGCCAATGTACTTTTTCCGAATCCTCCGGATCCCCGCAGTCCGGTAATGATCGCATTGGGATCGGTATCCACGCTTACGACGGCGTCATGCAACCGCTGCATTAGCGATGGTCGAGCTACCTCTCCTCCCATGAGAGGTGGAACTGCGAAAAATGGAGTCTTTCCCCCTAGTTTTGAAGAGCTACCTTCCACATAGCCAAGCTCCTTCCTGAGCGTGTGCCGCAGCCGCCATGTTCGAGTCCGAGCGGCCTCAAGCCCAATACGGACGAGCAGAGAGAACGGTTGCATAGCGGGAGCGTCCGCGACCATAACTTCACTACGACGAAGGTGCGTTCCGGAGTGGCGGGCGAAGTCGAAGCGGGCCACTTCGGTTACCCTCAGTAGCATTTTTAACTCTTCCGGAGTAGGCACCGTACCGGCGGAATCCTTCCAACTCGCAGTGACGAGCGCGAGGAAGGTATGGAGTGCCGCGCGCTCCTCATCACTGACGGCAGCAGCCTCCAACGGGAGGATTGAAGGATGATCGGTGAAGCGCGCGCAGACCGTGCCGAGCACCCCGAAGGAACGGCTGCTTTGGTGGTCAGTCGCGATCACCAGCCGATCACGGAATGGATCGATTGGACGAATACCGCTCTGGAGCTTAAGGCCATGGCGCATGGCAGCGACGAGCTGACCAACCGCCGCACGTAGATCAGCTGTACGGAGGTCAAGGCGGCGCAATCCGCGTTTCGCTTGTACAAGAATGAGGCCGTCGTCCGATAGGGAAACTCCGACGTCGTCCATCGGAAGGCCGGTCTCACAGCCCACGGCCGTCACCCTAGTCTGAGGATTGAGCCCGAGGCCTGGCGGAACGTCCGCGACGGCGTGTGCCGCCCACCAGGCGAAGACCTCCGCCTGAAAACTCAAACCGCTGGCTGCACGTGCCCCACCTGTAGACGCTGCTGTGTCAGTGGTTGCGGAGTCGCGTGGATGCACGGAGTCAGATTACGATGCGAGGTGCTGAGAAAGGGCGGTTTCGCGTGCGAATGGGGCGCAGGCACATGCATACCCGGACGATCATCGCGAACATCCTCTTCTGCCGCGAAAACCGCAGTGTTGATGACAGCGCACGGTATTCGTACAGGCGGCTGGCTACCGCCATGACGAACATCACGGCGTCAGCATGTGCCTGGCTGGCGATTATCGGCCAGGACATTGCGCCTGCCGAAAATTCTATCCGTGCAGTTCAAGCGGCATGTGAGTACTCGTGGAAGACTCCGCCGAGCCGGTCTCGTCGGCGTATGGTCAAGTTCGCGATTCGCTCAGGATCAATGATCGGCTCCGGGACGGGACGCAGCGGGGCCGCCTGGAGAAGGGCTTGGTGGGCTCGATGCCGGTTGTAGAACTGTTCGTACTCGCACAGGGCGTGCCGCAGATGACGTTCGTTCCACAGCAGGCAGCGATCGAGAAGCTCGCGGCGGCACGACTGCACCCACCGCTCCATGACCGCGTTCATCCGCGGCATCCGGATACCGGTGAGCACGATCTGGATGCCGGCCTCGGCGAGGATCTCGTCCATGAGCGCCGGGAACTTCCCATCCCGATCGCGGATCAGATAGCGAACCCGGCAGCCGGCGTCCTCCAGATCCATCACCAGATTCCTGATGGCCTGGGCGACCCAGTTCGCGGTCGGGTGGGCGGTGGTGCCGAGTACGCGGACGCGTCTGGTGGCGTGGTCGATGACGGCCAGGATGTACTGACGCCGCCCATCAAGGGTGACGGTCTCAATGAAGTCGCACGCCAGTAGAGCTTCGGCTTGGGAGCGCAGGAAGTCGGCCCACGTGGTCGACGCCCGCTCAGGTGCCGGATCGATGCCTTCCTGTTTGAGGATCTCCCAGACCGTGGACGACGCGACCGTGATGCCGAGCGTGGTGAGCTCTCCGTGGACCCTCCTGTACCCCCCCAGGACGGGTTCTCCCGGACTAAGCGCAGGACGAGAGCGCGGATGGAACGGACCGTGGGCGGGCGCCCGCGCCGTTTCGGCACGCAGGCGCGAGCATGACGCCGTTTCATCAGATCGCGGTGCCACCGCACGACGGTATCCGGCCGGACGAGGAGCCTCAGCCGACGAAGCACGTCGCGGGGCAGCGGTGCCAGGAGAGCGGCGAGGAAGGCTCGGTCCTCGGGCGCGAACCTCACCCGGGTGTCGGCGCCGAGTTGCCGTTCGAGAACGGTGATCTGGTGACGCAGGGCGAGGATCTCGACGTCCTTATCCCGATCTCCCATCGGCAGCAACCGCAGCGCGGCGAAAGTGTTCGTGACGGCCAGGTAGGCCAGACGAAGGAGCACGACCGGTCATCCTGCCGCACTGGCTCCTCTTCAGGAATCGAAGCCTGCCTACAAGAGAAGCCCTGCAAGGCCGTGACCTGGACGGATGGAATTATCGGCAGGCGCACAGTCAGACCTGCTGCCTACCGATCAGGGAGAGCGCTCCGCCTTCCTCGCAGCGCGCCGGACGGCCATCGTGGCGGCGGTTCAGCGCCGGCTTCACACAGTGGGCTCCGGGAGTTGAACGACACGCCCACACATGAAGTACAGAAATAACCAGGACACCTTCGATAAGGTGTACATGACCTCATCGCGCTCAAGCCACGAGCCACGAGCCAACCCCAAAGCTGATTTTCCGCACCCCCAAAGCTGCGGATCATGACCTAGTTGTTCCCTTCCTTTTCTATGCCTACTACGTAGGCAGAGCGGGCCTGCAACTCTGCCCGCCACCTTGCAACGAGTTTTGCCAGGACGACGTAGAGCTCGACACCCTGCTGAACGAGCAACCGCCGCCCTTGAAAGCGCGAGATTTGTACCATGTGGACGGGTGGACCGGATTGCACATCGAGAACCTAACCCTGCAGAATTTCCAGTGCTTCGGCCCCGAATCGACCGATATCGGTATTGATGCCGAATTCACGGCCTTCATCGGCACCAATGGGGCCGGCAAGACCGCCGCCTGCCAAGCGCTGCTTCGTCTGTTCGGCGTTAGCAGTGGCGATCGAAGCGTCCGCGTCGACGACTTCCACGTGCCAGCAGGAGAGACCACTCCACCCGACAGTCGAAACCTCCGCATCGAGGCAGTGCTCGCCTTCCCTGAACTCGAAGAGAACAGCGACCTCGCCAAGAGCACAGTGCCCGAGTTCTTCCTTCGGATGGCTTCCACTGCCGATGGAACGTTCAAATGCCGCATCGTCCTCAAAGCAGTCTGGGAAGCCGACGGCACCCTCGATGGGTCTGTGACCGAAACCCTCGAAGCCGTCTTGACCCTGGACAAGGAGTACGACAGCACCGCGACCTATCCACTTTCAGCAGCCGAGCGCTCACGCATCCAGGCGATCTACGTTCCGGCGTCACGTGACGGTGCACGTCAGCTTGCCGCTTTTCTGCGCAGCCGGATCTGGCGAGCCGCCCGCTGGTCCCCTGACCTTCGCACCCTCGTCACCCAGACATCGACGACGATCACCAATCGATTCCACTCCGAACCAAGCACCAGTGTGGTGGAGGCAGCCCTGGCAAGTCGGTGGCGTGAGCTTCACGACGCCGGCATGCACGCCATTCCTCGGTTGCGTCCACTAGAGGGCGATCTGGCGGACCTGCTGCGTGACACCGAGTTGGTGTTCGAGCCGACACACACAGGCAAGCCCCGACCGGCTGACATGCTGAGCGATGGGCAACGCTCTCTACTCCATCTGGCGCTCACCGCAGCCGCACTGGACATCGAGAGCGGCCTTGCCGATGGAACGCATGCCGACGAATTCGATCTGAGCTCCATCAGACTGCCCAGTCTGACCATGGTGATGGTGGAAGAGCCAGAGAACAGCCTGTCGCCCTTCTACCTGTCACGCATCGCTCGACAGATGAGACAGCTCAGCGCTAACTCCCGGGCCCAAGCGATCATCGCCAGCCATTCCGCGGGTGCTCTGGCGCGCGTCGATCCTGAATGCATCCGCTACTTCCGGCTGGCAACGGACACCGGCATCGCCTCAGTTCGATCCATCACCCTCCCCGCCGGAGACAGCGAGGAAGGCAAATACGTACGTGAGGCGGTCAGAGCTCACCCAGAGCTCTACTTCGCCCGGTTCGTCGTCCTGGGAGAAGGCGACTCAGAACAGATCGTCATCCCTCGCATCGCCGAGGCACGGGGCATCGCGCTTGATCCGTCCTTCGTGGCTATGGTTCCGCTCGGCGGACGCCACACCAATCACTTTTGGAAGCTTCTCAACGACCTCGACATCCCGCACGCCACGCTCCTGGATCTCGACTACGGCCGTTCAGGAGGTGGCGCGGGCCGTCTGCGCGACGCCTGCACTCGGCTGCTCGAACAGGGCGTCGACCCGTTGGCTGTCCTGGAGGGATTCGGGGGCATAGCCGACCTATCCGACAAGATGACATATGAGCAGACTGAAGAAGTCGCGGCGCACCTACGTTCATTCGGCGTGTTCTTCAGCACCCCTCTCGATCTTGATCACAGCATGGTCCAGGCCTTCCCCGCTGCGTACATGACTCTGTCCGGCGCTGAACGCGGCCCCGATGCCACCGATGCGCGCAAGAGCGTGTTGGGTGTTGACCCTCCCGCCACCTCATACTGGGACTCGAAGGTCCCAGCGGAGAAAGACGACCGCGACAGGGAGTTGCGCTGGTATCGGTACTTGTTCGTGTCCCGGTCCAAGCCCAGCACTCACCTCAGCGCACTCACACGATTGACCGATGAACAGCTGAGCTACGGCCCGGATGCACTCAACGCGTTGGTCACCTACATCCAGCGAAAACTGGCCCTATGACCAGCGCCCCGAAATCCACAACCGACACCAGCGCCTGGCGTCCAGCCGGAATCGATGATCTGGAACCGGCCGCCTGGCAGGTAGTGCGCTCGACAGTATCGACCTCGGTCACTGCCGGTCCGGGCGCAGGGAAGACAGAACTTCTCGCTCAGCGAGCCGCGTATCTCCTCCAGTGCGGCGGGTGTCCATACCCCGCACGCATTCTGGCGATCTCCTATAAACGCGACGCGGCCGCCAACCTTGGTCGTCGTGTCCGTTCCCGGGTCCCTGAGCACGCGTGGCGTTTCGACTCGATGACCTTCGACGCCTTCGCCAAAAGCCTCCTGGATCGCTTCCGGCTCTCTCTGCCGACCGCGTGGGCCATGTCCGGCGACTACACGATCGAGTACGCCTCCACCGCCACGAAGGAAATCAACGCGTTCCTGGGCCGGCTGCGCTGGCAGGCACCTCCGGAGTTGCGGTCGGCGATCCAATCCATGAGTCCCAAGACCTTCCTCCCCCACGTAGTCGGCAAATGGGACTTGCCCCCCGAAATACCGCAAGCCGCTCAGGCAGATCCGATCGCATTCGCGGCTCTGGCGTGGTGGCAAGAACGATTTATTGGCGCCGCTCAGCCTCAGCTCGACTTCGTGATGATCAATCGGCTGGGTGAGCTTCTCGTACGGGCCATCCCTCGGCTGCGTCGAGCGCTACGTCTGACCTACCCCTTCCTCTTCGTCGACGAATTCCAAGACACCACACCCGCACAGCTCAGCTTCCTTCGCTCGCTCTTCGCCGATCCCGACATCGACACGAACTCTGTCGCCGAGGTATTCAACCCTCCGGCAGATGCCGTTCCTAGGCTCGGCGACAGGCCGGTCGTCACGATCGTGGGCGACCGAAAGCAGCGCATCATGGGATTCGCTGGAGCGCTTCCAAATGCCTTTGAGTCCTTCGCCGCGGACTTCGCCCCCGAAAACCACGAGCTCACCTGGAACTTCCGGTCATCGGAGCAGCTCGTGGACTTGCAACATGTTGTCGCCCGCCACCTTGACTCATCGACCGTTCGCGCCATCTCCAAAGCCCCTCACCCGCCTTGCGACGACTCCGTCAGCCTCTGGACCTTCGATGATCGTCAAAGCGAAGCGCGGACGATAGCGCAGTGGATTGCCGATGACATCGCTACATCGGGCCGGGCTGGGTCAGACTTCGCGCTTGTCGCCCGCCAGAGAGTCGGCGACATCGACCCGCTTTTCCAACCCGAGCTGGCCCGTCACGGCATCCGCTTGCGCAATGATGACGCCGCCGTGGGGACGATGAAACTCCAAGACCTTCTCAAGAATAAGGTCGCCCAGTTCATCGTGGGAGTGTTGCGCTTGGCTGCCACGCCCGCAGGACTCCCACAAATCTGGCTGGATGTCACCGCCACCATGGAACGCGTCCGCGGAGTGGCTGACGAGGAGTCATCCGCCCGCGCCGTCAGCGACGAACTCACCAACCTCATAGTCGCGCTGCGCAGCTGGCTCAACGAGCGCCCACCGACTGACGAAGTGCTGTCCGACGCCGTTGATCGAGTGGTAGACGCCGTCGGATTCGACGCGTTGAGCCGTTACAGCCGGGAGGAGAAACTCCCAGACATCATCAAATCCGTCCGAGCCCGGCTTGAGCAGGTAGTGCTCCCTGGGCTGCGGTGGCCAGCCCTCCTGGAGGAGTACGAGGCCGCCGATGCTGTCAGCCTACTGACCGTTCACCGTAGTAAGGGCCTGGAGTATCACACGGTGTTCTTTCTGGGCCTGGAAGACGAGCAATGGTGGGCGCACGCTCAAGACATGCAGGGCTCGACATCGACCTTCTTCGTAGGGCTTTCGCGGGCAGCCCAACGTCTGATCTTCACCAACGCATCCCCCACGGCGCGCACAGGTGGAATCGCCGACTTGTACGCATTGCTTGACCAGGCAGGTGTCACCGAACGCATGATCACCTCCGAGGAATACCTTGTAGGTTAGACATAAGCGGATTGATAAATCGTTCAAGGCATGATTGGTGCCCAGAGAATTCTGGCACATCGGGTGGACCTACGAGCATCGGGAAATTTGACACAGAACCACACGGCGAGAGTGCGTAATCGTGTTTGGGTAAAACGTGTCCGGGTAGCCGATGGTTGCTCGGCGGTTGCTCATTGGTACGCGATACGGGACGGCATTGCCCACCACACGAGGACACTTTGACAGTGGAAAATCCGGACGGTCTAATAGAAATAGACAGCCTGCGGCATTGGATGACAGTAAAGCAACGGACTTTTAATCCGTAGGTTCAGGGTTCGAATCCCTGGCACCCCACCACCTTTGACCCCATTTGATCTGCGATTCGTCCCGCTATGGGCACTCTGCGCCTGCCGAAAATGTCATCCATGCAGTTCGAGCGGTATGTGAGTATTCGCGGAGGACTCCGCCGAGCCGGTCTCGCCGGCGTATGTTCAAGTCGGCGATGCGCTCTGGATCAGTGATCGGATCCGGGACTGTGCGCAGCAGGGCGGCTTCGGCCAGTGCTTGATGGGCTCGGCGCCGGGTGTAAAACGTTCGTACTCGCGGAGGGCTTGCCGCAGGTGGCGTTCGTTCCAGAGCAGGCAGCGGTCGAGAAGCTCGCGACGGCAGGACTGCCCCGCCGTTCCATGATCGCGTTCATTCGTGACGTCCGGATTCGGGTGAGCATGGTCCTGAATGCCGACCTCCGCGAGGATCTCGTCCATGAACGCCGGGACCTTCCCATCCCGCTCGCGGATCCGGCAGCCGGCGTCCTCCAGATCCATCATCAGGTTCTTGACGACTTGTACGAGCCAGCTCGCGGTCGGGTGCGCGGTGGTGCCGAGAGTGGCAGAGACGCCCGCTCGTGGCCGGATCAACGCCTTCCTGCTTGAGGTGCCGGCGTACATTGTGGACAAGATCACAAAAGATGACCCCAGACGCCCCCAGACCAGCCGCTCAACGCCCTGCGCACCCGATCCACACCAAGGGGATTCGACGCCGGAGATGATTCGTGTTCTCGAAGCCCTACACGAACATGGACGCGTAAACTCCAGGTGAGAGGAAGGAGTGACGATGAGCGCAACGTACGGCATGTCGCCTCCTGTTCGTTCGGATGACGCGCACCCGTTGCGGACTATCCGGGAGATCCGCGCGTCCTTGCCCGGCGACCAGCTCGTCCACTTCGACGCCGAGCTCGCCGAGACCGATATTGCCGAGCTGGAATCGATGCTCACCCGCTGGGCCACGCTCGCCAACGACGGCTTCGAGGAGTTCCTCCTCTCGGCTCCGTTCGAGGACCTGGACTTCGGGGGCCGCTCCTACGATGAGCGGCCGGAGAGCGAGTGATCTACCTCCTCGACACCAACGTGGTAGCCGAGCTCACGACCAGGCCGAAACCTGATCCGAACGTCATCGCCTGGTTCCGGGCGATCCCCACGCCGAATCTTTACCTGAGCGTCCTCACCGTCGCCGAGATCGAAGCAGGTGTCGCAGCCGTTGCTGATCCTGTGCGCAGGGCGCGGTACGGCCAGGCGCTGGCCCAGATCCGAATCGACTATCAGGGCCGGATCGCCTTGATCGGCGAACGGGAGGCAGGGGCGTATCTGGCCATCCATAAGACGCTCAAGCGCGCCGGGACAAGCATCGACCCGCCCGACGCCCTGATCGGCGCGACCGCCGTGGCCAACAACTGGACGCTGGCCACCCGCAACACCAAACACCTGGCCCGAACAGGTGCCCGCGTGGAGAATCCGTGGGAGGACCGTTCGGCGTAGAAATTCAGGGTCAAGAGCGCGCTTTTAATCCGTTCGAGACCGGCCGCTGGTTCACCCCGCGTGTCGACCGGTTTGCCCAGGCCACTGTCCGCACCAACAAGTACACCGTCCGGCGACCATGCGGCACTTCGCGCTGACCGCAGGTCTGTTCCGCGGACCAGACCCTAGGCAATCGAGGCATGCCCGTTCCGCCGCTGGACGGGAGATCGGGCCGCGAAGGACGCCCCGGTTCTCGTCAGAAGGCGTACGGCCCGAACCGCCCCCAGGCCACCACCGCGGCCAGGATCAGCAGCACCAAGTTCAGCGCCAGATACGGGAACTCCCCGCGCCGCGCGTGCACCACCATCGCGCCGACCATCATGAGCACCAGCCCGGTCGCGGCGAGCGGCACCAGGATCGGGGCGATGCCGGTCACCGCCGGGAGTATCAGTCCGATCGCGGCCAGCACCTCAATGACGCCGAGCGCCTTGATCGCGGGCGGCGGCCAGCCCTCGTACAAGCCCAGGCCGGAGGCGATCAGCTGCTCCCGCGATCGCAGCAGCTTCGTCGCGCCGGAGAACAGGAACGCGGCCGCGAGCAGCCCAACAATGACCCAGAGGACGACGTTCATGATTCACCCTGCCGTAGATTTAGTTAAACGGTGAAGTGAAACATAGACCCTTATGACTTCAACGCGCAAGTGATCAACACTTGCGCGTTGAAGTTATACTCGATGACGTGACCGACGAACCCCGCTGGCTGGACTCCGCCGAGGAGCAGACCTGGATCACCCTGGTCGCCATGCTGTTCCGACTGCCGGCCGCCCTCGACGCGCAGCTGCAACGCGACGCCGGACTCAGCCACTTCGAGTACCTGATCCTCGCCAGCCTGTCCGAGGCCCCGGAGCGCACGCTGCGGATGAGCGTCCTGGCTCTGCTCTCCGAGGGCTCGCTCCCCCGCCTCTCGCAGGCCGTCGGCCGCCTGGAGAAGCGCGGCTGGGTGCGCCGCACGCCCGACCCGACCGACGGCCGTTACACGCTCGCGATCCTCACCGACGACGGCTTCGACAAGATCGTCGCGACCGCGCCCGGCCACGTCGCCGAGGTTCGCCGCCTGGTCTTCGACCCGATGACCAAGGCACAGCCGAAACAACTGCGCGAGATCGGCGCCCGGGTACTGCGCGCCGTAGACCCGAACGGCCCGCGCCCCGGAACCCACCCCTTCTGACCAACGCCTTGGAGCACCACATCGGAACGAAAGCCGGCGACCACATCCGGTTCGTCTGCGGCCGCGACGGCGCCCTCACCCGCGTCAAACGGGTGAGCCCGGGAAGGCGACGGTCAGGCCTCGCCGAGGTCGGTGCAGTGTGCGATCGTCGCATCGTCGGCCGCCACTGCGTGGCGCGCCTCCGCCTGACGGACACGATGGATGATTTCGGCGGGTCCGCTCGTCGCCAGGACGGTCATGACCTCTGGCCAGTCGGCGAGCTGGAACCGGTCCACGATGCGGCTGGCTCCATTGCTGAGCAGGGCGGCGCCGGCTAGTTCGGAGATCGGGCAGCTTCCGGTGATCGCCTCGTCTGCCGCCCGCGGGTCGTCCTTGGCCACCCAGAAGCCGTCCGTCCGGTTCCGGTTGGCGCGCAAGTCTCGCAGGAGCCGCTGGTATTCGTCGCCACCCGCGGCGGCGGCCTCGATCGCGGGCTGGTACGACCGGCTGATGATCACCTCCCGCGGATCGGAGACGACGAGCGGCGCATCATCTGCTCTGTCCAGGACGAGAACCGAGTCACCGAGCACCAGGTACTCGATGAGGCCGTCGGACAGGCGCAGGATGGCGACCGTCGCCGACGGACTGATGGGGTTGGCGACGTCGCAGGTGTCCCGGTGATCGTCCGTCACCCGCTCGATGGCCTCGGCGAGCAACTCCGAAAGACTGCGGTCCCGCACGAGTGACAACAGGCTCAGGAGGCTGCCTCCCAGGTGGCTGGCATACCAGGCCACCCCATGCCGGCAGATCGATTCACTGCCGGGGATGCCGGCGCCGTCGATCAGCACAGCTGCCGTCGGCACGGCGCCGGTGAAGTCCTCGTTAACGCGGCCGGCCCGTCCCGCGGCCACGCTCGTCATCGCCACCCGCATGCTCTGCCGCCGCCCTCCCGCCGATCAAGGCGTCGACCATGCAACCGCCTGCCCACTTTGGAAGCACACATCTGCCGCCGCGCGGAGGCGTCGGGCCCACAGTCCGGCCCTTGATCAGTATCCGGATTCGCCGCGAGCCGCGCGATCCAGGATGAGCAACTCGTCACCATACGTGAGCCGCATGGCGGGGGCGACAACCAGGCGGAGATCGGCGTCCGCGGTGGCGCCGAAACAACCTCGGCCCGCAGACCCGCAGCCGCCAGAGTGTGGTCGCTTCTCTCGTGAACACCGATCAGGTCGTTGACCTGAACTGCCCCGGAGTACGGCCATCCCCTGCCGGGCCCCGATACGCCTGCGCGATGTCCATCCAGCGATCGGCCTCCGCGCCCGCCGCCGCCAGGTCGAGATCGTCCCGATGCCGCCGCCGCGTCACCAGCAGGCAGAAGTCCGCCGCCGACCCCGTGATCCTGTTCGGCGAATCCTCGGGCCCGAACGTCCACAACGCCCCGGACGGCCCGGTCAGCTCGAACCGGAACTCCGTCTCCGGCGGGGTCAGCCCCCGGGCCAGATACCCGAACGTCCAGGTCCGGATGGAGAAGGCAACGATGAGCTGGATCCTGTCTGTGCGTTCCGGCTTGATGCCCAGTGCGTCGGCGATGTCCTGGCCGTGGCCGAACAGCTCCATCATGCCCGCCATGCCGAGCACGGCCGGGGGCAGCGGATTGACCAGCCACGGCACCATCTGGTCCGGCGGAGCGGCGGCCAGCGCTTTGATGGCGCCGTCCCGCTCGGCCCGCCACCGGGTCAGCAGCACGTCCGGCGGCTCGGCGAGGAAGCCCGCCATCGCGTGCCGGACATTGGCGTCGAAGTCCGGCGAGAGCTTCGACGCCAGCGCGGCGAACGCCTCAGCGTTGGACGCGGCCAGGCCCGCCATCCGGAACGTCGCCGACAGGTGCGCGATCTGGTGCGCGATCGTCCAGCCCGGCGAGGGCGTCTCCAGCGCCCACTTCGCGGCGGGCAGGTCGGCCACCATGCGGTCCACGTCGTCGCCGTCCGCCGTGAGCGCGGCGATCACAAGATTCAGGTCGGTCATGTCGGTGCCCTCTCGCCCGGATGTCGCAAGACCCGTCCGTTTCATCGTCACGAGAGACGTCCACCCGCCGCACCTTTTGCCGTGCTGTGACATGGCCGATCCTTCGGATCGGCGGGCTCGGCCGCCTTCAGCTTGTGCCTTCCCTCGTCTCTCCGGCCGCTTCGCGACCTGCGTTCCTCAGCCCAGACACAGGCGCGGCCAAGCCGGAACATACGACTTACGGTGCGGAGATTGCCCTGGGAAACGCTCAGGCGCGGGCGAGCTATTCGGGCAGCCAGGTCGCGCGGTCGCTCACACCCACGCTGACCGGCAGCTGGACCACCGCGCGCGGGTGGGCGAGGTCAGCAATCTGGAAGACGAACAGCGCCCCCCGCCGGGCGACCGGGTCGTGGCCGAAGACCAGGAGCCACTCCCCCACCGGCACCGGGCGCCCGGCCTGCCAGCCCGCGCCCAGGTTGACCTGGCGGGGCCCGAGCGCGAGGATCGGCAGGCCGGCGGGCAGCCAGAACGGTTCCCTGGTTCCGCAGCGCGGGAGCAGGCCCACCCGGGTTCCCCGCCCGGGCTGCGCCACATACGGCAGCCGGGTCTTCAGCAGGGCCGCCGCCCGGTGGTAGGCCACCGGGGGATGGACCATCACCAGGTATCGCTCGGTGAGCGCCACCGCGCTGATGAACGGCGCCGGGTCCGCCAGCGCGAACGGCACCGTGCGCACCACCGTGCCGTCGGGCTCGGCGGTGAGATGCTCGGCGCAGCCCAGATCCGGGTACGTGACGACGGTGTGCCAACAGCCCGTCCGCGCGTCCCGTGCCGGGCGGGCCACGGTGATGTCCGGCCCGCCGGAGGGGCACATCCAGAGCGCGGGGGCGAGGGCGGGAATCGGCCCGAACGGCGGCCTGCCGCACAGGGGCGCCGGCGCGCGGTACCAGCGTGCGACTCCGTCGCGGAGCCGTACGCCCGAGTGCACGAGCGGCCCCGCGAGCGGGTGGGCGGCGCGCGGGTTGGGCAGCGCCTGGACCAGCGAGCCGGTCAGCCCGGCGGGCAGGCAGCCCTCGATCATCAGCCGATCCTCGGCCAGAAGTGCGACGTCGTGTGCGGTCATGACCGACGCCCTCCCGAAAACATAACAGTGTTGTGGTTAATAAATATCGCTGTTATGCAACAATGTCAAGGTGAGCCCTCGACGATCGGACCCCGCCACCAAGCCCGCCCTCGTGGACATCGCGGCCCGACTGCTCGCCGAGAACGGCCCGCAGGCGCTCTCCACCCGCCGCATCGCCGCCGAGGCCGACAGCTCCACGATGACCGTCTACACCCACTTCGGCGGCATGAGCGGGCTCGTCCGCGAGATGGTCAGGGAGGGCTTCGCCCGGCTGCAGGAACGCCTCACCAGCGTGCGGGCGACCGAGGATCCCGTGGCCGACATGGCACTGCTCGGCCGCGCCTACCGCTTCAACGCCCTGGCCAACCCGCACCTCTACGCGGTGATGTTCGGCGGCTCCTCGCTGGCCGGGTTCTCGCTGTCGGAGGAGGACCGCCAGCACGGCCGTTACACCCTGGGCAACGTGGCCGAATGCGCCGAGCGCTGCCTGGCGAGCGGCCGGTTCCGGCCGGGGGACGCGATCCTGGTGGCGCACCAGATGTGGATGGCCGTCCACGGCCTGGTCACGCTGGAGCTGGGCGGCTACCTCATCCCGCCGTATGACGCGGACGCTTGCGTGGAGGCGCAGCTGGTCGGACTGATGGTGAGCGCGGGCGACGCCTGGGAGCTGGCCACCGAATCGGTGGCACGGTCACGGGAGCGGATCGACGAGATCCAGATGTATTAACCCCGTTTTCCGCATGTGGCCCTTCGTCACAGGTCAGCCGCTATGGCCGATCGGGAACCAGCTGTAATCAGAGCTGATCGAGCGCGGTGACGTGCGGAAACAGGATTAACCAGAGACCCGTCCCATAGACAGCCGCAGCTGTCCAGATCACGACTACAGCGGCACGTTGCCGTGTTTGCGCTGGACGGGGTCCGCGCGTTTGCCGCGCAGCATCTCCAGGCCGCGGGCGATGGCCGCGCGGGTCTGCTCCGGGTCGATGACGTCGTCGATGAGGCCGCGCTCGGCCGCGTAGTAAGGATGCATGAGCTGCCCGGTGTATTCGTGGACCAGCTCGGCGCGCAGGCCCTCCTGGTCGGCGGCGGTGGCCAGCTCCTTGCGGAACAGCACGTTCACCGCGCCCTCCGCGCCCATCACGGCGATCTCGTTGGTCGGCCAGGCCAGCGCCAGATCGCAGCCGATGGAACGCGAGTCCATCACGATGTACGCCCCGCCGTAGGCCTTGCGCAGAATCACCGATATCCGGGGAACGGTGGCCTCGCAGTAGGCGTACAGCAGTTTGGCGCCGTGCCGGATCACGCCCGCCTGCTCCTGGTCGGTGCCGGGCAGGAATCCTGGCACGTCCACCAGGGTCACCAGCGGGATGCCGAAGGCATCACAGAACCGTACGAAACGGGCCGCCTTCTGGGCGGCCTGCACGTCCAGCACGCCGGCCAGGGACAGCGGCTGGTTGCCGACCACGCCGACGGTGTGGCCGTCGATCCGGGCCAGCAGGCAGACCACGTTCGGCGCCCAGTCCTCGTGGAGTTCGATGAATTCGCCGTCGTCGACCAGTTCGGCGACGACGGCGCGCATGTCGTAGGGCTTGTTCGGCTCGACCGGGACGATCCCGGCCAGGGCGGGGCGCAGCTCGGTGGTCGCGCCGCGCGCCGGGCCGCCAGGGGGCGGCTCCAGGTTGTTGCCGGGCAGCAGCGAGACCAGGTAGCGGACGTCGGCGAAGCAGCTGTCCTCGTCGTCGTGGACGAAGGTGGCCACGCCGGTCCCGGCGTGCACGCCCGCGCCGCCGAGCTGCTCGTGCGTGACCCGCTGCCCGCTCACCGCGGCGACCACGTCGGGCCCGGTCAGATACATCTTGGCGATGTCGCGGACCATGAACGTGAAGTCCGACAGCGCGGGCGAGTAGGCCGCGCCCCCGGCGCACGGCCCGAGGATGACGCTGATCTGCGGGATCACCCCGGACGCCCGCACATGGCGGTGGAAGATGCCGCCGTAGCCGTGCAGGGCCAGCACGCCCTCCTGGATCCGCGCGCCGCCGCTGTCGTTGAGCGCGATCAGCGGCGCGCCGGTGGCGATGGCCAGATCCATCACCTTGTGGATCTTGGAGGCGTGCGCCTCGCCCAGCGAGCCGCCGAAGACGGTGAAGTCCTGGGCGTAGACGAAGACCCGGCGGCCGGCGATGGTGCCGGATCCGGCGATCACGCCGTCGGTGTGCGGCCGGTTCTCGCCGATCTTCAGGCCGTGCGCCTGGGTGCGGCGGTAGCGGTCGAGCTCGTCGAAGGAGCCCTCGTCCAGCAGCGCGGCGAGCCGCTCGCGCGCGGTGCGCTTGCCGAGGGCGCGCTGCCGCGCCGCCGCCGCGGCGTCGCCCGTCGCGATCCGGTCCCGCAAGTTGCCGTGCTCACGCCGCAGGCCTGCCATGGTGCGCGGGTCCGGCGGTGGCGGATCCACGAAGACGTCCGGGACGGGCACGTCGACCACGGACCGGCCGTTGACCCTCCGCACCGAACTGCCCACGGCACGCACTCCCCTTCCTGGGGGTTCCGGGAGCGGTCTGAGGTCCTCCCGCGAGACCGTCATCGGACCGCCACCAGGTCGGTCCCCGCCTGGCGGGCGGTGATCCGCCCGGTGTCGCGCAGCCAGCGCACGGTGTCGCGCATGGTCTCGGCCAGCGGTCTGGCCCGGACGCCGAGCGTGGAGGCCTGCTCCTCGACGGGGGCGGCGACGGCGCAGGTGTAGACGGCGCCGTACTGGGCGGGGATGTGCCAGGGCCACCAGCGCTGGGCCAGGTCGGCGAAGCGGGCGGCCGGGAGCATCGCCCGGGCGGGCAGGAACGCGGTGCGCAGCGGGCGGCCGGTGACCTCGCGGAGCGCGCCGAGGAACTCCCGCGTCGCCACATACCGCCCAGGTCCGAAATGTCGCCCGGTGAGGTCGGGGGCGGTGAGGGCGCGGACGTGCAGTTCGGCGGTGTCGCGGACGTCTCCTAGGGGGAATCCGCCGGTCGGCCACATCGGCATCAGGCCCCGCAGCACATCCCGGATCCGGGCGTTCTGGTCACCGAGCCGGGGATCGTCGGGCCCGGCCAGCGCGGGCGGGTAGGTGATCACCACGGGCACGCCGTCCAGCTGGTGGCCGCGCGCCACCTCCTCCGCGCCCGCCTTGCTGGCCAGGTACGTCTCCCGTGGCCGCCCGACCGGCGTGGCCGGGCCGATCACGCCCAGCGGCGCGGGGAACAGCGCCCCCACGGTGGACACGTGCACGATCCTGCCGACGCCCGCCCGCCGGGCCTCGCCCAGCACCACCTCGGCGCCGCGCGTGTTCACCCGGCGCATCTCCGCGTGCCGCCTGCTGTCGAAGGAATAGACGGCGGCCGCGTGCAGCACCGCGTCCACGCCGCGCACCGCCCGGCGCACGGCGGCCTCGTCGGTGATGTCCCCGGCCACCACATCCATGGCCTCGTGCTCCACCCCGGACGGATCCCGGGCGAGCAGCCGGACCCGGTGACCCGCCCGGATGAGGGCCGCGACCGAATGGGAGCCGACGAATCCCGTGCCGCCGGTCACGCACACCAGCATCTGTAACCCCCCTCGTCGGCCACCAGCGTCCCCCGGGGGTGATCCAGGTGTCTTCTCTCAACGTGCGCTAACGCAGCATTTTGGAAGAAGAAACGCGCTCGCCTGCGCGAAACGATGAGGGCACACTCCAGAGAGTCGGAGGGCATCGATGGCAACCCATGCCGCGGCGGGCTCGTTCCCGGTGCAGAACGGCGCGCTCAACACGCGCTACCACAAGCTCGGTCTCAACATCTTCCTGTTCATCGTCATCGCCCACTGGGCCGAGCACGTCGCCCAGGCGATCCAGGTCTACGCGCTCGGCTGGCCGCTGCCGGAGGCACGCGGCGTCCTGGGCGTGCCCTTCCCGTGGCTGGTCAAGTCCGAGTGGATGCACTACGGGTACGCGCTGTTCATGCTGATCGGCCTGATCATCCTGCGCAAGGGCTTCACCGGCCGGGCCAGGACGTGGTGGAACATCTCGCTCGGCATCCAGGTCTGGCACCACCTGGAGCACCTGATCCTGCTGCTGCAGGCGCTGTTCGCGGCCAACCTGTTCGGCCGCGCGGCCCCGACCAGCATCCTGCAGCTGATCGTGCCCCGGGTGGAGCTGCACCTGTTCTACAACGCGGTGGTCTTCGCCCCGATGGTGGTGGCGATGATCCTGCACCGCCGCCCGAACCGGGTCGAGCGGGCCCAGATGAACTGCACCTGCGCCGTTCCCGTCCCCGGATGAGCCGGCGGCGGGGTCTGCCGTTCTCCTCGGTGGTGACGGCGCTCGCCGGGTTCGTCCTGCTCTGGTTCACGGTCCCCGGCATCGGCCCCGCGGTTCGCGCCGCGCGGGCCGACGGGGTCTCCGGCGTCTTCACCGCCACCGAGCTGGTCTGCGTGCAGCATCCCGGGCACGAGAGCTGCACCTGGACGGGCGCGTTCTCCGCCCCGTCCGGCGCGGTCCGCGACCGCGTCTCTTTGTACGGCAGCGACCGGGAGACCATGCTCGCCGGGCAGACCACACCGGCGGTGGACATCGGCAGGACGTACTGGGTCTACGGGCCCGGCGGGTCGAACGAGTGGGTGTTCACGGGGCTGCTGCTCCTGTTGGGGGCGGGGCTGCTGGCGTTCTCGGCGTACGCGGCCCGGGTGGTGGTGCGGCCTCGCGCGCGGACATGAACAGGGCCAGCACGACGCCGGCGCCGATGAGCGCGGCGACCAGGCCGAGCGCCGGTTTGGCGGCGTCCAGCGCGCCGATCGTGAAGGCGCCCAGCGCGCCGCCGAGCTGGCGGGCGGTGTTCAGCGTGCCCGAGGCCACCCCGGCCAGGTGCGGCGGGATCGCGCGCAGGCCCTCGATGGTGGCGGGCGCGAAGGCCAGGCCCATGCCGATGCCGATGACGGCGAGCGGGATCGGGTACGTGCTCTGGACGGCCAGGGCGAGGACGCCGAGCGCGTAGAGGGTGAGCCCGGCCGCCAACGGGATGCGCCCGCCGACGCGGTCGGCCAGTTTGCCCGACAACGGTGCCAGGGCGGTCAGCGCGAGTGTCATGGGGAGGGCGGTCACGCCGGACATCAGCGGGGTCATTCCCAGGACGGTCTGGGTGTCGATGACGTAGACCAGGAGCAGGCCGTACAGGGAGAAGGACGTGATCGTGGTGATCGCGACGGCCAGCGTGAAGTCGCGGTGGCGGAACAGGCCGGGGACTGCCGTGACACGCTGCGGGCGCGGCGGGCGCAGGTCCGGGATGAGGCGCAGGGCCAGGGGCAGCGCGGCGAGGCCGACCGGCAGGTTGATGAGGAAGACCGACTGCCAGCCGTACCGGGTGACGAGCAGGCCGCCGAAGGTCGGGCCGCCGACCGAGGCGACCCCGGCCACGGCGGTGAAGATGCCGAGGGCGAGACCGCGCCGGTCGGCCGGGAAGATCGCCGAGATGAGCGCGAGGGCCTGCGGGACGAGCGCCGCCGCGCCGACGCCCTGCACGACCCTGGCCGCGATGAGCAGGCCCGGGTCGGCCGAGAGCGCGCACAGCAGGGACGCGCCGGTGAAGACGGCCAGGCCCGCCGCGAACACGTTGCGCGGACCCAGGAGATCGCCGACCCGGCCGAAGACGATCAGGAGGGAGGCGAAGGCGAGCAGGTAGCCGTTGAGGATCCAGACGATCTGCCCGACGCCCGCGCCGAGCGAGGTCATGATCGAGGGGGCGGCCGTGTTCACGATCGTGGTGTCGACCAGGATCAGGAAGTTGGTCACGCACAACACCGCTAGAGCGCGCCAGGGGTTCATATCCCTCCAAAGCCGCCGCCTACAACCCGCCCACGAACCGCCAAACCGCCCAGGCAACCCAATACCGCCCAGGCCGCTCAAGACCACCCATGAACGCCGAACCGCCCAGGCCGCTCAAGACCGCCTAGGAACCGCCTGAGCGAGCGCGGGCCGCCACCATGCTCGCCCAGGCGGTGATTTCGAGGAGCGCGCGGTCGTCCGCCTTGACGTCGCCCACCGCTGTCCCGGCCTGGTAGGAGGCCATCGCGGTGAGCAGCGCCAGGCGGCCGGTGGGCCGGTGCGCGGGGGCGAGCGTGGCCACCGCGTCCTCGCACCACGCCCGGCTCAGGCCCGGCGGGGTCCCGTCCCATTTCGTCACTTCGGCGGTGACGAGGTCTCGGACCGGCTCGGGCACCGACCGTTCCCCGGCCTGGGAGACGGCCGCGGTCGCCCGGGCGACCGCGCCCGCCACGTACTGGTTGCCCTCCGCCCAGCGCAGGTCCGCCGGCAGCGGCGCGTCCGGCAGCAGCCCGAGCGAGTCGCCCGGCGGCCGCGGCCGGCGCGCCGACGAACCCATCATCGAGCCGAGGACGCGCAGGGCGCCGCCGCGCATAGCCCCGGGCACGGCGGGTGGGAGCGGGGATTCGCCGAGGAACACGTTGACCATGCGATTGAGGTAGTGGAACGTCAGCCGGGTCCCGGTGACCTCGGGGCCTGGGTCCGGCGCGGCCGGAGCGGGCCCGCCCAGGCCGCGCAGGGTCGCGCCGTGCACGTCCACGCAGTAGGGGCAGGCGTTGGCGCGGGACACCTCGGTGGCCACGAGCTCTTTGGCCGCGCGCGGCACGAGCCCCTGGGCGAGCAGGGACTCGCGCAGCAGCATCCACACTCCGGCCATCACGTCGGGCGCGGCCGAATGCAGCGCGACCGGCGGGGCCAGCATCCCGAAGTCGCGTTCCACCTGGGCGTACACGTCCGCCACCAGCCCCCTCGCCGCCCCTGGCGGAACCGGCGTGACATGCCGGACCTGGGCGAGGGACCTCCGCAACGCCTTCTTGACGACCACCGGACTACACGTTCTGCGTCTGGGCGCCGACGCGTTCCGCCATCTCCGGGCTCATGAGGGCCTCCACCGGGTCGATGAGCCCGGCCACCCGCAGGAACCCGGCCGTGATGGTCCCGTCGTGTTCGGCCGCCGCGCGCAGCCGGTCCATGTACTCGTTGGCCATCCGGACCTGCTCGTTCCGCTCGCCCTCCACACCCGGGTAGCTGAGGTCGCCGCCGACCGAGACGCCCCAGGGCGCCTCGATGACCTTGGCCACGTCGGTGAAGAACGCCTTGGCGTCCGGCAGGGCGCCGCCCTTCAAGTGCTCGCGCAGGGTGAGGCCCTCCAGGGCGGCGACCGTCATGCCCTGGCCGTACACCGGGTTGAAGCTGCACACGCCGTCGCCCACCACCAGCAGCCCCAGCGGGAAGCGGGCGAGCCGCTCGTAGTGCTTCCACACGCTGGCCGGGTAGCGGAACGCCACCCGCTCGTCCAGCAGCGTCGCGTCGTGCACGGCGTCGTAGATGTCCGGCACCGGCAGCGACTTGACGAAGGCCAGGTGGCCTTCCTGGTCGGTCGGGGCCTGGTCGCCCAGCATGCCGGTGAGCGAGAGCAGGTAGCGGTCGTTCAGGCGGGAGAAGAACGCGCCGCGCGGGTTGTCCGGGGTGGCCACGCACAGGATCGCCATGTCCTCTCCGAGCACGTTCTCCCGCAGCCGGAAATGGCAGGTGGTGTAGGACAGGCCGATCTTGACCCGGTCCTCCTCGGGGCGCGGGTAGCCCAGCTCGGCCAGCCAGGCGGGGGTGCGCGAGCCGCGCCCGGTGGCGTCCACCACCAGATCGGCGGCGATCTCCTCGCCCTCGATCGTCACCCCGGTGACGCGGCTGCGGTCCGCGGTGACGGTGAGCGCGAGGATCGCCCGGTTCTCCAGGAACGTGACATTGGGCAGCGCCTGCACCCGGGCCCGCACCGCGCTCTCCAGCTCCGGCCGGGTGGCCGAGATCACCTTCAGCCCGGTCGCGTACGGCTGCAGCCGGCGGCCGTTGAAATACCAGCGCAGGTTGACGCCCATGTCGCCCATCGGGATGCCGGCGTCGGCCAGCTCCCCGGTCAAGCCGGGGAACATGCCCTCCAGCACCTCCTGGCCCTTGGCCAGCAGGCCGTGCGCGTGCGCCCCCTGCGGAACGCCCCGGCGCGGCTCGTCCACCCCGGCCAGCTGGTCACGGTCCACCAGCAGGACTTGCTCGAATTGCTCCGACAGCACCTTGGCGGCCACCAGGCCGGCCATCCCGCCGCCCAGCACCACCGCGCGGTTCCGCATGTCCGCTCCTCTAGATGTAGAAGGTATTGGGCGGCATCCCGCACAGGATGCGGCCGTAGAGCTCCCGATTGGTGTCCGGATGCATGAGCGCGTGCAGGTTGACCGCCTGCATGTCGCGCTGGATCCGCTGCATCGGCACGTCGCTGTAGATGGACGAGCCGCCGCTCGCCGTGGTGAGCAGGTCCACCGCCCGCTTGGCCAGGTCGCAGACCGCGCCCATGTCGGCGCGGGCGCGGGCCCGCTCCTCGGGCGACCACTCCGTGCCGGACTTCTCGTCCACCTGCCCGGCCAGGCGCAGGGCGTGGAACTCGGCCTCGTCGATCAGCAGCCGCGCCTCGGCCACCTGGAAGTGGGTGAGCGGGGCGTCCTTCTGGCTGGCGTAGGCGGTGTAGGTGATGTGCCGCTCGGGCAACCGCCGGAAGAACGCGTCCCAGGCGCCCTTGGCCATGCCGACCACGGTGCCGACCGAGGAGGCCGAGGCCACCGGGAGCAGCGGGTTGCGGTAGATGGCGCTGTCGGCGTTGAGCTTGGAGCCGTACTGCTCGTGCAGGATGGCGCCCATCGAGAGGATGCGCTCCTCGGGGATGAACACGTCCTGGGCGATCGTGGTGATGCTGCCGGTGCCGCGCAGGCCCGAGGTGAACCAGTCGTCCACGATCTGCAGGTCGGACAGCGGGACCAGGGCCATGATGGGCTCGTGGCCGCCGTCGGCGGTGGGCGTGACCGCGACGATCACCTGCCACTGGCTGTGGCGGGCGCCGCTCATGAAGCCCCACTTGCCGTTCAGGACGGCGCCGCCGTTCTGCCGTACGGCCATGCCGGTCGGGCTGAGCGTGCCGCACAGGCGGGTGTCCGGGGAGTCGAAGACCTCGTCCTGGACCTCGTCGGGGAACATGGCGGCCATCCACGACGTGATCCACCAGACCGACGCGGTCCACGAGGTGGAGCCGTCGCCCCGGCCGAGCTCGGTGGCCACCCGGACCATCGTGCGGGCGTCGCTCTCGTAGCCGCCGTAGCGGGCGGGGACGCGCATCCGGAAGACGCCGGAGTCGCGGAGCGCGTCGAGCGAGTCGGGCGTCAGCAGCCGGCCGTCCTCGGTGGCGAGCGCGTTCGCCTGGAGCAGGGGAACCAGCTCCGCCGCGCGCCGTACGAGCTCGTCCTGGGCTGGCGCTTGGGCGTGTTTCACCCGGGCCTCCTAAATGGGTGCGAATAACGATGCGTCGGCGTTTTCCGGGGTGCCGGGAAAACGCGTCCCGCGCTAATTGCGCGGCCTTGGAATTCGCGCCGGAATTCTCCGCCGCGAGCCCGCCGGGCCGGGGCGTCCCCGGGCCGGCTGATGAAACGTTCAGGCGCGCAGGGACCGGCCGAAGGCGCGGACGTCGCTCACGTACAGGTCGGGCTCCTCCATCGCGCCGAAGTGGCCGCCGCGCGGGAGCTCGCTCCAGTGGGTGATGGTGGGGACGATCCGGTCCGCCCAGGCCCTGATCGGGGCGGTGGCGTCACCGGCGAAGACGGCCACGCCGACCGGCATGGTGACCGGCCACGGGCCGCCGAACCCGGCGGCCACGTTCTGGGCGGTCCGGTCGGTGCTCTCGTAGTAGAGCGAGCTGGAGGAGATGGCGGTGCGGGTGAACCAGTAGAGGGAGACGTTGGTGAGCATCTGGTCCCGGTCCACGGCGTCCTCGGGGGCCTTCTCCGCGTCGGTCCAGTCCATGAATCTTTCAGCGATCCAGGCGAGCTGGCCGACCGGCGAGTCGGTCAGCGCGTACCCGAGGGTGTTCGGGCGGGTCGCCTGGAGCTTGAAGTAGGCCGACAGCTCCTGGTCGAAGTTGAGCAGCCGGCCGAGCCCGGCCAGCTCCGTGGGCGTGAGCGCGGCCATGTCGGCCGGGTCGCCGGAGGGGAAGGTGACCAGCATGTTCACGTGCACGCCGATGACGTTCTCCGGGGCGACCTGGGCCAGCTGGAAGGAGATCATCATGCCCCAGTCGCTGCCCTGCGCGACGTAGTGCTGGTAGCCGAGGCGGCGCATCAGCTCGGCCCAGGCGCGGGCGACCCGCCAGGAGTCCCAGCCGGTCTCGGGGATCGCGCCCGACAGGCCGAAGCCCGGGATCGACGGGATCACCACGTGGAACGCCTCGGACGGGTCGCCGCCGTGCGCGCGCGGGTCGGTGAGCGGGCCGATCACGTCCATGAACTCGGCGATCGAGCCCGGCCAGCCGTGCGTGATGATCAGCGGGATGGCGTCGGGCTCGGGCGAGCGCACGTGCGCGAAGTGCACGTTGGCGCCGTCGATCTCGGTGACGAACTGGGGGTGCTCGTTCAGCGCCGCCTCGGCGGCGCGCCAGTCGAAGCCGGTCCGCCAGTACTCGGCCAGTTCCTTGAGGTAGGCGAGCGGGACGCCGCGGCTCCACCCCTCGCCGGGCGGCTCGGCGGGCCATCGGGTCCTGGCCAGCCGGTCGTGCAGGTCGTCCAGATCGGCCTGCGGGATTTCAATGCGAAAAGGACGCATTTCCTGCCACCTTCCAGAATAGGCCATGACATTTCGGGCATCGCCTATTCATCGTCGGCTGGACAGGGCCGCGACGCATCTTTTGAATTGCCGTCCGGGGGGCTCAGCCGGTCGCCGCGTACTCCATCGGCAGGCCAAAAGAGCCGAACAGCTCGGGAGAGAAGAAAACGGACACCCGGTGGACGTAACCCTTCCGCAGGCTCATCACGTGCATGGCGTAGGCGCGGTGCACCCGCGCGTCCTGGCGGAGGTAGAAGGCGAACGCGGGCTGCCCGTTGGCCCGGGTGGGCACCATGACCGTGTCGCCGGGGCCGGCCGGGCACTGGGAGGCGATCAGCCGCCCGATCGCCTCGCGCCCGCTGAACCAGGCCGCGAACGGCGGCATCTCCCAGACCGCGTCCTCCTCGAGCAGCCGCATCAGCGCGCCCACGTCGGCCGTCTCCATCGCGGCGGCCCACCGGTCCAGCAGCTCCCGCTGGTCCCTCCTGGCCGGCTCGGCGTAGTCGTCGTCGGCCGAGACCTCGCCCAGCTGGGCCCTGGCCCGCTGCAGCATGCTGTTGACCGCGGCCGTGGTGGTGTTCAGCAGTTCCGCCACCTCGCCCGCCCGCCACTCGAAGACGTCGCGCAGCAGCAGCACCGCGCGCTGCCGGGGCGGCAGGTGCTGGAGCGCGGCGGCCATCGCCAGCCGCACCGTCTGGCGGGAGTTGACGATCGCGGCCGGGTCCTCGCTCTCAGGACGCAGCAGCGCGTCCGGCAGCGGCTGGAGCCAGGGGATCTCCGGCTGGGCCGGAGGCAGCCGCTCCGGGTCCTCGCAGGGCCCGCCGAGCCCCGTGGGCATCGGCCGCCGGTTGCGCTGCTCCACGGCGGTCAGGCAGGCGTTGGTGGCGATCCGGTACAGCCAGGTACGGATCGACGAGCGCCCTTCGAACTGCTCGTAGGACCGCCACGCCCGCAGATACGTCTCCTGGACCAGGTCCTCGGCCTCGTCGGCGGAGCCGAGGATGCCGTAACAGTGCGCCAGCAGCTCGCGCCGGAAGGGATCGGCCAGGCGGGTGAAGTCACCCTCACGATCTGCCATCTGACACTCCTTGCTCCGGCGGCACAGACTGTCAGATCCCACCGTAATCATCCGGCCCGCGGTTGTCCCTACCTGATCTTCGAGTGGGGCCGATGAGTTTTGGTCGGGTGTCTGGTCTGTACTTGTGAAGTCGGAGATCTGGAGGTGGCATGCGCGTCCTGTCCCAACCGCGTGAGCTGCTCGCGGCCCGGTGGCTCATCGCCCGGCAGGTGCCGCGCGGCGGCGTCGGTCTGGTGGCGCTGCTGGCTCTGGTCAATCTGGTGCTCGGCGCGCTGCCCGTGGTGTTCGTGGTGGCCACCAGCGTGGTGCTGGGCCGGGTGCCGGCGGCCGTACGGGATGGGCTGGACTCGGCCGCGTGGGACTCGCTGGTCGCCGTGTTCGTGGTGGCCGCGGCGGCGTTCGTGGGGCAGCAGGTCGTCGCGCCGCTGCAGTCCACGCTGGGCGAGCTGCTGGCCCGCCGGATCGACGGGCAGATCTACGACGAGCTGATGGGCGCCGCGCTGCGCAGCGAGGGCATCGCGCCGCTGGAGGACCAGGAGTCGGTGGACGCGCTGCGGACCGCCGCCCGCGAGCTGGAGTTCGGGGTGCAGAGCCCCGGGCAGGCCTGCGCCGGGCTGCTCGCGCTGCTGGCCCGCTACACCCAGCTGACCGGCTACGCGGTCGCGGTCGGCGTCATGTTCTCCTGGCTGGCCGCCGCGGGCCTCGCCGTCGCCGTCCTGCTGTTCCGGTACGGCCAGCGCGGCGGCCTCCGCAAGTACGTCAAGGTCCGCTTCGCCCTGGGCCCGGCGGAACGTAAGGGAGACTACTTCCGCGACCTGGCCATCCAGCCCGCGGCGGGCAAGGAGATCCGCGTCTTCGGCCTGGCCGGCTGGCTGCGGGACCGCCTGCGGGAGTCCTACCTGGCCTGGCTGAAACCCATGTGGGCGGAACGCCGCCGCGTCTACCTGTGGCCGTTCGTCGGGTTCGCGCTGTGGACGCTCGCCGTGATGGCGGCCGTGTTCGGCGCGGCGGGAGCGGCGGGAACCCTCACCCTGACCCAGTTCATCCTGGTGATGCAGGCCTGCCTGGGCGCGCTCCGGCTGTCGGAGTACTACCCGGAGGCCGACCTCCAGACGGCGGTCGGCATGGAGGCGTACGAGCGGGTCCTGCGCTTCACCCGCAGGATCGAGACGCCGCCGGCACCGGCGTCGAAAACGTGGCCGCCGTCCCGCATCCCGGATCCGGTCTGGACGATTCAGTTCGACGACGTCACCTTCCGCTATCCGGGCCAGAGCCGCCCCATTTTCGAGAACCTCAACCTGACCTTCCCGATCGGCCGCTGCACCGCGATCGTCGGCCTCAACGGCGCGGGCAAGACCACCCTGGTCAAACTCCTGGCCCGCCTGTACGAGCCGACCTCAGGCACCATCCGCGCCGACGGCGTGGACATCGCCAGCTACCCGATCGAGGTGTGGCGCGCCAAACTGGGCGTGATCTTCCAGGACTACGCCAAGTACGAGGCCCCCGCCGCCGACAACATCGCCTTCGGCGCGGTGGCCGCCATGGACGACCGTTCCGGCATCCGGGCGGCGGCCGAGGCGGTCGGCCTCACCGAGACCCTGGACGCGCTCCCCCTCGGCCTGGACACCCCGCTGGCCCGCCACCTGACCGGCGGCACCGACCTGTCCGGCGGCCAGTGGCAGCGGGTCGCGCTGGCCCGGGCGCTGTTCGCGCTGCGCCACGGCTCCCCCATCGTGGTCCTGGACGAACCCACGGCCAGCCTCGACGTGCGCGCCGAAGCCCAGTTCTTCGACACCTTCGCCGACCTCACCCAGGGCGCGACCACGCTGCTCATCTCGCACCGCTTCTCCACCGTCCGTCAGGCCGACCTGATCGTCGTCCTGGAACACGGCCGGATCGTCGAGCAGGGCACCCACGAGCACCTGCTGGCGCGCGAGGGCCGCTACGCCACCCTGTTCCGGCTGCAGGCCGACCGGTTCACCGGGAGCGAGGTCCCGGCATGAGAGACCTGCGGATCGGCGCGGTGCGGATGATCACGACGGCCTGGCGGATGGACCGCCGCAAGACGGTCGTCTCGGTGATCCTGATGGTGTCCGGCGCGGTGGCCGCCCCCGCCCTCGCCGCCGCCCTGGCCTGGATGACCAGCGCGGTCATCGCGGGCGACACCGCCGCCGCGGCCTGGGCCGGGGTGAGCGTGGCCGCTCTCGCCGTCGCCGCCCTCACCTTCGGGCACTTCGCCCATCTGGCCTACTTCGAGCTCTCCGAGCTGGCCGAGCTCGACTTCGCCGAGCAGCTCATCACGCTCTCCAACGGCTCGGCGGGGATCGAGCACCACGAGCGGCCCGAGCACGCCGACACCCTCACCGTGCTGCAGCGGGAGGCCCGCCAGTTCCGGGTCGGCCTGGAGGCCCTGCTCAACAGCGCCGGCCTGCTGCTGGCCGTCGCGCTCACCGCCGTGCTGCTGGCCAAGGTCAACCCGTGGCTGCTGCTGCTCCCGCTGGCCGCCTTCCCGCCGCTGCTGGCGGGCCGGATCGCCGAGCGGATCAGCGACCGGGCCAGGACCGGCACCGCCGAACCCACCCGGGTCGCGCTCAACCTGTTCCACCTGACCACCTCGGCCAGGCTCGCGGGCGAGCTGCGGGTGTTCCGGCTGGGTGGCGAGCTGCGCGGGCGGCACCGCGCGCTGTGGGCGACCGCCACGCGCGGCCTGGTCCGCGCGCAGCTGGCCGCGACCTGGGTGCGCGCGGCCGGGCAGATCATCTTCGCGCTGGCGTACGTCGGCGCGGTCCTCCTGGTGGTCCGGGACGCGATCACCGGGCGGCGGGGCGTCGGCGACGTGGTGCTCGTCATCGCGCTCGCCGCGCAGGTGAACCAGCAGGTCACCACCGCCGTCACGCTGCTGCAGGACCTGCAGCGCATGGCCGCCGCGTACCGCAGGCTGGCCGGGCTCACCGAGGTCGTCACCGCGACCGGACCGAGCCGGCCCGATCAGTCGCCGCCCGACCGGCTGCGCGACGGGATCACCCTGCGGGACGTGTCGTTCACCTACCCCGGCACCGGGACCCCGGTGCTGGGTGAGGTGAACCTTAAGCTCCCCGCAGGGAGCACGGTCGCCATCGTCGGCGAGAACGGCGCGGGCAAGACCACCCTGGTCAAGCTGCTGTGCGGGTTCTACCAGCCGACCCGCGGCCAGGTCCTGGCCGACGGCGTCGACCTGAGCCGGGTCCCGATGCCCGCCTGGCGGGAACGGGTCGCGGCCGGATTCCAGGACTTCATCCGGTACGAGTTCCCCGCCGGGGAGACCGTCGGCGTGGGCGACCTGCCCCGGGCCGGCGACGAGGCCGCGATCCTGGCGGCGCTCTCCCGCGCCCAGGCCGATGACGTGCTGGAGCAGCTGGACGACGGGCTGCGCACGCAGCTGGGCAAGACCTACGCCGACGGCGCAGAACTGTCCGGCGGCCAGTGGCAGAAGCTCGCGCTCGGCCGGGCGCTGATGCGGTCCGCGCCGTTGCTGCTGGTGCTCGACGAACCCACCTCGGCGCTGGACCCGCAGGCCGAGCACGCCCTGTTCGAGCAGTACGCCGAGCAGGCCAGGCGGGTCAGCGCGGCCACCGGCGCGATCACCCTGTTCGTGTCGCACCGTTTCTCCACCGTCCGGATGGCCGACCTGATCATCGTCGTGCGGGACGGGCGGGTCGTCGAATCCGGGTCCCATGCCGACCTGGCCGCCTCCGGCGGTCTTTACTCCGAACTGTTCGCCCTGCAAGCGAGGGCGTACAGCTGAAGCCCTATAAGCCATGCCTGGAAATCCCCGAACGGCGAGAGTCCAGACCCACAGCGGCGGGTCTGGACTCTCGTCGTTTCGTTCTTACAGGTAGGCGCTGTCCGGCTCGAGGCCGCAGAGCACCCGGCCGTACAGCTCCATGTTGGTGTTCGGGTGGTTCAGCGCGTGCAGGTTGATCGCTTCCATGTCCCGGACGATCCGCTGGATCGGGACCGTCTCGAAGATCGAGGAACCGCCGCTCGCCGTGTTGTAGATGCCGATGGCGTCGTGGGCCAGCTGGCAGACCCGGCCCATCGCGACCCGGGCCAGCGCCCGCTCGGTCACCGACCAGGTCTCGCCGCCGGCGCACTTGGCGTCGACCAGGTCGGCCAGCCGGTAGGCGTGGAACTCGGCCTCGTCGATCTTCATCGCGGCCTCGGCCACTTGGTGGTGGGTAAGCGGAGCCTCCCGCTGGTCGCCATAGCCGGAGTAGGTGATGCCCCGGCCGGGCAGCCGCTCGAAGAACGCCTCCCTGGCGTTCATCATCAGCCCGGCCACCTTGCCGATCGTGGACGCGGACGCGGCCGGGATCATCGGGCACCGGTAGATCGGCCGGTCCTTGTTGAGCTTGGACGCGTACTGCTGCGCCATCAGCGGCGCGATGGCGATCACCCGGTCCTGCGGGATGAACAGGTTGTCGGCCACCATCGACACGCTGCCGGTGGCGCGCAGCCCGGCCACGTGCCAGTCGTCCACGACCTGGATGTCCTTGATCGGCACCAGTGCCATGATCGGCTCGCCGCCGCCGTCCGGGGTGGTCAGCACCGCGGACAACATCTTCCACTGGCTGTGCGCGGCGCCGCTGTTGAACCCCCACCGGCCGTTGACCAGGATGCCGCCGTCCACGGCGGTGGCCATCCCGGTCGGGGCGAGGGTGCCGCAGACCAGGACGTCGGGGTCGCTGCCCCAGACCTCGTCCTGGACCGGGTCGGGGAACAGGCCGACGATCCAGGAGGTGATCCACCAGAGCGCGACGGTGAACCCGACCGCGCCGTCGCCCCGGCCGAGCTGGATGCCGACGTCGACCAGGCTGCGGGTGTCGGACTCGAAGCCGCCGTAGCGGACCGGGACCCGCATCTTCAGGATGCCGGTCTCGATCAGCGCGCTGACCACGTCGTCGTCCATCCGCCGCAGGTGCTCGGCGCCGGGGGCGCGGTCCCTGATCAGCGGGACCAGGTCGGTGGCCCGGCGGAGCATCTCCGCGCGCTGGGGTATCTCCGTTGTGTGCACCTTGAACTCCCTAGACGATGGACTCTCTAGACGGTAGCGGGCACGCGGCTGAGGCGGACCGGCAGCGAGCGGTGGCCGTTCATGATGAACGTGGGCAGCGGCTGGAGCTCGTCCGGCCGGACCGCCAGGGTCAGGTCGGGGAACCGCTCGAACAGGCGGGTCAGGCCGATGGTGGCCAGCAGCCGGGCCAGCGAGGCGCCCAGGCAGTAGTGCACGCCGTACCCGAACGAGAGGTGTTCCTTGTTCTCCCTGGTCAGGTCGAAGACCTCGGCGGTGTCGCCGTGGATCGCCGGGTCCCGGCCGGCCCCGCTGTAGTTGATCAGGATCGGGTCGCCCTTGGGGATGGTGACGCCGCCCTCCAGTTCGATGTCCTCCACCGCGTACCGCAGCGGCAGGTGGCCGAGCGGGGACTCCACCCGCAGGACCTCGTCGATCAGGTCGGCCCAGGTGACCTTGCCGGAGTCCAGCAGCTCCTTCTGCTCGGGGTGGGTGAGCAGGAGGGTGACCGCGTTGTCCATGAAGTTGATCGTGGTCTCCGAGCCCGCGCCCAGGATGGCGAAGATGGTGTCGGCCAGCTCGCCGTCGTTGAGGCGGGAGCCGTCCTCCTCCTGGGCGGCGATCAGGTCGCTGGTCATGTCCTCGCCGGGCGTCGCCCGCTTGGACGCGATCAGGTCCTCCATCGCCATCCGCCAGCCCATCAGCGTGGCCTGCGCCTCCTCCGGCGTGACGGTGGTGTTCACCATCATGTCGATGACCTCGTTGGCCTTGCGGCGGGCCTCCTCCGGCAGGCCGATCAGGTCCGCCACCAGCCGGGCCGGCAGCGGGTAGGCGAACCGTTCCCGCAGGTCCACGACCTCGCCGGGGGCGGCGGCGGCCAGCCCGTCGAGCAGCTCGCCGACCAGCTCCTCGATCCTCGGCCGGATGGCCTCGGACCGGCGCGGGGTGAACGCCCTGGAGACCAGCTTGCGCAGGCGCTGGTGGTTCTTGCCGTACGCGGTGACCATGTTGTCCATCGCCACCCAGCTGATCAGCTCCCAGTCCTGGGGGACCTGCCCGGTGTAGAACGCCGGCCAGTGGTTGCGGGCGCTCTTGGTCACCCGCGGGTCGGCCAGCAGCTTCTTGGCCACGGCGTAGCTGTTGACGTCCCACACCACCACGCCGCCGGGCAGCTCGACCTGGGTCGCCGGGCCCTGCGCCCGCAGCCGCGCGGCCTCCCCGTGGAAGTCACGGCCGGTCGGGTCGAGGGCGACGGGGCACTTGTTCTCCTGCATCGTGATCTCCAGGACTCTGCTCAGGCCGCGGTGGGGGTGTTCTGGTAGGCGGCGATCAGCCAGCCCTCGTCTTTCCTGGTCAGCACCCAGGTCGCCCGGATCTCCCGCTCGGGGGTGACCTTCTCGTCGCCCGGGTGCAGCACGCCGCCCTGGGTGACGATCACGGCGACGTCGTCGCTGAGGTAGCGCAGGCTGAGCGGGTCGCCGTGCACCCGGGTCCCCTTGAACGGGCCGGCGTAGGCGGCGGTCATGAAGTCGCGGATCTCCGCGCGGCTCTTCAGGTAGACGCCGGGGAGTATCAGGCTGGCGTCCTCGGTGCAGGCGGCCGCGAAGGCGTCGCCGTCGTTCTTGGCCCACGCGGCGACGATCTTGCCGGGGGCCTGTTCCGCGCCACGGGATGGGGCAGTGGTCATTGTCGTGCCTTTCGGTGGGGTTGTCTCTTTTGACGTTGCCATCCGTGACCGGGGGTCGCATCTCTGTGAGTGCTGGCCCCCGGTCTTTTGCTCAGTCCCGGACGAGTAGCGGAAGTACCGCGTTGCGCGCCGAGGTGGAGCCGTCCGGAGCGGGGGCGCCGTAACTCACCTTCACGCCGCGGGCCCGGGCCGCCGCCACGATGCCGGGCATGGCCCGCTCGGCCAGGGCGGCGATGGTGAGCGCGGGGTTGACGGTCAGCGCGCCGGGCACCGCCGATCCGTCGGTGACGAAGATTCCCGGATGGCCGCGCAGCTCGTGGCGGTCGTCCAGGGCCGAGGTGGCCGGGTCGTCGCCGATCCGGCAGGACGCCAGCGGATGCACGGTGTACGCGCCGACCACGTCGTTGGTCCACGGCATCACCCGGGACAGGCCGTCCCGCTCCATGATGTCCTTCACGTCGGCGTCCGCCAGCGCCCAGCCCCGCAGGGTGTTCGGGGTCGGGTCGTACCGGATCGGGCCGCGCCCGAGCATCTGCTGGGAAATCCGCATCGCGTTCCCGGTGGCGGGAGGCGGGCCGAAGACGCCCTCGTTGTCGTCTTCGGTCATCGCGAAGATGGTCAGCCAGGACTGCCAGCGCCGGACGATCTCCTTCTTCTCGGCCCCGAACCAGCTCGGCCCGGTCGCGTCCGGGACCTGCGCCAGGATGGTGCCGAACCCGGGCGGGAAGTAGAGCTGCTCCAGCGAGTACCGGGTGTACTCGGGCCGCGCGCCGTCAAGACGGTCCCAGCTGGCCACGCACGGGCCCTTCCCGACCTGGGACGCCGCGTACGGCACGCCGTCCGCCTTGGCCAGGCCGAGCAGGTCGCGCACCCGATCCTCGTCGAGTATCGCGGTGTTCAGCCGCTCCCCGTTGCCGGAGAAGTACCGCCCGACCGCGTGCGGCATCTTCCCGAGGTCCGGCTCGGACCGCTGCAGGATCACCGGCGTGGCCCCGGCCCCGGCCGCCAGCACGACGATCTTGGCGTCGATGCTGCCGCTCCCGGCGGTGATCCGGTAGTCGGAGTCGTCGATGATGTTGTAGTGCACCCGGTAGCCGCCGTCGGCGTTGCGGGTCAGCTTCTGCACCTCGTGCATCGGCCGGATCTGGGCGCCGTGCGCGAGCGCGGCGGGCAGGTAGTTGAAGAGCAGCGACCGTTTGGCGTCGAACCTGCAGCCCGCCATCATCCAGTTGCAGTTGGTGCACTTGCTCGCGTCGATGGCCACCGGCACCGGGTTGGCGGTGCGCCCGGCGTGCGCGCAGGCCGCGGCGAACAGGCCGCCGGAGTAGGTGACGTCGTTCCAGTCCTGGCGGGTGACCGGGAGGGATTCGGTGACGCGGTCGTACCAGGGGTCGAGGGTGTCCCTGGTCACCGAGGCCGGCCACATCCGGCGGCCGATCGAGCCCTGCCGGTCGAAGACGAACCGGGGAGCGCGCGGCATCGCGGCGAAGTAGACCACGCTGCCGCCGCCGACGCAGTTGCCGCCGAGCAGGCTCATGCCGTCGCCGACCACGAAGTCGAAGATCCGGGTGTAGGAGGAGCCGAGCTTGAAGTCGTGGTCGAAGTCCTCGCCCTCCAGCCAGGGCCCGCGTTCCAGGACCAGGACGCTCGCCCCGCCCGCCGCCAGGTGGTAGGCGGCGATCGCGCCGCCGAACCCGCTCCCGACGATGAGCACGTCGACGCGTTCCGTTCCGTTGCTGTTGGTCATGCGGGGCTCCCGGATGAGGTCGTGCCCGGATGGAGATGGGCCAGCTCGCGGCCGTAGGAGTAGTCCGGGAACCGCCACAGCCCGTCGGCGTCCGGCTGGGAGAAGCCCATCGCGGCCAGGCCTGGGTGACCGGCCGCCATCGCGTCGACGGTGTGCAGGTGAGCCCCGGTGTCGAAGGCCATGTTGCTGAACAGGGCGACCAGGATCCAGATCTCGCGTTCCGGGTGGGTCGGCGAGGTCAGATGCTGGATCAGCGCGGTCCGGTCGGCGAAGGACAGGCCGACCAGCGGCAGCTCCGGGTCGGGGGTCAGGCCGTGCTCGGCGGCGTAAGCCCGGGCGTGCTCGTTGATCAGGTCCGCGAACGCGCCGAGGTCGCTGCCGATGCCGGTGGCCGGGTCGGCCAGGAGTTCGAGCGCGCCGGCCGCGACCGCGCCGCCGCCTGAGGAGGCGCCGGCCACCGCGATGTCGTCCGGAAACCGCTTCTCACCGGGAACGATCGTGTCGGCGAACGCCTCTAACGTCATGTTTTGTCGGGTTTGAGGGGGTAAGTCGGATCGCATAAGGATTACTCCCGTTTGTACCGTGGAGTCGGCATGTGGACGCGCGCGATCGAACTCCCACATCGTCGTTTCAGCACCGATTGCGGTGCATCTTCCGAAATGCCGTCCTCGCCGAGCGTTCAGACCTCGGCGGCTCCCGGGGTTCCAGTGCGCGCGAGCCCGGGGTATTTTGCAAAGATCAGCCCCCCGTGGGGAGGGGCCGGGGACCCGTCCTACTCGGAACCGTCACGTGTGCCGCGTGCCGGTGGAGGTGGCCGATGATACGTGCGCCTGATTCTCCGGCAGGCGGGCTCGACGCTCCCTGCCTGGTCCAACTCGCTTCGCTCCGGCCTGCGGATTCGCCCCGGCTGGCGGGCGAGGACGCGGATCATCTGATCCGGCTCGCGGGCCTGGAGACCGCGCTCCCGCCGATCCTCGTGCACCGGCAGACGATGCGCGTGATCGACGGCATGCACCGGGTGCGGGCCGCCGCGATGCGCGGCCAGGACACCATCGAGGTGCGCTTCTTCGACGGCAGCGAGGCGGACGCGTTCGTCCGCGCCGTCCAGGAGAACGTGGCCCACGGGCTGCCGCTCTCGCTGGCCGACCGGAAGGCGGCCGCGGAGCGCATCATCGCCTCGCACCCGATGCTCTCCGATCGTGCCATCGCCGCCTGCGCCGGGCTGGCCGCCAAGACGGTCGGCGCGGTGCGCCGCCGTTCGAGTGCGGAATCGCCGCGGTCGAACGAGCGGCTCGGCGTGGACGGCAGGTTGCGCCCGCTGGACGGCGGGGCGGGCCGGCAACGGGCCTCCGAAGTGATCGCGGCCAATCCCGACGCGTCCATCCGGGAGATCGCCAGGGCCGCGGGCGTCTCCCTCGGCACCGCCCACGACGTGCGGCATCGCCTGCTCAGGGGCAACGACCCGGCCCTGACCCGGCCGGCCAGGACAGCGCCGGCGCCGGCCCGGCCGGAGCCGAAGGACTCCCCGAGCATCCTGCAGACGCTGCGGAAGGACCCGTCCCTGCGGCTGACCGACCCGGGCCGCGAGCTGCTGCGGCTGCTGCATTCCCGGTCGATCGCCGTCGGGGACTGGCAGGACCTGGTCGACGCGGTGCCCCCGCACTGCGCCGACTCGGTGGCGAGGCTGGCCCGCGACTGCGCCGAGGCGTGGGGCCAGTTCGCGACCGAGCTCCAGCGCCGGGAGAATCCCGGCTGATCGACGGCCCAGGGCCGGACGCGATACGCCCATGCCCTGGTGCGATTACGTCTCGCACCGGTTCAGGCACCCCCCGCGAATGTTCACGGCGAGGCCCCCCGGAAACTTTCATGTTCAGAATCTGAAAGGTTGACAGGACCGGGCAACCCATTGTCTCTTAACGCTGTGCGGTGATTCTCAGAAGGCACCGCCCAACCTCTCTCATATCGACGCGTGAATGGAGGCTGCCCCGAAGAAGGAAACCGAATTCACCGAGGACGCGCGCGAATTCGAACTCTATTCATGTGGGGAACAATTGGACCTGTGACATCTTCAAACGTCCGACTACGTGTTAGTCGCAATAGACGTTTTGGCCAAGGGGAAGCAACAATGGAAGAGGCCATCGAAAGAGCCGTCGGACGAGTTATTCAGACCATGCATGAGAATCTCAGCGAGCAGTTGACTGTCGATGACATGGCTCGCACCGCGATGTTCAGCAAGTTCCACTTCTCCCGCGTCTTCCGCCAGGCCACCGGGATCTCCCCCGGGCGGTTCCTGTCCGCCCTCCGCCTGCAGGAGGCCAAACGGCTCCTCATCTCCACCTCGCTGAGCGTGGCCGACATCAGCAACCGGGTCGGCTACACGAGCGTGGGAACCTTCAGCTCGCGCTTCAAGAGCAGCGTGGGCATCGCCCCCACCACCTACCGGCAGTACGGCGGCTTCGCCACCCGCATCGTGCCCGACAGCCGTTCGATCGGCACGGAGATCAGGTCGGCCACCGTCCAGGGCGAGGTCTGGGCGCCCTCGACGGCCAGGCTGGGGCTGATCTTCGTCGGGCTCTTCCCCACCTGCGTACCCCAGGGCAGGCCGGTGCGGTGCACGGTGTTGCACAACCCCGGCCCGTACCTGCTGGAGGACGTGCCTCAGGGTGCCTGGCATCTGCTCTCGCACGCGGTCTCCCCCGGGGAAGAGGAGATCATCGGTGACCCCTTCAGCCGAGAGCACGCGCCGTCGGTCGCCGGGGTCGGCCCGATCACCATCGGCCCCGACACCCGGATCACGACCGCCGACCTGCACCTCAGGCCGGCGCATCCCCTTGACCCACCCGTTCTGATGGCACTGCTCGACGTACGCAAGGTCGCGCTCAGATCGGCCGGTTGACAGCAGGGGACGCACGACGAGGCCACGGTCAAGGACGACCGTGGCCCCTCACATCTCCTAACGCGGCGAGACAGTCATAGGCAGCCCGTCCTTCATCCGGAGCGACAACATCGGCTCAGGGACGGCCTCGTAGCCGGGCACCCGGGTCAGCCGCAGATCCCTGGCCACCAGAGCGGTCACGAACGCGGCCTCCATCATCCCCAGGTTGTTGCCCACGCAGAACCGCGGCCCGGCCCCGAACGGGATGTAGGCGTAGCGCGGCCGGCCGGACTGCACGCCGGGATCGAACCGCTGCGGATCGAACTTCTCGGGCTCGTTCCAGAACTCGGGATGCCGGTGCATCGTGTACGGGCACACGAGCACGTCCGACCCCGCGGGAACGTGATAACCGCCCACCTCGTCGTCGGCGAGGGCCTGCCGGGTCAGGATCCACACCGGCGGGTAGAGGCGCATCGCCTCCTCGATCACCATGGACGTGTACCGCAGCCGGTGCAGGTCCTCGTAGACCGGCGGGCGGTCGCCGAGCACCTCCACCGCCTCCGCGTGCAGCCGCTCGGCCACCTCCGGATGGCGGTCCAGCAGGTAGAACGTCCAGCCGAGGGTGCTGGCCGTGGTCTCGTGCCCGGCCAGCAGGAGCGTGATCAGCTCGTCGGTCATGCGCTGCCGCCCGACCTTCGGGTCGGGCTCCTCGCCGGTGGACTGGATCAGCTTGGACAGCACGTCGTCGCCCCAGTCGCCGGTGCGCGTCCTGCGGTCCGCGACGAGGCGGTCCACGACGTGCTGGAGTTCCTTGCGGGCCTGCCGGAACCGCAGCTGCTTGGGCAGCGGCACCCACATCGGGACCGCGCCCAGCGACACCATCTCGAACATGGCCTGGTCCTGGACCGCTTCGAAGGCGTGCCCGACCCCGCTGAAGACGCCCAGGTCGGCGTCGAGCAGGGTCCGGCCGAGGACGCCCAGGGTGAGCGCGGTCAGCTCGTCCACCACGTTCACGGGACCGCTCCCGGCCGTGGCCCGCAGCCGTTCGACCAGCGCGAGCGCCTCCTCGGCGACCACGCCCGCCTGGGCGGCGATGCGCTTGGCCTGGAAGGCCGGCTGGATCAGCTTGCGCTGCTTGCGCCACAGGTCGCCCTCGCTGGTCAGCAGGCCGTCCCCGAGGGCGCGTTTGGCCTGCACCAGGCCGATGCCCTTGTGGTAGTTGCCGCTGTTGTCGGCGAGCACGTGTTTGGCGTGGTCGGGGTGGTTGAAGAAGTAGAGGGTCTTGGGGCCCATGGAGATCTTCACGGCGTCGCCGTACTGGTCGGCGGCGGCCCGCATCAGGGCGAGCCGGTCGGTGGCCAGTTTGACGAACAGGCCGGGGGCGGCCCGCCGGGGCGGCCCGGGCGGAACCGCCCGGGACCGGCCGGTTGTAGCGGTCATGTCTTCACCTCAATCATGTCGCTGCGCTCAATTCGATCTGCCGGAACCCGCCGTTGAAGAACAGCAGGGCTTCCTCGGCCTCCTCGTCGTGGGAGAGCACCTTGCCGATGAAGATGGAGTGGTCCCCGCCGTCGTAGGTCCGCCAGACTTCGCACTCGAACCTGGCGATGCTGGCGTTGAGCATGGGCGCGCCGGTGAGCGTGCCGGGGAACCAGTCCACGTCCTCGAACTGGGCCTGGCCCGGCACCCGCCAGCGGTCGGCGAAGTGCCTGGCCAGCGCCTCCTGGTCGGCCGCGAGCACGTTCACCCCGAAGGAGCCCGCGGCCGGCAGCATGCCGTGCATGATCGCGCCGCGGTCCACGCAGATCAGCACGAGCGGCGGGTCCAGCGAGACGGAGGTGAAGGAGTTGGCGGTCATGCCGTGCGGAGCGTTCCCGCCGACGGTCACCACGGTGACGCCGGTCGCGAACCTCCCGAAGGCGCGCCTGAGGATCTTCTGGTCTGCCATGTCAAATCTCCCCCGGGGGCTACGGCACGTAAGGTTGGAGCGCTCGAACCAGCGACTCGGGCACGCGGGCAGGCACGGTGCGGGTGTTGGGGCCCCGCATGCACGCCACCCGCTGCCGGCCGCGGGCGATCAGCGTCTCGCCGACGCCGAGATCGCGGGCGTCGAGCTTGACGTAGTCGAAGCTGAATTCGAGCTGGGTCTGGGCCAGGTCGACGAGGCGCATCCGGATGGACAGCTCGTCGAAGGCGGTGATCTCGGCGTAGAACTCGCAGTCGACCTTGAGCGTGAACAGCTTGAGGTCGTCCTGCAGCTCGCCGAGCACGTCCGGCGCGTGGGTCTTGAGGAACATCTCCCGGCAACGCCCCTGCCAGCGCAGGTAGTTGACGTAGTAGACGTTGCCGACGATGTTGGTCTCCTCGAAGCCGACCGTGTGCAGGTGTTCGAAGTAGTTGCCCACGGTCAGCGCCCCTCGGCCAGCACGGCCAAGACCACGGGCTCGTGATGGCCGCGCACGCTGGTGAGCAGGGTGGCGATCCTGAGCGATCCGGACGCGAACACGACCCACGGATCCCGGCCCGCGCGGGCCAGGGTGAGCGGCGCGGCCGCAGTGAGCCCGGCCTTCTGCAGGCATTCGAGGGCGGACCAGACCCGGGTTCCGGCCGCGTCCGCGCTGTCGCCGGTCTCGGCCGCGACCAGGCCGGCGAGCGGGGCGTGCCCGCCGAGCAGCCCGGCCCAGGTCTCAGGGGAACGTTCCGCCACCGGTTCCACGTCGCAGCCGAGCGGTCCTTCGGCGCGGACGGCGAGCGTGAGCCCGGCGCCGTGCGCGGCGGAGATCGTGCCGCCGTCGATCTCGGGCCGCCCGTCCGGGCGATACCTGATCTCGACGGGCCCGCCGGACGCGCGCCCGACGGCCACGGCCGTCGCCGCGCGGCGTTCACCGCCGGGTTCGACCGCCACCGCCACGTTCGCGCCGATCAGGTCGTCCAGCATCCTCTCGACGTACGGCCCGAGCAGCGCGGGCGCCCAGGGACCGCGGCCGTCGCCCTTGCGCACGGCCCGCAGCCGCAGCCCGTCCCAGCGTTCGACCGGCCGCCCGGAGGTGTCCCTGACGACGATGTCGTATATATACGTGTCGCCGTCACGTGCCCGCTCGACCGCGCTGTACCGCATCGGCCCGGAGGCCGGGGCGGCGTGCACGCGGTCGATGCCCTGCGGCAGCAAGGTGGCGTGCGGGACGCAGACCTGGTTGCCGTGCATCAGGGCGTCGCGCATGCCCGGGTCGCCGAGCAGCAGGTCGCCGGACAGGTAGGCGGCGAACCAGTCGGACGCGTCGATCGCGTCGACGTCCGCGTCCACGTGCCGGGCGGCCGCCCGGTGGTAGCCGGTCAGGCGCTGGAATCGTGCGCCCTGGAAGAGGATTCCGCCGTACAGGTCGGTGGCCGGGTCGAGCGGGACGGCGGGCAGGCCCGCGGCGACCTGCGCGGGCGGCCCGTCCTGGACGGCCGCGCCGGTGAAGCGCAGCCGGGCCCGGAAGTGGTCGGCCGCGAAGCCCGTCTCGGAGCTGCGGATGGCCACCTCCACCAGGTCGTCGCCGGTGACCGCGGCGGCCACCCGGATCGTCGTGGCGCCGTCGGGCGGGACCACGATCGGCCGCAGGAACTCGGCGTCCTCGATGACCGGGGTCGCCGTCCAGCCGGTGGCGGCGGTGGCCACCTGCGCCATCGCCTCCATCCCGAACACGGCGGGGAACAGCAGGTTGCCGTCGAGCAGGTGGTCGGCCAGGTAGAGGTCGCCGCCCGCGCTGAGCTCGGTCTCGGCGACCAGCTCGACGCCGTGGTAACGGATCAGCGGCCGGTCCACGAACCGCAGCAGCGGCAGCTCGGGCCGGTCGTAGCGGACGGTCTCGATGCCCTCGGTACGGCCGCTGATCACGGTGACCACCGGCGCGTCCGGATCGCACACCAGCCGCCGCATGATCTCGACGCCCTGGTCCGGGGTGACGGGGGTGATGCCGTCCCTGGTCAGCGACTCGACGACGGACAGCCGCTCGCCCATGCCGACGCCCGACCAGACCGACCACTCCATGCAGAGCGTGCGGCAGCCCGGATGCGCGGCGGCGAACTCCTCGGTCAGGACGCGGAGCCACTCGTTGGCGGTCGAGTAGTGCGCCTCGCCGCGCAGCCCGGCCCGGCCGATGATGCTGCCGAAGGTGATCAGCAGTTTCAGCCGGTCGGGGTCGACGGCGGCCAGCACGGAGTGCAGGCCGTCGATCTTCGGGGCGAAGGTGCGCCGGAACGCGCCGGCGTCCAGCGAGGTCAGCCCGGCCGGTTCGTTGCGGCCCGCGCCGTGCAGGATCGCGGTGATCGGGCCGATCTCGGCCAGGGCGACCGCGACCTGCCCGGCGTCGGTGACGTCCGCCCGGACGTAGCGCACCGAGAGTCCCAGATCCTTCATCCGGGTCAGGTTTCCGGCCAGCTCCGCGTCCCCCTCCGGCGCGGACCTGCCCATGATGACCAGCTTCGCGCCGCTGTCGGCGGCGACCGCGATCGCGCACTCGGCGGTGATGCCCTTGCCGCCGCCGGTGACCAGCAGCACGTCCTCGCCGGTCAGCGGGTGTCGCGATACCGCCGGGGTGACGGGCATCGCGCGCAGCGTGGGCACCCTGCGGACGCCGTCGAGGTGGACTTCGGCGTACCGGTCGGTGGCGGCCACCTCGGCGACCACCTGCTCCGTCACGTCCGGCCCGTACGGGATGTGGACGATCGTCACCCGCAGGTGCGGCGCCTCCAGGGAGAGGGTCTTGGCCAGCCCGGCGGCGCCGTACGGATCCGACTGGACCAGCACGAACCGCGTGCCGGGGGCCGAGACGGCGGCGGCCTTGGCGCCGGTCAGGGCCGCCGCCAGGTCGGACTCCCGGCACGATTGCGGCAGGCACACCAGGATGCCGCCGCCGACTCCGGCCTGTTCCAGCTGTTCGCGCAGGCGCTCCGCGAACGGGTGGCCCTGCGGCGCGAACGCACGCCAGGGCCCGTTGCCCCCGGGGACCCTGGGTGTAATCGGGGGCAACGGGGTCTCGTCGAGATCGAGGGCGAACGGCCGCGCCCAGGCGGCCGCGCCCGCGATCTCGCGTGGCGCCGCCGGGGCGCCGGTTTCCGCGAGGCTGCCGAGGGCTTCGGCGAGCTCGCTCACGGTCGAGGTGGCGAAGTTCATCGGCGCCGTGGCCGGGGGCACCCCGAGCGCCTGGGCGGCCTGGTTGACGATCTGGCCGACCGTGATGGAGCTGAGGTGCAGGTCGTCGAGGAGGTGGCTGCCGGGGGCGACCATCTCCACGGGCAGTTCGGCCCGTTCCGCAGCCAGCCTCCTGAGCAGGTCCACGACGGACTCGCCCGCCTCAGCCGCGACGGTCGCCGTGGCCACAGCGAGCACAGGGGCGGCGGCGATGTCCACCTCGGGGACCTGCTCGCACGGGCTGGCGAAAAACGAGAACTCCTGCCCGACCTCCAGCGGCCGGACCAGCCGCCCGTGGAACAGCGCCTCGGGCGTGACCGGAACCCCGGTCACGTAGGCGGCGGCCACCACCCGCAGCAGCCCGGCCAGCGACTCGTCGTCGGTGTCCATGGACACGGCGGGCACGCCGGTGACGGCGGTGGCCAGCCCGCTGAGCACCCGGCCTGGCCCGACCTCCACGAACAGGTCGATGTCCTTGGCCGCCAGCTCCACGGCCTGCGCGAACTGCACCGGCTCGGTGATCTGCAGCCGGAGCAGCGCGGGGACGTCCGTGTCGGCGGCCAGCGCGTCGCCGGTGACCGTGGACACGATCCTGGCGCCGATCTGGCCGAACGCGTCCCGGTCCAGCTTCGCCGCGAACGCGGCCGCGGCGGGCGCGACCAGCGGCGAGTGGAACGCGTGCGAGACCCGCAGCAGCGTGAAGGTCACCCCGGCCGCGGCGGCCCTGCGGCCGACCGCCTCGACCGCTTCCGCGGTTCCGGCGATGACCGTCTGCTCCGGGCCGTTGTATCCGGCGATCACCACCGGGTCGGTCCCGATCAGGTCGAGGGCGGCGTCGGGGGACGCGGCCAGGCCGGCCATGGTGCCGGACGAGCTGTGCTCGGTCATCGTCTGGCCGCGCACGGCGGCCACGCCGAGCAGCGTCTCCTCGTCCATCGCCCCGGCCCAGTGCAGGGCGGAGATCTCGCCCAGGCTGTGGCCGACGGCGACGGTGGCCTCCAGGCCGAGCGTGGTCAGCGCCCGCAGGCCCGCCATCGAACCGGTGACGATCCTGGGCTGGGCCAGCGCGGTGGCGACCACGTCTCCGCCGGTGGGCAGGGCCGCCTTGGCGTACACCTCGTCGACCTCGGCGAACCGGCGGCGCAGCGCGCCGCCGGACAGGCCCCGGCCGGAACCCTGGCCGGGGAAGAGATAGCCGACCCTGCCCGTGCCGGTCACGTGGCCGAGGAAGGCCCGCCCGTCGAGGAGGCTGGTCTCGCCCGCGTCCAGCGCCTCCAGGATCCGGCGCAGCCGCGCCTCGGCGTCCTCGGGCGAGGAGACGATCACGGCCGCCCGGTACGGCAGTTCGCGCAGGTCGCGCTGGAGGACCGCGGCCAGGTCGCCCAGCTGCGCGTACGACAGGGCGGGCACGAAGCCGACCAGCTTGGCCACGCGTTCCCGCAGCTCCGCCAGCGATCCGGCGTCTGCCAGCAGCAGCTCGGCGTCCTGCGCGGACGCGGCCAGCGCCTTGGTGCGCGGATCGAAGGGGGCCCGCTTGCGCGCCCCCGACCGCTCCAGCACCAGGTGGGTGTTGATCCCGCCGAACCCCATCGCGGTGACCCCGGCCCGGACCGGCTGGCCGCTCGGCCACGCCTCGGCCTTGCGCAGCACCCGCAGCGCGACCGGCTCCTCGGCCAGCACCGGGTGCGGGTCCACGCACCCGATGGTCGGCGGCAGCACCTGCTGGTGCACCGCCATCGCCGCCTTGATCAGCCCGGCCACCCCGGCCGCGCCCTTGGTGTGCCCGATCATGCCCTTGATGGAGCTGATCGCCGCGGGCGCGGCGTCCGGGTCGGCCGACCTGCGGGCCAGCGACAGCGCGGTGAGCTCGGTCCTGTCGCCGACCTGGGTGCCGGTGCCGTGCCCCTCGAACATGGGCACGGTCTCGATCCCGAACCCGGCCCGCTCGTACGCCCGGCGCAGCGCCAGCTGGTATCCGGCCACCTCGGGCCGGGTGATGCCGCCCTTGCCGTCGGACGACACCCCCCAGCCCGCGATCGTCGCGTAGACCCGGCGGCCCGCCTTCTCGGCGTCCTCCGCCCGCATCAGCACGATGATCCCGCAGCCCTCGCCGGGCCAGAAGCCGTTGGAGCCCTTGTCGTACAGCCGCATCTCACCCCTGGCCAGCGCCCCGGTCTTGGCGAAGCCGATCACCTCGAACGGGTCGATGGACAAGTCCACGCCGCCCGCGACGGCCACGTCCACGTCCTGGTCGACCAGCGACCTGCACGCCGTCGCCACCGAGAGCAGCGAGGAGGAGCAAGCGCCGTCGACGGTGTAGCCGCCGCCCTTCAGGTCGAAGTGGTTGCAGATCCGCCCGGCGATGGTGTTGGCCAGGCCGCCGGCCAGGGTGTCCTCGTCGATGCCGGGGAACGGCGCCTTGTAGACGGTCTCGTAGTCGCGCAGGAACGCGGCTGCCTTCTCGTCGTCCCAGCCGTGCTCCTTCAGCGTCGCCGCGGCGGTCCGCCGCACGTACGGCCAGCGCAGCCGCATCACGTTGGCCCGGGCGAACTCCCCGGTCAGCGTGTTGCCGACGATCACGCCGGTGCGCTCCCTGGGCAGGCCCTCGGCGCCGGGGAACCCCGCGTCGGCGAGGGCCCTGGCGGCGGTGTCGAGGGCCAGCCAGTGGGTGAGGTCGGTGGAGCGGTAGGTGCTTCCAGCGATCTTGTACGCCATCCGGTCGAATTCGTAGCCCTCGATGACCGCGGCGTTGCGGGCGTAGAACCGGTCCGGGGCGGCCGGGTCGGCGTCCCAGTAGTCGGCCTGCCGCATCCGCTGGTCGGGCAGCCGCCGGAAGGCCCGGCGCCCGGCGAGGGCGTTCTCCCACAGCTCACGCGGGGAGTCCGCGTCCGGGTAACGGCAGGCCATCCCGACGATGGCGATCCTGGTCATACTGGCGCGACCTCCCTGCCAGGCTGGGCCACGGCGGCCTGGGCGGCCGCCAGCGTGGCGGCCTCCCGGTCGGCCCTGGCCTTCTCGGTGAAGTGCAGCGACCACAGGAATCCGCCGCGGACCAGGCAGACGATCGCGGTCGCGAAGAAAATGCCGTAGGGGATGCTCATGCCGGTCAGCACGCCGTAGGTGAGCGCCACGCCGCCGCCGAACGCGACCTGCGCGCCCGGCTTGGACGGGCTGGTCCCCGGGTCGGTGATCATGTAGTTGGTGAACAGCACGAACGCCACCCCGGTCATGGTCGCCAGCCCGCCCAGGATGTTGGTGTCGAGGATGACCCCGCGCACCACGGCCTGCAGCGCGAACCCGCCGACCCAGGCCATGATCAGCCACATCCGCCCGGTCAGCTTGGCGTTGATCATCGTCCCGGCCATGATGATGCCCAGCGGGATCAGCCAGTCCAGCGGCCCGTCGATGTGCTCGGTGAAGTGGTACGGCGGCGCGATGCTGGCCCACGGGAACAGCAGCAGGATGACCGTGATGCCGAAGTTGGAGGGGTTCATGAAGTGGCGCAGCCGCCCGCGCACGGGCGCCCGCAGGATCCACTTCGCACCGACCGCGACCATCACGCCGAAGATCAGCACGAGCACCCGGTCGTTGACGTAGATGAGCATGTTCATCGCCAGGCTGGTGATGTGCGCCGGGAAGAGGAACTCCATCAGCCCCTTGAACCCGCCGCCCTTGTACCGCGGCGCCCGGTGCTCCACCCGCGCGCCGATCATCTCCAGCACGATCTCCACCGTGTAGCCGGTGGCCAGCGCGATGAACGGCCAGACGTAGGGCTGCTCGAAGCCCAGCACCGTGTAGCCGAGGATGTTGAAGATCGTGATGGACATGGCGAACCGGCGCAGGGCGGTGATCACCTTGGTGTCGTGCCGCGGCGGCTCGGCCACCGGATGTGCGCCGTTCGCGGATCCGTTCTGTGCAGCCATGGGAGTCACCTCTCCGTCGCCTGAGCGCCCAGCTGGATGTTGTGCCAGCCCGGGGTCAGCTGAAGGTTCTGTTCGTGGATTTCACCGGTGCGGTCGCGCCAGCAGAGGTTCACCTGGACCGGCCCGGTCACGTTCTCGCCGAGGCCGAAGTGCACCTCGCTGCTGCGCTTGCCGGAGTGGCCGCTGCCGCCGTCCACCCTGCCGATCTGCTTGCTGCCGTCGGGCATGGTCAGCGTGACCTGCGCGCCCACCACCGGCGAGCCGGGTCCCGCGGTGCCCTCGTGGGTGAGGCGCAGCCCGAGGAAGCCGCCCTTGGTCGTGCTGGCGTTGGCGTAGAAGACCGGCTCGTCCCACTGCCGGGCGATCGCCATGTCGAGGCGGCCGTCGCCGTCCGCGTCACCGGTGGCGACGCCGCGGGTGGGCACCGGGATGGCCAGGCCGAGCTCGCCGGAGATGTTGCTGTAGGTGCCGTCGGCGCGCTTGGCGTAGAAGGCGAAGGTCTGGCTGCCGCCCACGTCGTCGCCCGCCCGCACGTTCGGCCACCACATCGGGTACTGCAGCACCTGGTCGTTGGCGGTGGCCAGCTCCTGCAGCAGCGGCCAGCGGTTGACCTCGCCCTTGACGAAGCCGGTGGTCTGCGCGATGGCCAGGTTGCCGCTGTTGTCGAAGTCGGCGATCTTCAGGTCCCAGCCCCAGCCGGACCAGGCCAGGCCGAGCGGCGCGCTCAGGTCCTCCCAGGGGGCGTGGCCGGCGTTCAGGTCGGCGCGGAGCTGGCTCTTGTCCTTCGCGTCGCTCATGAAGGCGAAGTTGCTCTCCTGGATGCCGAACGTGGTGGTGATGTTGCTGACGAACAGGTCGTACAGGCCGTCGCCGTTGAGGTCGCCGAAGTCGACGCCCATGCCCTTGAACGAGTCCAGGCCGACCACCTTGGACTTGGGGATCAGCGGCGTCCTGGTGCCCTCGACCACGGTGAACTTGATGTGGCCCGGGCTGGAGGCGTTGCGCATCATCCGGTCGGGGCCGAAGTCGTGGCCGAGGTACATCTCGGGCAGCATGTCGCCGTCCAGGTCGGTGGCCCCGGCGGCCAGCACCCAGCCCTTGGAGACGTTGACCGGGAGCGCGTCGTCGACCTGCTGGAAGCTCACCGAGGCCGGCCCGGACGCGGTCCAGCGCAGGAAGTAGTCCTCGCCGCCGTTGATGCCGTGCGACATGGAGTGGTTCATGGCCACCCCGCCGCTCAGCTTGTCGTCCAGGACGGGACCGTGCGGGAAGTAGTTGCCCACGTAGACGTCGTCATGGCCGTCGCCGTCGAAGTCGTCGACGACCACGGCGTTGGTGTTCCACTGCGGCCCGGTGTAGCCCGGCGTGCTGCTCCGCGGCGGAACGGCCTCGATCGCCTGGTACGCCCCTGCGCTGAGGCCCTTCGCATCCGCCTCCTGGGCTTTCGCCAGGTAGATGATCGGCGTCCGCCCCCAGAGGTAGACCAGCAGGTCCATCCGGCCGTCCTCGTTCAGGTCGGCGGGCACGCAGCCCATCGGGGCCATCACGTCGTTCATCGGCAGCCCGGACGGCACCAGCGCGAACGGCGCGTACCGGTCGGCTTTGAGGCCCGGCGTCGGGGTGACCACGACCTGGTCGATGCGCGGGTCGGTGACGCACAGGTCGTTGGCCAGGCCGTCCCCGTCCAGGTCGTTCATGGCGATGCCGGAGCCGACCGAGGAGATCCACGCGTCGATGTGCGTGTAGTCCTGGTTGACCCGGCGGATGGTCTGGTTCTTGAAGCCTCCCGGCATCGCGATGTTCATGGGCTTGAACGCGTACGTGCTCGCGACCTCGGCCCGCTCGGCGGACGACGCCGCCGGCAGTTTGACGATCACGAAGGCCACCGCGAGCAGCACCAACGCCACGATGCCCGGCAGTTGCCTGCGGACCCAGCCAGCTGTGCGTGCCACTGACTAACACCTCCCAAGAGATACGAATTCATCGGCGATGCGCTGGCGCCACACCTCGTAGCCGGGTGGCGCTCCGTCCAGCGGCCCGTCGGGCAGGGCCTCCGCGCAGATCAGGGACGCCTTCTCCGGAGTCATCCCGCAGAAGACGCGGGTGGCCAGCTCGGTGTGCGGGCCGAGCAGCCCGGCCTGGACGCGGGCGGTCGCGCCGAACGCGCTGCCCTGCGCGACCTGCGGCCGGTACTGTCCCGCGCGTTCCCAGAGTTTGCGCAGTTCGGCTTCCGAGGCGCCGCCCGCGTAGGTGGCGGCCAGGCCGGTGCCGGCGTACAGGTCGGCGCGGCGGGCTTGCGGGAACTTCTCGATCATCGAGGCGACCAGGTCGGGGTCGGTGCCGCCGACGAACCACATGGCCCGGCCGATGCCCTGGTCGATGGCCCGGTTCTGGTAGCCGCCGTGGTCGCCGCGGGGCCACGGGAAGCGCGGCTCCTGGAACTGGCCGTGCACGTACTTGGCGGTCTTGAAGTAGGCCTGGTGGAAGCCGTAGCCGTCCAGGGCGAGCCAGCGCAGGAGCGGGTCGGGGGCCTGGACGCGCGACCACACCATCCGGGGCAGCCGGGCCATCGCCCAGCCGACCCCGACATAGACCATGTAGACGTGGTCTTTGCCGCGCCCTTCGAGGAATCCCTGGAGCCTTCCGCGCCCGCCGAATGGCAGCGCGTCGACGACGGTGAACGCCATCGCCGCGCCCTCGTAGGCGAATCCTCGGAATCGTCTGGTAATTCTCTCCAGCAATTCTTCCGCGTCGGCCGGTGTGCGTGCCTCGGCGGCGTGGGCGAATCCGGTGAGAAATGATCGCCCGACCGTTTCGAGTAATTCTTTGGCGGCTGGGCTCTTTTCGTGGAATCCCCTCACGTCGAGCCGTGTGGCGGACATGTCCGGGGTTAGTATTTTGCGCCTGAGCGCACGCACCATATTAGCCACATATCAAATATCCATTGACTGCGGAGGTGCGTCTACTTCAAACTTGCTCACGCGAATTAAGCCGGGTGCGGACGTTATTCCGCCACAACTCGTAGGCCGGGAGATCGGCCTTCTCGGCGGAATCCACGGCCGAGTCGTCGGCCACCGCGACCGCCGCGTCGACCGTCAGGTCGGCCAGGATGGACACTCCGGCCGCGCTGTGCTCGGGCACGTGCCCGGCGTAGTGGCGGGCCTTCGCGGCGAACACCGCGCCCTGCGCCAGCTGCGCCCAGTGCGCCCCCGACTCGCGCCGCAGCACCGCCAGCGCCGCCGGGTCCGAGCCGCCCGCGAACGTCGCCGCCAGCCCGACGCCGCTCCACAGGTCGGCCTGCCGGTCCCCCGCGAACCGCCGCACCGCGGCGGCCACGCCCGGCACCTGACCGGCGTGGATGAACCACAGCGCCCGGCCGATTCCCTGGTCGATCGCGCGCGGGAAGTAGTCCGCCCTGCCCTCCCACGGGTAGGCGGCCGGGACGCGCTGCTCGTCCACCCAGCGCTTGGTCTCGAAGTAGGCCCGGTCGAAGCCATACCCGTCGACGGCCAGCCAGGTCATCGCCGGGTAGTACGGCGATCCGCTCAGATCCGGCATGACCTTCTTCCACAGCACACGGGGCAGCCGCGCCATGGCGAACCCGATGCCGATGTAGGTCAGGAAGATATGCGGCCGCCCCGGCCCCATCAGCAGCTCCCTGGTCCGCTTCCCGCGCCCCCCGCCCATCGCGTCCACCACCGTGAACGCCATCGTGGCCCCCTCGTACGCGAACCCGCGCTGAACTGGCTCGACCAGCTCAAGCCGCCGCTCCACCTCCCACTGATCCCGCGCGTCGATCCCCCACTCGAACCCACAGATCACCGCCTGCGGAATCGCCTCCAGATGCCTGGTCGCCCCCACCGGCCCCTCCGGAAACCCCCTCACCGCAAACGTCACCTCCCGCAACGCCGGCGTCAACACCAGCCTCCGCAACGAACCAATCGTGGTAGGCATCGCCCCTCCTCGGATCACGTCCATCTCACAATCCCCGCCACCGCGCGACAACGCTTCTCCGGACGTGCGCCAGCCATCTCCGAATGTGCGCACATGACGACGCCGCCGCCCGGAATTCGAGCGGCGGCGCCGGATACGGTGAAGCGTGGTTCTCCCCACCCACCCACCC
>NZ_BLAF01000045.1:0-81009 GCF_009687885.1 Acrocarpospora pleiomorpha
GGGTGGGAGAACCACGGTCAGTCCCGCGAATGCGGAAAGTTTGCGTGAGAGCGGCTTCGTGGGCGGATGGGCGGGGGAGTCCCGCTGGTTCCGGGCTTGCGGGAGGTCCGGGCTGAGTGTGCCAAAGGGTGGAAGTCCGGCAAGGTGTTTCAAGGTGGTGGCTGACAGTGTGCTCGACACGCCCGACGGTTCGCCGTAGACGTTCCGTTGAGCTGCCGGTTCGGTGGGATCTCCGGTTGGATCGCTGTTGCCGACTTGCGATCAACCCTGGCTGCTTCTAGGTTTGGACCACAACATCTAGTGATTACACCGATGTAGTTCACCACCTATTGTGTTTCCTTGCCCGCACCACAGCACTCTGTGGGGCGTGCGTGAGCGTCCCATGACCTGGCCTGTGGCACGAGCGGTGCCAGGGCCGATGAGAGGGCCGGATCGGGGAAGCAGGGGTGACGCGGGGGAGTTGAACCGGAAGGAGGCGGGCGTTATGCATTGCCCGTTCTGCCGACATCCTGACACGCGGGTGGTCGACAGCCGTTCGACCGAGGACGGCGGCGCCATCCGGCGCAGGCGGACGTGCCCGGAATGCGGCCGCCGGTTCACGACCCAGGAGACGGTGCTGCTGATGGTGAGCAAACGCAGCGGGGTCACCGAGGCATTCTCGCGCGACAAAGTGGTCGCCGGGGTCCGCAGAGCCTGCCAGGGACGCCCGGTCAGCGAGGACGCGCTGGCCCAGCTGGGTCAGAAGGTGGAGGAGAGCATCCGGGCCACCGGCACCGCCGAGATCCCCTCACACGAGGTGGGCCTGGCGATCCTCGGCCCTCTCGGCGAACTGGACGAGGTGGCGTACCTGCGGTTCGCCTCGGTCTACCGCAGCTTCGAGACCCTCGCCGACTTCGAGGCCGAGATAGAACGGCTCCGAGCCGTCGCGAACGACTGAACTTCCGCCGGGCACCGCCTCTCGCGGGCACCCGGCGACACATTCAAATTGCGACACATTCAAACGACAATTCAAGACCAACGGCACATCATTTACACCAGAAATGGCCGATCTGGACCAAAGAAGCGCGATCTCGCAGGTATCGACTTCGGGTCAGTCTAGATCAAGACTTTCTGTTTAAAGTAGACAAGCTTTACGACAAACGGGTTGGAATACGAGGGGCGAAGGCCCTGGAAGGGGGAGTCATGACGGAGACCGTCAACGGCACGTCCACACGCGGGGGCAAGCGGACGCGCGCCAAAGGCCTGAAGATGAAGCGCATCTTCACCACGGCGGGCACCCATCCGTACGACCAGATCACGTGGGAGCGCCGTGACGTCGTCATGACGAACTGGCGGGACGGTTCGATCAACTTCGAGCAGCGCGGGGTCGAGTTCCCCGAGTTCTGGTCCGTGAACGCCGCCAACATCGTCACCACGAAGTACTTCCGCGGCGCCGTGGGCACCCCCCAACGGGAGTGGAGCCTCAAGGCCCTGGTCGACAGGGTGGTCGGGGTCTACACCCGCACCGGCATCGAACACGGCTACTTCGCCACCGAGGAAGACGCCGAGATCTTCGACCACGAACTGAAGCACGCGCTGGTCCACCAGCTGTTCAGCTTCAACTCCCCGGTCTGGTTCAACGTCGGCACCCTGTCACCTCAGCAAGTTTCAGCGTGCTTCATCTTGGCCGTCGACGACCAGATGGAGTCCATCCTCGACTGGTACAAGGAAGAGGGCGTGATCTTCAAGGGCGGTTCCGGATCAGGGGTCAACCTGTCCCGGATCCGTTCCTCCAAGGAGTTGCTCTCCAGCGGGGGCACCGCCAGCGGCCCCGTCTCGTTCATGCGCGGCGCCGACGCCTCGGCAGGCACCATCAAGTCCGGCGGCGCCACCCGCCGCGCCGCCAAGATGGTGGTCCTCGACGTCGATCACCCCGACATCGAGGAGTTCATCGAGACCAAGGCCCGCGAAGAGGACAAGATCCGCGCCCTCCGCGACGCCGGTTTCGACATGGACCTGGGCGGCAAGGACATCGTCTCCGTGCAGTACCAGAACGCCAACAACTCGGTCCGGGTCTCCGACGAGTTCATGCGCGCCGTGGAGAACGGCGAGCAGTTCGGCCTGCGGGCCCGGCTGACCGGCGAGGTCATCGAGAAGGTCGAGGCGCGCGAGCTCTTCCGCAAGATGGCCCAGGCCGCCTGGGAGTGCGCCGACCCCGGCGTGCAGTACGACGACACGATCAACGACTGGCACACCTGCCCGGAAACCGGCCGGATCACCGCTTCTAACCCCTGCTCAGAGTACGTACATCTGGACAATTCGTCGTGCAACCTGGCCTCGATCAACCTGCTCAAGTTCCTCAAGGATGACGACACCTTCGACATCCCGAACTTCGTCAAGCTGACCGAGCTGATCATCACCGCGATGGACATCTCGATCACCTTCGCCGACTTCCCGACCGAGAAGATCGCCGAAACCACCCGGGCGTACCGGCAGCTCGGCATCGGCTACGCCAACCTGGGCGCGCTGCTGATGGCCACCGGCCACGCGTACGACTCCGACGGCGGCCGGGCCATCGCCGGAGCGATCACTTCGCTGATGACCGGCGCCTCCTACCGCCGCTCCGCCGAACTGGCCGGAATCGTCGGGCCGTACGACGGATATCAGCGGAACGCCGAGCCGCACAAGCGGGTCATGCGTAAGCACGCCGCCGCCAACGACGACCTGCGCACGGTCGGCGCGATGGACCGCGCAATCCATACCGAGGCCGGCAAGCAGTGGGCCGACTGCCTCAAGCTGGGCGACAAGCACGGCTACCGCAACGCCCAGGCCTCGCTGCTCGCGCCCACCGGCTGCCTGACGGGCGACACCCTGATCACGACAGACCGCGGTCTCGTGCGGCTGTCGGAGATCGGCGATGTGTACGGCGACCGCTGGCAGGACGTGACCATGACGGTGTCCACGGACGAGGGCCCTCGCCAGGCGACGAAGTTCTTCGTCAACGGTGAGGAGCCGACGCGGCTGATCCGCACGGAGGGCGGCTACAAGATCCAGGGCACGCTGACGCACCGGGTCAAGGTCGTCGATCAGGACAGCGGCGAGTGGATGTGGAAGCGTCTCGCCGACATCGCCGAAGGTGATGTGCTGCCGCTGCAGACTCGGACTCTGGTCGGCGAGCCGCGGCCGGTGGTGCTTCCGGTGCTCGATCAGGCGTACTACGCGGGAGACCGCGCGGTGCGGGTTCCTGACGCGGTGACGGAGGAGCTGGCGGAACTGGTCGGCTACTTCATGGGCGATGGCAGCCTGCACGCCAAGGGGATCCGCCTCTGCGTCGCGGACTCCGACCTCGACGTGGTCGATCGGCTGCGGATCATCTCCAAGGAACTGTTCAACCTGGAGCCGGTAGTCACTCAGCAAGAGGGGTACCACGAGGTCGTGCTCCAGTCTGTACGGCTGGCGCGCTGGTGGCAGGCCTCCGGATTCGCCAAGGACCTGCCGGGGCTCGACCACAGCGGCAAGGGGTGGACCCCTCGCGTGCCATCGGCCATTCTCGAGACGAACGACGCCGTAATCTATGCGGCGTTCCTTCGCGGCCTGTTCGAGGCCGACGGCACGGTGCTCGAAGGCGTGCCGAGCGTCTCGACGGCTTCCGAGTCCTTCGCCGACGAGATCCGTACGCTGCTGCTCTCGCTGGGATTCGTCACCACCACCAGAAAGACGGTTTCCGGCTTCGGCGGCGACATCTTCCAGGTCCGGCTCCGCAATCTGGACCACGCGTTGAACTACGACGAAATCATCGGGTTCATCGGTGAGCGGAAAGCGAAGCTGCTGGCTTTCCTGGAGCCGGGATCGTCCGCCAAGAAGGACCATGTGTTCCTGCCACGCGAGGTCTGGGAGGAACTGGTCCCGAAGGGCCACGGATCACGTGAAGCGGTGCTTCAGTCGATTCGAAGGACGGGCGGCGTACCTCGGATGGTCGCCAGGCTGCTCTTCGAAGAGACGCCCGACATGCGGCTGGCTCGTGTGCTCGACTACGCCTTCGAGACGGTGTCCGTCAATGAGGACGGCGGTGTGCAGCCGACATATGACCTGTCGGTGCCGGACAACGTCACCTACGTCGCGAACGGCATGGTGAGCCACAACACCATCGGCCTGATGATGGATTGCGACACCACCGGCATCGAGCCTGACCTGGCCCTGGTCAAGTTCAAGAAGCTGGTCGGCGGTGGCTCCATGCAGATCGTCAACCAGACGATCCCGCGTGCGCTGCGGCAGCTCGGCTACCAGCAGGAGCAGGTCGAGGCGATCGTCGAGTACATCGCCGAGAACAGCCACGTGGTCGACGCCCCTGGGCTGCGGCCGGAGCACTACGAGGTCTTCGACTGCGCGATGGGCGAGCGCGCCATCGCCCCCATGGGCCACGTCCGGATGATGGCCGCCACCCAGCCGTTCCTGTCCGGCGCCATCTCCAAGACCGTCAACCTGCCGGAATCCGCCTCGGTGGACGACATCGAGCAGGTCTACCTGGAGGGCTGGAAGCTCGGCCTGAAGGCGCTGGCCGTCTACCGCGACAACTGCAAGGTCGGCCAGCCGCTCTCGGTCGCCGGCAAGAAGACTGAGGAGGCGGCCGCCGAACCCGAGGTCAAGGTCATCGAGGTTCCGCGCCCGACCCGCCGCCGCATGCCCGCCCAGCGCCCCAGCCTGACCACCCGCTTCACGGTCGGCGGCGCCAAGGGCTACATGACGGCCTCCTCCTACCCCGAGGACGGCCTCGGCGAGGTCTTCCTGAAGATGTCCAAGCAGGGCTCCACCCTGGCCGGCGTCATGGACGCCTTCTCGGTCGCGATCTCCATCGGCCTGCAGTACGGCGTTCCGCTGGAGACCTACGCCCAGAAATTCGTCAACATGCGCTTCGAGCCCGCCGGCATGACCGACGACCCCGACGTCCGCATGGCCCAGTCCGTGATGGACTACATCTTCCGCCGCCTGGCCCTGGACTACCTGCCGTACGAGGACCGGGCCGCCCTGGGCATCTTCTCCGCCGCCGAACGCTCGGCCCAGCAACGCGGCGAAGACCCCACCACCCTGACCGACCCCGTCGACACCGCCGCCCTGGCCCAATCCGCCCCCATCGAGGAGAAGCCCACCCCACGCCCCACCGCCCTCCCCACCCCGACCCGCTCCCAGGTCGACTCCCTGGAAAGCCACCAGGGCCGAACCGCCGACGCCCCCCTCTGCATGACCTGCGGCACCAAGATGCGCCCCGCCGGCAGCTGCTACGTCTGCGAGGGCTGCGGCAGCACCAGCGGCTGCAGCTAGTTTCCGGCTGAAGGGGTGGCGAGATGGGCAATCTCGCCACCCCTTCAACTCTTCGGCCCAGGTGAGCCGAAGCCGTACGGGTACCAGAAAGTCCCGCGCAATCGCGGTCAGTGCGGATCACCTTTACGGAGGTGGGCGTCCCGCCTTCGCTGTGCCGTCCGGCCTAGAATCTCCGGGTGGCCGAGGCGTGGTGGGTCGAGGTGGGTGAGGGGGTCTGGGTTCGGCGGCATGCTGAGCTGGATCTCTCGTTGGGGCTGGTTATCGGTGAGCGGGCCTGTCTGGTGGTGGACACCGGGGGTGATGAGGTTCAGGGGGCCGCGTCCGCGGGGGCGATCAGGGAGCTGACTGGGCTGCCTTGGTCGGTGGTGCTTACGCACGCGCATTTCGATCATGCTTTTGGTACTGCGGCGTTTCAGCCCTGTGAGGTGTGGGCGCATCCGGCGTGCCGTCGGGAGCTGGAGGAGAAGGGTGAGCGGCAGCGGAAGGAATGGGTCGCTCGCTACCAAAAAGAGAACAAGCCGGAAATAGCCGAGCAAATAAGGCGTGCGCGAATCGTTCTCCCCAGGTCCGCGCCGGAAGGTGACATCGAGCTGGGTGGGCGAATAGTCCGGCTTATCCATCCTGGGCCCGCACATACTGGGCACGATCTGGTAGTTCATGTTCCCGACGCGGGTGTGCTGTTCGCGGGAGACCTGCTGGAACAAGGTGCTCCGCCCGCGTTCGGTGACGCGTTTCCCGATGCCTGGCCAGAAGCGCTGGATCGTGTCCTCGCGCTCGAGCCCACGACCCTCGTCCCCGGCCACGGAGATCCGGTCGCCGCCGACTTCGCCAGGATGCAACGGGAAGAGATCGCTCAGGTCGCGGAACTCTGCCGGTTGTTCCAGGAAGGGCGAATCACCACCGAACAGGCGATCGAGAGGTCGCCGTATCCCGCGGAGTTCACGTCCGAGGCGCTCAGTCGACCTCGAAGGAGAGGCGGTCGCTGAGCCAGCGGTGGAATTTTATGGCGAAGCGGACCCAGTGGGCGACGATCGTGGTGAGGTGTTCGCGGGTGACGCCGGCGCCGATGTAGAGCTGGGCGTCGCCGATGACGCGGATGATGCCGTTGTCGGGGGTGAAGGCGTAGACCTTCGGCCACATGGTGTCGGTGTTCCACTCGTTCAGGGCGGTCAGCAGCAGGGGCTTCTCGTCGATCGAGTAGTGCCGGTCGTAGAAGGTGCGAATGGTAAAGAGGTCACCTTCCGCGCCGAACAGGAAAAAGACCGTGAGCGCGTCGGTGGAGATGGCGAGGTCGCCGTCTGAGTCGAAAGTGAACTCGATATCGAGCTCGTTGAGAATCTCGATGATCAGTTCCTGGTCGGGCTGGACCACGGCCGGGGATGGGCTCACCCCTCCATCCTGACAGACTGAGGCTCGTGTTTGACGACCCTGGCGCGGAGTTCGAGGAACACCGGTCGAGAATGTTCGCCTTGGCCTACCGGATGCTGGGGTCCGCGACCGAGGCGGAGGACGTCGTTCAGGACGCCTACCTGCGATGGAACGGTGCGACGCGAGAGGCGATTCAGGCGCCGGGGGCATGGCTGGCCAGAGTGGTCACCAACATGTGTCTCAACCGTCTCACTTCCGCGCGTACCCGTCGCGAGCACTATGTCGGCCCATGGCTGCCGGAACCCATCCTCACCGACCCGGATCCGCCCGCCGAAACCGCCCTGCTCCGCGAATCGGTGTCGATGGCGTTCCTCCTCCTGCTGGAACGGCTGACGCCGGCGGAACGCGCCGTCTTCGTGCTGCGCGAAGCCTTCTCGTACGGCTACCGCGACATCTCCGCCGTGCTCGACCTGTCGGAGGCCAACTGCCGCCAGCTCCACGGCCGAGCCCAGCGCCGGCTGGGGGAACGACGCAGGTTCGAGGTCCCGGCGGCGCGGCGGCGGTCGATCGTGGAACGGTTCCTGACGGCCGCCAACGACGGCGATCTGGCCGCGCTGGAGCGGGTCCTGGCGGCCGACGTGACGGCCTGGTCGGACGGGGGCGGGCAGGTGAGCGCCGCTCTGCGGGCGGTGCTCGGATCCGCCAAGGTCGCGCGCTACATGGTGGGCGTGACCGGAAAGGCCTCCGTCCACGCCGAGCTGACGTTTGCCGAGGTCAACGGTGAGTCAGGGTTGGTTGCGAGGGTCGGGGGAAGGGTTGTCTTAGTGGCAGCGTTCGAAACGGACGGAGAGCGGATCTTCGTTCTGCGTTCGGTCCTTAATCCCGACAAACTCCGGTATGTCGCACGGCAACTGAATTCCCAGAACCTGTCACATCCCGGGCGGCTGACCGGTTCTTAGGGTCATGAACGAATCGATACTTGTCACCGGTGGCACCGGCGCTCTCGGGCGTGAGGTGGTCGATCGGCTGAAGGACGGGACTCGCGAGGTGCGGGTGCTGAGCCGCAAGCCAGGGGCGTACCAGGGGAATCTGACCACGGGCGAGGGGGTGGCCGCGGCCGTGGCGGGGGTGGGCACGATCCTGCACCTGGCCAGCGATCCGCGGACCAAGGGCTCGGATCTGGAAGGCACCCGCCGTCTGATCGATGCGGCGGCGCCGGGGACGCATCTGGTCTACATCTCGATCGTGGGGGTCGATCGGCATCCGTTCTGGTATTACCAGGAGAAGTACCAGGTCGAGAGGATGATCGAGGCGTCCGGACTGCCGTACACGATCTTGCGGGCGACGCAGTTCCATGATTTCGCGCGGTTCCTGATCCAGGGGATGACGCGGATGCCGGTGGCGCCGGTTCCGGCGGGGTGGAGCGTGCAGCCGGTCGACACCGGGGAGGTGGCCGATCGGCTGGTCGAGCTGGCGTTGGGGGCGCCGGCGGGGCGCGTGCCCGATATGGGCGGGCCTGAGGTGCTTCCGTTGCGGGAGATGGTCAACATCTATCTGCGGGCTTCGGGGCGGAGGCGGATCCTGGTTCCCATCTGGGTGCCGGGGAAGACGGCCGCCGCCTATCGCGCGGGGATACACCTGGCGCCGGAGCACAAGACCGGGAAGATCACGTTCGCGGAGTTCCTGGCGGCCACGGTGAAGCCCGGCGGGCCGACGAAGGGCTACGGGTGAACCACCAGCCTGAAGGCATGGAAATGAGGCAACTACGTTGCTGGGCCGTCGAAGGCCCTGTCAGTTCACCTTTCGCTTTCCCGGAGGGCCGTCGAGGGCGCTGGGCGGGGCGGGTGATGAGTCTCACCAATCCGCAGCGGGAGATCGCCGCTCTGGTCGCGAATGGTCACGATGACCGCGTGCTCGAAGTGGGGTACGGGCCTGGGAGGCTTGTCGCGCTGCTCGCTCGTGCCGGAACTGTCTATGGTGTGGATCCTTCGCCAGAAATGCGGATCCTGGCCACTGCTCGCAATCGCAGGAAGTCCAGGGCGGGGCGGGTGGATCTCCGTCTTGGTACGGCTGACGCGACCGGCTTCCCTGATGACTACTTCGATCAGGTGGTCAGTGTGAACAATGTGGCGCTCTGGCCTGATCTGGAGGCGGGGTTGCGGGAGCTCGACCGGGTTCTCAAGCCGGGCGGGCAGCTGGTGATCGCCTGGCATGGCGGCACTCGGCCGTCTCGGATAACCCGCCGTCTGCGTCTGCCTGAACCCATGCTGTTCCGCGTTTATGACGCTTTGAGCAGCTTGTTCAGCAAGGTGGATCGTCATGAGCTTCGTGGGTCGACCGTTTTTCGTGCGACTCGCTGAAGATGGGGCTTTGTCCTGACAAATGCCGTCGCTAGGCTGCTGCCTGATCGGCGCTTACTACGGCAAAGGAAATCCCCCATGCAGTTGTCGGACAGCATCGCGCGTGCCGCCGCCATCGCCCCCGACACCCGTACCGGGACTCTTCAGGACGTCGAGCACATCGTTGTGCTGATGCAGGAGAACCGATCTTTTGATCAGTATTTTGGTGCGCTTCGCGGGGTTCGGGGGTTTGGCGATCCACGGCCGGTCGTGTTGCCGAGCGGAAAGCCGGTCTGGTATCAGTCCGACGGTACGCGTGACGTGTTGCCCTTCCGGCCTGAGGGGAGGCCGCTCGGCGGGAAGTTCCTGGAGGATCTCGACCACGAGTGGAACAGCGGGCACGAAGCGTTCAACCAGGGGAAATACGATCGGTGGATCCCGGCGAAGACCGCGGGGACCATGGCATACCTCACGCGTGAGGACATTCCCTTTCATTACGCGCTGGCCGATGCGTTCACCCTGTGCGACGCGTTCCACTGCTCGGTGCTCGGGCCTACCGACCCGAATCGTTTCTACCTGTGGACTGGGCATACCGGGAACGATGGAGCCGGTGGCGGTCCGGTGTTGCGGAACGATCAGTTCGGCTATGGGTGGACGACCTATCCCGAGCGGTTGGAGCAGGCCGGGGTCTCGTGGAGGATTTATCAGGATATCGGGGACGGTCTGGACGCGGAGGGTAACTGGGGGTGGACCCACCATGCGCCCTATATCGGTAACTACGCCAGCAACAGCCTGCTGTTCTTCAACTCCTATCGGGACGCGCAGCCTGGTGATCCGCTCTACGAGAAGGCGCGTACCGGGACTAACGCCAAGGCCGGGGAAGGGCTGTTCGACGTATTCAAGGCGGATGTGCTCGGCGGGCGGCTTCCTCAGGTGTCGTGGCTGGCCGCGCCGGAGGCGTACAGCGAGCATCCGAACTGGCCGGCGAACTACGGTGCCTGGTATATCGCGCAGACGCTGGACGCGCTGACGGCCAATCCCGAGGTGTGGAGCAAGACCGTGCTGCTCGTCACGTACGACGAGAACGACGGGTTCTTCGATCATGTCGTTCCGCCTTATCCGGCGGGGTCTCCCGAGTTGGGGGGATCCACGGTGGATGTCACCGGTGAGATCTATACGGGGGGCGGGGACTTTCTGAACGGGCCTTACGGTCTGGGTCAGCGGGTTCCGATGATCGTGGTGTCGCCGTGGAGCAAGGGCGGCTGGGTGTGTTCCGAGGTGTTCGATCTGACGTCGATCATCCGGTTCATGGAGGCGCGCTTCGGGGTGTACGAGCCGGGCATCTCGCCGTGGCGGCGTGCCGTGTGCGGTGACCTCACCTCCGCGTTCGACTTCACCCGGGCGGACGCGACCCTCGTGGCACTCCCCGACACCAGCGGTATGGCCCCGCAGGACCGGAAACGTCACCCCGATCACGTGACGCCGCTGCCGGCCGATCCCGCGCTGCCCAAACAGGAGCCAGGGTTACGCCCCGCCCGCGCGCTTCCTTACGATCTGCGTGTCGAGGGACGGACTTCCGATGACGGCTCCTTCGTGATCGACTTCGAGAGCCGAGGCGAGGCAGGGGCGACGTTCTACGTGACAGGCGAAGGCGGCCCATGGACGTACACCGTCGAATCCGGCAAAACATTCTCAAGCGCCTGGCCTCAGGTTGACCTTTCGGTCTACGGCCCCAACGGTTTCCTGCGCACCTTCGGAGGAGGTCCGGGCCAGGCCGAGATCAGCGTCCACTGTGACGAGACGCTCGAACTCACCCTCACGAACGGCGACACCCCCTGCGCGCTCACGATCACCGACACCTACGGAGTCGCGACCCCAGCGACATACCCACTGAAGCCGGGCGCCAGCATCACGCACACGACACCGCTCGCTACAACCCACGGCTGGTACGACCTGACGGTCACATCGGACACCGATCCGACCTTCATCCGCCGCGTGGCCGGACACGTGGAAAACGGCCAGCCGAGCATGAGCGACCCCGGAATCATCACCGAATGAAAAGGTCGCGTCAGGCCACTGTCGTGGGGTCGTGGCGCTGGGGGAAGTGGATGATCTTGGCGTGCCGGTACGTGTGGAGGTGGATGACCTTGGTGTCGTGGGTGGTGGGCGTGAGTTTGGCGCTGGGTCGCCGGCGTAGGGCAGACCGGATGTCTCTCACTTTGGCGAGTGGTGGCACCACCTTGAGCATCGCTATCCCCCCGGACGTGATGATTTCGTTACCTAACATGAAATTTCTACAGAGGGTGGCATAAAACTGCTGTAAAGCGCTTAGAACGGCAGCAGGCGACCGGAGGGGGAACGGAGGTCGAGGTCGGCCACCTTGCGTCCTATCCGTGAGCGTCGGATCCGTGACTTGGGAATGCGGATTCGTCGGCGGCGTCCTTGAATGGCCATGATGATCGCCCTCCTTCCGGTGACTTGAGCAGACTATGCGCCCTCGTGTTTGCCGTCCCCTTGTTTTTTACTTGCAGAGTTTGACCGTTGCCTGAAGAGGACGGTTGCCGGTCGCAACTGGTTGACAGCGCCTGCCGGTCTGGTTGGAGTGCGCCCCGACCGCGCGGACATGAGGCCGGGGCGCTGAGGCCGGGCCGGGATGTTGTCCCAGGCCGCCTCGGCCAGCCATCGGGACTGGCACGGGGACGGTAGGCCGCCGTGCCATCCACCTGAAAGTCCAACAAGAGCCCGATAAGTTGCCATTCCTGATCCAGTTCACGTTTGGGCAGGTCAGCGGCAAGGGTCATTGAATATCGCGAAACCGCCTGGCGGCAGGGGGTTGGGAGCGATGCCGTGGACGGCGTCCTTGGTGTGGTTGATCGCGTAAACGGTCCCGTCGCGGTGCCGGATGACCTCGACGCCGGGAGGGGCGGAGGCGACGGGCAGCCCCGCCGCAGTGAGCAGCGCCGCGTAGCCGTCGTCATCGAGCTGGGTGGACAGATACCAGGCTGTCCCGGCTCCGTAGCGGTTGCGGGTGATCGCCGGGGTTCCGCTGGAATATGTGACCACCGCCTCGGCACCCACGAGACGGACGTTCTCACTCCAGATCATGCCGGTGAGCTGGACGTTCCAGGTCGGGTCACCGTCCTGGGGGAGCAGGGGGTTCGGGTCGGGGGAGTGGGCGTGCGAGGGCGTCGCGTTCGGGGTGGCGTGGTTGGCGAGCAAGGGGATTGGTTCGGTTAGGGGGGTGAATTCGTCGATTGAGATGCCGAGGAGGTGGCGGAGGGCGCCGGGGTGGCCGTTCAGGTGGACTTGGCAGTGTTCGTTGGCCAGGGCGGTGAAGTAGGAGACGATCAAGGTGCCGCCGTTTTGCACGAACGTGGTGAGGTTGGCGGCGGATTTACTGGTGATTAGGTACAGGCTCGGGACGAGGATCGTTTCGTATTGTGAAATATCGTCCGATGGGTGGGCGAAGTCGGGGATGATTCCGCGTCGCCACAGGGTGCGGTGGGCCTGGCGGATTGGTTTGAGGTAGTCGAGGTCGGGCGAGGGCAGGCCCGGGGATTGCAGCGCCCACCACGCTTCGTAGTCCCAGAGGATCGCGACCTTGGCGTCGATCCCAGGGACATGATCAGGAAGCTCAGTGAGCGTCTTGCCTAATGCCGATATTTCCTGGAACGTGCGGGAGCTGGGGCCTGCGTGGGGAACCATGCCGTGATGCCATTGTTCGGCACCGCCCCGGGAAGCCCGCCACTGGAAGAACATCACGCCCTGGGAACCTCGGGCGATGTGCTGCATCGAATGCCGCGCCAGCGCCCCAGGCTCTTTGGGAATCATTCGCCCTCCGGTGTATCGCACCCCCGCAGCCTGCTCCATCAACAACCAGGGCCGCCCCCGCGCCCACGACCGCGCCAGATCGGCCGCGAACGCGCTCTCTTCCTCCGCATTCCCCGACGGATAGTCATCAATGGCGACGAGATCCACTTCCTCCGCCCACCGCCAGTGATCAGCCGGAACCCACCCACCGAACACAAAGTTCGTGGTCACCGGCACCCCTGTCGGCCGCAAGATGTCCCGCTGCTCCACGTAACACGCGAGCATCTCATCCGAGAGGAACCTCCGGAAATCCAACAACTGAGCGGGATTGGCCAGATACTGCGTCTTCCGCGGCGGCGTGATCTGCGCCCAGTCCGAATAACGCTGACTCCAGAAATCGGCCGTCCAGGCCTCATTGAGCACGTCCAGCGCCCCATACCGCCGCCGCAGCCACTCCCGGAACGCGCCGGCCACATGATCGCAATGGCACCACGTTCCGTACTCGTTGTGCACATGCCACATCGCCAGCGCGGGGTGCTCGCCGTACCGCCCGGCCAGCGCCGTCGCCATCCGCTTCGCGGCCGTCCGGTACGGCAGAGCGCTGACGCAGTAAGTGTCCCGGCTGCCGTGCGTGAGCCGTACCCCATCGGCGGTGACGGTGAGCGCGTCCGGGTACGCCAGGCTGAACCACGGCGGCGGGGACGCGGTCGGCGTGGCCAGATTGACCTGGATGTCGTTAGCGGCCAGCAGGTCGAGCACGCGGTCGAGCCAGCCGAAGTCATACTCCCCTTCCACGGGTTCCAGGCGAGACCACGAGAAGACGCCCACGGTCACGAGGTTGACCGAGGCCTGGCACATCAGGGCGACGTCTTCATGCCAGACCTCTTCGGGCCACTGCTCGGGGTTGTAGTCGCCGCCGTAGCGCATCGGCCCACCTCTTGCCGCCCATTAGGATGGAGGTCAAACTAATTGCCATGATATCCGGTGTCAACGGCTTCACCTCGTCCACCCCCGCCGACGACTGGGAACATGCCCTGATCACCGGAAACGGCCGTCAGGGCGCCCTCGTGTACGGCGGCCCGCACGCCCTGTCCATCACGTTCTCCCACGAACGCCTGTTCCTCCCGCTCGTGCCCCCGCTCGACCCCCCGAACACCGCGCGCATCCTGCCCGAACTCCGTTCCCTCCTGTACGCCGGCGCGTACCAGCAAGCGGCCGACCAAGTAACCGCCCTGGCCATCGAAGAAAACCCGGACTACACAGACCTCCGCCAGATCGACCCCTTGGTCCCCTCGGCGGTCCTCACATTCCACCCACTCACCAGCGATTCACCATATTTCCGGGAATGTGACTTCGCGTCGGGCCTGGTCACGCAAGGCTGGCCAGGCCTCACCCAGGAAGTGTTCGCCTCCCGCCCCGACGACGTGATCGCGATCCGCCTCACCGGCGACGTCAGCGGCATCCTCACCCTCTCCCCACCCGAAAACACCCCCATCGAATCCACCCCCACCATCACCAGCGCCTTCACCCTGCGCCTGAACACCCCCATCTACCAGGTCGAATGCCAAGTCAACGCACAAGGCGGCCACCTCTGGACCACTGGCACCCGCCTGGAGATCCGCAGCGCCACCTCAGTAACGATCACCGCCAGAACCACCATGACCACAGACCCGCTTCCCACCAGCACCCCACGCCCGCCCGCACCCTTCAACGAACTCCTAACCCGCCACACACCCATCCACGGTAACCTCTTCCACCGCTCCCACCTCCGACTCAACCCCCACCAAGCCACCGTGAACGCGGAAGAACCCGACCGCCTGCAAACCACCGCGAGGGTGGAAGAGACCGAGGACCTCGTCGACCGCCCCCGCCTCCAGCAGGCCATCGTGAACGCGGAAGAAACCCTCGTCCAGGGCGGTGAAGAACTCATCGAAACCCTCTACGCCGCAGGCCGCTACGCGATCATCTCCAGCGTCGGTGACCTCCCGCCCACCCTGCAAGGCGTCTGGTCCGGCACCAACCACCCCGCCTGGCAGTCCGGCTACACCATCGACGGCAACCTGCAATCCGCCGTCGCCGCCCTGCTCAGCACCGGAACGCCCGAACTCCTACTGCCCGTCTTCGACCTCTTCGACTCCTTCCTCCCCGACTTCCGCACCAACGCCCACCACCTGTACGGCTGCCGCGGCATCCTCACCCCCGTCCACCTCTCCACCCACGGCCGCCAGAACCACTTCACCCCCCGCTGGTGCCAGACCTTCTGGACGGCAGGAGCCGCCTGGCTCTCCCGCCTCTACTTCGACTACTACAGCCACACCCTCGACACCCACTTCCTGCACACCCGAGCCCTCCCCTTCATGACCGAAGCCGCCACGTTCTACGAGGACTTCCTTGATCCCCAGGACAACTTCGCCCCCTCGTACTCCCCGGAGAACGCCCCTCCCGGCGAAACCACCCAAGCCGCGATCAACGCCACCATGGACCTCGCCGCCGTACGCGACCTGCTCACCAATCTCCGCCGCGTCGATCCCCGCCCCCGCTGGGAGACGTTGGCGCGGCGGTTACCCTCCTACCGCATCGCCCCCACCGGCGAACTCGCCGAATGGGCATGGGACATCAAGGACAACCACGCCCACCGCCACGCCTCACACCTCTACCCCTTCTGGTACGAACCCGATTTCCACCTCGCCGAGGCGGGCGCACGAGCCGTACAGAAACGCCTGGAATGGTGGCGAAGCGCCGACTCCGATGAGATGGCCTTCGGCCTGGTCCAGATCGGACTCGCCGCCGCCGGCCTGGGCATGACCGCCGAGGCCGATGAGGCACTGACCCTGCTCAGCACCCGCTACTGGCGCCCCAACCTGGTCTCCACCCACAACCGCGACGCCATCTTCAACGTCGACATCTGCGGCGGCACCCCCGCCTTGATCGCCGCCATGCTCCTCCGCTCCACCCACGAGGCCCACATCGACCTCCTCCCCGCCTGCCCCTGGCCATCCGGCGAGGTAACGGGCCTCCTGGCCAGAGCCGGAATCAGAATCGACCACCTGGCCTGGTCCCCCAAGGGAATCGAAGCCACCCTGACCGCCCGCCAGACCATCACCGCCACAGTCAACGGCCGAGAAGCCCACCTCCCCGCTGAAACCCCCACCAACCTTCGCCTTCTGAGGGGATAGCGGCACGAGCGGGAGCGCGAACCTACTTATCGTGCTGCCGGCGCACCATCTCGTTGATCCAGATGGGCGCGAACGGAGACGTGCAGCCCGGGGAGGTCGGGTAGTCCTTGAGCACCTCCAGGCGGTCACCGATGTCGATCGCACGGGCGCGGTGCTCGGCGCGCTCGATCCCGATCTGAGCCAGGCAGTGGTTCATCGCCCACTGCAGGCGATCCGGGGCGTCCTTCATCTCCGCCTCGATGACGTCGAGCAGTCCTTCGAGGTCGAGGCCCTCGGGCTTCTTCGCCACGCGTTCGGTGGTCAGCGCCCAGCCGGCACTCGCGACCGCCGGATCCGGATCGGCGAACCAGGCCAGACGCAGCTCTTCGGAGTGCGGGTTCTTCTTCACCACGTAGTTCACGAGCCAGTCGTGCACCTTGGGCGTGCGCGCCTCGCGCACCATGACGTCCAACTCGTCACGCTCGAACGCCTTCGGGCGGCAGATCAGGATCGCCAGCAGTCTCGCCGCGGTGTCACCCGTCTCCCAGAGCCGGCCCGCGAGTTCCTGCTGCGTCTTCAGCCGCTTCGCGAGCGCGCGCAGCTTGCTGAGGTTCACACCGTGATCGTCACCGTGTCTCTCGTTCACCTCGCGTGCCTTCGGGTCCTCGAGCCCGGCCAGCTCGGCCATCACCTCGGCCACCATCACCTCAGCCACCTCAGCCTCCTGCCCATCACACGCGAGATTCAGCCTACGATATCCGCGGCTAAGCGGAATCGCGGACGATCAGCTGGGTGGGAACCGTCACGGACGGCACGTGTTCCGCGCCGTCGATCAGGTCCAGCAGGATTCGCACCGTCTCTTCGGCGATCTCCGCCAGTGGCTGGCGGATCGTGGTCAACGCCGGATGGGTGGACATCGCCACCGCGGAGTCGTCGAAACCGCCCAGGGCCACATCTTCCGGCACGCGCCGCCCCGCCGCCCGGAGCGTCGACAACGCTCCGGACGCCATCACGTCCGAGGCCGCGAAGACCGCGTCAAGATCAGGGGAGCGCTCCAACAGGCGCGCCATCGCGCTCTCCCCGCTCCCCCGGGTCCAGTCGCCGTGCTCGATGAGCTTCTTGGACGCCTTGCGCCCGAGCACGTCCGTGAACCCCTCCAGCCGCTGGATCCCGCCGGGCGTGTCCATCGGCCCGGTGATCATCGCGATCTTCTTCCGGCCCTGCTCGACCAGATACCGCGTCATCTGCCGCGCGCCGCCCCGCTCGTCGCAGGCCGCGAAGGGGATGACGTTCTCGCGCCCGATCACCGCGCCGCAGGACACGGCCGGAATGCGCAGCCCGTCCAGCGCGTCCACCAGCGGATCCCCGGCATGGGTGGACAGCAGCAGCACCCCGTCCGCGTGGCCGCCTTTCACGTAGCGCAGCACCCGCTCGCGGTCCCCGGCGTCTCCGGCGATCATCATCACCAGCGACAGGTCCCGCTCGGCGAGACGCCGGATCGCGGTCCGGATCGCGGTGCTGTCGTTCGGGTCCTCGAAGATGGTCTCGTGGGGTTCCGAGAGGACCATCACCACCGAACCCGAGCGCTGGGTCACCAGGCTACGGGCGTTGCGGTTCACCACATATCCGGTCTCCGCGATCGCGCGCTCGGTCGCCAGGCGGGCGGCGGTGCTCACGTAGCGGTCCCCGTTGAGCACGCGCGAGACCGTCCCCCGCGAGACACCCGCCGCCGCGGCGACGTCGTGGATTGTCGGCCTCTTCACACTGGCATTCTCCACTAGCCCTTGAGGGCTCCGCCGGACAGGTCCGTACGCCAGTAGCGCTGCATGGTCAGGAACAGCGCGATCAGAGGAACGATCGCCAAGAGCGCGCCAGTGATGATCAGGTTGTACAGCGAGGGCTGGTTGGCTCCGGCGGCGAGCAGTGTGTAGAGCCCGACGGTCAGCGGGAACTTGCCGTCGTCGCCCAGCATGAGGAACGGCAGCAGGAAGTTATTCCAGATCGCCACGAACTGGAACAGGAAGATCGTCACCATGCCGGGCACCATCAGCGGCAGCGCGACCCGCCCGAGCAGCCGCCCCTCCGAGGCGCCGTCGATCCGCCCGGCCTCCAGCAGCGAGTCGGGTACGGCCGCGCTCGCGTACACCCGGGCCAGATAGATGCTGTAGGGATGCAGGATCTGCGGCAGCAGGACCGCCCAGTAGGTGTCGGCCATCCCGATTGTGGAGAAAAGCAGGTACTGCGGCACCGCCAGCACCACCGACGGCACCAGGATCCCGCCGATCAGCACATTGAAGATGAGATTCCGCCCCGGAAACCGATATTTCGCCAGGGCGAAGCCGGACACCGCCGACACCAGCGTGGACAACAACGCGCCGCCCCCGGCGTACCCGACGCTGTTCAGCATCCACCGCCAGAACACCCCATCCCGGTACGCGTTGAGCTCCCGCACGTTCTCCACCAGCCCGGTCCCCGGCGTCAGCGTCCCCAGCGTGAACAGCTCACCCGGAGACTTGCTCGCCGAGATCAGCACCCAGCTCACCGGCAGCAGGCAGTAGATCGCCCCCAGCACCAGCAACCCCGTGGGCAGCACCCCCACCGGCCGCCGGTTCACCGGCCCTCCCCGAACGCGCGCCCGCGCACCACCCGCAGGAACCCGAACGACAACACCAGCGACACCGCCGCGATCACCAGCGACGTCGCCGCCGCCGAATACAGGTCACCGGTCACGAACGCGTCCCGATACACCTTCATCAACGGGCTCCAGGTCGAGCTGATCGTGTTGGTCAGCGGCCGCAGCGTGGTCGGCTCGGTGAACACCTGAATGGTGGCGATGATGGAGAACACCGTGGTCAGGATGATCGCCGGAACCAGGATCGGGATCTTCACCCGGAGCGCGATGGCCAGCTCGGACGCGCCGTCCATGCGCGCCGCCTCGTAGTAGCTGCGCGGGATCGCCCGCAGGTTCGTGTAGAGCACGAGCATGTTGAATCCGGTCCCACCCCAGACGGCCACGTTCGCCATCGAGTACGTCACCGCCGAAGCGCTCAGGAAATCGATCCCCCCGATCGGCGTCAGGCTCGGCAGGTAGAGGAACCCCCACAACAAGGACGCCACCACACCCGGCACCGCGTACGGCAGGAAGATCGCGATCCGGGAGAATCGTGCCAGCCGCACGTGCGCCGAATCCAGCAGCAGCGCGAACAGCAGGGCCAGCCCGAGCATGACGACCAGCACGAGCGCGCCGTAGCCGAGCACCCGCCACCAGCCGGCCCACAGCTCGCCGTCGGTGACGGCCGCGCGCAGGTTGTCGAGGCCGACGAACACCTCACGCCGGGACCCCTTGCCCAGGCCGAGCCCGGACACCTGGGTCCGCCGCAGCGCCAGGTGCACGGTGTAGCCGATGGGCAGCGCGAGGAACAGCGTGAACAGCACGATCGCGGGGGTCAGGAACAGGTAGGGGGCGGCGCTCCGCCGAGCGCCGCCACGCGTGCGGGCCATCTACTGCGCCAGCGTGAAGCCGGACTTCTGCATGTCCGCCACGGTCTTGTCCTGCATCGTGGTGACCGAGCCGCTGAACGCGGTCTTGTCCTGCAACGCCTTGTCGAAAGCATCCTTGTACGCGTTGTACGTCACGCCCACGTTCGGCCCGAAGGTGAACCCGCGCGCCGTGGCGCCGATGGTCGCCGCCTGCTGCCAGAAGTCGGGCTGGCTGTCCGCGAAGTACGCCGGGGGAGTGCCGAGCGCGGCCTGCCCCTTACCGGCGGCCGGATACACGAACGCCTCCTTGACCAGCAGATCGAGCCCCTGCGGATCGGTGTTCAACCAGGTCGCGAACTTGATCGCGGCAGCCCGGTGCTTGGACCCCGCCGACACCGCGGTGGACGACCCACCCCAGAAGCCGCTGAAGTTCTCCCCGGCGTTCCACTGCGGCAGCGGCGCGATCGCCCACTTGCCCTTGCCCTTGGGCGCGTTGCTCTCCAGCACACCAGGCCCCCAGACGGCCGACGGCCAGCTCAGCTGGGTGCCGTCGTTGAGCGCCTTGTTCCACTCCGGGGTGAAGTACGGCATGTCGTCGATCACGCCCTCCTGGACCAGGCCGCCCCAGAAGTCGGCGACCTTCGTGGTGGCGGCGTCGTTGATGCCGACCTTCCACGCGTCCCCGGAGATCGACCACCACTGCGCGCCCGCCTGCTGGGCGAGCCCGGCGAACCAGCCGGGATCCTTGCTGGAGAAGCTGCCCAGGTAGACCTTCGGGTCGGCCTTGTGGACGGTCCTGGCCGCTTCGGCGTATTCGTCCCAGGTCTTCGGGACGCTGATGCCGTACTTCTCGAAGAGGTCCTTGCGGTAGTAGAGCATCATCGGGCCGCTGTCCTGCGGGATCGCGTAGACGCTCCCGGTCCCCAGCGTGACCAGGCCCCAGAGGCCGTCGCTGAACTCGGGCTTGACGGCGGCGGTCTCGGCGGCGATGTCGGCGACCGCGTCGGCGGCGATGAACGACGGCAGGTGCTGGTATTCGGCCTGCACCAGGTCGGGGGCGTTGCCGGCCTTGGCGGCGGTGAGGAACTTGGCGGCCGCGTCGTCGCCGCCCGCCTGCTTGCTGACGGTGACCTTGATGTCCGGATTCGCCTGGTTCCAGACTTCGACGATCTTGTCCATGTTGGGGGCCCAGGTCCAGTAGGTGAGGGATACCGGGCCTGCGGCGGCCGACGTGGCGGGCGCCGCCGCGGGTGTCTCCGCAGGTGTCTCGGCCGCGCCACCGCATCCGGCGGCCAGCATCGTGGCGAGAACTATGGCCAGGCGTTTGGTACGCATAGGGGGCCTCCGCATGGAAGTCTGTGAACGTTCACAGAGTGCGAGGGGCTATATCTGGCTGTCAATGCCCGTTACGTTCTCGTTAACTGGCAGGATTTAGGCGATATCTTCCCTCTCTTGAGGTCGTGCATTACTGTGCACGTTCACAGAAATGATTCACGCTTGGGGGGCTTGTGCCTGGATATCCCGCTCTGCCGGAGGGCATCGCGTATGGCGGCGACTACTACCCCGAGCAGTGGCCGCGCGAGGTTCAGGAGGAGGATGTCCGCCTGATGCGCGAGGCCGGGGTGACCCTGGTCAGCCTGGGAATCTTCGCGTGGGCCCTGCTGGAACCCGCCGAGGGGCGGTACGAGTTCGGCTGGCTCGACGAGATCATCGATCGGCTGCACGCGGCAGGCATCGCGGTCAACCTGGGCACCCCAACCGCGACACCACCACCCTGGTTTTCCCGGAAATATCCGGACTCGGTGCCGGTGACGCGCGAGGGGGTCCGGATCGGGCTCGGCAGCCGGGAGAGCGCCTGCTCCAGCCATCCCGCCTTCCTCGCGGCCACATCCGCGCTGGTCACCCGCCTCGCCGACCGGTACGGCGAGCACCCGGCCGTGGTGATGTGGCACGTCCACAACGAGTACGGCGCGCCGCTCGGCGAGTGTTACTGCCCGGCCAGCGTCACCGCCTGGCGCGAATGGCTCCGGCTCGCGCATGAAAGCCTCGACACCCTCAACGACGCCTGGGGCACCACCTTCTGGGGTCAGCGGTACGGCGACTGGGACGAGATCGACGCCCCCCGCTGGAGCCACACCGTGGTCAACCCCGCCCAACGCCTCGATTACGCGCGTTTCTCCAACGACGCCCATCTGTCGCACTACCGCCTGCAGCGCGACCTGCTGCGCGGCACCGGAAAACCGGTCACCACCAACTTCGCCGGAACCGTGAACTGCAAGTCCATGGATCTGTGGCGGTGGGCGCCCGAACTGGACGTGATCGCCAACGACCACTACCTGGACGGCGAGCGGCGCGACAACCACATCCACCTGGCGATGTCAGCGGATCTGAGCCGTTCCCTGGCCGGCGGCGGGCCTTGGATGATCATGGAACATTCGACCGGAGCCGTCAGCTGGCAGCCGCGCGGCATCGCCAAACGCCCGGGGGAGATGCGGCGCAACAGCCTCGCCCACGTCGCCCGGGGCTCCGACGCCGTCATGTTCTTCCAGTGGCGGGCGTCCAGGTTCGGCGCCGAGAAGTTCCACTCGGCGATGATCCCGCACGCGGGCACCGACTCCCAGATCTGGCGTGACGTCGTCGCGCTCGGCTCCGACCTGCGGGAACTCGCCGAGGTCCGGGGCAGCAGGGTCGCCGCCGAGGTCGCGATCGTCTGGGACTGGGAGTCCTACTGGGCGCTCGAACTGGAGTGGCGCCCCTCCGGCGACCTCACCTTCCTGGACAGGATCAGCGCCTTCTACGAAACGTTGTGGCGCACCCACGTCACCACCGACTTCGTCCACCCTTCCGCCGATATTTCGGGATATCGGGTGGTGATCGCGCCGTCCTCGTACCTGCTGACCGAGGCCTCCGCCAAGAACCTGCAGCGCTACGTCGAGTCCGGCGGGAACCTCGTCGTGTCGTATTTTTCCGGCATCGTCAACGAGCACGACACCGTGCATCCGGGCGCCCACCCCGGCGTGCTGCGCGACCTGCTCGGCCTGTCCGTCGAGGAGTTCCACCCGCTCCGCGAGCACGAGACGGTCACCCTCTCCGGCGGGGCCACCGCACGCGTCTGGTCGGAGCGGGTCCGCCTGACCGGGGCCCGCTCCGTCCAGACGTTCACCAGCGGTCCCGACATCGGCCACCCCGCCGCGACCGTGAACCGGCTCGGCGCGGGAACCGCCTGGTATCTCGCCACCGGCCCCGTCGACGGCCTGCGCGAACTTCTCACCCCGATCCTCGACCGCGCGGCCGTCTCCCGCCCGCACGACCTCCCCGACACCGTGGAGTACGTCCGCCGCGGCCGCTACGTCTTCCTCATCAACCACACCGATACCCCGGCGCGCGTCCCTGGGATCGCCGGCACCGATGTCCTGGCCAGGACGCCCTTCACCGGCCAGGTCCCCCCGGGCGAGGTCACGGTCGTCCGGCTGGACGAACCCGACTGAAGCTCACCACCTCTCCTGACCGGAGGACCGATGAAAACAATCCTGGCGGCGCTGACCGCCGTCGTCCTGGGCCTGACCCTGTCCGGCCCGGCCCAAGCCCATCCGCGCCCTGATCCGCTCCCTGTCCGCGGCGCCGACGTCTCCAGCCTCGCCAAGTCGGAGGCGTTCGGCGGCGTCTACCGTGACCAGCACGGCCACCAGCGGGACGCGCTGCGCATTCTGGCGAAGGCGGGCCTCACCTACATCCGCCTGAAGGTCTGGGTCGACCCGGCCGACGGCTACAACGACAAGACCCACGTCCTGGCCGTCGCCCGCCGCGCCAAAGCCGCCGGTCTCAAGCTGCTGGTCGACTTCCACTACTCCGACAGCTGGGCCGATCCCGGCAAGCAGAACAAACCCGCGGCTTGGGCGGCTTTGCCGTACGAGCAGCTCAAGCAGGCCGTCTACCGGCACACGCACGACGTGCTCAACGCGCTGCGCCGCCAGGGCACCACCGCCGACATGGTGCAGATCGGCAACGAGCTCAACGGCGGCCTGCTCTGGCCGGACGGCCGCTATGACAACTGGCCCGGCATGGCGGGCCTGCTCAACGCGGGCTACGACGCGGTCAAGGCCGTCTCCTCACGCACCCGGGTGGTGCTGCACCTGGCCAACGGCGGCGACAACGGCCTCTACCGCTGGTGGTTCGACAACGCCGCCGCCAACGGCATCCGCTACGACGTGATCGGCGTGTCCTACTACCCGTTCTGGCACGGCACCCTGGACGCCTTCCAGGCCAACATCAACGACGTCGCCACCCGCTATGGCAAGCCCTTGATCATCGCCGAGACTGCGTACCCCTTCACCACCGCCGACAAGGACGGCTGGGAGAACATCATCCTGTCCCCCGAGCCCTACCCTGGCTACCCCGCCACCCCTGCGGGCCAGACCGCCTTCCTCGGCAAGATGAACGAGATCATCCGGGCCGTGCCCAACAACCTCGGCCTCGGCATGTTCTATTGGGAGGCCACCTGGACCGGCGTGCCCGGCAACGGCTGGGACCCCACCGACCCCGCCTCCGGCAACGGCTGGGAGAACCAGGCGCTGTTCGACTTCGACGACCGCTCGCTCCCCGCCATGCGAGAGCTGGGGGAGGGCCGATGAGAAGGATCGTCGCTCTGCTCGCCCTGCTGGGCGCCGCGCTGATCCCGCTACCCGCCCACGCGGCGTCCACGCTCACCAACACGGGCTTCGAAACCGTCAACTTGGGCGGTTGGAGTTCCACGGGCAGCGCCGCCTTCCGGGAGGCGGGCGGGCACGCCGGCAGCTACCGGCTCTCGCACTGGACGTCGTCGGCGTACACGGTGGAGACGTATCAGACGCTGACCGGCCTCGCCAACGGGACCTATACCCTGCGGGCCTGGGTCCGCGCCGGGGCGGCCAGCCAGAGCTGGGTCTCCCTCAAGAACTGCGGCGGCCAGGAACGCCGCACCTACGTTCCGGTATCCGGGAACTGGCTGCGGATCGCGGTCACCCAGACCGTGACGAACACCCAGTGCACCGTCAGCCTCAACACCTCCGCCGCGGCCGGCGGCTGGGCCAACTTCGACGACGTGAGCTTCGCGACCGGCTCGGCCACGCTGTCGATCAAGGGCGCGGACGTGTCCAGCCTGCCCAAGTCGGAGGCGTTCGGCGGGCGGTACTTCACCGCCGCCGGAGTGCGCGGGGACGCGCTGACGATCCTGCGCGACAACGGCGTCAACTACGCCCGCCTGAAGGTCTGGGTGAACCCCGCCGACGGCTACAACAACAAGGCCAGAGTGCTCGCGATGGCCTCCCGGGCCAAGGCCCTCGGCCTGGGCCTGCTGATCGACTTCCACTACTCCGACAGCTGGGCCGACCCCGGCAAGCAGTACAAGCCCGCCGCCTGGACGTCCCTCTCGTTCGCCCAGCTCAGAACCGCCGTCTACAACCACACCTTCGACGTCCTGAACGCCCTCAAAGCCCAGGGCACCACCGCCGACATGGTCCAGGTCGGCAACGAGATCAACGACGGCATGCTCTGGGAAGACGGCCGCAGCTCCCGCTTCGCCCAACTCGCCCAGCTCATCCGTTCCGGCTACGACGCCGTGAAGGCGGTCTCCAGCTCGACGAAGGTCGTCCTGCACCTGGCCAACGGCGGCGACAACGGCCTCTACCGCTGGTGGTTCGACAGCGCCGCCGCCAACGGAGTCCTGTACGACGTGATCGGCGTCTCCTACTACCCGTACTGGCACGGCACCTTCGCCGCCTTCCAGACCAACATCGACGACATCGCCACCCGCTACGGCAAACCCGTCCTCCTCGCCGAAACCGCCTACCCGTTCACTCCCGGGACCGACGACGCGTTCGGCAACATGGTCAGCTCCGCCACACCCGTCACCGGCTACCCGTCCTCGACGGCCGGCCAGTCCGCGATGCTCCGCGACATCATGTCCCTGGTCCAGTCCATCCCCAACGGCCGAGGCCTCGGCGTCGTCTACTGGGAACCCACCTGGACCGCCGTAACCGGCAACGGCTGGGACCCCACCAACCCCTCCTCCGGCAACGAATGGGAGAACCAGGCCCTCTTCGACTTCAACGACCGAGCACTCCCCGCGCTGACCCAGTTCACCCACCAGTAGCTGTCACATGGGCACGGCTCCGCTTCGTGCGGGGCCGTTTTCGGCGTTTTCGGCTTCGCCAGGCCGCCGATACGCCCGAAGTGTCCCGGGGAGTCAGACTGATCGTGGGGAAGCGTCGGACCGAGGTAGGGAGACCTGGTGAGCAAGCGCGTACGAGCCCACGGCATGAGCCTCGCGTTCGGTGGAGGTGGTTCGGATTCCCCGCAGATTCCACGATGGATGGCTCAAGTAGTGGTGAGCGTGCTCGCCGTGTTTCTGGCCGTGATCGTCTGGCATGTCCTGGTCGACGACTACGGCGTTCGCAACGTCTCGGCGGCGACGTTGGGCCTGGCCGTGGCGATTTCCGTGGTCTTGTCCAGGTTCCAGGCCAGGTTGGCCTGGTGGCTGTCGCTGGCGGCAGCCGTACTGTCCGCCGTGGTATCCCACGATGCGCTGCAGGGTGCGGTGTGGCCCGCTCCGGTGCTGGCGGCCCATGCCGTCGTCCTGGCGCTGGTGGGCTTCGAAGCTCGAGTCCGCCTGCTGGTCGAGATGTGGGTGCTCACGCTGATGGCGGGGGTCGCGCTGTGGGCGTTGCTGCCCGGCGAGCAGACGCTGATCGGACTCGGGGACATGTCCCTGCTGTCGGGCATGGCGCTCACGACCGTGTACGCGCTGCGCAGGGCGGCGCTGGCCGACCGGAGAACGAAGAACGAACAGGCCCGATCCGCTCTGCTGGCCGAACGCACCCGGATAGCCCGGGAACTGCATGATGTGGTCGCCCACCACATGTCGGTCGTGGCGGTCCAGGCCGAGGCGGCGCCGTACCGCGTCCCCGACCCTCCCCCAGAGCTGGCCCGCAGCTTCGCCACCATCCGGGCCAGCGCCGTGGAGGCGCTCACGGAACTCCATCGGGTCCTTGGCCTGCTGCGGAACGACACCTCCGACGAGTCGAGCCCGCAGCCTACGCTGGATCGCCTGCGGGAACTGGTGGGCCGGGTAGAGGCAGCGGGAACGCCGGTGACCTTGCGGATCGAGGGCAGGCGGCGCTCGCTTCCCTCGGGTGTGGAACTGTCGGCCTATCGGATCGTGCAGGAGGCGCTGAGCAATGCCCTCCAGCACGCGCAAGGCGCCGAACTCCAGGTCCAGGTGACCTACGGATCGGACGTCCTTGACCTCCGGGTGGAGAACGGCCAGCCGGCAACCCCGCCCCGGCCGTCCACGCGCCCCGGGCACGGGCTGCTCGGCATGCGAGAACGCGTCGCCATGCTCAACGGGGAGCTGACCGCAGGCCCGCGGGCGGGTGGCGGCTATGCCCTGACTGTTCGGTTGCCGCTTGTGGAGACGGAGGACACGTGACGCCGATCCGCGTGCTGATCGCCGACGATCAGGCCATGGTTCGTGAGGCATTCACGGTCCTGCTGAACGCCCAGCCCGATATCGAGGTGGTCGGTGAGGCCGTCGACGGGCTGGACGCCCTGGCCAAGGTCGCCGCGTTGCGGCCCGACGTGGTGCTGATGGATGTGCGCATGCCGGAACTCGACGGCTTGGCGGCCACCCGTCGCATCGCGGGCCAGACCAAGGTGCTGATTCTCACCACCTTCGACTTGGACGAGTACGTCTATGAGGCGCTTCGGGCGGGCGCCAGCGGATTCCTGTTGAAGAAGGCGACCGCGCGGGAACTCGCCGACGCCGTCCGCGTCGTCGCGAATGGGGATGCGATGCTGGCACCGTCCGTCACGCGCCGGCTCATCAGCACCTTCACCCGGCTCGGCCCGCCGCGGCCCTTCAACGGCGACCGGTGCGGCCCGCTGACCCAACGCGAGAGCGAGATCCTCGCGCTCATCGCCCACGGGCTGTCCAACACCGAGATCGCCGCCCAGCTCGTTATCGCCGAGCAGACCGTGAAATCCCATGTCAGCAACATCCTGACCAAGCTCGGCCTGCGGGACCGGACGCAGGCCGCGGTGCACGCGTTCCAAACCGGGCTGGTCACCCCCTACGGCGGAGCTAGATCCGATGATCCCTCCGCAGCGCCATGACCTCCCGTAGGGCCGGCTCGTAGGTTCCGGTTGTGTGACCATTCCAGACCAGATGCATCGCGCCCTCTTCAAGACGGTCTCGCTCCTCGCTCCCGGTGTCCAGGGAGCGTTGCTGCGCAGGTACTTCGACTGGTGGCACCGGCGCCCCGACCCGTGGTCGCTCGCCACCGACTCCCGCGAACAGCACAAGTACCTGGCCACTCTCGACCAGGTGCCGGCTGGCGCCTACCCCCGGATCGTGGAGGTGGGCTGCAGTGAAGGGGTCTTCACCGAACTTCTCGCCCAGGCCCATCCCGCTGCGGAGATCACCGGAATCGACATCTCCGGACGAGCCCTGAAACGCGCGCGACGGCGTACCGAAAGGTACGGCACGCGGGTGCGGTTCGCGCAGGCCGACGTCCTGGAGTATGAGGAGCGAGCTCGGTTCGAGCTCGTGTTCTGCGCGGAGACGTTGTACTACCTCGGGCGGCAGGACCGGCTCCGCCGTGCCTCGGCGCGGCTTCGCTCGTTGACCGCGCCGGGCGGCATCCTGGTCCTGGTGCATCCCTGGCCGGAGGCTGAGCTGCTGCACGCGGACACCGACCGGACGTTCTCGAAGATCAGCGAACGAGTCGAAGCGAACGCCGCACGTCCCTTCGCGGTCGCCGTTTACCAGAACGATCAGGCCGCCCTTGAGACGGATCCCTCGTCCATGTCGTCCAGGCGGTCGTAGGCAATGGCCTGCACGATCCGAGCGGTGCCAGTCACATGATTTCCGGGGAGGCTTCCCAGTCGCGGCAGGGGATGACCGCGTAGTGGCGGTAGAGGACGGCGACGGGGCCCTGGCCGGACATGGCGCCGCGTAGTTCTATGGATTCCGTGTAGGGGCCGCAGACGCAGTCTGGGCTGCCCTCGTGGGGGATCACGTCGTCTGTGGGCAGGACGTGCACGAATTTGGACATCTCATTCCCCGCTTTGCTCTGGCTAAGTTCTCAAGTTACCACATAGCGGGACAAACCGGGCAAGTGCTTGGGGTGGGCTTGGTCTGCGGGTCTGGTGGACGGCCACGTCACAGCGTTGACGTTTGTTGGGATGGACGGCAAACTAATTCGCGAAGTGGTCGTCTGCTGGGGTGGGGAGTTCTGATGCCGTACCGTCCGCCGTTGGTGGCTCGTGAGTATTTTGTGGCGGATCCGCCGGAGTTGCCGGTTCGGGAGCGGGGGGAAGGGGGGCTTTCCGCGCTGATCCGGGCCGAGGTGGTGACCGTGGACTGGGCGGGGGTGACGTTCAAGGGGGCCACGTCGGCGGACGAGTCGCTGGTGGTGCGGATCTGTGCGGCGGGGGAGGGGGTCATCCGGGTCCGGTTGATGCAGGACGCGGACGCCAGGACCCGGTCGGCGCGGGCGATCTCGATGGTGACGCCGGGGAAGTACCACGCGGTGGTGACGGCGGATGAGAGCCGGGTGGTGCTGAACGCGGGCGGGTTGCGGGTGGAGATCCAGCTGAATCCGTGGAATATGCGGTTCGTCGATGAGAGCGGGCGGGTGCTGGTCGAGCAGGATCCGGGGCGGCCCGACATCAGCGGGCGGCTGCGTACGCTGCCGTTCGGGCGGTCGACGGTGGACGGGACGACCGTGGCCTATCACGAGACGTTCCTGGTGCCGGCGGATGAGGCGTTCTGCGGGTTCGGGGAGTCGTTCACGCCGGTGAACAAGCGCGGGCAGCGGCCGCTGATGTGGAACTTCGACGCGTTCGGGGCCGAGTCGCAGCGTGCGTACAAGAATGTGCCGTTCTATCTGTCCAGCCGAGGCTACGGGCTCGTCGTGGACAGTGGCATGCCGGTCGAGTTCGACATGTGCCAGTCCACGCACAGCGACGTGCAGATCGTGGTGCCGGACGATCTGATCGACTACTACGTGCTGGCGGGGCCGGGGCCCGAGCAGGTGCTGGCGCGGTTCGGCGGGCTGACCGGGAAGCCGGTGCTGCCGCCGAAGTGGGCGTTCGGGGCGTGGATCTCGTCGGGGTTCTTCCGGGACAGCCAGGAGCGGGTGCTGGAGCGGGCCCGGACGATCCGGACCAAGGGCATTCCGTGTGATGTGCTGCATCTGGACACGTTCTGGCAGACCGATGGGCACTGGTCGGATCTGCGGTGGGATCCGGAGGCGTTCCCGGACCCGGCCGGCATGCTGGCCGAGCTGGCCGAGCAGGGCTTCCGCGTCTGCCTATGGATGAATCCGTATATTTCCCACCTGAGCCCAGCCTTCGCCGACGCCGCCGACGCCGGATATTTCCTGAAGAAGCGTGACGGCGAGGTGTATGTCGCCGACGTCTGGCATGGCTCCTACCCGGCTTCCGGCATCGTCGACTTCACCAATCCGGACGCGGCCGCCTGGTTCCGAGGCCTGTTGAAGCCCCTCCTCGTGCAAGGCGTCGCCGTGTTCAAGACCGACTTCGCCGAAGGGGTGCCCGCCGACTCGATCGCCTTCAACGGCATGACCGGCGTCGAGCTCCACAACGTCTACACGCTGCTCTTCAACGACCTGGTCGCCGACGTCACCCGGGAAGTCGCCGGGCATGGCATGGTCTGGGCGCGTTCCTCCTACCTGGGCGGGCAGCGCCACTCCGCCCAGTGGAGCGGCGACGTCGACGCCACCTACCCGGCCATGGGCAGCACGATCCGCGGCGGCCTCTCGCACGGCCTGTCCGGCATCCCGTTCTGGAGCCACGACGCGGGCGGCTTCACCGGCACGCCCAGCCCGGAGCTGTACATCCGCTGGTCCCAGTTCGGGGCGCTATCTCCGCTGGTGCGCTTCCACGGCACGTCCAGCCGGGAACCGTGGGAGTTCCCGCCGCATGCCGAGCAGGGCGCGATCGACGCGTTGCGGTTGCGGTATCGGCTCATGCCGTACATCTACAGCGCGGCGGTGGTCGCGGCTGAGACGGGCGCGCCGATGATGCGAGCGCTCTGCGTCGATTACCCGGATGATCCGGTGGCGTGGCAGGCGGACCTGGAGTACCTGTTCGGTACGGATCTGCTTGTCGCGCCGATGACCTCGGCCGATGGTTCCCGGAGCGTTTACCTGCCCGCGGGGTCGTGGGTGGACTACTGGACCGGCGAGGTCCTGACCGGTGGGCGGTATTTCCCCGTCTCGCCGCACCTTGACCGCATCCCGCTGTACGTCCGGTACGGCGCGCTCATCCCCACGACCACCCCGGGCGACACGGTGGCCGACGATCCGGACATCACCCTTGTCGTGTACGGGCTGCCTGAAGGCACAAGCCGTACCGAAATAAGGGACTTGGACGGAACGACCACCGTGACCGCGGCGGTGGACGGAGACCGGCTGGTGGTCAGAGCCGACGGTCCCAAGCGGATCTCCCACGTCGAGCTCGTCGGCGCGACCGCCGAGTCCGTCATTCTCTAGGAGTCGCAATGCGTAAATCCCCACTCATCGTTCTCATGGTGGCCGCGCTGGCCGCCTGTGGGGGCACCGATAGCACCACCCCCCAATCATCCGGCGGGACTCAGGCCAAGACGTTCACGCTCTGGCACTACGAGGGCGCCGACAGCGCGATGGGCAAGGCCTGGGCCGAGTCGATCAAGAAGTTCGAGGCATCCCACCCGGGCGTCACGGTGAAGTTCGAGGAGAAGGGCTTCGAGCAGATCCAGAAGACCGCCGGAATGGTGCTCAACTCCGATGAAGCGCCCGATCTCATGGAGTACAACAAGGGCAACGCGACCGCCGGGCTGCTGTCCAAGCAGGGGCTTTTAACCGATCTGACCGAGCAGGCGACCCAGCGCGGCTGGGACAAGGCGCTGTCGGCGTCCCTGCAGACCACCGCGAAATACGACGAGCGCGGCATCATGGGCTCCGGCAAGTGGTTCGGCATCCCGAACTACGCCGAATACGTGATGGTCTACTACAACAAGGACCTCTTCGCGAAGCACAAAGTGGAAGTCCCGACCACGTACGAGCAGTTCACCGCCGCTCTGGACACCTTCGTCAAGGACGGCGTGACGCCGATCGCCAACGCGGGCGCCGAATACCCGGCCCAGCAGATCTTCTACCTGCTCGCCCTGAGCAAGGCACAACGCCCGTGGGTGGACAGCTATCAGCTCTATAAGGGCAAAGTCGATTTCCACGGGCCAGAACTCACCTATGCCGCCAACACCTACGCCGACTGGGTGAAGAAGGGCTACGTCGACAAGGACTCCGCCGGGATCAAGGCCGAGGACATGGGCGTCGCGTTCATGAGCGGCAAGTTCCCCATCATGGTGTCCGGTTCCTGGTGGTACGGCAGGGTGCAGTCGACGGTCAAGGACTTCGAGTGGGGGTCCTTCCTCTGGCCGGGCAACCAGATGGCGCCGGGCTCCTCGGGCAACATCTGGGTGGTGCCGGAGAAGGCCAAGAACAAGGATCTCGCCTACGACTTCATCGACATCACGATGAGCAAGGAGATCCAGAACCTGCTGGGCAACTCGGGCGGGCTGCCGGTGGCGGCCGATCCGGCGGCGATCACCGACGCCAAGAGCAAGGAGCTGGTGGAGAACTTCAACAAGCTGTCCGCGCAGGACGGCCTGGCGTTCTATCCGGATTGGCCGGCTCCGGGGTACTACGACGTGATGGTGGCCGGCGTACAGGGGCTGATCAACGGGACCGCGCCCGGCGCGGTGCTGGACGAGATCGCCGGGCCCTACAACGAGAATCTGGCGGATATCGGCGGATGAGGTCGCGGGGATACTGGCTCTATCTGATCCCCAGCCTCGTGTTGTTCGTCGGTGTGATCGTGGCGCCGTTCCTGATGAACGTCGCCACGAGCTTCACCCGCTGGTCGGGGGTGGGCACGCCGGAATGGATCGGGTTCGAGAACTACGCCAGGCTGCTGAAGGATGAGCGGTTCTGGGCGTCATTTCAGCACAACGTGGCGCTGATCCTGGCGATGGCGGTGGTGCCCACCCTGCTCGGGCTGGTGCTCGCCGCCGCGCTGTTCGACTACATCGCCAAGAAGTTCGGGCCGCGTACGGCGTCCGCGTTGCGGGCGGCCTTCTACCTGCCGCAGGTGCTGCCGGTGGCGATCGCGGGCGTGGTGTGGGGGTGGCTGCTGAATCCCTCGTACGGCGCCGTGAACGAGATCTTCGGACTCGACGTCAACTGGCTGGGCGATCCGTCGATCGCGCTGGCCACGGTGATGGCGATCATGGTGTGGTTCCAGCTGGGGTATCCGGTGGTGATCTTCATGGCCGGGTTGCAGCGGGTGGATCCGGCGCTGTACGAGGCGGCGGAGATCGACGGCGCTTCCTGGTGGCGGCGGTTCTGGCACATCACCGTGCCGCAGATCCGGCCGGAGTTCTTCGTGGTGCTGCTGACCTGCACGATCGCCGCCCTGAAGGTGTTCGGGCCGATCTTCGTCCTGACCCGCGGGGGACCGGCGGGGGCGACCATGGTGCCGTCGTATTTCTCGTATCTGAACTTCTTCCAGCGGGTCAATGTCGGGTACGGCTCCGCGATCGCGACCGTGCTGGCGCTGATCATCGTCGTGGTGACGTTCCTGTTCCTGCGGGTTCAGGAGCGTGAGACGTGAGACGGTACTCGCTGCTGGCCGCACTGATTGTCCTGGCATTTGTCATGCTATTTCCGTTCTTGTTGGTGGGGGTCAACGCGTTCAAGTCTCCGGCGGAGTACTCGTCCGGGGGGCCGCTGGCGTTGCCTGACGGGATTTATCTCGACGGGATCGTAGATTTCTGGAATCGCGTGGATTTCGCCCGCAAGCTCTGGAACAGCCTGCTGATCAGTGGGTGTGTGGCGGTGGGCGCGGTGGCGTTGTCCGTGCTCAACGCGTACGCGCTGGGGATCGGGCGGGTGCGCGGGCGGCTCTGGATCCTGGTCGTGTTCCTGGTGGCGAACACGCTGCCGCAGGAGGCGCTCGTCTATCCGCTGTACTACCTGGCCAAACAGGTCGGCCTCTACGACAGCCGCCTCTTCGTGATCCTGATATTTACCGTTATTCAGGCAGCTTTCGGGACATATCTGCTTTCGGCGGTGCTGGGGAGGTTTCCGGCCGAGATCCTGGAGGCCGCCGCCATCGACGGCGCGAGCAAGTGGCGGGCGCTGTGGCGGATCGTGGTGCCGATCAGCCGGCCCACGCTGTCGGTGCTGCTCATCTTCTTCTTCATCTGGACCTGGAACGAGTTCTTCCTGCCCCTGGTCTTCCTGATCTCCAACGACAACCAGACCGTGCCGGTCGCGCTCGGCGTGCTGCAGGGCGACCGGCTGATGGACGCCACCATGTCCAGCGCCTCCGCGCTGCTCGGCATCGTGCCCGCCGTGGTGTTCTTCCTGATCTTCCAGCGGACCCTCACCCGCGGGATCACCGTGGGCGCCATCAAATAGCCGCCATCCTGACCTGGAGGCTTTCCCATGTTCCGACGATTGTTGCTCGCGCTGGTCCTGGTCCTCGGAATGGGGACCGTTCCCGCGCAGGCCGCCGACGACTTCCCGTTCCGCGATCCCGGGCTGCCGCTGGCGCAGCGGATCGACGACCTGCTCGGGCGGCTCACGCCGGCCGAGAAGATCTCCTGGCTGCACCAGTACCAGCCCGCCGTGCCACGTCTCGGCATCGGCTCGTTCAAGACGGGCACCGAAGCGCTGCACGGCGTCGCCTGGTCCACTGACGTCGAGGCGGGCGGCGCGGTCCGTACGGCGGCGGGGACGGTGTTCCCGCAGGCCGTCGGGCTGGCGAGCACGTGGGACCCGGCGCTGATCAAGCGGGTCGGCGCGGCCGTCGGCACCGAGGCGCGGGGGTATCACGCGGAGAATCCCCGGGTGTGGGGGCTCCAGCTGTGGGCGCCCGTGGTGAACCTACTGCGGGATCCGCGCTGGGGGCGCAACGAGGAGGGCTATTCGGAGGATCCGCTGCTGACCGGGGCGATCTCCACCGCGTACGGGAAGGGCATCACCGGCGACGATCCCGACTATTTGCGGGCCGCGCCGGTGCTCAAGCACTACCTGGCCAACAACAACGAGGTCAACCGGACCACGACCAACTCCAGCCTGCCGGCGCGGGTGCTCAAGGAGTATGAGGAGCCCGCCTTCCGCACGGCCATCTCCGCCGGGGCGGCCACCGGGGTCATGACCTCCTACAACGTGGTCAACGGACGCCCGGCCACGGTCACCGACCTGAACTCCAGCGTGCGCTCCTGGAGCACGCGCGATCTCTTCAACGTGACCGACGCGCACGCGCCCAACAACCTGGTCGACTCCCAGCGCTACTACCCTGACCTCGCCCAGGCGGACGCGGCCACGCTGAAGGCCGGAGTGGACAGCTTCACCACCGACGACACCAACTCCGCCAGGACGACCACCGCCGTGACCGACGCGCTGGCGGCCGGGCTGATCACCGAAACCGACGTGGACACGGCGGTCCGCCACATCCTGAGCATCCGGTTCCGGCTGGGTGAATTCGATCCCGGCGGCGGCCCCTACGGGAACATCACCAAAGCCGTCGTGGACTCGCCCGCGCACCGCGCGCTCAACCGGGAGACAGCGGGCAAAGCCACCGTCCTGCTGAAGAACTCCGGCCTGCTCCCGCTCACCCCCAACCGCAAGATCGCCGTCATCGGACCACTCGGCGACACCCTCTACACCGACTGGTACGGCGGCAACCTCCCCTACCGCGTGACCACCCTCGACGGCATCAAGGAACGCGCGACGGCCACCGGGACCGAGGGTGTGGATCGGGTCGCGTTCAAGCATGTGGCCTCCGGCGGCTACATCACCGCGACGGGCACCACAGACGCCGACACCGTTGGGACGGCCGCCGCGCTCACCTCCGCCGCCCAGTGGGATCTGACCGATTGGGGCGAGGGGGTCGTGACGTTGCGGAACGCCGGGAACGGCCGGTATCTCGGCTGGAACTTCGCGCCCTTCATCACCCGCGACGACCAGCCCAACGGCTGGTTCGTCCAGCAGCAGTTCAAACTGGAGCCCGCCGGGGACGGAAACTTCCTTATCCGATATGTCGGGTATGAGGTCACGCAGCCGTGGTTCTGGTTGCCGGAGACGTACGTGCAGGTCGACCCCGATGGGAAGCTTTCGGTCGGCGCGAAGGCCACCGCCGCCAGGTTCACCAAGGAGGTTGTGACCGACGGCATCGCCACCGCCGTCGCCGCCGCGAAGGCCGCCGACGTGGCCGTGGTCGTCGTCGGCAGCATGCCGTTCATCAACGGCCGCGAAGACCACGACCGTAATTCCACCAAGCTGGCCGAAGGCCAGGAAGCCCTGGCCAAGGCCGTCCGCGCGGCCAACCCGAAGACGGTCGTGGTGCTCCAGAACAGCTACCCGGCCACGATCGACTGGCTCCAGGACCACGTCCCCGCCATCCTCTGGACCACCCACGCGGGCGCCGAAACCGGCCACGCCCTCGCCGACGTCCTGTACGGCGACGTCAACCCCGCCGGACGCCTCACCCAGACCTGGCACCGCGCCGGCGCCCCCCTGCCCCCGATCACCGACTACGACATCATCAAGACAGGTTCGACGTATCTGTACTACTCAGGCAGCCCGCTCTACCCCTTCGGCCACGGCCTCTCGTACACGACCTTCGGCTACCAGGGCCTGACGGTCACCCCTCAAGGCGCGGGTTACGAAATTTCCGTCAAAGTGACGAACACAGGAAACCGCGCCGGGGATGAGGTGGTTCAGCTCTACACCCATCAGCGGCATTCCCGCGTGAAGCAGCCGATCAAGCAACTGCGCGGATTCCAGCGCGTGACCCTTGCCCCCGGCGCGTCCACCACGGTCCGCTTCAAGGTCGCCAGATCCGACCTGGCCCTCTGGGACGTCACCCGGAACCGCTTCGTCACCGAATCCGCCACGCACGACGTCCTCGTCGGCAGCTCCTCGACCGCGATCCGGCAGCGCACCACCGTCAACGTTCCCGGCGAGCAGATCCCCCGGCGCGATCTGACCCGCCTCACCCGGGCGAGCGACTTCGACGACTACTTCGGCATCGAGCTGGTCGACGAGACCAAGCCCACCGGCACGGCCGTCGGCGGCACGGTGACCGGTGACTGGATCGCGTTCAAAGACGCCGACCTGCGCGGCCCGGCGGCCATCACCGCCGGAGTTTCGTCCGTGGCGGGCGGTTCTATCCAGGTCCGCCTCGGTTCCCCGACCGGACGCCTGATCGGGACGGTGCCGGTCCCAGCCACTGGTGACGTCTACTCCTGGACCACAGCAACCGCCCCCTTGACCAGAACCACCGGTACCCAAGATGTGTATCTGGTCTTCACGGGCGACCTCAGAATCCGAACACTCACGCTCAGCTGACCGACTCTCTATTGCACGAAGCCCCCGGCAGGCTGGCGAAGCCGCACCAGCCTGCCCCGGGGGAGTGCCCTGTCAGGGCGAGCCAACCGCGGCGAACCGCAAGCGGGCGCCATTTTCGGCGACCTGCCCGACCACGGGATCATTTCCCTCCCGCGACCGCCTGGTAGTCCTCCCGGAGGTTCGCGTGGTGTTCCCTTCTCAGCTCGTAGTCGACGTGGCCGGGAGGCGTGGCGTCGAATGCCTCCCTGCTCAGTTCGAGGGCCTCGGCGAGAACGGCCACGTCATTGTTGTGCAGGTAGAGGAGATTCAGCGAGCCGGCGAGCACGGAGACGTAGGCGGGGCGGTCCGGGTGGTCGGCGGGGGCGGCGGTCACCGCTCGGCGGCCCACGTCGACCGCCTCCAGGAGGTAGGCGAGCTTTCCGGCCCGCCGGGCGAGCACGTTGAGAACGCGGCCGAGGTTACAGAGCTGGCGAGCGCGGTCGTCCTCCAGGGAGGACGGCGCTTCCAGCGCCTGCCTGCTGACCCGCAGCGCCTCGAGGAGGGACGCCTGATCTCCGACCGCCTCGGAGCGGGTGCGCAGGGCGGCCCCGAGGTTCGACAGGAAGGGGGCATAGTGGTCGTGCACGGGCGGAAGCTCGTCCACCGTCCTGCGGTAGAGCACGATGGCCTCCTCCAGCAGGTCCAGATCCTGCGACCGCTGGAACTCGGTGCTGAGCGCGTTGGCGTCGCCCAGCCATCGCCAGCGCGCGTCCTCTCCCACCTCCCCTTTGCGGAAGTGCTCGCGGACCGCGGCGGGAACGCTTCCGGGATCGTGCCGGTAAGCCCATTCGAGCATGTTCAGCGCCATTTCCAGTGCTTCCGCGTCCTCCCCTTCCGGAAGGAACCGGTAGCGTTGCCAGCTCAGCCATCCGACCGCGTGCGCGGCCTCCCATTCTTTCTCCAGGCTGGACACCGATTCGAGAAGGTGCAGCGCCTCGGTCCACGCCTTGCGTTTGAAAAGGCGGCTCGGGTCTCCGGTCCGCTCGAACTTCGCCAGGCGGGCTCGTACGGCCGCCAGCGATTCACCGTCCATCACCGGCCCCCTTCGACGGTCACGGAAATCCTTTCGCGCTGGGCCCCCGGTGTCCATGCTTGAGTCGTGAACGACGAACGCGTACGGAGAATGGCCAAGCTCAGGGCGATTCTTGAGGAATGCTCGGCGACCCGCGACGCCCTTCCGCTGTTCGACAAGAAGACCACGAAGAATGTCACGAAGCTGGTCGCGACGCTGGCGGAACCAGCGGACGACGTCGACGCCGCCTATACCCTCGGCTGGTTCCACTGGCTGCGGTACGAACATCTGCCGGAGGGCAAGGACCGGGACGACCTGGATGCCGCCGTGACATTCTTCGGACCGGTGTTCTCTGCCGATCCGACAAGGGTGCCCGACGACCTGCGGGCGTACTTCCTGCGGCAGGAAGCTTCCACAGAGCGCGCCCTGGACCGGGCAGCCGAGCTGCTGGACATCCACCAGCTGGACGGAGACCTGGCCGCGATCGAGGAGGCGACCGCCCTGCTGCGGCAGATCGTGGCCGAGACGGCTCCCCAGCACCGCCACTACGCCGACCGCCTCTCGGATCTGGGTACGGCCCTGCGGTTGCGGCACGCGGCCACCGGCGACCGGTTCGCGCTGGCGGAAGCCCTCGAAGTGAGCCGTATGGCCATTGCCGCCCCGGCCCCGCCCAGCACCGACCGCGCCCCCCACTTGAGCAATCTCGGGCGGGTTCTGGTGAGCCTGTACCACTCGACCAAGGTGCTGCACTTCATCGTGGAGGCAACCCAGGTCAGCCGTACCGCCGTGGAGCTGGCACCGGACGGCCATCCTGACCGTGGCACCTACCTTTCCAACCTCAGCAACGCGTTGACCGTGCACTACAACGGCACGGGAAACACCGAGGTCCTGCGGGAGGCCCTGGATCTCAGCCGGGAAGCCCTCGCCGCGACTCCCGCGGGTCATATCGACTACGAGGTGCGAAGGCGGCATCTGGAGAGCCTGGAAGCGGGCGTGCGGCGCTGAGTCATCGTCCCGTGTACACGTGCGCGGCCCAGAGGCTGGGTACCTGCCGATACCGGTCCCGAGCGGCGCGGACCGCGTGATGCAGCGCTTCAGCCGCCCGCTCGGGGGCGAACCGCTCCCGCGCCGAACCGCCCAGCCGCGCATAGAAGGACTCGGCGATGGTGCGGGCGACGCTGTCGTTGATCTCCCACAGGGTGCCGACGACGTGCGGGAATCCGGCCAGCTGAAAGGCCGTCGCCAGGTGGATGGCCTCGTCGGCCAGGTGGGAGTCCTCGGTGATGGCGGTGCGGCAGGCGGACAGGTAGGCCAGTTGGGCACGGCCGAGCCGTACCCCGCCGAGGCTGGCGACGGTGAGCGGCGCGGTGGCGTGGTCGGCGAGCAGCAGGGTGGAGCGGGTCGGATCGTCGAGATCGCTGAAACCGTGCCCCGCGAAGTGGAACACGCGGCAGTCGGGCAGGTGCCGGAGCACGTTCTCCCTGGTCGGGCGGAGGCCTGCCGATCCGCTGGCGGTCAGCAGCACGGTTTCCGGGAACCTCGCGGCGATCATCGCCGCCTCGTCCTCGACGTGGATGAGCGCACCCGGCACGCCGGGAGTGGTCGGCATGACGACGACGAGCGGCCGGGCGCGCTTCTTCGCGGAGGGCGCTTGACGCGCATACCCCAGCGCCCGAATTGTTGGCGTATAAGAGGAAATAACGCGATCGATTACTGCCTGTCCGTTGGTCGCCCGGTGATACCCGGCCGCGTGCACGGGCAACCTGCCGAGCAGCCCTCCGGACGCCCACCAGACCCTCGGCCACACCTCGCCGACGCCAGGGCAGGCGGTGAACCCGAGAGCGTCCAGGATCGGCGCGGCGACCACGTCCCACAACCACTCCAGGCAGTCGAGCATGCGTTCCCCGCCCGCTTTCCGATCCGCCAGCCGCGACTTCGGATCGAGCGAGTCGCGTAATCCCTGGGTGAACCGCGCGGTCCGATCGGCCAGCAGGTCGAGGTTCAGCTTCCGCAGCGGCACGTGCCTGACGCTGTCCGTGGCGAGCAGGAGCGCGTCACATCGGTGATTGCTCGTGTTGAGTGTGATCACCGGCCCGGCCTCGGCCTGGGCGACCAGATCCGGTACGGCGAGGGGTCGGCCGAAAGCCTCATGGCCCGGGAGCGCGCGGATCTCGGCGAGCACCCGGGTGAAGGCTTCGCCCGCCTCGCGGCGTTCCGCCGAAGGATCGCTCACGGTCGCGATCCCGCTCCGGAACGCCTCGGCGACGTGATCCTCGGGGCGCTCCAGCTGGTCCCGCAGCCGGATGAACTCCTCGGCCAGGTCGGGCCGCCGCGCCGCGAGATCCGACAGGTCGGTCCGGGTCTCCAGCAATTGCCCGAGCAGCACGGAACGCCCGAGTTCGAGCAGGCCCAGAGCGCGGGCCGCCGCGTCCGGCCCGCCGCCGGCCAGCGCCAGCGCCGCCGCGTCGGCGGCCACACCGGTCACCCTGCGGGTGTGCGCGAGCCGGTCGGCGTGGTCCAGACGGCGCGGCATCGTCTCCGGCAACAGCCGTACCGCCGAATCGAGCAGCTCGGCCGCGCGGGCCGGATCATCCGGCGCGGCGAGGCCGGAGGCGAGCATCGCGATCTGGACCCGTGTCGAGGGAGAAGCCGACTCGATCCGAATCGCCTCTTCCAATGCCGTGAACGACTTGTCCCGATCTGCCGGGTCCTCGGTCGCCCGGTAGCGCAACTCCAGCCCCGTGCCCAGGGTGCGCAGCGCATCGGCTTGATCCGGGCGACCGGCCGTCTCAGTCACCGTCGTCTCGGCATGCGCGATGGCGGCGTCGAGATCGGCTGCGGCTCGCGCTTCCTGGAACCGTTCCAGCAGCATGAGCGCGAGATTGTCGCGGAGCACCGGTCGGACCGCGCCGGCCATGCCGCCCTCGGCCAAAGCGGTCTCCGCCGCCGCGATGGCCGCGTCCAGATCCTCGGCGCGACCCGTCAGCTTGAAGCGCTGCCGCAGCGCATTGGCGTAGTTGCCGTGGAAAATCCCATGATTTCGGCCAATGGCCGCTGCCGTCTGGAAGGCGTCGATGGCCGCGTCGAGGCACCTGGCCTCCCGTAACCGTGGATACCGGAGCATCAGCACCGCGCCGAGACCGTTGAGCAGTTCGGCCCGGTACGGGTGGCCAGGCGCGCACGTGGCCACGGCGAGTTCGCTCGCCCGCAGGGCCATAGCCAGGTCGACCAACTCGTTCGTACGCAGGAAGCGGGCCTGCAACGTGCCCGCCAGCAGGTGCAGCCGGTTCGGACGCTCGGGATCGTCCAGGGCCGTCAGATTGACCGAAGCCCGGCGGGCCTCGACCGCTTCGTCCAGATCCGCCTGGGCTCCCGTCCGCTCCGCCCGGCCAAGGAGCGCCTCCGCCAGATCGCTCAGCCGGTCGGCCCGCTCAGCGCCCTCGGCTCCGGACACCGACCCCCGGATCTCCTCGATGGCGTCGTCCGGGGGATCTGTCTGGGACGCCAGAGCGCGCGCGAGATTACTCGCGTACACCCGCATGCCCGGATCGTCCGGACGGGTTAGCCGGATCGCCTCCCGGTAGAAACCGAGCGCCGCGTTCAGGTCCTCGGCCAAGCCGTACTCCTGCGCTCGGTCTGCCAGCGTCTCGGCAAAATTGTTCATGTACCGAGCCAGATTCTGATGGCCTGGCGGGGTCGAGGCCACCACGCTCCGCTGCAGAACGGCCGCGCGTTCCAGGTCGTCCCGGGAGCCGGTCCGCCGATACCGCAGCAGCAGGGAAAGAGCGAAATTGTCCTGGCGGCCCGCGTAGTTCTCATGGTCGCCGGGCGTGTGGAGCGCGATCCGCTCCCAGAGTTCCACGGCATCGTCGAGCAGGTCCGGGTCGTGGACTTCGGTCGACTCCTGGAGAAGATCCTCCGCGGTGGCGACGGCACGATTGGCGAGAAGCGGCAACAACGGCTCCGGGAGATCCTCGTCACGAACGCCGTTGACGTACCCGCGAGCGCAGTAATCGACCGCGGCGCGAAGATCGGAGTCCCGCCGCTCCGCCAGATACCTGAACCAGGACAGCTGGCCCAGCCGGGTCCAACCGACCAGGTCGCGCTCCTCGACCAGTTCGGCCAGCCGACGCTCGTCCGCGAGGGCCTCCGCAGCCATGAGCTCCGCCGTTTCCCCCTCCCGCGCCCGTTCGAGGCGTCGCCGCAGCACGGTGAGCAGCTTCTCCCGTTCCCCCACAGATCCTCCTCACGTCATCGCGATCGCCAGATAATTGTCGTCACGGCAGTGAGCGACGGCCATCCATTGGGGCCAGGCGTGGAAGGGAATCGTGTGCTAGGTAGTGATGTGCGGAACCTCGTCGGATGGCGACTGGTAACGGTATGCGCTGGCTGGGGAGTGTTCTGGGGCGCATGGTCCGGACTGCTCCCCGCCATCAAAGAACAACTCGGCGCATCCACGGCTGATCTCGGATTAGCCCTCACCGCAGTCTCCATCGGCGCGATTCCGGCCATGATGGTCACCGGCCGCCTCGCCCGAGGCCGCGAAAGCCTGGTTCTCGCCCTGTCCATGGCCGGCCTGGCCGCCGTCGCGGTCGTCCTCGGCTTCATCTCGGAGCCGTGGGTTCTCGCGCTCGCGCTCCTGATCCTCGGCGTCGCCAGCGGAAGCGTCGACGTCGCGCTCAACATGGCCACCGCGCGCGGCGAACGCGTGACCGGCCGGCGGCTTTTTCAGCCGGTCCACGCCGCCTTCCCGGTCGCCGTGATCGTCGCCGCCCCCGCCGCCGGATTCGCTCGCGACCTGGGCATGTCCACCCCGGCCGTCCTCACCTGCGCCGCCGCCCTCGTCCTCGCCGCCGGTCTGGCCGCCGTACGCCTCCCGCTCGGTCCCCCCACCCAACAGGAGGACAACGAGAAGAAGCCCCGCCCCGGCCTGTGGGGAATCGGCGTGGTGCTCGGCCTGCTCGGCGCCTGCCTGCTCATCGTCGAGAACGCGGTCGAACAATGGTCGGCCATCCTCCTGGAGGATCACCTCAGCGCCGGCCCTGTCCTGGCCGCCGCCGCCCCCGCGACCTACATGGCCGCCCTCACCACCGGCCGCCTGATCGCCCAAGCCCTCCCCACCCTGACCACCCGAACCCTCTTCCTGATCGCCGGACTAGGCGGTTCGAGCGGAATAATCCTGGCCGGCTTGGCGACCACCCCCTGGCTCAGCCTGACCGGATTCGGCCTGTCCGGCCTCGCGTTCGCCCCCCTGATGCCCGCCATCCTCAGCGACGCCGGCACCCGCGACACGACCGGCGCCATCGTGACCACCGTCTCCGTCGTCTCGTACACCGGATTCGTCATCAGCCCCCTCGCCGTCGCCGCCCTGACCCTGGGACTCCCACTCCCGTACGCCCTGGCCTGCCTGGGCGTTCTCGGCCTCCCCCTGCTCACGGTCGCGATCCGCCCGATAACCCAACGCGACTAACCCCGCAATACCGCAGTAACAGCCCGGGCAATCCGCAAAGCACCCGAACGGGATTTCGCTATCCTCCCGCTATGGCCGAATCGATCGGGGAAAGACTGGCCTCTCGTTACCTCCTGCTCCGTCCTCTCGGTTCCGGCGGTATGGGTACGGTATGGCTGGCGAGGGACGAGACGCTTGACCGCGAGGTCGCGGTCAAGGAGTTGCGCTTCCCCGACGGGCTCGAGGAACGCAAGCGGGCCGAACTGGTCGCCCGGGTGATGCGCGAGGCGGAGGTCACCGCGCGGTTGCGGCATCCGTCGATCGTGGGCGTGCACGACGTGCTCGTCGAGGGCGGCAAGCCGTGGATCGTGATGGAGCGGCTGCACGGCCGCAACCTCGCCGAGGAGGTCAGGACGCACGGCCCGCTGCCGGGCGCGCGGGTGGCCGAGATCGGGGCCAGGATGCTGGAGGCGCTGGCCGCCGCGCACGCCCTCGGCGTGCAACATCGCGACGTGAAACCCGGCAACGTGTTCCTGACCAGCGACGGCCGCGTGGTCCTCACCGACTTCGGCATCGCACGCCCCGCCGACACGACCGCGCTGACCGGCGACGGCATGCTGATCGGATCGCCGGGATACATCGCGCCGGAACGCCTCTCCGGCGAGCCCGGCGGCCCGGAATCCGACCTGTGGTCGCTCGGCGCGACCCTCTACCTGGCCCTGGAGGGCACACCCCCGTTCAAGGGGTCCCAGGTGGAGGTCCTCTACGCGACCATCTCCCAGGACGTCCCCCTGCCCAGGACCGCCGGGCCGATCGGCCCGCTCTTACGCTGGATGTTGTCCCGCGATCCTGGCGCCCGCCCGGAACCGGCCGCCGCGCTCGATCTGTTCCGGCAGATCGCCCGGGGCGGTATGCCGGATGTGACGATGCCCATGGCGGCCCGGCAGCGCCGTACCCGCCGATGGCTGGTCGCCGCCGCGGTGGCGGTCCCGCTCCTGGCCGGAGCCGCGTTCGTGGTCCCCTGGGGCGGCGAAGACCCGCCCGCGCGCCGCTCCTCGCCGACGTTCGCCACGGCCGTCGATCTCTGTACGGCCCTGCCCGCCGCCGAGATCACCTCCGCCCTGGGCCGGACCGCCCCCGGACGGAAGATCGAGAAAGGCTGCCAGTGGACGGTCGACGGCACCGGCCTCCGCATCGACCCGCAGACCGACTCCGACACCCCCGACCCCTGGGCGCTGACCGCCGACTCGGCCCGCACCCTCTTCGCCGCACTGCGCCGCCGAGCCGACAACGGCCTCCGCGAGGGCCAATTCATCTGGTACGAAATCGGCGCAGACCGCAAACAAGAGGTCGTGATCTCCCGCCCCCGGACCCTGCCCGGCGTCGGCGAGGAAGCCTTCGCCAGCGACGTGAGCTCCACCGACGGCCGGGTGCTCAGCAACCTGATCTTCTTCCGCCTGGGCAACCTGGTCGGCAAGATCGAGTACGCGGATCTGGGCACCCGCACCCCCGAGCAGATCCGCGCCGCGGCCGAACACGCCGCTGCCGTCGCCGCCGACACGTTGTGGAGCCGGGCGTAGTGAACCTGCTCGCCGGCCGATATCGGCTTGTCGAACCCCTGGGCCAAGGTGGCGAGGGGACCGTCTGGCGCGCCCACGACGAGCTGCTGCGACGCGAGGTCGCGGTCAAGCAGATGCGCGTCCCGGCCCGTCTCAGCCCCGGCGAGCTCGCCGAATACACCGGCCGCGCCCTGCAGGAAGCCCGCGCGGCGGGACGGCTCAGCCACCCGTCCATCGTGATGATCCACGACGTGGTGCCGCACGACGGGCAGCCCTGGATCATCATGGACCTGGTGCCCGGCACCTCCCTGGACAAGCTGCTCCCGCTGCCGTCCAACCGGGTCGCCGAGATCGGGCTGTCGATCCTGGACGCGCTGGCGCTCGCCCACCACAACGGAATCCTGCATCGGGACGTGAAACCCGCGAATGTCCTGATCGGGGAGGACGGCCGGGCCATGCTCGCCGACTTCGGCATCGCCGCGCCGCTCGGCTCCGATCCGGCCGACAGTTCGGGGTCGCCGGCGTACATGGCTCCCGAGCGGTTCCGGCGAGAACCCGCGGGCCCGCCGTCGGACCTCTGGTCGCTCGGCGCCACCCTCTACACCGCCGTCGAGGGCCGCGGGCCCTTCCACCGGGAACTCCCGGCCGCCGTGCTCGCCGCCGTCCTCATGCACGAGCCGCCGCCGATGATCCGCGCCGCCCCCGGGCTGGCCCGCGTGATCCTCGCCCTCCTGGACAAGGACCCCTCCCGCCGCCCGCCCGCCCCGGCCGCGCGGCACATGCTGCAGTCCCTGCTTCCGCCTCCTGTTGTCGTACGGCCGAGAAGAACGGGACGGTTGGTCGCGATCGGCGCGCTGACCGTGGCTCTTGGTGTCGCGGCGGGGCTTGCCGCCTGGAATCTGGGCAGTGATCAGGACACGCCGGGGCGTTTCGCGGCCCTGCCGGATCCGTGTGAGGGGCTGACCAACCGGCAGGCGAACGAGCTTCTCGGTGATGGTGCGGATCGGGGTGAGCCGGACGGGGGTAGTTGTGGGTGGGCGCAGCACCGTACCAACACCACGCTGACCGTCACCTACCACTTGAACCCCGCCGAGAACCAGGCCGCGCGCGCGTTTGACGGCTACCGTTCCGGTGGGGCGGCCGAGGACTTCACGCTCGCCCAGGGCGCGTTCACCAGGAACATCAGCGAGCCCGGAGTCACCGGCACGTCCGTGTGGTTCCGCCAAAGCAATCTGATCGTCGAAGTGGCCTACCGGCAGTCGGGCGTCGCCTCGCCCGACGCCTCCGAGCGATCACCCACCTGGCGGGCCGCCACCCACGCCGCCACCCTCGTCAGCGTCGGCCTCGGCTAGCCGTCTCCCACCCTCCAGGAGCCCTTCATGACCACACCGCCGAACACCCCATGGGACCCGTTCAAGCCTCCGCCGCGCCGCGCCCTGAACGAACCCAACCCGGACCCCCGCGCCTACTTCCCTCCACCGCCATCCCCGGACCCTCCACCTGAGCCACCCCATGACTCCCAGTCCGGCCGGCCACCCGCCGAGACCGAGTCCACCGAACCCGGCTCGGAATCAGCTTCCGGGTCCGAGCCTGAGTCTCTTGCGCCTGAGTCGGCTGAAAGTCGCTCTTACGGCGGCCACGACATTTCGCGTACGGCCTCCGAAGAGAATGATCACCGAGAAGATGCGACCAGAAGGCTGGACGATTCCGACTTGCCCTTCGGTCCGCCTCCTGAGCCGAGCCGGGGTCGTGTATCCGAGCCAGCGCCCGAGGACACCTCCGCGCAGCAGTCGGCCCGAATCCTGCGCCCGAATTTCGGGCGAAACGCGGATGACCATCCAGAGCCCGCCGCGGACTGGCCCTCATTTGACGTGCCGACGACACGAGCCGCGGGCGGGTACTTTGGCGCCCCCGCGGAGTTCCGACCTGAAGAGCGGACTGATCCGTCCATTGAAAACGCGCCCGGCCTGAGTCCAGCCGGCCATTTTGTCCCACCTTCGGCGTTCGGGGCAGCCGAATCTGTTGACCACACCCAGGATTCGGACCCTGACACCCGCCCGGTTGAACGTTTGCCTTCGGGCCCGATCCCTTGGCCCTCCGCTGCCGACCCGGGTGAACGCCCCGAACCCCGCGCCGCCCAGAACGCGGAAGAACCATGGCGGGATGGACCACCGTTACCGCCCCCGCCAGGCCAGCACGAACCGCCCTTCACCCCCGGCTGGCCCCAACCATCGGCGTCCAACCCTCGCGACGAGCCGACCAAGCTCCACGAGCTTCCCGTCTACACGCCCCCACAGGTACTCTCCGGCTCTCCCGCTGAAGGATCTTCCACAGGTCGGGAACCGGACGTGCCCGGATCATGGCAGGGTGGCCGTCCCCAGCCGGATATGTCAGGGCCTTGGCCGGGTGGTCCGCAGTCACCGGACGCGCCCGGAGCTTGGCCGGGTAACCATCAGCAGCCGGATGCATCAGGGCCTTGGCCAGGCAAGCCGGATTTTCAGGGAGGCCCTCCGTCGGCGGACACGCCGGGGGCTTGGCCGGGTGGTCCACAGTCACCGGACGCGCCCGGAGCTTGGCCCGGCAACCCCCAGCAGCCGGATGCGCCTGGATCCTGGCCGGGCGGGCCACAACCGCCGGACGCGCATGGGCCGTGGCCGGGTCCTCCGCAGGCGGGCGCGCCAGGGCCATCTGGGCCACAATCGCCTGATACGCCTGGACCTTGGTCGGGCAGCGCACAGCCTCCCCCTCCTTCGGGAGCGCCGTGGCACCCGTCCGGGCAGGATGCTGGGCCGTACCAGGTGGGAGGCCAGTGGCAGGGGTCCGGCAGCGGGCCCTGGCCGGGGACCACGCAGCCGGGCGGTGGCTGGCAAGGGCCGCCGCGGAAACGGCGTGGCTGGGTTGTGCCCGTCCTGGCGCTGGTCGTCGTGCTCCTGGTGGCCGGCGGCACTTTCGTGTTCATGAAGGCCCAGGCCGGCGACCAGACGCCGGTCGCGGCCACGTCCTCCGGCAGCGCGGCCCCTTCGGCGACTACCTCGGCCGCCGCGAACACGGGTACCAACGCCGACGTGTGCGGCATGCTCGACCCCGTCGAAACGGAACGCCTCGTCCCCCAAGCGAAGATCGACTCCCGTACCAGCGACAACAGAGCCGACACGATCGTCAGCTACGTCCGCTGGACCTGCACCTGGGCAAATCGCAATATTTCCTACCGCGACGTCACCCGCAGCCGTGAGATCGTCGTCAACGTCGCCCGGTACGAAGCCCTAGGCGAGACCACCGCCGAGAAGGCCGCCAAAATCCAGTTCAACGGCGAACTCAGCCAATACACCTACGGCGGCAACAACTCCACCCAAGAGCGCTACTACTCCAAGCCCACCAAGTTCACCGGCGTAGGCGAGGAGGCCATCGCCCAATACCAGCTGGTCCGCGAGAAGGACTACCACTATTCCTTCGGCCAGGGCATGGGCCGCGTCGGCAACATCACCTTCCAGGTCAAGTACGAGGCGAGCCAGCAGCACAAGGAAGCCGACCTCTTCTCCACCGAGACCAAACAGTCGATCACCGAAGCGAACGCGATCCGCGAGGTCAAAGTCCTGCTCGAGCAGCTGGCCCAGTCGGTCACCGCCTGGCAGCAGGGCAAACCATCCCCCTTCGCCGGAAAGGCCCGCCCCAGCCCTACCCCGACGCCCAGCCCCAAGCCCGTACTCATCGACCTGCCCCCGCACTGCGTCGCCCTGAACCAGGTCGCCGCCGAACTCGTCCCGCAGACCAAGGGCGAGGCGGCCACCAGCAAGGACGGCAAGGCCGAACACATCCAGTGCCAGTGGTGGAACGACAAGATGCCGGTCGCCGACGGCAAGATCCGCTGGCGCAACCTCATGGTCAGCGTCCGCGAATTCCCCGACGCCGACTCCGCCCGCTTCTTCCTGATCGACAAACGCGGCAAGACCAAGTTCACCGCGAGCTCCAGAATCGGCGGCATCGCCTGGAGTAAGATCACCAAACTCCCCGGCATCGGCGAGGACAACTACGGCCAGGCGATCAAACAGAAGACGGACACCGCCTACTCGGCCCGCTACGAGATCTACGCCCTCCAGGGCACCCGGGTCGTCTACATCCTCTTCGGCGGCAGCGACCGCCCCGCCGACACTCCCATCAACAATCCCGACTCCACCCTGATGGACCTCCGCGAGGCCCTGAACGGCGCGAAAACCACCATCACCACCGTGCTCAAAGCCCTATAACGCCAGCAGCCGCTTCGTCTCGGTCCGGTTATGGGCCGAGACGAAGCGGCTGGCGGCAAACAATTCCCCCAAAGCCCCCAAGCGTTCCGCAAGGCCGTTCTCCCATCCTCCTGAAACGGGTACCAAACCCGCCGTAAGCATCGACATCAGGGGGAACCATGGCGGCCTGCGAAGTATGCGGCAACGACTACGACATGACATTCGAGATCCACGCCCAGGGCGTGGTCCACACCTTTGACAGCTTCGAGTGCGCGATCACAAAGATGGCACCCATCTGCGAGCACTGTTCCTGTCGCATCGTCGGCCACGGCGTCGAAGACGAAGGCAGATGGTTCTGCTGCGCCCACTGCGCCCGCAAGGCCGGCGCCACCGCCATCGTCGACCGCGTCGGCGCCCACACCTGATCCGCACCTGATCCGCGAAGCCGCGAATCAGGGCGAAGCCTCGTGCAGGATCGGCCAGAACTCCACCTGGCCGAGGGCGGCCGCGGGCAGTTCGGCGGCGATCTCCAGGGCGCGGGCCTCGTCCGCGACGTCCAGGAGGTAGGTGCTGGCCAGGTACTCCTTAGCCTCCAGGTATGGCCCGTCGGTGACGACGGGCATACCATCCCGGACGCGAACGGTTTTCGCTTCGGTCACGTCGGCAAGGCCGTACGCGCCGAGGAGCTCACCGGACTTCATATGTTTGGCGTTGAACGCATCGAACTCGGCGATCATCGCCTCGCGCTCGTCGGCGGGGAACGAGTCCCAGAATTCCTTGTTGCCGTAGATGATCAGAAGAAACTTCATGACATCGACCCTAGCCCCGATGGGGCCAGGCGACCTGCGGCAACCAGCCGTTTTGAGGCCTGCCTCGTGAGGAGTGGCGTTCCCGGCGGTGGGATTTCTTCTGGCGGCAATCAGTCGTTTTGAGGGCTGCCTCCCCAGCGCGCGATATCCCCCTCGTCGACCTCCCGTGGTGTCTCGGCCAGTTGGGTGATGCGGATGTGGTTGCCGAAGGGGTCACGGAGCGCGCAGTCGATGCCATACGGCTGGACGACGGGTTCCTCGGTGAACTCGACCCCCCGCGCCTTCAGCGTTTCGTAGGTCTTCTGGCAGTCGTCGGTCGTGAGGATGGCCGCGACACCCATCGCGCCCTTGGTCACCAGGTCGCGCACCTGGGTGGCCACTTCAGGGCTGAGCGCCGGCGGACCGGGCACCTCCAGCAGGATCGCACGGCCGGGGTCGCCGGGCAGCGCGATGGTCAGCCATCGCATGAAGCCCATGTCGACGTCGCTGGCGACCTCGAACCCGAGCTTGCCGACATAGAAGTCCAGGGCTTCGTCCTGGTCGAGCACGCGTACAGAGTGAATGCTGATTTGTTTGAACATGCTGCCCAGGCTAGGGGCTGGCCCCAAATCCGGCTTGTCCAAAACTGCTCGGTCTCGACCAGGCCTTCACGAAGCAGATCGGCGCCGAGAGCGGCACCGCCTTCGCACGAAACTCGGTAGGCGAGGCACCGACGATCGACCGGAACGTACGGGTGAAGCTGCTGAGACTCTCAAACCCAACCTCACGCGCCACATCGGTGACAGGCACCGCTGTCTCCCGCAGCATGGCCATAGCCCGCTCGATCCGCCGCCGCTGCAAGTACCGATGCGGCGTCTCCCCGAAGACCGCCCGAAAGGTCCGACTGAAGTGCGCCGCCGACATGAACGCGACGGCAGCCACCGCAGGAACATCCAGCGGCTTCGCATAATCACGATCCATAGCATCCCGCGCCCGCAACAGCCGCCGATTCTCATCCTCCTGCGGACTCATAACCCCCACCACGCCCCACCTCCCACACCCCGACGCCAGCCCAAACGCCTCAGCTCATGGTAGGACCATCCGTCAGGAGGCCACGTGGAGCCGGAGCTCACCCACTTTTCGCGGGTGAACTCCTGGGTAGCGGGACCATCCCCGCATGCGCTGGAGAGCACGAAAAGATCGCCGAGCTCGACGAAAGCATGCTGGGACCCTCCCCGCATGCGCGGGGAGCACCGCACCCATCACGCCTCGGTTTGCTGCGTGTAGGGACCATCCCCGCGCGGGGAGGACAGGTCGCTCGGATGCGATGTGGGTCTGACTTCAGGCTCAGTTCCATGTTTGCGTTCGGCCTCCCAAGTACGCCCAGCAGCTTGACCCTCCACGAGAGGGTCCGCGAACGCGACGACAAGATCTGCCAGTTCGGCGAAGCTCTGCGGGTGAGCGGCGCCAGCCGGACCTTGTCGTCGTATCCAGGCTGAGTACGAGGACTGCCGTCGCACGGGCAGATCGCTGATTCGAGAACTCAGCGGTTCGCGTAATCCCGGTCCCGAGTATTGAGGGCACCGGATACCGCCGTGACGACTTTCTCGGCGATGACCGTGGCGAGAGGGCATCCGTACACCTGGAAGCTCCCACCGGCCAACTGCTGGGGATAGTCGATGAGCTGAGGCGCGGGTGTGATCGGGTCGCCGAAGCTGACATCCAGCTGGAGCTTCAACCGGGCACGGGCAATGTTGGAGGCCATGGAGAGCCGGAGCCCGTGATATTCATCGTCCTGGCGTAGGCCAGCACCGCCTCGACCGCTGGACGGATCACTGGCATCGCGTTGAGTTTCTCGGCCATATCTTGAAGGTCATTGACCGCGGAACCACCGCGGGTGCGTAGATACCGGCCGAGCGCGGAGAGCGCCAGGCTCTCTCCGATCAGATGGCGATGCCGCATCGCGTCGACCACACTCCGAGGGGCGCTGTACACGGGAATCTTTTCTCCGGGGGCGGCTTGGAACTCTTCGCGGCCGAGGTCGAAGGTGCCGGCCGCGTACTGGGACACCACAACAGGGGGATAGGAAATCGATGGGCGATGACTGCCGCGGGCCACAGCGATGTGGACAGCGGAAGGTATGTCGTCGATGAGCTCGTGAAGTACAAGGGCCGACTCCCCGCAGATGATCGCGCGGGGTACCCGCGTGCACACGGCAAGCAGATCAAGGTGGGCGGTTTCGGGAGCATCCGCTTGGCGGTAGACCCCTCGCGACAGCTCATCGAGCCTTCCACCAGCTACCAGCAGGGCAAGGCTGCGGGAGGAGACTCCAGCACGATGCGCTTGGGCAGCGGTAAACGTGGGCGGCAACGCCGCCAACCGTTCAAACGCCCGATCCTCCCCTGGCCCCATGCATCAAATCCTACCCATCGACCTAGGTGAGGGGTAGGATTTAATACATCAAGAAGTACGCTCTATTGGATGAAGAGCGGCCAGTGGCCGAACAGTGGGTGCCATCACATTCTGTGCGACTGAGCGGTTTGCGGCGCCGTCGACGCACCGCCCGGCGAGCTGGGCGAAGCGGGGAGGAGGGGCTATCCCCGCGTGCGGGGAGCACCCTTCTGTGCCGACAAGGGCCTGGACCAGCGCAGGGAGCACGACACGACGCCGCCGGCCGCGTCCATGTACAAGGACCATCCCCGCGTGCGCGGGGAGCACACTCGCTGACCTGCACATTTAGTTGCAGTAATGGTGGGTTTTGAGCACTTTCAAGGAATTGGACATTTCGGACGCAGCTAATCGCCTTGGTGGAATATGTCGGTGGTTGGATTGGATTCAGGCGAGATGCTCTACGGCTCGAAGGCGACCAACCGGATGATGACGTACCCATCCCCGTCGGCAACCGGCGGGAACGTCGTGCCCGGGACGGCCTTGAAGATTTCGGGATGTTCGTCGCGGGTGACCACGCCGAACATGTCGCCGGGGATCGTCATGCCGAGCGAGTCTGCGCGCTTGGCGGCCGCGTAGAAGCTTCCGCCCGTCTCCAGTTCGGCCCCGATCGACGCCGCCGCCCACTCGTCGGCAAGCCGGATGAAGGCCACCCGAGCCCGCTCGGGCTGGGCGGTCTGAGCGGTGAGGTAGTCCTCGATCTCCCAGATGAGCAGCTCGCCGAGGTATTCAGGGGTGTCTCTCCACATAGCTGGGATCTTTCCGGTACGCGCTTGACGATTGCTTGTCCCTCGATTGCACCCGCCGGATATTTCCAACGAAGTAGCCATCAACTCACGAATCGTCATTCGTCAGGTGAAGGGCGGTCAGGGTCTTCACCCTACTGCGCTCACGGCTCACACTTGCGGTGTGAGCGACTTTGATGTGCTTGTACTCGGCTCCGGACCCGGTGGGCAGAAGGCCGCGATCGCCGCGGCCAAGCTGGAACGCCGGGTGGCGATCGTCGAACGACGGAACATGATCGGGGGAGTGTGCATCAACACTGGCACGATCCCCTCCAAGACCATGCGCGAGGCCGTGCTCTATCTGACCGGCCTCAGCCAGCGCGAGATGTACGGCCGCAACTACCGAGTCAAAGAAGAGATCACCATCGCCGACCTGACAGCCAGGACCCAGCACGTGGTCGGCCGCGAGGTCGAGGTGATCCGCAACCAATTGTCCCGCAACCACGTCACCGTACTCACCGGATCAGGGCATTTCGTGGACCCGCACACGATCGCGGTGATCGACGACCACAACCGGGAGACGAAGGTCACCGCCGATAAGATCATCATTGCCACCGGCACCCGTCCGGCCCGCCCGGACACGGTGGAGTTCGACGGCAACACGATCATCGACTCGGACGGCATCCTGCAATTGGAGCACGTGCCGGACTCGATGGTCGTGGTCGGCGCGGGCGTGATCGGCATCGAGTACGCTTCCATGTTCGCCGCCCTCGGCACCAAAGTCACCGTGGTCGAACGGCGCGACCGCATGCTGGAGTTCTGCGACCTTGAGGTGATAGAGGCGCTCAAATACCACCTGCGCGACCTCGCGGTCACCTTCCGCTTCGGCGAGACCGTGGCCGCTGTGGAACGCCGCGAGCGGGGGGCGCTGACGATCCTGGAGAGCGGCAAGAAGATCCCCGCCTCGACCGTCATGTATTCGGCCGGCCGCCAGGGCATGACCGAGAACCTCGCCCTCCAGACCGCCGGCCTGGCCGCCGACGGGCGCGGCCGGATCACCGTCGACGAGTTCTACCGCACCTCCGTCAAGCACATCTACGCCGTCGGCGACGTCATCGGCTTCCCCGCCCTGGCCGCCACCTCGATGGAACAGGGCAGGCTGGCCGCCTACCACGCCTGCGACGAGCCGGTGAACGCGATGAACCTGCTCCAGCCGATCGGCATCTACACCATCCCCGAAATCAGCTTCGTCGGCCGCACCGAGGACGAGCTCACCGACGCCAGCATCCCCTTCGAGGTCGGCATCTCCCGCTACCGCGAACTCGCCCGCGGCCAGATCATCGGCGACACGTACGGCATGCTCAAACTCCTGGTCTCCGCCGAGGACCGCTCCCTCCTGGGCGTCCACGTCTTCGGCACCGGCGCCACCGAACTCATCCACATCGGCCAGGCTGTCATGGGCTGCGGCGGCACCATCGACTATCTCGTCGACGCGGTCTTCAACTACCCCACCCTCGCCGAGTCCTACAAGGTCGCCGCCCTCGACGCCATGAACAAACTCCGCCGAGTAGCCCGCTTCGCCGACTGACGACTGATCGAAGTCAATGACACCTATGCGGAAGGCTTCCAAAAGCTAGCCCTTCACCGCGCCGATGATGACCCCCTTCGTGAAGTGTTTCTGGACGAAGGGGTAGATGATCAAAACGGGCACCAGGGCGACCACGATGATGGCCATTTTGATGGCCAGGTTGGGGGGAAGGGCGCCGGCGGCGGAGTCGTACGTGCGGGTGTTGGGGACCAGGTCCATGCCCTGTTGCACGTACTGGCGGAGGATGAGCTGGAGCGGCCATTTGGAATTGTCGTTGATATAGAGGACGGCGTTGAAGAACGCGTTCCAGTAGCCGACGGCGTAGAAGAGGCCGATGACGGCGGTGACGCCTTTGGACATGGGGAGGACGATGCGGCCCAGGATGCGGAAGTCGCCGGCGCCGTCGATGCGGGCGCTGTCGATGACCTCGCCGGGGATGTTCATGAAGAAGGCACGCATCACGACCAGATTGAAGGCGCTGATCGCGGACGGCAGGATCAGCGACCAGTAACTGTCGATCAGGCCGAGCTCCCGGACCATCAGGTAGGCGGGGATCATGCCGGGGGTGAACAGGAAGGTCAGCAGGAACAGGAACAGCAGCGGGCGGTGGAACAGCGAATTGGTGCGGGACAGGCCGTAGGCGGCCAGGATGGTGAGGCCCAGGCTGACGGCGGTGCCGACGACGGTGACGCCGGTGCTGACCAGGACGGCGCGGGTGACGACGCCGCCGCCGAAGAGCTCGCGGTAGGCGTCCAGGGACAGGTCGGTGGGCAGGGTCACCAGGCCGCCGGCAGCGGTGACGGCTGAGGCGGTGGACAGGCTGGTGAGGATCACCACGTAGATCGGGTAGATCATGACCAGCACGATGACGGTGAGCGTGAAGCCTTTGAGCGTCAGCCCGAAGAGGGTGGGCCGCTCCTGCCAGGTCGGTCGGTTATTCATGATCGTTTGTAGATTCCCTGTTCGCCGAACCTGTGCGCCACCTTGTTGGCGATCACGATGAGGATGAGGCCGACGACGCCCTTGAACAGGCCCGCTGCGGCGCCGTAGCTCCACGCGCCGGTCATCAGGGTGCGCCAGTAGACGAAGGTGTCGAGCACTTCGGCCGCGTGCGAGCCGACCGCGTCGCGTTGCAGGAAGAACTGCTCGAAGCCGACGTTGAGCGCGTCGCCGAGGCGCAGGATGAGCAGCAGCAGGATGACGGGGCGCAGCCCGGGCAGGGTGATGTGCCACATGCGCCGCCACCGGGACGCGCCGTCGACGGCGGCGGCTTCGTAGAGGTTCTGGTTGATGGCGGCCAGCGCGGCCAGGAAGATGATCGTCCCCCAGCCCGCGTCCTTCCAGACCGACTCGGCGGTGACCAGGACGATGAACGCGTCCGGGTTGGTCATGATGTCCCAGGGTTCGTGCCCGTGCTGCCGCAGCGTCTGGGCGAGCAGTCCGGCGCCGCCGAGGATCTGCTGGAAGAGGCTGACCACCAGTACCCAGGAGAAGAAGTGCGGCATGTAGACGATGCCCTGGATGAACAGGCGCAGCTTCCGGGAGAGCACGCTGTCCAGCAGGATCGCCAGCGCGATCGGGATGGGGAAGTAGAAGATCAGCTGGAATGTGGTGATCGTGACCGTGTTGCGGAGGGCCTGCCAGAACTCGGGGTCGGACAGCAGCCACTGGAAGTTGTACAGACCCACCCAGGGGCTGCCGCTGATCCCGTCGTACGGGGTGTAGTCCTGGAAGGCGATGACGTTGCCCAGGGTCGGCACGTAGTGGAAGACCAGCACGAGGCCGACCGCTGGGAGCGTCATCACCAGGAGCTGCCAGTCCCGCCGCAGCCGCGCGAGGAAGGGCATCTTGCGGCGAGGGCCGGGGCCGGCGGGTGAGGTCAGGTCACCCGCCGGTCCCGAGTCTGTACGGCTCCGCGAGCGGCTCCTAAGCACGGCCATTGTCGGTGAGGACCTTCTGGTAGAACTCGCGGCCCGCGTCGCCGCCGCCCTTGCGCCACTCGTCGATCGCCTGGGACAGCGTGCTGACGTCGCGGCGGCCCCGGATGATGTCGGTCACCTTGTCCTCGAAGGGTTTCACCGCGGCGGTGAAGTCGCCGGGCTCCTGCACCCGGATGCCGTCGAACGGGTCCTGGTGCCGGACCTGCACGGCCGAGTTCCACCAGGTGGTGGCGGCCTGCACGTAGTTCGGGTGGGCCTGCGACTCGAAGATCGGGTCGATCCGCCCGCCGAGCCAGACGTAGCTGCCGACGATCTCCTTGGGGCCGAGCTCGGTCTGCTGCGGCGCGCCGCTCGCGTCGCGGGTGAAGTGTTTGCCCTCGACGCCGTTGTTGAACAGCAGCTGCTCCTGGGTGCCGAAGGGGGAGGAGAAGTAGTTGAACAGCCCGAGCAGCTCCTCGATTTTCTCCTTGGGGGTGCCCTTCTTGATGAAGGTGTAGCTCGGGTCCTGGTTGACCCGGTATTCGGGCTTCCCGCCGTCCCCGCCGAAGATCGGGAGGGGTTCCATCCAGAAGCCGGGGTCCTCCTTGGACATCTGGATCAGCGTCTCGGCCCAGAAGCTGAAGCCGTCCGAAGCCACCAGGATCTGGCCGGACTTGAACAGCTCCTTGGCGTCGGCGGCCTGCTTGGCGGACAGCACGTTGGGGTGCACCAGACCGTTGTCGACGACCTTGCGCATCCACGCGACCGTGGCCTCGTACTCCGGCGTCTCGTACGCGTGGACGAGCTTGCCGCCCTCCTTGCGCCACTTGCGCGGCACCCGGAAGATCTCGCGCATGATCTCGAAGATGTCGCTGAATGCCCAGCGCTTCTCCTTGGCGTCGGTGATCTGCTTGCCCATCTCGAACAGCTCGTCGGCGGACTTGGGGGCGCCCAGGCCGAACTTGTCCCAGAGGTCCTTGCGGTGGAAGAGCACCAGGCCGAACATGGGCGTCGGCCAGGCGGGAACCGCCTTGAGCTTGCCGCCGAAGACCGAGTACTGCCAGGCCAGTGTGGGAATCGCGGCCAGCGCCGGATATTTCGACGAAATATCGCCCGCCAGGTACGGCGTGAGGTCCTCGAACAGCCCGTCCACGGCCTTGGAGTAGTCCGGCACGGCGGTGAGCGCCCACCCGGGCACGGTGGTCACGTCCGCGACGTCGCCTCCGGCCAGCAGGGTGGGCAGCTTCTCGTGGATGGTCATGCCGTCGAGGTAGTTGAAGTCGATGGTGGCGCCGATGTCGGTGTTGACGGCGTCGTAGTAGGAGTTGCTGCCCAGCGGCGGCGGCAAGGGGCTCCAGGTCGGCACCATGACCTTGTAGGTGCCGCCCTTGCCGGGCTTGGCGGTGATCGAGTCCACGAGCGTGGCCGGATACTTGAGGAAGCCGTCCCGGCCGAAGCCCGGCACGCTGCTGGTGATGTCGGGCTTGACGAGCTGGAGCGGGACGTACTTGGGGACCAGGGCGGTGAGCTTGTCCATGGCCGCGGCGGTGGCCTTGGCCGCGCCCGGCTTGGGCCCGGAGGGGGCCGCGCAGGCGGATAGGGCGGTAAGGGCGACGAGCCCTAAGAACCCGCGCCTGGTGGGGGATTGCGTCACGACGCGCTCCCTTCCTTTAGGTTCGTACGTGCGAAGAGGGGTGTTGGAGAACGACATCCACGCGATAGAGTTAGTTCGTCTTTCGACCAAACAAATTAGTCCAGGGTTGCGGTTACCACAAGGTTTCGCTCCCGGCGGGACCCTCGGGACCCGATCACAGATTGATGACAGAGGCCGGATCGGGGGCACATGAGGCATGATGAGCCCGAGCAGGAACGGGGCTGACTTTTGATCACACCGCAGACATCGCACCACGGGCCTCAGCCGGCCGACTTCACCGACGTCCGCGCCACCAACCTGGCCGTCGTCCTGCGGTTCGTCCGCGAGAACTCACCCTGTTCCCGCGCGGACATCGCCGCCTCCACCGGCCTGAACAAGGCTACGGTCTCCAGCCTGGTGGCCGACCTGATCGACCGGCGCCTGCTGCGCGAGACCGGCCTCACCGAGAACCGGGTGGGCCGCCCGGCGACCATGCTGGTGCTGGACGGCTCGCCGTACGCGGCGATCGGCATCGAGGTCAACGTGGACTACCTGACGGCGGTCGCGGTCGACCTGAAGGGCGAGGAGCTGCTGTCCTGGCGCCGATCCTTCTCGGGAGGCACGGCTTCCGCGGGCCAGGCGGTGGCCGGAATCGCCGCCATCGCGCGCCGCGTGGTGAGCCGGATGGCGAAGGAGGCCCGCCAGGTGCTCGGCCTCACGGTCGCGGTGCCGGGCCTGGTGGACGTGAACGGTTCAGTGCGGCTCGCGCCGAACCTCGGCTGGCGCGACGTCGATCTGTGCGGCGACCTGACCAAGGCGATGCGCGATCCGGGCTTTCCGGTCATGGTCGACAACGACGCCAACCTGGGCGCGCTGGCGGAGCTCCGCTTCGGCCCGCACGGCGGCGTGAGCAACCTGGTCTACCTGACCGGCGAGGTCGGCGTGGGCGCGGGCGTGATCATGGACGGGCGGCTGCGGCGGGGCGGCCAGGGCTACACCGGGGAGATCGGGCACATCGAGATCGACCCGGCGGGACCGCTCTGCCAGTGCGGCCGGCACGGCTGCCTGGAGGCCATGGCCGGGATCGGGGCGATCCTCGCGCCAGGGGTGTCGCCGTCGGAGCTGGAACCCGAGCTCGACGAGGTGCTTCGGCGGGCCCGCGCGGGCGACGCCGAGATCCTCGCCCTGCTCGACTCGGTCGGCCACAATCTCGGCAAGGGCGTGGCGATCGTGGCGAACACCCTGAATCCCGAGGTCATCGTGCTCGGGGGATATTTCGTGACGCTGGCGCCCTGGGTGCACAAGCGCGCGGAGGAGGAGATGTTCCGCCGCTCGATCGCGCCCGGAGGCGGCGGCTGCCGCCTGGTCGTCTCCACCCTCGGCCACGGCGCGGGCGCGCTCGGAGCCGCGGCCCGGGTCCTCGATTCGGTCGACTCGGGACGGTTGCCCGCCCTGACTTAGCCCCGACAAATGGGTCTTGACCGGAGGTTCGTCAGGCGGGACCCTTCGGTTGTTAGCCCGATTTCATCTGGGTGAAACCTATCGAAGCGCTTCGAAAGAAGCGCCTTCTTTCGCCCGCCCATCGAAGCGCTTCGACACATGAGGATGGTGGATCCCAATGTCCGAGCCGTTCCGCGATCCCCGGCTGACCACGGAGACCCGGGTCGGCGATCTCCTCGCCCGGCTCACGCTGGCGGAGAAGATCGGCCTGCTGCACCAGTACCAGGCACCGGTCGACCGGCTCGGGCTCAAGCCGTTCCGTACCGGCACCGAGGCGCTGCACGGCCTGGCCTGGCTCGGCCCCGCGACCGTGTTCCCGCAGGCGATCGGCTTGGCCAGCACCTGGAACCCGGAGCTGGTGCGCGGCGTGGGCGCGGCCACCGCGGACGAGGTGCTCGCCTTCCACCGCAAGGACCCGGCCGGGGCGGGCCGCAACGTGTGGGCTCCGGTGGTGAACCCGCTCCGCGATCCGCGCTGGGGGCGCAACGAGGAGGGCTACTCCGAGGATCCGTGGCTGACCGGCGTGCTCGGCACCGCGTACGCGACGGGCTTGCGCGGGGACGGGCCCGTGCTGAAGACCGCGCCGACGCTCAAGCACTTCCTGGCCTACAACAACGAGACCGACCGCTGCGTCAGCTCCAGCAACCTGCCACCCCGGGTGCTGCACGAATACGAGCTGCGCGCCTTCCGCCCCCCGATCGAGTCGGGCGCGGCGGTCGCGGTGATGCCCAGCTACAACCTGGTCAACGGCCGCCCGGCGCACCTGTCCCCGCTGATCAACGACGTCCTGCGCACGTGGACCGGCGAGGACGTCCTGGTGGTCAGCGACGCATACGCCCCCGCGAACCTGTTCGGCATGCAGGCCTATTACGCCGACCCCGCCGAGGCGTATGCGCACGCGCTCAAAGCGGGTCTGGACAGCTTCACCCAGGACGACGCGAACCCCGAAGCCACGCTGGGTCATCTCAGGACCGCCCTCGACCGAGGCCTGATCACCGAGGCCGACATCGACACCGCGGTCCGGCACGCGCTGTCCATCCGGACCAGGCTCGGCGAGTTCGACCCGGTGGAACCGCAGGAGGAGATCGGCGAGGAGGTCGTCAACTGCACCGAGCACCAGCGCCTGGCTCGGGAGGCGGCCCGCCAGTCGATCACGCTGCTCAAGAACGACGGCCTGCTGCCGCTCTGCGCGCCCAAGCGGGTGGCGGTGATCGGCCCGCTGGCCGACGTGCTGCTGGAGGACTGGTACAGCGGCACCCTGCCGTACCGGGTGACGGCCAGGAACGGCGTCGCCGAGCGGTGCGAGACGGTCTACTGCGAGGGTGTGGACCGCATCACGCTGCGCGCCGAGGAGGGCTACGTCAGCGCCACCTCCGACCCCATCGGCGGCCCGCTCGGCATCGGCGCCTCGGCCGAGTTCGACGTGTTCGACTGGGGCGGCGGGGCCTACGCGTTCCGCAGCGTCGCCAACGGCCGGCACGTCAGCGTGGGCGAGGACGGCGTGCTGGTCAACGACCAGCCGGGCCCGAACGGCTGGGAGGTCAGGCAGACCTTCCGGATGGAGGAGCGCTTCCGCGGCCTCGTGCTCCGCCACATCTCCACCGACCAGTACGTCACCGCCGACCAGGGCACGCTCCGCCTCACCGACGACCCGGACGCGGCCACCCTGCTCGTCGTGGACCTGGTCGAGAGCGGCGCCGCGCAGGCCGCGCTGGCCGCCGCGGACGCCGACGTGGCCGTCGTCGTGGTCGGCGACCACCCGCTGGTCAACGGCAGGGAGACCGAGGACCGGGCCGACCTGGCCCTGCCGCAGGGGCAGGAGAAGCTGGTCAGGGCGGTGCACGAGGCGAACAGGGCGACCGTGCTGGTGGTCTCCAGCGGCTACCCGTTCGCGGTCACCTGGGCCGACGCGCACGTGCCCGCGATCCTCTGGTCCTCGCACGGCGGCCAGGAATACGGCCACGCCCTCGCCGACGTGCTCTTCGGCGACGCCGACCCGGGCGGCCGCCTCACCCAGACCTGGTACCGCTCGGCCGGAGAGCTGCCCGACCTGTTCGACTACGACATCATCGCCACCGACGCGACATACCTGTACTACCGGGGCACGCCTCTCTATCCGTTCGGCCACGGCCTCAGCTACACCCGCTTCACCTACGCCGACCTCACCCTGTCCAGCGACGACCTGGGCCCCGGCGACACCCTGACCGTGCGGGTCACCGTGACGAACTCCGGCTGGCGCGCGGGCGAGGAGGTCGTGCAGGTCTACACCCACCAGCAGCGCTCCCGCGTCAAGCAGCCGGTCCGCGCCCTGCGCGGCTTTGAGAAGGTACGGCTGGAGCCCGGCGAGAGCCGTACCGTCGAGATCGGCGTCCCGATCGAGGACCTGGCGTTCTGGGACGTCACCCGGGGGCGCTTCGCGATCGAGGACGCCTCCCACAAGGTGCACGTCGGCTCCTCCAGCCGGGACATCCGGCTGTGCGCGCCCTTCACCGTGAAGGGCGAACGGGTGCCGCCCCGGGACCTGCGCGCACTGGACGCGGCCGACCATGACGAGTACGACGGAATAGTGCTGTGTGACGCCGCCAGGGAGCGGGGAGACGCCGTGCGCTCGGCCGGGCCAGGCGCCTGGATCGTGTTCCGCGACGCCGACCTGGACGGCAAGCCGGAGCAGGCCGTGCTGAGCGCGGCCAGCACCGAGGGCGGCGTGCTCACGCTCCGCCTGGACGATCCCCTGCACGGCGAGGTCCTCGGCACGGTCACGGTCCGGCCGACGGCGGGCGGTCACGACTTCGTCGAGGCGGCCACGGCTCTTTCGCCCGCGACCGGCGTGCGCGATCTTTATGTGGTGTTCGAGAACGAGGGAGTCACGGTGCGCACGCTCGGGTTCGGCCGGTGAGGAAGGTGCGTACGGTGACCATCGCCGACGTCGCCAGGCACGCGGGAGTCGCGGTCAGCACGGTGTCGTACGTGCTGAGCGGCAAACGGGCGATATCGGCGACCACCCAGCAGCGCGTGCTGGAGAGCGTGCGCGCGCTGGGATACCACCCCAACGCGGGCGCGCGGGCGTTGGCCAGCAAGCGGGCCAATGTGATCGCGCTGGTATTGCCGCTGCGGGCGGGCATGAACCTGCCGGTGCTGATGCAGTTCGCCACCTCGGTGGTGGCCACCGCCCGGCAGTTCGACCACGACGTGCTGCTGATGACCGCCGACGAGGGCCCGGAGGGGCTGCAGCGGGTGGCGGCGAGCGCCCTGGTGGACGGGCTGCTGCTGATGGACGTGGAGGTGCGCGATCCGCGCGTGCCGCTGCTGCGCGAGCTGGGCGAGCCGAGCGTGCTGATCGGGTTCCCGGCCGACGCGGACGGGCTGACCTGCGTGGACCTGGACTTCGCGCGGGCGGGGGCGCTGTGCGCCGAACATCTGGCGGCGGGCGGGCATCGCGAGATCGCGCTGCTGGGCGCGCCCCGGGTGGTCTACGAGCGGGGCACGGGTTTCGCCGAGCGCACGCTGGCGGGGTTCACGGCCGCGGCGAAGGACCTGAAATCGGTCGCGGTGCCGTGCGAGGAGACCTACGACGAGGTCGCCGAGACCGTGAAGCTCCTCTTCGATCAGCATCCCGGATTGACCGGTCTGGTCGTGCACAACGAGGCCGCGGTCGGGCACGTCCTGGCCGCCTTGCGCGCGCTTGGCCGATCGGTTCCGGAAGACGTCTCCGTGGTGGCGATCTGCCCGGATGACGTCGCGGAACGGGCGAGTCCCGCGCTCACTTCCGTGCTCATTCCGGCCGAGGATGTCGGGCATCAGGCGGTTAGGCTGCTGATGGCCAAGCTCGACGGCCTTCCCGCGGATTCCATGCTGCTGGAACCACGACTGACGATCAGGGAGAGCACACGTTGACTGTTTCGGGCAATCCCATGCCGACTTCTGGGATCGCCGACTTCCCCCAAGGATTCGTTTGGGGTGCGGCCACCGCGTCGTACCAGATCGAAGGAGCGGTGCGCGAGGACGGCCGGGGACCATCCATCTGGGACGTGTTCAGCCACACGCCGGGGAAGGTGGCCGACGGGCACACCGGGGACGTCGCCTGCGACCACTACCACCGGTATCGCGAGGACGTCGCGATCATGGAAGACCTGGGGCTGCACGCCTACCGGTTCTCGGTGTCCTGGCCGCGCGTGCTGCCCGGCGGCACGTTCAACGCCGCCGGTCTGGACTTCTACGACCGGTTAGTGGACGAGTTGCTGGCGCGCCGCATCTCGCCCATCGCCACCCTCTACCACTGGGACCTCCCCGCCGAACTCGACTGGCGGAACCCGGACACGGCCGCGAAGTTCGCCGACTACACCGAGATCGTCCACCACCGCCTGGGGGACCGGGTCGCCACCTGGACCACCCTCAACGAACCCTGGGTCTCGGCCTTCGTCGGGTACGGCTCCGGCCGCCACGCCCCCGGGGTCAGCGATCCGGCCGCCGCGTTCACGGCCGCCCACCACCTGCTGCGCGCGCACGCGCTGGGGACGCAGGTCCTGCGCGCGGGCGGCGCGGGCGAGGTCAGCGTCACGCTCAACCTGCTCCCGACGGTCGGCGACCCCGAGGTGACCACGCTCATCGACGGCCTGGCCAACCGCCTCTTCCTGGACCCGGTCCTGCGCGGAACCTACCCCGACGACGTCCGCGCCCATATCGCGAAATTTGCCGATCTGGACATGGACGATCTGCCGTTCGAGCCGATCGACGTGCTCGGCGTGAACTACTACACGATCGCCCGGCTGGCCGCCGATCCCGCCTCGCCCGGGCACGAGGAGTATCCCGGCAGCGAGGGCATCGCCTGGCTGCCCCCGCACGGCGTGCCCACCGAGATGGGCTGGGAGGTCATCCCCTCCGGCCTGGAGCAGCTGCTGCTGCGGCTCAGCCGCGACTACCCCGGCACCCCGCTGATGATCACCGAGAACGGCGCGGCCTACGACGACGTGGTCAAGGACGGCCGGGTGGCCGACACCGACCGGATCGCCTTCCTCGACGGCCATTTCCGGGCCGCCCACAACGCGATCCAGCAGGGCGCCGACCTGCGCGGCTACCTGGTCTGGTCGCTGCTGGACAACTTCGAGTGGGCCCGCGGCTACCACAAGCGTTTCGGCCTGGTACGCGTCGACTACGAGTCCCTGGAACGACTCCCCAAGGACAGCGCCCACTGGTACCGCGAGGTCATCGCCAGGAACGGCCTCGACTAGCTACCTCGATCAGCTGCGGACCCGGGCCTGCCGGCCCGGGTACTCGCGCACCATCACGTCCCTGGGCGTGATCCGCAGCACGTCGTTGTCGGCGATCGCCACCCCGGTCACCTCCGCCCAGAACCGCGGATCGCCGACGAAAATGGCCACCCGGGGGTCGCGGTCCACCGCCTCCCACGCCTCCTCGCCCGCGATCACGCGCAGCTCGCCCGACCGGCTCACCGACGTCACCGCGCTCACCGCGATCGACCGGGGGCCGTCCGGGCCGGTGTAGGAGAGCACCACGCTGCGCGAGAAGGTGACCGCGTGCCTGACCTCGTCGGTCAGGTCCGAGGACGGGCTGATGTCCCCGGTCGGCAGCTCGACCCGGGTCAGCGCGGCCCGCCACGGCCCGGGCGTGCCCCGCCACCGGGCCCGGGCCGCCCGCGCGCAGAACGCCACCGCCACGGCCAGCAGCGCCAGCCAGGCGCCCTGCCAGGCCCGGGCCATCTCCTGGACTACACCCGCCACCGCCAGGGAGATCGCCGAGGCCACCAGGAAGCCCAGCGCGCCCACCAGCCAGCGGTCTCGCCGTACCACCCCGCGCAGGTTGGCCCTGCGGCCGACCAGCACCATCGCCGCCGGCACCGCCAGTGCGGCCAGCGCGATCCGGGGGACCGGCAGCACCGACAGGACCAGCAGTCCCCACCAGGCCCGCCCCGCGATGATCCACAAGGCCACGTCCATGTTCCGCCGGGCCACCCGCGAGCTGGAGGCCAGGGCGAACTCGGTCAGCGCCTTCACCGGGCGCCCCCGCCACGCCTCCACAAGCAACCAGAGCAGCCCCACGGCCACGGGGTTGAACAGGACCAGCCCGAGCGCCCCGGACCACGCCCAGCCGATCGTGTCCCGTTCGGGCAGGGTGGCCAGGCCGACCACGTACGCGGCGATCACGAAGAACGCCACGGAGACCGCGACGCTCAGCCACAGATCCCGGCCGAGCATGGCGGGAACGTGCGACCAGATCCGGATTTTTCCGGCCTGCCGGAGCGTCACCGCGAGCACGCCGCCCAGCACGAGCGCGCCGCCGATCTGCGCTTGAAGGTGCAGGTCGAAACCCAGCGCGGCCACGGCGACGGCTGTCATGGCGATCGCCAACAGCCCTCTGACCTGCCAGGACCAGACCTCCAACGCTCTTCTCGCCCGGCCGGTCTCGGCCGGGTCGACGTCCCAGGCCGGGTCGTGGTGGACGCCCGGGGCTTCCCAGCCGAGAAAGGTGAGGCCCAGGTTCACCCGGGCCCCGACATGGTCCTGATCGCGGCGCAGCACCGCCCGATACGCGGCCGCCGCCCGCCGGTGGTCGCCTCGCGCCAGCGCGAGATCCCCGGACAGGGCATGCGGGCCGGGTTCCTCAGGGGCGTACCTGACGGCCGTCTGGGCCTCCGCCCACGCCTCGCGCCAGCGGCCGGGAAGGTGCCGCAGCGCGCCGGCGAGGCGCAGCCGCGCGGCCCAGGAGCCCGGTGCGAGCCGCACCGCCTCCTGGGCCGAGTCGACCGCTTCGGAGTCGCGGCCCAGGCGCTCCAGGGCGAGGCTCGCCAGGCGGTGCCCCCACTCGCCGTGCGGTTCACGATCCACCGCCTGACGAGCGGCCTCCAGCGCCGCCTCTGGTTGGTCGCGGCCGAGCCTGGTAGCCGCAACCGCGCACCAGGACCGAGGGTCGGCGCTGTCTTTCGGGGCCGAGTCCTCAGAACCGGGTTCGCGCCGGGCACGCGCGGATGACTCCTCGGCATCGTTCCCCACCCAACGCATGATCCGCCGCCTGTCCCTGATTGCCTAGGTGTCGGACATATACCTATATCTCTCTAGAGAGGTTCTCAGGTGTCAAGCGGGGAGCGAGCCACTTCACGGCCAGAACGTACCGATGTTCAAGGTTGCTGTGCGTGCCGTCGAAGAGTTCGAACACGACGTCCTCGGCGGGGACCCCGGCGGCCTGGACGGCGCGGTGGAAGGCCGTCGCGCCCAGGTCGAGGAAGTATTCGTCGCTTTTGCCCGCGTCGATCCAGATCGAGTGCAGGCCGCGCAGCGTCTCGGGGCGCTCGGTCGCCATGGTCACGGGATCATATTCCCGCCATCTGTCCCAGACCTCGGGAAGCAGGTGGCCGAGGTCGTCGAACGGGATGTCAACCGTGCCGTCGGGGTTGGAGGAGTAGGAGGCGGCGTTGCCGTACAGGAGGATCATGTCCTGGCCCGGGCAGCGGCCGCCGGTGGCGAAGAAACGGTCCAGGAAGGTCGTCCAGGAGCCGTCGTATTCGTCCCGGAGGGTGCGGGCGGCTTTGGGGAAGTCGCGCAGGTAGAGGACGTCGAAGAGGGCGTCTCCTGCGTGGGTGGCGAGCGCGCCGAACAGGCCGGGGCGGAGCATGGGGGTGATCATCGCGCCGTAGCCGCCGCTGGACTTGCCGGTGATCGCGCGGTGCTGCTTTCCGGCGAGGGTGCGGTAGCGGGCGTCCACGTACGGGACGATCTCCTCGCACAGGTAGGAGTGGTAGCGGCCGTGGCCGGGGGAGTCGACGTACTGGCTGCCGCCGAGCCGGGTCCAGGCGTCGACGAAGACGACGATCGCGGGCGGCGTCTCGCCCGAGGCGAACAGCTCGTCCAGGAGCTCCGGGTAGTTGCGCCGCCACGCCGCCCGGTTGCCCCACATCGTCACCTGCCCCGAATAACCCTGGAGCACGTAGATCGACGGGTAGCGGGCGTCGGTGTCGTCGTAGCCCGGGGGCAGGTAGATCCAGAGCGGCCGCTCGTACGGATCGCCGAGGGCGTTGCCGCGCAGCTCCTCGCTGACGATCGTGACCTTCTCCACGCGTCCGGACATTTCAGGACTCCAAGGCATCATGGCCTCACGATATGTGGCCAATCTCGTCCATAAATGTGTGACTTGACTGTTTGCCGGAACGCCTGAGGATCCTTCGGCTTTCACCTAAGCTGCCACGCATGTCCACCCGGGCCATGACCCCCTGAGCGACCTATGATCATTTTTGGGCGCGAAATCGGCGGGGCCGGGCGGCGCGCGAACCGGTGGTCGGTCCTGGCGCTGCTCTGCTTCAGCCTCCTGCTCGTCGCCGTTGACGCCACCGTGCTGCACATCGCGGTGCCCGCGCTGACCGCCGCGCTGGAGCCCTCCGCGGTCCAGCTGCTGTGGATCATCGACATCTACTCCCTGGTCGTGGCCCCCCTCCTGGTCACCTTCGGCACCCTCGGCGACCGGTACGGCAGGCGCGCCTTCGTCCTGGCCGGCTACGTCGTGTTCGGCGTGGCCTCGCTGGCCGCCGCGTTCGCCGCCACCCCGATCGCCCTGATCCTGGCCCGGGCCTGCCTCGGCGTCGGCGGCGCCATGATCATGCCCGCCACCCTGTCCATCATCCGGCAGGTCTTCACCGACCGCAGGGAACGCGCGATCGCCCTGGGCGTGTGGGGCGCGGTCGCCGCCGGCGGCGCGGCCGTCGGCCCGATGCTCGGCGGCGTCCTGGTCGAGCACTTCTGGTGGGGCGCGGTCTTCCTCATCAACGTGCCGCTGCTGCTGATCGCCCTCCCGCTGGCGATCCGCCTGCTGCCCCCCACCACGAAGCGCGCCCACCCGTGGGACGCCCTCAGCGCCGCCCTCTCCGTGGCCGGGCTGCTCGCCCTCGCCTTCGGCCTCAAGGAGGCCGGATACGGCCACACGATCGGGCGCGGCCCCGCCCTGCTGGTCTTCGCGCTCGGCGTCGCCCTGCTGGTGTGGTTCACCACCCGGCAGCGCCGCCTTGCCACACCGCTGCTGGACATCGGTCTGTTCACCCAGCGCGGCTTCGCCACCGGCGTGGCCTGCGTGCTGCTGGCCATCTTCGCGATGGTCGGCCTGGAGCTGATGTTGGCCCAGTACCTGCAGCTGGTGCTCGGCCTGTCGCCGCTGGGCGCGGCCCTGCGGATGGTGCCGCTGATGGTCGCGGCCATCGTGGGCGGCCTGACCGCGGCCCGGCTGCTGGACCTGATCGGCCTGCGCGCCACCATGAGCGGCGGCCTGGCGCTCACCGCGCTGGCCCTGATGCCGGTGCTGAACTGGGGAGTCGAGGACCACCCGGTGACGCTCGCGCTGTGCTTCGTCGGGATCGGCTTCGGTGTCGAGGTGGCGCTGCTGGCCGCCTCCGACACGATCATGGCCTCGGTGCCGGAGTCCCGGGCGGGCGGCGCGGCGGCGATCGAGGAGACCGCCTACGAGCTCGGCGCGGGCCTGGGCATCGCCGTGCTCGGCACTATCACCACGATCGTCTACGCGCCCGCGCTGCTGGTTCCGGCCGAGCTGCCGCCCGATCTGGCCGTGCTGGCGCGCGAGTCGCTGGCCGCCGCCGCCCACGTGGCGACCGAGCTCGGCGGCCCGGCCGGGGCCGCGCTGCTGGCCGAGGCGCGGCTGGCCTTCGTCTCGGGGCTGCACGCGGCCGTGCTCGTGAGCGTGCTGTTCCTGCTGGTCACAGCCGTCTCGGTGGTGGTGCTGCTGCCCCGGCGGCAAGCCGCGCGAGCTGCGGCGCGGGAGCGTGAACGCGTCGCCGCCTGACATGACCCTGCCGGTTATGGGGAGAAATGCATAGGAAGCGTCCCCGAGGAGCTCCAGAATGGTCCCCGTGAACAGAACACTCCACGACCTCGCCTCGCTGGCGGCCCGGATGGGCGTCGGCGGGATCTTCTTCGCCCAGGGCTGGCAGAAGCTGGAGGCCGGCCTGATCGAGACCGGCGGCCAGTTCGCCCAGCTGGGCGCGCCCGCCCCGCGGTTATGGGCGGGCGCCACGATGCTCATCGAGCTGGTCGGCGGCACCCTGCTCATCGCCGGTCTGGCCGTCTCCTTCGTCGGCATGCTGCTGTTCGCCGAGGCGCTCGCGGTGTTCATCCTGACCGCCGGCGACACCGGGCTGCCGCTCACCGGCGGCGACATCAACCTCATCGTCGGCTTGGGCGCGGCCTCCGTGCTGCTGTCGGTCAACGGCGGCGGGCGGCTCTCGGTCGACCACATGGTGGTCATCAAGCGGCGCGACGCCGAGGAGGCCGACGATCTCGCGGCCGAGGCCGAGGCCGACGCGGTGATCAACGCCCTGCGCGAGCCGCGCGCCAAGACCAACCCCGACCCGAAGGGCCCGGTCACGTTCCCGGCGTCGTCGAGCACCACCGAGGAGGTCACCGAGGCGCTGCCGAAACCCAGGACGGCCCGGCGCTCCAAGCGGGCCGAGGAGACCACGGAGAGCAAGACCGAGGCTCCATCCGAGATCTCCCGCCCGACCGGCGGCGAATCCGGCGACACGCTGGTGGCTGGCCGCCGCACCGGAAAGGCGGACTAGGGCTGCTCTTTCCGCCGAGGTGGCGATGGCTACCAGCGCGCTCACCGGAAGGATCACCACGGCAGCGCACCCAACAGAATGGCGGGTCGTCGGCTTGCTCGCTGTTATCCGGCGCCGTTCACGCAGGTGATGCTTCGCGCCGCCCCGGCGCCAAGAGCGGCACCGGCATCAGGCGTTCCAAGCGGCTTGGTCAGGGCCCGGGGGTCGAGGTGGAGGCACCGGCATAGGGCGTTCCAAGCGGCCTCAGAAGGCGGCGGCTGGTGGTCGGAGCGGAGAGAATGGCGTGATGGGTAGCGAACTGCCGGTTATTGATGTTTCGCCGCTGCTCGCCGGGGGGTCTGCCGCGACTGTCGCTCGGCAGATTGAGGCGGCTTGCGTGGACAGTGGCTTTTTCTACATCAGCGGCCATGGGGTGCCGGCCGATCTGATCACCCGGATGGACGCGGGTGCGCGGCGGTTCTTCGAGTTGCCGCTGGATGCCAAGATGAAGATCTCGATGGCGCGTGGTGGGCGGGCCTGGCGGGGGTTCTTCCCGGTGGGCGGGGAGCTCACCTCGGGGCGGCCCGATCTCAAGGAAGGCATCTATTTCGGCGCGGAGCGGGAGCCTGACGGGCGTCCGCTGAGTGGCCGGAACCTCTTCCCCGACGAGGTGCCCGAGCTGGGCGCGTCGGTGCTGCGCTACCTGGACGTGATGACCGAGGTCGCCCAGGCGGTCATGCGGGGAGTCGCGCTGAGCCTGGGACTGGACGAGGACTACTTCGCGGAGAGCTACACGGCCGACCCGACCATCCTGTTCCGGATATTTCACTATCCGCCCGCTACGGCGGACGACGGGTGGGGCGTCGGCGAGCACACCGACTACGGGCTGCTCACCCTGCTCCTCCAGGACGACAACGCGGGACTCCAGGTGCACAGCGCGCGCGGCTGGATCGACGCGCCGCCGATCCCCGGCACCTTCGTCTGCAACATCGGCGACATGCTCGACAAGCTGACCGGCGGCCACTACCGCTCCACCCCGCACCGGGTGCGCAACGCCAGCGGCCGGGAGCGGCTGTCCTTCCCGTTCTTTTTTGATCCCGGCTGGGACAGCGAAGTGCCACCCCTGCCGTCCCGCCCCCGGCTGGACGGGGGCAGAGCCCGCTGGGACGGACAGGACCTCAGGGCTTTCACCGGCACATATGGCGATTACCTTCTGTCCAAGGTCGCCAAGGTATTTCCGCAACTTCGAGCCGACGTACTGGACTGACGGATTCGGGGCAGCGGCGAAGACGCGCCGAAACTCGCGGGGGCGTCCATTCGGCGCTTCGGTGCGGTATAACCGGGGGCGGACCGGGGAGGCGTCATGCGGGAGGATGGCCGGGCCCGTCCCACGGGACGCGCGGCAGCACGGAACCTGTTCGAGCAGGTGCGACTTCGCTATTTTCACCTCCCGCCGTTCGCCAGACGGGCGGTCTTCATCGGCGGGCTGATCGGCGCGCTCGCGCTGGCGGTCGCCTTCGGGTGGTCGCTGTGGAGCACGTTCTTCGTCACCGTCATCCTGCTGGCCTTCCTCGCGCTGGCGCTGCGCTTTCCGCGCGCCGCCGCGACCACGCTGGTGGTGGCCGGGTGGACCGCCGTGTCCCCCGTGGCGCTGCACGCGCTCAGCGGCCAGGGCGCGACCCCCTACGTGCTGTTCATGCTCCTCCTGCTGGGCATCCTGGTGGCCGCGGCGGCGCATCTGATCCGCTGGGTGCCGCCCTGGCTGACCGCGCTCGCCGCGCTGGCGCCCGCCGCCGTCGTGTGCTTCGCGATCTCCTCGGTCTCCCTCTCCGCCGCCATCTGGGGCGCGTACGGCGTCGCGGGCATCGCCCTGGTCCTCCGGTTCGTCCAGGCCCGGCGCGTCAAGGCGGAGCTGCCGGTAGAGGAGCAGCCGGCCCAGCAGCGCGGCCGGGCGGGCGGGTTCCAGCCCGCTCCCGGCGACAGAGGGCCGAAGCCGCCGCCGCCGATCACCGTCGAGCAGGCGCTCGGCGAGCTGGAAGGCATGATCGGCCTGGCCCCGGTCAAGGAGCAGGTGCGCTCGATCGCGGCCTCCATCGAGGCGGCCCGCCTGCGCAGGGAGGCGGGCTACAACACCGAACCGCCGATGCGCCACTTCGTGTTCGTCGGCCCGCCCGGCACCGGCAAGACCAGCGTGGCCCGCAGCCTGGCCAAGATCTTCTACTCGTTCGGGCTGCTGGAGACGCCGTTCGTGGTCGAGGCGCAGCGCGCGGACCTGGTGGGCGAGTATCTCGGCGCCACCGCCATCAAGACCAACGAGCTGATCGACCGCGCCCTGGGCGGCGTGCTGTTCATCGACGAGGCGTACGGGCTGATCAACTCCGGGGACGGGCAGCCGGACCGGTTCGGCCAGGAGGCCGTGCAGACGCTGCTGAAACGGGCCGAGGACGACCGGGACCGGCTCATCATCATCCTGGCGGGATACGAGAAGGAGATGGCCTCGTTCCTGGGCTCCAACCCGGGGCTGTCCAGCCGCTTCTCCAGCCGGGTCAGGTTCCCCAGCTACGACGCCGACGAGCTGCTCGCGATCACCGAGTCGCTCCAGGCCGGGCGCGGCGACCGGCTGGATCCCGACGCGCGGCCGGTGCTGCGCGGCCTGTTCGAGGACGTGCACCGGCGCGGCCTGGTCGACGAGCTGGGCAACGCGCGGTTCGCCCGCAGCGTCGCCGAGTCGGCCGCGCAGGCCAGGGACGTCCGGGTGGTCAGCGCCGGAGGCGCGCCCCGGGGCGAGGACCTGGTCACCACCACGGCGGCCGACGTGACCAAGGCGTTCCACGAGATCACCGCGCGCTTCCGCGGCTACCAGGCCACACCGACGCTGGAGGACGCGCTGCGCGACCTGGACCGGATGGCCGGGCTCGAACCGGTCAAACGGCAGGTGCACGCGATCACCGCGCAGCTGCGGGTGGCCCGGATGCGGGAGGAGCAGGGGCTGCCGGTGCAGTCGCAGATGCGGCACTTCATCTTCGCCGGGCCGCCCGGCACCGGGAAGACGACGGTGGCCCGCATCCTGGGGCGGATCTTCTCGGCGCTCGGGCTGCTGGCCAAGTCCGACGTGGTCGAGGCGTCCCGGGCCGACCTGGTCGGGCAGCACCTGGGGTCAACCGCGATCAAGACCAACGAGCTGGTGGATCGGGCCATCGGCGGGGTGCTGTTCGTGGACGAGGCGTACAGCCTGGCCAACACCGGCTACTCGGGCGGTGACGCGTTCGGCCAGGAGGCCGTACAGACGCTGTTGAAGCGGGCCGAGGACGACCGGGACCGGCTGGTGATCATCCTGGCGGGTTACGAACGGGAGATGGACGCTTTCCTGGCCACCAATCCCGGGCTGGCCAGCCGGTTCAACCAGCGGGTGGCGTTCCCTTCGTACTCGCCGGACGAGCTGGCCGAGATCGCGGCGATGACCGCCGCGACGGCGGGAGACCGGTTCGACCTGGCGGCCACCCGGGACCTGGCCGACGTGTTCGCGTGGGTCTGCCAGGAGCGGCTGATCGACGGGCTCGGGAACGGGCGGTTCGCGCGCTCGCTCTACGAGCGGGCCGCGTTGCGGCGGGACGTGCGGCTGGCCGAGCAGAGCAGCGCCAGCGCGGCCGAGCTCGTCACCATCACCAGCCAGGACGTTCGATCGGCGGTCGACGAGCTGTCCTGATCAGAGTTTTGCCTGTTCATGGCATTACCGCTCCATACCGGATCACACTATTGATGCCGGGGGGTGGGCTTGGTGAAGATCCGCGACGGCATGGCGCTCGCGACGGTCCTGATATTCGTGGGGACGGCGTGCGGCCCCGGCGTCGCTCCCGGCGATGGCTCGGTTCCGGTGCAGGGCGGCACGCTCAAGGTCATCGGGTCGGGGGATGTGGACCATCTCGACCCGTCCTCCTCGTATACGACCGTGGCCTACACCCTGAACCGGACCTGGACCCGGCAACTGGTGACCTATCCGGCGAGCAATGACTTCAACAAGGCCATCACGATCGTGCCGGATGTGGCCGAGGCGCTGCCGCAGATCAGCGCGGACGGTCGCACGTACACGTTCAAGATCCGCGACGGGGTGCGCTGGAACACCACGCCCGCCCGGCAGGTGACCGCGGCCGACTTCGTCCGCGGGCTCAAGCGGCTGGCCAACCCGGTGCAGCCGTCCGGCGGGATCTCGTACTACACCGGGACGATCGAGGGGATGCAGGAGTTCTTCACCGCGTTCCAGAAGGCGCCCAAGACCGCGGCCGGCATCGCGCAGTTCATGGCGCACAACCAGATCAAGGGCGTGCGCGCGGTCGACCCGAAGACCCTGGAGATCAGGCTCACCACGAAGGCGAGCGACTTCCTGAACATCATGGCGCTGCCGTTCGCGTCACCCGCTCCGGTGGAGTACGAGAAGTACGTGCCCGACGGGCCGGAGTTCCGGCAGAACACGATCTCGCTGGGGCCGTACCAGATCACCACCTATCAGGCCGGGCGGGCGATCCTGCTGAACCGCAGCCCCGCCTGGAAGCAGGACGCCGACCCAGTCCGGCGGCAGTACGTCGAGCGTATCCAGATCATGCTCGGGCAGGAGAGCGCCGATGTCGTGCAGCAGCAGCTGGAGGCGGGGACCGCGGACCTGTCCTGGGACCAGCCGGTGCCGACGTCGGCGATCCAGCGGATGAACGGCGACCCGGAGTTCCACGTGTTCGAGGGCTCCTCGCTCAATCCCTTCCTGGTATTCAACCTGCAGAGCCCGAACAACAACCGGGCGCTCGCCAACGTGAAGGTGCGGCAGGCGATCAACTTCGCGATCAACAAGGTGGCGATCGCGCAGATCTACGGCGGGCCCATGCTGAACACGGTCCTGGACGGCGCGATCCCGCAGGGCAGCTCCGGCTTCGACATCGACGTCAAGCCCTATACGACGCCGGGGCACGTCGGCGATCCCGGCAAGTGCCGGACGATGCTGGCCGAGGCCGGAGTGTCCGGCCTGACGTTCCAGTTTCCGTACCGGACCACCGGCAACCACCCGAAGGTGGCGCAGGCGATCGCGGCCGATCTCACCAAGTGCGGGATCGCGACCACGCTGATCGCCACCTCACCGGACGACTTCTACGGGCGGTACCTGTCCAGCGTGGCCAAGAGCCGTGAGGGCAAATGGGATATCGGCGGGCCTTCGTGGCTGCCCGACTGGTACGGCAACAACGGCAGGTCGATCGTCGTGCCGCTGTTCTACGGGGCCAACTACGCGGAGGGCTCCACCAACTACGGCGCCTACAACAACCCCGCGGTCAACGCGACCATCGCCAAAGCCCTGACGGCCGCGTCGGCGAGCGCGGCGGAGGCGTCCTGGAAACAGGTCAACGCCATGATCATGGCCGACGCCCCGATCGTGCCGCTGATCTCCCAGAACGTGCCGACCTTCCGCTCCAGCCGGGTGCAGAACGCGCTCTACTCGCCGTTGTCGCAGCAGTTCGACTACACGCAGCTGTGGCTCGGCTGATGGCGCTCCTGGAGGTCTCCCGGCTCACTGTGTCGTTCCCGACCCCGGACGGCGCGGTGCAGGCCGTGCGCGGGCTGAGCTTCGACGTCGAGCGCGGGCGCACGCTGGGGATCGTCGGCGAGTCCGGGTCGGGCAAGAGCGTCAGCACGCAGGCGCTGATGGGCCTGACCCGGGGGGCCGAGGTCGCCGGATCGGCGCTGTTCGAAGGGCGCCAGCTGATCGGCATGCCGGCGGAGGAACTGCGGCGGCTGCGCGGGGCCGAGATCTCGATGATCTTCCAGGATCCGTTGTCGAGCCTGCATCCGCTCTACACGGTGGGGTGGCAGATCGTGGAGCTGATCCGGATTCATGAGCCCTTTGTGGGGAAAGCGCAGGCGCGCAAGCGGGCGGCTGAGCTGCTGGGGCTGGTCGGGATTCCGCAGCCGGAGCGGCGGGTGGACGACTACCCGCACCAGTTCTCCGGCGGCATGCGGCAGCGGGCGATGATCGCGATGGCGCTGGCGCTCAACCCGAAGCTGATCATCGCCGATGAGCCCACGACGGCGCTCGACGCGACCGTGCAGGCGCAGATCCTGGATCTGATGATGCGGCTGCAGAAGGAGTTCGACACCGCGCTCATCATGATCACCCACGATCTGGGGGTGATCGCCGACATCGCCGACGAGGTGCTCGTCATGTACGCGGGCAAGCCGGTCGAGCGGGCCGGACGGCGGGATCTCTACTACCGGCCGCACCACCCCTACACGGTGGGGCTGCTGGAGTCGGTTCCCAGCACCACCGGCGCCAAGGGGCGGCTCAAGCCGGTGCCCGGCCAGCCGCCGAGCCTGCTCCGGCCGCCGAGCGGCTGCACGTTCCATCCGCGCTGCCCGTACGTGATGAGGCAGTGCCGGCTGGAGGAACCGCCCTTGATGGGAGAACCCGGTCATCAGTCGGCCTGCTGGCTGCCCCTGGACGTGGTCGGGCTCGGTCCCGAGGCCGCGCGGCGGCGGGAGGAGGAGTCCTCATGAAGCCGCTGCTGCGGGTTACCGATGTGCGGAAGTATTTCCCGATCCGGGAGGGGTTGTTCGTCAAGAAGGAGGTCGGGCGGGTTCACGCCGTGGACGGGGTGAGCCTGGAGGTGCGCGCGGGGGAGACGCTCGGCATCGTGGGCGAGTCCGGTTGCGGCAAGTCCACGCTGGCCAGGTGCATCACCGGGTTGTATCCGGTGACGTCGGGGTCCATCGAGTTCGATGGGGATCCGCGGCGCGAGGTTCAGATGATTTTTCAGGATCCGTACGGGTCGTTGAATCCGCGGCGGCGGATCGGGTCGATCATCGCGGATCCGCTGGTCATCCATCGAGTGGGGACCAAGGCGGAACGACGACGCCGGGTTCAGGAGCTGATGGAGCTGGTGGGGCTCAATCCCGAGCATTTCAACCGGTTCCCCGCCGAGTTCTCCGGGGGGCAGCGGCAGCGGATCGGGATCGCGCGGGCGCTCGCGCTGCGGCCCCGGCTGGTGGTCTGCGACGAGCCGGTGTCCGCGCTGGACGTGTCGATCCAGGCCCAGGTCATCAACCTGCTGAAGGACCTGCAGGCGGAGCTGGGGCTGACCTACGTGTTCATCGCTCATGATCTGTCGGTCGTGCGGTATGTGAGCGATCGGGTGGCGGTGATGTATCTGGGGCGGATCGTGGAGACGGCGGCGGGGGAGGATCTGTACAAGTTGCCGCGGCATCCATACACGAACGCCCTGCTGTCGGCCGCGTCCGTGGCGGACCCCGATCTGTCGGCCCAGCGCGAGCGGATCGTTCTGACCGGGGATGTCCCGTCCCCGATTGCGCCCCCATCAGGCTGCCGATTCCATCCGCGCTGCCCGAAAGCGATGCCGAAGTGCGTGACCGATGATCCGCGGCTGCTCGCGCAAGGGCGTCCCGAAGGCGGGCATTTCGCCGCTTGTCATTTTCCGGTGGAACCGGGCGAACATCTCGGCTCGGAGAAGGCCCAGATTTTTCAGGAATCCACCGAGCCGCATCTGGAGAAAGGGGGTGGAACATGAGCCTGACCGAGGCGTCGGCCGAGGCCGAGCACATACCTGAGCAGGCGGAGGCGGTCCGCGGCAAAGGGCCCTGGCAGCTGGCCTGGGAACGACTGACCCGGGACCGCGCGGCCATGGTGTCGCTGGGGGTGATCATCGTGATCGTGCTGCTGGCGCTGCTCGCTCCGGTCTTCGCCGCCATCACCGGGCACGGCCCGCAGGACGCGTTCCCGGCGACCGGGCTCACCCCCGAAGGGCTGCCCGTCGGCCCCGGTTCCGGGTTCTGGCTGGGCGCCGACAGCCTCGGCCGGGACCTGTTCATCCGGATCCTGTACGGCGCGCGCATCTCGCTGCTGGTCGGGCTGCTGTCCACCCTGCTGGCGACCCTGTTCGGGGTGGTGGTCGGCATGGTGGCCGGGTTCTACGGCGGCTGGGTGGACGGGGTGCTGGCCCGGGTGCTCGATGTGGTGCTGAGCTTTCCGTACCTGCTGGTGGCGATCGTGCTGGTCGCGGTGCTGGGCGCCAGCGTGCCGCTGATGATCCTCGTGATCGCGTTCTTCTCGTTCGCGGCGATGGCCCGGGTCGTACGGGGGCAGACCATCACTTACAAGGAACGGGAGTTCATCGAGGCCGCCCGATCGATGGGCGCGAGCAAGCCCCGCACGATGTTCGTGGACGTGGTCCCGAACCTGATCGCACCGGTCACCGTACTGGCCACCCTGCTGATCCCAACCTCGATCGTGTTCGAGGCCACCCTGTCCTTCCTCGGCCTGGGGGTGGACCCACGCACGCCGAGCTGGGGCGCGATCCTGTCCGACTCGGTGGACTACTACCGGGTCGCACCGGGCCTGCTGATCTTCCCTGCCGTCATGCTGCTGCTGACGACACTGGCCTTCAATCTGCTCGGCGATGGGATCCGCGACGCTCTTGATCCACGTGGGGAAGGTGGCCGCTGATGTCACGTTTCCTTCTGCGCCGGGTCCTGTTCGGCGTGCTAGTGCTCTGGCTGGTCGCTACTACGGTTTTCCTGCTCTTCTTCGCCGGGCCCGCCGACACCGTCGCCCGGCGGCTGGCCGGGCCGCGCGCCCCGATCGAGGTGATCAACCAGATCAGGAACACGCTGGGGCTCGACCGGCCGCTGTGGGATCAGTACCTGTCCTTCCTGGGCAAGCTGCTCCACGGTGACCTGGGGGTCTCCTTCATCAGCCAGACTCCGGTGACCACGCTGATCGCGCAGAGCCTGCCCGGCACGCTCTGGCTCGTCTTCGGGGCGGCGGTGTTGTGGATGACGGCCGGGATCACCGGGGGAGTGCTCAGCGCGACCAGGCCGCGGGGGCTGCGAGACCGGGTCACGACCGTGATGGTGCTGGCCGGGATCTCGCTGCCGACGTTCGTGCTCGGCATGCTGATGATCTATCTGGCCCTGTCGGTGTTCCCCTGGTCGGGGCTCCAGCCGGGGCCGTACGTCTCGCCGCTCTGGGATTTCGCCGGGTTCCTGCAGGTCATGATCATGCCGTGGATCTGCCTGGCCGTCGTGCAGGCCGCTGTCTACGTCCGGCTCACCCGGGGATCCATGCTCGACACGCTCGGCGAGGACTACATTCGCACCGCCCGGGCCAAAGGCGCGCCGGAACGGCGGGTCACCTACCGGCACGGGCTGCGCGCCGCGCTGACCCCGGTCGTCACGCAGTTCGGCGTGGACATCGGCACCCTGCTCGGCGGCGTCGTCGTCACCGAGTCGGTCTTCGGCCTGCAGGGACTCGGCCAGCTCATGATCCGCTCGGTCCGGAACGGGGACCTGCCGGTGATCATCGGAGCGGCGATCCTGGCGTCGGCGTTCATCGTGATCGCCAACATCCTGGTGGACGTCGCCTACTCCTTCCTCGATCCGCGAGTCCGGCTGGCCTGAAACTGTCACTCAGAGTCGCTAGGCTGTTGCGCACTGTTGATTTCTTCCGGTGGCAGGAGGCGATTCGGTGGCGGGGTTCCTGGCCCGGCGGCTGATCGGGTATGTGGTGCTGGTGGCCGTCGCCACCAGCATGGCCTACCTGCTGGCCGCCGCCGCGCTGAACCCGCGCGCCAACTACGCCGAGCGTATGCCGCGCCCGCCCGAGACGGCGGTCGACGCGCAGCTCGCCGCCTACAATCTCAACGACAAGGAACCCCTGGCCACCCGCTACCTCACCTGGGCTGCGGGAGTGCTGCACGGCGATTTCGGCCGCGCCTGGAACGGCTCATCCGTGAACGAGGACCTCGGCCGCCGCGCCGGGGTGACGCTGCGCCTGGTCGTGGCCGGCCTGCTGCTCGGAGCGATCGCCGGCGTCGCAGTGGGCGCGTGCGCGGCCGTGGGGCAATACGGGTGGTTCGACCGCCTGTCGACCGTCGCGTCCTTCGGCGTGCTGGCGGTGCCCACCGTGGTCCTGGCCAACATGCTGATCATCGGCGCCGTCTGGTTCAACGAGCTGACCGGCGTAAAGATCTTCTTGGTCAGCGGCGAGTCCACCCCCGGCGTCGACTCCACGCTCGACCGCCTCCAGCACCTGGCCCTCCCCACCCTCACCCTCGCCCTCAGCATGGCCGCCGTCTTCAGCCGCTACCAGCGCAACATGCTCCTCGACGTCCTCGGCTCCGACTTCGTCCGCACCGCCCGCGCCAAAGGCCTAACCCGCCGCACCGCCTACACCCGCCACGCCCTCCGCGTCGCGTTGATCCCCGTGGTCACCTACTTCGCCTTCACCTTCGGCGCCCTCCTCGTCGGAACCACAATCACCGAAACCATCTTCGGCTGGTACGGCCTAGGCCACCAACTAGTGGCCTCCATCCGCACGAACGACGTCAACACCGTGGCCGCGATCAGCTGCCTGGCCGCCCTGGCCCTACTGGTTGCCGCCATCGCCGCAGACCTTCTGCAGGCAGCGCTTGACCCACGTGTGAGGACAACATGATGTCGGACGCGGTCACGGGAACCGCGTCCACAGCGCCGGATCCACGTGCCGGTGGTCGGCCAGGGCTGGATGGAGACCCCCACGGTTTCGTGGCTGGCGAGGTCGTGTGCCGGGAGGATTCCGGTTCCCTTGTGCTTTCGCGGTGGCGGGTTGTTCGTCGGCGGTTTGTGGGGTCTTGGGGTGGGCGG
>NZ_BLAF01000045.1:81312-83002 GCF_009687885.1 Acrocarpospora pleiomorpha
GTCTTGGGGTGGGCGGGTTGGGGTTTTGTTGGTGGGGGGGTTGTTTCTGCTGGCCTTTGTGGGGCCGGTTGTGGGGGGTTGGTCGTATAAGGACAAGGACTTTCTGGCGTTTTTGCAGGGGCCTTCGGGGGCGCATTGGTGGGGGACCACGCAGACCGGGGGTGATGTCTTCGCGTTGACGTTGCGTGGGATGCAGAAGTCGTTGCTGATCGGGTTGCTGGTCGCTGTGATTTCCACGGCGGTGGCGGCCGTGGTGGGGGCGTTCGCGGGTTACTACCTGGGGTGGACCGGTCGGGTGCTCGGGTGGGTCACGGATCTGCTGCTGGTGTTGCCGGCGTTTCTGATTGTGGCGGTGCTTTCACCGGCGCTGGGGCCGGGGGCGTGGCCGGCGCTGGTGGTGTTGCTGGCGGCGTTCATGTGGATGGTCACCTCGAAGGTGGTCCGCGGGATGACCATCTCGATCAAGGAACGGGAGTACGTGCTGGCGGCCCGGTTCATGGGAGTGCCCGGCTACAAAATCATTTTCCGGCATGTGATTCCGAACATGGCGTCACTACTGATCGTTGACGCCACGCTCAACGTCAGCGCGGCCATCCTGACCGAGACGTCGCTGTCCTATTTCGGGTTCGGCGTGCAGCCACCGGACGTGTCCCTCGGCGGACTGATCGCGGACGGCGCCAGAACGGCGCTCTACGCACCCTGGACGTTCTGGTTCGCTGCCGGGCTGCTCGTACTCATGATCCTCGCGGTCAATCTGATCGGCGACGCGTTGCGGGACGCCTTCGACCCCACCTCGAACGGAGGGCGGCGGTGACGGTGTTGGAAGTGCGCGAGTTGGCGGTTCGGTTCGGGGATGTTCTGGCCGTGCAGGGGGTCGAGTTCGATGTCGCGCGCGGGGAAGTGCTCGGGATCGTCGGGGAGTCGGGCTCCGGGAAATCGGTGAGCGCGCTGGCCGTGCTCGGGTTGCTGCCGCCTCGGGCTGTGGTGAGCGGATCGGTCCGGCTGCATGGGCGCGAGTTGCTCGGCGCGCCGGAGAAAGAGCTCACCGCGCTGCGTGGCAAGGCGATGGCGATGGTCTTCCAGGATCCCCTCGCCGGGCTGACGCCGGTATATCGGGTCGGGGACCAGGTCGCCGAAGCGATTCGGGCGCATCAGGACGTGTCCCGGAAGAACGCCCGAGCGCGTGCCGTCGAATTGCTCGACCTGGTCGGCATCCCTGACCCCAGGCGGCGGGCACGCGCATTCCCGCACGAGTTCTCCGGCGGAATGCGCCAGCGTGTGATGATCGCGATGGCCATCGCCAACCACCCCGACCTGATCATCTGCGACGAGCCGACCACCGCCCTCGACGTCACAGTCCAGGCCCAGATCCTCGACGTGCTCAGAACCGCCCGCCACGAGACCGGCGCCGCCATCCTCTTCGTCACCCACGACCTCGGCATCGTTGCCGGACTCGCCGATCGCGTCCTGGTGATGCGCTCCGGCCACGTAGTGGAAACCGGCCCGGTCGACGACCTGTTCTACCGACCACGCACGCCCTACACCCAAACCCTGCTCGCGGCCGTACCCCGAATCGACGACCCGGCCCCGCAGACGCGTCCCCATCCCGGCCATCCCGAGCGTTCCGACCGCCCCGACCGCCCCGACCGCCCCGAGCGTCCCGAGCGTCCCGAGCGCTCCGAGCGTTCCG
>NZ_BLAF01000045.1:83548-102572 GCF_009687885.1 Acrocarpospora pleiomorpha
GCCCCGAGCGCTCCGAGCGTCCCGAGCGTCCCGAGCGCTCCGACCATTCCCAGCACGCCGGACGCCACGCTCGTCCGCAGCCGTTCGCTCAGTCCGACTGCCATCGTGGAGATGGCTTCCGAGATGGCCGCGATGATGACGACGAGGTCCAGGCGCAGGGGGGTCTCGACCGCGCCGTTCAGATGGAGGATCGCGCCGGGGATTACGCCCCGCAGTCCGCCGGCCTCAGTCGGTTCCAGCCTCGGCATGCCGCTCAGCCAGGTGGCCTTCCGCGACTTGTTCAGCCTGTCCAGGCCAGTGGTTCCCCGCGACCTGTTCAGCCTGGTGGTCCTGGGTGGCTTGTTCAGGCTGTTCAGCCCTTCGAACCCGGTCAGGGTGTGTTTGCTCCAGGAGCGGCTGAGCGGTCGGGGGAGCTGGTGTTGGAGGTGGAAGGGCTGGTCAAGCGGTATGGGCGGGGGGTGGCGGTGGTGGATGGGGTCAGTTTTGATTTGCGGGCGGGGGAGACGTTGGGGCTGGTGGGGGAGTCGGGGTGTGGGAAGACGACGTTGTTGATGGAGTTGCTTGCGCTGGGGCCGCCGCAAGGGGGGCGGGTCGTGGTGTTGGGGCGGGATACGGCGGAGTTGACGGGGCGGGAGCGGCTGGCGCTTCGGCGGGATGTGCAGGTGGTGTTTCAGGATCCGATGGCGTCGTTGGATCCGCGGATGACGGTGCATGACATTGTCGCCGAGCCGCTGCGCACGCATGGGTTGCCGATTGGGCGGGTGGCGGAGTTGCTGCGGCTGGTGGGATTGGACGCCGGGCATGCCGCGCGTTATCCGCATGACTTTTCCGGAGGGCAGCGGCAGCGGATCGCCATCGCCCGGGCGCTGGCGCTGGCGCCGCGGTTGCTGGTGCTCGATGAGCCTGTGTCGGCGCTGGATGTGTCGATCCGGGCGGAGATCATCGAGTTGCTGGCGGAGTTGAAGGTGCGGCTGGGGATTTCGTACCTGTTTGTCGCGCATGATCTGGCAGTTGTGCGGAGGATCGCCGATCGGGTCGCGGTGATGTATTCGGGGCGGATTGTGGAGATCGGGCCGGTCGAGCGGATCTTCGCGGAGCCTCGGCATCCGTATACGCGGGCCTTGCTGGCGGCGGTGCCGCTGCCTGATCCGGCGCGGGAACGAGCCCGGTCGCGTGTGCCGCTCAGCGGAGATCCGCCCGGAGATGATCCGCTCCGGCCGGTCCGAGGTCCGGCTGGAGGGTCGGCTGAAGGGTCGGCTGGAGGGCCAACCGGTGGGCCGGTCCGAGGGCTGACTGGAGGTCCGGTCAGAGGGCCGGCCGGTGGGCCGGTCAGACGGTCGGCTGGAGGGCCGGTCGGGGCGGCGGTCGGAGGTCCGGTCGGAGGGCCGGGCGGCTGCCGGTTCCGGAGTCGCTGTCCCGTGTACGCGGGGCTGTCCGGCGCGCTGGGATCCCGGTGCGTGAGCGAGGAGCCCGAGCTTGGCGGGGCGGATGGGGCCGCCTGCCACCACCCTTCTGGAGGAACACGTTGAAAGCACGATGGATCGGGGCAGTGCTACCAGGGCTGATGCCGGGGCTGCTGCTGGTGGTGACGGCCTGCGGAGGGCCGCCGAACGCGACGATGCGGGCGGGGGGCGCGCTCAAGGCGTACGACATCAATCTGGTCGCTCGGGATCGGGTGAGTGACGGCGGGACGCTGCGGTGGGGGTTGACGGAGTATCCGGTGCAGTGGAACCAGCACCATATCGACGGGAACCACGCGGACGTGAAGACCGTGATGGACGCGTTGCTGCCGCATGCGTTCCGGTCGGATGAGCGGGCGAACATCCGGGTCGACCGGGACTATGTGATCTCGGCTGAGGTCACGGCCACCACGCCGCGGCAGGTCGTCACGTACACGCTGAATCCGGCGGCGAAGTGGTCGGATGGGAAGCCGATCACGTATGCCGATTATGTCGCGCAGTGGCAGGCACTGCGGGGGGTCAACACCGCCTATCGGGTGGCCACTGTCACTGGATATCAGGACATCACCGGTGTCGCGAAAGGCAAGAACGCCTATGAGGTGGTCGTGACTTTCGCGCGGCCCTTCGGGGACTGGCGGTCGCTGTTCTCCCCGCTCTATCCGGCCTCGGCCAACGCCACGCCGGAGGCGTTCAACAGCGCCTGGACCAGCAGGATCCCGGTGACGGCCGGTCCGTTCAAGTTCGCCGCCTTCGACCACACCGCGAAGACGGTCACGATCGCCAGGGACAATGCCTGGTGGGGCGATCGGGCCAAGCTCGACAAGATCATCTTCCGAGGGCTGGAATCCGACGCGCGGATCGGGGCCTTCGCCAACGGGGAACTCGACGTGTTCGACATCGGGCCCTCGGCGCCCGACTACGCGCGCGCCAGGAGCACCCAGGGCGGTGTCGTACGCCAAGCTGCCGCGCCCGATTTCCGGCATCTCACCTTCAATGGGGAGAGTCCGATGCTGTCCGACGTGCGGGTCCGGCAGGCGATCGCGCTCAGCGTGGACCGCAGGGTGATCGCGCAGTCCGACCTGCAGGGGCTTAACTGGCCGGCGACGCTGCTGGACAACCACTTCCTGATGAACAGTCAGGAGGGATACCAGCCGAACGCGGGCAGTCTCGGCAAGCTGGATCCGGCGCGGGCGTCCCGGCTGCTCGACGAGGCGGGCTGGAAGATGACCGGCGCGACCAGGGCCCGCAACGGCAGGGAGCTCGCGATCCGGTTCGTCATTCCGTCCGGGCTGCAGCTGGCGAAGTCCGAGGGGGAGCTCGTCCAGGCGATGCTGCGGCCGCTGGGCGTACGGGTCACCCTGCAAACAGTCCCGAGCGGCGACTTCTTCACCAAATACGTCATCCCCGGCAACTATGACATCGCGCCCTTCTCATACGTTGGCACGCCATTTCCGGTTACGTCGGCTTATGGGACGTACGCGAATGGGGTCACCGGGCCTGGGGACGACATCGTGTGGAACGCCAACCTGGGCCGTAGCGGCAGTCGTGAGATCGATACCGCGCTGCGCCAGGCGGCGGCCGAACTCGATCCCGTCCGGGCCAGGGCGCACCTGAACGCCGCCGATCTCCTGGTCTGGCAGAAGGTCAACGTGCTCACCCTCTACCAACGCCCGCAGAACGTGGCCGTGCGCGCCAACCTGGCCAACGTCGGGGCAAGGGGCTTCCGGGATCTGGACTACGCGGACATCGGCTTCGTCGGCGGCCATTCCTGAACCCCGGTGAGGCGGAAGAGGATCCGGGTCCCGGGGCGGCACTGGGCAACGGCCGGCAGGTCCGAGCGCCGGACGACCCCGATGACCGGATAGCCGCCCGTCGGCGGATGGTCGGCCAGGAAGACGATCGGCTGGCCGTTCGGGGGGACCTGGATCGCGCCCGACACCATGCCCTCGCTCGGCAGTTCCCCCTGGCGGCTCCGGGTCAGGGGGCGGCCGGACAGGCGAAGCCCGACCCGGTTGCTCTCCGAGGTCACCTCGTAGGGTTCGGCACACAGGTCACGGAGGGCATCCGGGGTGAACCAGTCGTCCCGCGGCCCTCTGATCACCCCAACGACCGGCTGCCGGGCGAACGGCGCGACCGGAGCGAGATCGACCGACAACGTCGCGCCGGTGCTACCCACCGGGAGAACCGTTCCCCGCTGCAGCGGCCGGGGCCCCAACCCCGAAAGCGAATCCGTGGAACGGCTCCCCAGAACGGGTTCCACGGTGATCCCACCCCTGACCGCCACATAGGTACGCAAACCACAAGAAGGCATCCCAATCCTGAGCTCAGCATTGGCGGACACCCAGACCGGCCCCGACATCCCCACCGTCCGTCCCTCAACCTCGACGGGACAGACCGCACCGGTGACGGCGACCCAGACGCCCTGAGCGAACCGGAGGACCGCCCCTCCGTAGGTGAGCTCGATCACCGCGGCGGACTCCGGATTCCCGACCAGCCGGTTCGCCAGCGCCGCACTACGCGAATCCGCCGCCCCCGATCGGGGCACCCCCAGATGCGCATATCCCGGCCGCCCCAGATCCTGAACGGTGGCGTAAGGCCCCGGCTCCACAACTTCGATCACGCCGGAACCGTCCATGCCGGCATCCCTGGCCGCCCCAGATCCTGAACGATCGCGTATGGCCCTGATTCCCCAACTTCGATCATGCCGATACCGTCCATGCCCGCGTTCCCGGCTGCTCTAGATCCTGAATGGCGGCGTATGGGCTTCGGCCCTAGGACTTCGATCACGCCGGAACCATCCGTACCCGCGTTCCCGGTCGCAACAACGACGGTGGGTCGGCGTGTTCGTCCCAGACTCGCATCCGGGTGCGGCCCAGCAGTCGCCACCCGCCTGGTGATGCGGCCGGATATATCGCCGAATAACCTCCCGCGATCGCCACCGACCCCGCCGGGACCGATGTGCGCGGAACCTCCAGCCGAGGTACCTCCAAAGCCGGATCAAGCCCCACCAGATACGCGAACCCTGGCGCGAACCCCAGCCACCCCACCACGAACGACGAGCCGCAGTGCCGTGCGATCACCTCGTTCACCCGCAAACCCGTTAACCCCGCGACCACCTCTAAATCCACCCCGTCGTACTCGACTTCGACGACCACCTCGGCCGGTCCGGGCACACCGGCCTGGCCCCGCGCGCCCCGCTCCGAGAGCGCCTCTTCAATTTGCTCCCAAATCTCCCTAAAACTGCCGCCAGAAGCCACGACAAGCACACTCTCCGGGCCTGGGACGATCTCTTCCACCGCCGCGAGCCCTCGGCCTCGCAGTACGGCGTCCAGCCGGTGCGATTCCGCCAGTGAGCCCGTCTCCACCAGCAACGCGTCCTCCCCGACCCGCCGCATCGCGCCGGTCATGCGAAGGGCCCGATCTCGATCCCGGCGTCGGTCAGCGCGCTTCGCACGCCCTGGGCGAGGGCCACCGCGCCGGGAGTGTCGCCGTGCACGCAGATGGAGCGCGCCCGCATGGCGAGTTCTCCGCCGTCAGTGGTCACGACGGTGCCGGACGTGGCCATGCGCACCGCGCGAGCGGCCACTTCGGCGGGGTCATGGAGAACCGAGCCGGGCTCGCGCCGGGAGGTCAGCGTGCCGGACGGGGTGTAGGTGCGATCGGCGAAGAATTCCGTGACCGTCGGGACCTCGTAACGAGGAGCGATGTCGAGGATGACCGAGTTGGGAAGGGTGAGCACGGGCAGCGGCGCGGGCGCCGGGTATTCGGCGACGGCGGCCAGCAGGGCTTCGGCCTGCCGCTCGTCGTGGACGGCGCGGTTGTAGAGCGCGCCGTGGGGCTTGACGTAGGTGACCCGCCCGCCGACCGCCCTGGCGATGCCGTCGACGGCGGCCACCTGGTAGAGGATCTCGGCGCGCAGCTCGTCCGGCGGCACGTCCATGTCACGTCGGCCGAACCCGGCCAGGTCGCGATAGGAGACCTGGGCGCCGATGGCGACCCCCCGGGCCACCGCGGCCACGCACGTGGCGCGGATCGTGACCGGATCGCCGGCGTGAAAGCCGCAGGCGACGTTCGCGCTGGTCACGACGGACAGGAGGGCCGCGTCGTCGCCGAGTTTCCAGACGCCGAACCCTTCGCCGAGGTCGGCGTTGAGATCGATCATCGTCACATCATGCCCGCCGCGGAAGCTTGTCGCCCTCAGGAACTCCCCAGGCTTTGCACCCCGTACGGTGATGTTACGTCAGGCCGGAGGCTCGTCCGGGATGTCCGCGATGTCGTCCAGGGCGGCGGCGAGCTCGTCGGGATGGTCGCCGATGCGCTCGGCGATCTCGATGAGGACGTGCAGGACGTCGTGGCGGTCGTGGCCGAGGTCGATCAGGCGCTGGGCCGCCTCCCACATCTGCGGCGGGTCGCCGTTCCAGAGTCGGCCGGCGATCTCCTGGTGCCAGGCGAGGTGCTCGGCGAAGTCCGGCCGGTCGAACTCGCTCGCGTGGTCGATCTCCAGCAGGATCCGGCGGTCGGCCTCGTCGGCGGGGTTCAGCGCGTCCAGGTCGATGTCGCCGTGTTTGCCCTGCAACATCGGGAACACGAACGCCCGGCGGGCCAGCGCCGACAGGTCGCCGTCCGGGAGCAGGCGTTCGACCAGCGAACGATCCAGCCCGAAGGTGGTGGGGTCGCGGTAGGCCTCGGTGAAACGGCCGGTGGCCTCCCAGACCGCGTCGAGCGTCGCCCGTACCGCGTGTTCGGACAAGCCGATGCGGTAACCGGCGAACCGCACCCAGGCGGACAACACGTGCGGCATCGCGTCCTGCTCGGCGGGGCTCAGCATGACCTTGCGCGGCAGCCAGTCGAGCAGGAACGTCTCGCACTTGGTCGGGCTGACCCGCCGCGGCCGGCCGAAGTCCTGGTCGCAGCCGTAGTCGATGATGTGGTCGGCGCAGCGGGAGGCCGCCGACGGGTCGGACAGGTTCTCGGCCGCGTCCGAGCTGAGGAACTCGGCGGCCAGCATGGCCCGCCGCTCCCGGGTGTAGGGGGCCTCGCTGTGCGGCGGCGCCGGGCGCTTGCGGCCGGGCGGTAACGCCTTGATCCGGGACCGGGCGAACGCGTGGTAGGCACTGTAACTGTCGCTGACCAGTTTGGGAGCCTTCCGGTCGTACGCCTCCTTGGTCGCCTTCATCGCGAACTCCAGCAGCGCCCGGGCCTGCTGCGGTTCGATCTCCTCGAAGCGCAGCATCGGATTGCCGGCCGCCTCCAGGCCCGCCTGCTCCAGCAGCTTGTCGACCTGGGTGGACACCCAGGCGTCCCTGGCCATCCCGCGCATGTTGTAGTCCACGACCATCACCAGCGCGTGGGTGTCCTCGCCGTTGTACGCGAACGTGCACACCACGGTGTCCTGGTCGCCGTAGATGTCGCGCGAGACGAAGCAGCCCGCGGGTTTGACCGCGCCGACCCGCTCGGCCCAGCCCGGCCTGGCCACGTCGGACTCCATCAGCGCCAGCGCCGCGCCCTCGGCCTTGGCCGCCTGGCGCGCGGTGCCCAGGTAGGCCACCGAGATCAGCAGGGTGAGCGCGGCCGGGCTGCCCGCCTTGGCGGCGTAGTCGACCAATCCCTCGCCGAGGATCTGCTCGACGTCGCCGCCGCGCAGGCGTTTCCCCCACCAGGCGCCCAGCATGTCGGACACCATGAGCTCGGCGTCCAGCGGGCTCCTTACGGCGAGCAGTTCGCGCGCCGCCAGCAGCATCTCCGCGAAAACGTCGTCGGGCGGATTCTCACGGGGATCTCGTCGCCGTCTTCGACTCACGCGGGCTCCTCGGTCCGCCCGTCGTTCCCCGCGTCACGACTGCCGTTCCAGTCGGCTCGCTCGTTCCGCTCACTCACGCCTCTACCTTCTCGCATTATGGCGCGAAACGGCATCCGGAACGCGGGCTGGTGACTACCCCGTTATCTGCTGCTCGGCGGGGCAGAGTTGATCATCGCGAGGAGGTGCTCGCGAGCGATCCGTTCGATAATAGCTGTTGTTACCTCAACTCCAAGGTGTTCCGCACAAGCCAGTACATCCGCGACACATCGCTCCACGGTCGGGCGGGGCACGGCGGTGAATTCGGCCGCGAGCACGGCGCTGACCGGCTGCGTCAGCTGCTGCCCTGATCCACCCGAAACGCCGGAAATATCGGTTTTGCCGGGAATGTCGGGACTGCTGGGATTATTGGGGCTGTGTGGGGCGAGAACAGGCATGGATGGATGCGCTCCTCGCTGGTTGGGGCTCTATGGCCGACAGGCGCTCGATTTCCGAAGATGTCCGAAACTTCGCACGGGCACTGTCATCAACGAGAAACCCGTCCCGCGGCCAGCCGCAGGACCGCGGCTGTCCAGATCACAACTTTCTCATTGATATGGGGGGTCGTGCGTCTCTCATTCCATAACTTTCCGCGCTGGTGTCAAGCCTCATTGTGGTCTGGTTCTGACCGGATTAAGGGTGATCTTTCCCCACGATCGGCCGTCCTCGCTCCCCGGCGGGCCGCCGCGTGCGAAGCTGGACCCATGCGCATCCAGCTCGCCCAGCAGCCGGACGCCGACGCGCTGCTCGGCCGCAGCCCGCTGGCGTTGCTCCTCGGCATGCTGCTTGACCAGCAGGTTCCGATGGAGTGGGCGTTCGCGGGGCCGTACACGATCGAGGCGCGGATGGGCCGCGACCTGGACGCGGCCGCGATCGCCTCCTATGATCCGCCGGAGTTCGAGGCCCTGCTGGCCGCCAAGCCCGCGGTGCACCGTTATCCCCGCGCGATGGCCGGTCGCATCCAACTGCTGGCGGCCTATCTGGTCGAGCACTACGATGGCTCCGCCGACGGGATCTGGACCGATGTCGACGACGGCGCCGAGCTGTTGCGCCGCCTGCTGGCGCTGCCCGGGTTCGGCAAACAGAAGGCACAGATCTTCCTGGCTTTACTGGGCAAGCAGCTCGGGGTCCGTCCCCGGGGCTGGCGCGAGGCGGCCGGGCCGTACGGTGAGGAGGGGGTGCACCGGTCGGTGGCCGACGTGGTCGACCCCGACAGCCTGGCGAAAGTGCGCGAGGCGAAGCAGGAAGCGAAGCGAGCTGCCAAGTAGTCGTGCGGGTAAGCCGTCAGATCTTGCTGCGCGAGGTGGCGCTTTTTTGACAGGATGCGTTGACCGCATGCCGGGCGGGGCTTCCGTCCGCGCATGCCCATCGCCGATGATGTAGGGCAGACCTGCGCTACTCAACACAGTTATGGAGATGTGCCTCGTGGGAGACCCTGGCACGCGACGGAGGTGCCGACCATGAGCGCCGAAACCTCCGTGCCCCGTCCCCGGGAGTCGGGTTTGGACATCTCAGACTCTGGCCTCTTTCAAGGCCTTATGTCGGAGGCGCCGTTCGCCTTCGCGTTTTTCGACCCGTCTGGTCGGTTCGTCCGTGTCAACTCAACCTTTACCGAACTGACCGGGCACCCTGTCGAGCGGCATATTGATCGTATTCCCGCTGATCTTCTGTCGGCGGATCTGGCCACGTTGATCGACTCCGCGCTGCGCAGGATCGCGGAGGAGGGGCTCCCGGTCACCGACCAGCGGCTCAGGACCCGCGCGGAGAACGGCGACACCCGGCACTGGACCGTCGCCTTCTTCCCCATGCGCGATGAGGAGGGCGCGCCGCTGGGCGCCGCCCTGTTCGGCGTGGACGTGACCGAGCGCCAGCTCACCGAGGAGGACCTGCGCCGCAGCGAGGAGCGCTACCGCTCCCTGGTGGAATCCCAGCAGCAGCTGGTCTGGATCACCTCGCCCAGCGGCGCCGTGATCGAGGACGCGCCGCAGTGGCGCGCCATCACCGGCCAGGGCCTGGAGGAATACCTCGCGCACGGCTGGCTGGACGCGGTCCATCCCGACGACCGCCCGGCCGCCGAGGAGGCCTGGCGGGAGGCGCTGCGCGGCCGGACCATGTTCGAGTGGAGCTACCGGGTCCGCACCCGGGCCAGCGGCTACCGGCACTTCGAGGTCAGGGCCGTCCCGATCATCCGGCACGGCCGGGTGGTGGAGTGGGTCGGCGCCAACTCCGACGTCACGCCGCAGCGCGAGGCCGAGGAGATGCGCGGCCGCCTCACCGACCAGCTCGGCGCCGCGGCGCTGCGCACCGCCCGCCTCCAGGGCGCCACGGCCATGCTGGCCGAGGCGCTGACCGTGGAGCAGGTCGTCCAGGTCATCATCGACGTGGGGCGTACGGCGCTGGCCGCCGACCACTCGGCGGTGGCCCTGCTCGATCAGGAACGCGCCAGCCTGAAAGTGATCAACAGCGGCGGCATCCCGGACGTGCCGAGCGCGCCGGGCGAGGACATCCTGCTGTCCAGATCCAGCGTGATGACCATGGCGGTGAACAGCCGCCGCCCGGTCTTCGCCGAGTCGCCGGACAGCCTGCGCACCCAGCTCACCGACGCCGGCGGCGAGGCGGCCCAGATCAACGGGTTCCTCTCGCACACCGAGGAGCGGGCCTGGGTGGGCCTGCCGCTGCTGGCCGCCGGGCGGGCCCTCGGCGCGCTGCGGTTCTCCTTTACCCGGCCGCAGAAGATCTCCCAGGAGGACGGCGTCTTCCTGGAGGCGCTGGCCGGGCAGTGCGCGCTCGCCGTGGAGCGGGCCACCCTGTTCGAGCGGGAGCACAAGACCGCCGAAACGCTCCAGCGCAGCCTGCTGCCGGACCGGCTGCCGGTGGTGCGCGGCCTGGTGCTGGCCCAGCGTTTCCGGTCGGGTTCGCGGCACGTGCAGGTCGGCGGCGACTGGTATGACGCGTTCGTCCTGCAGGACGGGCGGGTCGCGGCGGTGGTCGGCGACGTCATGGGCAAGGGCGTCAAGGCGGCGGCCGGAATGGGCCGGATCCGCAACGCGATGCGCGCCCTGGCGCTGACCAACCCGCCGCCCGCGGCGGTCCTCACCGGCCTGGACCGGGTGTTCGAGGCCACCGAGGAGGAAGAGCAGGTCACCACCCTGGCCTACATGGTGGTCGAGCCCGGCACCGGGGAGGGCACGCTGGCGCTGGCCGGTCACCCGCCGCCCCTGCTGGTCTCCCCGCAGGGCACGGCGATCCTTTACGAAACCGAGCCCGGCACGCCGCTGGGCTGGGCGACGAGCCGCAAACAGTTCCGCTTCGCGGTGCCGCCCGGGCACACGGCGGTGCTCTACTCCGACGGTCTGGTGGAGAACCGCAAGCGCGGACTCGACGCCGGACTCAGGGAGTTGGCGGCCGTCGTGGCCGAAGCTCCCGAAGAAGTTGTGACAAGTCCGCATATGTTGCTGGATTTCCTGGTGGACAGGATGTTGTCCGGGTATGAGCAGGATGACGACGTGACGGTGCTCGCGGTCCACGTTCCCGCAGCCACGAAGAGTGACTGAATGAAACAGTCATAACGGTTGCTTTCGGGTATCGGTGACCGACTTCCGTACGCACTACTGTCTCGGTCGGCCTAGGGTGGAGAGCAACCGGCCGGAGGTGGCCGTACGGGCAGTCGTGGCGTGCGAGAATGGCATGTCGCGGTCCGCGCGGCCACGCCATCGGAAAAGAAGCAACCACCTGGGTCCATTCTCGCCATGCGTTCGTTCGAGAGGTGTTCGTGTCGCCTGCAAGTTCGACTCGCTCGAAGCCGTCGGAGCTGAACGAGCCAGTGATTCAGCAGCTCCTCGAGCGTGGGCGCTCGCAGGGTTTCCTCGAATCTGAGGATGTCCGCCGGGCCGTCGAGGAAGCGGATATCCCGCTGCCGCAAGTCGCCGGTATCCTGCGCAGCCTCAGCAAAGAGGGCATCATCGTGAGGCTCACGGCTGAGGACTCCGCAGCGCCCAAGAAGGCCAAGGGCCCGGCGAAGAGCCGCGCCAAGGCCGCGCCCGTCAAGAAGACCACCAAGGCCGCCGCCGCCAAGGAGTCGCACCCGGAGACCGTCACCGCAGTGGTGAACGATCCGGTGTCCGACGCTCCGTCGGCGGCGAAGAAGCCGGTGGGTAAGAAGGCCGTCCCGGCCAAGAAGCCGGTTCCGGCCAAGCCGAAGACCGAGACCGCCGCCGTGCCGAAGCCCGGCCCGCCGAAGCCCGGCCCGCCGAAGCCGACGGCGCCGGGGGCGCCCAAGGCGGGGGCTCCCAAGGCCGAGCCCAAGCCCAAGTCGGCCGACCTGTCCGAGGACGAGGACGACATCGAGATCGAGGATGTCGAGATCGAGGACTTCGACATCGAGGATGTCGAGATCGAGGTCGAGGTAGAGGCGGAGACCGACGCCGACGCGGAGGTCGAGGAGGAGCCCAAGCCGGAGGCCGTCGCCAAGGTCGAGGAAGAGGTGCTGATCCTCACCGACGACGATGACGACGCGCCCGTGGCCCAGGTGGCCGCGGCGGGCGCCACCGCCGACCCGGTCAAGGACTACCTCAAGCAGATCGGCAAGGTCCCGCTGCTCAACGCCGAGCAGGAGGTCGAGCTCGCCAAGCGCATCGAAGCCGGCCTGTTCGCCGAGGAGCAGCTCGGCACCGACGGCGAGCAGCTGCCGGTGGACGTCCGCGCCGAGCTGGAGTGGATCGCCGAGGACGGCCGCCGGGCCAAGAACCACCTGCTGGAGGCCAACCTCCGCCTGGTGGTCTCGCTGGCCAAGCGCTACACCGGGCGCGGCATGCTGTTCCTGGACCTGATCCAGGAGGGCAACCTCGGCCTGATCCGCGCCGTGGAGAAGTTCGACTACACCAAGGGCTACAAGTTCTCGACGTATGCCACCTGGTGGATCCGGCAGGCGATCACCCGGGCCATGGCCGACCAGGCGCGGACCATCCGCATCCCGGTCCACATGGTCGAAGTGATCAACAAGCTGGCCCGCGTCCAGCGGCAGATGCTGCAGGACCTGGGCCGCGAGCCCACGCCGGAGGAGCTGGCCCGCGAGCTGGACATGACCCCCGAGAAGGTCATCGAAGTCCAGAAGTACGGTCGCGAGCCGATCTCCCTGCACACCCCCCTCGGCGAGGAGGGCGACAGCGAGTTCGGCGACCTGATCGAGGACTCCGAGGCCATCGTCCCGGCCGACGCCGTCAGCTTCACGCTGCTCCAGGAGCAGCTGCACAGCGTTCTGGACACCTTGTCCGAGCGCGAGGCCGGCGTCGTGTCCATGCGGTTCGGCCTCACCGACGGCCAGCCGAAGACACTGGACGAGATCGGCAAGGTCTACGGCGTGACCCGGGAGCGGATCCGCCAGATCGAGTCCAAGACCATGTCGAAGCTCCGCCACCCGTCGCGGTCCCAGGTCCTCCGGGACTATCTGGACTAAACAGGAATTACCTGGGCAAAGCGTTTTACGGCCTCACTTTTCCATTTGGCGAAAGTGGGGCCGTTAACGTGTGCGTAACACGGTTTTAGCGCCAGCAGCACGGGGAGGGCCTAGGCTCCGCCCCGTGGGAGTTATCGAAGTGGATCGGGCACGTGCTCGGGGGCCACGAGTGATCCCGGACCGCCCTTGGGCGGACATCATGCTGGATGAGACGGTAACCGCCGTCCATCGTCGAAATCTCGAAGCGGGCCTGCCCGCGCTTGCGGCGACCCGGGGTGATCCCGAAGTCCGGGCGCTCCGGGTGGAGGCGCTCGCCCGCGCGGCCGTGGGGATGAGCAAGGGCATCGAGAGCCTGATCGTCAGAGACCAGACCAACGCCGATCTGTGGCTGTGGCTGGGCCGCACGAGAATAGAGGAAGCCTGGGAGATAAAACCGGAGGTGAAGGCGAGGGCGGTGCAGGCGCACCGGCTGGAGGCCTATCACGCGGCGATGGAGCAGGCCAGGCAGCCGTTGCTGACCGCGGCGGGGCTCGCGCCGAACGATCCGGTGCCGTGGGAGTCGATGTTGTGGCTGGCGCTGGGGCTTGAGCGGCCCAGGGCCGATAAGGATTCGGTGTGGTTCGAATGCGCGCGGCGGTGGCCGACGCTGTATTCGGCGAATGTGGCGAGGCTGGTCACGCTTTCCCCGGGCTGGGGCGGCACCGCGCAGGAGATGTTCGAATTCGCCAGGACCACCGCGTCCCGGGCGCCGGAGGGCAGCCCGCTGCCGGCGCTGCTGCCGCTGGCGCATTTCGAGAATGTCGCCGGGGAACGCACGCCGATGTCCAGGGGCGGCTGGTTTTCCTTCGATGTGCAGCGGGAGATCGTGTCGGCGGCCGGCCAGTGGTCGGAACGCCGGATCGGGCCCCCGCACCCGCGTTCAATCGAGGCGCACAACGCCTTCGGGGCGGCTTTCTACGTCGCCGATCTCCGGCGGCCCGCGCGGGGTCACCTGGTCCGGACCAGCGGGCGCTACAGCCGGGTGCCCTGGTCCCATCTCGGGGATCCGGAGAGCCAGTTCCAGCGGGCCTGCGGCAAGCTGAACGTGATCACGAATTGATGACGATGTCGAGGCGTCCAGGCGCGAGTTCGGCGCGGTAGCCGAGTCCGGCCAGCAGGTGGGCGAGTTGCTCCGGCGTGGCCGGAGCTTTGGTGTTCTCGACCAGCGAACGCGCGACCGCACCGCGCGTCGCTTTCGCCATGTGGCTGACCACCGTGCGTTTCCCGTTCGCCTCCTGCAGCACCCGGACCGCGATCACGCGCTGCTTGGCGTCGCGCCGGGGTTTCCACGCCGCGCCGTACGTCGCCGAGCGCAGGTCCACGATCAGGCCGAGCTCCGCGTCCAGGACGGGGCTGAGGGCCGGTCGCCAGTACGCGGCGAGCCCGCCTATCGGCGGCAGCCGTACCCCCATCGAGAGCCGGTACGGCGGGACGCGGTCGGTCAGCCGGAGCGCCCCCCACAGACCTGACATGATCACGATGCGCTGCGTGGCCCTGCGCCGGGCACCGGGTGGCAGGCTCGCCAGCCCCAGATGGTCGTAGAGCACCCCCGAATAGAGCTTTCCCGCCGCCAGTGTGGGCGCCGTCCGCAGGCCGCGGTTCCTGGTGATCTCTCCGGCCAGCCCGTCGGTCAGGTCGAGAACCTGCTGGGCCGCCGGGGTGTGGCAGAGCTGCACGAGCGCGTCGAGCACCTTCTCGCGGTGGCAGGTCAGCTCGGGGAAGCTGAGGCCCGCCAGGTCCAGCGCGGCCCCGCGCTTGGCGGCGGACTTGCCCTCGGAGGGCGGCAGCAGGATCAGCACGCGCTCACCCTATCGCCAGGGAACCCGCAGGCCGGAGGGGCTAGAGTCCCGGAATGGGTACCTTAGAAGATCAGATCTTCGATCGGCTGGTCCATGAGGCTTGGCCCGCGCCTGAGCAGACTTCCGCCGGTTCCTGGATCTATCGCTACGCGGGCGGGGTGACAAAACGGGCCAATTCCGTCCTCCCGCTCGGCGGGACGGGCGCCTGGAGCCGCGTGGACGACGCTGAGCGCTTCTATCGCGGCCTCGGGCGGCCCAGCGTCTTCTCTATCGGTCCCGGGGCGGAGGAGGGCCTGGACGCCGAACTGGAGGCGCGCGGCTACCAGTTGGTCGACCCGACGCTGATCATGACAGCGGAGATCTCGCCGTTGCCGGGAGCGGAGATCGCGGACACTCCTTCGGAGGAGTGGCTGAGCACCTGGTGGGAGGTGGACGGCGGCCGCCATCCGGGCATCCCCGACGCCCGGGACTGGGGGCGGCGCATCATGACCGGAGTTCCGGCCGGGTACGCCTCCGCCGGACCCGACGCCGTCGGAAGGGGCGTGCTCCAGGGCGACTGGCTCGGGATCTACTGCATGGCGGTACGGCCGTCCGCGCGCCGTAAGGGCAACGGGACGGCCGTACTCCATGGATTGCTCGGATGGGGACACGAGAACGGTGCCCGGCGCGCCTATCTGGCCGTCACCATGGCCAACGCCGCAGCGCGGGCCATGTATGAGCAAGCCGGATTCGTCATCTCAGGCCGGTACCACTATCGCGTGGCCCCATAAAGATATGGACAACGGCGCGATCGGGTGTGAACCCGGTCGCGCCGTTGCGTATGATCAACGTTCGTCGGCCATCGCCGTCGCGGGGGTTTCAGAGAGTCGTGCTGACTCGTCCTGGATCTCGGCACCTTTGTCGCGCAGGACGGCCACGTGCTGACGCCCATGGTGGGCGCAGAACAGAAGTTCCGCACCAACCTGCAGCGTCGCGCGAATGTAGGCCTGAGCGCCACACCGGTCACACCGGTCCAGAGCGGTCAGCGGCTTAGCGGGGGCGAGAGCTCCAGTCACGTATCGCCTTTCGGGTCACCCCGTCTGAGCGGGGATGTTGGCGTCACAGTCACTTGGGACAACATCTAACCCGATGAGGGCGTTCCCAATCACCCCCTGGCTACGCCGAGAGCGGAATGTTCCGAAAAGTGATGCGGATCACACGCGAGGTAACGTGCATGCCGGGATCCCTGGCAAGCTATGTAGTCGGGAAATCGTGACGCACGCTAAGCTGCGTACGCGTGTTCGACTCGTGAGCGTGGGAGCTGGTGTGACGGTAGCGGAGACGGGTTACACAGCTCGTCACCTGTCGGTGCTGGAAGGGCTTGAGGCCGTCCGCAAGCGTCCGGGTATGTACATCGGGTCCACGGACAGCCGGGGGCTCATGCACTGCCTCTGGGAGATCGTGGACAACGGGGTGGACGAGGCGCTGGCCGGGTTCTGCTCCCGCATCGAGGTCGAGCTGTATGCGGACGGCTCCATCGAGGTCCGCGACAACGGTCGCGGCATTCCGGTGGACGTGGAGCCCAAGAGCGGTCTGGCCGGGGTCGAACTCGTCTATACGAAGCTGCACGCCGGTGGGAAGTTCGGCGGCGGGTCCTACGGCGCCTCTGGCGGTCTGCACGGGGTCGGCGCTTCCGTGGTGAACGCGCTGTCGTCGCGGCTGGACGTCGAGGTCGACCGGGACGGGCGGGTGCACGAGATCAGCTTCCGCCGCGGCGTGCCCGGGGTGTTCGAGGGCGACGGGCCGACCGCGAAATTCCGGAAGAAGTCGGGCCTGCGGGATGGCGGGCGCCTGACCAAGAAGATCACCGGGACCCGGGTGCGCTGGTGGGTGGACCACCAGATCTTCCTGCCCGAGGCCGAGGTGTCGCTGGACGAGATCCACGTGCGGCTGCGGCAGACCGCCTTCCTGGTGCCCGGGCTGACGCTGATGGTGCGCGACAGCCGGACCGAGGAGGTGACCGAGGAGACCTTCCACTTCGACGGCGGGATCTCCGAGTTCACCGAGTTCCTGGCCAGGGACGAGGCGTTGTGCGAGGTGTTACGCCTGCAGGGCGTCGGGCACTTCCGGGAGACCGTGCCGGTGCTCGACGAGCAGGGGCACATGACGCCCACCGACGTCGAGCGCGAGCTGACCGTGGACGTCGCGGTGCGCTGGGGCAAGGGCTATGACACGACCGTGCGGTCGTTCGTGAACGTGATCGCCACCCCCAAGGGCGGCACCCATGTGACCGGGTTCGACCGGGCTCTGGTGCGTACGGTGAATGAGCAGTTGCGGGAGACGCGGCTGCTCAAGAACGGGGATGATCCGGTCACCAAGGAGGACATCCTCGAAGGTCTGACGGCTGTGGTGACCGTGCGGGTGCCGGAGCCGCAGTTCGAGGGGCAGACCAAGGAGGTGCTCGGCACCTCGGCGGCGACCAGGATCGTCTCGCATGTGGTCTCGCGTGAGCTGAAGGAGCTGTTCGCCACCCCGAAGCGGGCGCAGAAGCAGGCCATGCGGTCGGTGCTGGAGAAGGTCGTCGCGGCGGCCAAGGCGCGGATCGCGGCCCGGGAACACCGGGACAACCAGCGGCGCAAGAGCGTGCTGGAGAACTCCGCGCTGCCGGCCAAGCTGGTCGACTGCCGCAGCGACGACGTGGACCGCAGCGAGCTGTTCATCGTCGAGGGAGACTCGGCGCTCGGCACGGCCAAGCTGGCCCGGGATTCGGAGTTCCAGGCGCTGCTGCCGATCCGGGGGAAGATCCTCAACGTGCAGAAGGCGTCGGTGAGCGACATGCTCAAGAACGCCGAATGTGCCGCGATCATCCAGGTGGTCGGCGCGGGCTCCGGCCGGTCCTTCGATCTGGACGCGGCCCGCTATGGCAAGGTCATCCTGATGGCCGACGCCGATGTGGACGGCGCGCACATCCGGTGCCTTCTGCTGACCCTGTTCCATCGGTATATGCGGCCGATGGTGGAGTCTGGGCGGGTGTTCGCGGCCGTGCCGCCGCTGCATCGGGTCGAGCTGACCAATCCGGGGCGGGGGCAGGAGAAATACGTCTACTGCTACTCCGACGCGGAGTTGCACAAGGTGCTTGAAGGGCTGCGGAAGAAGGGCAAGCGCTGGAAGGAGCCGCCGCAGCGCTACAAGGGTCTGGGCGAGATGGACGCCGACCAGCTGGCCGAGACGACCATGGATCCGCGCCATCGAGTGCTGCGGCGGGTCAGGATCGAGGATGTCGAGGCCGGGGAGCGCATCTTCGACCTGCTGATGGGCAGTGACGTGGCGCCCCGCCGCGAGTTCATCGTGAGCAGCGCGGCCGAGGTCGACCGCGACCACATCGACGCCTGATCGGCGCTAGGGCAGTTCGACCGGCTGCAGTTTGCCCGTGTGCACGTCGTAGATCGCGCCGCCGATGGCGAGTTCCTCGATCAGGAACGGGCTGGCCTTGATCCGCGTCAGGTCGTGGCGTAGCGCCGCGTCCTGATCCGGGACGGTCTGGAACTCCAGGCTGCGGGTGTCGATGTCGTGCGCCCGGGCCAGCGCGTGCACGTCCTCGTCGGTGGCCTTCGCCATCCCGCAGTCGGTGTGCGGCATCACCAGCACTCGGGTGACGCCGAGCAGGAATACGGCCAGCACCAGCGTGCGTAGCACGTCGTCGGTGACCCGGGCGCCCGCGTTCCGCAGGATCTTGGCGTCGCCGGGTTCGAGGCCGAGTAGCCCTAGCGGGTCGATTCTGGAGTCCATGCAGGTCACGACCGCCAGGCCACGGGCGGCCCGGCCGGTCAGCTGGGAGCCGGCGAAGGTGCTCGCGAACGTGGCGTTGGCGGCTAGCAGGTCATCGAACGCACCAGTCATGACCCTAATGTTCCCTTACGGCGATTTCATTGGCCTTTCTGGGGGCTACCAATACGCCGAAGATCGCACGATCACTGGTTACCTTGAGTGATGATGTCGTGACCCAAAGTGCAAGATCGGTGACTGTACGCCATGACGGCGGGGTTTCACCGAGTCCCGAGGAGAAATCATGATCACCACCGAGACGCTGGCCGACCACCTCCGCACCCAGGCCCGCCGCCGCCTCGACCGCGTCGACCCCCGCGACGAGGGCCACAACGCCCGCCTGGCCCTCGCCCTCCTCGACGCCGCCTGTTACGTGGAATCCCTCCCCACGGGCGACCCTCTCCCTGCCTTGCCCGAAATCGAGGAGGTCCTCCGCCATTGGCCGTGGGGGGAGCCGTCCAACCTTCTTCAGCTCCTTACTAAGGCGTGATCCGGGCGTGGCGTGGTTCTCCCACCCACCCAGCCCGTTTGTTTCCCTCGGGCTCCGCCCGCCCCCGCCAGCGCCCTGGCTGCCGGGACAAACCAACATGATTCTCCCGCCCACCAACCTCCTGAGACGCTTGCGCTCGGC
>NZ_BLAF01000046.1 GCF_009687885.1 Acrocarpospora pleiomorpha
AGGTCTGGGGGCACCGTACCGCAGTAGCTGTGGGATACCAGGATCGGACGAGCGCGCCATCTGCTGACCGCCGGAATCGATGCGCACACCGGCCAGGCGATGTTCAACCCTGACAGCCGCACTGTCATCGTCGCCGATCCCGTGGCCGGTCCTGACGGCGGGAATGTTGGGCGAGTCCTTGCCAGAGTCATGCGCCTTACACGTGGAGATCGTCTGGTAGCGACGCTCGGTCCCATCGTCCGTGGCGGCGACAACCTCGCCGCGCTCATCGTAGAAGACCGAAAACTGCTTGACGAGGTGCAGTCGAGGTCGGCCGAGTCCACGAGCAGCGCACGCGCAAAGCCGCCTCGTTCAGCCACTGGCCCCGAGAGGACCTCCACGGAAAGGCACCCCCACCCGACGACCCGCGTCCCCAATTCCCGCAGGCCCAACTGGCCCCTTGACCTCGACGTATGCCCACCCGCACTCCTGTGAACCACGGCCAACGAGTCCGCCGCAGGGGCGTCGTCTCCTAGCGCTGAAGCCAGCCACCATCCGCGGAGGGTTCCGCCCCAAACCTACAACCAACCCAACCGTCACAAAGGGACCCGCGATGATCCCTTTTAAGCTCTTCGGTCACCTAGAGTTGCTCAGCGACCATGACCTCCGCCCCGGCATCCCGCGCCCCCATCCCTGCACGATTGATGCCGCGTTTGTCCATTCGTTGGTGACGCACACGGTGACGTCCTGGTAGGCGCAGCAACATTCGATGCAGGGGCGCACCGCCGCCAATTCAGATGGTCTCTGCCTACTGGCCTGCACCCCGGCCATGTCGGCACCGGTTGCGGCGAGCACAGGACAGGCAGGACATGATCTCGTGGCGGACGCTGACGCTTCGGCTCGACATTCGCCGTAGAAGATCTACATCAGCCGGAGCCTCGACTGCCGAGTTTTGTCAGTGGGACCCGATAGAACAAGTGTGCGTACAGGTGCTTGAGTGATCTACACTCGGCACGTTCGGCTTCAAGGTGGGCGGAGGGTGCTCTATGGTCACTCCTGTGACTCTTGCGCGTGGACCAATGGTCGAGCCTCAACAGATCGATCATGCCCCTGCTGTCGCAGAATTTTTCGCCGGAATCGGGCTGGTCCGGATCGGCTTGGAACGCGCTGGCTTTAAGGTGGCGTGGGCCAATGACATCGAGCGCGACAAGAAGCAGATGTATGAAGGTCACTTCAAGGATAAAAAGGACCACTATTTCTGCCGGGACATCGCTGAAGTCCGTATTGCGAAAATTCCTCGGGTGGCATTGGCCTGGGCCTCCTTCCCCTGTATCGACGTGTCCTTGGCGGGTTGGCGACGAGGCCTCAACGGAGAACATACGGGAACTTTCTGGCAGTTCATCCGAGTTCTCAAGGAGATGCGAGAAGAGAACCGTCTGCCTCCAGTCGTCGCTCTGGAGAACGTAAGTGGTCTGGCAACCAGCCATGGCGGTCAAGACCTGGTCGACGCGGTCGCTGCGCTTAACGAACTCGGCTACTCCGTGGATGTCCTGTCGCTTGACGCTCGGCACTTCGTTCCGCAGTCGCGACCGCGACTGTTCTTGGTAGGAGCGCTAGAGCCGCCTGAGTCAACCAGTGTGGACGATCCTGTTCTCCGCCCTGCTCGAATTCGACCAATCTTTGAGAACCCTGCTTTGCGTACGCATCAAGCGGTTCTTCCAAAGCTAGGTGAGTTGCGGAGCAGCGGCCTCTTGGATTACGTAGATGTCATTGCCGCTGACGATCCTCTATGGTGGGATGAAAATAGAACGGCGGCGTTCTTGGGTTCGCTCTCCCCGATTCAACGGACGCGTCTGGATGAATTGATTGCGTCCGAGAATACTGTGTATCGAACGGCATATCGTCGTACTCGCCAGGGAAAGCCAACCTGGGAGATACGCGCAGACGAGATTTCAGGATGTCTGCGAACCGCGCGTGGTGGATCTTCCAAGCAAGCGCTGGTCAAGGTGACCGGCAAAACGGTTCAGGTCCGATGGATGACGGGGAGCGAGTACGGCAAGCTCATGGGAGCCGAAGGCTACGATCTAAGCCGTTTGCGCCGGAACCAAGCTCTCTTTGGATTCGGCGATGCAGTTTGCGTCGACGTTGTCGCATGGTTGGCAGAACACTACCTCTATCCGCTCGTCCAGCAGGCTTCCCGACCGGCTGTGGATCTTGTCGAGGCGCTGGCCGGATGATGGCGGGCGCGACGGGTCCGGTATAGGTCGTATGATGGCGAATCCTTGTCGATGTTGAGGAGGGCGTCGGAGTGGTTGGAGAGTCCCCCGTCGGCAATCGTCGTAAGCCAGCGAAGAACGAGTTGCCGGCACCCGTGGTCAAGGCATTCCGGGAATCATTGGACGATGCTCTTAACACATCGGACGATCAAGGTCGGCTATGGGCCAATGCACAGTGGGGTGTGTACGCATTCTTCGATTACGACGGGGAGCCGATCTACGTCGGGCAGACCAACGAGCAGTTACGGGTACGTGTGCGGCGGCATTTGACCAATCAGCGAACCGATGCAGTGGCCATGCGCATTTTAGATGTTTTCGAAGTCGCCGAGCTGGAAATTTGGCCGCTATGGGAATTAGAAGGAGCATCGAAGAAGGATCAGCCGGCACGAACACGCCTGAACGCCGTCGAGTACTCGGCCTACCTACAGGCCATTGAGAACTCTAAGTTCCACGCAATCCTCAACGAGAAGATCCCCCCGGTCGGCGACCGAATCGTGCTCCCGACTTCGATGCGGTTTCAACTGATCAGTCAGGAAGCGCGGAATGAGCGTGGTCACCCGGATACACGCATCGCCCGGCGCGCTGAGACCCTGGCCAGACTTGCGGCTGTGGCACACGAGAGAGGCGAGGTCTCTCCGGGCCTGCGCCGAGTGATCGTTATCCAGGCGGTGCGTCTTGCTTATCTTGCCGCGACGCGTTTGGCTTTCGTCGAAGGACGCGATACGCCGGATGCCTCGCTGATCAATGTTCCCGCGCTGGTCGGGTCGGTGCTTCAGGAGTTCTCGGACCCTAGCGGACCGACCGACACTGACGAGATGCTCTCGAGCGAAGACGCGGAAGGGTGATCCGGCATGCGGGCGTAGTATGCGGTGGATGAGCAACGCGTCTCAGTCCTGGGCCTCCAGCGAGGCTGTGAGAGCCAGCATGCGCGCGAACAAGAGTCGCGACACGAAACCCGAGCTCGCTCTGCGGCGGGCAGTGCACGCTCTCGGCTTGAGGTATCGGGTGGCCTTTCGGCCTTTGAAGACCGTTCGGCGTACGGCGGATCTAGTGTTCACCCGTGCCAAGGTTGCGGTCTTCTTGGACGGCTGCTTCTGGCACGGATGTCCGGAACATCACACCGTCGCCGTGACCAACGCGACCTACTGGGCAGAGAAGGTGCGCCGGAACCGCGAGCGTGATGCCCACATTGACCGGCTCCTGGACGAAGCCGGTTGGGTGGTCGTTCGGATTTGGGAGCATGAGGGCCCTCAGGAGGCCGCCCAAAGGGTCGTGGATGCCGTGCACCAGAGGCGCCCGGACGTCGCGGCTCCTCGAAGGGATTAAGCCTCCCGCTTCACGTCTTTCCAATCGGAAGACCTTGAACGTTCGTTCCCGTCCGGCCATCCCCTAGAGATTGTCTTGATTAGAATCTCGGTTCCTCTGGACGTTCCGCGAACCGAGGCGTGGGCCGAATGGGCATATTTTTCCATATCGGTTGCAGGGATTCCGAAGGCTTTCATCAATGCACTGGCAAACCTGCAAGTCGTCGTGGTGTGAACTGAGGGTTGGGTGTTGTTCGGCACGGTTGGGGCTGAGCGGGGGAGGAGATAGATGCACGGGGCCGGCAACCAGTCTTCCTGCCCGAACTGCCCTCGAAGATCGGTGGCTCCCGATCTTAACGTCCCGGCAATGCCGTACTCCTTTGGACATGGACGCCTAGGCGTTCCGCAGCGGCCATCCCACGTGATGAATGCGTCCACTGCCTTCTGCTTGGCGACAATGTCCGGGAGAAGCCGGTTGGCGACGCCGCTCCACGCCCCGGTCCCTGGCGGGTTGGTCAAACTTTCTGGACACTGGCTCCAGACGATGAATTCATTCGCCCACGTCGGTCGATCCCAGATCGTGGTGTTGTTCCCGTCGGGACACCCCTTCGACTCGATGGCGACAAGAGTGCCGTCAGGGAGTTCGACCTTGTAGTCCTGGCGGCCTTTGCCGCCAATGAACTCCCATCTGGTGATAGTTCCTTGCTCCTGGCAGAACTGCAGGATTGCATGGACAAATCTCCGTTTTTCAGTTTCGTCGGCAGCCGAGGAACCTCGCATGCGCTCGATGGCGGCTCGTAGAAGCGGAGACCAGTCATCAGGATCGATGCCAGCTGCAGCGAGAAGTTCCGGGTGGGTGCCGCTGAGAGATTTAATGATCGCGATGACTGGATCAATCAAATCCTTTGGGAACACATGTTCGCAAGGAAGGCTGTCTTTTGTCGGGCGGTTCTCGATGATCGCCATTGGCTCGATCGTCTCCAGGGCTCAGGTCAGTCATGGATCAAGCAGATATATGCAAAGCGGATGCTATCCCCCTGGAACGACATTTCGAGATACCAGTCGACCAGCTTGCTGCCTGTGCAGGGGGCGATAAGCGGCCTCGGTCACCCCTGCGCCATAGCGAATGCGCACTTGCGAACGGTCAGACGCTTCGCCTGGGGATGCCGGCGACCAAGTTGCTCATCGAAGTCCTCGCCGAAGCTGGGCAGCTCAGGGTTTGGAGATCCAGGTGCCCTGTTTCATGACTCCTGTGACCTGGAGGTTTGGGTCGAGGATCACGAGGTCGGTACCCTGGCTCTCGTTCTGGGATGTCGCCACCGGCAAGCGACGTCCGTGGCCGTTCACCGACGCCACTCACCATGTCCAGTCGGCCGTGTTCAGCCCGGTCGGCCGGACTTTCGCCGCTGTAAGCGCGATCAGCGGCACTGTCTGGCTGTGGGACGTGGCCACCAGCCATCCGCGTCAGCAAATTTCGTCGTACTACGCCGAGAGCGTGGGTTCACCCCCGATGGCCGGACCTTCGCCACCGGTTCCTACGATGGCGATCGGATCTGGAACACGAGGACAGGACAGGAGCGCCTCCAGATCGCCGATGATCGCGTCCCCTCCCCCGTCCACGTCAACGTGTGGGAATTCAGTCCCGACGGCCGAAACCTCGCCCTCGTCACCGAGAGGCCCGTCCAGCTGTACGACACGGCGACCGGCCGGATCCATCATCGCTTCGCCACCCACAGGGATTGGAGCGACAACTTCGCAGCGTGGCCGTGCTTCTTCCACCCGCAGCCGCTGGCCGAGGTCAAGCGGAGGTGGGACCCGGAGAACGTCTTCCGGCTCAACCAGAATGTGCCCCCGGCTGGATGATCCGCAGTGGCCGGGGATCTCCCCGGCCACATTCGCGATCATGTTCGGTCAGCCTGGACGTCAGACGCCGGATTCGGTCGGCGGCGGACCGACGCCGGTGCCGGACTGCTGGGTTGTGGTGGTTGTTGTGGGACTCGACGTCGTTGTGGTGGTGGTGCTCGGGGGTGGCGGCGTCGTGGTTGTGGTGGTGAGGGTGGCGGTTGGATCTGAGGTTGTCGTGCTGAGGCTTTCTGTGGTCGTGGTGGTCAGGGTTTCGCTGGGTGCGGTGATTCCTGTGGGGCCGGTGGGGCCGGTTCTGCCGGTGTGGCGGTGGCGGCTGGGGGCGCTGACGCCCTTGTCCTCGAAGGCGAGGAGGATGTGGAAGGCCAGTTGGGCGGCGTCGCCGACGTGAGGGGTGTTGTTGATTACGCCGGCAATGATCATTGAGCGGGTTTGGGTGAAGCTCTTGCCGGTGTAGCCGGTGAGGTAGTCCTCCGCCTCCTCCGCCCAGGAGATGGGAGTGGTCACCGTGGAGTAGAACGGGCTGGTGGCCGGGTCGGCGTCAGCTGCCTCGAGCACGCTGGTCATGGCGGCCACGAGTTGGTCGCCGACGACGTCGGCGCCGTCCGCGCTGTCGGGGCCGACGATGTAGTAGACCACCAGCTTGTCGTTCTTGATGTTGCGCTCGGGTTGGGGCGTGGTGGAGAGGAAGACCTTGAACTGGTAGAAGTTGGGGCCGACGACCGGGTCGCCGATCAGCCTGGTCAGGGCGTCCGCGGCACGTAGCCCCGCGCCCTGCGACCGTACATTGACGATGAGGCGCCGGGTCCGGTTCTTGATGGACTCAGTCCATGCGAGATCATCCCATTTCGGGGGGTACTTCCGGTTGTCGACGTAGAAGTAGTCGCCCGCCGTCAGCGCGTCATTCCAGCGCGGGTACCTGTCGGTGCTCTGCTGCCGGACCGAGTAAGTTCCTTTGCCCCCGCCGGCGAATTCGCGGAACTCCTTGAGCGTGATGGCGTCCTCGAGATAGCCGACACCGCCGAGGCCCATCATGGAGTAGATCTCTTTCTGGCGCGTGCTGTTGTGGGCGAGCGGCTTGAGGTTGCCCTTGTCGTCGTACCAGCGGTTGTAGAGATCGACGAAGAAGAGCATGTCGCGTTCGTCGTTGAGCCTGCGGCGCACCGCGTCGTCCACGTAGCCCTGGCCGCGTTTGGTCTTGGACAGTGCGGAGGCTCCGGTCGGGGAGGCCGCCCGATCGGAGGTGAATCGTTGGGTGGGGATCGTGATTCTCGGCAGGGGTGTCCGGCTGAGCGGCGGCGGTGAGTCCGACTTGGCCGGTGCCTTGAGCAGGGTGCCCCCGGTGGTGGTGAGCGGATCCCCCGGTGGCGGCGGTTTCATGACCGTCAGCTTGGCCGGGACCAGGGTTTGGGTCTTCGCGGGGGCCGGTATGGGTGGAAGAGGCTTGCTGGAGAGTGTCCCCGTCGGAGTCGGCTTTGCCTGAGCAGGCACGGTAGGCAGTGGTTTGCGAGGGACCACCAACGCGGGCGTCTTGGCAACGCCCGGCGTCGGCGTGGTGGACCCCGTGAGCTTGGCGGGGGTGGGCTTAACCGGGTCGGACCCGGCAGCGGCGGGCTTGACGGTGTCGGGCTTGACCGGGGCAGACCCGGCAGTGGTGGGCCTAGGAGGCAGTAGCTGCGACCGAGGGGCCGGGGTCGTGAAGGTCACCTTCTTGGTTGGCTTCGGCGAAACCTTGGGGGGTGTCGTCTTCGCCGCAGTCGTGGTCGACGGCGTGGACGATCCAGACTCGTCAGGCTTGTCCGGACTCTTGGATTTCGCCGGTTTCTTCTTGTGCATCTGTCCCGTCCCGGGTGCCTATTGCGCGCGGTACTGGAGAATCAGGCCGACATTCACGAGGGCTTCCCGATCGCCTTCCACGACCAGAGCCCAGGTGGGCCCGCCGACGCTGAGGCCGGGCGTGCGGAGCAGCTTGCCGTCGTCGAGGGCCAGGCGCTGGTCCCCGTTGAGCAGGAACCGGGCCGCACCCCCCTCGACCAGCTCGTACGTCGGATAGATGCCCGTGATCTGCCGCCCACTCATGTTGGCGAACATCTCCGGCACCAACGGCAGCACCAGCGTCCCGTCCTCGCTTTCGAGGAACTCCGTCCACTCCTGCGGGAACTCCCCGGCCACGTCCACATACCGCGCCGCCGAGTACGGCTTCAGCATCCCCTTCACCGCGTTCCCGAACACGTCGCCACCCTGCTCCGCCGTGTACTTCACGACGATGGTGACGTCGAACAGATCGGGATGCCGCCCCGCCGCCTCCAGCCGCCAGGTGGACACCGCCCCGGTTCCTTCGAACGGCAGATACCTGTCGTCGTCGTAGCGGAGTTCGAACAGCCCGTTGTTGTCCCGGCCTTCCTCCAGGTCGGACAGGGCGATCTGCTGGCTGGGCCGCCAGTCGGCGCGTACCGACGCGGGCGGGGTGCCCTTCGCGTCGAGCAGGAACTTGGCGGCCTTCGGGTCGGCCGACAGGACCGTCTTGTGGCCGATCTGGGTGAGGGTGGCGTTGACGCCGAGCGGCCCTTCGTACCCGTCGAAGCTGACCGACAGGGTCCTGATCCTGCGCCGGTAGTGCCCGGGGAAGTCGCGGGCGAACAGCGCCTCGGTCAACGCGAACTCGCAGCGACCCTCGTTCCGGAGCGCGAGCACGGCGAGCGGGTCGAGTTGCAGCAGCGACACCCGCTTGGTGATCTCCAGTCCCCTGCTGTCGTTGTCGACGTACGCCTTGCCGAGCCGTTCCAGGTCGACGCTGAGGGTCTCACCCGCGAGCAGGCCGTTGCGACGGCTCTCCCAGTAGACCGGCTGGATGAAGGCGTCGTTGACACCCCGCTCGTACTGGTACGCGCGTTCGGCGGACTTCGCCATCTCGTGGGCCATGTTGTACGACTGGAAGAACAGCCCCGACAACCGCCCCGACATCCACTGATAAAGCTGGGCGTTGGTGAACTTGTCGGTGAGGAACGACGCGACCGCCTTGTTGTGGGCGATCTCCTGGTTGATGATCTCCAGCTCGCGCTGCGCGATCGCGACCTGATGCTCGGCCCCGGCGACCTGATGCCCCAGCTGCACGATGTCGGACTCGGCCATCATGAGCTGATATTTCCAGTCACCTTCCTGCCGCTCCTGCTCGACCCGCACCCCGTACAGCTCACCCAGCACGCTGAGCGCCTCGCCGAGCGATTCGGCGACCTCGGCGCCCTTGTCGAGCGCCTCGCCCACCTGCTCGCCACCGATCTCGGTGCCCATGATGAACGGCCCCGCCAGGATCTGGGGCAGCGCGAACGCGATCGCCGAGCCGATCTTGAGGCCGCTGGAGACGAAGTGCGAGATCGCGGCGGCGGTCATCGTGTCGATCTGGGCCTGCTGCAGCGACGTGAGCCCGGCCGCGATCAGATCCTCGTAGTAGCGAGCCCGCGTCTTCGCCTGCGCCAGCGACGTCTCCGCCTCCGCCAGGTTCTCGGTGGCGACCTTGACCTGCGCCTCCCTGATCCCGCGGGTCAGCGCGTAGATCGTCCCTTCCTGCCGGTTCTGGAGCAGGGTGAGCTCCTCGTTGTCCCGCCGTTCCAGCACGCCGAGCAGATCGTTGCCGAACTGGCGCAGCCGATCGACCAGGTCCTGCGCCTTCCGGTGCAGGAACGAGAACCGGTAGTGCGGCACCGCCACCGCCAGCCCGGCCGTGACCTGGTCGGGGGTGAGCCCGGCGGCTGCGCCCCGGACCAGCGCCATCACGTCCACCGGCGGCTCGAACAGCGGCAGCGGCTGGCTGACACCCAGGATGTTGAGCGACTGCCTGATCTTGCGCAGCCGGTCCTCGACCCGGGTCCAGTAGTCCTCCAGCAGGGTGTTGTCGGGGATGTAGAAGTAGGAGTTGGCGACGCTGCCGTGGATGGCGCCCATGCCGTCGAGCATGGTCCCGCCCGCGCTCACCCGTTCCGCGTAGGGGTTCTCTCCCCCTTCCCAGCGGCACAGCTCGTCGTAGGTGAGGGTGGCGGGCAGCGTACGCGTCCCGATGCCCTCCGGGCGTTGCCCCAGCAGGTCGTAGGCGAAGATGTAGAGCATCCGCGCCTCGTCGATGCTCTCCATCGTGTACTGCCGGAAGAGCATGTCGCCCCAGTCGAGCAGATTGTCGATGTAGGCCATCACGACCGCCCGCCGGTAGGCCGTCGGCCGCAACTCGGCGATCGCGTGCGGATCGAACGGATCGTCCAGGTACGCCTTGAGCAGCGCCTCCCGGTCCCCCATCAACTCGTACTGCCGGTAGAGCCGCCCCAGCATGCTGGTCTTCTCCTGCAATGCGGGCAGGGCGATGAGTTGGCCTTCGATGGTGTTCAGCCTGGTCGTGGCCAGCGTGGCGAGCATCGTGGCTTCCTGCGAGGTGAGCGGGCGGGCCTGCTCGAACGCCGGGGCGACGGTCTCCACGTCGTTCAGTACCTCGGTCAGGACCCCGGCCACGGAGGCGGCCTGCCCACCGAGCGCTTCCAGGTCAGCCCTGCACGCCGCGACCAGTGCCCGAACGTCGACCGCGAGGAACGGCAGGAAGCGCCAGTATCTGTCCTGCTCGGTGGGGTCGAAGACGTACTCGTACCACTGCCGGGCGTCCTCGAAGCGCTGAGCCGCGTTGAGCGCCTGCGCGATCAGCAGCGGCGCGTGGAAGAAGATCTCCCAGTAGTAGCGTCCGCTCGGGCTCTGGAAGTCGAGATGCGAGCTGGCGGGCACGTCCGCGACCCAGGGCTGGACCAGGATCGTGGTGGCGTCGGCGGAGCCGGTCCGCCGGAACGCGGGTAGCTCGTTGATCTCCTGTGTCTCTGGGGCGAGCAGGGCGGGCACCCCGCGCGTGAGCAGCTTCCTGTTGAGCTCGAAAGCCGTGCTGGAGGTGAGCCGCACGATCTCGTGCGGCAGGTTGGCGAACTCGTATGGCCGGGGCACCGACGCGCTCTTGGAATTGGCCACGTAACGATCGCCGAGGAACAGGTAGAGCTCGCCCGGGGAGTCCAGCGCGCCCGTAAACCGGGTCTGGAAGTCGGGCGGCAGCCCGCGCCAGTTGTCACCGATGCCGACGAACGACTGCGGCTTCAGCGTGTCGAGCTCCTGGGACCCTTCGAGCATCGCGTAGTGACCGCCGCTGAACACATACCGGACGTCACCACGCTGGAAGACGGCCTTCACCCGGCGGGTCAGCGTCTTGGGGTAACCGCCGTCGATGGCGTCAGGGATGACCCCGTCGCCGCCGACCGTATAGCGGACATACTCCTCACCGCTGGTCAGATACAGGTACCCGTTGGAGAGGTACGCGGCGTCGACAGACCCCGTGCGCGTGATCGCGGTCGGGATACGACCGAGCTCACGGCTCGGTTGCGGCCGTTCAAGACCGCCGGACCCCTGCACGACGTAACTGCCGTCGGAGTTGTCGAAGTAGTAAGGCGTGTTGCGGTAGTTGACGGCCGCGCCCATGCGCTGCCAGCGCGGCAGCCCGTCCTCGTTGTCGGCGAGCCGCTTCGGGTAGCCCTCGTCGGCGCGGCCCTCACCCGAGTAGCGCAGGTAGTGCTCGCCGAAGAACACGAACAGCTGGTTGCGCCGCACGAGCACGGCGTCGACGCGGGACTTGGAGGGAACCGCCCACTTGTCCTTGACCGGCTTGAGCTGGTCGAGCGCGCCCGACTCGACGTAGCCGTCGCGCTCGTGGGAGAAGAAATACTCGGTGCCGTTGGCCGCCGTGTACGCGGCGTCGATCCTGGACCAGCGCGGCAGGTCCTCGGTGTTGGATTCGATGGCCTTCGGGTAGCCCGGGTCGACCGGACCGAACGGCCGTCCGCCCCGGTAGCGGTAGTACTCGTGGCCGGAGAAGAGGTAGGTGTAGTCCTTGCGTACGAGCACCGCGTCGACGATTCCGGTCGACGTGAGCCCGTTTCTGATGACGCCCCACCGGGCCGGGGTGGACTCCTTGGTGGTGTTCAGCTTGCCCTTGGTCTTGGTGACCAGGAACTGCTGGGCGAGGTTGTCGAAGAAGTAACGGGTGCCATCGGGGAGTTCGAAGGCGGCGTCGACGCGCTCCCAGGCGGGCAGGCGGTGGCTGTTGCCCTTCAGGTCCAGTACGGGAGGGTCGTCGCCCGGGTTGACGAGGATCGGCCGGCAGAGCAGGCTGCCGCCCTTGTGGTCAACGCTGAACCAGGGGCCGTCGGTGGACTTGGCGGGGGTGTTGAAACGGACCAGGGTCCTGTCCTCGACCGGCTCCTTGAAGATCCTCGACAGCTCGATGATCCTGGGCGGTTCGACGGCGGGGGGCACCGGCACCGCGTACAGCTCGGGGGTGAGCGCGAACGCGACCTGGCGGGAGACCGGCCCGGACGCGGTGGCCACCGTGTAGCTGCAGGTGACCACGATGGAGTCGTGGGTGTCGCCGGAGAGAGTGGCGGACGCCTGCACGAACAGGCGCACGTCGCTGATCGGTCCGTCTTCCGCCGGGCCGAAGGGCAGCACCTGGGCGGCCACCCACTCCTGGTTCAGGTTGTAGAAGGAGTAGGAGATCCGGACCCGGTACTTGGGCGGCGGCGCGGCGACGTTCTGCTTGTCGCCGTCCACTTTCGTGACGATGGTGGTGGCGCCGGTGTTCTCCGGCGGAATGGTCTCGACGACCGTCCAGAAGACGAACACCCGGCCGAACGCGTGCACGGGGTCGACCCGCTCGGCCTCGATCTGGGTGTCGACCTTCAGCCACGGCTCCCACGTCGCGGACAGCCGCTCGCCGTCGCGGAACTCGGCTTCCCGGTAGTAGTAGCGGCGCGGCTCGGTCCTGGTCCGGCCGAACAGCACCAGGCGGCGGGTGTTGGCGGGGGCGCCGTCCTCGCTGTAGACGTAGGCGCCCGCGATGGCCAGCCGGGACACCTCGGTGTACTCGTCGAGGTAACGCTTGTAGGCGCGCTGCACCGACTCGGCGTTGATCTCACCCTGGAGCAGGTCGTTCTCCAGCTCCTCGAACGCCGGAGTCTTGGTGTCGCGGAGTTCGGGGCGGATGTAGTTCTCCGGGTAGAGGAAGACCTTCCGGTTGGCCTCCCAGATCCGGTAGTTCTTCAGCCACGACCACCAGGTTCTGATCTTCTGCCTGATCTCCTCCTCGTCCACGCCGAACGGCGGGGTCACCTGTTCCAGGTCGAGCAGGTAGCGGTGCAGGTAGAGCTGGGTGGCGGCGATGGCCTCACGGACGCGCGAGGTGGTGGCGACCGAACCCATCTCGACGTCTACGAGCAGGTGCTCGTAGAGCTCTCTGGCCGTCTGGATGTCGGGGTGCAGGTGTAGCGCGGCGGGCAGCAGGGCGTCGCGTTTGAGCACATTGAGCTCGTCGTGGATGGTCTTGGAGAGAATCAGCCAGGCTTCCGGGCTGTGTTTGCGTTCCAGCAGGCGCAGCAGCGCGTCCGCCGCCCCGTCCAGGTCGGTACGGGACCACACGCGTGTCCACACATCCGGATAGAGCAGGGATGGCCCGGTTCCCGCCTTCGCGGCGAGCGCGAACACCTCGACCAGCTTGAGCACGAACTCGATCTCGAAGCGCTCTTCTTCCAGCGGGAACTCGGTGAGCGCCCCCGCGTTGCGCTTGACCCAGCGCAGCTCGTCCACGTCCCAGCCGAAGAGCCCGGCCAGTCGCTCGTACGGGTCTGCGGCGCCCTCCCCGAGCAAAGCGGCCAAGCCTGGGCGAGTCCTGGCCAGGTCGGCGAATCGGACGATGGTGTGCACGTCGCTCAGGCGGTAGTCGGCGGTGTCGGACCAGCGGTGACGGAATGCCTGCGGGAAGGTCCGGTCCAGGACGTCGTAGCGGCTGGTGTAGCGGACGTACTGGTCGTCCTTGGTGAGGTAGGTGGCGCCTTCCAGGACGAAAGCGCCGGTGATTCCGGCTTCGAAGGAAGCGGGGAGGTCGCCCCAGTCGTCCTTGATGGTTCGGGGGTATCCCTCTTCGACGAGGTCGAGTACGCCGGGGCGGTAGCGGATGTACTGGCCGGCGCGGAAGGCGTACAGCTCGCCGGTGGGGGAGATGAACGCGGCGTCGATGGTGGGGCTTGCGGTGAACTCGTTGCGGATCTTTCCCCAGAGGGAGGTCACCGGTTGGACGGAGTCGCCGACGAGGAACTGGGTGCCTTTGAACAGGTAGACGCGTCCGTCGGCGGCGCGGAAGGCCGCGTCGAGGCCGTCCTCGAACTCTTCGGGCAATGTTGTGAGGCCGAGTTCGGCGGCCAGGGAAGGGGCGATCGTGCGCGGGTAGCCCTCGTCCACGTAGGTGTACTCGGTGCCCGAATACCGCACGTACTGGTCGCCGGAGAACAGGAACGTGTACTTGTCGCGGACCAGCGCGGCGTCGACCTTCCGCCGGTCGGCGATCGTGTTGCGGACCCGGCCGACGACGTCGATCCCGTAGGTCGCCGTCGATGTGCGGGAGACGGCATGGAGTGCGCCGCCCACCACCAGGTAGGCCGTGCGGCCGTTGGCGACCGCCGCGTCCAGCACCTTGCCGGTGCCCCGGTCGGCGACGGCGTCCTCGAACGCCTCGGTCAGGTTGGCGAACGCGGGTTCGGCGCGCAGGTTGGCCGCGATCGCCTTCGGGTAGCCGGGGTCCACGTAGCGGTATTCGGTGCCGGTGTATCGGACGTACTGGCTGCCTGAGAACAGGAACGTCGTGTTGTCGCCGAAGACGATCGCGGCGTCGACCGTGCCGGTGCCGTCGTCGGGGACGAAGGGGTTGACCGACTTGCCCCAGCGTTCCCGGATTGGGGTTAGTGGGCCGAATGCTCGGTCGGCGTAGCGGGCGTACTGCTCGGCGAAGAAGAAATACGTCGCGCCGTCGAGAGCCGTGAACGCGGCGCGCAGGCCGTCGCCGGGCTCCAGGCCCCTTCCGAAGCCACGCCAGATGCGCTCGGTCGGGCGCGGGTAGGACCACTGGCCGGTGGCCTCGCTGAACTGCACGCAGCGTTCGCCGCTGAGCAGGAGCATCGTGTCGCCCTCGAACAGCACGGCGTCGGGCGCGGGGAAACCGTCGGGGGCCTTCCAGAACGTCTCGTCCGCCGCGGCGGGGTAGCCGGGGTCGGGCTCCCCGTAGGGGCCGTCCTCGCCGGTGTAGACGACATGTCGCATCATGCCGGTCTCGTCGGCGTGCTCGAAGAGGTAGGTGACGCCGTTCCTGACGTAGGCGAGCGCGACGCTCTCCAGCCCACCCCAGTGCTCGCTGATCGTCCGCGGCTCGCCGTCGATGGTGTCGGCGCTCGTGCTGTACGTGACGAACTGGTCGCCACTGAACAGATAGGTCTTCCCATCCCGACCCACGAACGCGGCATCCACCACGTTGTCCTGATAAATCGTGTTACGCGGTCGGCCCCACTCCTCGGTGAGCGGGTAGTCGCGGTTGATGCGGGTGTTGTAGCAGGACGGGCCTTTGAACAGGTAGGTCGTGCCGTCCGCGCCGGTCAGCACCGCGTCCAGGCCGGACCGGAACTCGGCGGGCACCGTGCGCAGCGCCAGCGGCCGTACCGGCGTGGACCCGGCGGGCCCTTCCAGCGCGGACTGCCTGCGCCATCCACCGGGGCCTTCGACGAGGACCGCGCCGTTCTCGACGTACGCACACGAGATCCCGGCAAGATCCAGGTCAGCATATTTCCGGTAAAGCGTGTCGGAGACGACATGCCACTGCCCGCCACGGAACAGGTAGACGTTGCGCCGATCCGCGAACGCCGCGTCGACACCATCGAGCGGCGTCTTGAGCGCGGCCAGCCTCGGCTCCCCCGACAGCGCCGAGATCGCGCGCGGGTAGCCGTTCTCGACGGTCGTGTAATTGTGGCCCTGGTAACGGACATACTGGTCGCCCGAGAACAGGTACGTGTAGGTCCGGGTCACCTCGACGCCGTCGACGAGCTCCACCGCGTCCATGACCAGCGTCGCGTCAACGCGACCGGTCCTGGTGATGGCGTTGACGACATTGCCCCAGAACGCGGCCACGGTCGCCGGATAACGATCATCCACCTGGGTGTAGTCGGCGGTGGAGTAGCGGACATACCGCTCCCCCGAGAACACGTACGTCTTGCCGTCCTTGCCGACGAACGCGGCGTCCACCTTCGTGAACGGGATGCTGTCCCAGCGGTCGCGCAGCGTGCGCGGCTCCGACCACCAGCGGTGCCGGGTGTCGAACACCACGAAACGGTCCCCGGAGAACAGGCACGTCTGGTTGTCGCGGCCGGTGAACACGGCGTCGATGCGGGCGAAGCCGGGGTCGTCGGCCAGCGTCACGGGCAGGTTCCACCAGTTGTCGGCCAGCGGCTTCGGGTAGCCGACGTCGGGGACCGTGTAGTTCCTGGTGGAGTAGCGCACGTAGAAGGGGGTGTCGTCGCCGTACACCTTGATGCGCTCGCCGGCGCGGCGGATGGTGAGCTGGATCGGCCCGCTGGCCGTGACCTGCCACTGCGGCGACTGGCCGGTGACGGGCGCGTCGGCGGCGACGGTGACGCCGTGCTCGGCGAGGCGGCGACGCAGCGCGGGCGACAGCCGTCCGGAGGCGAGTTCGGCCTCGTAGTCGGCGGGCAGGTCGAGGATCTGGCCGACCGGGCCGAACAGGTGGGTCGCGCCGTCCATCACGAACGCGGCGTCCACCCGGTCGAGGCCGCCCCAGTCCCCGGCGATCCCGCGCGGGTAGCCGAGATCCACCACCGAGTAGTCGGCCGTGGAGTAACGCAGGTAGCGGTCGCCACTGAACAGGTAGGTCTTGCCGTCCAGCCCGACGAACGCGGCGTCGACGGTGCCGCTCGGCAGGACCGGCGCGAGCACTCCCCACCGCTCGGCGGTCGGCTCCACCGAGCCGCCGGTCACGCCCAGCGCGACCGTCTTGCCGTCCTTGAACAGGTGCACGGTTCCGGAGGCGTCGGCGAACGCGGCCTCGACCGCGCCCTCGAACTCGACCGGCACGTCCGGCCGCCACGCCTCGATCCGCTTCGGGTAGCCGTCGGCGACCCTGACTCCGTCGTTCTCCAGGCTGTCGGTGTAGCGGACGACCTGGTTCCCGGCGAACAGCAGGTAACCGGAGCCGTCGGCGTAGGCCGCGTCGATGCGTTCCGCGGTTGCGAACGTGTTGCGCAGCCGCCCCCACCGCTCGACCAGGGGCTGCTCGGTGTCGCCGACCGAAAGCCACCTTTCACCGGTGAACAGGTGGGTGCGGCCGTCGCGGCCCTGGAAGGACGCGTCCACAGCCTTACGGAACGCGTCGGGCAGCGGCGTGTCGCCCTCCCACCACTCGGTGATCGCGCGCGGGTAGCCCTCGTCGGCGACCGAATAGTCCGATCCCGAGTAGCGCAGATACTGATCGCCGCAGAACAGGTAGGTCCGGCCTTCGACGTCGACGAAGGCGCTGTCGATCCGCTTGGGCTCGGCGAAGTTGTTCCTGACCTTGCCCCAGATCTGCTCCTTGGCCGCCCAGCGGGTCTCTTTGGGGAGCCGGACGAACGCCCGTGAGACCCCGTCGATGCCCCGGCCGATGATCCACTCGGCGCCCTCGGGCTGGACGAAGGCGGCATCTATCCCCGCCAGCCCCCCGAACCGGGGGGACAGCTCGGTGAGCGGCTTCTGCCGGGGATCCGCCAGCGTGTACGTGGTGGCCGAGTAGACCCAATAGCTCTGGCCCTGGAACAGGTAGATCTTGCCGTCCCAGCCGGTCAGCAGGGCGTCGAAACGGTCGACGCCAGGCGGTAGGGCCAGTGGCTCGGGGAACTTGCCCGCCAGATCCTGGTCGTGGAAGGCCACGCCGATCTCGGTGGCGTCCAGGCCGAACTTTCCGGCCAGCCGGGCGAAGCGGCGGATCCGCCGGTAGGAGCGGCGGAAGTGCGGATCGTCGGCGATGGCGGATTCGGTGAGCGCGGGGGCCACGAGGATGTCGAGCGCGTCCGGCGTGACCGCCGTACAGATGGCTTCGAGGGCGGGGGCGGACACCCCGAACACGTCCTGCAGCACCGTGAGCACGGCCCGGCGCTGCCGGGCGGCCAGCTCGTCGAGGCGGTCGACGACCTCGGCGACGCCGGCGGCGAATTCCTTGGCGACGGCGTGCAGCAGGAAGAAGACGTCCTTGTTGTAGTCCTCGACGCTGGGCAGCGTGAAGTCGAGCGCGTTGGTGATGGTCCGGAAGTAGGCCAGCCGGCCCTCCGGCACGGCCAGCGCCTCGTCGAGATGCCCGGCGTCGACGAGCATGCCGACGAGCAGGGCCCGCTCCTCGTCGTCGAAGCCCAGCTCGGTGACCGCCGCCAGATCCAGCCGGTACGGCGCCTGCCCGGCCATGATCGACACGATCCGCCGGTACACGAGCGTGCCGTCGCTCGCGGTGAAGCCGTCGCCGAGGTCGAGCCAGCCCTCCGGGTCGGTGAAGAGCTCCCTGACCTCCTCGCGGATCCGGCCTCCCTCGGTGACCGTGCCGTCGAGCCGGGCGGCGACCCGCTGCCCCATCACGTCGTCGGCGGCCTCGGCGAAGTCGCCGGGCGTGAACGTGTACAGCTCCGCCTTGGTGGCGGCGACCTGGCCTTTCAGCGCGTCCAGGATGGGGCGGCGCATCGGGTAGAACTCCAGCGCCACGCCGATTTCGGCCACGTCCAGCGCCGCGATGGCGATCTTGTCGTGCTGGTCGAGGATGCCGTTGAAGCGCAGGCTTTCGGTGAGCGCGGCCAGCTGGGTCTCGGTCAGCCGCAGCTCCGCGAAGATCCCCGGGTCGAGCGGGATGTCGGCCTGCCGGAAGCCGTCGACGCGCTCCTGGAGCACGGCCAGCACGTCGGCTGTCACGTCGTCGAGGGCGGCGCTGGCCGTGAACAGCTCCATGTTGCCGGGGTCGGCGAAGAAGTCCGGGTCGAGCATCTCGCCGGATTCGTCGAGGTAGCCGTGGTAGATCAGGTTGTCGTACAGCTCGGCCTGCTCGGCCTCGGTCAGGTCGGGCAGGAGGGTGGCCAGGTCGGAGGGGTAGAACCCGCCGTCGAGCCCGGCCAGATCCGCGAAGAGGTCGGCCGCCAGCGCGTCGAAGTCGCTGGAGAGCACCAGCCCGTCGGGCACGCTGTCGATGGTGAGCAGGCCGTCCGCCTGCAGGAGCCCGGAGATGACCAGGTTGGTGAAGATCTTCGTGGCCAGCCGCTCGTCCAGGCCAAGACCCAGGAAGTCCTCCCGGGTCAGCACGGCGAGATCGGCGACCGCGTCACAGGCCGCGGTTGTCGCCTTCGCCCGGTCGAGCCGGAGCATCCGGGCGTCGCGCGGGGAGACGACACCGTCCTCGTAGGAGATGAGCACGTCGTGGATGACCTGCGCGGCCCGCTCGTCGAACCGGTCGGAGACGAACACCTCGGGCGACAGCGCGGCCGTCTCGAACCGGTCCCTGATCCCGGCCAGCACCGTGAGCTGCTCGTCCTCGGCCTCCGCCTTGGCCGGCTCGCCCAGGATTTCGGTCAGCTCCTGACCGCTGAAACCCCAGGTCCGCATCCAGCCGACGACCGCCAGCAACGTCTGCGCCAGCCACAGGCTGGAGGCGGCGTCGGTGCCCTCCAGGATGCGATGGCAGTCGTGAGTGCCGGGCTCGATCACCGGCAGGACGGGGAAGGTCGTGTAGCGCTGGATCGACGGGTCGGCCTCCAGCGCGGCCAGCACGCCGAACAGCTCGGATACCGAGATGCCGAGCGCGTCGACGAGACGGCCGACGCGGTGCAGCAGCGAGAGCCCGTCCTCGCCGAGCGGCCGGTCGAAGGGGCTGGTCTCGTCCGGGTCGGCGTAGCGGTCGCGGAAACGCCGGACGACCTCGGCGATGTCGGCCTCGGCCAGGTCGATGGATCGTGCCAAATGACGCCGATAGTCCGGATTCTGGATGTCGCCGGGCGGGATCGGGACGTCGTTCACCGTCACCGGCAGCGTGCGGGCGGTCAGTGCGGCGATCGTGTCGAAGGGCAGGTTGTGGACGCGGTGCAGGTGCACGGCGGCGGCCACGGCGCGCAGGGCGGTGGTGTCGAGGGTGTTGCCGCAGCAGGAGGTGAGGATGAGGTCCAGGTCGGTGAAGGAGAGGCCGGTGCGGCGGGCAAGCCGTACGAAACGGTTGGCGCGGTCGAACCAGGCGGCCGGGATCGGGCCGCCGGACCAGATGAGGGTGCGGTCGTCGGGGGCGACGGTCACGACCTGATCGCCCTGGTGGACGAAGAACGTCGCGGGGGAACGCTCCAGAAGGGGATCCTGGTAGAGCAGTTCGCGTAGTTCCGCACCGGTCATCGAGGTGGCGGCCAGGAACCGCTCCACGTCGGCGAGCACGGCCGTGGTCTCCCCCGGCGCGAGGCCGTAGACCCCCGCGAGGTCGTCGGCGCGCACGGTGGTGACCATCTCGACGTCCCCCGGCGTCAACCTGAGGTACTCGCGGGCGACCATGTCCCGGTCCACTCGCGCCGCGAACAGCCGGTAGAACTCGACCGGGTCGATGTCCAAGTGGCGCAGGTAGGTGGCCAGCCGCGCGTTTCGTAACGAGAACGGCAGCCCGAACGGGTGTTTCAGCTCGTTCAGCTTCTCGTACGGCGCGTCGCCGACGAGCGCCTCCAGCACCTCGTTGACGATGTCTAGGTACGCGGTGAGCGTGAAGGTGTTCTTCGCGTCCAGAGGGATGCGCCCGAGATCGGGCCTGCGCCGCAGCAGCGAGGTGTCGTCGAACGTTTCCTGCAGCAGTTTGAGCAGGTCATTGAGGTAGGCGGCCGGCGAGTAGACCGACCGTGCCTCATCGCCTTCCCTGAAGTCGAGTTCTCCGAAGAGTCGTTCGTAACTGGGTAATGAGGCATCGCTTCGCACGCGGCATTGTCCCCTCAGTAAATGCCCCCGATCGGCCGACTCATGGTCGCCGATCCGGCGTGTGAGAACTACCTACCGAAAAGGTGACAAGTACCAATCCATCTCTGGGCCTTGTCCATGAGCATAGAGCTAGCGAAGGGCGCTATGGGCGAGCGCGTCCAGCGGGCTGGCGAGGAGTTCGGCGAAGGCCAGTTCGGCCGCGCCGATCAGGGTGGCGTCGTCGCCGAGAGCCGCCGTGCGCAGTTGCACCGCTTCGCGGGAGATGACCAGCACGTTGGCCGCCACCCGGCTGTGCACCTGAGCCGCAGAACCCCGATAGATGTCCGGCAACATCCCGCCAAAGATGACCATGCCCGGGTTGAAGAGGTTGATCAGGTTCGCCACTCCGATACCGAGCCAGTCCCCGATCCGGCGCAGCGCCTCCCTGGCCGCTTCGTCCCCTTCCTCGGCGGCGTCCACCACGGCGCGGATGCCGTCGTGGCCCATCAGTTCGGCCGACCGTCCGGCGGCGTCCAGCAGCGCCCGCTCCCCCACCTCGGCCTCCAGGCACCCTCGCGAGCCGCAGCCGCACGGCCTCCCGTCGTACGGGTTCACGATCATGTGGCCGAGCTCGCAGCCGTACCCGCCGTCTCCGTCGAGCAGCTTGCCGCCGACGATGATCCCGCCGCCGACCCCGACGTCCCCGTGCAGATAGATCAGATTCTGGTAGCCGACACCCACGCCGCGTTCGTGTTCGGCCAGCGCCCCCAGATGAGCTTCGTTGCCCACCGCCACCGGCAATCCCAGCCCCAGCCGCTGCCCGAGTTCGGTGCCGAACGCCTGATCCACCCAGCCCATATCCGGCCCGAACCGTACCATGCCATCACCAGGCCGGATCATGCCGCAGTAAGCCGCACCGATCCCGACACACACCGAATCCGCCTGCCCGCACAGCTCACGCGCGAACCCCGCGAGCACCCCGACGACGTCGTCCAGGTCGGCCCCCGCCCGCTGGCGCACCGCCTCCCGCCGGTCCAGCACCTTGCCGCCCAGCCCGACCCGGGCGGCGACCAGCCGGTCCACCCGCACATCAAAGGCCAGCACATAAACCCGGTCGGTCTCCGGCCGAACCACAAGCGACGGCCGCCCGGCCCTCCCGGTCTCCCTGGGCAACTCCTCCCGAACCAGCCCCGCGCCGGTGAGCTCCGCCGTCAACGCCATGATCGTGCTCCGGTTCAGCCCCATCCGCTCGGCCAGCGCCGAACGGGACAGCGACCCCTCCAGGTGCACATGCCTCAGCAAATCGCCGAGATTGCTCCGCTCCTGGGACCGTCCGGACTTCAGCATCACAAGATCCTGCCGCATGTGGGTGTTGTACTCCCACCATCTTGCAATCTGGTAAGAGCACAACACCATTCACGCTGTCACTCGTCCGGATTGTCGACGATCCGGCAGGGCTGGATCGGCCCGGGCGTGAGGCGACCCGTGAACATCCACACCACGCCGGGGCTGCCCGCCGGCTTGTCGACGTTCTCCGCGACCTCGATCATCACGATCTGCCCCGGCCCGATGAACTGCGGATTGATGGTGATGCCGTCTTTCGGCTGAATCGCCCTGGCCGAATCGGTGTGGGAAGCCCACTCCCTGATTTTCCGCTGCGTGGCGGGGTCGTCATCGGCCATCATCTCCGGCGTGATCGGCGTGTCATCGCCCGCCACGAAGGGCGCACGCCCGTCCGCGCACCGTTTGCCCAGCGGCAGGTAGACGATGTCGGCACGCACCCCCAGCTCCGCCAGATCGCGTACGACCTGGTCGGCGTCCCGGAGTTCGTTGATCTTGAGATTGATCGACCCGTTCGGATAGGCCACCAGGGCGTACGCCGGCGACTGCCCCGTCGACACCATCGGCACGGCGACCGCCGCAGCCGCCGCGGCCGCGAGCCCCCACCCGACGATCCGGCGCGTCCGCATCGGCCGGGCCGCGGGGATTTCCTTCTTCAGCTCCGCGAGAAGTTTGTCCTCGAACGTGCCGTTCACTTCGTCCCTCCCATCACCGGCATAACGCCGGGGAGTTGTTGAATCGACCTTCTGGCCCGATGCAGCCGAACCCGGGCCGTACCCTGCCTGATGCCGAGGACGACAGCCGCCTCGGCCGTGGTCAGCCCATCGACGGCCACCAGCCCGAGCAGCGCTCTGTCCAGTTCCGGCAGCCCCGCGATGGCCGCGAGCGCCCGGCGCGCCGGTTCCTCCGCGTCGATTCGCTCCTCCAGCCGGGCCACATCGTCGCCGTCGAGCAGCCGACGCCCCGCGATCCTGCTGGTCGCCCGCAGCTCCCGGGCCGCGCGCCGCTGCTCCGCCAGCAACGTGTTCCGCGTCACCCCGAACAGCCACGCGATCTCGCTACCCCGGTCGGACCGATACGTATGGGCCGAATCCAGCACAGCGAGAAACACGTTCGCGGTGAGATCGGCCACCAGGTGCGGGTCCTCAACACGCCTGGCCAGAAAACGCGTCACGGCATCGAAGTGCCGCCGGTAGAAGCCTTCGAAGGCCTCAGGATCACGGGCGATGTCAGCCAGCCCCATGCGATCTCGGCGCACCGGCATCGCTCCCTCCACAACTTCGTCCAAACACGCCCCTACTTGGACGAAGCCCTCCCGACCGTTACACGGGACCCAGGAGATCCCACCGATTGCCGGCGATGTCGAGGAACACGACAACCCTCCCGTACGGCTCCGCACGCGGCGACGCAACGAACTCGACCCCCGCGGCGACCATCCGCTCATAGGCGGCGTCGAAATCATCCACCCGCAGAAAGAACCCAACCCGCCCGGCGACCTGATCCCCGATCGCCGGCACCTGCCGCTCCCCGTCCGCACGAGCCAGCAGAATCCCCGCACCCCCACCCGGCGGCCGCACCACAACCCACCGCTTGGGACGACCATCGTTGGTCAGCGAAGGCGAATCCTCAACGAGATCAAACCCCAGGCTCTCGGTGAAAAACTCGATCGCCCGGTCATAGTCATCAACGATGATGGCCAGCAATTCAATGAACACCGCAGCCACCCTAGCCACCTTCAATCGAGCGCATGGACGTCCAGACCTCGAACAGTGACCGGATTCTGAGCCTCCTCGCGCGGATTTTCTACGAAACAGGGCGTAGGATACGGAAGGATTCCTCATCTCCGTACGGAGGCTCGACTTGCTGGTGGGATTCCGAGCAGCGAACGTTCTGTCGTTCCGCCGAGAGTTCGAGCTGTCACTGCTCGCTCCGGATGGAGCTGACCGGGCCGCGCGAGCTCTCGATGGCCTGCGTGTCTCCCCTGTGGCCGCGGTCTTCGGCGCCAACGCGTCCGGGAAGACGAACGTGCTTTCGGCGATGCGCTGGATGCGCCACGCCGTTCTCGATTCCGTGGCCGACTGGGTAAGGCTCAAGGGCGTGCCGAGGCGGCCCTTCGTGCTGGACCGCGAGGCTATCCAGGAAGCGTCCCTGTTCGAAGTCGACGTGGTCATTCGAGGCGACCGTTACGTTTACGGGTTCGAGGTGTCCGATCAGCGAGTGGAGACGGAGTGGTTGCATGTTTTCCCTGAGAGGAGCCGTCGGCGGCAGGTCTGGTTTGATCGAGACGCCGAGCGGCCGAAGCGGGGCGAGGAGGAGTATCGCTTCCCAAGCGATCGCCTCAAGGGCGCCAAAAAGCCCGTGATCGAATACACCCGGCCCAACGCTCTCTTCCTCACCGCCGCCGGATCTTTCCAGATGAAACAGCTGGTGCCGTTGCACGACTGGTTCAAAGCCAATCTTTGGCTGGTCAGCCCGGATGACGATCTGCGCCAACGTGACGCGTACACGCGCTGGGAGCTTCTCAAGCCCGCCTTCCGCGAACGCGTCGAAGGATTGTTGTCGGTGGCCGACCTGGGCGTAGCCGGTGTAGTGGTCGAGGATCGAGGCGAGGAACTGCCCGAGGTCTCTTTGACACATCACGGCAAGGACGGCCCGATGCCGTTCGACCTGGGCCAGCAGGAGTCATTCGGCACGCTCGCCTGGTTCGCCTTCCTGGGACCGCTGCTCAAGGCCCTCGACGATGGCGCCGTATTGCTCGTCGACGAACTGGACTCCAGCCTGCATCCCGTGTTGGTGGCCGAGGTGATCCGCCTCTTCGAGGACCCGGTCGCCAATCCACGAGGGGCGCAGCTCATATTCACCGGCCATGACGCGACACTGCTGAGCAAAGCCCATGTCGAGCGCCCACTCGACCGTGAACATGTGTGGATTACCGAAAAACGCAAATCCGGTGAGTCCGAGCTCTACCCACTCACCGACGTCGGTGTACGCGCCGACGAGAGCCTGGAACGTGGCTACCTACGAGGCAGGTACGGCGGAGTGCCCCGCATCGGGCTCGGCGGTATAGCGGTGGAGATCGAGAAGCGGTCTCCTGGAGCCAACCTGTGAGCAAAGTCAGGAGAAAAGGCCCACCGAGTGGCGCAGCGCGAATTCCCCGTGCTGTCTCCGAGGGCCGGTCAACGTCGGGTGATCTATGCAGTTGTCGAGGGCGAGAACACCGAGCGCGACTACCTGGAATACCTGGTGGACAGGTTCGCCGGCGATCCACGTACGTTTGAGATCAAGATCGTCTGGGAGCGCAATGGGCTGAAGCCGCACGATGTGGTGAACCGTGCGATTGCGGAGCTCGACGAACTCGACGATCCACGGCGCGAGCAGGTATGGGCGTTCTTTGACAGAGACGAACATAGTCGTCTTGAGGAGTCGTACGGGCGAGCGGAATCCGCTGGTGTGCGAACCGCCTTCTCCAACCCGTGTTTCGAACTTTGGCTCCTGCTGCACTTTGTGTCTGGCGTTTCTGGTGGCCAAACGTCGAAAACGTCCAGGATAAGCTGCGCGCGGCTCACCAAGCGTTCCGCGACTTCGGCAAGAGCCTTGCAACACCTCACCAGCGGGCACTGAATGGGCAAGAGGCGGTAGCCGCCAGGCGGGCGAAGACGCTGATCGCCAACTGTCCGAGTTTGATATGCACAGCCAAGAGTGGCCACGCGAAAGACTGCCGGGCGCTCGACCGCATCCCGTCCACCGAGGTGTGGGAGTTCCTGGCGGAGCTCGGGATCGTATCTTGGTGAACAGCCGATCCGGCAACGGAGCTTCTCGGACCGGTGCCGGTTCAGCACTACACTTAATTGGCGCATGGCCGACGGCGGGTGCCAGGTGCTGATGGACTGGAACTTGGAGCACTACGTTATGGCCGTCACGGCTAGTTTGCCGGGCGATCTCGACGACGCGCTCGATGCCGCGCTCAGGAGATTCGCTCCCGCTGATATGGCACGATCCGTGCAGGATCTGATGCGGCAGTATCGGGATGGGGTTGCTCCCGCTGATGTCATCCTCGACTCGGAGATCGATGTTGCGGCGTATGCCGGGTATCGGATGCCTGCTACGTTCGCGGCGGTGTCGGCGGCTTTGCGTCATACGGCGGAGTTGGCGCCGGGCTTCTTGCCGCGTAGCCATGTGGATGTTGGTGGTGGGACCGGGGCCTCGGTGTGGGCGGCGGCGCGTGTCTGGGAGTCGCTAGAGAAGGTGACGGTTCTGGAGCAGTCGCCTAAGGCGATCGCCATGGGTGAGTGGCTGGCGAAACGGTCGGAAAGTTCGGCTGTGCGTCGCGGTCAGTGGAAGCGCGGAGTTATCCACAAGGCTGTGGATAAACCTGCGGCAGATCTGGTCACCATGTCGTACGTGCTGGGTGAGTTGCCCTCCACTGTGCAGGAGAGCGTCGTCGTGTCGCTGGCCGCGGACGCCGAGATGGTCGTGTTGATCGAGCCTGGCACTCCGGCGGGATACGGCAGGATCCTCGCTGCCCGCGATGTGCTGATAAATCATGGCCTGTCGGTGGTGGCTCCGTGCCCGCATGACCGCGCATGCCCGATCCTCCGCGGCCGGGACTGGTGCCATTTCTCGGTACGGCTGAACCGCACAGCCCTGCACCGGCAGATCAAGGTAGGCACCCTCAGCTTCGAAGACGAGAAGTTCTCCTATGTCGCCGCCTCCCGCCACCCCTGGCCCCGGGCTGCCAACCGAGTCCTACGCCATCCCACCCAACGCAAGGGAATGGTCTCCATGCGCCTGTGCACAGACGAACACGGCCTGACCGACACCATCGTCTCCAAACGCCAGCGCGACCTCTACCAGCACGCCCGCGACATCTCCTGGGGAAACCAATGGCCACCGGCCACGGCGGAGGAACAAGCACGGTGAACCTCCGGGGCTCAGGCAGGTAGATGCCAGCTCGGCCACCCAGCCACACGCGCTGTCGCTCTCGTCTGAGCGGTGTTGCCCTCAGCGGCATACGACCGTCATGACACCAGGTACGACAATGGCTCTCCGGCTGCGAACGCCGCGATCTGCCTTTCCAACACCCGTAGCGCGCCCGCACGAGCGGTGGGCACCATTCCACCGACATGTGGAGTCATGATGAGATTCGGGCAATCCCAGATGGGGTGATCGGCGGGCAAGGGTTCAGGATCCACCACATCCAGGGCTGCGCGGATGCGCCCCGCCTTCAGGTGCGCAACCAGTGCGTCAGTATCGACGATCCCCCCGCGGGCGACGTTCATGAAAAGTGCGCCCACCTTCATGTGACGGAAGAAGTCGTCGTTCACGAGCTTCGCGGTCGACGCGTTGAGCGGGATGATAATGATCACCACGTCGTGGTGGGGTAGGAGAGCATGCAGCTCCTCCAGCCCATGGACGCGACCATGCTCGTCTTCGCGACCAGTTCGAGCCAGCCGCGTCACCGGCGCGTCGAAGGCCGCGATGCGCTGTCGCAATGCCTCGCCGATGTTCCCGGTGCCGATGATCAGCACCCGCTGGTCAGCGAGGGCTTCTGCGTCGTAGGGGTCCCAAATCCGCTGCTTCCCATCAAGAACTGCCTTGTCGATCCGACGCAGGCTGGCCAGCAGCAGTGCCATCGCGACCTCGGAGGTGCCGACGTGATGAACGTTGGCGAGTCGGTGCAGCAACACACCTGCGGGGATGAGGGACTGGATGGCGTTGACTCCCGCGGACATCGTCTGCACAACACGCAGTGAAGGGAACTCGGCCAGTCGCTCGACGGAGGCGGGCCATCCCATCATCGGCTGGATGACCATCTGCACTCGGTTCAGATCGTCACCCAAGGATGCGGGGGGCGTCTCCCAGTCCCATATCCGGGCCTCGACGCCGGAAGGGATGGAGATGTCCGCGAGGAGGCTCGCGTCGGGCAGGGTGACGATCGGTATCTTGCTCACCTTATCTCCTTCAATCTTGTAGCCGATTGTATTCTATCTGCCATAGGATTGCATCAGATACTAACGAAGGGTGGCCGATGTACCCTCTCCTCAGCACTGATGAGACCACCGACCTTGCACGCTGGACCGAAGAGAGCCAGCGTGAGCTCGCCGCCTTCGCCTCCCAACATCGCGCCGAACTCGACGCGGCGAACGCGGCTGGGCGTTTCCCCCGGGACCTGTACCTCGAGTTCGGGCGTCGAGGCTACCTCGCCCCCTTCGTACCGAAGGAATACGGCGGCCTCGGGGGCGGGATTGCCGAGTACGCCGTCATCGCCGAAGAAGTCGGCCGGCACGGCCTGGTGAGCGGTCAGATCGCCGCTCAGGGCGAGCGTTGGCTTCTCGACTGGGGCACGTCAGAGCAGAAGGACGAGTGGCTTGCGGCGATCTCCTCGGGGGAGAAGATCTTCTCCGAGTCCATCTCGGAGAAGAACGCAGGTTCGTCGTTCAAGACGATGAAAGCCACAGCGACGCGTGCGGGCTCCGATTGGATCATCAATGCTCAGAAGACCCATGTGAACATGGGTGCCGACTCCGACGTGACGCTCGTCTACGCGATCGCGGAAGAAGGCCTCACGAGCTTCCTCGTAGACGCCTCGCTTCCGGGGGTCGAGCGCCGGCAGACCGATCCAGTTGGTCTCCGGCTCGTCCCCACCGCCGACATGAGCTTCATCGACGTCCGGATTCCGGCCTCGGCAATCCTGGGCGAACCTGGCGGGGGTCTGCAAACCTTCCTGTCGACTTTCAACGTGAGCCGGCTAGGCAACGCCTCCGAACTCATCGGTCTCGGCCGACGCGCGATGGCGCACGCGGTTGAGTACGCCAAACAGCGCATCGTCGGAGAGTCCGTCGTCACCTCGTTCCAAGGCATCCAGTGGATGATCGCGGACGCCTGGCAGGCGCTCGCGGCCGCCTCCCTCGCTCGCGACAACGCTGTGCTGACCTATGAGCGCACGGGATCCGTGGCGCTCGAAACGAGCCTGGCCAAACGCCTCGCCATCGACGCGGCCGAGCTTGCCAGCACCTCGGCCTACTCCATCGTCGGAGGTCACGGGCTCTATTTCGACCAGCCGTACACCGCGATACTCAACGACATCAAGGTGCTCAAGGTCGCGGGCGGCTCCTCGGAAATCCTTCGCAACTACATTGCCACACGCGTGCTCAAGCACAACGCCCTCGAGGGAATAGCGTGACCGAGAACGTCGCTCAGCTGCTGACTTCGCGCGCCGTCGAGCGACCAGATCTTGTTTTGGGTACGCATGACGACCCCATTCGACTCGCCGACGCCATACGTTGTGCGGCCGGGCGCGCCAGCGCGCTCCTACGTCTGACCGAAGCGGGGCGCCTCGTCGCCATGGTTGGCGAGACGAGCACCGACTATCTCATCACCTGGATGGCATGCGTTCTGGCCGGAACTCCGGTGGCGCTCATCAACCCCACCTACCCCGTCGGCTTGCTCAGCGAGATGATCGAGGATTTCCGGCCGACTGTGCTGCTGAGCTCCCCCGAACTCGCCCCGGAGATCGGCTGGACTGGGCCCGTCATGTCGATCGAGGGCGCGCGGAACGGGAAAGGCGGGGTCGAAGTTCAGCCCGGCCTGGCATCCGACCCGCTAGCCACAGTGTCTTTCATGCACACGTCGGGGACGACGGGCCGTCCGAAGTTCTGCGCTCAATCACATGCTTACTTTCTTCGCCTCGGTGCGGATGTCGCCGCAGCGATGAGTCTCACCGCGCAGGACCGCGTCTTTGCGCCCTTGCCCATGTTCCATATCAACCCCCTCGGCTACGGACTGTTCGGCGCCCTCACCGCGGGTGCTGATGTCCTCGCCGTACGCAAGTTCTCGGCGAGCATGTTCTGGCAGATCGTGTCAGAAGAGAGGATCACCGCACTCGTTCTGCATGCCCCGCCCGTCGCGATCCTCAATCGCCGTGACGCGTCGGAGAGCGAGGTCCCGAAGCGGGTGCGCACGATGTTCTACGCGGACGCGACCTTCATGCGACGGTTCGGTATCCCACACGCCGTATCGGGGTACGGCTCAACCGAGGCCGGCGGACTGTCGCATCTGAAGGAATGGCGCGCCGATGACGACATTCCCGAGGATGCCAGCCGACATGGGGGACCCCCGCGAAAGAACATCCAGTGGCGTCTCGACGGCGTCGGCCAGATCCTGGTGCGGGCAACCCGGCCCGGCGTCCTGTTCGATGGTTACCTGCAAGACGGACAACTCTCGGCCCCCTTCGACGACAACGGATGGTTCCCCACGGGCGACTTCGGCCGACGGGACGAGGACGGCAACCTGGTCTTCGTGGAGCGTGCCTCGGAGTCCATCCGGGTCAAGGGAGAGTTCGTCCCCATCCACTTTGTCGAGGACCATATCGGCCGGGTGCACGGGATCGACGATCTCGCACTGTGGAAGCGGCCGGGGACGCTGGTAGACGACGAGGTCGTCCTGTACGTGGTGACGGACTCGATTCCGCTCGCCGCACTCAGACAGGCATCTGCGGAGTTGCCCGCCTTCATGCGCCCTCGTGCGGTCATCCGCACAGCGCGGTTGCCACGAGACGCCGCGGCCGGGAAAGTCCAGCGGCGACTCCTCGGCGAGCAGCCCATCCTCGAGGAGGTGCCCCTGTGAGCACGACGCTGCCCGATTGGGCCGTCGGCATGACGGATCTTCACGTGCACGCCGCACCGAGTCTTCTGCCACGGCACGCGGGTGATCGCGAAACGGTCAGACTCGGACGCTCGCTCGGTTTCGTAGCCCTCGTGCTCAAGTCGCACGAAGGGTCCACCGTCGAGCGGGCCATGACCGCTGGTGACGGCGCAATCGGCGGAATCGTACTCAACAGCGCAGTGGGCGGGGCGAACGCGGATGCCGCCGAGGTCGCCGCGCGCTTGGGGGGCCGCATCGTCTGGATGCCCACGGTCTCGTCAGCGACCCATAAACGCGGCTCCGCCAATACCGAACTGCGAGTCCACAGCGGGTTCTCACTCCGTCTGGTCGACGTGATCGTCGACGGCAGAATCCTCCCGGCCTGGCTGGACGTGCTGGATGTGATCGCGCACTACAACATGGTGCTCGCGAGCGGTCACCTCTCGGCGGACGAGACCGTGCAACTCTTCACGGAAGCTCGACGACGCGGCGTGGAGAGGCTGCTGGTGAATCACCCCAAAATGGTGTTTCTCGGATGGCACGAGGATGCGTCCAAGAAGCTACGCAAACTGGATGCCCGGCTGGAGCTCGGCATTCTGCCCGATCTGCTGGGCTCACCGGAGCACACGAGCCTGCGACTGCTCGAAGAGTATCCGCACGAGCTGCTCATCTTCGGCGGCGATCTCGGGCACGCGCATCATCCCGACATGTCGGAGGCGCTCCCACCGTGGCTCGCCGAACTCGAGGCCAGGGCGGGCGCGAGCGCGGCGCGAGCCATCATGACGTCACAGGGGCGGGAGCTGATTCTGCCATGACATGCGAGGAGGTCCGATGAACATGGAGCGACCCCACCGGCCTTACCGGCTTATCGACCATATCGGGTTTATCGTGCCGGATCTGGAGGCGGCCATCGCACGCTGGGAGGCGGTTACCGGCTACACCTTCAGCCCGATCGCCCGATACCGAACATCACGGTACGTCGACAACTCTGACCCTGAGCCGCACGCTCATGACGCGCGCATCGCATTCTCCCGGGAAGGTCCACCCCGCATCGAGCTCATGGAGGCCACTGGCTCGGGAACGCATACGCTGTCCGAAAGCGGTGTCCACCACTTCGGGTTTCTCGGCGTCGAGGATTCAGAAGAGGAGCGGGAGCGCCTCTCGGCCCTCGGCATACGTGCCGACGGCGAGTCACTTGACGAGGAAGGCCGTCCGCTGCTGTGGTTCACCGACAAGCGTGACCTCGACGGGATTCGGCTCGAGTTTGTCTCCCCGCGTGAGCAGCCGACGGTGCGGGACGACGGCGGGGAACTCTGGCGCACCACGGACGGCAGGAAGACCCTATGGCCACCGACATGAGCGCGATGCCTACCGGACGTATCCTCCTCGAACGGCACGGTGCCGTCGCGGTGATTCGCCTTCATGCGCCGGAACGTCGCAACGCCCTCGATCCGGAGATGGCAGATGACCTCGTCGCTGCCTGCGGCATCATCGCCCGCGACGAGTCCTGCGGGGCGGCCGTGATCTTCGGCAGCGGTGCCGGTTTCTGCTCGGGTGCGGTTCGTGACGTGCTGGCTCATGCCGGCGAAGATCCGGCAGAGGAGGGCCGCTGGGACGACATCTCACGCATCTACCATGCCTTCACAGCCGTCGGTGAGCTTCCTGTTCCGACCATCGCCGCCCTCGATGGGGCAGCGGTCGGTGCTGGGATGAACCTTGCGCTGGCCACCGACATCCGCATCGTCACAGCGAACGCGATGTTCCGTTCCGGGTTCATGGAGATCGGCATCCATCCCGGCGGCGGCCACCTCCATCTGCTCGAGCGGCAGATTGGACGCGGCACCGCTGCCGCAATCGGTGTTTTCGGAGCGGATGTACGAGGATCACGGGCGGTAGAACTCGGTCTGGCATGGTCGTGCGTGACCAGTGCACAGTTGGAGGAGGAGGCCCTTAGCCTGGCGGCGCGCGTAGCGGCGGATCCCGCGCTGGCGCGTCAGCTTGTCCTGTCCTTTCGTATGGAAGCCTCTGGAGTACCGTGGGACTCGGCGCGGCACATCGAGCGCAGCGCTCAGATGTGGTCGTTGCGACGACGCGCGAAGGGAAAGCGGAGCGTATGACGAGCGTGGTGTCGGTTGCCACCTCCTTGAGTTCACAGTTGCGCGAGATGCTGCTCGATGGTGAGCTAGCGCCCGGGGAGCCGGTGCGCCAGGAGGCACTGGCTAAGCATTTCGGTGTCAGCCGTGTCCCGGTGCGTGAAGCGTTGCGGATGCTCGAATCCGAGGGCATCGTCAAACACACCCCTAACGCCGGGTACACCATCACGAAGCTGACGGAGTCGGAACTCAAACAGACCTACATCGTCCGTGAGGCTCTGGAGACCGAGCTCATCCGCGCGATGCCCGAGGTGGAGGAGATCGACCTCGACATCCTGCGCACTCTGAACGACGAGATGGCAGCCTATGTATCGGCGGGGAATGTCGGCGCCGCCAATGTGACGAACCGACGATTTCATTTCAAGATCTTCGACCTCTGCGGATTGAGCCTCGTCACGAGCTTCGTCGAGATGGCGTGGGCGCGTGCCGCGCCGTATCACATCCTGGTCCTGAGCGCTCCTGAGCAGGCCCCCCGCATCTTCGACGAGCATCTCATCATGATCGAGCAGATTCGAACGCATGACATCGATGGCTTGCTCGCAACGATCGACCACCACCGCGTCACCGGCCAGAACCGTGTCATGCAAACGCTGCAGCTGCTCCGTCGGCATGGCCGAGATCTCACGGAGCATTCCTGATCCAGCGCTCACAATTCGTTCGGGATGACCGTCTTCGCCACGTGCACGGTGAGCCCCGCGTCTCGCAACGCCGCGATGTCGCGCGCGGAGACGGCATCATCCACGACAACGTGAGTGAATTCTGAAACCGAGCACACCCGGTACAGAGCGACCTGCCCGAGCTTGCTGCTATCGAGCAGAAGCACGCGGGTGGTGGCGCTCGCCAGCATGCGACGCTTGATTGCCACGATCTGCTGGTCCTGATGGTAGAGGTCTCCGTTATGCAGACCCGTGCACGAGGCGAAAAGGATGTCGGCGTGGACATCGGCGAGGAAGCGTTCGGCTAACGTTCCCATTGTCGCGCGGTAGCGGGGCTGGTAGTCGCCTCCCACCGTGATCAGCCGAATCTCGGGCTTCGCTATGAGCTGGTCGATGGCGAGCTGGAAATTGGTCACCACGGTCACCGCATCCGTGGGTTTGAGCCGCTGCACGAGGCCGAGCGCCGTGGTCGACTCATCGAGCAGGATGACATTCCCCGGTGCCACGAGACCCGCGGCCGCCTTGGCGATGGCGTGCTTCTGGATGCGCGCGGCCCCTTCTCGGTAGCTGGCCTCGCTCTCAAACGACGAGGAACGGGCGGCGGTCGCTCCACCACGAACCTTCCGCAGCACACCGCGCTCGTGAAGCACATCGAAGTCGCGATGCACGGTCATGCGACTGACCCGAAGCGCGTGTGCCACGTGGCTGACGGTGACATGCCCATGCTCGACGAGTTGCTCTTGAATCCAGGTCAACCGAGCGGACTGGTCCACGTATGGTCCGGACATCTCAACCATGCGATCAACTCTCCTGCGTGTGACATTCGATGAATTTATGTACATCGCAAATTGAATTCAATCAACAGAGATTTTGGATTGAACATCATTCTTGCTGGCAAAAGTCGAACGCCGAGCCGCATGATACGTTCGCGACGTACCCGACCGCAACGCCCATCTCGTGATCATATGAGACAAATGCTTGCGGATGTATCAGGGGGTGCCTAGCATTGCGGCAGTCGGCGGGGCCGATGGCGCGAAGATGCACCTCCGCATCGGCGTCCGATGATCGGAGCGGGCATGGCACAGCAGGGCCTGGGGAAAGAGGCACCGTCCTTCGTGCCCGCGCGGCACGAACGGTCGGCGCCTCGCCGGAGCCCTAGCTGGCTCTTCCTGGTGCCCGCGCTCGCGCTCTACGTATTCATCCTGGTGATTCCCAGCCTCCGGGGCATCGCGTACTCCTTCACCGACTGGAACGGGGTGAGCGCGGCCTTCAACTTTGTCGGCCTCGACAACTTCGCTCGGCTGGTGACCGATCCCTTCGGGCGCGGGGCAGTCATGAACACCGTGCTGCTCGCCACCGGCATCACCGTGCTGCAGGTCATCACGGGTCTGCTCCTCGCCCTCGCGCTGAACTCGGCGATCAAAGGGCGGAACTTCCTCCGCGTGCTGTTCTTCGCGCCGGTCATGGTCATGCCGGTGGTGACGTCGTACCTCTGGAAGTACATCCTGGGCGGCAGCGGGGCTCTCAATCAGATTCTCCAGGCCGTTGGCCTGTCGCAGGTGGCGCAGCCCTGGCTCGGTCAGCGGGAGACCGCGCTCGTCTGGATCATTCTCGTCGCGGTATGGCAGGGAGCCGGGGTGACCATGGCGATCTACCTTGCCGGCCTGCAAACCATTCCCCGGGAGATCCGGGAGGCCGTCGACCTCGATGGCGCAGGTCCGTGGGCGCGCCTGTGGTACATCACGATGCCACTGTTGCGTCCGGCGACCAGTGTCGCGACCCTGCTCGTCCTCATCGGCAGTCTCAAGCTCTTCGATCAGGTTTGGGTGCTGACCCAAGGTGGCCCGGCGAACTCCACCGACACGCTCGCCACGACGATCTACCGGACCTCGTTCGCGTTCGGCGAGTTCAGCTACGGCGTCACGCTCGCGGTCGCGCTCTCGCTCATCGTCGCAGTGATCGCGATCATCCAGCAGCGGGTTGCGAACAGGAGAACAAGCGCATGAGCGATGCCACCACCGTCCCCACACACCGTCGGCGCATGTCGGCAGGTACGTGGACACTGCAGATCGCCGTCCTGGCCGCAGCTGTCGCCTACATGTTCCCGATCTATATCCTCATCAACCTTTCATTGAAGCCACCCGGCGGCTCCGCATTCCCGCTCGAGCCAGCCGTTCGGCCCACGCTCGAGAACTTCTTCGCGGCGTGGAACCAGGCCCTTCTCGGCCCTGCGCTCATCAACAGCACCATCGTCACAGCGGCAAGCACGATCATCGTCGTCATTTGCGCGTCCCTGGCGGCCTACCCCCTCGCCCGGTCGACGTCCAGGTGGTCGTCCGCCACCTACTACGCCTTCATCCTCGGGATGATCATTCCCTTCCAGTTGGCCATGGTCCCGCTGTACACGACCTTCCGTGATCTGGGTCTCCTCGGGACGCTGCCAGCAATGATCATCTTCTATGGAGGGGCACAGTTGCCCTTCGCCGTGTTCATGTACACGACTTTCATGCGGAACATGCAACGCGAATACGAAGAGGCGGCCGAGATAGACGGGTGCGGCCAACTCGGCAAGTACTGGCACATCGTGCTGCCGATGTCACGTCCCATTACCGGAACGGTCGTGATCCTCACCGGCATCCATGTATGGAATGACTTCTTTGCTCCACTCATCTACCTCAGCGGTGGAGAGGGAACCGTTCCCATCGCCCTGTACGGGTTCGTCGGCACCTACTACGCCGAATGGAACCTAGTCTTCGCGGGCCTCATTCTGAGCGCTCTCCCCTTGCTCATCGTCTACTTCGCCATGCAGAAAAACATCATCCAGGGATTCGCGGGCGGACTCAAAGGTTAGCCTCCCCCGGCACGCCCGGCTGATGATCACATCAGGAAAGGAAAGGCCCGTGATGAGGAAGAACACAGCGACGTCGCTGATCACACTCACGGCAATTACCACACTCGCGGCGGCCGTACTGGCCGGCTGCAGCACAAGCACCACCGGCTCGGGGGGCGGCCGGACACTCACGATCGGCTGGAACTCACTCGATCGACCTGGCATCGACGCCGCGGTCGCCGCCTTCAAGAAGTCGCATCCTGATGTCGAAATCAAGCTGACCAGCGCTGACGTCGCCGACTACCAGGCCCTCATCCGCACGCAACTCTCTTCGGGAACAGCGCCCGACGTGTTCTACGTATGGCCCGGCAACGGTAACCCTGGAGCGATCGAGGCATTGGCCCCCGGGGGCTATCTCGCCGACCTTTCCGGCCGCGCCTGGGTGGCCAACATCCCAGGGTCGATCAAGTCGCGCACCGAGGTAGACGGCACGACCTACTTCGCCCCCATGGCCACCAACGGCATCGGCGCGATCTACAACATGGATCTCATGGGTAAGCTCGGCATCAAGGTGCCGGATACCTGGGACAGCGTGCTCGAATACTGCGCCAAGGCCAAGGCAGCGGGCAAGATTCCCTACGATGTCGGCGTCGCCGACATTTTCGCGATCATGGTTCCCTACGCGCTCGTCGCCACAAACGTGTATACGACGACTCCCGACTTTGACGCTGAGCAGGCGGCGGGCAAATCGAGTTTCGAATCGTCGCCCGGCTACAAGAAGAGCCTGGAGCAGGAGATCGAAATGCGCGACGCAGGCTGTTTCGGGTCCGTGCCCACCGGTACCGTTCTCGCGGACACTGTCACGCACATCGCGGACGGTTCCGCGCTCGCGGTAATCAACATCACCACGACACTGGGTCAATTCACGAAGGCGGCGCCCAACACCACCCTCAAGTTTTTCCCGCTGCCGGCTACCAACGATCCGTCCGAGACCCGGATCTCTGGTAGTTCGGGTGCGGGCCCAGCGGTCAATGCGAAGACCGGCAACATGGAACTCGCGTTGGAATTCGTGGACTGGATGGGCTCGGCCGAGGGACAGACGGCATACGCCGGGGGCAGCAAGCAGGTACCTCCGATGAGCGGCGACCTCTACCAGCCGTCCGACCTCGTCGCTGAGGTCGCAAAGATGTACAAGGAGAACCGGGTGAGCCCGCTCCTGGATCAGAACTGGCCAAACGCCGTCGTCCAGGAACGGCTTGTTTCCGCCGTGCAGCAGCTCATGGCGGACAAGAGCAGCATCGGCGAAGTCCTCAAGATCATGGACGTGGCATACACCACAGGCAAGTAGGACCTCACGGTCCACGGTGGAATGTCCCCGAAAGGAGCTGCTTGCGTGAGCGTCACCCCACCCCTCTGGTCTACCAGCACTATCACCTTCTACAAGCCTCAGCGACTCGGCAGCGAGGATCTCCCAGCGCTCGTCGAAGTGGTTGGTGAGGACCCGCAGCGGTTCTGGGATCGGCTCCTCGACGGCGTGGCCGCGTCGGGCGCGCGAGCAGTCGAGTTCAGCATCCCTCCGGGCGACTGGGCGACGGCACGCCACGCATACGGAGGAGCCGCCGGAGTGCGGAGGGCGCTCGCCCGCCGCGGCCTGGCGATCTCATCTAGCTACATGACGGGACATCCCATCTCGGATGCGGTGAACAACAGCGCGGAGCGATCCCGCCTGCGCGAGCTTGTTCATGACCATGCGAGTTTCATCGCCGAGCTGAGCGGTGACCTCATATTGCAGGGCCCCGCTAAACGCGCCCTCACCGAAGAAGGGCCGTCGGAGCACGTCGCACCTGAGTTCCGCGATGCCGTCGCGGACATCGTCGAGGACATGGCCCGCGCGGCCCGCGCGGGCGGCACTCGATACGCCATTCACACCGAGGCGTACTCTCTCGTCGCACGTGACACAGACGTCGACGCCATGATGGCCAGAACCGATCCCGAACTCGTCCTGCTCTGCCCAGACGCGGGGCACATCACGCTTGACGGCGGGGACGCTGTGTCCATCCTCCGCCGTCATGCGGCCCGAGTCCCGATCGCGCATTGGAAGGATTGCGCCGCGCCCGTCTCGGGTGACATTTCCACGGGGCATATCCGCCATGGCCGCATGATCGAATCGTTCCGACGCGCGGGACACGGCATCGTCGACTGGCCGCGGTTCGCCGACGAGTTCATCCGAAACCCAACCCCGCGCTGGGCCGTCGCCGAAGTCGATTTCGCCGACGCACCGGTCGCCGACGTGGCGGAGGTCCTCACGTTCGGACGTGCGGTCATCGACAAGTCTGTCGGTCGCGCTCATGGCTGAGCTGCGCATCGAGGGCCGAGCCGCGCCCGACCTCGAACCTCTCGTCGATGTCTTCGCCCGCGAGTTCTCGCGCCAGCAGGTGGGTGGCGCCGCCCTCGCCGTCCTACGCGACGGGGAGGTGCTGGTCGACCTACGGGCGGGAGATCACGCGATCCAGGGCGGACGTCAACTCCTGTTCTCCGTATCGAAGCTGATCACCGCAGTCGTCTGCGCCATGGCCGTGGAACGAGGCCTCCTGGACATCGATGAGCCGCTCCACCGTTTCTGGCCCGAGTTCGACCGGCAAGCTACGCGTGGAATCACCCTGCGCATGGTGCTCGGGCATCGCTCGGGTCTGGTGGGGTTGCATCGCGACATACCTGTCGAAGAACTGATCGATGGCGGTCTTGAACGACGGCTTGGGGAGGAAACCAACCCTGTCTGGGAGCCTGACACCGATCATGGTTACCACGCATGGAGCTTCGGCGCGTTGATCAGCGGCGCGATGGCTCGACGTACGGGGCTCGACGTTGCGACCTTTCTGAGGCGGTACGTAAATCCTGCCGCAGCGTCGGATATCCAACTCGGCGTCGGCGGTTCCGCCCTCGACCTGGCGCCGCTCATCGTTCAGCACCTCACCCCGACCCCCTTGCAACGGGCGTGGGCCGAGAGTTCGCAGAGTCGCTTCGATGCGCTGGCCAGGGGGGCTCTCGCCGATATTCGCGTGTTCAACGATCCCCGGGTCGCGGAAGCGAACTGGCCTGCTTCCAACATGATGGCGACCGCCATCGACATCGCCCGAGTCGTTGACGGAGTGGTCAGCGGACGGTTGATACGGCCTTCGACTCTGTCTGAACTGACCGCAACCCGATCTCGAGGTCGAGACCGTGTGCTGGGCACGCGAACGCACTACGGCCTCGGCGTTCAACTCCCGAGCGTGCAAATACCGATGCTGGGACCCGGCTCGTTCGGTCACGAAGGGGCAGGCGGGGCCATGGCCGTGGGCGTGCCCCACCTCGGCCTGGCGATCGGTTACACCACAAACGTCCTTATAGGCGTCAAGGGAGCATCCAGCGGAATCCAACCCTTGTTGTCGGCGATCCGGCATTGTGCAGAACTCGGCAGGGGGAACTAACTTGCTCCAACAAGACGGGACCACATTCGCGGGCCGGGCAATCGCCAGCTTCGCCCACATCTACTCGGCAATAGTGCGGCAGGTCCCATCCGGGGTTGTCGCGACCCGCACCCCTCCGGACGGTGCACCACTTCTGGTTGTCGGCGGAGGCTCCGGACACTACCCGGCCTTCGCAGGATACGTGGGTAGCGGCTTGGCCGCGGCCGCCGTGCTGGGCGATGTGTTCGCCTCCCCCTCCGAAGCCGCGATCGTAGGAGTGGTGCGAGATCTCGCACCGGCAGGAGATGTGATTCTCGGGTACGGGAACTACGCCGGTGATCGCCTAAATTTCAACGCCGCCGCCGCCGAACTCGAATACCTGGGCTACCGCGTACGCCACATCGTCGTCACGGATGATGTGGCCAGTTCTCCGCAGCACAACGAGCGTCGCGGAATCGCGGGAGATCTCATCGTTTTCAAGATCTGCGGGGCGGGGATCCTGCGCGGCGCCGGCCTCGACGAGGCGGTGACGGTGGCCGCTCGCGCCAATTCCGCGACGCGCACCATCGGAGTCGCTTTCTCCGGCTGCACTATCCCAGGCGCACCAGGCCCGCTCTTCACCGTGAACCCCGGCGAGATTGCTCTGGGGCTGGGGATTCATGGCGAGCCCGGTATCGAGACGCTCCCCGTGCCAACGGAATCCGAGCTTGCCGGTCTCCTCGTCGATCGAGTGACAGCAGAGTTGCCGGCGCGTCGGTCACCACGACTGGGAGTTCTCCTAAATGGCATGGGCTCCGCCGGTCCCGAGACCCTCTTCGCCATCTGGCCGCTGGTCCTCGATGAACTCCAGGCCAGAGGGTACCAATCCATCGCGCCCCTGGTGGGGTCCTACGTCTCCTCTCTCGACATGACCGGCCTGTCCTTGAGCGTGTGCCAGTTGGACGATGAACTCGAAGCGTTGTGGCTCGACCCCGCACATAGCGCGGCAGTGCACCGCCCGGACGGCGAGGTGGCCGAGCGGCCCCCGTTGACATGGCGGCCCACATCCGAACGGCTCGAACGCGGCGGCCTCGTCGCGGAGGTCTTCGACTATGTCGTGGCGGTGCTGGAGCGTTCTGAGCAGGAGCTTGGCGCGCTGGATGCGTTGGCCGGCGATGGAGACCATGGTCGCGGGATGCTGGCCGGCGCCCGGGCGGCCCGTGACGCATGCGGGGGAATCCACGACATCGGAGCGGCGCTCACCGCCGCGGGCAAGGCATGGGCAGCGCGAGCCGGCGGCACCTCGGGCGCGTTGTGGGAGGCGATGCTCACCAGCGCGGCGAAGTCCGTCGACCCGTCCCGCCCGCACTTCTCTCTCAAGGCGGCCGCCGCGGCGGCCGCCACACAGCTTGCTGAACAGGGCGGCGCCCGGCTGGGAGACAAGACCATGCTCGACGCCGTCGCCCCCTTCGCATCCGCGCTGGATGCTCCGGGCCCACCTGCTGTGGTCTGGCGGCAGGCGGCGGCGGTTGCGCGGAACGCGGCCGAGCGCACGAGCGAACTGATACCGCGACTGGGTCGCGCCAGGACGCATCCGGGTCGGAGCCTGGGACATCCAGACGCCGGAGCGATGTCCTTTGCCCTCATCGTTGAAGAGGTTGGTCGATGGATGGAAAGCAGGTCGTGATGGGTTGGCGGATTGTCGTGGGGAGCGACTCGGCAGGAGCCGACTACAGGCTGGCGATCGCCCGAGATTATGCGAGCGACGCGAGGGTCGTCAGCATTGTCGATCTGGGCGTGCCACCGGGTGACGACACCCCGTACCCCCATATCGCTGTGCAGGCCGCGCGCATGGTCGCCCGTGGGGAGGCCGATCGGGCAGTCCTTATCTGTGGCACCGGACTGGGCGTTGCGATCGCGGCCAACAAAGTCGCGGGCATCCGCGCTGTCACCGCACACGACAGTTATTCCGTGGAACGCTCAGTCCTGAGTAACAACGCGCAGATGCTGTGCATGGGGCAGCGCGTGATCGGCCTCGAACTCGCCCGAAGGCTGGCGCGGGAATGGCTCGACTACACCTTCGATCCACAATCGGCGTCGGCCCCAAAGGTCGCGGCGATCTCCAATTATGAGCACAATCCTGCGGTGTGACGTGAGAAACCCGATGGTGGCGATCTCGCTGAAAATGTACCTCGACCGCCCCGAAACCCTCGCTTGGATCCGCCGAGTCGTACAGCTGAGCGATCACGACCGATTCGGGTCGCTACGCGTGCTGATCTTCCCCAGCCTTACCGAGGTTCCCGCGGCTCTCGCGCTCACCCGCCGATCGCGTGTGGAGGTCGGCGCGCAGAACGCGGCGGCGGCATTGTCCGGCGCCTTTACCGGGGAAGTATCGGCTCGCAGTCTCGCCCAGCTCGGTTGCCGCTCAGTCGAGCTCGGTCACGCGGAACGACGAACACTCTTTGGGGAGACGGACTCGATAATCGCCGCGAAGGCGCGGTTAGCGGCGGAAGTAGGCCTCACGCCTCTGCTATGCGTGGGCGAAACCACGAAGATGACTCCGGCCGGGGCGGCAAAGATCTGTTCTCTCCAGCTCGACACCGTGCTCAAGGTCGTGCCGGAAACAGCACCGCTGATCGTGGCATATGAGCCCGCGTGGGCCATCGGCACGCAATCGCCGGCACCAGCCGATTACGTGGATGGCGTGCTCCGGCACCTACGCGCACGGCTGGATGATCGGAACAATGACGCGCCCCTTCTCTATGGCGGGAGTGCGGGCATCGGAACAATGACGGGATTGCGCGCGGCGGATGGCCTTTTCCTCGGACGTTTCGCCCACGACACACGGCAACTGGAACGGATCATGGACGAAGTGCGGGAGCTGGCGGCATGAGGGAGAGGTGTGATCTATCCATGGACAAGATCAACATTGCCATCATCGGGGGTGCTGGCTTCATGGGTCATGCCCACAGCTCGGCGCTCGGGTTGGCGGATCTATCCGGTCTCGGTGTGCGGATCAATCGACACGTTCTCGTTGAGCCCGATCCCGGTGTCGCGCGCTCGGCTGCCGAGGAGCTCGGCTGGAGCGAGGCGTCCACCGACTGGCGAGAGGTCGTCGCACGCGAGGACGTGGACGTCGTCGACATCGTCACCCCGCCGGATCTGCACGAGGAGGTCACGCTCGCGGCGATCGCCGCGGGCAAGCACGTCTTCTGCGAGAAACCCATCACGAACGATGCGGCCTCGGGGTGGCGGATAGCTCGCGCCGCGGAGGAGGCGGCCGTCCTCGTCCAGGTGGGCTTCAATTACCGGCATACGGCGGCCGTGCAATACACCAAAGCACTGCTCGAAGCAGGTGAACTGGGCGTGCCGCTGCAGTTCCGGGCAACGTACCTGCAGGAAACGGGGCTGCTCTGGGGGAAGACGCCTGGACGCTGGCGCAACTCGCGCGGCACCGGTGGCTCGGGTGCGTCGGGGGACATCGGCTCGCACATCGTCGACGTCGCCGAGTTCTTCAACGGACCGATCCTTCGACTCAACGCCCTTGCGCGCGCCATGCATGAAGATCGCTCGCAGGGGTGGATGCCCGAGAGCACACGGATCTCCGAAGACCTTCTCGATGATGCCGCCGTGTGGATCGCGGAATTCGCGAACGGCGTTATCGGCAGCTTCGCAGTGAGCTTCTACGCGTCCGGTCGAAAGAACCAGTACCGCTTCTCCTTCGACGCGACGAAGGCCGCGGTCGACTTCGATTGGAACCATCGTGAGGAGTTCCGAATCTCGCGCGTCGCCGACGCGCCCGTCGACGCCGGTTTCAAGACCGTGCACACGAGTCTCGAACACCCCAACGGCCATTGGAAGCTCGCAGGCCTCGGCAGCGGATACGTCGATGTGAGCGCGAGCCAGTTCCATTCATTCTTCAGCGCCATCGTGAAGGGAGAGCAGGCACATCCGAGTGCCGCGGAAGCTACGCACGTCCAGGAGGTGGTCGAGGCCATCTCGCGGTCCGCTTCGACGGGCCAGTGGGTGGACGTTCCGCCCTCGCCGTGACATCGCACGTGATCTTAAACGAGTCGGTGCTGGTGTGAGCGTGTACGGCGAGGGGTGATGGCCGGGAATCGGGTGGTTCGGGTGGTGACGCTTCACTCGGTGGATTGATTAGCGTCACCGGGCGTTTTTTCAGGTGGCCCATGGTCTGTTCCGTACCAGACGGATACGGAGGCGACGATGGGCCACCATCACCACCATCATGACCAGCACGAGCACGAGCACGATCATGCGGGCGACCTGTCCGTGCCGGAGCGGGAACTGGAGCCGGGTGAGTTGAACCGGCGGTCGCTGATGCGGCGGGCGGGGTTGCTCGGTGCGGCGGCGGTGGCAGCGGGGGCGACGGCGAGTCCGGCCGCCGCGGCGACGCCTCACCATCCGGGGCGGGAGCCGCGGCACGGGTACCAGTGGCTGGCGGGCGATCACCACATTCACACGCAGTACAGCAGTGACGCGGTATACCGCGTGATCGACCACGTGCGGCACGCCAACGCGTACGGGCTGGACTGGATGGTCATCACCGACCATGGTGGCGCGGCGCATGCCAGGATCGGTGTGGAGAAGGTGAATCCGGACATCGTCCAGGCGCGTGAGGCGTACGAGGATGTGCTGGTTTTTCAGGGGCTGGAGTGGAACATTCCGGCGGCTGAGCATGCCACCGTTTTCGTGCACCCGGGCCGCAACGAGGTCGCGGTGCTGAAGGAGTTCGAGAACTCCTACGACGGGTCGGTCAAGAACGCCAACGACAGCACGCCGGCCAACGAGGCGCTGGCTGTGGCGGGGATCGCGTTCCTGGGTGAGCAGGTGCGGCGGCGGCGTATTCCGGACGCGCTGTTCTTCGCCAACCACCCGGCGCGGCGGGGCGTCGACTCGCCGCACGAGATCCGCGCCTGGCGGGACTCGGACCCGTCGATCGCGGTCGGTTTCGAGGGCGCGCCCGGCCACCAGGCCGCAGGGATCAAGGCGCCGCTCGGGCCGGGCAGCGGGCGTGGCTTCTACAGCGGCAGCCCGAGCGCGGCCTCGTTCCCGGCGTATCCGGTCGAGAGCTACCGTACGTTCGGCGGTTTCGACTGGATGACCTCCACCGTCGGCGGGCTCTGGGACAGCTTGCTCGCTGAGGGCAAACCGTGGTGGATCAGCGCGAACTCGGACTCGCACACGGTGTACGGGGACACCGCGACGCGCGGCCCGAACAGCGACTTCGAGGCCAACGGGCGCTACAACGACCCCGTCTACGGGCAGCCCACGCAGGTCACGGCGGGTGACTTCTGGCCCGGCTTCTACAGCCGCACCAACGTCGGCGCCGAGGACTTCTCCTACGCCGCCGTCATGCGCGGCCTGCGCGCAGGCAGGGTCTGGGTCGACCACGGCCACCTCATCAAGGGCCTGAACGTACGCGCCCGCGTCGCGGGGAACCGGTCGGACTCGGGCATCACGCTCGGCGACACGCTGGTGGTCCGCAAGGGCACGCCGGTCGAGCTGGTCATCGAGATCGATCTGGCTTCCGAGCCGAACTGGGCGCAGTTCGTGCCGGTGCTGGCCCAGGTGGACGTCATCCAGGGCGACGTCACCGGACCGGCCGCCAATCCCGACGTGTTCACCACGCCGAGCACGAAGGTCGCCAAGTCCTTCGAGGTCACGTCCGGGGCGAAGGGATCCGTCCGGTTCGTGTACGGGATCGGGCCGGTCGATCGGCCGATCTACCTGCGGGTGCGCGGCACGGACGGCAAACGTTCCGCGGTCGGCCTGCTCGGCGCGGGCGTGGACCCGGCCGGGCCCCAGATGGACGTGCTCGGCGACGCCGACCCGTGGCTTGACCTGTGGTTCTACAGCAACCCGCTCTGGGTGCGTCCGCGCGGATGACCATCCTGGGAATCGACGCGGGCACCCCCGACGTCGCGGCGGCCGAGCATCTGATCCACGACCTGGTGACGATGCTCGGCCCGCCGGCCCTGGCCTGCACGCACTTCGTGCGCACCGGCCGCCCCCACGTGGCGGTCACCCTCGTCGTGGACCCTGATGTCCGCCCCGAGCAGTTGGCGGAGTACGGCGTTGCGTGGGGCGACCGGCGCACCGGGCCGGAGGAGCTGGCGGCGGGGGCGTCGCAGGCGGTGGCCGAATTCGAGGCCGGAGGCGGGCGAGCGGTGGTTTTCGCCGGATCCGCTGGAATCAGTGGCGTGCTGACGGTAGCCGAGTTGGTCGAGCGATCAGCGATCGACCAGGTGTCAGTGCTGGCGTCGCCGTCCCCGGCCGGACCGGAGGTCGTGCTGGACACGCGCGGATATCTGCGGCCAGAACGGAAGGGCGGAGTCCTGACCCTCGCCACGACGCCAGGATTGTTGCCGGATGGCTCTGTAGGGCTGGTGCCGTTTGAAATTCTCGATGTGCGAGCGTGCTGCGGAGGGCACTAACTAAGACCGTGCCTTGTTGGTGATCTATCGTCGTGACGGCGTTCATGGGTCTTCACCGTCGCTACGAGCGCCGCGCCGACCTCATGGGACGCAGTGCTTCTTGGAAGAGGTCTCGTATCCCTCGACGTATCCAGAGCCGTAGCCTGCTCTGTACCCCACCCACCAAGCACCCTCCTTGTCCGCATAAGCCATGGCGTACGCCTTGTTCGTGTCGTACTGGCAACGTTGCCAAGCATCCTGATCGGCGGCCGCCCTACCGTTGCGTGTCCCTTCCGCGTAGCCCTCTTGGTAAGGCGATGGTGGATCGGTGCTCGGAGCCGCCGTCATCGAGGTGATGGCCTTGGACGGCGTAGAGTCGGTCGACGCCTCCGAACTGGCGATCGGCCACAGGGTGGCAGTGACGATTACGGCGCAGCCAATTGTCGCGCGAACGTCACGCATGTCGATTCCTCCTTTATCGAGAAGGTCCGGTATCGGTCAGATGTCATCCGCTGTCCGCTGCGAGAGACCGTACAGTTGGGCAACTGGATTCCATAGGTCCACGAATCTCTGTTTCGCCTGGGTGGCACGTTCGGAGAAGGAGAGGCCGCTTTGGTAGGCGGAGTCCTCTGTCAGGCTCGCGGAGCAGCCGCCGGTTGATCGGTGTCGAGCCCACTCAACAAAGGCTTCGTCGGCATTGAGTGACATAGTCAACGCATCGTCCAAAGCAGATCGAAGGATGGCCCCTCCGGGAAGTGCGTCTACTTGAAGGGCCCGGACGGTGTCGAGTTGGTTGCGCCGAGATTCCGCGACCATGCTGAGAGTTGCCATCCCAGCCTGAGGCGCTCCACAGCTCCGTATCTGATCCAGCGCAGGGGCGAGTTCAGAACGCGTGCCGCTCATGCTGAGCAGTATGGCGTTGACCGCCATGGCCTGCTCGAAGCCCGGTGTCATGTGCTTCGCGGAGCGGTCAAGGGTAGAGGAGAACTCCGCCGCCGCACCCGAGGTACTCCCGATCACCGCGTGATCAAGTGAGGCCGCATCACATGGACCCAATCCCAGCAGAACCGATGCCACCGTGGTGGTGAAAACGGCCGTCGCCCTCTTTGCATATCTTCGTTTGCTGGTTGCTTCAAACATGAATATCGCCAGCTCGTCTATACGAAGGACTAGCCCAATGCGACGGTGGGGACCCATTCGCTCGATATGTCGAGCCATGCCCCAATCTTGCTGACCCGCCCTAGGTTTCAGGGATCGTGAGCCGGAATTTCGCTCCGTCTGGGCTGGGCCCTGTCCACGCTAATGCACGGTGCGGAAGTGCCTCAACCACCGCACTTTAAAGATTTGGGACGTCCAGTTTTGCCGTGATGCGAAAACGCCTAACACAGTGGGCAGGTCGCCGGGTTGCACACCGTTCTCTGGCGGCGTTCACGCGGATAGTTCTCGCCGCACCGGCGCCACGCTAACTGAGGTTCCAGAGTCTGATTGTTTCGTCTTTGCTGCCGGTGACGGCGATGGGTTTGCCGTTGAGTTCGGCGAAGGTGACGGTCCAGATGCAGTCGGTGTGGCCGGTTAGTGGGGGGCCGAGGAGCTTTCGGGTGGAGATGTCCCAGGCGCGGGCGGTGTCGTCTTCGCTGCCGGTGAGAGCGATGAGGTTGTCGCCGGTTTTGGTGAGGGCTACCGACCAGATCCAGCCGGTGTGGCCGGTGAGGGGGGTGCCGAGTTGGGTTTGGGTGGTGAGGTCCCAGATTCTGGCGGTGTTGTCTTCGCCGCCGGTGAGGGCGATGGGCTTGCCGTCGAGGTCGGCTACGGCGACGGAGCGTACCCATCCTTGATGTCCGGTCATGGGGGCGCCGAGCTGTTTTCTGGTACGGAGATCCCAGAGGCGTACCGTGCTGTCGTCGCTGGTGGTCACCGCGATCGGGGTGTTGTTGAGCATGGTCAGGGCTACGGACCAGATAGTGCTGGTGTGGCCGGTGAGGGGGGCGCCGATCTGTTCGCGGGTGCGGAGATCCCAGATTCGGGCGGTTTTGTCGACTCCGGCGGTGATGGCGATGGGGGTGCCGTCGAGGTCGCCCAGGGCGACGGCTTTGATGCCGCCGGGGTTTCCGGCGATGGATGGGCCGGTGCGCTGGCGGGTGTTGAGATTCCAGACCAGGGCGGTGCCGTCGTCGCTGCCGGTGAGCGCGATCGGTTCGTTGTCGAGGGTGCCGATGGCGACGGAGCGTACCCATTTGGTGTGCCCGGTGAGGGTGGGGGTGAGTTCTACCCCTTGGACCAGGTCGACGACGCGGGCGGTGTCGTCGTCGGAGCCGCTCACGGAGATGGGGCCGTCGAGCTGGCCGATCGCGATCGAGCGAACGTCGTCGGTGTGGACGCGGATGGGGTCACCGACGGGGGTGCCGAATGTGGAGGGTTCGAGGGTTGTGCTGGTGCGGGACTGGTTTGCGGGGGTGTTGTTCTTCGGCCACAGGGTGACGGCTGCCAGGACGGCGGCGACCACGAGAATGCTGCCCAAGACGAGCAGGATCGGCGTGCGCCGGGATTTACGAACCGGCTGGGTGTACGGAAGGCCATTCGCGGGCGGGGGGTGCCCGGACGAAGCATACGTAGACGCGAGATCTGTGGACGTAACGCGCGTAGAGGGGAGATCCGGGAAGGGCCGATCCATGGAGGACGGGTTGGCGGAAGACCGATCCGTGGGGGAAACGTGCGCGGAAGGTCGATCCGTGGGGGGAAGGTTCGCGGTCGAAAGAGATGAAATATCGGGCGGGGCGCTTCCGGGAGGTGCGGTGCCCGCGCCCGGCGCGACGCCCGGAAAAGCACCCTCGACCGGAGCGGCACTCGGGAAAGCACCCGCGACCGGAGCGGCGCCCCGGGAAACACCCTCGACCGGAGCCGCGACCGGGAAAGCACCCGCGACCGGAGCGATGCTCGGGACAGGCGCGGCACCCGGGAAAGGCGCAGCGCTCGCGGGAGGGGCAGGGGTGTCGTCGCCAGTCAAAGTTCTGACGAGGTCGGCCGCCGTAGGCCGGTTCTCGGGGGATTTATCCAGACATTTCGTAATTAATGGGCGCAGGCTGTCGGGGACGCCGGAGATGTCCGGGTTGCCGTACAGGAGGGCGTGTAAAACCACCGGCACCGAGTCGCCCTGGAAGGCCGGGCGGCCGGGCGCCGCGTACACCATCGTGGCGCCCCAGCTGAAGACGTCGGCGGCCGGACCCACCTCGCCGGACGCGACCTGCTCGGGCGCCATGTAGCCGGGCGTCCCCATCGACCCCGTATGCGTGACCGTATGGTCAAGCGCCCGCGAGATACCGAAGTCAATGACCACCGGTCCCTCCGGACCCATGATGACATTGCTCGGCTTGAAATCCCGATGCACGACCCCGGCCCGATGAATAGCGGCCAGCGCGGTCGCGGTAGCCACGGCAAGCCGCTCGAGCCCTCCGCCCGTGCGCGGCCCCTCCTGCCGTACGACATGATGCAACGACGCCCCGGGCACGAATTCGCTGACAATGAACGGCTGATTGTCATGGACGCCCACATCCAGAACCCGGGCCGTGCAGAAAGGCGCCACCCGCCGCGCGAGTTCCACTTCCCGGAAGAATCGGCGGCGCGCACCATCGTCCTCAGAAAGCGTCGCATGCAATATCTTGACCGCGACCTCGACCCCCGACGGCGCGATGGCCCGATGGACTTCGCCCTGCCCGCCGCTCCCGATCCGGCTGGTCAGCCGATAGTCACCCAGGTCACGGGGTTCGGCACTGGGCAAGAGCCACCTCTTCAATAAACCGGTCGATCGGCCACCCAATAATACGCGCCGACCATCCCGCGACAGTCAGTCGCCGAATCCTCCATTACCCGTTAATTCACCTCCGATTGGCTCAGAATTGTTCGTCCGTACATCAATGGCATGGCCGGCCGCCCACGCATACACTGATCGCAAGAAGCACGAAAGATCAGGCCTGGCCGCTGAGGAGCGGTGGAGCGGTTGGACGTGAGTTACCGGGCGTGAACCGGTGGCTGACGCCGTATCGTTGCGCCACTCCCGCGTCGCCGGGTCCTCGAACGTTGGAGGACAGCGATGAAGATCGCATTCTTTGGTGATGTCCATGGCTATGTGCTGCACGCGCTGGGCGCGGCGGTCCTGCTCCAGAACCGGCGGGGAATCACCCTCGACGCGTTGATCCAGGTCGGCGACCTGGGCGCGTTCCCCTCGCCAGAACGCTGGGACGAGCCCAGCCGCCGCTTCGGCGCGGACTCCCCGGCCCAGGGCGATTTCTTCCGCCTGCTCGACCCCTCACCCCACCTCGCCGACGGAGTACGGCTCGCGCTCGCGGAACTCCCGCCATTCCTGTTCGTCAGCGGCAACCACGAAGACCACGAGTGGCTCGCCACCCTGCACCAAACATCCGGCGCCGACGTGACCCCCGTGGATCCGCTCGCCGCCTACCACCATGTCGCCTGCGGCCAGGTCCTGGACCTCGCCGGTCAGCGGGTCGGCTTCCTCGGCATGGTCGACGTGCCCGGCAAAATGGACTTCGACCCCGACGCGTACGCGCACTTCCTCACCGCCGAACCGGCCAGCGTGGACATCCTGATCACCCACGAGGGCCCGCACGGCATGTCGCGCAACGCCCACGGCCACATCCAAGGATCCACGAAACTGACCAAGCTAATCGAACATCTACAACCAAGCCTGCACGTCAGCGGCCACTACCACCACGAAAACGGCCACCGCCACTACGGCCGAACCATCTCGTACGCCCTCGCCCAACTCGTCCCACCCAAGATCACCCGATGGGACCCCAACCCGGTCAACCCCCGGCAACAAGTCGCCCCCGGCAGCATCGCCCTCCTCGACACCGACACCGGCGCGTTCGACTACATCCACGACCCCTGGCTGGCCGAGGTCAGCGGCGACGACCTCGACCTGACCAAGCTCATCCACAACCCGGAAGATCACGGCTGAACTCCTCAAGCCACACCCACCGGATGATGCGCACTCCCCCAAACTTCCCCAAACGCGTACCCAATTCGGGCGTGGGAGCGGTGCCCACCCGGTTCGATCCGACATACCTGGGCATGCGTGACCCTTAACTGCAAATAACGCGAATAGGGAAGAAGGGTCATGAAGGACACCGACATGGACGTCATTACGTTCCTCATGCGCCAGCACGACGAGATCCGGGAACTGTTCGAGGAAGTCGTCAACACCAAGGGTCCCGGCCAGCGGGACGTCTTCCATCATCTCGTCCGCCTGCTCGCCATCCACGAGACCGCCGAGGAGGAACTCGTCCACCCGTACGCCCGCAAGGCCTTCCCCGGCGGCGACAAGGTGGTGGACCAGCGGCTCCAGGAGGAGAACTCGGCGAAGGAACTGCTGAGCCGCCTCGACGACATGGGCACCGACCACCCCGACTTCCTCAAATACTTCGACGAGCTCCGCACCGACGTGCTCGCCCACGCCGAAGCCGAGGAGAAGTTCGAGTTCGCCAAGCTGCGCGAGAAGGCCAGCGGCCCGCAGCTGCGCGCGATGACCGCGGGCGTGAAGGCCGCCGAGGCCCTGGCCCCGACCCGCCCCCACCCGGGCGTCGAGTCCGCCACCAAGAACGTACTGCTTGGCCCGCCGACCGCGATCATGGACCGCACCCGAGACGCCATCCGGGCCGCGATGGGCAAGTCCTGAGCCGTCTGAGCTACCTGAGCTAACCGAGGAGGAGACGTGAAGGCTCTCACCTGGCACGGAAAGCGCGACGTCCGCGTCGACGAAGTCCCGGACCCGGCGATCAAGGAACCCAACGATGCGATCATCAGGGTCACCTCGAGCGGGATCTGCGGCTCCGACCTGCACCTCTACGAGGTGCTCGGCCCGTTCCTGGCCGAAGGCGACATTCTCGGCCACGAGGCGATGGGCATCGTGGAAGAGGTGGGCTCCGATGTCACCAACCTCAAGCCCGGCGACCGGGTGGTCGTCCCGTTCAACATCTCGTGCGGGCACTGCGTGATGTGCGACAACCGCCTGTACGCCCAGTGCGAGACCACCCAGAGCCCTGAGCATGGCACCGGCGCCGCCCTGTTCGGCTACACCAAGCTCTACGGCCAGGTCCCCGGCGGCCAGGCCGAATACCTTCGTGTCCCGCAGGCCCAGTTCGGCCCGATCAAGGTGCCTGACGGCCCGCCCGACGAGCGTTACCTCTACCTTTCCGACGTCCTGCCCACCGCCTGGCAGGCTGTGCAGTACGCCAACATCCCGGACGGCGGCAGCGTCACCGTCCTCGGCCTCGGCCCGATCGGCCAGATGTCGGCCAGGATCGCCCGCCACCTCGGCTACCGCGTCATCGCCGTGGACGGCGTGATGGAACGCCTGGCCATGGCCCGCCGCCACGGCGCCGAGCTGATCGACGCCAGCGAGACCCACCACGTCGCCGACGCCGTGCGCGAGTTCACCGACGGCCGGGGCACCGACGCCGTCATCGACGCCGTCGGCATGGAAGCCCACGGCTCACCGGCCGCCAAGTTCGCCCACACGATCACGAGCCTGCTCCCGGACAAGCTCGCCGCGACCCTGATGACCAACGCGAGCGTCGACCGCATCGCCGCCCTCACCCTGGGCATCGACATCGTCCGCCGCGGCGGCACCCTGTCCATCTCCGGCCTGTACGTCGGCACCGCCGACCCGCTTCCCATGCAACGGATGTTCGACAAGGGCATCACCGTACGCATGGGCCAGGCCCACGTCCGGCGCTGGACCGACGCCCTGCTCCCGCTCGTGAACGACGAGACCGACCCGCTGGGCCTGATGGACTTCACCACCCATCAGCTGCCCCTGGACCAGGCCCCGCACGCTTACGAGATCTTCCAGAAGAAGCAGGACGGCGCCATCAAGATCATGCTCAAGCCGTAAGGGTCAGATCTCGCCCACCTTCCGGGTGGGCAGCCCGAAGCTCGACGCGATCGGATTCCAGATCGCCACGAATCGCGTCTTGTGCGTGGTCGCCCGCTCGGAGTTCCAGTTGCCCGCGCCGAAGGCGGGACTGCCCGAACACCCGGCGGCGAGGAAGTCCTCAGCCGCCGCCTGGTAGGCGGCATCGGCCTTGTACGAGGAGTCGAGCGCGCTGACGAGATGCCCCTTGAGCACCGTGCCATCGGGCAGGAAGTCGACCCGCAGGTCCCGGGCCGACGTCAGCTGGGCCCGGCGCGCGTCGGTGATGTCGGAGATGACGCCGATCGCGCTGGACCGGCACCTGGTCACGTCGGCGATCGCCGCACCCAGATCCAGCCGGCTGGCCTGGCTGTTGGCGAGCAGGTCGTCGATCGCCGTGGCCTGCTCAACGGACAAGTCCGGCGGAGAGGGTGACGGCGACGGCACGGGCGCCGGACTGGTCTCGCTCACCAGCGAACCAGTCGTAACGGGAGCGACGGAGGTGACGGGGGTCTCGTCGCCGCTCAGCAGGATCGCGGTGACGAGGACTCCCAGCAGCGTGAGGGTCACCAGGAAGGGAACAGCCGGGGCCGCGCGCCGCCGGAACGCGGGCAGTTCGGCGACGAGCAGCGCCGCGTCGCAGTGCGGGCAGGTGGTCTGCTCGCCCGCGTCGTTGCCGCACTGCCCGCACAGCCAGCCGGTGGTTTGCGCAATCGCCACAACATCCTCCTACCTGGCATCGTCCGGGTCGCCGAACACCGACCCGGGAACAAGATCGGGCACGGGGAGCCCCATCATCTTCAGCGTGTTGCGCATGACCGTCTCGCTGCTCGTGACGAAGTCGAAGACGTTGGCGGCCCGCTGCGCCTCGACCACTCGCTGGACCATGCCAAGGAACGCCTCGGCCTCGTCGCGCCGCTCGCCGAGCATGGTGTCGGTGACGTTGGCGATCCCGGTCGAGGTCTCGGCGAGACGGACCGCGTGCGGGGTGATCCAGTCGTCCAGGCCCTCGGACAGGAACTCCCGCCAGCGCCGGCGCAGGTCGGTCATCACCTCGATCTGCCGCTTGGTCGCCTCATGGCCGGCCTCGCGTTCCAGCCGCTGGTGCAGGAACTGTTGCTGCTGCTGGACCACCGGCAGCGGCGGCAGCAGCCGGATCACCGCCGTGCATTCCAGCTGGACCCCGTGGTCGACGACCCGGACGCCCTTCAGCTTCTCGTTGACCGTGGCCTCCGCATCCGCCGCCCGATGCGGCTCGAAACCGCGGGCGTAGAAGCGGATGGTGTCCTCCACGAAGTAGCGGAACCGCTCGCGGCAGAGGTTGACCTCGCTGGACAGCGTGCCCTCCGGGCAGTTGCCGGTCGCGCGCCACTGGAGCCGGACCGACACCGGAAAGTGGAAGCTGTCGTTGAACGCGGGCGTCTCGAAGGTGAACGGCGGATCGATCACATGGGTGGAGCTCGATTCCAGAATGGGGGTGGACCGGAACCAGGACCGGATGACGCTGGTCCACCCGGTCCTTTCCTGGCGCGTCATGGACATCAGGGACTTCTCCGATCGAGGTAGGCGAGGAAGGTGTTCGCGGTGGCCGCGGAGATCACCCGGTCCCGCCACCAGCTGAGGTAGAAGCGCAGCGCCCGGCGCAGCCGCGGGTCGGCGCCGAGTCCGGCGACGAGGTCGCCCAGGAGCGGGATCAGTTCCGGATCGGTGTCGGCGTGTCGCGCCCACATGCCGAAGGATGGCCAGGCCCGGCCGCGCTGGTCGGCGAGCGCGTTCCGCCACAGCTGCGCGATCTCGGCCCGGACCCGGGCCTCACCCTCGACGAGCATGCCGAGCAGCAACGGCCGGTCCGGCTCGTGATCCAGGGTGGCCACGGCGAGGCGAAGCATGGCTTCGACGGCGGCCACGCGCAGGCCGGTGTTCCCGGCCCTGGTCCAGTCGGCCAGCTCCCGGACGATCTCGCGATGTACCCCGCTGAGCGCGAGTTCCGCCATCGCGCGGGCGGCCTGCGTGCGCAGGTCGGCGTGGGCGGTGCCGGCGATTCCGCGTAGGCCGGACAGCGTGTCGCCGATGTCCATGAGCCCGAGTGAGGTGGCGTAGGCGCGCACGGCCACCGACCGCTGCGGCAGGGTGCCGCGGGCCCACGTCCGCAGCCGCTTCCGCACCCGGGGGGCGGCGGACCTGGCCTCCAGGGCGGCGGTCTCCAGCGCCCACGCCGCCAGCCGGTGACCGGCCACGCGGTAGGCGCGCGCCCACGGCTGGATGAACTCCTCGTCGATCGCCGTGTAGTCGTAGCCGGCGAGCTTGCCGATGGCCTGCGCGGCCGCGATCCTGACCTGGGTGTCATCATCCTGGGTGAGATCGGACAGCCAGTCGATGAGCGGCCCGCGCACGGTCGGATGGTTGTGCCATGCCACGTCGAGGATCACCGGGACCAGTGCGGGCACGCGCAGCCGGATGCGGCGCTCGGCGCCCTCGTCCTGATGATCGTCCTTAACGTGGTCGTCCTCGGCGTGGGCGTACTCGAGCCAGCCGGACAGGGTCTCGTCGAACGCCGACCAGGTGGTTTCCGCGGACGCCGGGCTCTCCCGCTCGGCGTCGACCTTCTTGGCCAGCCGGAGCGCGGCAGCGGTGATCGTGACCATGGACTTGCCGTCCAGGACGGCCAGGGCCAGCAGGAAGCTCCGGCGGTAGATGGACTCCCTGGCCTGCGACCAGAGGTCCTTGTCGGCCGATACGGCCGGGCCGCCGGGAGCGAGCAGGCTCTGGGCGCGCTCGCGGAGCCGGAACGGCCGCTCGTCGCAGACCTCGTTGATCACCTCGTCCAGGTCCCGGCCCTGGCGCAGCCGTTTCAGAACCGACATGGCCAGCGCGTACGCCTCCCGCGGCCGGGTATCGCTGTCGAGCTCCTCCCGGATGCGCTGATGCTCCGCCAGCCGCCTGGCCTGCCGGTCGGCTTCGAAGCGGCCCTGGTCGCGCAGCCCGTACGCCAGGCAGCGCTCGAACACGCGGATCGCGTGCGGCGCGAGGTGGCTCACCACGTAGGTCGAGCGCTGGACGGGGGTGAGGTGGGCGCGCTCGTCCAGGAGCACCACGAAGACGCATTTGGCCTGGGTGGCCAGGTGGGTCAGGTGCTGGAAGACCGCCTGGTTCTTGCTCCTGGTCCAGTCGGCGTCGCCGGCGTCGATCAGGTAGCCGGTCTCGGCCTTCGCGTCGGCGAGGCGGAGCCGCCGGGGATCGGTGCCGCCGGGCAGGGTGACGACTTGGGGCCGGGTTCCGAACCGGGCCAGGGCCGCCCGGGCGAGCGTGGTGCGGCCCGAGCCCGGCGGCCCGGCCAGCCCGTAGACCCGGCCGGGTCGCATGGCCTCGACGAGGGTGGTGAGAGTGTCGGTGACGACGAGGTATTCCGGGTCGAGGCGGGCCAGCTCGTCCTCGGTCAGCGGGATCGGCTCGGGCCGCTGCTCCTGGGCGGTCGGGCCGAAGGTGATATCGCCGTCCGCGTGATAGATCCGCCCGCCCTGGGGGACGTTGAACTGGTTCTTGATCGCGGTGCCGTCGCCGAAAGCCGCCGCTCCGACGGATTCCGGATAAAGCCGGGACAGGCCTTCCAGGCGGAGCAGGCGTTCGCGGATCTCCTGCGCCAACTGCTCGTCCTGCCGCGAGGATTCGCCCTTCTCGGCCTCAAGCCGCGGCTCATCGGAGCCCCGCTTATCCGAGTCCGGCTTATCCGGCTCTGGCTTATCGGGATCCGGGTCCTTTGGGGGCGGGTCGATCTCGTTCATTACTCGTCCGCCTGCGTTTCGGTGACCTCCATGGAGCCTTCGCTGTAGTTGATCCGCGCGTGCGTTCCGGGCACGTTCCACTGGTTCCTGATGGCGGTGCCGTGCTCCCCGGTGGCGAGCACGTCCACCTTCTCGATCGTCGGCTGGATCGTCTCCGCGGTCTGCTCGGATTCGTTTTCGGTCATGGAACGCTCCTTTGGCTGATCGACCAGGGTGATGGTGGCGCCTTGGGTCTTGAGCTGACGGTTGAGGCGTCGGAGTTCCGGCGCGGCGACCAGGCCGAGGTCGGTCAGGCGGTCCTCGATCTGCTCGAACGCGCGGATAGCGTCACCGGCGCCACCGGTCCGGCTGAGTGATTGCATGTACAGGCCGGTGACGATGTCGTTCGGCACCGGTTCGCTGGAGAGCTGGGTGAGCGCGGGAAGCAGCGCCACGTGGTGGCCCATCTCGGTCCGGGCCTCCAGCCAGGCGATCAGGATGTTCTGGTAGCTCTGCTGGAGCGAGCCCCGGTAACCGGCCGCCCACAGACCAGTGAGACCCTCCAGCGGTTCACCCCCGCGCAGCCCTTGGGGGATCTCGCCCCACAGCCGCAGGGCTTGCTCGGCGATCCGGACGAACTCACCCTTGTCCTTGGCGGCCTGGGCCAGTTTCACCAGATCCTCGAACCGGTAGGCGTCAACCGCCACCTCGGGGCCGACGAGCAGGCGATACCCCTCCCGCTTGTGGTTGTCCGGGATCAGAGCCCCCGCGGCCGGATGCGCGACACGCAGCTTCGTGCGCAGCTTGTCCATATGGCTGTAGAACAACCCGATCGGATTGTCCGCCTTCCTTCGGCCTTCCTCGCTGAGCCGTTCCGTCAGCTGCGCGGCGGAGAGCGCGCCACCCCGGAGTTCGATCAGGGAAGCCAGCAGCAGCTGGGACTTGGGCGGCAGGTCAACCGGTTCGCCGCAGACGTGAACCTTGACCCGTCCGAGGAGCGAAACGTCAAGCAGGGGACTTTTGTTGAGGTCGGTCATACGAATCCACCATCCAAGGCGAGGTTTCCGCGAGCCTTTCGGCTAACCACGGCGTCGATGCTGGTGCCACGGCCGGAAGGACCGGCCGTGGAAGGGGAAACATCATGGAAAGCAAGGGCTGGCGCAAGAGCACCTTCAGCGGGTCCGTCGGCGAGTGCGTGGAGGTCGCGGTGCTGAACACGATCGCGGTTCGCGATTCGAAGAACCCGCAGGGAGAAGTCCTCTACTTCACGCCCGGCGAGTGGCGGGCGTTCTGCGCGGGGGTGCGGAACGGGCAGTTCGAGGTCCGCGAGGGAACCTTCGCCTGAGGGGTGAGAACGGGGGCCGCGACCAAGGGGTCGCGGCCCTTCTCGCGGGGGCGGGGCTGGCCCGAGCATGGCTAGCTCATCTCGTGGCGTACCTCGGTGGCGAGTTCGGTGAGGAACTCTCGTGCGGCATCGTCAAAGATCGCCATCTCGGTGAGCAGCGACCATTGCTTCTCGTACAGCGTGATATCGAAGTCGGGGATGGTGAGCTTGGCGTGGTTGGTCTCCACCTCCACGAAGGTTTCCGCAGTGTCGTCGTTGCCGCCGTACACCGGACCGTAGATGACGAACCCGTGCAGCGGCAGGACGGTCGGTCGGCGGTCATGCGGGATCAGCCCGATGGAGATGTTGTCCAGCGTGCTCACGGACGCGAGGCGGTCCCACTGCGCGAGCAGTTGGGCCGGTGAGCCCGGTCGCCAGCGCAGCGCCGCCTCGGTGATCAGGAAGTCGAAGCGCCGGTCGCCCTCGTAGAGGGCCTCCTGCCGGAACAGGCGGCTCGCCGTCGCGGCGGCCAGGTCCTCCTTCTCGTACGGCAGGACCGACAGCGCGAACACCGCGCGCGCGTACGCCGCCGTCTGGAGCAACCCAGGGATGACCGCGCTCTGGAAGTTTCGCACCAGGCGGACGGCGGACTCCCGCTCCTGGAAGTCGTCCTGCAGATGCGCTTTGCCCTGGAGCGCGGTGCGCCAGGCGTGGGTCTCGTAGACGGCGGCCTGGGTCAGGTCGGCCAGCCGTTCGCGGGTGTCCAGGGGCGCGTCGACGGCCTCCGCCCAGCGCTGGACTTCCGGCAGGGAGGGCATGGTCACCCCCGATTCGATACGCGACACCTTGGACTGGCTGATCTGAACCCGGTGGGCGAGCTCACGACCGGACAGGCCGGACAGGTCCCGGAGGCGGCGCAACGTGGCCGCGAGCCGCAAGCGGCGCGCTCGAGAATCGCTCCCCTCGCCTTCCGACACATCGGCCACGTCGCTGTCTCCCCATTACCATGCGCGCTGATTCAAACTGACCCAGGCTGAATCAGCCCCCGTGACACGCAGCAAATGTAGACACCTTATGGCATCCCGGGCTGCTTACTCGGAGGAGATGTGACTGATTCGATACGATTCGCGTTGATCTATTTGTGGGCGTAGCCGCCGCTTGCGTAAGCGGAGGTGGGGAGGAGGTTGAGGAAGGTTTCGGTGAGGCTTTCGTGGAATTTGATCTGGGTGTTCCAGGTGAGGGGGATGGCGCGGGCCAGGGTTCTGGCGTTGCGGGTGGCCAGGGCGGTGGGGGGGATGAGGGCCTGGGCGGGGGTGCGGCGGATGGCGTACAGGTCGGCGATGGGGTCGCCGTTGATGTGGCGGAAGGTGGCGTTGATGGTTTCTGTGCTGATGGGTGGGAGGACGGTGGCCAGGGAGAAGAGGCCGGAGGTGGCGCGGACGGATTCGGTGACGAGGGCGCGGGAATTGGCGTCGGGGGGCTGGTTGGTGGCGTCGACGACGGTGAGGAGCTGGCGGGCGGTGGTGTGGTCGGTGATCCGCCGGTAGAGGCGGGGGTCGATACCGAGCAGGTGGGCGATGTACCACCACGTCCGGTAGAGGTCGGAAATTTCGGCGGAAGTCAGGTCGTAGCCGAGGCGGGAGAGGCAGCCGTACGAGACGGGGAGGAAGTCGAGCCAGGTGCGGACCAGGTCGACCTGGCTGATGGGCGTGCCGAAGGCGGCGACGTCCCAGCCGTTGGCGAGGGTTCTGGCCCGCGCTTGGGCGTGCAGCATGCGGACCTGCAGCGTCGCGACGTAGCCACTGCCGCCGACGCGGAGCGCGCCCGGCTGCATGCAGCGGAGCAGCCAGTCGGTGGTCTCCAGGAGGCGGCGCTGGGTGCTCTTGATGAGCTCGCCCGTGCCGATCAGGACAGCGGCGATGGCGGGCGAGCTGTAGGTGTGCGTCAGGGCGCCGAGCGCCAGAGTGAGCGCGTGCGCGGGCAGCGGGATGGACATGAATGTCCGGGATCCACCCGTGTACGTCGAGGGGGTGACCCATGGGGGAATCGTCTCGTTGGCCCGGAGGAAGGCGGCGAGCGCGGGTGGCGGATCGGCGAGGGATTTCAGACCCTGCGCGATACCACTCTGGAGGAGCTTCTTACCGCCAGAACCGAGCAGCACGAGTTCCGCCACCACCGCGTCGGCGAGCGGATCGCCGACGTGCAGCATCTCACCGATGAAACGCTCGGACTGCTCGTCGCCTCGGTGGGTGGGCCAGGGGGCTGCCGCGTGGGCGGGCCAGCGGCCGAGGGTCGCAAGACCGAGCCCGGAGGTCGCGCCGAGGAACATCATGCGGCGTCGGGTGAGGGTGGTCGGCTGCATGAGAAAATCGAGCTCCCCGGATCGGTGGCTGTCAGCGCACCCGATATACCCCCATGATCGTCAACCGTTGATCTTCAGCGCGGCAAGACTTCCCGCCGCATGGAAGTGGCCCGCCCGGGGTTAGCCAGGCGGGCCGTCCCGGTTCGGATCGGCTTGCTGCAGGAAGGCGAGCCGGGTCCAGGCCGGGGGTTAGAGGGACCAGACCTGGAAGGTTGGTCCGTCGGCGGGGAGGGTGAGGGTTTCGGAGTCCAGGGTGGCGTGGGCTCCGCCGTAGACGTTGTGGGGGGTGTCGCGGGCGAGAGCGGCGGGCAGGTGGAGTGGGGTGTGAGGGGCGCGGGAGGCCAGGATCAGGAGGCGTTCTTCGGGGGATTCGCGTAGGTAGAGAAGGACGTCTGGGCCTGCGTGGAGCCAGCGGAGGCCGCCGGTGCGGAGGGCAGGGTGGGCTCGGCGTAGGGCGATGAGTTCGCGGTAGACGTCGTAGGTGGGTTCGGCGAAACGTACCGGGTCGTCCCAGGGCATCGGGACGCGGGCGTCTTCGCCGTTGGCGCCTTCTATGCCGATTTCGTCGCCCATGAACATCATGGGCGTACCCGGATAGGTGAACAGCAGTCCGGCGGCGACGGCGACCCGGTCGGCGGTGCCGAGGAAGGTGCGGATGCGTGGGCTGTCGTGCGAGCTGAGCAGGGTGACGTTGGCGTTGGTGGCCCACCACGGCACGCCGGCCGCGAACGCGCGCATCGTCTGGGCGGTCCGCTCGCCGGGCAGCGCCCGCAGCGGCAGCGGGATGCCGGGGATGATCGGCCCCCGCTGGTACGGCGTCAGCCACGACCACACCGGCTTGGCGAAACCGGCGTAATTCATGACGCCCTGCCAGCCGTCACCGGGCAGATCGGCCGTGTAGTCGTGAAAATGCTCCGCGAACAGGAACTTCTCCCCATCGACGACCCCGCGCAACGCCCGCGCGGCCTCGTGGTAGTGATCTTCCGCGCCCTGCCGCCCGGTCATGTTGGCGACGTCGATCCGCCACCCGTCCAGCCCGTACGGCTGCCGCAGCCACCGCGAAGCCACCGCCAGAACGCGCTCCCGCAATTCCGGCGAACTCCAGTTGAGCTTCGGCAGCGAAGGCACGTCGAACCAGGAGACGTACCCGCCGTCGCCGGTCAGGTAGTAGTACGACGCCTCCGGCGAGGACGGATCGGCCATCGCCCGCCGGAACCACTCGTGCGTGTCGCCGGAGTGGTTCGTCGTCAGGTCGCCGATGACCCGCATCCCCCGCTGATGCGCGGCGGCCGTGAGCGCGGCCAGCGCGGCGTCCCCACCCAGATGCGGATCAACCTGGTCGAACGAGGTCGCGTTGTATCGATGGTTGGACGCGGCCGGAAAGAACGGCGTCAGATAGACGACGTCCACCCCCAGCTTGACCAGATAGTCCAGCCGGTCCGCGATCCCGTAGAGGTCGCCGCCATAGAACTGGATCCCCGCCTGCGGCCCCCGGTCGATGACCTTGTCGTTCCACTGCGCGGGCAACGCCCACTCGGGCGCGGGCAGATCCACCTGCCCCGACCGAGCAAACCGATCCGGAAATATCTGATAAATCACCGCATCGTCCACCCAGGCGGGCGGGCCGCCGAACGTGGTCAACCGGAAGTCGGTGGCATCGGTCGGGTCATGGTCACTCAGCCCGCCCGCGTGCAGCCAGATGTGCCCGCCATCCCCCCGATCCAGCAGAAACCGGTAACGCGTGTCCGAGTTGTGCACCAGCAGGTCGGCGCGCCACCAGACCTCCAGCGCGTCCTGGTGATCGACGACCGCCTGCGCGTACCGCGGCTCGCCGTCGTAAACCGAGCGCGCGTAGACGGCTTCGACCGGATAGTCGTGCGGAAGGCGTACATAAACGGGAACGATGTCGCCGAGTGAAGGGCGTTGTTCCGGCACGTGCAGGGCCGAACCGTCATGGTGCGGCACGAGCGCGAGTTTCATCCCTTTACTGACCCCCTGAGAAGACCGGAAACGATGTAACGCTGCAGGAAACGGAAGAGCAGCACGCTGGGGATCGCCCCGATGAGCGCCCCGGCGGCGAAAACGCCCCAGTTGGCGGAGAGGCGTTCGGAGATGAGCCCGTAAAGGCCGACGGCGAGCGTGTGCTCCGACGGCGACTGCAGGATCACGCTGGCGACCAGGAACTCGTTGACGGTGTTGATGAACGCCAGCAGCCCGATGACGGCGAGCACGGGCGCGCCCAGCCGCAGGATGATGGTGAAGAACACCCGCGAATGGGTCGCGCCGTCCACTTTGGCGGCATCGTCCAGCTCACGCGGGATCGAGTCGAAGAACCCTTTGATCAGGAAGGTATTCACCCCCATCGCGCCACCCAGGTAGACCATGACAAGACCCCACTGGGTGCCCAGCCCGATACCAGGGAAAACGCCCTTGATCCGGGCCATCAACAGGAAGATCGCAACTGCCCCGAGCACCTGCGGAAACATCTGCACAAGCAGAAGTCCCAGCAATCCGAGCCGCCGCCCCCGGAACCGGAACCGCGAGAAGGCGTAGGCCGCACTGGCCGCGAGCAGCACGGTCAGCACCGCCGTAGCCCCCGCGATGATCATCGTGTTGGCGAACCACCGCGTATACGGCAAGGTCGAGGAGGTGAACAACTTCAGATAGTTGTCCAGCGACGCCCCATCGAACAACGTCGCCGAAGCCGTCAGCGTGCCACGCGGATTGAGCGACGCGCTGATCACGAAGACCAGCGGAAACAGCGCGAACGCCAGCATGAGGAACCCGACCAGGTGCCGCCATCCGGTGTCGGCCAGCCAGCGCCTCATGAGTACGTCTCCTCAAGCGAGCGCGTCCGCCGCAGCCCGAACGCCGAGATACCGGCCACGATAACGAAGATCATCGCGGACATCGCGGAGGCGAACCCCCACTCCCGCCCGGCCCCGCCAAACGCGATCTTGTACACCATCGAGATGAGCAGATCCGTGCTGCCCAGCGTGATCGGCGCCTCCGGCAGGTTGGGCCCGCCCCCGGTGACGAAGTAGATCACCGTGAAGTTGTTGAAGTTGAACGCGAACGCCGCCACCAGCAAGGGCGCCGTCGACACCAGCAACAACGGCAATGTGACCCGCCGGAAGTGCTGCCAGGCACTCGCACCGTCGATCTTCGCGGCCTCGTTGAGCTCAGAAGGAATCGCCTGCAACGCCCCAGTGCAGATCAGGAACATGTACGGGAACCCCAGCCACAGATTGACCAGCAGCACACTGCCCTTGGCAAGCCACGGATCATTCAGCCAGGGCACATCGGCCCCACCGAGCAACGTCTGGTTCACGAACCCAAACGTCTGATTGAGCATGCCCGTCCACACCAACGCGCTCAGGAACGACGGCACCGCATACGGCAACACCAGCAACGACCGATAAAGATTGCGCCCCTTCATCCCGGTCTTGTTCAACGCCAGCGCCAGCAGCAACCCGATCGCGAAGTTGAACAGCACCGACAGCGCCGCGAACACGAACGTCCAGATGAAGACCGAGACGAAAGGCCCGCGCAACCGCGTGTCGGTCAGCACCCGCGCGAAGTTGTCGAACCCGACGTTCTCCGTCCAGCCCGGCGTGAGGGTGGTCCCGTCGGCGGCCTCGTAATACCCCGAAGGGGAAGCCGTGTAGACCTTGCCGCTCTCCACATCGGTCAGCGTGTCGGCGGCCGGATCATGCCGCAGCGTCGGCCGGGCGAGGAACCCGGTGGCCCCATCCTGGGTGCGCAGCGCGCCCTGCGCGCCGAGCGGCACCCGCAGATCCAGGACCTCCTCCTGGCGCGTGGTCAGGTCGCGCAACTCCAGCGTGCGATACCCCGCCACGGCCGTGGCCTTACCGGTGGAATCCCGCGTGATCCCCTCGGTCACCTGCTCGCCGCCCAGGGTGACCTGGCCGGTCGGGTCGGTGGCCAGCAGCTCCAGCGTGCCATCGCTCCCGGTGACCACCGCGACCTTGTAGAGCGGGCTGTCCGGAACACGCTTCTCGGAGACCGCGAGAATGTGCTCGAGCGCGCGCGGTTTCTCCAGGTTGTGGCCGTCACCCACGTTGGTGAACGCCGCCGCCGCGGTGTGGAAGACGATGTAGACCTGGAAGACCAGCAGGAACAGCAAGCCCGGCACCAGGTACTTGCCCGCCTCGACCCGCTTGCTGAAGTACACGTAGTCGGCGACCGCGGTGGCGATCGCGACGAAGCCGAAGATTCCCCAGTCGCCGACGGCGAAGGCCGTCAGCAGGCCGTAGACGGCCAGGGCGTTGACGGCGCCGAGCAGCGTGATCTTGCCGATCAGCGCCGCGGTGGAGGTGGACCCGCCCTCGGCCAGACGCGGGCGGTGAACGCCGACGCGCTCACCGCCCTTGGTGGTCAATCCCACAAGATCAGCCGATCTTCGCGCGGATCTTCTCCGCGGCCTGCTTCATCAGCTTCTCCGGGTCGCCCTTGCCGAGCAGGATGTCGCGCTCGGCGTGGCCGTACTCGGTCCAGACCGCGTCCATGGCCGGGATGCTGGGGAGCGGCTGGCCGATGTCTCCGGCGGCCCCGAAACCGGCGATGATCGGGTCGCTCTTCACCTGGTCGTACACCGAGATCATGGCCGGGGGGCGCTTGCCGGTGTCGTAGAGCTCTTTCATGACCTCGGGGGTGCCGAGGTAGTTGACCACGAAGTCGTTGGCGACGAGCTTGTTCTTCGCGTTCGCGGAGATCATGAAGCCCTGCACGCCGACGAACGGCGCGGCCGGCTTGCCGCCCGCGGACGGGATCGGGTCGATCGCCAGGTCGATGCCCGCCTTCTGGGCGTCCTCCGTGCTCCACGGCCCAGTGATCATGTACGGCGACTTGCCGGTGTTGAACGCCTCCTTGGCGATGTCCAGCGTCAGGTCGGCGGAGAGCAGCTTCTTCTTGCTCCACGACTCCAGCGCCTTGGCGAACGCCAGGCCGCCCGCGTCGTCGATGGTCAGCTGGGCCGGGTCGTAGCTGCCGTCCGGCTTGGTGGCGAAAATGCCGCCACCGAAGGAGGTGTGCACCGGGTAGAAGTGGTACGGGTCACCTTCAGGCCCGACCTGCAGGCCCAGCGGCACGGTGGCCTTCTTCTCCTTGACCAGCTTGAGCGCGTTGTCCATCAGCGCGTTCCAGTCCTTGGGCGCCTCGGGCGCCAGGGCGGTGTTGCGGAACAGCGCGATGTTCTCGATCGCGTACGGCAGGCCGTAGAGCTGGCCGTCGTACGAGAGCGCCTTCAGGGCGACTTCCTTGAACTGGGAGGTCTTGTCGCCGAGCTGGATGGGCGCGACGGCGCCGTTGGTGACCAGCTTGCCCAGCCAGTCGTGCGCGCCGATGACGACGTCGGGGCCCTCGCCGGCCTGACCGGCGGTGACCAGGTTGTCGCGGATGTCGCCGAACTCCAGCTGCTGGACGGCGACCTGCACGCCCTTCTCGGTCGCGAACCTCTGCGCGATCTTCTGAATGATCGGCGAGCGGGTGTCGTCAGCCCAGATCACCAGGTCCGCCTGGGCCCGCTTCACCGGGCCGTCGGTGGGCTCGACGATCGTGGTGGCGCCCGGCGCCGGGCCGGAAGTGGTGGCCGCGGCCGAGGGCGCGGCGCTCTCGCCGCCTCCCCCACAACCGGCGGTGAGCAGGAGGGTGACACCCGCGGCCAACGTTGAGACCTTGCTCAAGCGCATGGTGGCTCCTAGGGGGGAATCAGGCGGCCTGAGCGCCGCCCTTCTTGCGAAATCAAGGCAACACTTGCGCTGCCGTCTTGCGAAAGCTAACCACGGATTTCGGCAAGTTTCTAGACAGTTACTGACATGTTGCAATCGGCTTGATACGGTCGCGCTCAGCCTGACCACCAGTCGGGTTGACCTAGCGTCAAGTGTTCTGGAGAACGCAGATGGCCGCCTTACGCAAGCTCGCCACGATCGCGGCGGGAGCGGTACTTCTCGCCCTGCTCCCGGCCCAGGCTCCCGCCCTGGCCGCCGGAGCCCCAATCGGACCATTGACCCCCAAAGACGTGGTGTACCAGATCATCACCGACCGGTTCTACGACGGTGACACGGGCAACAACAAGCCCGCCGGATTCGACCCCACCCTGTTCGACGACCCGGACGCCAACAACGTCGGCAACGGCAGCGACCTCAAGCTCTACCAGGGCGGGGACTGGGACGGCATCATCGCCAAGATCCCGTACCTCAAGAACATGGGCATCTCCGCCGTGTGGATCTCGGCGCCCTACCGCAACCGCGACACCGTCATCGAGGACCACAAGCCCGGCGGCGGCATGGACCGGTGGACCAGCTTCCACGGCTACCACGTGCGCAACTACTTCGCCACCAACAAACACTTCGGCACCCTGGCGGAGTTCCGGGCGCTGCGCGACGCGCTGCACGCCGAGGGCATCAAGCTGGTCATCGACTTCGTGACCAACCACACCAGCCGCTGGCAGAACCCCACCCTGGGCAACGCCGCCGAGGACGGCAAGCTCTACGAGCCGGACAAGGACGGCCTGGGCAACTACGTCTTCAACGCCGCCGGCGAGCCGATCGACAACAACGGTGACGGGATCGTCGAGAACCTGCTCGCCAACCCGCACGCCGACGTCAACGGCTGGTTCCACGGCCTCGGCGACCGCAGCGGCGACTCCAGCAGGTTCGGTTACCGGCACAAGGAGCTGGGCTCGCTCGCCGACTTCTCCCAGGAGAACGCGAACGTGGTCAAGCACCTGGAGAAGGCCGCGCTGTTCTGGAAGGCCGAAGGCGTGGACGGCTTCCGCCACGACGCCACCCTGCACATGAACCCCGCCTTCACCAAGGGCCTGAAGGACGCGATCGACTCCGCGCCGCAGGGCCCGATGGCGCACTTCGGCGAGTTCTTCATCGGCCGGCCCGACCCCAAATACGACGAGTACCGCACGTTCCCGGACCGCACCGGCGTCAACAACCTGGACTTCGAGTACTTCCGGGCCTCCACCAACGCCTTCGGCAACTTCTCCGAGACGATGGCGAACTTCGGCTCGATGCTGACCCAGACCAGCAACGACTACATCTACGAGAACCAGGCGGTGACGTTCCTGGACAACCACGACGTGACCCGGTTCCGTTTCATCCAGCCGAACGACAAGCCGTATCACGCGGCGCTGGCCACGCTGCTGACCGCGCGCGGCACGCCGAACATCTACTACGGAACCGAGCAGTACGTGAGCTCGGCGGACGCCAGTGACGTGGCCGGTCGCCAGTTCCTGCAGACGGCCGCTCCCGCGTTCAGCCAGACCACCACGGCGTACAAGGTGATCCAGGCGCTGGCGGCGTTGCGCAAGAGCAACGACGCGGTGGCCTACGGCGAGACGCAGATCCTGCACAGCACCAACGACGTGCTGGTCTTCAAGCGGCAGTTCTACGACAAGCAGGTCATCGTCTCGGTGAACCGGCAGCCGAACACGGCGTTCACCGTGCCCGCGCTGGCGACCACGATCCCGGCCGGGACCTACACCGACCAGCTGACCGGCCTGCTCGGCGGCGCGTCCACCACGGTCGCGGGCGGGCAGCTCCCGAGCTTCTCGCTGTCCGGCGGCGAGGTGAACGTCTGGTCCTACAACCCGTCGCTGGGCACCACGATCCCGCGCATCGGCGATGTCGTCTCCACCTCCGGGCGCGCCGGGAACACCGTCTACATCTACGGCACTGGCCTGGGCGGCGCGGTCACCGTCAAGTTCGGCACGGTCACCGCCACGGTAACGTCGAACTCCGACGGCCAGATCACCACCACCGTGCCGGCGGGCGCGGTCGCCGGGGTGCAGAACATCACCGTGACCAAGGGCGCCAACGTCAGCAACACCTTCCGCTACGAGGTGCTGTCCGGCAACCAGGTCCAGGTCATCTTCAAGATCAATACCACCACGGTCCCCGGGGAGAACATCCACGTCGTCGGCAACATCCCGGAGCTGGGCTCGTGGGACGCCGCCAAGTCGACCGAGGCCATGCACAACCCGAACTATCCGGAGTGGTTCCTGCCGGTGTCGGTGCCCGCCGGGACGACGATCCAGTTCAAGTTCCTGAAGAAGAACGGCGGATCGACGGTCTGGGAGGGCGGTTCGAACCGGAGTTTCGCCGTGCCGGCCGACACGCAGGGGTCGACGGACACGACCGTCTACACCTGGCAGCCATGAAAGCCCTTATGAATTCCTGCTGCAAGGACTGTTAGACTTTCAGCATGAAAGTGACCTTGACGGAAGTCGCCGCTCGCGCCGGTGTCAGCGAGGCCACTGTCAGCCGGGTTCTGAACGCCAAGTCAGGCGTGGCGGAGGACACCCGGGACCTGGTCTTGGCCGCTGTCGAAGCACTCGGCTACGAGCGCCCGTTCAAGCCCGAGGCCCCGCGCAAAAGCGCGGGGCTGGTGGGCTTGGTGGTGCCTGAACTGGAAAATCCCATCTTCCCATCGTTCGCCCAGGTGATCGGCACGCTGCTGGCGCAGCAGCGGTACACGCCGGTGCTGTGCACCCAGACCCCGGGCGGCGTGAGCGAGGATGAGTACGTTGAAATGTTGTTGGAACACAACACCGCGGGCATCATCTTCGTTTCCGGCATGCACGCCGACACGCACGCCGACCCGTCCCGCTACCGGCGGCTGGTCGACCGCGGGCTGCCGATCGTGCTGATCAACGGGTTCCTGCCAGGGCTCGACGTGCTGTCCATCTCGGTGGACGAGAAGTCGGCCATGTATCTGGCGGTCGAGCACCTGGCCTCGCTGGGGCACGTCCGGATCGGCATGGCCATCGGGCCCGAGCGGTATGTGCCGGTGATCAGGAAGGTGGCCGGGTTCCTGGAGGCCGCGAAAGCCACCCTCAGTCTGGATTTGTCGGACATGGTGGAGCACACCACGTTCACCGTCGAGGGTGGGCAGGTCGCCGCGTCCCGGCTCATCGACCGGGGGGCGACGGCGATCATCTGCGGGTCGGACATCATGGCTTTCGGTGCCGTACGGGCGGTGCGGGGCCTGGGATTGAGCGTGCCGCACGACGTGTCGGTGGTCGGCTTCGACGACTCGTCGGTGACCGTGTTCTCCGATCCTCCGCTGACGACGCTCCGGCAGCCGGTTCAGGCCATGGGCACGGCGGCGGTCCGGGGTCTGATCGACGAGATCCATGCGCTCTCGCCGCCCCGGGGGGAGTTCGTGTTCCGTACCGAGCTGCTGGCGCGCTCCTCGACCGGGCCCGCGCCGTCGTCATCCTGAGTGTTCGCCGTGGCCCTGCCAGGGGCGAGCCAGGGCGGCGAGCGCCAGGACCGCGCAGGTGAGGGCCACCAGCATGATGATCGCCATGGGGGTGGCGCTGGTCTCGCCGAACACCCCCACGATGGGGGCGGCGATCGCGCCGAGCAGGAACTGGCCGCCGCCGAGCAGGGCGGACGCGCTTCCGGCCGAGTGGCCGGCCACGCCCTGGCCGATGGTCATGATGGCGGGGAAGGCGGTGCCCATGCCCGCGATGGTGAGGATCAGGCAGGTCCAGGTCACGGCCACGTTGCCGCCGGTGGCGAGGTTGATGGCGACGTGCGCGAGGGTCGCGGTGAAGGACACGGCGAGGGCGGTCATCAGCAGGGTGTTCAGGCGGACCCGGCGGGATAACGCGCCGAACAGGGCTGCCGAGGCGGTCATGCAGATGGCGTTGACGGCGAAGACGACGCCGTAGCCGAGGGGGCTCATGCCGTACACGATCTGGAAGACGAACGACGAACCGGACACGTAGGCGAAGAGGGCGGCGGCGGCGCAGGACAGGGCGATGGCGTAGCCGACGAAGAAGCGGTTGCGCAGCAGGCCGGCCATGGCGCGGAAGGCGACCCGGAGGCCGCCGGGGTTGCGGCGGTCCGGGGGTAGCGATTCGGGCACGCGCCACCAGACCGTGGCGCACTGGGCGAAGCCAAACAGGGCGAGGACCAGGAAGACGGCCTGCCAGGGGGCGCCGAGCAGGATCAGGGCGCCGAGGAGCGGCGCGAGCACGGGGGCGACGCCGGTGATGATGGCCAGGGTGGAGAAGTAGCGGGCGACGCTCGGGCCGCGATACCAGTCCACGATCACGGCGCGGGCCAGCACGGCGCCGCACGCGCCTGCCGCGCCTTGCAGAAATCTTGCGGTGACCAGGAACTGCACGGTCGGGGCGAGGGCGCAGAGCAGCGAGAAGAGGCCGAACAGCGCGGTGCCGCCGAGCAGCAGGCCGCGCCGGCCGAGGGTGTCGCTGATCGGGCCGAGCAGGAACTGACCGAGGACGAGGCCGGCCAGGAAGGCGGTCATCGACAGTTGCACGCCTGAGCTGGTGGTTTCCAGGGTGCGGACCATGTCGGGGAAGGCCGGGACGTACATGTCGATGGCGAGCGGAGCGGCTGCCGTGAGGGAGGCGAGGGAGGGCAGGAGGGACACGGGACGGGGTGGCGCGAGGGACACGTCTCTAAAGGGTAATGAACCCCATCAGAGTCACCCAGCTCAGGGGGCTATTAGCGCACAGAGCATTGACACTTATGCGCGTCTCGTGTGAACCTTCGGGCGGAAGAAATCATAAGTCGGTTGATCAAGAACCATTAGGTGCGGCGGCGCGCTCCTCTTCAAATCAAGGAGTGGCGTATGTTGATGCCCCAACGACCGATTTCTACCTTATTTCGCGCCTTATTATCACTCGTCCTATTAGCGGCCGGGCTTGCCCTGCTGCCGAGCAGCGCGTCGGCGGCGCCGCTCACGCGGGTGCTGGTCTTCTCCAAGACCGCCGGGTTCCGGCACTCGTCCATCCCCAACGGCATCACCGCCATCCAGCAGCTCGGCGCGGCCAACGGCTTCACCGTGGTGGCCACCGAGGACGCGAACGCGTTCACCACCGCCAACCTGGCCCAGTACCAGGCCGTGATCTGGCTCTCCACCACCGGTGACGTGCTCAACGCCACCCAGCAGACGGCGTTCCAGTCTTACATCGCCGCCGGTGGCGGCTATGTGGGGGTGCACGCGGCCGCCGACACCGAATACGACTGGGCCTGGTACGGCGGGCTGGTCGGCGCCTACTTCCAGTCCCACCCGGCCACCCAGCAGGCCACCATCAAGGTCGAGGACCGGGCCAATCCGTCCACCTCGCACCTGGCGCCGACGTGGACGCGGACCGACGAGTGGTACAACTACCGGACCAACCCGCGCTCGGCGGTCCGGGTCCTGGCCAGCCTGAACGAGTCGTCGTATTCAGGCGGGTCGATGGGCGACCATCCGATTACCTGGTGCCAGGACTATCAGGGCGGGCGTTCCTGGTACACCGGGCTCGGTCACACCGAGGAGAGCTACGCGGACGCGAACTTCCGCACGATGCTGCTCGGGGGTATCCGGGTGGCGGCCAAGGCGGTTCCGGCGGACTGCCGTCCTGAGGTCGGGTACACCCCGCTCTTCGACGGAAGCTCGTTCAGCCAGTGGCGGATGGCGGGTCCCGGCGGATTCACCCTGGCCAATGGCACGCTGACCTCGTTCGGAGGCATGGGGCTGCTCTGGTATCCGGTGTCCACTTTCAGCAACTACTCGCTCAAGGTCGACTGGATGATGCCGGGTGACGACAACGGCGGCGTCTTCATCGGCTTCCCCGATCCGGGCAACGACCCGTGGGGTCCGGTGAACGCCGGTCATGAGATTCAGATCGATGCCACGGACGCGGATCCGAGCAGGACCACGGGCAGCGTGTACAGCTTCAAGGCGCCGGACACGGCCGCGAGGGCTGCGGCGCTCAATCCGCCGGGGCAGTGGAACGCGTACGAGATCGGGGTGCACGGGCAGCGGGTGGAGATCTGGCTGAACGGCGTCAAGATCAACGATTACATGAGCACGCGGAACATCGCCAATGGCTACATCGGCGTGCAGAACGACGGTGATGGTGCGGATATCAACTACCGCAATATCCGGATAAAGGGGGATGGCGGGCAGCCGCAGCCGGGTGCCGACGTCGCGCAGGGCAAGCCGACGACCGCGTCCAGTGTGGAGAGCGGGAGCGCGCATGTGGCCGCGAACGCGACCGATGGCAACTCGGGCACCCGGTGGGGTAGCGCGTATGCCGATCCGCAGTGGATTCAGGTGGATCTCGGTCAGAGTTACAACATCACTAGGGTCCGGCTGAACTGGGAGGCGGCGTTCGGTCGCGCGTACCAGATCCAGACCTCGCCGAATGGCACCACCTGGACGAACATCTACTCGACGACCACCGGCGACGGCGGCGTGGACGACGTCAACGTGACCGGAACCGGGCGATATGTCCGGATAAATGGCACTCAGAGGGCGTTGACGGCTTATGGCTACTCGCTCTGGGATCTGAATGTGTTCGGGACGCCGGGCAGCAACCCCGGGCCGACCCTGCTGTCCCGGAACAAGCCTGTCACCGTCTCCAGCGTCGAGAGCGGCAGTGCGCACGTCGGCGCCAACGCGGTGGACGGCAACACGGCCACCCGCTGGGGCAGCGCCTACGCCGACCCGCAGTGGATCTACGTGGATCTCGGTCAGAGCTACTCGATCAGCCGGGTCCGGCTCAGCTGGGAGGCGGCCTACGGTCGCGCGTACCAGATCCAGACCTCACCGAATGGCACCACCTGGACGAACATCTACTCCACGACCACCGGCGACGGCGGCGTGGACGACGTCAACGTGACCGGAACCGGGCGATATATCCGAATAAATGGCACTCAGCGGGCTCTCACCCAGTATGGCTACTCCCTCTGGGAATTCGACGTCTACGGCTCCTGACACCCCCCTACATTCTCTGGAGTTCTCGTGTTCGGTTCCGCGCGCCTGCGTCGCGCTCTCTCCGCGCTCCTGTTACCCGTCCTGGCCGGTACGGCACTGGCCGCACCCCCAGCCGCGGCGGCCCCACCCCCGACCAGCGGCTTCGAGAAAGTCAAGCTGGATGGCGGACTCTCCATGGGCGAGCCGATCGAGCTGTCCGTGCTCCCCGACGGCAAGGTCCTCTACATCAACCGCGGCACCTCCGCCGGCGGCGGCCAGGTCCGCCTCTACAACCCGGCCACCCAGACCACCACGGTCGCGCTGACCGTTCAGCTGGACGCCCGCTTCGAGGACGGCCTGATCGGCATCACCTTGCACCCCCAGTTCGCCACAAACCGCTGGGTGTTCCTGTTCTACTCCCCCAAAGTGACACCGCTGGTCAACCGCATCTCCCGATTCACCTTCAACCCGGCCACCAACGTCCTCGACCCCGCCAGCGAGGACATGATCATCGAATGGCCGACCGAGCGCGACCTATGCTGCCACTCGGCCGGGTCGATGACCTGGGACACCAACGGCAATCTATATTTCGCGGTGGGCGACAACACCAACTCCGGCGGCGACTCGGCGGGCATGGCGCCGATCGACGAGCGGACCAGCCGCAACCCGCAGTACGACGCGCAGCGCACGTCGGGCAACACCAACGACCTGCGCGGCAAGATCAACCGCATCCACCCGGAGAACAACGGCACCTACACGATCCCGGCGGGCAACCTGTTCCCGCAGGGGACGGCGCAGACAAAGCCGGAGATCTACATCATGGGGGTGCGAAACCCTTATCGGGTGTGGGTCGACAAGAAGGCCAACAACACCCTGTACTGGGGCGAGGTCGGGCCCGACGCCGGGGCGACGATCCCGAACCGGGGTCCGGCGGCCTACGACGAGTTCAACCGGGCGACCGGGCCAGGCAACTACGGCTGGCCGTACTGCGGCGGGCCGAACGTGGCCTACAACGACTGGGACTTCGCGGCCAACGCGCCGCGCGGCTGGTTCCCGTGCGGGGGGACCACCGGTCCGGTGAACAACTCGCCGCGCAACACCGGGCAGCAGCAGCTGCCGCCCACCAAGCCGGCGCTGGTGTGGGAGCAGCACGGCGGCAGCGTGCAGTGGCCGGCCCTGGACAACCCGGGCGGCTGCGGCTCGCCGAACCACACCGAGGTCTACCACTACGACCCCACCCTGGTGTCGGACGTGAAATGGCCGCAGTACTACGACAACAAGTGGCTGATCTCCGAGTACTGCCGTAATTGGATCAAGGAGGTCCAGTTCGACAACGGCAACCCGTCGACCGGGAACCCGACCATCATCGAGCCGGTGCTGGCGGGCATGAACCTGGTGCACCCGATCGACATGGAGTTCGGTCCTGACGGCTCGCTCTACCTGCTGGAGTACGGCAGCGGCTATTTCTCGGGCGCGGCCGACGCCGGACTCTACAAGATCAACTATGTCCAGGGCGGCAGGTCGCCGATCGCGCAGGCCACCTCCAACGTCAACAACGGGCTGGCGCCGCTGGCGGTCACCTTCTCCAGCGCGGGCAGCTCCGACCCCGACGGCGAGCCCATCACGTACGCGTGGGACTTCGACAACAACGGCACCACCGATTCGACGGCCGCCAACCCGTCGTTCACGTACACCACCGTGGGTGACAAGCGGGCGAGGTTGACCGTGCGGGATCCCGGCGGCCGTACCGGCACGGTGGTGCTCCCGATCGTGGTGGGCAACAACCGGCCGGTCGTGACGCTCAACGGCATCCCCGCGGGCGGCATGTACAGCTGGAGCGAGAACCTCAACCTCACCGCCGGCGCCACCGACGCCCAGGACGGCACCATCGCCTGCGGTTCCGTCATCATCCGGGCCGCCCTCGGCCATCAGGAACACGCCCACGAGGAGGGTGAGGGCACCGGCTGCGGCTCCTCGTTCAACACCGGCCCGATCCACGCCGGTCTGGACGCGGTGCAGTTCTTCGTCCTGCGCGGCAGCTACACCGACCGCGGCGCGACCGGCACGGTCCCGCTGACCGGCGAGCGGGAGATCACCGTCTGGCCCAAGCAGTGGCAGGCCGAGCACTACGTCACGCTCAACGGCCCCCGCGTCGTCGACCAGGCCGCCGCCGAGGGCGGCAAACGCCTCGGCGACATCCAGAACGGCGAGTGGGTACGGCACCACGCCGTCAGCCTCAAGGGCATCACCAGCGTCAAGGCCCGGGTGAGCTCCGCCAACGCGGGCGGCACCCTGTCATTCCGGTACGACTTACCCACCGGCCCCGAAGTCGCCAGGCTCACCATCGGCAACACCGGCGGCTGGGACAACTACACCGAGGTCACCGGTGCTGTCACCAAGCCCGACGACAACACCCACGACCTGTACCTGGTGTTCAACGGCACCGGCACGCTCTACGACGTGGACAGCTACACCTTCATCGGCCCCGGCGTGAGCGTCCCCGGCACCGGCAACCCCGGCACGGACCTCGCCCAGGGCAAGCCGGTCACGGCCTCCAGCACCGAAGCCGGCGCCAACGTGGCCGCCAACGCGGTAGACGGCAACTCCGCCACCCGGTGGAGCAGCCTTTACGCCGACCCGCAATGGATCCAGGTGGACCTGGGCGCGTCGTACGCGATCAACCGGGTGCGCCTCAACTGGGAAGCCGCCTACGGTCGCGCCTACCAGGTCCAGACCTCCCCCAACGGCACAACCTGGACAAACATCTTCTCCACCACAACCGGCGACGGCGGCGTCGACGACCTGACCGTCTCCGGCACCGGCCGCTATATCCGGGTGAACGGCACCCAACGCGCCCTCACCCAGTATGGCTACTCCCTCTGGGACCTGAACGTCTACGGCACCCCCGCCGGCGGCGGCTCCTCACTCCTCTCCCAGGGCCGCCCGGTAACGGTCTCCAGCACAGAAGCGGGCGCCAACGTGGCCGCCAACGCGGTCGACGGCAACACGGCCACCCGCTGGAGCAGCCTCTACGCCGACCCGCAATGGATCTACGTAGACCTGGGCAGCACGCGGAACATCAACCGCGTCCGCCTCACCTGGGAAGCTGCCTACGGCCGCGCCTACCAAATCCAAACCTCCCCCAACGCCACCACCTGGACCGACATCTACACCACCACAACCAGCGACGGCGCCACCGACGACCTAACCGTCTCCGGCACCGGCCGCTACGTCCGGGTAAACGGCACCCAACGCGCCCTCACCCAATACGGCTACTCCCTCTGGGAATTCGAGGTCTACGGCACCTAATCCACCCCCCTAGCCTCCACGGCGTCGGCCATCCCCCCAAGCCCGACGCCGTGGAGGCCCCTAATCCGGACTTTCACCGAGCCCTTAAATCCCTTGGTCGACCGACACACCCGCCCACGGATCCCCTCCAGCGCCGGTACGGCGAGAAGCAGCGCGGCGGCAAACGGCGCCGGAAACGGCGATCAGCCCGGCGCTCGAGATCCCTTGGTCGAACGACACCCGACCCCCTTCGGCGCCGGTGCGGCGAGAAGCAGCGCGGTCGCAAACGGGGCCGGACGACGGCGATCAACCCGGCGTCGAGATCCCTTGGTCGAACGACACCCGACCGCCGGTCCCGTTGAGCGCCGGTGCGGCGAGCAGCAGCGCGGTCGTAAACGGCGCCGGACAACGGCGCGCAACCTGGCGCTCTACGCCGGATACACGTGGGTCTCCGTTGCTTTGACGGAGGCCCATACGTTTTGGCCTGGGGTGAGGTCTAGTTCGGCGACCGCGGCGGGGGTGATGTCGGCGGCGGCGAGGATCGGGCCGTCCAGGTGGATGCGAACGTTGTCGCCGTGGCGTTCGACGCCGTCGATTCTGGCTTGCCAGAGGTTGCGGGGGCTGCCGTCGGGGCGGGTTCGGTAGAGGGCGACGGCGCTGGGGGCGAAGGCCAGGAAAGCAGGGCCTTCCAGGCTTTCGGTGACCGTGAACAGGACGTCGTCGACTTTGATCTGGCGGTTGGCGGCGATGCCTCGGTAGAGGTTGAGGCCGACCAGGCGGGCGACGTAGTCGGTGCGGGGCCGGCGGGCGACCTCGGTTGGCGAGCCGGACTGAACGACGCTTCCCTTTTCGATGACGATCAGCCTGTCGGCCAGGACCATGGCGTCCAGGGGGTCGTGGGTGACCAGGACGGTCGCGCCGTCGAAGTCGGCCAGGTGGCGGCGGAGCTGGGAGCGAATCTCCAGGCGGGTGTGGGCGTCCAGGGCGGCCAGAGGTTCGTCGAGAAGGAGCAGGCGGGGGCGGATGGCGAGGGCTCGGGCCAGGGCGACGCGTTGGGATTGCCCGCCGGAGAGCTGCCGGGGGCGGGCTCCCGCGTGGTCCGTGAGACCGACGCGAGCCAGCCACTCGGCGGCTTGGCGGCGAGAGTCGGCTTTGCCCGTACCATGACAGCGAAGCCCGAATGCCACATTGTCCAGCGCGGACAAATGCGGAAATAGCAGGTAATCCTGGAAGACCATGCCGATTGGGCGTTTCTCCGTCGCCTGGTCGTGCAGCGGAAGGCCGTCCAGGGTGATGTGGCCTTCAGCCAGCCGGGTGAGTCCCGCCAGGAGTCGCAGCGCGGTGGTCTTGCCCGCGCCATTGGGCCCCAGCAAGGCGACGACCTCCCCCGGCGCCACTTCCAGATCGAGATCGAGCCGGAAGGCCGGCCGGGTGAGACGGAGTCGAGCGGTCAGGCTCATGGGCTGTTCACCCATCTGTCCCGCAGGCTGGCCAGAATGATCACGGAAACCGCCAGCAGCACCAGGCTGAGCACGATCGCGGCCTCGGGTTCGGTCTCCAGAGCCAGGTAGACGGCCAGGGGCATGGTCTGGGTCTGCCCCGGAAAGTTCCCGGCGAAGGTGATCGTCGCCCCGAACTCGCCCAACGCCCGCGCCCAGCAGAGCACCGCACCCGCCACGATCCCCGGCGCGATCAGCGGCAGCGTGACCCGCCTGAACACCACCCACCGAGATGCCCCCAGCGTGGCGGCGGCCTCCTCGAAACGCAGATCAGCGGCGCGCAGCGCACCTTCCACGCTGATCACCAGGAACGGCATCGCCACAAACGCCTCAGCCACCACCACACCGGCCGTCGTGAACGGCAGCGTGATCCCGAACGTGCTGTCCAGCCACTGACCCACCAGACCGCGACGCCCCAGCGCCAGCAGCAGCGCGACTCCCCCGACCACCGGCGGCAACACCAGCGGAACGGTCACCAGCGCGCGTACGACCCGGCGGCCGGGAAAGGACAACCTGGCCAGACACCAGGCCAGCGGCACCCCGAGCAGCAGGCAGATCAGCGTCGCCACCGTCGCCGTCACCAGCGAAAGCCGCAACGCCTCGAGTACCTGAGGCTCGGTGAGCCGCTCCCCGAGCGTCGACCAGGGCGCACGAATCAGCAGCCCGGCCAACGGCAAAACCAGGAATGCCAACCCGAGCGCGGCAGGCAACACGAGCACCCATGGCAGCCGCCCAGCTACCGGCGCACGATCGGTATCGGCCATCTGGGCGGTTCGCCTCCAATCATCGGCGGCGTCAGGACTGCGATCACGCCACAATGATCACAGCACACGATCACATCTCGATCCGCACAAAACGGTCATGTGCGACGACCGTGAGGGCGCGACCGTCATGTCGGGATCCACTCCAGATCACGCCCCCCGATCGTCAAATCGGGATTCACGCCACATCACGGGCCGTGACCGTTATGTCGGGATTCCAAACCACATCATGGGGATTGGAATCCTGCCTTGGTCAGCACGTCCTTACCCTGCTGGGAGAGGACCAAGTCGACGAACTGCTTGGCCAGGTCGAGGGCCGGAGCCTTGGTCAGGGCGGCGATCGGGTAGTCGTTGATGGCCTGGTCGGCTTCGGGGAAGGGGATGCCGGTGACCTTTCCGGCCGAGGCGATCACGTCGGTCTGGTAGACGAGCGCCGCGTCCACCTCACCCAACTCGACCTTGGTGAGCGTGGCCTTGACATCCTGCTCCAGCGTGACCGGCGTGACCTTCAGCCCTGCCGCGTCCAGCGCCTTGATCGCGGCCGCGCCGCAGGGGACCTGTTCGGCGCAGAGGGCGACCTTGACCTTGGGGTCGGTCAGATCCTTGAGCGATTCGACCTTCGCCGGGTTGTCCGGCGGCACCGCGATCTGCAGCTTGTTCTTCACGAACACGGTCGGGCCGGCGGCGAGACCGGCGTCGGTGACCGTCTTCATCGTCGCCGGGCTGGCGGCGGCGAACACGTCGGCGGGCGCGCCCTGGGTGATCTGGGTGGCCAGGGTGGCGCTGGAGCCGAAGTTGAATTTCACCGTCGTACCGGGGTGGGCGGCTTCGAAGGTCTTGCCGAGTTCGGTGAAGGTCTCGGTCAGGGACGCGGCGGCGAACACTGTCAGCTCTGTCGCGGCCGGAGCGCTGGCCGCCGGTGCGGAGGAAGCCGCAGGAGCGGCCGTGTCATCGCTCGTACCGCACGCGGATGCGGCTAAGAGGACCGCGATGAGCAATCCGGAAACGCGCCTGAACAATGGGTCCTCCTACTGACTACTGACTCTGATCGGGGATCTCCACGACGACGTTGGTGGACTTGATCACGGCAACCGCGACGACGCCGGGCGCGAGGCCCAGTTCGTCGGCGGCCTGGCGGCTCATCAGCGACACCACCCGGAACGGACCCGCGGCGATCTCCACCTGGGCCATCACCGCGTCCTTGATCACTTCGGTCACGATCCCCCGGAGCCGGTTCCGCGCGGACGAGTGCCCCGAGCCGTTCCCGGTCTCGATCTGCGCTCGCGCGAACGCGGCCAGGTCCGAGCCCTCCACGATGCGATGCCCGTTGTCATCCCGGCGCGCCGGGAGCCGCCCCGCGTCCACCCAGCGACGCACGGTGTCGGAACTCACTCCGAGCAACCCGGCTGCCTCACTGATTCGGAACGTCGTCACGAAATATCACCCTACCCTCGCACTTTCTGGCCAATACACCCGCCATGCCTTGCAACAGCATCGTGATATCCCTAGATGTCCTCGCAGATGAGACATCACTAGACCAATCCCGCGATCACACGACATGCTGTGACGTGCTGTTGCGCCAACTGGAGTATCTGGTCGCGCTGGCCCGGGAGCGACATTTCGCCCGGGCGGCGGCGTCCTGCCACGTCTCCCAGCCCTCCCTCTCCGCCGCGATCCGCAAGCTCGAACGCGAGCTGGACGTCCCGATCGTCCGCCGCGGCCGCAAGTTCGACGGCCTCACCCCCGAAGGCGAACGTGTCCTGCTGTGGGCCCACCGCATCCTGGCCGAAGCCGACGCGCTTCGCCAGGATCTGTCCCTGATGCGCAGCAGCCTCTCCGGCACCCTGCGCATGGGCGCCATCCCCACCGCTCTGACGGCGGCCTCCCTGCTCACCACCCCGTTCTGCGAACGCCACCCGCACGCCCGCGTGTCCCTCGCGTCCCTGTCCTCCCGCGAGATCACCCGCCGCCTGGCGGACTTCGAGCTGGACGTCGCCATGACATACCTGGACGGAGAGCCGCTGGGCAACGTCCGCACGACCCCCCTCTACGAGGAGCGCTATCTGCTCCTCACCCCCGACGACGCCGAACTCGCCGGGCGCGCCTTCGTCCGCTGGACCGAGGTGGCCGCCCTCCCGCTCTGCCTGCTCGCCCCCGAAATGCGCAACCGCCGGATCCTCGACGGCATCTTCGAATGGGCCGGCGTCGTCGCCGTCCCCGCCGTCGAAACCGACACCGTCTCCGCTTTGTACGCCCATGTCGCCACCCACCGCTGGTCCAGCGTGATCGCCCACGCCTGGCTGCACATGTTCGGCGTCCCTGACGGCATGCGCGTGATCCCCCTCGAAAACCCCCGCCAGGCCCCCCGGGTCGGCCTGGTGATCGCTGACCGTACCCCCGAACCGGTCCTGGCCCGCGCCCTGCTCGACGTCACCGCCCACATCGACATCCGCGGCACTCTCGACCGGCTGCTCCACGATTATCTGCGATAGTTTTTATCTATCAACAAATAGATAAATTCGTTTTGACTCTATATCCGCAGCACGAGGAAGGTGGAAATACGACCCGATTTAAAGGAGCCGAACCCATGGCGAAAATCCTGTGCGTTCTGTACGACGACCCGGTCGACGGCTACCCCTCGGCGTACGCCCGCGACGACCTTCCGCACATCGACCGCTACCCCGGCGGCCAGACCCTCCCGACCCCGAAGGGCGTCGACTTCACCCCCGGCCAGCTGCTCGGCAGCGTCTCCGGCGAGCTCGGCCTGCGGTCGTTCCTGGAAAGCCAGGGTCACACGCTCGTCGTCACGTCCGACAAGGACCGCGAGGGCTCGGTGTTCGACCAGGAGCTCGTCGACGCGGACGTGGTCATCTCGCAGCCGTTCTGGCCCGCGTACCTGACGGCGGAACGCATCGCCAGGGCGCCGAAGCTGAAACTGGCCATCACCGCCGGAATCGGCTCCGACCACGTGGACCTGGACGCGGCCATCGCGCACAACATCACGGTCGCCGAGGTCACCTACTGCAACAGCATCTCGGTGGCCGAGCACGTGGCCATGATGATCCTTTCGCTGGTGCGGAACTATCTGCCGTCGTACGAGACCGTGCTGAAGGGCGGCTGGAACATCGCGGACTGCGTGTCCCGGTCGTACGACCTGGAGGGCATGCACGTCGGCACCGTGGCCGCCGGCCGGATCGGCCTCGCGGTCCTGCGCCGGTTGCACCCGTTCGACGTGCACCTGCACTACACCGACCGCTACCGGCTGCCCCGCGAGGTCGAGGAGCAGCTCAACCTCACCTTCCACGAGAGCGCCGCCGCCATGGTCCCGCACTGCGACGTCGTCACCATCAACGCCCCGCTGCACCCGGAAACCGAGGGCATGTTCAACGACACCCTGATCGGCACCATGAAGCGCGGCGCCTACCTGATCAACACCGCCCGCGCGAAAATCGCCGACCGCGACGCCGTAGTCCGCGCCCTGGAAAGCGGCCAACTGGCCGGCTACGCCGGAGACGTCTGGTTCCCCCAACCGGCCCCCGCCGACCACCCATGGCGCACCATGCCCCACCACGGCATGACCCCCCACATCTCCGGCTCCTCCCTGTCGGCCCAAGCTCGCTACGCCGCCGGCACCCGCGAAATCCTCGAATGCTGGCTGGACGGCACCCCCATCCGCGACGAATACCTGATCGTCGACAAGGGAAACCTGGCAGGCACAGGCGCCCATTCCTATTCGGTGAAGTAATCACCCAGAGCTCCGCTCAACGTCGGCCCCGGCCGGGCGGCCCATCAAGCGGCCTCCGCCCGGGGCCCCCGTCTCCCCTGACGGATTCTTCATCAACCAAATCGACGCTTATGAATGAACCGATTCCTCGGCAAGTCGTCTGCGCCGCAAACCCAATAAGAAGGGCTCATAGTTCTCAACGCTGTAAACGTGCCTCTCTCCCGAAAATCACCAGAAAGATGCTGCCTTCTGGGTAATCTGAACGCGTAGCTCCCGTGCGCATCCGATCGTGCCGGAGGCCCGATGACGCAGCCCGCACCAAAGCCGTCACCGCGCCCACAGCAGCCCCCGGTGCCCCCGCCTCAGGTAGTCAACTGGGATTTCTCCGGGATCGATCCCACGCTGATGGACGAGTTCGAAAAGGGTCTGGGCCGAGCGGGAAGCACGCTGGGCGCGAACGAGCTGCACATCCGGCAGGCATTGACCAGGCTGGACCTGGACACATCCGATTTGGCGGCGCTGCGAGAACTACAGAACTGGATCAGCAGCAAACGACCCGAACTTCGTAGGCGGAACGAGACCATCCAGGCCGTCTGCCTGAACTGGGGCCCGGGACCCAATGCCGCTCAGCTTAAGTTGATCATGACGCAAGAGCCAGCTCGGGGAGATTCGCTAGATAGATCACGGCCGGTCCGTCATGGCGCACCCCGGCATCACCAGGCCTTTTGACGCGGTAGGAGTTGTGGCGGGCTCGTTTGACCACCCGCGGGTAACTGCGGTCGCGCCGCCTGGGATTAAGGTTCTTCTTGCGGGTGATGTCCTTCTTCAGCGCCGCCAGAACCCGGTCGTGCCGGTCAGGGGGAAAAATCCGCAGCGCCATCAGCGCGGCTGCGGACTTTGCGGACAGTACGAGTGAACTTCACCCGGTCGGGGTCGATCTGAGCTTCGGTCGCGGCCTCGCAGATCAACGCCGACAACGCGTAATGCGTCAGCAGATACCCATACAGTTCCGCGAGCACCAGGTCGGGTTTCCTGGACCGCAGCACCCGGCCCGGCCCGCGCAGATGCGTCTTGAGCTGATCGTTTCCCGTCTCGTGCTCCCAGCGCTGATGGTAGATCTCGGCCAGGGTGGCGGCCGGGCCCTCCCGCAGATCCAGGATCGTGGTGATCAGGCAGACCAACTCGCCGTCGGCGCCCGGGCCGCGATTGGGGATCGTGTACTCGACCACGCGGATCAGGGCCGCCTCCTCCGGATCGAGATCATCCCCGGCGCGAGCCGCCGCCACCAGCGCCTCCCGGCGCCTGCCCTGGATATCGGGGTGGACCAGCACCGAGGTGTAGGAGCCGTCCGGCAGCATCTCCAGCACCTCAAGCCGCAAATCGGCTTTGACCCGCCACAACAGCTGCGCCCCGGTGGCCGCCGCCTCATGCCAATCGGGAAAGGAGTAGAAGCCGCGGTCGCCGATCAGCAGCATGTCCTCATCCAGTTCGCCCCACAACGTGCGGGCCAGGGACTGCTCACCCGACCCCTTACCGGTGCCGGCCCCGCCGATCGCGGCCGCGAAAAAGGCGTGGGAGCCGCACTCCGACAGGGCGACCATCCGGACCTTGGGAAAGGCCGACCGCTTGTCCCCGGACCCGGCATAGCCGAAGACCTCCGCGTTCTCCTTGCTGTCCGGGACGTCCCATTCCATCCCGTCGATCGCCACCAGTCGCCAGGGCCCCAGGAACGCCCCCGGCGTCAACATGTCCGCGACCGGGACCGCGACCTGCGTGAACAGCTCCCGCAACGGTTCGGAGCCCAGACGTTGCCGGGCCTGGGTGATACCCCCCGACCCCGGGGTCTCCCACGGGCTGTCCCAGCAGTCCGGCCAGGAGGCCAGCGTGTCGGTCAACCGGGCCAGGACCTCTTCGTAGTCATCGTCGGCGAACAACGCCATCGCCATGGTGAAATACACCATCACGTGCGGCGGCAGCTTCCCGTCGGAGCGTTTGGCCCGCTTGCCGGTTACCGCGACCGCCGTGTCGATCTCATCGCGGGGCACCCACCGTGCCAGCACGCCCAGCGACACCGCGTCCGCCAACCGCCGAACCGACTGTTCCCCGGTCTCCATCACGATCACGAACCGTAGTGGATCTCCCCGGCGTTCACGCTCACAAGGGCAAGGAGAACGCATCCCTGCACCTCAAGCGGTGATCAACTTAGGCTGAGTGGCATTGGCCCGGGACCCGGCCCGGCGAGCGGACTGACCGCTTTCGACGAGGGGTTGTACAACAAAGCCGCCAACGATCCCGAGGTCTACGCCGCGGCCGTTGCTCTCGGTGAGACCACGGCCAACGGGCAGATCAGCGAAACGGCGCTCGCCCAGCTGGAGAAACGGATCACCGATCCGGTCTTCTCCACCACGTTGATGTACGCCCTCGGCACGCGCGGGTTTCATGACCTGCTCGCGCAGACCGCCGACCCTCCCGACGCCGCCAAGGCGCGGCGCCTGCAGGCGGCCCTGGGCAACGCGCTGGCCACCGCCAGCCCCCGGCTGAGCACCGCCTGGCGAAACGAGCTGACCGCTGATCTCATCGGCAAGGACTACATACTGTCCCTGGCGCTGAAGCGCGGCACCTTCGATGCCGCCTTCCTCCTGGACCTGGCGAGAAAGATCGAAGCCAAGACGCAGCAGCCGATCGAGCCGACTGAATGGCCAGCGGTGTCTCCTGGGGCGTTCGGGGATTCCATGGTGGGGGTGATGACCGCGCTGGCCCGGGTCCCCGAGGCGGCTCAGGATTTCTTCACTCAAGATCCCACAGCTCTGAAGCGTTATATGACCGACTACCGAGTAAGCGACGGGAAAGCGCTCAGCGCAGCCCTGGAAGCGGCCACGTTGACCTTCCGCGACCATAACGGGTCGGTGGAGCACCCCTCACGTGGGTACCTGTCAGCGAAACTCGCGTCCGAACTCATTCATCTGGAATCCGAGCGGATCAGAGCAGGCGACCCGCCCAAGATCATCCCCACCGCCGTCGGCAACATCCTTGCCGGCTACATCGGCGACGTCAGCCGGGTCGCATCTTCCGATACGGATGAAACCCTCGGCGTGTTCGGGGGAGATTACAAGCTTCTCCCGGAGCGCGAGAGCTGGGGAGCCAGATTCAAGACCGACGATCTGCAGACCGTGATGAAGCAAGCCTTCCAGGATGACGAAAAAGCTTTCGTGGCCGTGGCCGGCGCAGAGACTGTATGGGCGAACAAATTGATCGACCACAGCGCCAACAAGGCGGCGGCCGACGGCGATGTCTCAACGTTCGAAGTCAACGCGAATGCGATCGGCATGGGCTTCGGCTTCATCACGAACGCCGCGGGGATAGCCCGAATCGAGGAAGGCCAGGAACTGGATGAGACGCAGCAGCGCAATATGAAGGCTCTGATGGCGCTGGTCAACACCGTATTGGCGCTTCCGCAGACCGCGAGCTGGCCCATCACCGCCGGTGTCGCCGGAGCGTGGACCGGAATCATCGAGGACGCCGCCAAGGGGAACGCGAGAGACAAGGCGGTGGCGGAGGCGAACACGTCCGTGGAGCAAACCCGATTCCTCATCCACCAGCTTGCCGCCCAGGCGATGCTCAACCATGGCCTGTTCGGCCCAGCCGACCCACCGGCCAAGACCCATCCGTGGGGTTCGCTCAGCGATCTCCAGCCCGGGCAGGATCCCCGGACGGCACCGAACAACTTCCTGAAGGTGGATGGGAAGACGCTGATGACCCGTCAGGAGATGCTGAACGCCACAGACGCCGACGGGAACCCCGTCGCCTACGATGAATATCGCATGTGGCTCTATCAGAACGATTCGAGCAGGACATGGCTGGATATCAAGAGAGACCTGGACATTGGCTTCTCCGGAGGGTTCGCCAAGTTTCAATGAGAAAACGGGGATCAGTTGTCGCCATAGCGGCCCTGACATGCGTGCTGATATTGGTCGCCGGGTGCAGCCCACAAGAAGCCGAAGCAGTGGACAAGACACCATTACCTTCCGTGGCCGCCCCGCCCTATGTCTGTGACCACATACCGATACAGGCCGTGGAGCGGATGATAGGGCTACATGATCCGCTCGTCCAAGGCTATTTCAAGCTGTCCGGAAGGTACGGTCATGGGTCCTGCACCGTCTACGAGCCGACCGGGGAGAGGTGGAAGGTCATGAGTGTGTTGCTGACCTCCAGAGCCTGGGTGGGAAACGTCGATGAGGAAGTTCGTCTTGGCGCGCTACGCTTGCCGCAGATTGTCCCGGGCGGGGATGGTTACTATTTCCCCTATCAATACGATAAAGGCTCCGATCACGAAGGGCACACCGGTGCGAAGGCGACACTGGTCCGCGGCGACGCAGCGCTGATCATCAGTATCATCCGGGGCCCCCAAGGGCGTGATCCGGGGGCCGACGTAGTGGCGTTGATGAAGCTGATCGGCCCGAAACTGACCGTCGCGGCCAGCCCTCCGTCGCCCTCTCCAGCAAAGGGAGATTGAATCAGGTGGCGCAGATGGTGCCCAATCCGCTTCACGAGGCGCTACAGGACACGCTCCGGACCGTGGAATCGCTGATCCGGGCGACCGAAAGAGACCTCGGGCGGCCATGCGAGGCCTTTCAATCGGGCAAAGTCTGGACAGGACCCGCCGCCAAACTGTTCGGCGAGCAACTCGCCCACCTGCGCGCCCGCGTCCGCACCTCAGGCGACCGCATCCTCGCCGACCTGCACCACTCCCTGTCCCGCACTCCCCGCCAGGTAACCGAGGAAGAGGCCAGAACCGTCAGAGCCCGCTACAACCTGCCATGACCTGGCATCCTGCGCCTTCTCGCGGACGAACGTCTTGCACCGGAAACGTGGGGCCTCCGGTAGACGGGTCTAACCAAAGGATCGACCTGCACCCGAAAGACTCCACGTTGATCGCGTATCGAGCCATGCTCGACGTCCCCGTGAGCCGGTCCGCTACATCGGGCAACTGCTCTATCAAGAGCGCCGCCACCATGGCACATCCAGGGGCTCCAGGCGTCTGACCTGCATCTATCAGGCTTTGTTCTGGGAGCCGATGACAAAATGGCTTCATGGACCGAGAGAAGATCACTCTCACCGGCTCGCCGGAGACCATGCTGGCCACCCTGTACGCCCGGGCAGTCGACAGCCGGGCCAAACGCCCCATCCTGAACGACCAGGAGGCGGCGCGGGCGGTGGAGCGGATCGAGTACGACTTCCGCCGGACCGGAATCAACGCGATGACGGCGGCAGGGGTTGCCCTGCGGGCCAGGCAGTTGGACGACTGGACCAAGGAGTTTCTCGCCGCGCACCCAGAAGCGACCGTGCTGCACCTGGCGTGCGGGCTGGACACCCGCGTGCAGCGGCTGGATCGGCCGTCCACCATCCGATGGATCGACGTGGACTATCCCGAAGTCCTGGATCTGCGGAATCGCCTGCTTCCACAGCCTTCCGGTGACTATCGCACGATCGCGACCTCGGTGACCGACCAGGAATGGCTGACAGAAGTGCCCGCCGACAGGCCCACTGCGGTCGTCTTCGAAGGCTTGTCCATGTATCTCCGCAAAGACCAGGGTAAATCCCTCATTCAGCGCCTCACCGCAAGATTCCCCTCGGGGGAGCTGCTATTCGACTCCTACGGGAGCATGGGGATTCGATTGCAGCGCTGGATTCCAGCCATCCGCAATGCCGGGGCAACGCTTTATTGGGCCATCGACGACCCGTACGAGCTGGAGGGCTGGCATCCGGGCCTGAAGTGCGTGACAGCGCTGCGCAGCACGGAATTGACCGGACTGGCGGAGTTCCCGCCTGCCGCACGCGTCGGCATGTGGGTGATGGCACGAATTCCCGGCCTCCGGGACGCCGGACGTCTCCTGCGTTACACGTTCTGAGCGCCGTCATTCACGCTTAGCGAAGCGGGAGTTCTCCCACCCACCCAGCCCTTCGTTTTCCATCGGGCTCCGCCCGACCCCGCCAGCATCGTGGTCGCCCGAACGAAGCGGCAGCTGATCCGGGGTTCTCCCACCCACGCCCCTGTTTGCCCTGCCGGCCGAGTGCGGTTCTCGAGACAGGCCGATAGATCGAGGGAGCGCTCTCTCGACCCATCCAGCAGCTTACGTCAAGCCTTGCATGAAGAGGTGAGCTATTTGTATCCCGTTAATCGCGCGAGCGCCATGCCCTACCGGACTGATCCCAGATCCGGATTTTAACCCCCATGTCGACTCTCCTCGGCTTTTCACGGGGAGTAGTTAAACATGTCGTCATGGTGAGGGGATCCGGATGAAAATCGCAGCACTGATAGCTAGCCTGGCCGTCCTGGCCGGATGTGGAACACACGGGGGAAGCACAGAGACAAAGTCCGACAAAGCGCCCGCCAAAGCGCCAGTCAAGAACGCCACCGCCGGGAAGCCGATGAACGCGGCCCGAGCCAAGGCCGTGAAGGCCAACGAGCTCGGCCAGATCCCGGTCTTGATGTATCACCGGATCGTCGAGAAACCCGGCACCCAGGACGACCGCACGCCACTCCAGTTCCGCACCGAACTGGAACGCCTGGCCAAGGAGAACTACGTCCCGATCACCGCCGCCGAGTACGTCACCGGCAAGATCGACATCCCGGCCGGGAAACACCCCGTCGTGCTCACGTTCGACGACTCCTCCCCGTCCCAGGTCACCCTGGCCAACGACGGCACGCCCATGCCCAACACGGCCGTGGCGATCATGCGGGAGGTGGCCGCGAAACACCCCGGCTTCCGCCCGGTCGGGACGTTCTACGTCACCCGCGACATGTTCGGCAAGCCCGACAAGATCGAGCAGGCGCAGATCATCACCTGGCTCAAGACCAACGGCTTCGACATCGGCAACCACACCAAGGACCACCTCAGCCTCTCGGGCAAGCCCCAGAACCAGGTCGCCGCCGAGGTCGCCGCGGGCCACCAGCTGATCACCGCCCTGGACGGGCCCGCCCCGGTGACCATCGCCCTGCCGTACGGCAACCAGCCGCGCACCAAGGCGTGGGCGCTCAAGGGCAAGGACGGCGCGGTGGCGTACGACTACGGCGGGGTTTTCCTGGCCGGATACACGCCCGCCTACTCGCCGTACAGCAAGGAGTTCGACCCGGTCGGGATCCCCCGCATCAGGTCGATGGACAAGAAGGGCGACTGCATGAAGTTCTGCTCCACGGCGTGGCTGGACTGGCTCCAGGCCAACCCCACCGAGCGCTACACCTCGGACGGCGACGTCCGTTCTGTCGCCGTTCCGAAATTCCAGCAGCCGATGGTGTCGGCGAAGTTCGCCAAGCGGGCGCTGCCCTATTAATGAGAAAGTCGCGATCTGGACAGCCGCAGCGGCGAATCGCCTGGTCGGCGGCGATGCGGCTGGCTGTGGGGCGGGTTTCTCATTAATTAATCGGTTTTGAAGGGGTCGTGCTCGGCGAGGAGTTTGTCCAGCCGAGCCTGATCCACCCGCGTCACCACCGCGGCCTCCTCCTGCCGGTCGCGGATGCACTTGGCCAGCGTGAAGGACGAGGTCACCAGGTAGAACACCCCGACGGCGAAGAATCCCCGGATCCAGGCGTCCACGGGAAGGTAGGCGACGCCGACCACGAGAGCCGTGAGCGCCAGCCCGAACGAGATCACGGACTGCAGGTAGAAGGCCGCGGTCGTCTTGCTTTGCACTGGTCTGGTCATAGTCAGAATCCTGACCATTTCCGACACTCCGGGCCTGAGCTCAACTACCTAAGTTACTTATGAGTAATCCCCCACTCGCAGGGGGTCGCGCTCGATGCGATGCCAACGAAGACGGCGGCATTTGCGCTTGAGCGGAGTTGGCCTCATGATCGTTTGCAACGACCCCGGCGGGCCCCGAGAGCTCGACCTAGGTCACAACTTGATATAGGACAATTGACAACTTAAGGTTGTCTTATGGAGCCATCAGAGTTACTCGCGAAAGCACGAGCGCGAGCCGCGAATCCCTCTGATCCGTTGGAAACCCTTGCCGCCGCGAGCCTTCTGAGCCAGGAGCTGAGCCGGGACGCCGACGCTCTGCTCGACCTGGCCGTGCATGACGCGCGGGCGGCGGGAACATCGTGGACGGCGATCGGGGATCGGCTCGGAGTTTCGAAACAGGCGGCCCGGAAGCGGTTCGCCAAGCCCTTCACGCATCCGTTCGCGACGCGGCGGACGCGGCGGGAGGCGGCGTGCTCGTTCTGCCGGAAGCCGCCGGGGCCGCGCCTGCACATGGTGCACGGCGAGGCCGGGCGGATCTGCGCCGACTGTGTGGCGCTGGCCGGGGAGATCGTGGCGGACCTGAAAGCCAAGTCACGCAACGACCAGCGGCACTGATCAGGTGACGGTGAGGCGCCTCTGGTAGCGCGCCTCACGCCAGAGTTCCTTGCTGAGAACCTCGGCCAGGGTGTTGGCGGCGTCGTAGACGTCGACGTAGCGGAGGTAGAGCGGGGCGAAGCCGAAGCGGATCAGGTCGGGTGCGCGGAAGTCGCCGTGCACGCCCATGTCGATCAGGGCGCGCATGACCGGATACCCCTCCGGGTGGCGGTAGCTCACCTGGCTGCCCCGTTCGACCGGATCGCGTGGCGTGGCCAACTCCAGGCCGAGGTGCTCGGTGAGTTCGATGAACAGCTCGGTGAGGGCCACGCTCTTGGCCCGGACAGAACGCATGTCCACCTTCTCCCAGATCTCCAGGGAGGCGTTCAGCGCCGCGTACGAGAGCACCGGCGGGCTGCCCACGGCGAAGCGGCGGACGCCGGGGGCGGGCTCGTAGCCGGGCTCGAAGTCGAACGGGGAGGCATGGCCGTGCCAGCCGGAGATCACGTTGCGGGCGGCCTTCTGGTGGCGGGGCGCGACGTAGATGTAGGCGGGCGCGCCCGGCCCTCCGTTCAGATACTTGTACGTGCACCCCAGCGCGAAATCGACCCCGGTGACGTCCACGGGCAACGCCCCCGTGCTGTGGCAGAGATCCCAGATCATGAGCGCCCCGGACGCCTGGACCATCGCGGTCACCTCGGCCATGTTCCTGACCGCGCCCGTACGGTAGTTCACGTGGGACAACAACACGACGGCCACGTCGGGCCCGAGGGCGTTGGCCAGGTCGGCGTCCGAGCCGATCTCCCGGATCTCGCGGTCGAAGGCCTGGGCGGCGCCCTGCACGACGTACTGATCGGAGGGGAAGTTCTCCACGTCTGAGACGATCACCGACCGGCCCGGGCGGAGGGCCAGGGCGGCCGCGAGCGCTTTGAAGATCGTCACCGAGGTGGAGTCCCCCGCCAGCACCTCGCCGGGGCCGGCGCCGATGAGCGGGGCGATCCGGTCGCCGGTCGTCTGCGGCAGGTCCCACCAGCCCGCGGTGTTCCAGCTGGCGCCCAGGTCCTGCCCCCATTCGGCGGTGACCGTGTGGGCGACCCGGGCGGCGGTCCGCCGGGGCAGCGCGCCCAGCGAGTTGCCGAGGAGATAGACGATCCCGTCAGGCAGGACGAACTCGTCGCGGAAGTCGCTTATTGGATCAGCGGCGTCGAGCGCGGCACAGCCGGCGCGGGTGATACTCATGTACCCCATCATCCCCGTAAGTTTCCTGACTCGACCAGTGCGACAGGGCATGGCCATTATGAGAAAAACCCGAAAAGGTCGGATGATCATGCTCGGCCGCCCGCCCAAAACGACCACAAAGCGTCACAGATCATGAAACGGTCGAGACCACGCAGAGTGACATCGACCGGAGATCACGCCAGCCGCGCCTGTCTTCTCCAGACTCGGTCGTTCCGACCGTCCCCGACCGTCCCAGCTCCGACCAGGCGAAGATCCGTACGGACACTTGCCAGAAGGCCACCTTCCTATAACTTCGTCGCCCGAACAGGGGCGGGGTACGCCCGCGACGAACGATCATCCAGCGAGCCAAAAGGACACAGTCATGTTGCTGGCATGGCGTATGTGGGGACATATCATTCTTTTCAGCCTTTTGGCGCTCCCCATCGCGCTTCTGACCGCCTATTTGATCGGGAGACAACGCGCTAGTTCGGGCATGGAACACCCCTTCCGGACACCCCTCTGTGATGCCCTTTCCGTTACCGGAACCCTCCCCTGGCTGTGGATGATCCTCACTCCGGGTAGCGCCCAGGAGCCCGCCAGGCACCTCAGCCTGATCCCGCTGAAGGACCTGACAACCCTTGCCGGCGGCTTTACTGGCACTCTGATCGCCCAGGTAGGAGGCAACCTCCTGGTGTTCGCCGCGCTCGGCGCGCTGCTCCCGATCCGCTCCCCGCGACTGGCCCGGCTACCCCGGGTGGCGGCCGTCGCGGCGGGGTCGTCTCTCATCGTGGAATCGCTTCAATATGCTTTAGGCCTCCACCGTGTGTCATCGATTGACGACATTCTGCTGAACACCACGGGCGCCGTACTGGCCGCAATCATGACTAAGCGTTGGTGGGCTCACCCAATACCGGAGGGGACCGTTCCACAATAACGGACTGCATAAATCCCGCAAGATCGTCACATGCGCCCGAACCGCTAAAAATAGGCACGGGACCTACCAACAACTCTGTGCGATCGTGGTCAAGACGGGGCAAGTTCTCTGGAGACGCTAACTCCCCGTTGGTGACAGAGGGTGATCACACGTGACGGAATCCCCGGCGCAGCACGAGCCCCCGATTTATCGGCGTATCGCCGACAGTCTGCGTAGCCAGATCCTGTCCGGCGAACTCCGAGACGGGGATCGGCTTCCGGGAGAGAACGCACTCATGTCGGAGTACGGCATCGCGCGCGCCACCGCACGGCAGGCGCTGGCCGTTTTGATCAATGAGGGCTTGGCAGTGCCGCGCCGAGGTTCGGGGGTCTACGTGAGGCTGTTTCGGCCAATCAGACGACATGGTTCACGACGGCTCTCCCGCGAACAGTGGGGACAGGGCCGGGCGATCTGGGATTCGGACACCCGAGGTCGCGCGTACACGGTGGACGAGGTCCACATCGAGCGGCTGGCGTCGACCGAGGACGTCGGCCGGGTGCTGGACTCCGACGAGGTCTGGGTCCGGCGGCGGCGCTATTCGGTGGACGGCCGCCCCGTCCAGCTCGCCGCGTCCCACTTTCCGGCCGATCTCGTCGAGGGCACCGCGATCACCCTCCCGGACACCGGGCCCGGCGGTGTGTACGCCCGCTTAGGCGACCTCGGCTACTCCCCGGTCCACTTCACCGAGGAGGTGCGGGCCCGCATGCCCGCCCCGAACGAATCCGAACTTCTCCGCCTTCCCGCGGGCAACCCCATCCTCATCGTGGCGCGTACGGCATACACCTCCGGCGGCATCCCGGTCGAGCTCAACGAGATGACCATGGACGCCGCCGCGTATGTACTCCAGTACGACTTCGACGCCTAGGTCAAGGAGACAAGTCCGGCGATACGTTGACCTGTCCATCCCGATCATTGATTTCTCTAGAGAAGTCCCGCACCTTGAGGGTGAGACGTCAAGTTCTCGCAGGCCCAGATCGGCATGGGTCGCGGGAGAAGCACCCTGGGGCGGCTCGGCGAGGGAAAGGTGGGCGGATGTCCTTTGACCGGCATCTTGCCGAGATTGCCCGCGAGTATCCGGAATGGACAATCTGGCGGAGCGACGCGGGGCGGTGGTGGGCCACCCGGCACCACCCGCTCACCTCCGCTCAGCGGGAAGCCGGCTGCGCGATGACCATCGACGCGGACGAGCCGGAGGGGTTACGCGAGCAGCTGCACGAACAGGAGGAACGTGCCAAATCCGCGGACCCTTGACCCAACCCTTGAGCGCGGAAGCCCCCGACCCGATCGGGGGCGGGGGCTTCCGCTTTCAAGGGTTCCCGATACCGTTACCTGAAATGTGATCAAAATGCGAGCACGGACAGGCAGCCGTAGCCTTACGGCCTGGCGTTCCCCGTTTCCGGGGTTCCCGCTTCAGCACCGACCGCCCACCTTGTGGGTCTTATACCGGCTCCACGGGCGTTTTGCGTCTCCCCGCAACTCTGGGCGACGTTGACCTCATCAAAACATGTGTTCGCCTACGCTCGCTCGCATTCCCTGAACCCCCGTGGAGGCGCTACCGCTGGTGCCAACCAAAAAGGCGCCTCCACGGGCACCAACCAAGAACGCCTCCCGCCACGGGACTAGGCGCGGAACGGCGGCGTCTCGTCGTGGCTCGCCTGGCGCGCCCTCACCGGCTCCTCCGGCCCGTCGAGCACGCGGGCGGGCTGGGCCGGCTCCGGGCGGACCGCCTCGGGGGCCTGCTCCGGCGCGGGCCCGGCCGGCCGCACCGGGTTGGTCTCGACCGCGGCCTCCTCCGGCTCGTTGAAGCCCTCTCCCGGGAAGCCCTCTCCCGAGAAGCCCTCGTCGTTGAAGCCCTCTCCCGAGAAGTCCTCCTCGAAGCCCTCCTCCACCGAAGGAGCGGGCGGCAGCACCGAGGCCTCGTCGATCAGCGGGCCCGCGCTGGACTCGCGCTGCAGCAGGTCGCCCAGGACCACGCCGATCTCGTTGAGGCGGCGCACCACCTCGGTGTGGGTGTCGGTGAGGTAGACCACCCGGCGGCCGGTGTGCTCGTCCAGCGTGGTGGCCCGGCGCTGCGCGGAGGTGAGCGTGGTGGTGGACACCGACTGCGCGTCCGACACCAGGCGCTCGGACTCCAGCTTGGCCGCGGTCACCCGGCGGTCGGCCTCGGCGCGCGCGTCCCGCAGGGTCTCCTCGGCCTCGGCGCTGGCGGTGGCCACCTTCTCCTCCGCCTCGGCCCCGGCCTGGGAGAGCAGCCGCTCGGCCGAGGCGGTCGCGTCGTGGATGCGGCGCTCGGCCTCCTCCTGGGCGGCGGTCCTGATCGACTCCGCCTGCTCGCGCGCGGCGTTCACCAGCCGCTCGGCCTCGGCGGCGGCCTGGTCCCTGACCTTGGAGGCGTCGTTCTGAGAGGCCTCCTTGTTGGCGGCGGCCTCCTCGTGCGCCAGCTTGAGGATCTGGCTGAGCCGCTCGCCCAGCTCGTCCGGGTTCTGCGGGGACTCTGTCAGCTTGCGCCGCGCGTCGGCCAGCTCCAGCCGGCTCTGCTCGGCCTGGTCGATCGTCCGGGCCAGGCGCTCTTCGAGGTCGCGGATCTGGTTGCGGCTGCGGATCATGTAGTCGTGGACCTGGCGACGGCTGTAGCCACGCATGACGACTTCGAAGGAGTCGTCGCTCATGAGGTCGGGGAAATTATCGGTCTGGTTCGTCATGGAGGGCCCTGGGGAGTCGAAAGGCGGAACGACACGTCAGGACACGACTTTCCTGCTATCCGACCCGCATCGCAACCTGAACGCCCCAGCTGCTTGCGGAAATATCCGACACGGGCCGTGTCGGCCGTGTAACGGCGCGTGGGATCATGTATGGCATGCCCTTTATCGCAGGTCTTGACCATGACGACACCCCTTCAATCGATCCAACGGCCTGGCTCGCCCCCGGCGTGGTGGTGGTCGGCCAGGTGCGGATCGGCAGGTCCGCCAATATCTGGTACGGCTCGGTGCTCCGCGGCGACGACGAGCGCATCGAGGTGGGCGCCGAGTGCAACATCCAGGACCTGTGCTGCCTGCACGCCGACCCGGGCGAACCGGCGATCCTGGAGGAGCGGGTGAGCCTGGGCCACAAGGCGACCGTGCACGGCGCGCACGTGGAGTCGGGCGCCCTGATCGGCATCGGCGCGATCGTGCTGGGCGGCGCTCGAGTCGGCGCGGGCACGCTGGTGGCCGCCGGAGCGCTGGTCCCGCCCGGCGCCAAGATCCCCGAGGGCGTGCTGGTGGCGGGCGTGCCCGGCCGGGTGATCCGCGAGCTCACCGAGGCCGACCGGGCGTCCTTCGCCGAAACCCCGTCACGCTACATGGAAAAGGCGGAAAGGCACCGCGCTAGCCGACCCATGCCCCGGTGGTGAAATTTCCGACATTGATGGCCATGACCGGTGCCGCTATGGCGACGTACAGCATGAAGACCCACGGTCGGCGCGCACCGGTCAGCCCGACGGCGATGTACAGCGGCCACCACAGCAGGGAAGCCCGGCCCACCGACATGTAGAACGAGGACATCGCCAGCAACGCCACCGCCTGCGGGGCGAGGTAGGCGGACTCCGCCCACCGCCGTCGCACCAGCTGCCAGATGATCAGGATCACCAGGACGGCCGCAGCCAGGATCTCCTCCCGGTAGGAGGTCTGCAGCGCGCCCTCCTCCAGCGACCGGTTCCAGGTGTTGACGAACGTGTCCCACGGCCACTCCGCGTACCTCCCCCAGTATTCGGCCTCGACGTTCTTCCACGCCATCCAGTCACCCGTACGCGACCACTGGAACACCATGTACGCCACCACCGGCAGCCCCGGCACGACCAGCCACGGCAGCGTGCGCCAGCCACGGGCCCGCAGGCCGTTCTCGGCGGTCAGGAACATCACGGCGAGTCCCAGGGCCAGGAAAAGCCCAGAAATCCGGATAGAGGAGGCCAGGGCCGCGACCACCATCGCCTGCTCCCACTTCCCGCGCCGCGCCAGCAGCCAGGCGGGAATGGCCAGCGCCAGGAAGGGCGCCTCGGAGTAGCCGGCGAGCATGAACACCGCGAACGGGCTCAGGAAGAAGGCGATCACCGTCCAGGTGCCGGTGCCCTCCCGGTAGGAGTCACTGAGCCTCGACAGCGCCACCGCCACCACCGCGCTGGCCACCAGCGAGACCAGCACGATGGCCAGGCTCCAGTCCTCGATCACCCAGTGCAGGATCCGCAGCACGAAGGGCAGCCCGGGGAAGAACGCGGCCAGCTTGGGCGCGTCGGTCATCCCGGGCGAGCCGTCGTAGCCCCACTCGGCGATGATGATGAAGTTGTCCGCGTCCCAGGGCGTGAGCCGGTCCAGCATCGGCGCCTCGGTCCGCCCGGGCGCGGCCAGGACCATGTAGATGTACGTCCCGACGTGCCAGAAAAACCACACCAGCAGCGCGGCCCGATCGGAGGCCGAACCCAGCCACCTGGGCAGCGGGCGCGGCGGCGCCGTCTCAGATTCTGATACGGCCATGTCCTGCCGGGTCTCGGTCACGAAGGACATGGAAGTAGATGGCAGCCGAGCATGCCAAGAGCGTAGCGCCGACGAATCCCAGGTCCCCGGCATTCCCGCAGGTCAGCGAGGTGAAAGATTCACGCCTTGAGCCATGGTCAGTCCAGATATTGGAACAGGAAAAGCGGGGAGGAAGTTCTACCATTGCACCGTGGGTTACGGGGCGCAGTGGGACGGCTTCGCCGCCATGGAACGCGATGTGCGTGCCATGGTGGCCGACCCACGATGGCCGCTGACGCCCACGCAATCCCGGGCCGACGCCATCTCCCGCCGCGCCCTGGCGACCCAGGACGGCGTCTGCTGGCTGTTCGGCGCGTACGCCCGGTGGTATCGCCTGGATCCGGACGGTCAGTGGCACCTGTCGGCTCCCCCGGCCAGCCTGCCCGTCCGCGCGTCCACCCGCCCGGTCACCGTGCCCATTCCCTACTGGGTGGTCCCCACCGGTCCTGACTTCTCCGTCGATCGTGGCTCGACCCAGGGCTTCGTCGGGCCCGACGTGCCGAACGAGGTGACCGAGCGCGTCCGGGACCTGATCATCACCCATCGTGGCCTGCGCCGGGAGGACTTCCCGCTCACCGGCGGCCCGTTCCGGCAGGTGTTCGCCGCCGAGGTGGCCAGCACGGTGGCGGCGGTCTGGGGCACGGTCATGTGGTGCGCGTACGCCCCCGCGTTCGACGGCAACGAGGTCATGCTGTCGATGTTCGGGGAGTTCCTGGCGCGCCCGCTGCCCGGGGACGAGTTCGTGCGCTGGCTGCCCCCGGTCGGCCTCGCCGACCTGGTCGAGCTGTACGCCGAGCGCTGCCGGTCCGGATTCCCCGACGCGGGGTTGCGCCTGGCCGCCCTGATGGCGCGGACGGCCAAGGCGCTCCGCGCCGACGCCCGGTTCCGGCCCCGGGCGAGCGCGCTGATCGCCATGATCGAGCAGGTGCTGAACCAGCCCTGGCTGGACCACACCGCGCTGCAGTCCGGGGCCGTGGCGCACAGCTGGCTGCTGCGCTGCCCGCCCAATCTGGCTCCGGCCGCGCTGTCGGAGGTGTCGCCGGGCGATCATTTCCGGCATGTTTTCTACGATTTGGTGGAGGCGCTGGCGTACACCGCGGACTCGGGGGCCGATCCCCGGGCGGTAGCGGCCAGTCTGCTGGCCGCGGATGTGGCGTCGGTGACTACCGATGCGGTGACATATTTGTATCCGTGGATGGATGACGGGATCAGGCAGGCGATGTACGTCACGCTGGCCGAGCCCGGGCATCCGCTGCGGGGGTGCTGGCCGGTCGACGGCCGCCTCCCGGAGGGCCTGACGCCCCCGGACCGGTCCACCGCCGCGGCGTTCCTCGGCGCGGCCTACGCGACCGGTCTGGCCTGGTGCGAGCTGGCCGGAGCGACCCCGCCGCCGACCGGTTTCCCGGTCTCCGCCGCGGTCGGCCAGTGCCTCGTCCACAACCGCGACGACTTGCCGCCGGAGCCCACCACCACGCCGCGCAAACGGGTCACTGAGACCACTTCCGACTGGCTCTACTCCACCTAACAGATAGGTCACTATTACCCCACAATTAGGGATATTTCATCCTTTAGCAATACCACCCCTGTGACCTCGGAGAATTCACCGAATTGTGATCTCAGAATCCGGGAAATGGTCAGTGGAGGGACACCTGGCGTCAGGAATGGTCCCGATGGGCCATGTCGCGCCAAGACACACGGACGTAACCTCGAAGTGGGTGTGGGCTGCGGAAGGAAGGACAGCGCGGTGGGGCACGACGACCTGGACTCTCGGGTCCATGACCGTGTCGCGTTGGACGAGATCGCGCTCTACGCCGAGGTGTTGGCGGCCGTGAACTACACGGATGACCGACTGACCTTGGAGGAGCTCGACAACGCGCTCGGGTTGCGGACTTCGGCGAGCCGCTGAAGTCACTGACGAAACTGATCCCGGACTCCATATGGGGTCCGGGATGGTTTTTGGTAGGGACTAGTCAGTGCTTCTATCACACCCGCGAACGTAGGCCGAACATCAGTTCCTGCCAGCGGGCGGCGACCGTCGGGGCGGCGTGGGCGGCGGCCGACTCCAGGGCGCCGGCGGCGAGGGTCATCCGGCGCCGCTCATCGTCTACGAGGGACAGCAGCGCGGCCGCGTACGCCTCTGTCTCGCCGTCCCCCTGCTGGACCAGGACGCTGTCCCTGCCGGGGCGTACGAACTCGCTCAGGCCGCGCGGGCCGTCGAATCCGACGACGGGGACGCCGCAGCCGAGCGCCTCGACCACGGTCATGCCGAGCACCTCGTGCCGGGACGGCACCGCCACGATCGACGCCTTGGCGAACTCGCCGGGCAGATCGGGGGTGGTGCCCATGAAGTAGACATGGTTGTGCAGGCTCAGCTCGGCGACCAGGGCGCGCAGGCGCTTCTCCTCCGAGCCGGCGCCGTAGAGGCGCAGCCGCCAGTCGGGGCGTTTGTCGGCGACCACGGCGAAGGCCCGTACCAGCCGGTCGAAGGCTTTGGGGGCGACCCAGCGGCCGCCCGCGCTGATGATGCGGTTGTCCATCCTGGAACGCGGCCAGGGGCCGGCCGGGAGGGCGTCGGGGATGGTGTGGACGGAGAGCTCGTCGTCGAGCAGGCGGGACCATTCGTCGCGGCCGGTCTCGGTGTTGGTGACCACGGCGTCCAGGCGGGGGTAGAACCGGCGGACCGGTCCAGGGACGGCCGGTCTGGTCCATTCGCGGGCGATCCTGATGGTCTCGCGCGGGGCGTACCTGGCGGACTGCACGCTCAGGCCCGGGCGGGCGGTGATCAGGACGTCGGCGCGGACGGCGCGCAGGGCCCGCCAGAGGGCCACTTCGGTGCGGACCTGGCCGCGGGGCAGCAGGTGGCGGCCGGGGCGGGCGTCGACCAGCCAGCGCAGCTTGATCCGGCCGTCGAGCGGGAAGAACGGCGCGTCCCTGGTGCGCTTGACGCTGATGATCTCGACGTCCTGGCGTTCCGCGAGGGCGGCGGCGAGGTTGAGCATGGCCCGGACGTCGCCGCGCATCCCGTAGGCGGAGGGCATCAGGAACGTGATCTTCACGCCGCGCTCATCCCCGGGCCGACTTCGAGGCGGAGCTGGTCGTCGGCGGTGAAACTGGGTTTGATCGGCACGCCGTCGATGCGGGTGGCCGGATAGTGCACCCTGCGGCGTTTGCCCTCCACATCGTCCAGGCTCGCGCCGAGCGCCAGCGGCTCGTCCATCCCGTCGATCTCCAGCGAGGGCTCCCACACGCCCTGCGAGTCGGGCGTGGCGGCCAGCACGTCGCACAGCGAGAGCGCGGCGTGGAACCGCACCCCTTGCACGGTCGCGGTGACGATCACCTGGGCGTCGCTGTGGCGCAGCGCCAGCCGGGCGGTGTGATGCTGGTCGTCGTCGGTCAGGCCGGTGTACGCGAGCAGCCCGGTCACCTCGAAACGACCTTCCCGGAACCAGACCGCACGCACGTCCGCGACCGGCGCGGCTTCGGCGATCTTGATGGCCAGGAAGCCGTTGCGGGTCCGGTAGGCGCGGTAGGCCATCGTGCGGCGACCCAGCGCGTACGCGTCGAGGCGGTCCAGCGAGAAGCCGGGATCCACGCTCTGCATCCGGGTGCGCGGGCCATCCTGCTGCAGGTACGCGTCCCAGCGGCCGGGCAATAACGCCAGCGGGCCGAGCGAGACGGCCACGCTGGCCTCCCGGGCGCGCCGGCCGGGCGTGCCGAGCATCACCCGCCGTTCCGCCCCGCTCCCCCGGTGCCGAAGCACGAGCTGGGTTCCGGCCGCCAAGGGTTCTTGGATGGCCATCTTCAGGGAGAGGACGTCCGCCAGGGTTACCTCAGCATCGGTGACGACCACACCCACTTCCAGCCCCCTCCCCGTTGATTGAGCCAACGTTGAGGTTACCGTGATTTTCCCGTTATGTGGAGAAAGCTTTTTGTGATGCTGTGACATTGGCCGCGCCTCCGGCACGGCGGGCTTGGCCGCCTTCAGCCTGTGTCTTCCCTCGTCACTCCGGGCCGCTTCGCGACCCTGCGTTCCTCAGTCCAGACACAGGCGCGGCCAAGCCGGGACATACGACTAATGGTGCGGCGATTACCCTTGGGACTTGACTGACTTGATCAGGAGTTGGGCCACGTCCACGACCTCCAGGCTGCTCT
>NZ_BLAF01000047.1:0-1905 GCF_009687885.1 Acrocarpospora pleiomorpha
GGTGGTGGGCCTGTGGGGGATCACCACCCCGTCGTTCTGGTGGTACGCCTCGATGCCCTTGTGAAATTTCAGGAAATCGTGACGGTGATCGATGTGCCGTGCTGGTTGGAGAGGTCGCCGAAGGTGAGGGTGAGCTGCTGGCCGGGGGAGGCGTGGGTCACGAGGGGGTGGGATTGGAGGATCTTGGTGGTTGGGCGGTGCCAGGTCACGGTGAGTTCGGTGAGGTCGCGCCGGGGGTCCGACACGGAGACGGTGGCGGTGCCGTCGGGGTTTTCCCTGGCGAGGACGGCGCAAGGAGCGGAAGCGGTCAGCGGACCCGCGGTTCCTTCGTTCCAGAAGTTGGCGGCGGTGATCCCAAGGGAGGGGATTCGTACCGCTTGCTGCCGCGGCGTGTTGGCGAGGACGTCCACCCAGGCGGGGTCGGCGGCACGGGCCTGCGTTTCTTCCGCACTCGTCCCCGGAAGAAGCATGTAGAAATATCCCGCTGATATGGGATCCACCCCATGGTCTAGCCAGAGCGTGGCATAACTCCGGCTCACCAACCCATACGTGCGTTTCTCCTGGAGCGTATGAACTCCCTCCGGCACGACATATCCGCCATGCCCCTCCAGATACACCCAGTTCTCGCCGCGAGTAAGCGACGTTTCCGTCCTGCGATTATCCACGATGGTTTCGACAGGAACCTCGTCCTGGCTGGAAATCCCCGCCCCTAAGCAGACAATCGCATCATCAAGAAAGAACCACGACTTGAATGCCTCCATTGTGCTTTCCAGCCCATTCAAGTGCTGACCCACCGTCGCGTACAGACCGTCGGTCGCGCCCCCAACCCACCGCCCCGGCGGACAGGTATCCCCCCACCCAGCACCCGCCCCATCCGGCAATCGCCGCGTGGAAACGGTCGTCCCCGGCAACCGATACGGATCGACAGTCGGCCAGAACGAATCCGAATACTGATCCCCATGCCCCGCCGCCCACCAGTAGAGCATCCCCGAACCGGTATGCCAGCCCCGCAGGTTCTCCCCGTTCCCATGCTCGTAATGCCCAACCCGATCCGACGCCATGCTGAGCCCCGCACACCACCCCGGCCTGCGATGCACCGCCCGCGCGCTCATCGGCAACAACCGATGCCCGACCGGCTCATCCGCCGCGGGAATCGCGTCATCATCCAGAATCGCGGCAAGCCGCGCGTGAAACGCGAGATCATCCCGCTCCGCGGCCTCAAGCATGGGCTGGTGCGTGTTCCGCCGCGCCCACCCCTTGACCATCCCCTGCCACCGAGCCCGCACCCCCGGCGCCGCCGCGTCCCCCAGCATCAGAATCGACGCCGCGATCTCCCGCCCCCGCTGGTGATCCCCGTACGGCCTCCGGTTGATCCCCCGCCCCCGGACCAGATCCATACAGAACCCGTCATGGATGAAAGGCGCGAACGACCGGTCCACCGCATCGAAGACGCTCTCATTGGTGATCTCCCATGGTGACCCGCGCAACACGGCGAACATGGTCGCGATCCCGTTCAGCAACGTCGATCCGTACGCACCCTGATACGGAACAAACGTGTGCTGAATGAACGATCCATCCCGGTAGAAGCCATCACCCTCCTCCACCAGCGGAAAGACAGGCGACAACGCGGACACAGCCAGATCCGCCTTCTCCGGATCCGACCGCAACATCGCCCGCAGCAACATCACCAAACACAGATCGACCCGATTGGCCCCCGTACTGTTCCCGCGATAACACCCCAGCCATCCCTCCGGAACAAAGTGATCCACCGCATCCCGAAGCCCCCCACTCTGCCGCTCACTCAAATACCCCCCGATCAGCACAGCCGCGTCGAGCAACCCCTTAGGCACCCCAATCCGCCAATGCCACCAGTTCCCCACGGGCTCCGCCCCCGCCGCATACACC
>NZ_BLAF01000047.1:2564-98216 GCF_009687885.1 Acrocarpospora pleiomorpha
CAACACCATCGCATCCCGAAACCGCCCCGCCTGCACCCCCAACCGCGCCAGCCTCGCCCGATAAGGCTCCACCCCGGCATCGACCCAAGCCCCCGCGGTCACCTCCCGCCACCGCCGCCGCAACCCCACAAACGACCTATCCGGCGTATACGCGGGCTCGGCCGGAACCACCGCCCCCAGTACCCCCGCAGCGGCAACAACCCCGCCCTGCAAGAACACCCGCCTGGAATACCCCTTCACGCCAGAATTATCGCCCCCGCCTCGAACCAGGGTCGCGCGTTCATGCACGGCCGCTGGTGGGCGAACGACGCCGACTGCCTGATCGTTGGCCCGGATGTCGAGCGGCGCAAGGAGTGGGCGACGCACGTCCGGGCGTATACGGGCCTCAGAGGATCGAGCGATCGACTCCTCGGTCTCGACGACTGGGGTGTGGAGACCACGCGTCAGCTGCTGAGCCATCCGGCGCCGGCCGTGCTCGTCAACGGTGTCGGCGAACCGATCGGGCGGGAGTGACGTCTTAACGGTGTGAAGCGCTCCCTGATGGCCGGGCTCACGTTGACGGCGGTCGCGTTGTGTTCCGTGGCGGTGCTGAGTTCGGCGTCGGTGTCCGAATCGCCGACCGTGCGGTCGGCGTGTCCGCAGGAGTACGGCGGGGGTGGGGCCGGGGGATGGGTTCCGGCGGCGGCGGACATCGACGGGGCCGATGATGTGCTGGTGCCGGGGCAGCCGGTCTCCGCGACGATCTGCGCCTACCCGGGGACCAATATGAAGATGGGCCGGGAACGGCTGGCCGGATCCCGGGTCGTGACGGATGACGTGCTGCCTATGGCCCGGGACTTGTCGTATCTCCCCGTTACTGGGGTCGATAGTTGGTCGTGCACGCAAATGGGTGGAAAGATGATCAACTATCTCATTCGGTTTGACTATCCCGGTGGTGAGGCCTTGTGGGTGGGCAGCGCTGAGGAAGTCAATTCCTGCGTGGTGACGACCAATGGCACCGTGAGTTCACGATCGTATGTCGGAAAGGCCATCACCGCCGCCCATCGCACGGGGAAATGGAAGGTGGAACCGCCGGAGGATCCCTGCCTGGGGGAAGGCGGGCGCCGAGGTCAAGATCAGTTGATGGTTCCCGAAGCGCCTGTCTCGGTGCTGGTATGCAGGAGGGCCCTGGGCGACAGGAGACACGCCCGCGCGCAGCATGGCCCGCAGGAGGCGCGCTCCCTGGCGGCTGCCTTGAATTCCCTCGACCACTGGGCGACTGATGGCACCTGCCGGGGAGGCTCAGGCGTCTCCTTACGCCTCATGTTCGGCTACTCCGAAGGTCCGCGCGCGAGCGTTCACATCACGGAACGATGCGACCCGCCGGTCTCCAGCCCCGAACTCCAGGCAAACCTCGACGACTCCGTCAACGACCTGCTGGCACGGCTCGCGCCGACGAACTAGAAGGTGTTTCCCAGCGGCATTCTCACGATGGGGATCAGTCGTCTGGGCTGATGATGCGGAAGTTGGGGATTTCCGCGGCGGACACGACGGTCGCGTTCTCGGGCATCGTGAAACCGCAGAAGAAAATGCCGGTCAGGCAGCTCCCGCACCAGAAGCGGGGAACGCCCCTCTCCGGGTTCCAGGTGTCCTGGACGAATGCCAGGCGCAGTTCCCGGGCGCCGCAGTCGGGGCATTCCGCGATGTTCGTGGACGGTGGATCCTCGTATGACCGGTCGTATATGGCCAGCCAGTCCGCGTACGCCATCAGAATTCGGTCCGGATGCGGTTCAGGGCGGTTCGCAGGGCTTCGAAACCGTCGTCGCCGAGGAGGGCCGCGAGGCGGTGTTCGACGGCGTCGATGGCGGAGTAGCCGATCAGGAGGGCCTTGTCGCCGAGTTCGGTGAAGACGATGAGCTTGGCGCGGCGGTCGGCGGGGTCGGGGATGCGGCGCAGGCAGCCCATCTCCTCGAGCTGGTCGACGAGTTCGCCCATCGCCTGCGGGGTCATCTGCGCCTTCTCGGCGAGCCTGCTCAACCGGATGCCCTCGTGCTCCATGTGGAAGAACACCGCCGAGTGAGCGGGCCGGAGGCGGACGTCGAACCTCTTGCCGGCTTCGAAGACGACGTCGGAGAGGCGGAGGTAGGCCTCGTACAGCTGGGCGACGACGTGCGGCGGATGGGTCTCGGCCAAAAGGGCTTCTCCAATTGCTAAGGAAGCATTATATTCAGGCTACCTTACTAAGGGGGAGTGATGGACCAGCGAGAGATCTGGGCGGCCATCGAGGCCGAGCGGCACAGCCTAGCCGACATGCTCGACGCGCTGCCCCAGGGCGGCGACTGGGATCAGCCGTCGTTGTGCGAGGGATGGCGTATCCGGGACGTGGCCGCGCACCTCGCGGTCGCCACCCAGCTCGGCAACGCGGCGGCACTGATCGAATTCATCAGGGCGCGCGGCAGCTTCAACCGGATGATCCGCGATTCCGCCATCCGGTATGCCGAACGGCCGATCGGCGGAATCATCGAGCAGATCCGCGAGTCGGCGTATTCGCGCCGCCTCGCGCCTACCACGAAACCGCTCGACCCGCTCTTCGACGCCCTGGTGCACGGCCAGGACATCGCCGTGCCCCTGGGCATCGAGCGCCCCATGCCGCTGGAACCGGCACGCGCCGCCGCGACCCACATCTGGGAGCGCGGTTTCCCCTTCTACCCACAGCGCAAGTTCCGGGGGCTGCGACTGGTCGCCACCGACGTCGACTGGACGGTCGGCGAGGGAGAAGTGGTGGAGGGCCCCATCCAAGCGCTGCTGTTGCTGATCAGCGGCCGCCCCGCCGCGCTTCCGAGCCTGACCGGGGTGGGTACGGCAGTGCTCGGCTCGCGGTTGGGGTGAGCCTAGTCCGCGTGGGAGCGGCCGTTGACACGGACCTGCGTGGTGTGGGAAAGGAGCTGGTCGAGTTTGGCGTTCATGGCCGCCAGATCCTGTTTGAGAGCTTCGATGTCCTGCTGTGCCCGGGTTTCCGCGGGGGAGGGCTCGGCATCGTTCATGGCGTTGACCACGACGGCGATGAACAGGTTCAGGGCGACGAAGGTGGAGATCAGGATATAGGCGATGAAGAAGATCCACGCCCATGGCTTCTGCTCCATCACCTCCTGGGCGACGTTCCCCCAGTCGTCACCGGTCATGATCTGGAACAAGGTGAACAGTGAGCTGGGGAGGGCGTCGAATCGTTCAGGGACGATGTCGCCGAACAGCTTGGTCGCGATCACCGCCGCGATGTAGATCATGAGCACGAGCAGGCCGATGATGGAGGCCATGCCGGGCACCGCGGTCAGCAGCGCGCCGACCACACGCCGCATGCTCGGCACCGCCGAGACCAGGCGAAGGGCCCGCAGGATGCGCAGCGCCCGCAGCACCGAGGCGGGTCCTGACGCGGGAACCAGCGCGATGCCCACGATGATCGCGTCGAACCAGTTCCACGGGTCGGACCAGAAGGCCCGCCCGTACGCGTAGAGGCGGGCGCCTAATTCGGCGATGAAGACGCCCAGCGCGATCCGGTCGATGGCGTGCAGCACGCCCCCGGCCCGATCCATCAGATAGGTGCTGGTCTCGCACCCGATGGTGATCGCGTTGATCACGATGACGGCGATGATGGCCCGCTGCGCGAGCCGGTGTTCCAGGACCTGACGAACACGCTGCCTAGTCGGCACGCAACCGCTCCCCGGGGGTGAAGGGACACCAATCTCTTGATCATCTTACGCGTTGTCCACCCGGCAGTGTGGACCATGACGATGACCTGCGTCATCTCACTTTAAGTGGATGTTTCCGTACTCAAAGTGAAACACTGTGAGAAGGCCCGCGGCGGCTGTGGCGCACCCCAGGACGACCGACCAGCCGACCGCCACGCCGTGGCGGTCGAAAAAGCCCGTGCTCCACAGGTAGATCGGCGTCATGGCCGCGAAGTAGGTGACGGCGGTGGTCGCCGCGCCGATCGCCCAGACGCGGAACGGGATTCTGCCCTGCATGCCGGTTACGATCATGCTGCCGATTCCGGCGGGCACCATGCCCAGGCCCAGGAGCAGTGGGAACACGTGGGACAGCGGGTCTGTCCGCGCCGAGAGCAACAGCCAGATCCCCACCCACGTCAGCGACGAGGCCGCGCCGAAGTCGAGCCGCCGCGCCCCGAAGACGAGCGCCGCCATCCCCGCCGCCAGAGCCACCAGGAGCGCCATCGTCGAAACGGAGTCGTCATATTTTCCCGGCGCGGACTGGGCCACCGCCGCCGCGGCGTCGAAGCCGTGCGCCGTCCAGCCCAGCCGGCGCCAGGCGCCGGAGACGTCCCGCAGGGCGATCCCGTCCGCGCCGTTGGCGACGACCACGACGTGCCCGTTCGCACGCTGCTGGACCGCGATCGCCAGGGACTCGGCCACCTCGGGGGAGCCGGGTGCGTAGGCGCGTGCCAGCCGGTCCTGGTCGCCGGGAGAGATCTCCCACGAGGTCACCCACCGGCCGTCCGCGGACTCCTCGACCTTGAGCCTGCCGGGCACGATCCGGTAGCAGCGCTCCGCGACGCAGGCCGACGTCTGGGGATTGAGCGTCAGCGGCGTGGACTGGCCGTACCACGTTCTCCCGCCGTCGCCGGAGACGTAGCCCGCCTTGGGATACGCGTCGGACGAGCTGTAGCCGCGGATCGCGACCACGATCTTGTCGCCCGTCACCTCGACCGCATAGGCGCTGTACGGCCGGTAGCGCTCCGACTGGCCGGTCGAGTGCTCCGACTGGCCGGTCGCCGACACGGCCAGTACGGCGACGGGAATCACGACCACCGCCCTGGCCAGCCGCTCCGCCCCGGGGTCGGGGTGGTTCCAGATCCACCAGGCGGCGTACAGGGCGGGCAGGGCGAACAGGTCGGTGGGATCGGCCAGGACCACGGACGGACCCCACCCGAGAGTCCACGCCTGGGAAGCGAGGTACGCCCCCGTGGCGGTGGTCTTGACCAGCGTGAACACCGCGCCGGTAAGGACGACGGACAGCCACGGGCGGCGGATGAGCAGGTTGACCAGCGCCGGAGCGGCGATCAACCCCACGAGGTCGCTGAGCTTCCCGGTCACCACGCCGGGCCACAGCCCTTTGAAAAGGTGATCGTTGAGCAGCAGGACCACAACGGCGGCGACGGTCAGCGGGTGACCGATCCAGGCCAGGGCCGATTTCCTCATGCCTGGAGAGATGCGCACGCGTCACGCGGAGTTCGCGCCGATCCGCATTCGTGATCGACCCGCCGCCGGGCGTACATCTGACCGCGCGTGCCCACTGATCGTTAACTGCCTCGACATTCCCGGGACAGGTGGCGTCGCTAGCGTGCCCGCGAGTTCTACAGACAAGGGATGTGTCATGGTGAAAAGCAGATTGCTGGCCGGTGCGCTGGCTGTTCTCGCGGGAGGGGCGCTGGTGTCGGTTCTGGCGCCGGGCAACGCCACCGCGGACCGTTTCGGAGCCGAACGCCACGGTGACGACAAGCCGCTCATCATCGGGCATCGCGGCGCTCCCGCTTTCCGGCCCGAGCACACGCTGCTGTCGTACGAGGCGGCCGCGAAGATGGGGGCCGACTACATCGAACCCGATCTGGTCTCCACGAAGGACCACATCCTGGTGGCCCGGCACGAGAACGAGATTTCCGGCACCACGGACGTGGAGAACCATCCCGAGTTCGCCACCCGCCGCGTCACCAAGACGATCGACGGCCTGCAGATCACCGGCTGGTTCACCGAGGACTTCACCCTGGCCGAGCTGCGCACCCTCAGGGCCGAGGAGCGCATCCCCGACCTGCGGCCGGACAACACCGCCTACAACGGGCTCGCGCAGATCCCGACCTTCGACGAGGTCATCCAGCTGGCCAAGCGGTACGGCGTGGGCGTCTACCCCGAGACCAAGCACCCGACGTACTTCGACTCGATCGGCCTGTCCCTGGAGGAGCCGCTGCTGGAGGTGCTCAACCGGCACGGCTGGCGTGACAAGCGCTCGCCGGTGTTCATCCAGTCCTTCGAGACCACCAACCTGAAGGAGCTGCGCGCCAAGACGCGGCTGCCCATCGTCCAGCTCATCAACGGCTCGGGCGCGCCGTACGACCTGGTGGCCGCCGGCGACCCGCGCACCTATGACAACCTGATCACCCCCGACGGCCTGCGCGACATCGCCAAGTACGCCGACGGCATCGGCCCCGCGACGACCAGGATCGTCCCCGTCGACGCCACCGGCAAGCTGGGCCAGCCGACCAGCCTCATCCGCGACGCGCACCGCAAGGGCCTGAAGGTCCACCCGTTCACTATCCGCGACGAGAACGCGCAGCTCCCGCTGGACTACCGGCTCGGCAACCCGGCCAGCCCGGCGTTCCCGCGCGCGACCGGCGACGTGATGGGCTGGGTCGAGCGCCTCTTCGAACTGGGCGTCGATGGCGTCTTCGCCGACGACCCGGGCCTCGCCCGCGCCACCCGCGACCGCCTCTTCGACCGGTCCTGAACGACGGGCGCCCGGGCGGTCTCCCCGCCCGGGCCGCTCATGCCGCCAGGAAGAAACGGGCGAGCACGGGCGCGAGGATCGTCGGATCGGGCACGTGCCCTGGCACGTCGACGGTCCCGCGTTCTGCGCCGGGGACACACGCGGCCACCGCGTCGGCGGCCTCGACGAAGAACGGGGGAGCGTGCGCGCCGGTGGTCACCAGGACCGGCCGCGTGATGGTGGCCAGCCGCGCGGCCGGCGGGGGGCCGTCGCCCAGGCAGGCGGCGTCGTAGCCGAGGGTGTGGGCCAGTTCCAGCAGGCCGGGCCACAGCGGCGAGCCCACGGCACCCGCGATGTCCTGCTCGGAGGAACCGGCGAGGCGCATGAACATCCGGAGCGCCTCATCGCGCCGGCCCTCGGCGAGTACGGCGGTCAGTCGTGTCACGTACTCCCGCCAGGCGGGAACCCCGTCCCCGATGATGTACGGAACCTCGTACACCGCGATCCCGCCGACCGGCAGACCGGCCGCCGAGGCCTCCAGGGCGAGCGCGCCCCCCGACGACGCGCCGAACAGGTGGGCAGGACCACCGGCCACCGCGATCAACGCGGCCAGATCCTCGATCTCACGCTCCAGCGCGTACGGCAGGGTGTCGCCGCTGCGACCACGGCCGCGGCGGCTGTAGTTGACGACGGTGAACTGCCCGGCCAGCGCGTCAGCGAGCGGAGCGTTCTCCGCTCCGTCGTCCAGCCCGCCGCCCACCAGGATCACGACCGGCCCGTCGCCCACCTTGTCGTACGCGATCGAGGTCCCGTCACGCGAAACCACTCGTCCCGTCATGTTTCCACCCTACGGTGACGACGATCTTGCGGTGAATGAGTAGGAGGGTACTCATGTGCCGTACCAGCGGGAGATCGATCCTCTAGGGGACTCCTGGGAGGACAAATGGCACGGAAGACAAGTTTGGGTGTGCTGGCGGCCGCGGGCATCCTCATCCTCGGCGGCGGGGCCGCGTACGCGGCGGTTCCGGCCGAGGAGTTCCACGGCTGCGTCGGCAAGCTGACCGGAAGCCTGCGGATGATCGACCCCGCCAAGAATCAGCGCTGCCTGGCCTTAGAGACCCCGATCACCTGGAACCAGACCGGCCCAGCGGGTGCGACGGGTCCCGCCGGGCCAGCAGGACCTGTCGGTCCGGCAGGCGACCCGGGCCCGGCCGGTCCCGCCGGGCCGCAGGGTCCCGCCGGGGTGGCGGGCGTGCCTATCGTCCGGAAGGGCGAGACCGTGCGGATCTACCCGAGCGACGTGGGCACGACCGGAGACGTGGTCGCCCGCTGCGAACCCGGTGAGGTCGCGACCGGCGGGGGTTTCAACGGGATCGTCGCCACGGAGTGGGTCTTCAACATGTCGTCACCCGCCGTCGCTCACGAAGGCGGCCAGCGCGTCGCCGCCGAAGGGGAGCAGGCCGACGCGTGGTGGATCACCGCGAGACCGCTGGGAGACACCTGGTCGGAGATGCACGCCTATGTCATCTGCGTGAAGGTCAGCTGAGTTCGCCCGACGCCGGGCGGGTCCCCATCTCCCCGCCCAGCGTCGGCTCACGAGTTCGGCTTGGACGGAATGGGGACGGCCGCCCAGCGCCGCCGATCAGAAGGTGATGGCGATCTTGCCGAGGGTGCCCGCGCCGAAGTCGGCAAGCGCCTGGCCGGTGTCCTCCAGCGGGTGGCTGCGGGTGCTCGGCACGCTGATCCGGCCGGCGGCGGCGTCATCGGCCAGGCGCCGCAACTTGTCCACGGTGGCGTCGGCCACCACCGAGAGCAACGCCGGGTGCGCGCCGGGCAGGTAGCCGAGGGTGGAGGCGAGCCGCCCGCCCTCGGCCAGCAGGCCGGCCAGGACGGCGGTGTCGCCCGCCAGGTGCAGCGCCGCCGGCACGCCGGCGGGGGCGATGGCGCGGACCTGGGCGGCCAGGTCGCCGGTGTAGTCGACCACGTGCGCCGCGCCCAGGCCGGTCATCAGGTCGGCCTCCGCCCCCGGCCGCGCGGTGGCGATCACGTGGACGCCCGCCAAGGCCGCGTACTGGGTCGCGAGCGCGCCCACCCCGCCGGTCGCGCCGGAGATCAACAGGAACGTTCCCGGTTCCGGCTTGACCGCGGCCAGCGAGTCGAGGGCGGCCGTCCCGGCCCAGCCGAGCGCTCCGGCGGCGGCCACCGGAAGCCCGTCCGGCACGGAGGCGATGGTGTCCGCCTCGCCGATCGTCAGGTAGTCGCGAAGCGCGCCGTCACCCAGGTCCTTGACGACCCCGAACACCGTCTCGCCGACCGCGAAGCGGGAGACTCCCTCGCCGAGCGCCTCGACGGTCCCGGCGAAGTCCTTGCCGACCACGACCGGGAACCGGTACTCCATGTAGTCGCGCATCGCGCCGTAGACCACGGCCAGATCGATTCCGTTGATCGAGGACGCCTGGACGCGGACCAGGACCTCGCCGGGCCCGGGCTGGGGGACCGGCAGATCGACTAACGCGGGGGAGTCGTCGAAGCCGGGCAGAGCGAAGGCACGCATCAAGGGGATCCCTTCCAGCACGAAGAATGGAGATATACCTCCATTTGCTATGGAGAATAGCGCCGCGCCTGGCGGCCGGACCTGATCGCGCGCGCCACAGATTTCGTGACTTATGAGAGGGCGGGGGGACCGTCGGCGATGGAGACCTTCAGCAGGGCCGACGAGGTCAGGACCGTGCCCACGGGGGCTCCGCCTGCGGCCGCGGCCGTGACGACGCGGCGTTCCCCGAGGTACCGGTAGGTCTCGCGGTCGAAGATCAGCTCGTTGCGGGTGCCCGTGCCCGGTTCGGCGCGCGCGGGACCGCACGGTTCCGAGGCGTACGCCCAGGGCTTGCGCGGTCTCCACATAGGTGAGGTCGGCCCAGGCGATCAGGAGTAGCGCGTCCCGGTGGCCCTTGGGCAGCGAGGCCAGCGCCCCCGCCAGTCCCCGGCCGGCGGCTTCGGCGCTGACCCGCTCGTCGCTGCGGTCGGTAAAGGGCGCGGTGATCGGGTCGGTGCCGGTGCGTTCGAGGACGCGCAGCTGGCGTACCTCGGCGCGGATGTGGCGGCCCATCAGGTTGGTGGCGATGCCGTACAGCCAGGGGCGGGCGCTGGGGCGGGTCGGGTCGTAGCCGTGGCGTTGCCGGAAGGCGGTCAGGAAGTCTCCGCGACCACGTCGTCGGCCGCGTCGCGGCCCAGACGGCGGGTGACGTAGCGGGTGATGTCGGGCGCGTGCCGCCGGAAGACCTCGGCGAACGCCTCCGGATCACGCCGAGACCTCTCGATGCACACCGCGTCGTCGCGGTCCGGTTCACTCATGGTGTCTCACGCTGCGGCCTCTCGGCTCTGGACTCTGGACACCCGTTGTTGCCGAACCGGCGGCGAACGGTTCCCCATGCTCAGTCGGGGATGGCGCCCCAGGGGATGAGCACGGGCTGGGCCGGGATGTCGCCCTTCAGGAGGCGCTCCAGCAGGTCGGCCAGCTGGAGAGGGGCGAGGCGGTCGGTGGTGGCGCGCAGTTCGGCGAGGGTCCACCAGCGGAAGGAGTCGAACATCGTGCTCTCGAACTCCTCCATCCCGGACAGGTCCACGTCGAATTCGGGCACCCGCAGGAAGAAGAAGGAGTCCTCGGCGTGGTAGAGGGTGCCGTCGTTGGCCACCCAGTGGCCCGACGTGAAGGCCACGACCGGGCCCATCGCTTCGGGAGCCACGCGGTAACCGGTCTCCTCGCGCAACTCGCGGACGGCGGCCGCGGTCAGATCCTCACCCGGATGGGCGCCACCACCAGGCGTGAACCAGGCGTAATCCGGATTTTTCGTCGACCCCAACCCGCGGAACAGCAGGAGCCGATCGTTTCCATCCACGATCAGGATGCGGGCGGTCGGACGAGGGATCGCAGCAGGCACGAGGGCGAGGATATCGGGCCCATCCGGCGGGATTCGACTGACAGCACATCGGTGTTCCCCCGGCGTTCTTCTCGGCGCGGCAAGATCGGGCGGCTGAATCACCGAGAGCAAGGAAGCACCATGCGCCCTCTGTCCCCGCCGTCGCTCGCCGGCCTGGCCCTGTCGCTGGTCGCGGCATTGGCCCCGGTAGCGGCCACCTCGCCTGCCCAGGCAGATGCGGTGCCCACTGTCACCGCCAAGTTCGAGACCCCCGCGCTGTTCGACGACGGCGACGGCGGCAACGCCAACGGTGACGACCCGGCGATCTGGGTGCACCCGGCCAAGCCCGGCAAGAGCCTGGTCGTCGCCACCGCCAAGGAGGGCGGCCTCTACGTCTACGACCTGAAGGGCGCGCAGGTCCAGCACATCGCCGCGCCGCCCGCCCCCGGCGAGGACGACGAGCCCGGCCGGTTCAACAACGTCGATTTGGTATACGGCTTCGGCGGCCGCGACCTCGCCGTCGTCTCCGACCGCGGCCGCGACCAGCTCAGGATCTACGCCGTCGACCCCGCCGCGCCCGGCGCGCCGCTGACCGACGTGACCGCCCCGAACGCGCCCTTCGTCTTCAACGACGACCAGGAGCAGGTGAACGAGGCCCAGACCGTCTACGGCCTGGCCACCTGGCAGGACAAGACCGGCGTGTACGCGCTGGTCAGCCGCCGCCACCAGACCGGCATCGGCCTGCTCAAGCTCACGCCCGCCCCCGGCGGCAAGGTCGGCTACCAGCTGATCCGCACCCTCACCCTGCCCTCCTCCTTCCGCCTCCCCGACGGCACCACGTGGACCCCCTGCCTGGAGCCCGGCGAACTGCCCCAGGTCGAGGGCATGGTCGTCGACGGCGGCCGGGACGTCCTCTACGCCGCCCAGGAGGACGTCGGCATCTGGCGCATGCCCGCCGACCTGTCCGGCACGCCGGTCCTGTTCGACAAGGTCCGCGAGTACGGCGTGCCCGGCGTCTACGACCCCGACACTGAGGAATGCGACCCGGGCCTCGACCGCGGCTTCGGCGGGAAGCACCTCTCGGCCGACGCCGAAGGCCTCACGATCTACTACCGGGACGGCGGCGCGGGCTACCTGCTGGCCTCCAGCCAGGGCGACGACACCTTCGCCGTCTACCGGCGCGAGGGCGGCAACGCGTACATCGGGCAGTTCCAGGTCGGGGCGCGGCGGGTCGACGGCGCGCAGACCAGCGACGGCGCGATGGCCATGAACGTGCCGCTAGGCGACACGTTCAGCGGTGGCCTGTTCGTCACGCACGACGGGGTCAACACGCCGGAGGCGAAGGACGCCGACGGCGAGGTCCGCGAGAACACCAATTTCAAGTTTGTGAAGTGGGAGGACATCGCCCGCAAGGTCGGTCTGCGGGTGGAGCCCCGCGGCTGGGATCCTCGTACGCGCTAGAACGACGCCCGGGCCGTCCTCGGCGGCCCGGGCACCCGTTCAGGCTTTGCGGGCCAGGCCACCCCAGCAGGCCACCTCGGGCGCCGTTCCCCACGGGTTGGGCTCCGGGCGCCACGCCGTCACCGGCACGACTCCCGGCTCCAGGAGTTCCAGGCCGTCGAAGAAGCGCGAGATCTTCTCGGGGCTGCGCGGCGTGTAGGGGATCGCGCCGCTGCCGCGGTTGTAGCCGCCCAGGGCCTGGACGTAGGCCGGGTCGGTGTCGGTGCCGTCGTACAGGGCCAGGTAGCTGCCGGGGGGCAGGGCGGCGAGCAGGCGGTCCACGATGGTCCGCGCCTCGTCGTAGTCGGCGACCAGTCCCATGATGCCCATCAGCATGAGCGCCGTCGGCCGGCTGAAGTCCAGCGTCTCCGCCGCCTTGCCGAGGATGAAGTCCGGGTCGCGCACGTCCGCCTGGATGTAGTCGGTGGCGCCTTCCGGCGCGCTGGTGAGCAGCGCGGCGGCGTGCACCAGCACGAGCGGGTCGTTGTCCACGTAGACGATCCGGGACTCCGGCGCGTTCCGCTGGGCGACCTCGTGGGTGTTGTCGACCGTCGGCAGTCCCGTGCCGATGTCCAGGAACTGCCGGATGCCCGCCTCGGCGGCCAGGTGCTGGACGACGCGCACCAGCATGTACCGCGACTGGCGGGCGATGTCGACCATGCCGGGAAACACCTGCCGGATCCGGTCACCCGCCTGGCGGTCGACCGGATAGTTGTCCTTCCCGCCCAGCATGTAGTTCCAGACCCGGGCCGAATGCGGCACCGTGGAGTCGATCTTCACCGCGCCCCGCCCCGCCTCAGGCGATTCGCTGGGGTTGTCATCAGTCACGGAGATCTCCTACCTCGCACGGAATCAGCTAGATCATATCGCTCTGAACCGTGTCGAAATCGGCGAATCGGCTGCGACGTCTCCGGCAAAGAACAAAGGAGAAGCAGATGCCGGAACTCAACTTCTGGGCGATCGCCGTCTCGGTGGCGGCCGGGTTCGTGATCAGCTCGGTCTGGTACGCCCTGGTCCCGTCCCAGTCCACGGCCCCGCCTCCCAAGCCGTGGAAAATCCTCTTCGAACCGGTACGGACACTCGTCCTCGCCCTGGTCCTCGCCGGCCTCGCGGCGAAGATCGGAATCGACTCCTGGAGCGGCGGGCTGCTGCTCGGTCTGGTCGTCTGGGCCGGATTCCCGCTCGTGCTGCTGTCCGGCTCGGTCCTCTGGGAGGCCGTGCCCTGGCGGTCGGCGGCGGCCCACGCCGGTGACTGGCTGATAAAACTCCTGGTCATCTGCGTGATCGTCGGCGTCTGGCGCTGACCGGATCAGGTGGAGGGCAGGTATGTCGCGTGCCGGAGCTCGCGGCGGAGCTTCACGCCCGCGTCGACCAGGGAACCGAGGACGATCAACACGATCAGCGCCTTCACCAGCTGATCGGTCGGACGTGCCGTGTAGATGTCGCCCGCCAGCAGAACCCAGGTGAGGGCGCCGCAGACCACCACCGTCAGGCCGATGTCGATCCGCCGCGTCAGCGGCTGCCAGCGTCCCCGCACGATCAGGACCGCGTACAGGGCCAGGTGCAGGATTATCAGCGCCAGCAGCCACGGCGCGCGTTGGCGGAAGAAGTCCTCATCGAAGGCGAACGCCTGGTAGGCGCTGGCCGCCGCCCGGCCGTCGTACACGTAGTCGAGCAGCGTTCCCGGGTTGAGCAGTACGAGCAGTCCGCACACGGCGGCGGCGATCCCGGCGGCGAAGCCGATCCGGTTTATGCCATCGCGATCCTGCCGCCGGGGCTTCCATACCGGCATCTCCGGTCGCCGCCGCCGCTGCCAGGCGACCAGGGCGAAGCACACCACGAGCAGCCCCGGCCACCACAGGGCTGGCACCCCGATGCCGGTCCACCACGCCCCGAGCACGCTGAGCACGTCCCAGGCCGAGCGGACCGGCTGTGCCACCAGGGCATCCACCAGCCCGAGCAGCCAGATGACGGCCACCCCGACCACCGCCAGCCGGATGAACCTGCGGGTGTCCGCCGGGTCGATGAGGGTCAGGGCAGGCCGGTATCGGGCGGCGACCTCGGCCGGGCGGCCGAAACCGAGGACCAGGTCGCGCGCCATCTCCTCGTCGGCGTCGCGTCCCGCGTCGGCGGCCCTGGCCGCGAGCTCGTCCGCCAGCAGCGTGCGCAGCTCGAACGCGACGTCGCGCCGCTGGCCGCGTGGCAGCAGCCGGGCGACGTCGTCCACATAGTTCGTGATGAGATCGTCAGGGTGCATGGCGCTCTCCGCCTTTCAGGAGATGATCCATGGTGTCGTTGAGGCCGCGCCAGGCGGCCGTGAGCCGTTCACACAGCTCGCGGCCGTCGGCGCTGAGCACGTAGTAGCGGCGCGGCGGGCCGCCGTCGGTGCGCCATTCGCTGGTCAGCGCACCCTGGGATTCCAGCCGCCGGAGCAGGGGATAGAGCGTCCCCTCCTCGATCGGCATGCCGCTCTCGGACAACGACTGGCGCAGCTCGTAGCCATACCGGGCCGTGTGCAACTGGGACAGCGTGGCGAGCACGACCACACCGCGTCGCAGCTCCAGTTCGAGCTTGTCGTACGCGTCACCGGAAGCCATGCGCCACACAGTACTATGCGCCACACAGCTCGTCCAGCCGTGGATCGATTTCGGATCGGCATGCAACCTCCAAGCGCGCGCGAGCATCAGAGGGGGGACGGAGGAGGCAATACGCGAATGACCGGTGTTTCCGCGCGTGACGCCGAGTTCACCGACTATGTGTCGGGCAAGGCGTTGTGGCTGAGGAAGGTCGCCTACCTGCTCTGCGGGGACTGGCACCACGCGGACGACCTGGTGCAGACCACGATCACCAGGCTCTATGTCAACTGGCCCCGTGTTCGTGCGGCCGAGAACATGGATGGATATGTCCGGACGGTCCTGGTCAACGTGTATCTGGCCGAGCGGCGGTCGCCGTGGGGCAGGTGGCTGCCCCTGTTCGACGGTGACGAGGAGTCGCCCGGCGCCGATCTGGACAGCGTGCTCGACTTGCGCACGGCACTGGCGGCGCTGCCGCCGCGGCAGCGCGCCACCCTGGTGCTCCGCTACTACTGCGATCTGACGGTCCAGGAGACCGCCCGGACGCTCGGATGCTCGCAGGGCAACGTCAAGAGCCAGACCGCCCGTGGGATCGACCACCTCCGCCGTCTGCTGCACGGATATGCCGTTTCGTTCTCCGAGGAGGTCCAGCCATGACGACGAACGGAAACGGGCTGGGCGCCGAGTTGCGCGAGCTCACGCGGTCGCCCGCGCCGCCGATGCGGCTGGACATCGACCGCGCGCGGGAGGTGGGGCGGCGGCGGTTGTGGCGGCGCAAGATCGGAAGGCTGCTCGGCGTGCTGGTGGTGTCCGGGACGCTGGCGGGCGGGTGGATGGTGGTGTCCGGCGGCGGGGCGGAGCGGGTGACCGTCGCGACCGTATCCGAGGGAACCGACCCGCTGGTGGCGTATGCCTCGTTCGGGTGGTTGCCGGATACGGTGGCCGGGGTCAGCTACGAGGTAGGGGCACACGGCGACCAAGTCGTGGCGCGCGGCCTCGGCAAGTACCCCATGAGCCTCATCCTCAGCATGTACGCCCCCGACGACGACCCGCCCGTCGAGAGCGGGCGTACGGCCATGCCCGCCCAGCCGGTGAACGGCCGGCGCGCGTACTGGATCACCAAGTACCCGGGCGACCCGCTCAGCGGGGGCGACGCCTACCTGCGCTGGCAGGTTCCGGATGGGCGGTGGGCGGAACTGCACGCGTACTACATGCCGGAAGCCGATCCACGGTCCACCTTGCTGCGCATCGCGGCGGATGTGACCGTGGGGACGAAACCGGTGCCGTTGCCGCTTCACCTCAGTAGCGTGCCGGCCGACTTCGAAATCACCGAGGTGCACTTCGTGCGGCCAGCGCTGCTGGGCGACGGCGCCTGGGAGCTGATGATCTTCTACGTCGCGGCGGATGGCGGACGGGTCACCCTCCTGGTCAGCCCTGAGGGCAGCCAGACGATGTCACCGCGCGGATCCTGTAAGGCTGAGGCCGGCCTGGAGCTGTGCGTCACGGTCGAGGGGAAGATGCCGGCGTCGCTCGCGGCGATCGGGGGTCCCGAGGCGTTGTTGAGGCGCGCCACCCTGCTGGGCATGGACGAGCGCGAGTGGACCACGCAGGTGATCGGCTGAGTCAGGAGTGCGGGCGACGGCGGAGGAGCAGCCAGGCGGCGGCGCCTAGGGGGAGCAGGGCGAGTAGCCACCAGGATGACGGCCGGACGGTTTCGCGGGTGGGGGCCGCCGCTGGGCTGGTGGAGATCGTGGTGGTCTTCGCCGGTGTGGACGGGGTTCCCAGCGCGGAGATGAGCTCGCTTGCCGGGCGTGTGTCCATTCCCGGGCCGATGTTCTCCGGGACCAATGCGGCGTCTGGTGCGCCCATGATTAGCCGGTTTCCTGCGCATAAATGCGTGTAAAGCGGCACATTCTCGATGGGCGGGATCCAATCGGTTGAGCCTGAGAGCGCGAATACCAGGTACTGCTTGCCGACTTCGAAATCCGCGCCGCAGGTGGCCGACTGCGGGTGGGACCTGACCTCGAGCCGCTCTGTGGCCTCGCCCTTGTAGACCGCCCCCACGGAGAAGGTGAAGGTCACGGGCTGGTTGTCGGACGGATCCCCGCTGGACGTGCGCGTGCTGATCACGCCACGGAACACCGAGTCGGCTGAGTTCATCCGTTCCGTTGGGGGAGGGGCGGCACATGAGCAGGCGAAAGCCGTACCAGGCTCGAAGACGAGCACTCCCGTGAGCAGGGCGAACACGATCGCCAGGCGTCGCAGCATGCCCTTGAAACGAATTCCGGGCTTAGAAGGTTCGGTCCCGCGCACCCGTGCGGGTAAAGTGGCGGGCAACAGCGACGACGGAGCCGAGTAGCGCTTCGATAACCGGAGTTGGAGAGAGCCGCCGGCAGCTGCGAAGGCGGACTCCGGCCGGGGTGCGAAGACCCTCCTGAGCTGCGAGGAAGAACGGCCTGCTGGCCTAGTAGAGCCTCGCCGAATCGCCCACGTCACGGGTTTGGTCGAGGCCGCGCCGCCCGATTCGGCGGCGTGGCGAAGGTGTGGTGGCACCGCGAGGATCCCGCTCGCCCACGCCTCTCAGGGGACGCGTTGCGAACCAGAGGAGGCCACACCATGCAACGCATCCTGTCCAGCCGGCTGTCCGCGCACGTCGGTGAGACCGTGCGTGTCGCGGGCTGGATTCATCGTCGGAGGCTGCTGAAGTCGGTCGCCTTCCTGATCCTGCGAGATGCCGCGGGTCTGACCCAGATTGTCGTGTCGGAGGAATCCGTCCGCGCTCAGCTGGAGACCCTGCTGGAAGAGACGGCGGTCGCCGTCATCGGCACGGTCATAGAAGAGCCGTCCGCGCCGGGCGGCGTCGAGATCACCTCGCCGGTGATCGAGCCGCTGACCGACCCCGCCGAGCCGGTCCCGTTCGATCTCTACCGGCCCGACCTGCGCGCGAGCCTGCCCACGATGCTCGACCACGCGCCGGTCGCGCTGCGCCACCCGAAGCTCGCCGCCGTGCACCGGATCGGCGCGGCCGCGGTCGGCGGCTTCCGTACGGCGCTCGAAGCGATGTCCTTCGTCGAGATCCACACCCCGAAGATCGTGGGTACGGCGACCGAGAGCGGCGCCAACGTCTTCAAGCTCGACTACTTCGGCCGTCCGGCGTACCTGGCGCAGTCCCCCCAGCTGTACAAGCAGATCATGGTGGGCGTCTTCGAGCGGGTCTACGAGGTCGGTCCTGTCTTCCGGGCGGAGCCGAGCGACACCGCGCGCCACCTCGCGTCCTACACCTCCCTCGACGCCGAGATGGGGTTCATCGAGGACCACCGCGACGTCATCGCCGCCTGCCACGCGACGGTCGCGGGCATGCTGGCCGACATCCAGGCGAAGGCGGGCCCTTCGCTGGAGCTTCTGGATGTGGCCATGCCCGCGCTGACGGAGAAACCCGTGGTGGTGCACTTCGCCGACGTGCTCGAAATGATCAGCAAGGCGACCGGCGAGGACGTGACCGCCGAGCCCGACCTCGCCCCCGCCCATGAACGGTGGATCGGCGAATGGGCCCTGCGCGAGCACGGCTCGGACTTCGTGTTCGTCGAGGGTTACCCGACCGCGCACCGCGCGTTCTACACCCACCCGGACCCGGCGCGGCCCGGCTACTCCCGCGCCATCGACCTGATCTTCCGGGGCCTCGAACTGGTCAGCGGCGGCCAGCGCCTGCACCGCCACGCCGACTACGTGCGCACCCTGACCGAACGCGGCGAAACCGACCTGTCCGCATACGCCGGATACCTCGACGCGATGCGGTACGGCATGCCCCCGCACGGCGGCTTCGCCTTCGGCCTGGAACGTTTCCTGGCCCGCCTCCTCGACGTGCCGAACATCCGCCAGGTCACCCTGTTCCCCCGCGACCTGCACCGGCTCGCGCCGTAATTCCTATCTGGACACCTGATCCGCGCCGACCCGCTCGGCCAGGAAGTCCTCCCAGGTCCGATGCCCCGCGGCCGGGCCGGACGCCAGGATGGCGCCCGCCCGGACCGCGCGGGCGGCCTCGCCGGGCAGCGGGAGCGGCACGATGGGGCGGCGCCGGTGCGTGGCCCGCAGGTATCCCCGGAGCAGGTCGGCCATGGGATACACGCGCGGTCCGCCCAGGTCCGGCACCAGGCCGGCCGGCTCGCCGAGGGCGAGTTCGGTGAGCCTGGCCGCCACCTCGGCGGTGTCGACCGGCTGGAACCGGAAACCGGCCGGGGCCGGGATCACGGGCAGCTTCGCCAGCTGCTGGGCCACCACCAGGATCAGGTCGTGGAACTGGGTGGCGCGCAGCGTCGTGAACGGCAGGCCGGAGTCGGCCACGACCCGTTCGGCGGCCAGCTTGGACCCGAAATAGCCGAACATGGCGCGGTCGGCCCGGCCTGCCATCGGGACGCGGTCCGCGCCGACGACCGAGATGTAGACCAGGTGTTCCGCCCCGGCGCGCGCCGCGGCCCGTACCAGGTTGCGGGCCTTGTCCTCGTCGCCCTTGGCGCTGCCCGCGCAGTGCACGATGGTCGCGGATCCGGCCACCGCGGCTTCGATCCCCTCGCCGGTGGCCAGGTCGCCGGCGACGAACTCGACGCCGTCGGCGGCTTCGTGGTGGCTGCGGCTGAGCACGCGTACGTCGCGGCCGGCGTCCCGCAGGCGCGCGACGACCAGCCGCCCGAGCGTGCCGGTGCCGCCGGTGACCAGAATAGGTGCAGTCATGGCTCGACCTCATGTTCGTCCGATGTCGGGTAACTGCTGATATGACCCGTCGCGGCGGGAGAATGTGACCGATGGACGAACTGGCCAAGCGGTTTGAGGAGCATCGGCCGCCTCCCGCGGCGGGGACTTCGCCGCGCTGGTCGCGGTGCTCGACCCGGACGTCGTGCTGCGCTCCGACGGCGGGCTCGCGCGACCGGCCGTGTCGGTGGTCATCCACGGCGGTCCGGACGTGGCCGGACAAGCGGTCACCTTCGGACGGCTCGGCCCATCCGTACGGCCGGTGCTCGTCAACGGGGCCGCCGGCGTCATCGTGGTGCCACGCGAACGGCCGGTCTCGGTCATGGGCTTCACCGTCAGGAACGGGCGGATCGCCGTCATCGACGTGCTCGCCGACCCCGCCCGCCTCCTGCGGCTCGATCCGGCACTCTGGGCCTCCTGAATCTCCCTGGAGACTCAGGAGGAGAAGGCCTCGCGGGCGAAAGTGGTGAAGTCGCGGGCCGGGCGGCCCAGGAGGTCCTGGACGGTGGTCGTGGGGCGGGCGTTGCGGCCGTCGAGGATCTTGGTGAAGAGGGCGGTGAGCAGCACGGCCTCCTCCTTGGGCATGCCGTACCCGATCAGCGTGGCGGAGTATTCCTCGGGGGAGACCGGGATGTAGCGGATCTCGCGGCCGGCGGCCTGGGAGATCTCGGCGGCGACGTCGGCGATGCTGAGCGGGCGCGGCCCGGTCAGGTCGTAGGCGCGCCCGTGGTGGCCGTCCTCGGTGAGGACCTTGACGACCACGTCGGCGATGTCCTCGGCGTCCAGGAACGGTTCGACCTGGTCACCGGCCGGAAGGGCGATCACTCCGGCCAGGACGGGCTCGGCCAGCGCGCCCTCGCTGAAGTTCTGGTTGAACCAGCTGCCCCGCACGACGGTCCATTCGGCCCCCGACTCGATCACGCCCTGCTCGGAGACGACGGCCTCCTCCTCGCCGCGCCCGGAGAGCAGCACCAGGCGGCGTACCCCTTCGGCGACGGCGACGTCGGCGACGCCGCGGATGGCCTCGGCGGCGCCGGGGAAGGCCAGGTCGGGGTGGTAGGTGAGGTAAAGGGCGTCGCTGCCGCGCACCGCCGGAGCCCAGGTGGCGGGGGTGGCCCAGTCGAAGGGCACCGGGCTGGTCCTGGAGACGGAGCGGACTCCGATGGCGCGGGCGGTGAGTCGCTGGATCACTCTGCGGCCGGTCTTGCCGTTGCCGCCGATCACGGTGAGGTTTCTCATGCCTTCATTGAAGTGCTCAAAGCATGAGACAGAAAATGGTCACAACGCTCAGTCTCATGTTTAATCGTCTCCATGGATGCGCTTCATGGTCTGCTCGATGGTCCACGCGCCCGCGACGCCTTCGTGCTGCGGGCGGTGATGCGCCCGCCGTGGGCGGTGCGGGTGCGGGACGAGGCCCCGCTGGCGCTGGTCGCCATCGTCCGCGGCGACGCGTGGGTGCTGCGCGACGGCGCCCGGCCCGTACGGCTCAGCGCGGGCGATGTCGTCATCACCCGGGGGCCGGAGCCGTACACGTTCGCCGACGATCCGGCCACGCAGCCCCAGGTCGTGGTGAACCCCGGCAACCGCTGCGAGACCCCGGACGGCGCCGATCTCTCGCAGGAGATGGGGCTGGGCGTGCGGAGCTGGGGAAACGCCGTGGACGGCCCGTTCATGATGCTGATCGGCAGCTACGAGCCGCGGTCGGAGGTGAGCGGCCGGTTGCTGCGGGCGCTGCCGCCCATGCTGGTGGCCTCCGACGGCGACACCGCCCTGGTGCGCCTGCTGGAACGGGAGATCGTCAAGGACGGCCCCGGCCAGGAGGCGGTCCTGGACCGCCTGCTCGACCTGCTGCTCATCACGACCCTGCGCGGCTGGTTCGCCCGCTCCGACGCGCCCCTGTGGTTCCAGGCGATGAGCGATCCGGTGGTGGGCCGGGCCCTGCGCCTGCTGCACGCCGAACCGGCCCGCCCGTGGACGGTGGCCTCCCTGGCCGCCGCGGTGGGCGTCTCCCGGGCCGCGCTGGCCCGGTCGTTCACGCCGCTGGTGGGCCAGTCGCCCATGGCGTACCTGGCGGAATGGCGCTTGACCCTCGCCGCCGACCTGCTCAGGGAAGGCGAGGCCACGGTCGGCGCGGTGGCCGCGAAAGTCGGGTACGGCAGCGCGTTCGCGCTGAGCACCGCCTTCAAACGAGTCCGCGGAGTCAGCCCCCAGGAGCACCGGATCCTCGCCCGATGAGACCCCGGGGAACATTCCTGGCAGTCCCTTTGTTGTCGCTTTGTTACCTTATGTCCGAATTCTAAGTCGAGGAGATGGATCTCAGGCATCCTCCTGGGAAGACGAACGCGATGCCCAACCTGCAATCGATCCGCACTCGGACGACCTTGGCCGCATCCATGCTGAGCCTGCTCGTCTTGACCTTGCTAGGAATCACCACTTCCGTGGCGATCCGCAGCACCAGCGAGAATTGGGTGCTTGACCGGGCGGAGGAGGTGGCCGGGCAGTGGGCGGCGGCGGCGCGCACGAACCGCTTGCCCGACCCGATCCCCACCTCCGGCAAGATCGATCTCATTCAGGCGGTGGATGCGGACGGGCGGGTTCTGGCCGCCAGCACGGCGGCGCGAGACCGGCCCGCGCTGGCCCAGGTACGTCCCTCGGCGGAGGACCGCCTCGAGCGGGTCCGCGACGCGAGCGTCGCCCTGGTGGCGATCCGCACCACCCCGGAACCGGACGCCCAGGTCGTGCTCGCGGGCCTGGAATGGCCTTCCTACCTGCGCGGATACCTCCTGGAGTACGTCCTCGGCGCGGCCGGGATCCTCCTGGTGGGCCTGATCGGCTGGACGTCCTGGACCAGGATGGGGCAGACGCTGCGACCGGTCGCGGCGGTCAGGACCCAGCTCGCGCAGATCACCGTCAGCGACCTGAGCCTGCGGGTCCCGGTGCCGGACGGCCACGACGAGATCGCGATGCTCGTCCGCACCGCCAACCAGACCCTGGACCGGCTGGACGAGGCGGTCACCCAGCAGCGGCGTTTCGCCTCCACGACCGCGCACGAGCTGCGCAATCCGATCGCCGCCCTGCGCGCCGAGCTGGAGGACACCCTGGCCCACCCCGACGAGGTGGACCAGCTCGGCACCGTACGCTCGGCGCTGTCGGTGACCGACCGCCTGGAGGCCATCGTCGGCGACCTGCTGGTCCTGGCCCACCTGCAGGCCGACGACCCGGCCCCCCGCGAGCGGCTTGACCTGGGCGCCCTGGTGACCCAGGAGGCGACCCACACCGAGGGCATGCCGGTCACCGTACGGGCCGAACCCGGCGTCTGGGCCTGCGGGTCGCGGATCCAGCTCATCCGGGTGCTCGGCAACCTCGTCGCCAACGCCCGCCGCCACGCCGAGACCGGCGTCGAGGTGTCCGTGACGTCGGCCGGCGGCCGGGCCGTCGTGGCGGTGTGCGACGACGGCGCCGGAATCGCCCCCGCCGACCGCGCCCGGGTCTTCGAGCGCTTCGTCCGCCTCGCCGACGGCCGCCGCCGCGACTCCTGCGGCAGCGGCCTCGGCCTGTCCATCTCCCGCGACATCGCCCACAACCACGGCGGAACCCTGGAAATCGAGGACTCCCCACGCGGCGCCCGCTTCGTCCTCCGCCTCCCACACTCGGACCGCCAGCCACCCGACTGCGGAACTCCCGCCTCCCCAGGCGGAGCCTCGGCGCGTTCGGGTCCCTGAATCAGACGGTGACGATGACGGCATAGCGTTCGTCGTCGATCGTCCGGCCCCAGAGAGTGGGATCGGTGAGTGGTTCGACGCATGACTCGGAGGCGAGTGGCCGCAGGGTGGCCGAAAGGGTGTCGGCGCTGACACCGCCCGTCCAGGGCAGGCCGTCCGCGTAGGCGGTGCCGTCGCCGGGAGTGTTCCAGCGGCCTTCGACGAGCACGAGGCGCCCGCCCGGGCGGGTCATGGAGATCCAGTGGCGCAGGGTGGCGGGCGGGTCGGGCAGTGTCCAGAGCAGGTGCCTGGAGAGGACGACGTCGAAGTCCTGCTCCAGGGGCGGGTCGCCGGCGTCTCCGACCAGGATCCGGGCGTCGAATCCGGCCGCGGCGAGCTTCCGGCGGGCGTGTCCGGCCATGTTCGGTGACAGGTCGACGCCGACCACGCGGTGTCCCTGTTCGGCGAGCAGCAGCGACAGGGAGCCGGTTCCGCAGCCGGCGTCGAGGACGTCCACCGGTGCGGCGGGCATCCAGGAGGAGAGCCGTTCCGCCCACGCGGCCCGCACCTGTGGGTCCCGCAACCCGTGGTCGGCCTCCTGATCGAAACCGGCCGCGGCGGCGTCCCAGTACTCGGCGATGGAAGGCGGTGCTGCCATGCGCCCATCGTCGATCAGCCCGCGCGGCGCGTCCAGGTGGCTAGGCCGGGAGGTGTTCCTGGGCCCAGTGGGAGATCTGGTCGAGGGCGGGCATGAGGGCCAGGCCGCTCGTGGTCAGCGCGTACGAGACCGTGACCGGGGGGCCCTCGTCCACGGTGCGGGTGATGAGACCGGCCTCGGTCAGTTCGGAGAGGCGGTCGGAGAGCACTGAATCGCTCACGCCGACGATCGCGCGGGAGAGTTCCCGGAATCCGGCGGGGCCGCTGCGCAGGCAGCCGAGCACGATGCCGCTCCACCGCTTCCCGAGCAGGGTGAACGCACGCGTCAGGGCGGCGTCGCCACGAACACACTCGCTGGCCGCGAGGTTCGAAGGCAGCTTGGGCATGGGTCCATGCTAGCCCACCTAGATGTTGCTAGCTTTTTGCTAGTTGCTAGTATCCTCATCGCCACATCTCAATTGCGAGTGAGGATGGTTAGATGATCGACAACTCTGAGACCCGCCCGAGCGTCGTCGTGCTCGGTGGTGGATATGCCGGATTCAAGCTCGCCAAGGCGCTGGACGACATCGCCGACGTGACGCTCGTCGACCCCTCCGACACGTTCATGCACAACGCCGCGTCCTGGCGCACCCTGGTCGAGCCGGACTGGCTGGACCGGATCTTCCTGCCCCTGGACCGGCTGCTGACACACGGGCGCTTCGTCCGGGACCAGGCCGTGGCGGTGGACGGGAGGCAGGTGACGCTCGCCTCGGGCGGGCGGCTCGAACCCGACTACCTGGTCCTGGCGACCGGCTCGGCCTACCCGTTCCCGGCCAAGAGCGACGTGCCGGACGCCGAGAAGACCCGGGCCAGGATCAGGGAGGCGCACGAGGCCCTGCGCGGCGCCGAGCGGGTGCTCGTGGTCGGCGCGGGACCCGCCGGTCTCGAACTCGCCGGCGAGATCAAGGCGTTCTTCCCCGCCAAGCGCGTCACCATCGCCGACGTCGCCCCCGACGTCCTGCCGGGCCCGTTCGAGCAGGAGCTCCGCGACGAGCTGCGCGCCCAGCTCGACCAGCTGGGCATCGAGCTCAAGCTCGGCAGCCCGCTGACCGAGCTGCCGGCCGCGGCGCCCGCCACCCCCGCCTCGATCGCGGTCACCACCCAGGCGGGCGACAAGCTCACCGCCGACATCTGGTTCCGCTGTTTCGGCGTCGTCCCGCGGACCGGCTACCTGACCGGCGCGCTGGCCGGGGCGCGGAACGGGCGCGGCTACGTCCGCGTCGACAAGTTCCTGCGGGCCGGCGGCCTGGACCGGGTGTACGCCATCGGCGACATCGCCGACGCCGACCGCGACACCGTGGGCTCGGCCAACGCGCAGGCCGACCTGGTGGCGGGCAACATCCGCAGCGAGATCACCGGAGCGGGCGAGCAGGCCGCCTACCAGCAGGTGCCGCCCATGGTCATCGTGCCGCTGGGCCCCGAGGGCGGCGCCGGTCAGCTCCCCGGCCAGGGCGTCTTCGGCGCCGAGACGGCCGCCGGCATCAAGGGCAGGGAGCTGTTCGTGGACGTGTACGCCGGGATGTTCGACGCCTGATCCTCGCTGAGGAGCGTCATCACGGCTCGGAACCTGCCGACGAGGGAACCGAGCGCCTTCTCGGTGGACGAATGGTGGGCGGCGGCCCAGTCCTCGCCGGTGGGGAAGAGCGCCAGGCGCATGCCCCGCTCGTTCGCCTCCTGGACGACGTCGGCCAGCGTGCGCTGGTCGACGTCGGCGCTCACCATCACCAGCGCGGTGATCTCGCCTCGCGCCACCGACGAGTAGATGCCGCTGAGCAGCGCGGAGAGGGTTCGCGAGATCGTCCCCGGCCCGTCGTTCGCGCCGAAGATGGTCACAGGCGGAAGCACCACGAGCGGGAAGTTGCGGGACAGCTCCGCGGCGATCGCGCACGCCATCGGGGTGTCACTGGTCTCCGCCTGGTCGCCGTCCTGACCGACCCGGCCCACGGGTAAGACCGCGACGGTGGCGGTCCCGGCATGTCCGTCGAGGCGATTCACGAGGGTTACGACCTCCCAGGTGGTCTTCCGCCCGCTCATTTTGATGACATGGCACGAAATATGTCAACGATATTCAGAAATATTTCGTGCCAATTAACCGCTTAAGTCGGCATTTGCCAGGCTTAACGTGGCCAAACTCATCCTGAAATGTTTCGTGTTCATCAAGTTCGCTCGTGATCAGGACTAGAACGGGCGTGGCCAAGGGCGCTCGCTCGGCTTCGTGACATGCCCGCTGTTCGCCGACGCCGAAACTGTGGTACGCGCACACGGATCCACACCGATGAGCACGGCTGGCGGCTGGTCGCCGCGCACGTCAGCCCTGGGTGAGGGGCTGGCCGAGCAGGGTGTCGGCCATGGTCTCGGCCAGCCAGGCCTCCCATCGGTCGACGCTCCAGCCGCGCCGTCGTACCAGCCGGTTGACCAGGTCGGGCGCGGTGAACGTCCATAGGATGTCGGCGGCCTCCTCGGGCGAGAGGCCGGGCTTGAGGCCGAACTTCTCCGCGATGTGGCGGGCGACGCCGCCGGTGCCGATGGCCCGTTCCTGTTCCATGGTGTCCACGATCCGGCGCACCTCGCGGTCACCGGCGGCGCCCTCGGAGATCAGGATCGGCAGCAGCGATCCCACCCGGTCGTAGATCTCGCGGCTCATCCGGGCGTACAGGGCCAGGCAGGTCCGCCCGTCCGGCGCCGATCGCATGGCCTGCGCCGTGGGCCGGTCGATCATCGGCAGCGGGTCGGTGTCGCCGGCCAGCATCATGTCGTAGACGGCCTTCAGCACCGCCGCCTTGCCGCCGACGGTGTTGTAGACCGTCTGCACGCTCACGGCGGCCCGGGCGGCGATCGCGTCCACCGTCGTGCCCGTGTAGCCGCGGCGCAGGAACAGCGCCCGCGCCGCGTCCAGGACCCGCTGGCGGGTGGCGCGGCTCTGCTCCGCGCGCACGGCGCTGGAATAGGGTCCCCGGCCACCCGCCGATCCGCTCACGCCGTCAGGATGCCATCGATCGCGGGCGGCGCGGGCGGGGTCAGCGCGCCGACCTGCCAGAGCACGCTGAGCTCGTCGCGCACGCCCCAGTGCTCGACGAGCAGCCCGTCCCGCTCCCGGTAGAGATGCATGGTGGGCATGGCGTACGGCTTGCCGGTGGCCGGGAAGCCGAGATGGTCGGTGTCGTGCACCCCGTGCGCGGTGGCGCGGATCGCCACCATGTCCTCCTTGGCGACGATCTCGTGCACCTCGTACCGGATCTTCAGCGTGTCGTGCAGCCAGCGCAGCGTGGCCCCGTACGCGGCCCGCCCCCTCGGCACCCACGGCGGCGCGCCGTGATCGGCGAAGTCCTCGCTGACGAGCGCGTCCAGCCGCGCGATCTCCCCGGTGTGCAGCACATCGAGCACATCCCAGGCGAGCCTCTCGACGTTGATCATGGTGATTCCCCATCCGCTGAATGAATTCGGTAGAACCACGTTCCAGCGATCCACTCGCGAACGGCAAGGAAATTGGAACGATCGGCGATGCCGTTCCAGCCAACGGCCCGCTTCGCGATCCCCTAGGTTCAGGGGAGCCGCTCGCGGCTTATGACCGTCCGGAAATCGGCCAACTGCCGGCTGTCGGTGCGGCGCATGGCGGTGCGGATCAACGGCCCGAGCAGCGTCCAGGGGAACCCCCTGACCTCGACGTCCGCGGTCAGGCGGGCACGTGTCCGATCCCCAGCCGCCTCCAGCAGGTACGAATACCGTGCCGTCACGCTGCCCTGCTCGGAGATGAGCGTCAGGGAACGGCCGGGCTCCAGAGCGGATATGTGGCTCTCGCGGGTTTTGCCACGGGCTCGGAAGGCGAGGGTGGCGCCCACCTCCGTGCCCGGGTCGGCGTGCATGGACTCCACGCCCTTCATCCAGCGCGGCGCCCGCTCCCAGTCGGTGAGCTCGCGCCACACCTCGGCGATGGGACGATCGATGACGGTGCTGACCTCGAAAGCGCGCTTCATGCGGCCAGCATCCCCGCGCGGGCGGCGCCCCCACTTGTACGGAATTCACATCTCAGGCACGAAACCCGGTTCATGCTGGGCGAACACGGCACGCTGGGCGGCCACGTAACCGGACGGGGTGACACCCGTGTGACGCTTGAAATCCCGGATGAAATGGCTCTGGTCGAACCACCCCCAAGCCGTGGCGAGGTCGGCCCAGTTCAGTTCGGCATGGATGTCGACGCTTTCGAGGAGCCTGCGAAGGCGCAGAATCCGGCTGAGCGCACGCGGCGTCAGGCCGACCGTCCGCACGAATTCGCGGTCGAGATGCGCGTGCGTGACCCCCAGTTCGTACGCCAGTTCCGAAATCCGCCGCAAAGGATTCTCCTCCAGCGCGGCCACGGCGGCGGCGCACCGCTGCCATCCGTTCTCCGCCGGCCCCAACCCGAGAACCAGCGTCTCCTCGGTCATGTCCAGGCACGCGAACGGGTCGCTCTCACCGAGCAGCGCCGCGCGCAGCGGCTCCGCGGCGGCCCAGTTCTCGATCAGGTCGACCACCCGCCCTCGCAGCGGGGCGGGCTCCACGCCGAAGAGCGCCCGGCAGCCGACCGCCGAGGAGACGATCCCCACCGCCAGGGTCTCCGCCGTCGGCGCGTTGATCACCGGACCGACATGGGGTCCGGCCAGCCAGCCGCGCTCGGCGAGAAAGGGCACGCCCGCCCCGTTACGCGGCACCTGCAGAATGGCCGGACCCAGCACGAGCACCGCCACGGTGGACCCCGTCGGAGCGATGCGTTCCCGCGCGTACGTGATCCGCCCCCGAGCGAACCAGATCGACTCGGTGAACGGTTCGAGCGGCGGACCGGGTTTCCTTATCTCGAACTCGAACTCCACCACGACTCCCGTACCGATAGGCGACCACCGTGACGGGCCGGAGCCCCGTCATATTCAAGCGGCTCGCGGGGGGATCGTGTGGCGCCGGTAGGCGTACGACACGACTTATCTCGAACTCGAACTCCACGACGTGAAACGGTCGGCGAACGCGGCTCGGTTGGTGGATTCGGGTGAACGGTCCCAGACCGCGAACACCACCCGTTCGAACACGGTTGAGAATGCGCCGGTGAGGTGGGTGTGGAATGCGTCGGCGACCTCGCGCGGGTCGTTGCGGAACACCCCGCAGCCCCAGGCACCGAGGACCAGCTGGCGCGCGCCGTGGTGGGCGGCCACCGCCAGTACGCGTTCCGCGCGCTGGTAGAGCGCGCGCTGGATCGCATTCCGCGCGTTCGGGTCACGGCGCAGCGCTTCTCCGGCGTTGGGAGCGGGAGAGGTCAGCAAGGAGACGCGATACGGATCGGCCAGCAATCGGCCGTTGTCGTCGCGGTGCACCGGGACGTCGGGAGACCAGATGACGCGGTGGCTGTAGAGCAGGTCAGGGGAGGCCCGGTGGGCGGCGTAGTAGTCGGGAGCCTGGAGCAGGCAGGGATACAACAGGGCGTTGCGGCAGAGGTCCTCTTCCTGGGCCTTCGCGCCGCCCAGATAGCCGCCTCCGGGGTTCCGGGCCGAGGCGAAGTTCAAAACGGCGATCCGTTCGGCCTTGGCGACGTGGAGCCGCCGTGCGGCCTGGAGGCTGCTTTCGGCGGTCACCTCGAAAGACGTCCGGTGAGCGGTCACCGTGTGGGGCAGGTCGATGCGCTCGTCCGGCGGATGGCTCACCGTGCCGGAGATCGCCGCCTCCAGGGCCGGGCCCACGACGACGACGGTGCCATCGTCGGTCGTGTACTCGCCCTCGGCGATGATCTGCGCGTTGACACCCGCGATTCCCCGCAGTCTTCCACTCACGCAACCGCATGGTAGGCCGTGATCGTCTCACCGGCCGAATGGTTTACCGGCTACCGGGCCGCGCGGCCGGTTGTCGGACCAACGTTTGGACGACGTCGCCGCTGGCCGTTAAGGTGTCCGGCGGGAGCTGGTGGAGGTGACACCGTGACAGCGCGACCACCGGCACCGCCGCAGGTCATGAGCCGTCGGCTGACCTTCCTGTTCGCCGTGGCAGCGGGTGCCGCGGTCGGCAACCTGTACTGGGCGCAGCCGCTGCTCGACTTCATCGCGGATGATCTGGGCGCCTCCACCGCGATCGCGGGCTGGCTGGTCACCGCGAGCCAGCTCGGATACGCGGCCGGGATCCTGCTGCTCGTGCCGCTCGGCGACGTGCTCAACCGGCGCAAGCTCATCCCGATCATGATGCTGTGTTCCGCGGTCGCGCTCGTCCTGTGTGCCGTGGCGCCGTCGTTCGGCGTTCTTCTTCTCGCGATCACGGTGCTGGGGGTGACGACCGTTTCCGGGCAGATCCTCACTCCGCTCGCCGGGGATCTAGCCGATGAGGCTCATCGTGGCCGCGTGGTCGGGACCGTTGTGTCGGGCATTCTCACCGGCATCCTGACCTCCCGTACGATCAGCGGACTCGTCGCCGACACCGCCGGGTGGCGCACGATCTTCGTCCTCGCCGCAGCCGTCGCCGTCATTCTCGCGTTCCTGCTCTACTGGGCGATTCCGCCGCTGGCGCCGAAGACACGCGTGGCCTATCCCGCGTTGATCGCCTCCGTCGCGGCGGTCGTCCTGCGGGAACGGAGCGTGCGATGGACGCTGGTCCTCGCCGCCACCGGGTTCGCCGCCTTCACCATGTTCTGGACGGCGCTGACGTTCCTGCTCAGCGGGCCGCCGTTCCACTATCCGGTGTCCGTGATCGGGCTGTTCGGGCTGGGCGGGCTCGCCGGCGCGCTCGCCGCTCAACGCGCCGGGCGCCTGCATGACCGAGGCTGGTCGCTTCCGGCCACCGGCGCGACATGGGGGCTGACCCTCATTGCCTTCCTCGTCGCGGCGTTCGCCAGCCGCTCCGTCGTCCTCATCCTCGTCGTGGTCGTCGTTCTCGACGCCGCCCTGCAGGCGCACGGCATCCTCAGCCAGACCCGGGTCTTCGCCGTCTCGGGCGATGCTCGCAGCAGGCTCAACACCGCCTACGTCACCTGCAACTTCATCGGCGGCGCCATCGGCTCCGCCGCCGCGGCAGTCCTCTGGTCCGCCGGTGGGTGGACGGCCGTCGCGATCGCGGGCGTGGCGCTCAGCTGCTTCGCGCTCACCGTGTGGGCGGCCGGGCGTCGAGGCCCGCTTGTCGTGGGCGGGGGCGCCACCGTCGACCTGGCCAGCCCCACCCCATCGGCGGACACCACAAGCCGCGCTTAGCCCAAGCCGACAGTCAGCCGGGCCAGGCGGTGACCGACAGGAAGCGGATCGGTAGTTCGATCAGGCGTTGGGGGCCGTGGGGGCCGGCGCCGTCGAACTGGAGGCAGTCGCCTGGGGTGAGGGTGTAGCTGGACATTCCGTGGCCGTAGACCATCACGCCTTCCAGCATGTAAAGGCATTCGGTGCCGGGGTGCTGGAAGAGGGGGAAGACCTCGCTGGACTCGGTGAGGGTGACCAGGACCGGTTCCAGGCGGCGGTGCACGCCGCGCAGGGCGCCGAGCAGCTGGTAGCGGTGGCCGATCCGGGTGCCGCGCCGGACGATCTCGGCGCCGTGGCCGGCGGGGGTGAAGACCGCCTCGCTCTCCACGTCGACGCCGCGGAACAGGGCGGTCACCGGGATCTCCAGGCCCTCGGCCAGGCGGGCCAGGGTGGTCAGGCTGCACGAGGTCTGGGCGTTCTCGATCTTGGACAGCATGGCCTTGGAGAGGCCGGCCCGGCGGGCGAGGACGGTCGCGGACAGGCCGGCGGCCTGGCGGTACTCCTTGGTGCGCTGGGCGATGATCTCCTCAAGCGTGCCGCTCACCGCATCTCACCCGCGCCCGCGTACGGATGCGCGCTGGTCAGCGGCCGCCCCTCGGCGAAACGGCTGAGCCGGAAGTCGGGCAGCGCGGCGCCGGTGATCATCTCGGCGGCCATCCGGCCGACCGCCGGGGAGATCTTGAAACCGTGGCCGCTGAACCCGGCCGCGACGAAGAGCCCGTCCGGTCCGGCCGGGCCGATGATCGGGTTGAAGTCGGGGGTGACGTCGTAGCAGCCCGCGTACGAGGTGACGAACGACACGTCCGGCAGGCCGGGGAACCGGCTGCCGAAGCGGCCGGCCGCGCGTTCCAGGTGAGGGCCGTCGGCCCGGTTGAGGTAACGGTCGGGGTCGGCCGGTTCCGGGTCGGTCAGGTCGCTGTTGCCGATCAGGAGGCGGCCGCCGGGCTCGGTGCGTACATATTGCAGGCTGACCAGGTCGGAGAAGACCGGCACCTCCCCGAGGGCCCGGCCGGGGTCGGCGATCACGATGGGCTCGCGGATGGCGCGGACCGGCAGGTCCACCCCGGCGGGGGAGACCAGCGCGGTGGACCAGGCGCCGGCGGCGACGACCACGGTGCCGGCGCCGACCCGGCGGCCGTCGGCCAGCCGCACCCCGATGACCCGGTCGCCGCCGGTGACCAGGGCGGCCACCGGGGTGTGCTGGAGGATGCGGGCGCCGCCGCGCCTGGCCGCCTCGGCGAAGTGCTGGCAGGTCCGGTACGCGTCGCCGTGACCACCGCGCGGCTCGTACGCGAAGGCGGCGAAGTCCTTGGTCTCCAGGCCCGGCCACATGGCGTGGACGTCGTCGTGGCCGATCAGCGACACCTCGACGCCGAGGACGGCCTGGGCGGCGACGTTGGCGCGCAGCGCGGCCTCGTTCTCGGGGCCGACCCCGACCACGTAGCCGGTGCGCCGGAACCCGAGCCCGGGCGTGTCCTCGAAGAACCGCACGCCCTCCCAGGCCATCGCGGCCAGCAGCGGCACCCCGTAGTGGCAGCGCACGATGCCGCTGGACTTGCCGGTGCCGCCGGACCCGATCGTGCGGCGTTCCAGCACGAGCACGTCGCGGACGCCGCGCCGGGTCAGGGCGGCGGCGATGGACATGCCCTCCAGGCCGCCGCCGACGATGACCACCTCGTGCGCGCTCACCGGCCCGGGATCCATTCGGTTCCGGCCAGCGGCACCCGGGCCATCGCCGCCGCCTCGACGGTGAGCGCGACCAGGTCCTCCGGTTCCAGGTGGTGCACGTCGGCCTTGCCGCAGGCGCGGGCGAGCATGGTGGTCTCCATGGTGATCGCGCGCAGGTAGTTGGCCACCCGTTCGGCGCCGCGGACCGGATCGAGCCTGGCCTGCAGCTCGGGGGACTGGGTGGCGATCCCGACCGGGCAGCCGCCGGTGTGGCAGGCGGTGCAGTTCCCGGCCGTGGTGCCGAGATCGGCGTAGGAGGCGGGGCCGAAGTCGTGCACGGTGTCGTTGCAGCCGAGGGCGACCAGGGCGGCCATGCCGATGGAGACCGCGTCCGCGCCGAGGGCGAGCGCCTTGGCCACGTCCGCGCCGCTCCGGATGCCGCCGGAGACGATCAGCGCGACGTCGGGGAAGTCGGCCAGCGCGTCGGCGGCCAGCCGGACCGCGGCGAGGGTGGGGATGCCGGTGTGCTCGATGAAGACGTCCTGGGTGGCGCCGGTGCCGCCCTGCATGCCGTCCACCACGACCACGTCCGCGCCCGCCGTGGCGGCCAGACGGACGTCGTGGTAGACGCGGGTGGCGCCGATCTTGACGAAGACCGGGACCCGCCAGTCCGTCGCCTCGCGCAGCTCCTCGATCTTGATGCGCAGGTCGTCCGGGCCGGTCCAGTCGGGGTGGCGGCAGGCTGAGCGCTGGTCGATACCCTCCGGCAGGGTGCGCATCGCGGCCACCCGGGGGCCCAGCTTCTGGCCCATCAGCATGCCGCCGCCGCCCGGTTTGGCGCCTTGGCCGAGCACCACCTCGATCGCGTCCGCCGCCCGCAGGTCGTCGGGGTTGAACCCGTAGCGGGACGGCAGGCACTGGTAGACCAGCGTCTTGGAGCTCATCCGCTCCTCCGGCGTCATGCCGCCGTCGCCGGTCGTGGTCGCGGTGCCGACCTCGCTCGCGCCCCGGCCGAGCGCCTCCTTGGCCGGGGCGGACAGCGCGCCGAACGACATTCCGGCGATGGTGATCGGGATCTCCAGCACGACCGGATCGCGCGCGTTCGCGGCCCCCAGGACCGTCCGCGTCGCGCAGTGCTCCCGGTAGCCCTCCAGGGGGTAGCGGGACGCGCTCGCGGTGAGGAACGTCAGGTCGTCGAAGGTGGGTACGGCCCTGCGCGCACCCCCACCGCGGATCGGGTACCGGCCGAGCCTGGCTCGCTCCCTGATCTCGTCGAAGCTCATGGGGTTCCCCAGTGGTAGAGCTGTCTGGCGGAGGCCACCCGGGTGACGTTCTCCGGGTCGATGTGGTCGAATCCATGCTGTTTGGCCAGGCGGGCGACCAGGTCGACATCGGATTCGGCGAGTTCCTCGATCCGGGCGTCGGCGCCGAGGTCCTTGATCCTCCCGGCCACGTAGATGACCGCTTCGTAGAGCGAGTCGCCCAGGCCGCGCCCGGCGTCGCCGCCGATCAGGATGGTTCCGGCCTGGGCCATGAAGCCGCAGTGGTCGCCGACGTTGCCGGCGACCAGCACGGTCGCGCCCTTCAGGGAGATGCCCGCGCGGAGCGAGGCGTCGCCGCGCACGACGATCGTGCCGCCGTGCGCGCTGGCGGCCAGGCTCTGCGAGGCGTCACCGTCCACCCGGACCAGGCCGGACATCAGGTTCTCCCCGGCGCCCCACCCGGCCGTGCCGCGCACCAGCACGGTGGCGTTCTTGCTGAGACCGCCCGCGTAGTAGCCCGCCACACCGTCGATCTCGACGGTGATCTCCTCGGCCAGGCCGACCGCCAGGTTGTGCCGTCCGGCCGGGTTGGTGAGGCGGGCCGTGGAACCCGGGGGGAGGGCGCGGAGGGTGGCGTTCGCGGTCCGGACGGTCGTCGTGCTCAGGTCGATGTCCACAGATAGACCTCCTCCGGCTCGGGTTCGTACACGCGGGCGGCCTCGATGCCGGGGAGCACGGCGAGCGCCCGGTACTCCGAGGCCATGGCCACCCAGCCGGGGGTCTCGGCGATGATCGCGGGCTTGCAGGCGATGACGTCCCGGACCACGGCGAAGGCGTCCGGTGTCTGCACGGCCAGGGTGTAGAAGCCGTCGAAGCGCTCGCAGAGCAGCCGCAGCGCCTTCTCCAGGTCGTCGCCGCTGTCCATCCGGTACGCGAGGAATCTGGCCGCCACCTCGGAATCGTTGTCGCTGTCGAAGGCGACGCCCCGGGCGAGAAGCTCGCGGCGGATCGTGGCGTGGTTGGCGAAGGAGCCGTTGTGGACCAGGCTGAGGCCGTCGCCGACCACGAACGGGTGGCAGTGCGCGGCGGTGATCGCCGACTCGGTGGCCATCCGGGTGTGCGCCACCGCCTGCGTGCCGGATATTTCATTCAATCGCCACTCGGCAGCCAGTACCGCCGGATGCCCAACCCCCTTAAGCACCGTTATTTCCGGATAAATCGTGATCCCGGCGGAGTCGGGGCCGCGTTCGGCGACCTGGGCCATCATGGCGGCCATCAGGGCGCCGAGCCGGGGCCGCAGGCCGGGGTCCCGGAGCTGGAGGGCGGTGATGCCGCACATCAGAAGGCCGTCAGGTAGGTGTCGAGCTCCCACGGGGTCACCGTGTTGTGCCAGGAGAAGAACTCCTCCCGCTTGCGCCCCGCGTAGTACGCCGCCACCTCCGCGCCGAGCACCTCGCGCACCACCGCGTCCCGCTCCAGCGCCTCCACCGCGTGCAGCAACGTCACCGGCAGCTCGGCCGCCGAGTCCGCGAACCGCCCGGGCCCGCTGGGATCCCCCGGATCCAGATCCCGCTCGATCCCGTCAAGCCCGGCCGCCAGCACCGCCGCGATCGCCAGGTACGGATTGGCGGACCCGTCACCCCCGCGCAGCTCCACCCGGTCACCCTCCGGCACCCGGAGCAGGTGGGTCCGGTCGTTGCCGCCGTAACTGGCCCGCTTGGGCGACCAGGTGGCCCCCGAACTGGTCGTCGCCGCGCCGCGCCGCTTGTAGGAGTTGACCGTCGGCGCGATCACCCCGTGCAGCCCGGCCGCGTGGTCGAGCACTCCGGCCACGAAGGCGTACGCCAGCTTGGAGAGCCCGAGCCCGCGCGGATCGTCCTCGCCGGGGAAGAGCGGGGTCTCGCCGTCCCAGAGGGAGACGTGCAGGTGCAGGCCGCTGCCGGTGCGGTCGGTGAACGGTTTGGGCATGAAGGTGGCGATCATGTCCCGGCGTTCGGCCAGCATGTGCAGCACATACCTGAGGGTGATCACGCGGTCCGCGGTGGTGAGCGCGTCGGCGAACCGGAAGTTCTGCTCGAACTGCCCGTTGGCGTCCTCATGGTCGTTGGCGTAGTTACCCCAGCCGAGGGAGTTCATCGCCGTGGAGACGGTGGTCAGATGCTCGTACATGCGGGTCACCCCGCGAGCGTCGTAACACGGCTGCGCGGCCTCATCCCGCCCATCCGCCACCACCACATTCCCCGAAATATCCCGCTTGAGCAGGAAATATTCGACTTCAGCGCCGACAAACGGGGTGTACGGCATCCGCGCCAGCAACCGCCGCAGGATCACCCGCGGCGCGTACGGCCAGGGCTCCCCGTTCACATGCGGATCGCAGTGCACCAGCGCCAGCCCCTCCCGCAGGAACGGCAACGGCGTATACGACCCCACATCCGGAATCGCCATGATGTCCGGATCGTACGGCTGCTGCCCCAGCGCGCCCGCCGCGTACCCCGCGAAGCCGACCCCGTCTGCCTCCAGGTCGTCCACCGCCTCCACCGGCACCAGCTTGGCGCACGGTTTCCCGGCCAGATCGACGAACGTGGCCAGGATGAACCGCACACCATCGGCTCTGGTCAGCTCTGCGAGCGAGGTCGCCATCGGAGGCTCCGTCCACTGTCGGTCACCAGCGTTGAACCGAAGTGAACAACCGCGCTGTTGCCGCCGAATAGCCGCCCGGTTTCGACCCTGTTTCCCCGGTCATTGACATATCAAATGAACGCTTTTTTAATTTGTCCATGGGCCGGATCGCGGGCGTCACCGCCGCCGAGACGCGCGAGCGGCTGCTGCGCGCGGCGGCCGAGGTGTTCGCCGAGCGCGGCTACGACGGCACCCGGGTCGCCGACATCGCCGCGGCCGCGGGGGTCAGCAACGGCGCGCTGTACGCGCACTACGGGTCGAAGGCCGAGCTGCTGGTGGCCGCGCTGCGCGTGCACGGGCGGCGGCTGCTGGCCGGCCTGTTCGCCGACGACCCGGATCGCTCGATCACGGATCTGCTCCTCGCCATCGGCCGCTGGCTGCCCCGCCGCCGCGACCCCAGCCGCTTCCTCATCGTGGAGGCGCTGGTCGCGGCCCGCCGGGACACGGACGTCGCCGGGCCGACCCGCGCCTACGTCGGCGAGCGCGCCGACTGGCTCGCCGAGCTCGTCCGCCTCGGCCAGGCCGAGGGCGAGCTCGACCCCGCCCTGTCGCCGGACGCGCTCGCGCACTTCTGCCTGCTGCTCGCGATGGGCAGCGCGCTGATCACGCCCGATTTGCACGCGGTGGACGACGCGGAGTGGACCGCCCTGCTCACCCGGCTGGCCACCGCGCTCGCCCCCGCCGCACCGAAGGGAACACCGCGGTGAAAGTGAAGATCGACTCCGAGCGTTGCCAGGGGCACGGCCGCTGCTACGACCTCGCCCCTGACCTGTTCGGCGCGGACGACGAAGGATACGGGCTGGTCACCGGCGACGGCACGGTGCCGGAGGACCACGAGCGCGTCACCGAGCTGGCGGCGTCGAACTGTCCGGAACGAGCGATCGAGATCCTGCGGGAGGCCTGACATGACCGTCGACGACCGATTCAGCCGGGACTTCCAGGAGATGCGGGCGGACCGGCCCGTCGGCGCCCGCAACGAGATCGTCACCGGCCCGGTCTCGGACTGGGCGACCGACTTCTCCCACACGGAGGCCGAGTGGGCGGCCGACCCGTACGCCATCCAGGACGAGCTGCGGGAGCGCTGCCCGATCGCGCGCACCGAGCGCTTCGGCGGCGGGTGGCTGCCGACCCGCTACGAGGACGTCGCGTCCATCGCGTACGACACCGAGCGGTTCTCGTCCCGGGCGATCATCATGGGCAACTTCCGGCCGCCCCCCGAGCTGGCCCCGATCGGCGGCTCGCCGCCGATCTCCTCTGACCCGCCGTTCCATCACCACGCGCGCAAGCTCCTGCTCCCGGCGTTCACCAAGAACGCGGTGGCCAGGCGGGAGGCCGCGACCAGGGCGTTCTGCCACTCCCTCATCGACGCGCTGGAGGGGGCGGACGTCGTCGACGCCGCCCACGACTACGCGCAGCACATCCCGATGCGGGTCATCGCCGACATGCTCGGCTTCCCGCCCGAGGACGGGCCGCGCTTCCGCGCCTTCATCGAGGGCGTGCTCGAAGGCGTCAACCTCCCGCCGGACGAACGCCTCGCCCGGATGGACAACCTGTTCGACTACCTGCTCGCGCAGATCCACGACCACGTCGAGAATCCGCGCGACGACCTCACCACCTACCTGATCAACGTCGAGTTCGGCGGGCAGAAGCTCCAGTCGTCCCACGTGGCGGGCACGATGGCGCTGCTGCTCATCGCCGGCATCGACACCACCTGGAGCGCGATCGGCGCGTCGCTGTGGCACCTGGCGAAGACTCCGGCCGACCGCGAGCGCCTGGTCGCCGACCCCGGCCTGCTGCCGACCGCGATGGAGGAACTCCTCCGGGCGTACGCACCCGTGACGATGGCCAGGCTGGTCAAGGAGGACATGAGCTGGAACGGCGTGGACATGAAGGCCGACGACTGGATCCTGCTGTCGTTCCCGGCGGCCAACCGCGACCCGGCGCAGTTCGACCGGGCGGGCGAGGTCGTCATCGACCGCGAGGTCAACCGGCACGCCGCGTTCGGGCTGGGCATCCACCGCTGCGTGGGCTCGCATCTGGCGCGGATGGAGCTGCGGGTCGCCTTGGAGGTCTGGCTGGAGCGGGTCCCGGACTTCAGCCTCGCCGACCCGGCCGCGGTGACCTGGGCCTCCGGTCAGGTCCGCGGCCCGCGCACGCTTCCGCTCCGGATCGGCTGACTCAGGTCAGCGCTGGATGGACTTGGTCTCGAGGAACTCCTCGAGGCCGTAGCGGCCGAACTCCCGGCCGTTGCCGGACTGCTTGTAGCCGCCGAACGGGGCGAGCGGGTTCCATGGGGCGCCGTTGATGTCGACCTGGCCCGTGCGCAGCCGCCGGGCGATCGCGAGCGCGCGTTCCTCGCCGCCGAACACGGCGCCGGTGAGGCCGTACGTCGTGTTGTTGGCGATCTCGACGGCCTGGTCGTCGCCGTCGTACGGGATGATCGTCAGGACGGGGCCGAAGATCTCCTCCTGGGCGATCACGGCGTCCGGGGCGACGTTGGCGAAGATCGTGGGCCGGGCGTACGCGCCCGTGGGCAGCCCGTCGGGCCTGCCGGGCCCGCCGAACGCGAGGGTGGCGCCGTCGGCGATGCCCCGCTCGATGTAGCCGTCGACCCGGCGGCGCTGCGCCTCCGAGGCCATGGGCCCGATGCGGGTGGCCTCGTCGGCCGGGTCGCCGACGGTGTACCCGGCTGCGGCCGCCACGGCCAGTTCGACGATCTCGTCGTGCCGCGACGCGGGCACGAGCATCCGCGGCCAGGCGCCGCACACCTGGCCGCCGTTGGTGAATGCCATGGCCACCCCGAGCGGTACGGCCTGGGCGAGGTCGGCGTCGTCGAGGATCACATTGGCGGATTTGCCGCCCAGCTCCAGCGCGACCCGCTTGACGGTCTCCGCCGCGACGGCCGAGATCCTCTTGCCCACCCTGGTGGAGCCGGTGAAGGACACCATGTCGATACCGGGGTGTGCCGCGATCGCCTCGCCGACGACCGGTCCCGTCCCGTGGACGACGTTGAAGACGCCCGCGGGCAGTCCCGCCTCGGCGGCGACCTCGGCCAGGATCCCCGCCGTCAAGGGCGCGATCTCCGACGGCTTGAGGACCATGGTGTTGCCCGCCAGCAGAGCGGGCGCCAGCTTTGAGACGATCTGCTGCAGGGGGAAGTTCCACGGCGTGATGGCGCCGACGACGCCGATCGGCTCGCGTACGACCAGGGAGTTGCCGATCTGCTCGGTCCAGGGGAAATCGGCGGCGAGCGCCGCGATGGAGGCGGCCACCTCGACCGGAAAGACGGCCTGCGCGTGGCGGGAGAGGGTGATCGGCGCGCCCATCTCGGCGGTGATCGTGGTGGCGATCTCCTCGGCCCGGTTCTGCAGGCCCTCGGAGATCCGGCGGACGACCGCGGCGCGTTCCTCGACGCCGGTCGCGGCCCAGTGGGGGAGGGCGGCCGTCGCGGCGGCGACGGCCCGGTCGACGTCGGCGGCGGTGCCCGACGGCACCCGGGCGACGATCTCGCCGGTCGCCGGGTTCACCACGTCGATCGTGTTCAGCGTTGATGTGCTCATGGGACCGATCGTGGCAATGCCCGTACGGCCGGATCCATGTACTCCTGATCCGTGGATCGACCCGCTGTGACCTGGATCACGGCATCGGCAGTGCATGGATCCGGCCGGGCCGTCGGCGTGACACTGGACCTGGCCAGGGGATTTATTGTGAAGGCGGCCGCACGAGAGGAGAACGGAAAGTGGACCGGGCTCGGCTCGCCGACTTCCTGCGGACCCGCCGGGAGGCGCTGCAACCCGAGGACGTGGGGCTCCCGCGCGGCAGGCGGCGGCGTACGAGCGGGCTGCGCCGCGAGGAGGTCGCCGTGCTGTCCGACATGTCGATCGACTACTACAGCAGGCTGGAACAGGTACGCGGGCCGCATCCGTCGGAGCAGATGCTCGCCTCGCTCGCCCGCGGCCTGCGCCTCTCCCTTGAGGAACGCGACCACATGTTCCGCCTCGCCGGCTACGCCACCCCGCGCCGGGCCCTGCGCACGGACCACATCAACCCCGGGATGATGCGCGTCTTCGACGGACTCGAGGACGCCGCCGCCCAGATCGTGACCTACCTGGGGGAGACGCTGAAGCAGACCCGGCTGTCGGCGGCGCTGATCGGCGACGAGAGCGCGCACACCGGACTGGCGCGCAGCCTGCACTACCGATGGTTCACCGACCCGGCCGCCCGGCTGGTCTACCCCGCCGACGATCACCCGGCGCACACCAGGCTGATCGCGGCGAACCTGCACCGCGTCTACACCCGTGACGGCAAGGACTCCCGCGCGGCGGCGATCGTCGACGCCCTGCTCGCCAAGAGCCCCGAATTCGCCCAGGTCTGGGGCGAACACCCGGTCACGGGACCGTACTGCCCGCCCAAACGCGTCCAGCACCCGCAACTCGGACTGCTCGAACTGCACTGCCAGACCCTGCTCGACCCCGACCAGTCCCAGCTCCTGGTCGTCTACACCGCCTCACCGGGCACCGAGAGCCACGAAAAACTCCAACTGCTGTCCGTCATCGGCTGACCAGGTCAGGCTCCGGCGTGGAGGTAGGCGCCCCACAGGGATGGTGACTGGGGGAAACGGGCCCGCAGGGCGCGTACGGCGTGGTGCAGGGCGTGGGCGGCGCGGGAGTAGTCAGGTGCCCCTGTCGCGGTGAGATGGGTGTAGAAGTTGTCGGCGAGTTCGGCGGCGACGGCGTCGTTGATCTGCCACTGGGTGCCGATGACGTGGGGGAATCCGGCCAGCTGGAAGGCCGAGGTCAGGTGGATGGCCTCGTCGAGCAGCTCGGTGCCGGCGGTCATGGCCGTGTGGCAGGCCGAGAGGTAGGCCAGCCGGGCGTGGTCCAGGTCGATCGGAGCCAGACCGGCGATCGTCAGCGGGTCGTCGGCGTGGTCGTGCAGGAACAGCAGGCTGCGGGACGGGTCGGCGGGGTCGCTGGCGCCGTGGCAGGCGAAGTGGGCGACGGTGAAGGTGGGCAGGTGTGCCAGGACGTTGGCTTTGGTGGGGAGCGGGCCGGGGGCGGCGGTGTCGAAGAGGGGGTGGGGTTCGGTGAGCTGGATGGAGCCGGGGATGCGGGCGGCGACGCGGGCGGCTTCGGTGGCGGCGTGGGGGAGGCGGCCGCGGTTGCGCAGGCCTGGAGTGGTGGGCATGGCGACGATCAGCGCCCGTTCGGGTCCGCCCGGCCGGCTGATCCGCTGGCGGGCATGGCGCAGGGCGCCGATGGTGGGGGTGTAAGAGGAGACGACCCGGTCCAGGACGCTTCGGCCTTGTTCGTCGTGATGACCGGAGGCGTGGAGGGGCAGCAGGCCGAGCGCGCCGCCGGGGGACCACCAGACGCGGGGCCAGAGGTCGCCTGCGGGCGCGCCATGGAAGCCGAGGGCGTCGAGAACAGGGCCGGTCGCGTTGTCCCACAGCCAGCCGAGGATCTCCCGTAGCGTCCCCTGCGCGGCCAGGCGCTCCGTCACCGTCGCGTGCGGGTCGCTCGTCCGGAACAGCGCATTGTGAAATATCTGGATATGTTCGGCCAGGGTGTCGAGAGTCAGGCCGGGGAGGGGCAGCGTGGTGATGCCGTCCCGGGTGAGCAGGAGCGCGTCGCAGCGGTGACCGCTGACGCTGAACACCACGACCGGGCCGTGGACAGCTTCGGCGAGGAGTTCCTCGACACTGGGCGGCAGCCCGAACGAGGCGAACCCGTCCCGCTCCCTGATCGTCTCCAGCAGCCTGGCGAACTCCTGCGCCAGCCGGTGCCGGTCCGCCGTCGCGTCGTCGGGCCGGCCGAACCTCGGCGGGACCAGACCCCCGTCCTCGGGGCTCGCGTCCAGCAGGTCGCGCAGCTCGGTGAAACGGCCGGCCAGGGCGGGATGCCGGTCGCGGAGCTCGGACAGGTCTCCCCGGGTGGCCAGGCTCTGGCTGAGCAGGACCGCGCGCCCGGCTTCCAGCAGCCGCAGTGCTCGGGCTTCCCGGCTCGGCCCTCGCCCGGCCAGCACGAGCGCGGCCGCACCCCCGGCGATCCCCGACAGGCCGGTCAGGGCGCGCTGCCGGTCGCCGCGGCCGATCCGGCGTGGCGTCACCTCCGGCAACAGCAGGATGGCCTGTTCCAGCAGGTCGGCGGCCCGCGCGGGCGCGTCGTCCAGGAACTGGGCGGCGACCCTGGCGGCGTTGATGCGCACCGAAGGGGCGGCGCTCTCCTGGGACGCGGCTTCTTCGAGGACGGTGATCAGGGCGTCGAGGTCGGCGGGGTCGCCGGATCGTTCGAACCGGCTGCGCAGGGAGACGCTGTGGTTGCTCAGCCGCTCGGCCCGGCTGGGGTGGTCCGGCGGGAGCACGTCCAGCGAGGCCTGACCGGCCTCGATCGATGCGTCCAGGTCGGCGAGGTCGCCGGTCCGCGCGAAGCGCAGGTGCAGCGCGTTGGCGAGGTTGGACAGCCGCATCGATCTGCTCGGGTCCTCGGGTGAGGTCGCCTCGACCGCCGTACGGCAGATGTCGACGGCGGCCTCGATGTCGGGCGCGGCACCGGTGAGCTCGGCCTTGGAGCGCAGCGGGAGCGCCAGATTGTTCAGGAACATCGGCAGCTGCGGATGGCCCGCGGGGACGGCCGTTACGGCTGTCCTGCAGGCGGCGATGGACTCCTCCAGATCGGCCTCCGACCTGGCGCGGATGAATCGCTCCCACAGGCTGTAGCCGAGGTTGGAGGCGAACATGGGCAGGTAGAAATGCCCATCGGGGACGGCCTCCAGCACGGCGTGCTCGAGTTCGATCGCCAGGTCCAGGTCGGCGGGTGCGCCCGTCCGCCGGGACCTGGCCGCGTACGAACCGGCGAGGTTGGACATGCGGATGGCGCGTTCGCCGAAGTCCTCCGCCGTGGCGGCGACCGCTTCCCGGCCGACCTGGATGGCCGTGTCCAGGTCGGCGAGCTCGCCGGTGCGCTCGAACCGGGCGCGCAGCGCCGCTCCCAGGTTGGACGACCATTCGGCCCGGTCCTGGCTTTCCTCGGGAGCGGCCGAGATGGCGACCTGCATGGACTCGATCCCTTGTCGCATGTCGTCGGGATCCCCGTACAGTTCGAATCTGATCATGTGTACGGCGCCGAGGTTGGCGTGGTGACGCGCCCAGTCGGGGTCGCCGGTGGAGAGGATCTGCACGATCCGCTGGAACAGGGCCAGCGCGGTGTCGAGGTCGCGGGGCGAGCCGAAGCGCGTGTGGCGCAGGTGCGCCGCGTTCGCCAGCGCGGCGAGGCGGTCGGTGTGGTCGGGGTGATCGGGCGGGGTGGCCGCGACGGCCTCCTCGACGACCAGGATGCCCCGATCCAGGTCCGCCTCGTCGCCGATCCGCTCGAACCTGGCCAGCAGGGTGTCGCCGAGGCCGGCGAGGTAGCGCGCGCGGTTCGGGTCGGCGGGATCGACGGTGGACCTGGCGGTCTCAAGCGCCTGGAGCGAGGCGTCCAGGTCGGCGAGGTCGCCGAACCTGTTGAAGCGCTTGCGCAGGGAATTGCCCAGATTGTAGAGGTACATGACCCGGTCGGGATCGTTCGCGGGCGTCGCCTCGACGACGTCGCGGAGCGTGGCGATGGCGGAGTTCAGGTCCGGGTCGGACTCGGTGAGATTCAGCCGCGCCATCCGCATGCTGGAGATGTTGTTCAGGAATCCGAGCTGGTCCTCGTGCTCGGGCGGCGTCAGGGCGATGGCCTCTTCCAGTACGGCTATCGCCCGGTCGAGATCCTGGACAGAGCGGGTGAGGCTCGCGCGGATCGCGAGGGCGCCGCTGAGATTGGCGAGCCCGTAGGTACGGCCGGAGTCGTCGGGCGCGGCCGTCTCCACGATGCGCTCCCACAACATCACGACCGCCGACAGGAACCGGGCGTCCGCCGAGTGCATCGCCCGTTCGAGCAGCTCGGCGGCCGGTCGCGCGGCTCTGCGCGCGAGCAGCGGCAACACGATCTCCGGAAGCTGGATCTGGCCCGCCGCCGCGACGAAGCACTCGGCGAACATGTCGATCGCGAGCGTGAAGTCGTCCTGGCCCTCTTCCGGGGGCAGGGACTGGAAGCGGTACCAGTGCAACCACCCGAGCACGAGCCACGCGTCCGGGTCGTTCCCGCCCATCGCGTCGGCCAACGCACCGCCGGCGGCGAGCGCGTCGGGGTGGAGCACCAGGGCCATGTCACGCTCGGCGGCCACCCGGCCGAGCCAGCCCTCGACCTCCGCGAGGAGACGATCGCGCTCGGTCACGCGGCCTTCCGCGAAGTCATCTCGACGTCGTTCACGACCATGAATCGCCGACGAAGAAGAGGACGTTTCACCATCCATGCGCAGTGGCCGCACCCCCTGGCCTCCGAAGGGGCCTCGATTCGCGAGCAGCGTTGATGGCCAGGCGCTGGAGGGTTTCGGTCATCGCGTCGATCTCGGCTTCTGGGATGCCCGAGCGGAGTCGTTCGTCGAAGGCCATCGCGGCGGCGCGCATGCGGTGGAACGCGGCCTCGCCGTCCTCGGTGAGGGTGAGCTGGTGGACCCACCGGTTGGCCGGGTCGCGGCGTCTGGTGACCAGGCCTGCCTTCTCCATGCCGTTGAGGTGATGGGTGAGGGTGGCCTCCCGGATGCCGACATTGTCGGCGACCTTGAGACCGTCTTGATCCTTGTCAGGCTTTCTCGTACGGGCGGGACACGGGCACGGCCCGGGCGGTGCGCGGTTCGGGCTGGCGCAGCACGAGGAACGTGACCGTGAGCGCGGCCACGAGCAGGGCGGCGGCGATGGTGAAGGCCAGGCGGTAACCGCCGGTCAGCGCGGCCGCCTCGCTCGCCCCGCCGGACAGCAGCCCTGCGGTACGCGAGGCCGCCAGCGTGGACAGCACCGCGACTCCGGCCGCCATGCCGATCTGCTGGGTGGTGTTGAACAGCCCGGAGGCGAGCCCCGCGTCGTCGGCCTTCGCGCCGGACATGCCGAGCGTGGTCAGCGCCGGGAGCACCAGGCCGCCGCCCGCGATGAGCAGCATCACCGGGAGCAGGTCGGTGACATAGGCGGCGTACACCGGGACGCGGATGAGCCAGCCCATCGCCCCGAGCAGGAGCGCCAGCCCCGCCAGCAGGACGGCGCGCGCCCCGAAGCGGGTGTTGAGCCGGGCGGAGACGAACAGGGACACCCCGCCGATGGCCGCCGCCGCGGGAAGCATCGCCAGGCCGGTGTCGAGCGCGCCGTAGCCGAGGACCTTCTGCATGTAGAGCGCGACGATGATCTGGAAGGCGAACATGGCCGACAGCGTCAGGATTTGGGCCAGGTTGGCGCCCCAGACGTTGCGCGGGCGGAGGATCCGCAGGGGCATCAGCGGGGTCTTGGCGGTCGCCTGCCGGGCGACGAACGCGGCCAGCAGGGCGAGCGCGAGGGCGCCGAGTCCGAGGGTGTGCGCCGCGAGCCAGCCGTACTGCTCGATCTTGACCACGGTGTAGATGCCCAGCATCAACCCGCTGGTGACCAGCACCGCGCCGGTGACATCGGCCCCGGCGGCGAGCCCGATCCCGCGCTCGCCCGGCAGCGCCTTGATCGCCAGCGCGATGGTGGCCAGCCCGATGGGCAGGTTGATGAAGAAGATCCAGTGCCAGTTGAGCGCGTCGGTGAGGACCCCGCCCAGCACCTGGCCGATCGAGGCTCCGGCGGCGCCGGTGGAACTGAAGACGCCGATCGCCATGGCGCGCTCCCGGGTCTCGGTGAACAGCGTCACCAGGATGCCCAGCACGACCGCGGAGGCCATCGCGCTGCCGACCCCCTGCAGGAACCGGGCGGCGATCAGCATGCCCGGCCCGCTGGCCGCCCCCGCCAGCACCGACGCCGCCGTGAACACCGCGTTCCCCGCCAGGAACATGGCCTTGCGCCCGATGAGATCGCCCAGCCGACCGGCCAGCAACAACAGCCCGCCGAACGCGATCAGGTACGCGTTGACGGTCCAGCTGAGCCCCGCCGGCGAAAAGCCCAGATCCCGCTGGATGGCCGGCAGCGCCACGGTCACGATGCTGCCGTCCACCACCGTCATCAGCATCGTGGCGGACAACACGGCGAGCGCCGGCCACCGTGATCGGTTCAGTCGAGGGAAAGGTCGCGCCATTAGCCGTCTCCTGTTCAAGAGGGAACAGAAGCGACCGTAGCAGATAGTTCCGTAATGGACGATCCCTTGCGGATCTATTTCGTCCGCTGACGCGCCCTCCGCGCCGCCTGCGGCGCCTCAGCGGGAGTGGCCAGATACCCCTCCACCAGGCGACTCATAGCCCGCAAGAGCACCTCCCCCTCACCTTCAGGCAACGCCTCCAGAACCGCCCGATGCACCCCATCGACGATCTCCTGGCTCCGCCTCGCCACCTCGGCCCCCTTCTCGGTGACCGCGATGATCCGGGCCCGCCGATCCGCACTGGACGGCCGCCGCTCAGCAAGCCCCGCCTCCTCCAAGGCGTCAACAGTGACCACCATCGTGGTCTTGTCCATGTCCCCCAACTCGGCAAGCTGGATCTGCGTCCGCTCCTCCTCCAGCGCATGAACCAGCACACAGTGCATCCGCGCCGTCAGCCCGATCTCAGCAAGCGCCACCGCCATCCGCGTCCGCAGCACATGACTGGTGTGATCCAGCAAAAACGACAAATCCGGCTCAGTACGAGCGGGCGCCATAGCGATCATGCCACCAGCATACCAACTAGTCCCGTTCCGGATTATCTACAAGCACACCGGTCATGGGGAGCAGGTGAGGGCGTTTGGCGGTGCGGCCGTCACCCGAGGAACGACCTCGCAGGCGTCTGGCAAGCCAAGGGCCGAGGAAGTTAGCGATCCAGCGCAGTTCGACGGCCGCACTGTGCCAGCCGGTCGGGGTGGCCTCCGGTGGAGGCAGGGGGTGGGTCCAGGAGTCGTCGCTGCCGGGGAGCTGCAGCGCGTGGGCGACGGCCGCCGCGATTCGCTGGTGCCCGAGAGGACTGGCGTGAAGGCGGTCCAGAGTCCACAGTCGCGGGTCGGTGACGACCGGGTAGTGAGAGGTTTCGGCGACGGCGACCCCGTGACGGCCGGCCGCGGCGCGGATGCGCTGGTTGAGGGCGATGACGCGGGAGCTGATCGGGCGGGCGATCGGAGTGATCCTCGCGATGTCGGGAAAGGTGACAGTGGCCACGCGAGCACCCTGGGCGGTGAGCGCGCCGAACATCGCCTCCAGATGGCCCCCCACCTCATCGGCGTCGAACCTGCGCCGGAGCAGATCGTTGACCCCCGCGACGACGGTGGCCAGATCAGGACGTAAAGCGAGAGCGGGGCCCAACTGCTCGCCGTGAACTTCGGCAGCCACTCGCCCCCGTACGGCCAGATTGGCGTAGCGAAGCCCAGGGTTGCGCACTGCGAGCTGCTCGGCGAGCCGATCCGCCCATCCACGCAGGCCCCTGATGTCGTCGCCGTCTCCGAGCCCCTCGGTCTGGCTGTCGCCCAGGGCGACATAACGCAGGTACACATCGTCGGACATGTGCCATCCGCCTTCCCGCGAGGTCGCCTGATAGTCAATTATATGACTAATCACTTCCTTGACTATAGGCGGGGTCACGCACGGAGGTAGGCCAGGACGGCGAGCACGCGGCGGTGGTCGTCGCCGCCCGGCGTGAGGTCGAGTTTGAGGAAGATGCTGCCGATGTGCTTGGCCACCGCGGCTTCGGTGACGAAGAGGCCGCGGGAGATGGCGGCGTTGGTCTTACCCTGGGCCATCAGTTCGAGCACCTCGCGTTCGCGCTGGGTGAGGCGTTGAAGCGGGTTCTCGCGACGGCGCAGCAGTTGCCGTACGACCTCCGGATCGACGACCGTGCCGCCGCCGGCGACCCGGACCAGCGCCTCGGCGAACTCGCGGGCGTTTCCGACGCGGTCCTTGAGCAGGTAGCCGACCGCTAGTCCGTCGCCGGAGTTGAGCAGCTCGGCGGCGTAGGTGTGCTGCACGTACTGGCTGAGCACGAGCACGGGCAGTCCGGGGTGCTCGGCGCGGAGTTCGACGGCGGCGCGCAGCCCATCGTCGGTCATGTCCGGCGGCATCCGTACATCGGTGACCAGGGCGTCGGGAGTGAGATCGCGCACGGCCGCCCGCAGCGCGGGGGCGTCGCGGACCGCCGCGGCCACCCGGTGGCCGAAGCGTTCGAGCAGGGTGACCAGGCCCTCGCGCAGTAGGGCGTCGTCCTCGGCGAGGACGACGGTCAGGGGCCGGTCGAGGCGCATGGGATCTCCACGGTGAGCGCGGTGGGTCCGCCGGGCGGGCTGAAGAGTTCCAGTGTCCCTTCCAGTACGGCGATGCGGTCGGCGAGTCCGGTCAGCCCGGTGCCGGCGGCCAGGTCGGCGCCGCCCGTCCCGTCGTCGCGGACCCGCAGGGTGAGAACTCCCGCCTCGTGCCGTGCGCGCAGGGAGCCACGGGAGGCGTTGCTGTGTTTGACGACGTTCGCCAGCGCCTCGCTCACCACGAAGTACGCGGCGGTCTCCACCGGCTGGGGGAGCCTTCCTGGCAGGCAGATGTCCACGTCGACGGGGATCGGGGAGCGTGCGGCCAGATCCTCCACGGCGGCGGCCAGGCCCCGGTCGGTGAGCACCTGGGGGTGGATGCCGTGGATCAGTCCCCGGATCTCGGTCATGGCGAGGCCGGCCAGCTCCTGCGCCTTGGCGACCTGGGCGGCGGCCGGGCTGCCGGTGGGCAGGTCGAGCTGGGCGAGGCCCAGTGACATGGTGAGGGCGGTGATCCGCTGCTGCGCCCCGTCGTGCAGGTCACGTTCGATGCGGCGGCGCTCGGCTTCGAAGGCCGCGACGAGCCGGGCGCGGGAGCTGGTCAGCTCCTGGACGCGGCGCTGCAGCCCGCTCGGCTGGGGAGCGATAAGGGCCCGCGTGATCGTTGTCCTGGCGCCGGCGTACGCGCAGGTCATGAGCCCGCCCGCGCCCAGCAGGACGACGCCGACCGGGAAGAGCAGCAGCGCGAGCAGCCACGTCTCGTCCGTGAACCACACCCACACCACGGAGGTCAGGCACAGCACCGGCAGCCCCGCCAGGATGAGCCCCGCCACGAGGTCCACGCCCCACAGAGCCGAGCCGAACAGCACCGCGTAGGCAAGCTCGCGCCAGGTCGCCGGGTCGGTGAACCGCGCGGCGAGCCGGGCGGTGAGCGAGTCCGCGTCCGCGCGGCGGTAGTCGGCCTGGGCCGGTTCGAAGTCCACCAGGCGCAACCTGCGCCGCTCGAACCTGGCCACCGGCCGGCTCACATACACGAAGAACAGCACAAGCATGACGATCAAGTACGGCGCCGTGGTCGTCACGGCGACCACCACCAGCGTCAGCACCCCCAGGAGGAGGGCGCCGATGAGCGCCCCGGACATCGCGTAGCCGAACGAGCGCCAGGGCCACGACGAGCGGAGCAGCCGCAGCGGGGGCTGGCTCATCGCCTCCCAGGCGTTACCAGGGCTGACGTCCATGCGACCGAACCTAACTCGCGCCGCGCCGCCGCGGCGGTAGAGAAATCTCTACCTTCCCCCTCACTCCAGCACCAATGACCGGGTTCCCCGCCGGCGCCCATCGTGAAGGCATGACCGCTATCCCCGACACCGCGACCGCCCTGCGCCTGCGCGACCTGCGCAAGGAATACCGGGTGGGCCAGCAGACCGTGATCGCCCTCGACGGCGTCACCCTCGATCTTCCCCGCGGCAGCTTCACCGCGGTGATGGGCCCGTCCGGCTCCGGCAAGTCCACGCTGCTGCACTGCGCGGCCGGGCTCGACCGGCCGGATTCGGGCACCGTGGAGCTCGCCGGCGCGCCGCTGGGCGGACTGAGCGAGCGGGCGCTGACCAAGCTGCGCCGGGACCGTGCCGGCTTCGTCTTCCAGGCCTTTAACCTCATGCCCTCACTCACCGCCGCGCAGAACGTCTCGCTGCCGCTCCGGCTGGCCCACCGACGGCCGGCGCTCACCCAGGTGGAGGGGGCCCTGGCCGCCGTGGGGCTGGCCGAGCGGGCCGGGCATCGGCCCGCCGAGCTGTCCGGTGGGCAGCAGCAGCGCGTCGCCGTCGCCCGGGCGCTGGTCACCTCACCCGACGTGCTCTTCGCCGATGAGCCGACCGGCGCCCTCGACACCAAGAGCTCTCACCAGGTCATGGGGCTGCTGCGGCAGCTGGTCGACGAGCACGGCCAGACCGTCGTCATGGTCACCCACGATCCGGTGGTGGCGGCGTGGGCGGACCGCGTGGTCTTCCTGTGCGACGGCCGCATCGCCGGTCAGCTGTACCACCCCACCCCCGAAACCGTAGCCAACCGCCTCGCCCACCTGGAAGACGCCTGATGCGAACCCAGACCCGGATGATCGCCCCGACCTCGGCGAACCCGCTGCCGGGGCTACGCTCGCGCGCCGCCACCCTCGCCGGCACCGCGCTCGCCCTCGTGCTGGGCAGCGCCCTCACCTCCGGCACGCTGCTGGTGGTCGCCGCCGCCGCGCAGGCGTCGGAGGCCGACGAGGACGCGCGGTACTGGGCGACCGTCGTGATGGTCCTACTGGGTACGGCGACGACCGTGGCGTGCTTCGTCTCGGTCTTCGTCGTCGCCTCGACCTTCGCGCTCAACGTGGCCCTTCGGCGGCGCGAGCTGGCGCTGCTGCGGTTGAGCGGCGCGACACCCGGCCAGGTGCGGCGCTCGGTGATGGCCGAGGCCCTCGTCACGGGGGCGCTCGCCGCCGGGCTCGGCGCGGCGCTCGGGCCGATCACCGCACCCGTGCTCACCGGGCTGATCGACCGGAGCGGGCTGGTGGCAGGCGGCTTCCCCGTCCCGTACGCCGTCTGGCCGCAGGCCGCATCCTTCGGTCTCGGGCTGGCGGTGGCGCTGATCGGCGCGTGGGCCGCGAGCCGGCGCGCCGGGAGGATCAGCCCGCTGGAGGCCCTGCGCGAGGCGTCGATCGACAGGAAGCCGATGACGAGAAGCCGCTGGATCGGCGGTCTCGGGTTCCTGGCCATCGGCCTGTGGCAGGTGGCCGACGCCCCGTCCACCAGCTCCGACAGCGCGCTCACCGACACCACGCTCGTCGCCGCGTGCCTCATCACCGCCGTCGCGCTCCTGGCACCCGTCATCGTCCCGCCGCTGCTGCGCATGGCCTTCCTCCCGCTTGCGCGTGGCCGGGGCGCGGAGGGGATGCTGGCCCGTGAGAACGCCGTGGCCGCGGTCCGGCGCACCGCGGCCACTGCCGCCCCGGCTCTCGTCACCGTCGGGCTGGCCGCGGCGCTGACGGGCGCGCTGGGCACGGTGAGCGCCGCCCAGCTGGGCGATGTCCGGCAGCTGGTGCGTGCGGACGCGGTCGTGACGGCGGACCGCGCGCCAGGCGACGGCTCCGTGCCCGAAGCCGCGGTGGACGCCGCGGCGGCGATCACCGGAGCGACGGTGAGCGCGCAATCCCGCGGAGAGGTTTACCTGTCCCAGCCTGACGGCGACGAACGGCGGGCCGCCATCGGAATAGACGCGCGCACCTGGCCCCGGGCGATCACGGTGAACATCACCCAGGGCGACCTTGGCCGGCTCTCCCGGGCCGGACACCATGGTCGTCGCCCAGCAGGAGGGCGAGGACCCCGCCATGTCCATGGGCAAGGCCATCCCCGTACGATTCCCGGACGGCACGACGCGGCGGCTCGAAGTCGTGGCCGTCGTGCGCCAAGCCTCGGAAGCCCTGCCGATCCCGTCGGTGCTGCTGGACCGCGACCTCCTGCGCGCCCACGATCCGCGAGCCCGCACCGAGGTGGCGTACGTCAGCGGCGCCGGCGTCCCGGCGGTACGGGCCGCCGTCGCTGCGGCCGGAACCAGAGCCCGTACGGGGAATGCCGCGGACTATGCCGAGGCCCTGTACGGCACCGCCCGGGACAGCAACAACCTGCTCCTGGCCCTCGTCGGCGGCATGTCGCTGGCCTACACCTTCATCGCCCTCGCGAACACCCTGGTCATGACCACGGCGGACCGCAGGAGGGAATTCGCCATGCTGCGGATGGCGGGGGCCACCCGGGGCCAGATCGTGCGACTCGCGGCGTACGAGGCCGCAGCGGCAGTCCTGGCCGGCGCTGTCCTGGGCGTCACCGTGGCGCTGCTCACCTTACGAAGTCTGGTTTCGGGCCTGTCGGAGAACTTCGTCACGATCTCTCCGGTCATGCCATGGGCGCTGACCGCCGCGGCGACGGGCACCTGCCTTGCGGCGGCCGCCACCACAGCGGCACTCACCGCGACGTACACGCTTGGCCGGCAGTCCAGGCGTCAGCCGAGGATGCCGCGGTCGTAGGCGGTGGCGACGGCGACGGCGCGGTCGTTGACGCCGAGTTTGGCGTAGATGTGGGTGAGGTGGCTTTTGACGGTGGCTTCGCTGATGAACAGGATGGCGGCGACCTCGCGGTTGGGGGTGCCCTTGGCGACCAGGATTTCGCGTTCGCGGCCGGTCAGGGTGGTGGGGGCGGGAGCGTACCCGGGAGACCAGGCGGGCGGCGATGGCGGGGGACAGGACGGTGCGGCCCGCGGTGGCGGCGCGGACGGCGGTGAACAGTTCGTCGCGGGGGGCGTCCTTGAGGAGGTAGCCGGTGGCGCCGGCTTCGATCGCGGGGATGGTGTCGGAGTCGGTGTCGTAGGTGGTGAGCACGAGCACCTTGCAGCGGGGGTTGCGGTGCGACAGTTCTTTGATGGCCTCGACCCCGCCGCCGGGCATGCGCAGGTCCATCAGGACCACGTCGGGGTCGAGCCGCGCGGCCAGGGCGACCGCGGTGACGCCGTCGGCGGCCTCGGCGAGGACCTCGAAGCCGGCGGCGGAGGCGAAGATGCCGTGCAGGCCGTGCCGCACGACCGGGTGGTCGTCGACGATCAGCAGGGTGATGGGGGGTTCAGTCATGGCGGACCAACGGTACGCGGGCCGAGACGGCGGTGCCGCCGCCGGGCTCGGACTCGATCTCGACGGAGCCCGCCACGCGCTCGGCCCTGGCGCGCATGCCGCCGAGCCCGAAACCTCCGCGCGCGGGCAGGGACGGCGGGTCGAAGCCGCGGCCGTCGTCGCGGACGTCCAGGCTCACCTCGTCGTCGAAGTAGGACAGGGTGACGCCGATCCTGGTGGCGTGGGCATGCCGGCCGGCGTTGGCGAGCGCCTCCTGGGCGATGCGGAGCAGGGCGGCCTCGATCTCCTCGTGCAGGGGTTCCACGATCCCGGTGACGGTGAACTCGGCCCGTACGCCCGTCGAATCCGACCGGCGAGCGGGTCGAGCCCGGCCACCCGGACCCGCCCGGCGTCGGGCGCCCGCAGCCCTTCGACGCACTCGACCGTGGTGGTCTTGCCCGCGCCGTTCGGGCCGAGCACGCCGAAGATCTCCCCCTCCTCGACGCGAAGGAGACATCGTCGACCACGGGCCGGCCCCCGTAGGACTTGCGCAGTCCGGTGACTTCGATGATGGGCATGCCCCGATCGTCGCGGGCGAGGCGGCCGCCGGGCATCGCCCGTCGCGCTACGCCCGGATCATCCGATCGGATGATCCGGGCGTACGACCCGGCCTAGTCGAAGCCGAAGCCCCAGGGGAGCGGTTCGCGGTGGAAGAGCCGGCTCGGGACGGCGTCGGCGATCGCCTTGTAGCCGGTCGGGTTCAGGTGCAGGTGGTCGCCGACGTCGTAGGCCGGGAGGAGCTGCCGGCGGTTGGCGGGATCGCGCGTGGCCCGGTCGAGGTCGATCACGGCGTCGAACCTGCGGCTGGTGCGGATCCAGTCGTTGACCGTCTGCCGGGCCGCCTCCCGGAATCCCTGCGCGTCGTCGTAGGCGGTGTTGGCGCCGAACGGCGTCAGCGTCGCGCCGTACACCCGGATCCCGTGGGCGTGGGCCCGGACGATCATCTGGTCGTAGGCCGTGATCAGGTCGGCGGCGACCTGCTGCTGGGCGGCCTGGGAGGCCTCGGCCGTGCCGATGTCGTTGACGCCCTCGAACAGGATCAGCCAGTCGACCCCGCTCTGCGCCAGCACGTCGCGGTCCAGCCGGCCCAGCGCGTTGGGCCCGAGCCCGTCGTTCAGGACCCGGTTGCCGCCGGCCGCCTGGTTGAGCACCGCCACGTTCGCCGTGTCGTGGCGGGACTGCAGGCGGTCGAGCAGCTGGTCCGGCCAGCGGTCGTTCATGTTCGTGGTCGAGCCGCGCCCGTCGGTGAGCGAGTCGCCCACGATGGCGACCGCCGCGGTCGCGCTCTTCGACCACACCTCCACGCCGCTGAGGAAGTACCAGTGGTCGGTACGGGTCGCCCCCGCCAGATCCGCCGCCCCGACGTGATCACCCGCCAGCAGGTACGACGTGGTCCTCGACCCGGGATGCGAGGTGATGTTGTTGGAGTTCTGCCCCTGGGCCAGGTACGTCGTCACGGTGAGGTTGGAGCGCGGGGCCACGGTGAAGTTGAGCGGGTCGGAGACCACCTGCGCGCCGACCGGAACGACCACCGAGGACCGGCCGCTGAACGTGACCGGGCGGATGGTCGCCGGCAGGACCGCGCTGACCCCGGCCTGCCCTCCGGCCGGCAGTGCGATGGTCACCTTGGTGATGGGCAGCGCCGTACCTCCGAAGGCGTTGGAGAAGCGCAGCCGCATCTGCTGCCCGCCGACCGAGGTGTGCACGGTCTGCCGCAGCGTGGCGTCGGCGAGCACCAGGTTGTCCTGCGTGAACGGCGCCGGGGGCATGTTGCCAGGCTCGGTCAGCTGGGGCATCGACACCCAGGTGTTGACCCAGTGCCCCGCCATCTTGGGCGAGACCCGCGCCGGATCCTGCGCGCGGCCCTGCTCGCCCAGGGCGCTGAAGGCCGGCGCCGCCACGACGACGGCCACCGCGATGACCGCGGCGATCACGACCCGGACGAGCTGCGACATCCGTTCGGCCGGCTGGGCGAGCACGGCCGGGTACGGCCGGGCCCGCCTCACCGGCCGACTCCACGGCGCCCGGGGGAGTGCAAAGGTGAAGCGCTCATCGCTGACCCTCCATCAACTCTGTTCCTGACGACGATCGGCCCCGAAAGTTTCTAACTTATTCGGAAATATTTCGGAGGCAACGTACGACGCCCGGATCACCCGGTCAATGGGCTCCCCACCACCAAGCGCCTCACCCACGGGCCCTCGTGGGGCGGCCACCACGCACAGCCTCGTCAGGCCCACCGTGACGCGGACGCGCCGTCCCGTGAAACGTTCACCCGCTGCTCATCGGACGATGCGATCTTCGCATGGGCTGGCCAATTCCGGCGTAGCAGCGCTCCCACCCCGGTTCAAAGCGACACTTATGGGCATTCGTGACTCCCAGCCATAAACGGAAGAGGAGTCATGAAGAAGCCGATCATTCCTGGCCGGCCGGGTGGGGAAGCGCCCCAGGTTGAGGAGCCTGTGGAGCCGCGGGAGCCGCTGCCGCCCAAACCCGACCAGCGGGGCCCGGACTCCTACAGCCCGACCGGGCAGGCCACCGGCGTGCCCGCCGAGTTCCGGGCCCAGCGCGGCGCGTACCTGACGACCGCGCAGGGCCTGCGGCTGCCCGACACCGACCATTCGCTCAAGGCGGGCCCGCGCGGCCCGGTGCTCCTGCGCGACCACCACCTGCGCGAGAAGATCACCCACTTCGACCACGAACGCATCCCGGAGCGCGTCGTGCACGCCCGCGGCGCCGCCGCGCACGGCGTCTTCCGCGGGTACGGCAACGCCGCCGCCATCACCAAAGCGGCGTTCCTGGCCAAGGGCGAGGAGACCCCGGTCTTCGTCCGCTTCTCCACCGTGCTGGGCTCGCGCGGCTCGGCCGACACCGTGCGCGACACCCGCGGCTTCGCGACCAAGTTCTACACCAGCGAGGGCGTCTTCGACCTGGTCGGCAACAACATCCCGGTGTTCTTCATCCAGGACGCGATCAAGTTCCCGGACGTGATCCACGCCGCCAAACCGCAGCCCGACCGGGAGATCCCGCAGGCGGCCAGCGCGCACGACACGTTCTGGGACTTCGTCTCCCTGCACACCGAGGCGACCCATCACACCCTGTGGAACATGTCCGACCGGGGCATCCCGCGCTCGTTCCGGACCATGGAGGGGTTCGGGGTGCACACCTTCCGCCTGGTCAACGCCGACGGCGAGACGTCGCTGGTCAAGTTCCACTGGAAGCCGAGGGCGGGCGTGCACTCGCTGGTGTGGGAGGAGGCGCAGCTGATCAACGGCATGGACCCGGACTTCCACCGCCGCGACCTCGCCGACGCGATCGAGGCGGGGGCCTTCCCGGAATGGGAGTTCGGCGTGCAGGTCTTCCCCGACACGCCGGAGCAGACCTTCGAGGGCATCGACCTGCTGGACCCGACCAAGATCGTCCCCGAGGAGCTGGCGCCGGTCCAGCCGATCGGGCTGCTGACCCTCAACGCCAACCCGGTGAACTTCTTCGCCGAGACCGAGCAGGTGGCCTTCCACGTCGGCCATCTGGTGCCGGGGATCGACGTCACCGACGATCCGCTGCTGGCCGGGCGGCTCTTCTCCTACCTGGACACCCAGATCACCCGCCTGGGCGGGCCCAACTTCGCGCAGCTGCCGATCAACCGGACCCACGCCCAGGTCAACGACCTGCTGCGGGACGGCATGCACCAGAGCGCCGTGCACGCGGGGGTGGCGCCGTACCGGCCGAACTCGCTGGACGGCGGGTGCCCTTTCCAGGCGGCGGGCGGGTATGTCGAGGCGCCGGTTCAGGTGGCCGCGGCGCCGCGGGTGCGGGCGGCTCCGGCGTCGTTCGACGATCATTTCAGCCAGCCGAGGATGTTCTGGCTGAGCCTGTCGCCGGTGGAGCGGGAGCACGTGATCGCCGCCTACACCTTCGAGCTGAGCAAGGTCTACGAGCCGGCGATCAGGGAACGCGTGGTGCGGGTGCTGGCCGGGATCGATCCGCGGCTGAGCGCCCAGGTGGCCGAAGGGCTCGGGCTGCCCACGCCGGAGCATCCGGGCAAGCCCGCGTCGGTGTCGGCCAGCCCGGCGCTGTCCCAGATGGGCGGGACCTGGCCGAACGCGGGGCGGGTGATCGGCATCGTGACCGGCGACGACGATCTCGACGCCGTACGCCGGGTGCGGCGGGAGGTGTTCGAGGCCGGCATGGTGCCGCTGGTCGTCGCGGCCAGCGGAGGCGTGCTCCCCGGCGGGGGCGATCCGGTCCCGGTGCAGCGGACGTTCGCGGGGGCCCGGTCGGTGGAGTTCGACGCTCTGCTGATGGCCGGCGCGCCCGGTCCCGGCAAGGACGCGCGGGGTGTCCGGGACGCGAAGGCGGCCAACGGCAAGGCCGCCATGGTGATCGATCCGCGGATCCTGCTGATGCTGCACGAGGCGTACCGGCATGCCAAACCGCTGGGCGGCTGGGGCGACGCGGCGACCGCGTTCGACGTGGCGGGCATCGCCACCGACGCTCCCGGGATCGTCATCGGATCCGACCCGGCCGCCGTGCTGGGCGAGGTGGCCGAACTGCTCACCCGGCACCGCGTCTGGGACCGGTTCCCGGCGGCCTGACCGTCAGCCGAAGCGCTCGGCCATCCAGGCGTCCCACGCGGCCTGCTCGTCGCGGCCCGCGAAGTTCTGGTGGCCGAGCACGAGGGCGTCGCCGCGGTCGGTCCCGGAGTGGATGAACCGGTAGAGGCCCCCGCCGGTCCGCACGCCCAGGTTGACGGGCAGGTTCGCGTAGAAGACGACCCCGGCGGAGCCGTCAGGAAGCCGGACGGCCTCGCCGCCGGCGACCTCGGGCGTGACGCCCAGCGCCTCGGTGACGACCTTCCAGACGGCGTCCGGGCCGCCCGCTCCGGGCCGGAAGACCGTGGTGACCGACGGGACGCGGCCCGCGAAGTGCCCGAGATACTGGCTGAGGGTCTCCAGGTAGATGGGCCAGCCGGCCTTCATCGCCTCGAACTCGGTCTCCCAGTCGTCGCCGAGCATGCCGCTGTGCACCAGCCGCAGCACGGTCGTGCCGCCGCCACGCCCCTCGATGAGGTACTCCATCGCCATGAACCGGCCGTCGGCGGCCTCCTCGCTCCGGGTCGCGAAGCGGCTGCCCGGCTCGTAGGCGGTGATCGTGGACTGCTCGGTGTGGCCCAGCATCGTGAACTCGGCCCGCTCGCCGGCGAACTGGGTGCGTCCCATGAACCAGGAGTCGACGCCGGGACCGGTCGCGATCGCCTCCCAGACCTGCTCGGGCGTGGCGGCGAGCTCGATCTCCAGGCTCACCTCGAACGGGTGCGTCATCGGGCGTCCTTCACGCTCGGGTGGACGGCGACGACGATCCGGTGATCGCGGCCGTGCTCGGCGGATTCGTCATGATACTTGGACACCAGGGCCGCGACGGCCCCCGCGAGTTCCTCGGCGAACGCCGCCCGGTCGGCGGCCGAGGCGAAGCGCACCTCGCCGTCGATCGCGAAGGTCGCGACCCGCTTACGCGCCCGGGCGGCGCCGGTGATGAGCGCCCCGACATCGCGGACCAGCCGGGCCGCGACGGCCAGCAGCCAGCTAGCCGACAGCCGGTCGGGCGAGCGGGCCGGATCCGGCTCCAGCGACCCCAGCGCGGTCGGCGAGATCACGTAGGAGGCCGCGGTCGCCCGCATGATGCGCTCATGCACATTGCCCTTCCGCCGCTCCTCGATCATCTCGACGAGCCCATGCGCCTCCAGCGCCTTCAGGTGATAGTTGACCTTCTGCCGAGGCAGCCCGACCTTGGCGGCCAGCATGGTCGCGGACCCGGGCTCGCTCAACTCGGCCAGCAGCCGCGCCCGGATGGGCGCCAGCGACACCTCGGCGGCAGCCGGGTCCTCGATCACGGCGATGTCCTGCATACCCGCAGGCTACATCCGACAAATTATCCTGTCGAGAAAACCCTATTCACCGGTCAGACTCGCGGCCGTCGCCGCGCGGTGCAGGCTCAGGGCGGCGGGCGGGGGCAGGGGTTCGGGCGGGTCGACCGGATGGGCGCGGAGGGACTGGAGGAGCAGGGCCACGAGGCGGCGGGACGCGGCTGCGGTCGCGTCGGGGGACGCGGCGCTGATGCCGCCGTTGGCCATGATCAGAAGCTTGAGGTCGTCGTGCGTGAAGTCGGCCCGCAGCTGCCCGCTCTCCTTGGCGCGCCGGGTCAGCTCGGCGAAACCGCGCACGTTGTGGTCGAGCTCCCGCCCGAAGTCGATCGCGTCGGGGAACGCCCCCAGGAACGCCGCGGTGAAACCCCTGTCGACGGCCTGCATGGCGCACGCCTTCTCGATGACCGCGCAGAATCCGCGCCAGGGGTCCGGGTCGGCGAGGGCGTCGTCGACGGCCGACACGCAGGCCGCGACCTGCTCGGCGAACACCTCGGTGATCAGCGATTCCTTCGTGGGGAAGTGGCGGTAGAGCGTCGCGGGCCCGATGCCGGCGCGCCGCGCGATCGCGCGCATCGGCACATCCAGCCCGAGCGCCGCGAAGGTCTCGCGGGCGACCTCGACGATGCGGTCGCGGTTACGTTGCGCGTCGACGCGCAACGCGGCGCTCGGCATCCGAGAAGCATCGGCGGTCATATCTCTCACTTTACTGCAAACGGACGGGGTGTTCCGATTTCTTGCTAGCGTCCAGGAGACGGGAACACCTCCTCGGAAGGCATCGGCATGTTCGCTCTTCAGTACTCGCGGTTCGGCCCTTCCGACGTGCTCACCGTCGGCGAAGCGGCCGAGCCGCACGCCGGTCGCGGCGAGATCCGCATCGCCGTACGGGCCGCCGGCGTCGCGCCCGCCGACTGGAAACTGCGCGCCGGCAGGCCCCCGGGCCGCGCGCCGCTCAACTGGCCGCACATCCCCGGTGTGGACGCCGCGGGCATTGTCGACCAGATCGGCGACGGCGTCACCGGTGTCGCGATCGGCGAGGCCGTCTTCGGGCTGGTCGACATCGCCAAGCTCGGCGGCGCGTCCGCCGAGTTCGCCGTGCTCAAAGCGTGGGCCGCCAAGCCGGACGCGCTCAGCTGGGAGCAGGCCGGCGGCGCGGCGACCAGCGTCGAGACCGCCACCCGCGCCTTGACCGTGCTGGGCGTCACGGCGGGCACGACGCTGCTGATCGAGGGCGCGGGCGGAGGCGTCGGCACCGGGACCGTGCAGCTCGCGGTCGCCCGCGGGGCCACCGTCATCGGCACAGCGAGCCCGCGCAACCACGAGTTCCTGGCCGGCCTCGGCGCCACGCCCACCACCTACGGTTCCGGTCTCGTCGAGCGGGTCGCGGCACTGGCGCCCCACGGCGTCGACGCGGTGCTCGACGCCGCGGGCTCCGGCTCGCTGCCCGACCTGGTCGCCGTAGCGGGTGACGCCGCCCGGGTCCTGTCCGTCGCCGATCTGAACGCCCACCAGCACGGCGTACGGCTCTCCTACACCGGCAGCGGCGACGAGCCCGGTTACGCGGGCCTGGCCGTGGCGGCCGCACTCGCCGCCGAGGGCCGGTTCACCGTGCCGCTGCACGCGGTCTTCCCGCTCAAGGACGGCGCGAAGGCCCACGACCTGAGCGCCACCGGCCACGCTCGCGGAAAGGTCGTTCTGACTGTGCCGTGATGAGCGGTCGTTCCGGCCGTAGTATCGGCGGGAGGGCGCCGTGGACGTATGGCCGTTCGTGGGCAGGCGGGTCGAGCGGGAGTGGGCCGTGGCGACGCTGCGGCGTGGGAACGTGGTGATCGCCGGGGCCGCGGGGGTGGGGAAGAGCCGGCTGGCGAGTGAGGTCGCTGCGGCGTTCGACGCCACTGTGCATGTGCGCGGGACTCGGGCGGCCCGGGTGTTGCCGCTGGGGGCGTTCGCGCCGCTGCTTCCCGAAGGGGAGCCGGGGTTCAATCCGCTCCGGTGGGCGGCGGACGCGATCTTATCCCGCGCGCCGTCGTTGCTGGTGGTGGATGACGCGCATCTGCTGGACGCCTCGTCGGCCGCGCTCACGCATCAGCTGGCGGATGCCGTCCGGGTGCTGGCGACCGTACGGGCGGGTGAGGAATGCCCGGATTCGGTGACCGCGCTCTGGGAGGACGATCTGGGCAGCCGCCTCGATCTGGCCCCCCTCACGGACGCGGAGACGGCGGCGGTTCTCGCCTCCGTCCTGGGCGGTCAGGTGGATCCGCCCGCGGCCGCGCGGCTGCACACGCTCAGCCAGGGCAACGTGCTGCTGCTGCGCGAACTGGTCACCGCGGCTCTGGAGGGCCAGGTTCTGGTACGGCCCGACGGTCTGACCTGGCGGCTGGAGGGCGAGGTGCCCCGCGCGCCGCGCCTGATGGAGATGATCGAACGCCGAATGGGCCGGTTCGGCGACGCCGTCACCTCGGTCCTGGAGCTGGTCGCCCTGGCCGAACCCATCGGCCTGGCCCCGCTGGCCGCGCTGACCGGCGGCGACGCGATCGAGGAGGCGGAGTCCCGCGGCCTGGTCGACGTCGTCTCCGACGGCCGCCGCGCCGCCGTCCGCCTGGCCCACCCCCTGTACGGCGAGGCGCTGCGGCTTCCCGTCACGCGCCGCAGGCGCCGCTTCGGGGAGCTGGCCGACACGCTCCAGGCGACCGGCGCCCGCCGCCGCGAGGACGTGCTGCGGATCGCGGTCTGGCGGCTGGAGAGCGGCACCACCCCCGACCCGGTCCCGCTGGTGCGCGCCTGCCGCCTGGCCTGGGCCTCCCATGACTTCCCGCTGGCGATCCGGCTGGCCAGGGCGGCGCTGGCCGGTGCGGGAACCGACGAGGACCGGGTGGACGCCGCCATCATGCTCGGCACCCTGCTCAACTACTCGGCCCAGCCCGCCGAAGCGGAGACCTTGATCGCCCAGCTGCCCGCCGGGCCCCTCGACGAGCGGCGGCGCACCGAGCTCGCCCTCACCCGGGCGTGGAGCCTCGCGCTGGGGTTGGGCCGCGTCGAGGAGGGCATGGAGCTGCTGGCCCGGACCAGGGAACAGATCACGCAGGTCGCCTACCGGCAGGATCTGTCCACGCTGCTGATCATCATCATGTCCGCGCACACCGGGATGGAGGACCTGCTGGGGCACATCAACGCGTTGCTGGCGGAACCGCCGGTCACCGCCGCCGTCCGGGCGCAGGCGCTGAACAGCCGGGCCGCCACCCTCTCCACGATCGGCCGCTACCACGAGGCGGAGGCCGACATCGCGGCGGCCATCGGCGATCACGCGAACTGGGTGGACGCCGTGCCCGTGATCCTGCTGCCCTTGCACGCGAACTGGTCGCTGAACCGGATGATGCTGGGCGACGTCGACGGCATGGAAGCGGCCATGGACCACCTGGCGGAGCTGGTCGGGTCAGGCCACGGGTTCTCGTACGCGGCCCAGGCCATGGCCCTGCACCGCGCGATGGCGGCCCGGCTGCGGGGCGGGTTCACCCAGGCCGCCAGGCTGCTCCAGGACGCCCGGCGGCACCAGGGCGACGACGCGCTCACCGGCCTCCTCATGATCGAACACGCCTACGTGCTGGCTTTGCGGGGCGACGGGCGCGCCGCGAGGACGGCCTTCGACGAGGGCGTCACCGCGTACACCCGGCTCGGCGCCCTGACCGACATGTTCCGCTACCTGGCCGAACCCTGGATCATCGCCGCCTCCGGCGAGCTGCGCAAAGGCGTGGAATTCGCCCTGTCCACCGCGGACGTGGGCCGGCACATGGGCATTGTGGCCTTCGAAACCCACGCCCTGCACACCGTGGCACGCCTCGGTTTCGCCGAACGCGCCGCCGACCGTCTCGCCGAGCTCGCCTCAGTCCAGGACGGCGACCTGGCCTCCCTCTTCGCCGTGCAGGCCCGCGCGTCCGCCGTCCAGGACGCGCCCGCGCTGGAGCGGGTGACGTCCGAGTTCACCGGGCTCGGCCTCCTCCCGTACGCGGCCGAGGCCTGCGCCCAGGCCGCCCAAGCGTGGGACCATGTCGGCCGCCCCGCCTCCGGGCGCGCCGCCGCCAGCCGCGCCTGGCTGCTGGCCGCCCGCTGCGACGGCCTCCGCACCCCGGCCGTGGCCCACCTCACCGCTCCCGGCCTGACCCGCCGCGAGGCGGAGATCGCCCGGCTGGCCTGCACCGGCCTGCCCAGCAAGCAGATCGCCGAACGCCTGTTCCTGTCCCCCCGCACGGTCGACAACCACCTGCAGAACGTGTACGCCAAACTCGGCGTCTCCAACCGCTCCGACCTCAGGCGAGTGCTGCGCTCGGACTGATCCCGCCGCCGGCGGCAGGGCTAGCGGACCCGCGCGAGGGCCGCCGCGTCGGTGACGCGGGTGTCGGCCAGGGTGATGACACGGGTACGGGGGTGGGTGACCTGGGCGGTTCGGGCCAGGACGCGGCCCGGCGGGGTTTGGATGAACAGGGTCGTGCCGAGTTCGCCGAGCAGGGCGATGCCGTCGCGCCACCGGACCGTGGTGGCGACGCCGCGGGCGAGATCGTCCAGGACGGCGCCGGAGTCGTGGAGGAGGCGGCCCGTGGCGCCCCCTAGGCAGGGGCGGAGGAGAGGGCGGCGGGGGAGCGTGGCGAGGTGGTCGGCCATGGCGTCGGCGACCTGGGTGAGCAGCGGGCAGTGGGAGGGCACGCTGACGTTCAGGCGCTGTACGCGACGGGCGCCGGCCTGGGCCGCCGCGGTGGTGAGGCGTGCCAGGGCGGTGGCGCTGCCGGAGACCACGGCTTGGTGGTCGGTGTTGACGATGGACAGATAGGCCGGCTCGTCGCGGGTGATCACCGACTCGACCAGCCGCCGGACCTGGGGGACGCTCAATCCCAGAACGGCCGCCATGCCGTAGCCCGATGGGTAGGCGTCGCGCATGAGCTCGCCGCGGTGGCGTACGGCCTGGAGGGCTTCGGCGAACGTCAGCGCCCCGGCGGTGACGGCGGCGGGAAAGGCTCCGGAGGAGTGGCCCGCCACCGCGCCGGGAGTGACGCCTTCGGCGAGCAGGGCGTTGGCCGAGGCGACTCCGGCGACGCAGAGCGCCACCTGGGCGGTGACAGTGGACGTCAGCGCGTCCGCGCCATCCTGGTGGGCCGAACCGGGCAGGATGCGCTCGGCCTCGGCGAGGGTCGCCGCGACGGCGGGGTGATCAGGCAGGTCATGGAGCATTCCGGCGTGCTGCGAGCCCTGGCCCGGGTAGAGGAACACGACCCCTATTCGGGAGCCCATGGGTCTTTCACCAGTTGAGGGCCGTGTTCGGTGCGGGCCATGGCGAGACCGCCGGCGCGGGCCCATTCGGTCAGGCTGACCCCGCCACGGGGAGTCTCCAGCTGGCAGTCGACGGTGACTCCCGCGAAAGCCGCCACCAGACGCGCGGCCTGGGCCCGCTCCAGCCTGCGTGGCACCCGGAGCAGCAGGTCCAGATCGCTGCCGGGATGGGTGACCGGCCGCCCGGTGGCCAGTTCGAAGCCGACGCTGCCGACCGGCCCCCAGACGGTGTCGTCCCCGAGTTCGGCCGCGACGACGGAGAGCGCGGCGGCGAGCCGGGGGAGGCGGGGCCGCCGTTCCCGCAGATCCTCCGGCCGCACCACGCGAGTGATCGAGTCCGGCGGGACGAGGGCGGCGTGCCGCTGCCATCGCTCGGCCCCGCGCACCCCGATGGGGATCAAGCCCGAGGTGCGCGGCGCCCGCCGGACGACTCCCCAAGGGCAAGCGGCGAGGGACTCGCGGGCCCAGCCGGGCAGCCCGTCGACGGCGGCCTCCAGCCGGAGCAGGTCGTGCGGGCGCGCGATCACCGCCATTGGGCCGTCATCGCCTCGCGAACGCGCAGGGACGCGGCCCGGGTTCGCCGTGCTCCGGGGGAGGCGAGACGGTTGCTCAGATCGCGCGGACCGCGGCGGGCCCGCGCCACGGCGGCGGCGAGCGCGTCCTTCACCTTCCGGACATCCGCGCCGCCCGGCTCGTCGGCGTTCCCGACCTCCAGCAGGTCGTCGCACAGGCCGAGCTTCGCCCAGCCGGCGACGCCGTAGGAGAGCGGAGGCACCCGCCGGGCCAGCTCGTCGAGCTCCGCCACGCTCCGCAGGGTCACCCTCGCCGCGGCTTCCCTGTGCATGGCGTGAACCACCACACCCGGATCGTCGAGCGCCAGGATCTGGTTCGCCTGGAAACCATGCGCGAGGAACCCGCCCGACAGCGCCGTACCGACAATGAGCGCGACCACTGGATGCCCGGCGGTGCGAGCACGCGCGTACGCGTCGACGGCGACGGCCAGCGCGTGATGCAGCCCGAGCAGCTCCTCTACACGCCCATACGCCTGACTGGGCAGATCGACGACGGCGACGACCGGACGGCGCCGATCCACGTCCTCGTCGGCGACCCCGGCCACCGCCTCGGCGAGCGCGTACGCCTCACGGAGGCCGACCTCCCCCTTCCGCGCCCGGTGGTACGGACTCCCCGGGTCAGGCACGACGGCGATCAGGCGAGCGACGTCCTCACCCAGCCTGGCGTCCGCCGTGATCACCGACGGGACCACCGGGCTCACCTCGCCATCGGCCAGTGCCCGAATCCAGTTCCCGCCCCGGCTCATCCCCGGCCCCACACAGCCGCCAGATCGTCCGGCTTCGGCGGATCAGCCGGGTCGACCGCGGCAAGGAGCGCCCCCAGCTCGCCGATCCGCTGCGAGCGATGCCCGGCGGGCACGCCACGTCCCACGGCCTCGATCACGGCCGAGCGGATCGCGGCCACGTCGTCGGGAACCAGCACGTCCGCCAGGCCGGTCCGGGTGCGTTGCGTGCCGCCGTCGATCGACCAGATCATCGGGTGATCGGAGGCGTCGAACTCGGCGACACCGGCCTCGGACTCGATCACCTGGGGACCGTCCAGCCCGAGACGGCCCTCCCTGGTCATGATCAACTCGGTGCACAGCCCGGCCGCGATGCTCATCCCGCCGAAACAGCCCAGCATCCCGGCGATGACCCCGACGACAGGCTGGAGCGCACGTAACTCCAGCAGCGCCGAGCACACCTCCGCGACCGTGGCCAACCCCAGATTGGCCTCCTGCAGGCGCACCCCGCCGGTCTCCAGCAGCAGAACCGCGGCCGTGGGGACACCCGCGCGGCTGTCCCTGGCGGCCAGCGACAGCGCGGTGGAGAGCTTCACGCCGGAGACCTCGCCGATGCCGCCGCCCTGGAAGGCCTGCTCGATGCCGATCACGACCGCGGCTCGCCCGTCCAGCTCGCCCCGCACCACGACCACACCGTCATCGGACTGCGGGACGACGCCCTGAGGTTCCAGCCACGGTGACTCGATACGGTCGAAGGGACCGCACAACTCACCGGCGGTGCCGTCGTCGAGCAGCGCGAACGCGCGCGCCCGGGCGTCCAGTTCGATGAAACTTTGCTTCACGCGCCGCCCTCTTCCATGCTTTCCTCGACCGCTTGCCGGAGCCGCAGCGTGACCACACCGGGAGTCGCCCCGGAGTCGTTGAGCTCGAACGCCGCGGCCACCCGATGACGGGCGAAGAAGCGCTCCAGCACGACCCGCCACACCGCGTCGAACCCATCCACGCTGGTACGCACGCGCACCCGCGCGACACCGGCCGGCCCCGGCGTCATCAGCACCTCCAGGTCCCCCGAACCGGCCACCCCGACGTGCGCCCGCCGTACCGGCGGCCGGTCGGCGGGAAACTCGAAGTTCAGCGTCTGCACGAGACCACCCCCGGATCGGCTCCGGCGACGGACCCAGGCCACGGCACCAGGTCAAGGAAGAGCCCTGCGGCCAGCAGGTCACCGCTCCCGCCCGGCGAAAGCCGGGCCGCCCGCAACCGCCCGTCCAGCTCAAGGAGGGCGGCCCGGCCGCGGTCCGTCCCCGCGCCTCCCTCGGCCAGGACGCGGGCGGCGCCGCGCCGTACCACGCGCAGCCCTTCGAGGCCGCCACGATGCAGCACGCAGGTGTCGTCCAGGAGGCTCATCACCGCCAGCAGCGCGTCCAGCCGGGCCACGTCCTCGGCGAGCCCGGCCGCCCGGCCCGCCCGCAGTCGCGGCAACGCGACCTCGACCACGTGCGGGAAACCGGCCGCCGCCTCGGCGCGAGCACCGCCCACCCGGAATCGCCGCCGTACCCGCTCGCCGTGGGAGACGGGGATGTCCCCGTCCGGGATGGCGGCCAGCCGGGCCGCACGGCCTACGGCCTCCCGCTCCGCACCGGCGGTGGCGGCGCCCGCGACCAGCAGCCCGAGCGCCCACAGGGCTCCCCTGTGGGTGTTCACCCCACGGGTGACTTTCAGCATGACCTGCTCACCCGCCCGGCCCAGCCGCCCCAGCTCCACGCGAAGCGCGACCCCGACAGGCATCCGCCGCGCCGCCAGCGCGAGCGACCGGAAGACGGGCCGCAGCGCCTCGGCGGAGGCCAGCATGAGCGCCAGATCCATGTCGTCGTGCGCGCCGCGGCCCCGATGGTCGACCAGGCCCGGCTTGGGACCCAGCCGGGCCTCCGCGCACAGGGCCCGGACCGCGAGATCGGCCGGCATCGCCGGATCACCAGGTCCTGAACCGGGCAGGCGGATCATAGAGACCTCCCGACCAGTCGACCAGATCCTCGATGCTGCGGGCCGCCAGCAGGGAGCGCTTCGCCTTCCGCACATCCACCTTCAGGTCCTCGGGCAGCGCCACCAGACCGTCGCGGCGCAGCGCCTCGACGCGCCGCTCGTCCAGGTCTCGGCCGACCGGGGTGGCGCCCGCGATCGCGGCCAGCGCCTCGCGCCGCTCGGCCAGGCCGGAGGCCTTGTACAGGTACGCCACGCCCTCCTCGGTCACCACGTGACTGACGTCCGCGCCGTAGATCATGACCGGGGGGATAGGCATGCCGATGTCCACGCCCACCTGGATCGCGTCCAGGGACTCCACGAACGCCGGAATGCCGCCGGAGCGGAACGTCTGGGTGATCTGCACGACGAGCTTGCGCCCCCGCGGCGCGGGAGGCTCGCCGGCCGGCAGGCTCAGCCACGCGGGGGAGGAGTGCCTGCGCCCGTGCGGATCATGCCCCATGTTGGGAGCCCCGCCGAACCCGGTAAGACGGCCCTCGGTGACCGTCGAGGAGTTCGCGCAGGCGTCGATCTGCAGCGAGGAGCCGATGAACATGTCCACCGCGTACTGCCCGGCGAGCTGGCACAGCACCCGGTTCGAGCGAAGCGACCCGTCGCGGCCGGTGAAGAACACGTCCGGCCGCGCGGCGACGTAACGCTCGGTGCCCGGCTCCCCGCCGAAGCAGTGCACCGACTCCACCCAGCCGCTCTCGATCGCCGGGATGAGTGTCGGGTGCGGGTTGAGCGCCCAGTGCTTGCAGATCTTCCCGCGCAGGCCCAGCTCCTCGCCGTAGGTGGGCAGGATGAGCTCGATCGCCGCGGTGTCGAAGCCGATCCCGTGATTCAGCGCCGTCACCCCGTGCCGCTCGTAGACGCCGCGCAGCGCCAGCATGGCCATCAGGATGTCCACCTGGCCGATCTGGCGGGGGTCCCGCGTGAACAGCGGCTCCAGCGCGTACGGCCGGGGGCTTTCCACGATCAGATCCACCCAGTCGCCGGGAATGTCCACCCGGGGAACCCGGTCCACCAGCTCGTTGACCTGGACCAGCACGACACCGTCGCGGAACGCCGCCGCCTCGGCGATGGTCGGGGTGTCCTCGGTTCCCGGGCCGGTGAACAGGTTTCCCTCCCGGTCGGCCTGCTCGGCGCAGAGCAGCACGACATCGGGGGCGAGGTCGATGAACATCCGCGCGTACAGCTCGACATAGGTGTGGATCGCCCCGACCTCGATCTTGCCGTCGGCCAGCAGCTGCGCCACGCGCACGCTCTGCGGTCCCGCGTACGCGAAATCCAGGCGGCGGGCCACGCCACGCTCGAAGACGTCCAGATGCTCGGGCAGGCTGATCGAGGAGATCAGCAGATGCAGGTCGTGCACCACGTCCGGATCGCAGCCCGCCAGCGCCTCGGCGAGGAAGTCGGCCTGTTTCTGGTTGTCGCCTTCCAGCGCGACACGGTCACCGGGCCGCAGCAGCGCCTGCAGCGCCTCCCGCGTCCGCCCGGCGTCCAGCACCCGGCCCGACGCGAAGGCTCCGACGGCCTCCATCCGTTCCCGCTTCGCCGCCCGCCGCCGGGTCCAGCTCCGCGTGCGGGCGGCAGTCCGTGCCGACATAGGCTTGTGATGCCTCCAGCGGCGACACGGTTAACTCAACGGGGGTTAAATGTGTTCTCGCGTGCGGTAGTGGAAGCGGCACAGTTCGGTGAAGCCCGCGCGCTCGTACAGCCGTAGAGCCGGGGTGTTGTTGCCCTCGACCTGGAGATACATCTGGCCGGCGTCCTGGGTGGCGGCCCAGCCCGCGAGGGCGGCCAGCACGCTCGCGGCGGCGCCCTGTCCGCGCGCCTCGGGAAGGGTGGCCATGCCGAACACGCCTGCCCAGCCACTGTCGACGACCGCGCGGCCCACGGCGACGACGCGGTTCCCGGTGACCGCGCCGGCGTAGACGCTCGGTTGTGGCACCCTGCTGAGCATGTCCCACTCGGGACCGGGATCGCCGCCGTGCACGGCATGCCAGGTCTCGAACCACGCGTCCGCCGGGTGCTCGTCCAACCGGCCGCGCACCGGCCCCGCGGTCCGTTCCACGACGGAGGAGGTCACAGCCGACTGAAGCGATATCGAGTACTCGCGGCGATAACCGCGCTCCGCCAAGGCGGCGTCGAGCCCGGCCGGGGAAGCACCCGGGGTGACCTGAAAACGCGTGGCGGCCCCGTGAGCGCTGTAGAACTCCTCAGCGAAACCGATCCTGCGCGCCAGATCCGCGGGCGTGGCCTCGCCGTGCGCCAGCACCGTCCCCGCCCACCACGCCCCGAAGTCCACGCGGCGCAGCCACCAACCGTCGAGATGATCGACAGAAACCGGAGGAATGGCCCGGGCCGCCCGTTCCTGCAGACCTTTCACCAGTAGTGGTACGGACATGGCATCCACTCATATCACGAGATCATGAACCCTCGCCCGCGGAAGACGGCGGGTCCTTGATCTCGCAGATGACCGCGCCCGCGGCCACCGTGGCGCCCACCTGGGCGGACATGCCGACCACGGTTCCGGTCTTGTGGGCGGTGAGGGGCTGTTCCATCTTCATGGCCTCCAGGACGACGATGACGTCCCCGGCGGCCACCTCGTCGCCTTCGGCGGCCAGCACCTTGACGATGGTGCCCTGCATGGGGCTGACCAGGGAGTCCCCGCTCGCCGCGGCTTTCGCCGGGCCGCGCCTGCGAGCGGGCGTGGTCCGGTTCGCGCTGGCGGTTCGCGGGCCGCCGAAGCCGGCGGGGAGCACCACCTCCAGGCGTTTGCCCGCCACCTCGACGGTGATCCGCTCACGTTCTGCGGGCTCCTCGGCGGCGGACGCGGGCGGGCCGTCGTAGGGGGCGAGCCGGTTGTCGAACTCGGTCTCGATCCAGCGGGTGTGGACGGTGAAGGGCTCGCCGGTGAAGGCCGGATCCGCCACCACGGCCCGGTGGAACGGCAGCACGGTCGGCATGCCGTCGATCTCGAACTCGGCCAGCGCCCGGCGGGAGCGTTCGAGCGCCTGAGCGCGGGTGGCGCCGGTCACGACCAGCTTGGCGACCAGCGAGTCGAACGAGCCCGGCACGGTTTCGCCCTGCTCGTAGCCGGAGTCCAGGCGGACGCCCGGGCCGGAGGGGGCCCGCCAGCGGGTGATGGTGCCGGGGGCGGGCAGGAAGCCGCGGCCGGCGTCCTCGGCGTTGACGCGGAACTCGATGGAGTGGCCGCGCGGCTCCGGGTCGCCGTAGCCGAGCTCCTCCCCGGCCGCGACGCGGAACATCTCGCGCACCAGATCGACGCCGGTGACCTCCTCGGTGACCGGGTGCTCCACCTGCAGGCGGGTGTTCACCTCCAGGAAGGAGATCGTGCCGTCCTGGCCGACCAGGAACTCGCACGTCCCGGCCCCGACGTAACCGGCCTCGCGCAGGATCGCCTTGGAGCTGTCCCGGAGCAGGGCTTCCTGCTCGGCGGTGAGGAACGGCGCGGGCGCCTCCTCGACCAGCTTCTGGTGGCGGCGCTGGAGCGAGCAGTCGCGGGTGGAGACCACGACCACGTTGCCGTGCGCGTCGGCCAGGCACTGGGTCTCCACGTGCCGGGGCCGGTCCAGGTAGCGCTCCACGAAGCACTCGCCCCGGCCGAACGCGGTCACCGCCTCGCGCACGGCGCTGTCGTACAGGTCGGGGATCTCCTCGGCGGTGCGCGCCACCTTCAGGCCGCGCCCGCCGCCGCCGAAGGCCGCTTTGATCGCGATGGGCAGGCCGTGCTCGGCGGCGAAGGCGACCACCTCGGCCACCCCGGAGACGGGATCGGGAGTGCCCGCCACGAGCGGGGCGCCGACGCGCTGGGCGATATGCCTGGCCTGAACCTTGTCGCCGAGCGCGGTGATGGCCGCGGGCGGCGGGCCGATCCAGATCAGCCCGGCGTCGATGACCGCCTGGGCGAAGCCGGCGTTCTCCGCCAGGAAGCCGTACCCGGGGTGCACCGCGTCGGCGCCGGACCGCGCCGCCACTTCGATGATCTTGTCGATGGCGAGGTAGGTCTCGCCCGGCGTGGCGCCGCCGAGCGCGTACGCCTCGTCGGCCATGCGGGCGAACAGCGCGTCGCGGTCCTGGTCGGCGTAGACGGCCACGCACGCGAGGCCGGCGTCCCGGCAGGCGCGAATGACCCGGACGGCGATCTCGCCGCGGTTGGCGACGAGTACCTTGCGCATGGTCGTGCTCACAGGGGGTTCTCCGTTCACAGCGGGATGTTCCCGTGCTTCTTGGGCGGCAGGGTGTCCCGCTTGCCGCGCAGCAGCCGCAGCGCGCGGGTGACCTCGCGGCGGGTCTCACTCGGCGCGATCACCGCGTCCACGTAACCCCGCTCGGCCGCCAGGTACGGCGTGGCGAGGGTGTCCTCGTACTCGCGGACCAACTCGGCCCGCAGCGCGTCGGGGTGGTCGACCGCGGCCAGCCGCTTGCGGTGCAGCAGGTTGACCGCGCCCTGGGCGCCCATCACCGCGATTTGCGCGGTGGACCAGGCCAGGTTGACGTCGGCGCCCAGATGTTTGGAGCCCATCACGTCGTACGCCCCGCCGTACGCCTTGCGCGTGATCACCGTGACGAGCGGGACCGTGGCCTCGCCGTAGGCGTACAGCAGCTTGGCGCCGCGCCGGATGATGCCGTTCCACTCCTGCTCGGTGCCGGGCAGGAAACCGGGCACGTCCACGAGCGTGAGCACGGGGATGTTGAAAGCGTCGCAGGTGCGTACGAACCGGGCCGCCTTCTCCGAGGCGTCGATGTCCAGCGTGCCGGCCAGCCGCAGCGGCTGGTTGGCCACCACGCCGACCGGCTGGTCCTCGACGCGTCCGAAGCCGACCACGATGTTGGGCGCGAACAGCGCCTGCACCTCCAGGAACTCGCCGCCGTCCAGCAGGGCGGCGATGACGGTGTGCATGTCGTACGGCTGGTTCGGGGAGCCGGGGAGCAGCGTGTCCAGGGCCAGGTCACCGGCGGAGAGCTCCAGGTCCGCCTCCAACCCGGAGTACGGCGGCTCGTCCAGGTTGTTCCGCGGCAGGTAGGACAGCAGGGCCCTGGCGTAGTCGAGCGCGTCGTCCTCGTCGTGCGCCAGGTAGTGGGCGTTGCCGCTGCGGCTGTTGTGCACGCGGGCGCCGCCCAGGTCCTCGAAGGTGACGTCCTCGCCGGTGACCGTCTTGATGACGTCCGGCCCTGTCACGAACATGTGGGACGCCTCGTCCACCATGATCGTGAAGTCGGTGAGGGCCGGGGAGTAGACGTGACCGCCCGCGCACGCGCCCATGATCAGGGAGATCTGCGGGATCACGCCGGAGGCGCGGATGTTGCGGCGGAAGATCTCGCCGTACAGGCCGAGGGAGACCACGCCCTCCTGGATGCGGGCGCCCGCGCCCTCGTTGATGCCGATGATCGGCGACCCGGTCCGCATGGCCAGGTCCATGACCTTGCAGATCTTCTGGCCGTACACCTCGCCCAGGCTGCCGCCGGACACGGTGAAGTCCTGGGAGAAGACGCAGACCGGGCGGCCGTCGATCGTCCCGTGACCGGTGACCACGCCGTCGCCGTAGCCGAGGGTGCCCCGGGCCAGGGCGTCCAGTTCGGCGAACGAGCCGGGATCCAGGAGGCGCCCGATCCGCTCCCGGGCCGTCAGCTTGCCCTTGGCGTGCTGCTTGGCGGCCGCCCGGGCTTCGCCGTCGTGGACCGCCTCGTCCAGGCGCTCCCTGAGGCGGGTGAGGGTGCCATGCGGTTCCATTGATCACCATATCTGCGTTGATACTCAGTTCCACAATGACGATACTTAGTCCTCTGTGCGGGGACAACCCCGGGGTCCGCGAGAATGGCCGCGTGCCCAAACCGCCTATCAACCAGCGCCTCGCCGAAGCCGCCGTGGCGCTCTTCGACGAGAACGGCTACGACGAGACCACCGTCGACGACATCGCGGCCCGAGCGGGGGTGAGCCGCAGCACGTTCTTCCGCTATTACCGGTCCAAGGAAGACGCGATCTTCCCCGACCACGACACCCTGCTCGCCACGGTCGACGCCCGCCTGCGCTCCTCGACCGCCGACACGGCGATCGTCGCCATCATCGACGCGGTCCGCATCGTGCTGGCGCACTACGTGGACGACGCGGAGGTGTCGCTGCGCCGCTACCGCCTAGTCGGCCGGGTGCCGGCGCTACGCGCCAGGGAGATCGCCAGCGTGGCCCGCTACCAGCGGTTGTTCCGCGAGTTCGCCGGTGAGTGGCTGGCCGGGACGCCCGACGCCGACCTGCGCGCCGAACTCGTGGCCGCCTCGGTCGTGGCCGCGCACAACCAGGTCCTGCGCGGGTGGCTGCGCGGCGGCGGCACGTACGACCCCTTCGGCGCCCTCGACCACGCCCTGCGTTATGTGACCGCCACCTTCCGCCACCTGGAGCAGCCGCGCGAGGAGGCCGACGAGGTCGTCGTGGCGACATTCCGGCGCTCGGCCTCTCCGCAGGCCGTCATGACGGCTATCCAGCAGCACCTGGAGTGACGGCCACCTTGACCGCGTCCCCGTCTTCAAGGGCGTACGCGAACGCGGCGTTGATGTCTGTGAGCGGGAAGGTTCGGGTGACCGCGGCGCCGAGGCGTACCGCGTGGGTGTTGATGAGAGCCGTGGCTTGGCGGAACTCGTCGGTCCGGTAGCCGAAGGAGCCGTGGATCTCGATCGGGTTGGGGAGGGGCGGCAAGGGGACGGGGCCGAGAGCGGCGACGGCGATGTGGCCGTGCGGGGCGGTGGCGTCGACGGCCAGGCGGAGCGCCGCCGGGGTGCCCGCCGCGACGATGGTCCACGGGAACGCGCCGATCGGGTGGCCGGGGATGTGGACGGCCTGGGCGCCCGCGGCCAGGGCGGTCGCGTGGCGCGCGGGGCGGGGTTCGACGGCGGTCACCTTCAGGTGGCGGGCGTGCGCGGCCGCGATCACACACAGGCCGAGCGGGCCCGCGCCGACCACCAGCACCGCGTCGCCGGGCCGGGTGTCGCCGAGGGCGGCCACGCAGTGCAGGGCGACCGCGAGAGGCTCGGCCCAGATCGCGTCGAGGTCCGGGACGTCGGCGGCCAGCGGGGTCACGTCGCCGGGTTCCAGATCGCGCAGGACGAGCTCCTCGGCGTACCCGCCAGGGCGCTGGAACGACAGGGTGAGCTCGCGGGACCGATCGCACAGCTGGGTGCTGCCCTGCGCGCAGTACCAGCAGCGTCCGCACGAGCGCATCGGCCGCACCATGACCCTGGCGCCGACGGGCAAGGTCGCCCGCTCGCCCGCCTCGGATACGCGGGCCACGATCTCGTGGCCGAGCACCTGGTCGGGGGCGGCGTCGCCGGCGCGGAAGGTCGCCAGGTCCGAGCCGCAGATCCCGACGGCGAGCACGTCCATGCGCACGTCGGCGGGGCCAAGAGAACTCTCCGGCCCCGGTGCGACCTCGAATCGCCGGGGCGCGGTCAGCAGCGCGCGCTTCGGTCCCTCACTCATCCCGGCCGTCCGATGACGGTCACTTCTCGGGCGACCAGCGTGTCCAGGCTGGGCATGACGGTCTCGGCCGCGAGGGACGCCACCCGGCCGCCGCGCCGCACCCAGCGGGCGGCCAGATCCAGCCGCCCCCGCACCGACACCACGACGTCGGCGCGCCCGCTGCCGCCGCGCGCCTCCAGCGCCGCGCGCGCCGCCGCGAGGGTCGGGCCCTCGCCGTCGAGCAGCTCGTCCGCGCCGTACGCCGAGGTGAATCCGGCCGCCGCGAGCCCGGCCAGCAGCCCCGGCAGTTCCCCCGCAGGACCCAGCACCAGCAGCACGTCCTCGACGCGCGCGAACTCCTTCATCGACCCTCCCCGCCCAGCAGTTCCCCGGCCCGATCCAGCATGTACGGCGAGGCGTCGGCCAGCACCTCCCAGGCCGGATCGGGCCGCCGTCCGGTCCGATGCAGGCGCAGGCTCATCGCGGTGATACAGCTGAGCCGGAATCCGGCCAATGCCCGGAACCAGTCCAGATCCGGCACCTCCAGGCCACCCGCCGCGCGATACGCCCCCAGCAGGAACTCCGGCGAGGGCGACCACCGCGACCACTGGTGCCGGGCCGGACCCCAGCTGCGCGGGTCGTACATCATGCAGATCCACCCGATGTCCACCCCCGCGCACCCGATCGAGGCGATCTCCCAGTCCAGGACCGCGGTCAGCCGCCCCTCGGCGAACAGCCAGTTGTTGGAGTAGAAGTCGCCGTGCACCACGCTCGTCTCGGCCACCTCCGGCATGCTCGCCACCAGCCGGTCCCTCAGTCGTAACCCGCGCTCGATCCAGCGCGGGTCGTCGGACTTCAGCAGGCTCGGCGTCCAGGAGTCGATCTCGCCGGCCAGATCCCGCGGGGTGCTCCAGCCGGCCAGCTCGCGCCGCCAGTCCACCCGGTGGATCGCCGCCAGCACGCCCATCGCCTCCGCGAACACCGGCTCGAGCCCCGAGCCGTCGACCAGCTCGGCCGCCCCGGCGTCGAACAGGTGCGTCGACTGCCCGCGCACGTGCTCCACCATGTGGTACGGCACGCCGAACCACGACTCGTCCGCGTCGAACCAGCGCACGCCGGGCACCGGCAACCCGGCCCGTTTCATCGCGCGCAGCAGCGGCACCTGCCGCATCACGTCGGCGTTGCCCTGCCGCGCGACCCCGGGCGGGGCCAGCCGCACGACCAGCGCCTCACGCTCACCCCGGTGCTCGACGTCGAAGCCGTAGCTGATCCCGGAGTTGCCCGGCATCCGGCGCACGCCGCCCACCACCGCCCCGGGACCGTAGTGCGCACGCGCCCACGCCTCCAGCCGCCCGGCGAAAACAGCATGATCGCTCACAGTGGTTCCTTCATCTAGTACGCAACCAGTTGCTCGACGGCCCTGACCACGGCGGCCTGGTCCGGCAGCCAGAGCCGTTCCAGGTTCGGCGCGTACGGCGGGGGCATCCTGGCCGCGCCCACCCGCGTGATCGGGGCGTCCAGCAGCTCGAACGCGTGCTCCCCGACGTGGGCGCTGATCTCCGCGCCGACCCCGAAGTCGGTGATCGCCTCGTGCGCGATGAGCAGGCGCGAGGTCTTGGCCAGCGAGGCGATGATCGTCTGGTAGTCCAGCGGCGCGATGGTGCGCAGGTCGACGACCTCGCACTCGATGCCGCGCCCGGCCAGGTCCCGCGCGGCGGCCAGGCAGACCTGCGCCATCCGCGAGTAGCTGACGACAGTGACGTCGGAGCCTTCCCTGACGACGTGCGCGCGGCCGAGTTCGAGGGACTCGCTCCGGTCGGGCGCGTCCCCGGAGACCTCGTAGAGCAGCCGGTTCTCGATGACGATGACCGGGTTGGGGTCGCGCACCGCCGCCCGCAGCAGGCCGTACGCGTCGGCGGGGGTGGACGGCATGACCACCTTGAGCCCGGGAATGGCGGCCAGCAGCACCTCGAGGCTCTGCGAGTGCTGGCTGCCGGAGGAGCGGCCCGCGCCGAACTGGGTGCGCACGGTCAGCGGCACCTGGACGGCGCCGCCGGTCATGAACCGCATCTTGGCCGCCTGGTTCATGAGCTGGTCCAGGCAGACCCCGATGAAGTCGATGTACATGAGCTCCACCACCGGCCGCAGCCCGGACATGGCCGCGCCCACGCCGAGGCCCATGATGGCGGTCTCGGAGATCGGCGTGTCGATGAGCCGCCCGGGGAAACGCTCGTGCAGCCCCCGGGTGAGGCCGAAGACGTTGCCGCCCGCCGCCACGTCGATGCCGGCCAGGAAGACCGAGGGGTCGGTGGCCAGCTCGTCCTCCAGCGCGGCGCGGATGGCCCGGCTGGTCTTGATGGCGGGGGTGGCCTGGACGTCCGCGGGGACGGGCAGCGGCGGCCGGTGCCCGACCGGCGAGTAGACGTACTCCTGGAGGGTTTCCGCGCCGGGTTCCGGCGCGGCCCTGGCGAACGCGATGGCCGCCTCGACCTCGCGCCCGACCTCGTCGGCGATCTTGGCGAGCAGGTCGCCGTCGCCGTCGGCGCGGATCCGCGCGGCCAGGATGGCGAGCGGGTCGTTGCCCTCCCGGGCGGCCAGGTCCTCGGGCGTGCGGTAGCGCTGCTGGTCGCCCTCGTAGTGGCCGCGCGCCCGGTAGGTCTCGGCCTCCACCAGGACGGGCCCCGCGCCCGACCTGACCCGGGCGACCTGGCCGGCCATCACCCGGGCGACGGCCTCGACGTCGTTGCCGTCCGCGTGGGCGTAGGCGATGCCGTAGCCGCGCGCGCGTTCGGCCAGCGGGAGTTCGCGGATGACCGTCGCGTCGGAGAACTCGGCGAAGTGGTTGTTCTCGCAGAGGAACACGATCGGCAGGTCCTTCACGGCGGCCAGGTTGACCGCCTCGTGGAAGGCCCCCTGGGACACCGCGCCGTCCCCGAAGAAGGCCACCGCGACATCGGAGGTCCCGCGCAGCCGCATCGCCATGGCCGCGCCGGTGGCGATCGGCAGGCCCGCGCCGACGATGCCGTTCGCGCCGAAGACCCCGGCGTCCAGGTCGGCGATGTGCATCGAGCCTCCCCGGCCCCGGCAGCTGCCGTCGGCCCGGCCGAGCAGTTCGGCGAACATGCGGCCCATGTCGCCGCCCTTGGCCAGCACGTGCCCGTGGCCCCGGTGCGTGGAGGTGATGATGTCGCTTCCGGTCAGCACCGAGCACGCGCCGACGGCGACCGCCTCCTGGCCGATCGACACGTGCACGAAACCGGGGATCTCGCCGTCCCGGTAGAGCTGCGCGGTGCGCTCCTCGAACCGCCGGATCCGCGCCATCCGCCGATACAGCTCGACCCTCACCACTGGGCGCCGTCCTGGACCACGGTGCCGTCGCCGATCAGGTCGTCGACCTCCGCCGCCGGCAGCCCCCAGGAGGTCAGCGCCGCCACCGTGTGCTCCCCCGGCGAGGGCGGCGGCGACGGCACTCCGGGGGCGGTACGGCTGAAGCGCGGCGCGGGCGCGGGCTGCACCGTCGAGCCGACCCGCACGAAGGCGTCCCGCTCGACGTTCAGGGGATGCCCGGCCGCCTCCCCCAACGGCACCACCTCGGTCAGGCAGGCGTCGGTCCCCTCGAACTCGGCCAGCCACTCGGCCTGGGTACGGCTCCGGAACACCTCCGCCATACGCTTCTTGAGCACCGGCCACGAGTCCGGCCTGGCCTGCCCGTCCAGGAAGTCCCGGTCCTGGTCGAGCCCGAGACCTTCCAGCAGCCGCCGGTAGAACTGCGGCTCGATCGCGCCCGCCGCGACGTGCCGGCCGTCGGCGCACTCGTACACGTTGTAGTAGTGCGAGCCGCCGTCCAGCAGGTTGACCCCACGCGCGGGCGACCAGAACCCCTCGCCGGCGAACGCGTGGAACATCGTCATGAGCAGCGAGGCGCCGTCCACGATGGAGGCGTCCACCACCTGCCCGCGACCGGAGGCGCGGGCCTCGTGCAGGGCGCACACCAGGCCGAACGCCAGCAGCATGCCGCCGCCGCCGAAATCGCCCACCACGTTGAGCGGCGGCAGCGGCGACTCGGGCGTGCCGATCGCCGCCAGCACGCCGGTCAGCCCGATGTAGTTGATGTCGTGCCCGGCCCGCCCGGCCAGCGACCCCTGCTGGCCCCAGCCGGTCATCCGCCCGAAGACGATGCGCGGGTTACGTTCCGCGCAGGCCTCGGGGCCGATGCCGAGCCGTTCGGCCACGCCGGGCCGGAAACCCTCGAAGATGATGTCCGCGGACTCCACCAGCCGCAGCACCGTCTCCGCGCCGCGCGGGGACTTCAGGTCGATCGCCACCGAACGCCGCCCCCGGTTCATCAGGTCGGCGTGCGGCGGCAGCGGGTTGGCCGGGCTGCGGTAGCCGGGCCGGTCCACCCGCAGCACCTCCGCGCCCATGTCGGCGAGCATCATGCCGCAGAAGGGGCCGGGGCCGATCCCGCCGATCTCGATGACCCGCACACCACTCAGCGGTCCTGTGCTCACAATTGGGCTCACAATGTCCACCCGCCATCCACGGTCAGCACCGCGCCGGTGCAGAAGGTCGCGTCCTCGGCCAGGAAGACCGCGGCTTTGGCGATCTCCTCGGCCGTGCCGAACCGGCCGAGCACCGTGCGGTCCACGATGCGCTGCCTGGCTCGTTCGCCGAGTCCGGTGGTCATGTCGGTGTCCACGAATCCGGGGGCCAGCACGTTGACCCGGACACCGCTTTCCCGTCCGTTTTCCTTGGCCAGCGCCCGTGCGAATCCGGTCATGGCGGACTTGGCGCTGGCGTAGGCGGTGTCGCCGGGGAAACCGGCCTGGCCTATCACCGAGGAGACCAGCAGGAGCGAGCCCGCGCCGGACGCGCGGAGCGCGGGCAGCGCGGCGCGGGCCAGCAGGTGGTTGCCGCGCAGGTTCGTCTCGACAACCCGCCACCAGTCCTGCGGCGGCAGCTTCTCGATCCGCCCGCCCGCCCACTCCCCGGCGTTGAGGATCACGGTGTCAAGACCGCCCAGCCGCCGCACGCACCGGTCGATGAGCTCCTCGGCATCGCCGTCCAGCAGGTCGTACGGCTCCGCGGCCATCTCGGGCTGTTCCTTCAGCGGCTGCCGCGAGGTGAACACGACATCCACCCCGCGATCGGACAGCGCGGCCACGATCGCCCTGCCGATGCCGCGAGCGCCGCCGGTCACCAGCGCCCGCCTGCGCGCCGCGCCCACTAGTGCGCCGCCATGCCGTCGACGATCAGCACCACCAGCCGCTCGGCGATCTCGTCCACCGAGGTCGGGCCCTTCGGGTCCAGCCACACGTAGGTGTAGTTGAGCAGGCCGAGCACCCCCATCACGTCGATCGGATGCGCGGTACGGAAGACCCCGGCGGCCACGCCGCGCTCGAAGACCTCCTCGAACAGGCTCTGGTACTCCCGCCGCAAAGCCCGCAGCCGCACCGACCGGTCGCCGGTCAGCGAGCGCATCTCGTGCTCGGCCACGATGACGTCGCTGCGGCGCTCGGCCAGCGTGTTGAGGTGGGCGTGCACCAGCAGCCGCAGCTGCTCCCGGGGGTCGGCGGTGCTGGCCACCGCGGCCCTGCCCCGGGTCAGGGCCTCGTCCACGTGCCGTTTGCACAGGTCGAACAGCAGATCCTCCTTGGACCCGATGTGGTAGTACAGCGCGCCGCGCTGCAGGCCCGCCGCCTCGCCCAGCTCGGACACGCCGGCGCCGTGGTAGCCCTTCACGGCGAATATCTGGGACGCGACCTGCAGGATGCGGTCACGGGTGGAGTCCGCTGGCTGCTCGCCGGACACGGGGTCCTCCGTCTCTTGGGGGATGGTTGGGGTCATCGGGCTTTGTGGGTTTTCAGGACGTTGCGGGCCACCGTCTGCCGGTGCACCTCGTCAGGGCCGTCGTAGATCCGGGCAGACCGGGCGCGGCGGTACATGTCCTGCAGCGGCAGGTCGGTGGTGAGGCCGAGCGCGCCGTGCACCTGGATGGCCCGGTCGATGACGTCGTGCAGCATCTGCGCGCCGCGGAACTTGATCGCGCTGATCTCGGTCCTGGCCGCCCTGACGCCGTAACGGTCGATCGTCCAGGCCGCGTGCAGGGTCATCAGCCGGGCGGCGTGCAGGTCCGCCCAGGATTCGGCGATCCAGTTCTGCACGCTCTGCTTGTCGGCCAGCAGCGAGCCGTGGCTGTAGCGCGACAGCGCCCGCTCGCAGAGCAGGTCCAGGGCGCGCGAGGCCTGGCCGATCCACCGCATGCAGTGGTGGATGCGGCCGGGCCCGAGCCGCTCCTGGGCGATGCGGAAGCCCTGGCCGCGCTCGCCCAGCATCGCGTCCGCCCCGACCAGCACGCCGTCCAGGACGACCTCGGCGTGGTTCTCCAGGCGTCCCCACTCGGGCCGGGAGTCCTCCAGCGTGCCGATCTCCCGGACCACCCGCAGCCCGGGTGCGCCGGTGGGCACGATGAACTGGCTGGCCCGCTCGTGCGGCCCGGCGTCCGGATCGCTCACCGCCATGACGATCATGAAGTCGGCCGCCGAGGCGTTGGTGATGAACCACTTGTGGCCGTCAAGACGCCAGCCGCCGGAAACTTCGGTAGCCCTGGTGGCCAGCAGCGTCGGGTCGGCTCCCGCGCCGGGCTCGGTCATCGCGTAGCTGGAGCGCACCCGCCCTTCCAGCAGTGGGACCAGCCAGCGTTCGCGCTGCTCGGCGGTGGCGTGCCGGGCCAGGATCTCGCTGTTGCCCGCGTCGGGCGCCTGGTTGCCGAACACGTACGGCGCGACCGCGCAGCGGCCGATGATCTCGTGCATGAGGCCCAGCTTGAGCTGCCCGAACCCGGCCCCGCCCAGGTCGGGCGCGAGGTGGGCGGCCCAGAGACCGCGCTCCTTGACCACCTCCTGGAGGGGCACGATGAGCGCGGCGAACTCCTCCCGATCCGGCCGGAGCGCCTCGATCGGCACGACGCGCTCGTCGACGAAGGTCCGCATCCAGTCGAGCTGGGACTGGAACTCCGGGTCGGTCTCAAAGCTCCACATCTGATGTTCCCTTCGGCAGCTCACGCAACTTGGACTTCAGCACCTTGCCGGAGGTCGTCCGGGGCAGCGGCTCGGCCCCGAGCACCCACACCCGGGGCACCTTGTAGCCGGCCAGGCTCTCCCGCGCGTGCCGCGCCAGCTCCGGCGGGGTGACCCCCGCCTCCGGCGCCACGACCACGTGCGCCCGGCCGACCTCGCCGTACGTCTCGTGCGGGACGCCCACGACGGCGACCTCCCGCACGGCGGGGTGCCGGAGCAGGACGCGCTCGATCTCCGCCGGGTAGACGTTGAGGCCGCCGGAGATCATCATGTCCTTGGCCCGCCCGGCCACGTAGAGGTAGCCCTCCTCGTCCAGCCAGCCGTTGTCGCCTGTGCGCAGCCAGCCGTCGCGCAGCGCCAGCGCGGTCTGCTCCGGCGCGCGGTGGTAGCCGATCATCGAGGCGGGGGAGCGGACCACGATCTCGCCCACCTCGCCGGGATCGGCCACGGCGCCGTCGGATCGCCTGATCTCGATGACGGTCATCGACATCGCCTTCCCGGCCGAGCCGCGCTTGCGCACGGCGCTGTCCCGATCGAGGTACGTCATGATCATCGGCCCCTCGGTCATGCCGTAGCACTGCATCACCCAGACGCCGGGCAGCGCGGCCTCGAACTCCTCGATGAGCTCCACCGGCAGCGCCTCGCCGCCGCAGGCGAGCAGCCGGATCGAATCCCAGGCCGCGGCCGGCACCAGCCCCGAGCGCAGGATGATCCTGAGTACCGAGGGCACCAGCACCACGATGCTGACCCGGTGGCGGACCAGCAGGTCACCGAAGCGCGCGGGGTCGAACGAGCGGCTCGGCAGCAGCGTCACCCGGCCGCCGGTCCAGAACGCCGCGAGGGTGAAGTCGTGGAACCCGGCCGCCCAGCACAGCGCCGGCACGCAGAGGTAGGAATCCCGCTGGGTCACCCCGAAGTCGACGACCTGCTGGACCGTGTTCCACATCAGCGTGTGATGGGTGTGCACGGCGGCTTTGGCCACGCCGGTGGTGCCCGAGGTGTACTGCAGGAGCACCACGTCGTCCGGCGCGACCTGCGGCCTGGTGGTGAGCACGCCCTGCTCGCGCAGCGCCTGGTAGTCGTCGCCGCGCTGGATGACCCGGGTCCCGGACAGGTCGATCCCGCTCAGCAGGCCGGTCATCGAGCCGTCCACGACGATCCAGGCGGCTCCGGAGTCCACCTTGATGTGGCGGACCTCCTCGGGGCTGAGCAGGTAGTTCACCGGGACGATGATCCCGCCCAGGGTGGCGACGGCGTAGAAGAGCTCGACGTACTCGACGCAGTTGGGCAGCACCGCCAGCAGCGCGTCGCCCGCGCCGAAGCCGAGCCGGTCCAGGCCGGCGGCGACCTCGTCCACCCGGCGGCCGAGCTCGGCGTAGGTCAGCTCGGTCTCCTCGAACACCAGGGCCACCGTCCCGGGCGAGCGGGCGGCGCCCACGTCGAGCGTGGTGCGGAGCGTGAATCCGGTCATCATCGCCTCCCCATCAGTGCACGGCCGCGAACATGACGGACTCCTCGGTGGCCGAGTCCGGCGCGAACTCCGCCACGATCCGGCCGCCTCTGGCGACCAGGATCCGGTCCGACAGCGAGAAGATCTCCGGCAGGTACGACGAGATCAGCACCACCGCGACCCCCTGATCGGCGATCTGGCGGATCAGCTGGTGGATCTCCTCGATCGACCCCACGTCTACGCCCCGGGTGGGTTCGTCGAAGATGACCACCCGGGGGTCGCCGGTGAGCGACTTGGCCAGCACGACCTTCTGCTGGTTGCCCCCGGACAGCTCGACCACGCGCGCGTTCGGGGTGATCGTGCGGATCTGGAACCGCTGGATGAACCTGGCGGCCACCGCCTTGACCCGGCGGGAACCCCGCAGCAGCGCCAGCCTGCGCCCGGCGGCCGCCTCCCCGATCGCGATGTTCTCGGCGATGGACATGGTCTCGAAGAAGCCGTTGACCTTACGATCCTCGGTGACGTAGACGATCCCGTCCCGCACGGCCTGGCGCGGCACCCGGTAGCGCACCGGCCGCCCGTCCAGCAGCACCCGCCCGCCGTTGACCCGGTTACGCTTGAGCGCGCCGGTCACCACCAGGCACGCCTCGGTGCGGCCCGAGCCCACCAGACCGGCGATGCCGACGATCTCCCCGGCGAAGGCCGAGAAGGTCATGTTCCTGACCACCGTGCCCATGGTCAGGTTCTCCACGCTCAGCACCTTCGGGCCGCGCACCAGGCCCGGCTTCGGCGGGCGGCGGGCGTACTCGACCGAACGGCCGACCATGAGCCGGATCACCTCGTCCCTGCCGATGTCGGCGGCCTTGGTGGTCAGCTGCCGCCGCCCGTCCCGCAGGATCGTGACCCGGTCGGCGATGCGCAGCGACTGCTCGATGGCGTGCGAGACGAAGATGACGCCCGCGCCCGACCGGGTCAGCTGGCCGATGGCGCCGAACAGCTGCTCGGTCTCCTCCGGGGTGAGGGTCGCCGTCGGCTCGTCGAAGATCACGACCTTGGCGTGCCTGCGGATCGCCCGGGCGATCTCCACCATCTGCTTCTGGGCGCTGCCCAGCGCGGACACCAGCGAGGTCACCTGCACCGGGAAGTTCATCGACCGCAGCAGCTGGCGGCCCTCGATGTTGAGCGAGCGGAACCGCGACAGCAGCGCCTCGTCGCCGAGGCGCAGGTTCTGGGCCACGGTCATGGTCGGGACCAGGCTGGTCTCCTGGTAGACCATGGCCACGCCGTCGCGGAGCGCCTGGCTGGGGTGGGTGTACTCGCGCGGCTTGCCGCCCATGGTGAGCCGGCCGGCGTCCAGCCGTACCGCGCCTGAGATGACCTTGCACAGGGTGGACTTGCCCGCGCCGTTCTCGCCGAGCAGCGCGTGCACCTCGCCCGGGTGCAGAGTGAAGTCGATGTCCTGGATCGCCCGTACCCCGGCGTAGCTCTTGGATCCGGCGACGATCTCCAGCAACGGCGTCATGCCGCCTCCTCTTCCGCGGCGAGCAGCATCCGGCCGCCCTTGCTGACCATGACGATGTCCGCGCCCGCCCGCCGTCCCGCGGTGATCCCGGTACGGGCCGAGCCCGCCCGCGCGTGCCATCCCCGCAGGAACGTGCCGTCGGCGGCCATCCGCGCGAGCAGCCCGTAGGAACGCGACGGCGCCCACGGTTTGGTCTGGTTGAGATGCTTCATGGAGCCGATCTGCAGCGGCTCCCACCGCTCCCCGGTCGAGCGCAGCGCGGGCGAGATCCAGAACTCCGGCGGCACGGTGCGGATCATCTCGGCCCGGAAGTAGTCCTCCCGGAGCACGAAGTCCACCAGATGCGTCCGCAGCGCCACGAAGGCGAGCAGGTAGTCGCCGTTCCCCTCGGGAGTCAGCCGCCAGGGGTAGCCGGGCAGGTTGGCCAGCAGCGGGCGGGCGGCCCGGCGGGCGACGTCGAACTCCAGCACCCGGTGCCGCCAGGCCTCGGTGACCAGGAGTGCCGACGGCCCGTCCGGGCCGATGGCGACCCCTGCCGGCCAGGCCAGACCGTCGGCCAGCGTCTCGGCCCGCCCGGAGGCGAGATCGACCCGCATCAGGCGGCCCGACGCGCCCTTGCCCATGAGGTCGTGCGTCCACTTGTCGGCGGCGAACTCGGCGCTGCCCAGGGTGAGGTACGCCTGCCCGTCGGCCTGTACGAGGCTGGTCGGGCAGGTGAACGAGGTGTCGCCGACGCGCTCGGCGGCGCCGCCGGACAGCCGGTAGAGGCCGCCCCCGTCCACCGCGGCGAGACCGCCGTCCGGGGAGAGGGCCGACACCCGGCCCGGCAGCGACGCGACCGTGTTCGTGCGCCCGGTCCGCCGGTCCAGGCCGAGCACGTCCCGGCCGGCCGTGAACAGCAGCGTGTGCTCGTCGGCGACCGCGAGGTCGTCCGGTTCGGCGTCGGCGCTTGACCAGAGCACCCGGCAGGCGTCCACGAGGTCGTTGGCGGCCAGGCCGCCGTCCAGCGACGGGATCGCGCGGTTCTCCGACCGGGAGGGCAGCAGGAACTCGGCGGCCAGGCCCAAGCTCCGGCGGAGTTCGGAGGTGAGGCTCACGACGTGCTCACCACCCGCTCGGATCCGGCCCGCGCCGGGATCCCGTGCTGGGGGAGGGCGATCCGGCCGAGCCGGTCGTTGGTCAGCCCGCCCAGGTACAGGTAGCCGTCGTGCTCGCGCATCGAGGTGATCACCGCATGGTCCTTCTGCTGTCCGTCCCACAGGGACTCGACCACCTGGCCGTCCTCAGTGATCTTGATGACGCACGAGGTGTTCAGGTTGGGCACGAGCCATTCGTCGAAGGGGAGTTCCTTCACCATCCGGCGGCGGAACTTCGGCATCGAGATGGCGAGGTCCCACACCGGCGTGCGCATGCCCGCGAAGGCGACCCAGTAGCCGCCGTCCGAGGCGCGATTGATGTTGTCCGGAATGCCGGGCAGGTTCTCGGCGAAGGGTTCCAGCTGCCCGGCCTTCGGCCCGGCGAGGTGGAACCGGTCGATCCGGTAGAGGTTGGAGGAGTTGATCAGCACGGACGCGCCGTCGTGCGACACGCAGATCCCGTTGGGGAAGGCGTAGTTGCGCAGCACGACCGTGGTCTGCCCGGTGTCCGGGTCGTAGCGGAGCAACCGGCCGTTGGGGCGCGACTCGATCAGATCGAGGAAGTACTCGTCGCCGTCGAACCGGGTGCTGGCGTCGCTGAAGTAGATCTTCCCGTCCGCGGCGACGTCCAGGTCGTCGGCGAGGCGGATGGCCGAGTCGTCGTTGATCCGGTACCAGGTGCGTTTGACGTCGGTGGCCAGCGGCGTGACCTGGCCCTCGGGGGTGATGCCGTACAGGCCCATCCCGGCCACGCACATGGCGATATTTCCGTCTTTGTCGATGACCAGGCCGAGGGGGTGGCCGCCGACCCTGGCCACCAGCTCCGCCGGGGCGTCCGGGCCGTCGAAGCGCCACAACCAGCCGCGGCGGTCGCCGCAGTACAGCCGCCCCCGCTCGTCGAGCACCACGTCCTCGGGCCCGTCCAGCTCGCCGAGCCCGATCGCCTGCGCGCCGGTGAGCCGGTCGTTCAGCTCCCAGACACCGCCCGGCTGGTAGATGTCCGGCGACGCGCGCAGGCGGAACCTGCCGGGCGCCATGTAGATCTTCTGGATCGCCTTGCCCCGGTTCTTGCCCCACTTCAGGTCGGCCGCGGCGAACACGAGCAGGATCACCGCGAGCACCATCGAGTACAGATGCCGCGGCTGGGCCTGCAGGGTGAGACCCTGCGAGATCGCGGCCACGGCGAGCGCGCCGATGAGCGCGCGCATGGCCGTGCCCCGGCCCCCGGCCAGGCTCACCCCGCCGAGCACCACCGCCGTCAGCACCGCGAACTCCATGCCCAGGCCGGTGGAGGCCGAGCTCTGCTCCAACCGGCTGGCCGTCAGCAGCCCCGCCGCGCCGGCCAGCGCGCCCGCGACGGCATAGGTGCTGAAGGTGATCCCGGGCAGGTTCATCCCGGCCCGGCGGGCCGAGGTGCGGGAGGAGCCGATGGCCGTGATCCGCCACCCCCACCGGCTCCGGCTGAGCAGCACGTGCACCACCAGCGCCACCACGACCAGCAGCACGAACTGGGTGGTCAGCCCGGCCAGGCGGCCCGCGCCCAGCAGGTCCCAGAGGGGATCGATCCGCGTGGTCGTGGCCATGCGCGGGCTGTACATCGTGTCGATGTACTCGGCCACCGTGCGGTAGGCCAGCAGGGTCACCAGGGTGGTGATGAACGGCCGCGTTTTCGCGTACGCGATGAGCACGCCGTTCACCGAGCCGAGCAGCGCGCCCAGCGCGACGGCCGCCACCACCACCAGCGGGACCGGCCAGCCCAGCAGCCGGAACGCGATCAGCGCGAAGCCGTTGACCACCCCGAAGACCGCGCCGACGCTCAGGTCGATGCCGCCGCCGATCAGGACGATCGTCATGCCGAGCGCGACCAGGCCGAGCTCGGCGAAGTTCTGGGACAGCGTCGAGGCGTTGTCCAGGGTGAGAAAGCCGTCCGCCGTGACGCCGAAATAGGCCAGCACGCCGACCAGCAGCAGGCACGGGACCACCGCCTCCATCCAGCGCTTGCCGAGCAGCTCGGCCAGGGACCGCTGGAAGGAGAACCGGTGGCGCCAGGACATACCGGTGAGAGCGAAAGCATCCTTGGGCACGTGACCTCGATCCGATTACTGCGCGGCCGAGGCGTAGCAGGAGCCGGCCAGCTGGTAGTTGGACTTGTCGATGATCTGGGTCGGCGTGAACAGGGCGGTCCTGCTGGCCCCGGGGGTGACCCCGCTCTGGAGCAGGTACTGGGTGACCGCGACCGCGTTGTCGCCCATCGTCGTGCCGCCGCCGTAGTTGACGGCCGCCACCACCGTGCCCTTGGCGATGCCGTCGCAGGCGACGTCGCTGGAGTCGGTGGTGTAGACGCCGACCTGGCCGATCTTGCCGGCCTGGGCCACCGCGTTGGCGGCGCCGGACATCATGCCGTCCCAGTTGCCGATGAGCGCGCACAGGCCGGGGTGCTGCTGCATCAGCGTGCGGGTGATCTCGTTGGCCTTGGTGGGGTCGTACTGGCCGGGCTGGCTGGCCACCAGGTTCATGCCCTGCTCCTTGAACACCTGGGTGGCCGACTCCACGGTGAGCAGCGAGCCGGTGTCGGAACCGAAGCCGCTGATGATGGCGACGTCCTTCTTGTTCATCGCCTTGCAGTCGGCGGCGGCCCGCTCGGCCAGCTTGCCGACCATCGCGGTCCAGTTCGGGCCGATGTAGGCGTCGCTCTGGGCGTTCGAGCCGAGGTTCAGCACGATCACGTAGATGCCCGCGCTCTGGGCCTGCTGGATGAGCTTGGCCAGACCGCTGAGGTCGGCGTTGTGCAGGATCAGCGCGTCCGGTTTCTGGTCGATCGCCGTCTGCACCTGCTGGGCCAGGACCTGGGTGTCGAAGTTGGCGTTGATGGCGGTGAAGTCCACCCCGACCTCACCGAAGCCAAGCACGGTGCGCTCCTTCCAGGCCCGGGTCAGCGCCGCGCCGTCGCCGCTGATGGTGATCATCTGCACCTTCTTCCCGCGCATCGCGCCCAGCGACTTCGAGATGACCTCCTGCGGGGAGGCGATCGCCGGCAGGCCGCCGGATCCGGCCGGCTGCGTCGCGGCGCCCGTCTCGGCCACGCCTTCGTTCCTCGTGCTGGTGCAGCCGGTCAGGACGAGGGTGATGGCCACCCCCGCGGCCACGATCACCTGCTTGTATGTGCCCATTGGTGCCTCTTTCGATGAGCGGGGGGTTGTGCTACATATCGCCGGCACGTGCGGTCTCCTCATCACGGGGATGCAGGAGGCTGTCCAGCACGATCGCCAGCAGGACGATGAACGCCTTCGACAGGGACTGTTCGATGACGCTCATGTTCAGCAGGGTCATCGCGTTGCCGATGACGCCGAGGAGGAGGGCGGCGCTGACGACGCCGCCGATGCTGCCCCGCGCTCCCGCGAGGCTCACGCCGCCGATCACGACGACCGCGATGACGTCGTACAGCTGGGTTCCGGTGACCGCGGCCCGCAGGTCGTACGAGCCGGCCACCGAGACGCCCACGACGCCGGCCACGAAGGCGGCGGTCGCGGACACCAGGTAGGTGGAGACCAGCAGCGGCCGGGTGGGCAGGCCCACCAGCGCGGCCGCGGCCGGGTTGTCGCCCTGCGCCCGGACGAACCTGCCGTAGTTGCGGGACATGAACCAGGTGGCCAGGGCCGCCGCCGCGGCCAGGACCAGAACGGGGCTGGGCACCCCGAGCACCGAGCCGCGCCCGAGCCAGGTCATCAGGCTCGCCCCGGCGGGCACGGCCTGCTGGTCCTTGGGCAGCAGCACGAGCCGGAAGAACCCGAGGTAGAGCAGGCTGGTCGCCAGCGTCACGAACAGCGGCGGCACCTCGACGTAGGCCACCAGCAGGCCGTTGACCAGGCCCAGGCCGAGCGCGATCAGCAGGCCGGCGCCCAGCGCGGCCGCCTCGCCGTGACCGGCGAGCATCAGCTCGACGGCCGTCGCGCAGCTGACGCTCATGATGATCACGACCGACAGGTCGAGCCCGCGGGCGATGACCACCACGGCCATGCCGATGGCCAGCAGGCCCAGGACCGAGGCGCTTCTGGCGGCGTTGAGCAGGTTGGCGGTGGAGAAGAAGCCCGGCAACGTCGCCGAGAACACCACCACCAGGGCGAGCAGCACGCCCGCGACGATGTAGCCCTGATCCATCGCGGCGAGCCGGTGGCGAATACCGCCGACCGGGGTTTCCGAGGCCACTGAGCTTGTCACCATGGCTCCCTCTGTACTGACTGATCGGTACATAATGGGTCGGTCCTAACAAGTGCCGCAATACCGGAGAAATGGGTGTTACGGGCTTGTTACAGAGGGTGAGAAATCCGGGCACGCCAAATCCACGAGGGCGCGTGCGCCTCCCGTGGATCTGGTCGTTATGGGGTCAGAAGTGGTAGCCGCCGCCGCAGACGACGGTCTCCCCGCTGATGTAGTCGGATTCCGGCGCGCAGAACAGGTACACCGCTCCGGCCGCCTCCTCCGGGGTGCCGGCCCGGCCCAGCGGGATGGCGGCCTCCAGTTCCGACACCCGCTCGTCCGGCATGCCGACCCTGACCTCGTGCCCCGCCACGGTGATGTGGCCGTCGTCGACCGACCTGGCCTGGGTCAGCCGGGTCTGGATGAAGCCGAACGCGACCGCGTTGACGGTCACCTGGTAGCGGCCCCACTCCTTGGACAGGGTCTTGGTCAGCCCGACCACGGCGGCCTTGGCGCTGGAATAGTTGACCTGGCCGGGATTGCCGTCCAAGCCGGAGATCGAGGAGATGTTGACCACCTTGCGGGTGCGCGTGACACCGGCCTCCCGCTCCGCCCGGTGCAGGCCGCTGATCACCGGCTGAGCCGCGCGCAGGATCCGGAACGGCGCGGTCACGTGCACGGCCAGCATGGCCTCCCACTGCTCGTCGGTCATCCGCTGGATCACCCCGTCCCAGGTGTAACCGGCGTTGTTGACGATGATGTCCAGCGCGCCGAACCGGTCCACCGCGGTGCGCACGAACCGGGGCGCGAACTCCTCGTCGGTGACGCTGCCCACCACCGCGACCCCGCTCGCGCCGGCCTTGCCGATCGTCTCCAGCGTGTCGTGGGCCGCGTCGGCGTCGATGTCGTTCACCACGACCCGGGCGCCCTCGGCGGCCAGCTTGAGGGCGATCGCCCGCCCGATTCCCTGCCCCGCCCCGGTGACCAGGGCCACCCTGCCGTCGATGGAGCCCATCGGCCTCAATCCTCTGTCTGTTGACTTAACGGTCGCTAAAGTAACTCGGGCCGCGTCGACGCACAAGACCGGTTAGCCTTCAACCCTTGAGAGGAGTGACGACCCGGATGGCGCACTGGCGGCACTACCCCCCGCTGGACCTGCCGCCCATCCTCCGCGGCGCGCTGGAGGTCTTCACCGCCCGCGGCTACCACGGCAGCTCGGTCCGCGAACTCGCGACCCACGCCGGGGTCACCGTGCCGGGCCTGTACTACCACTACCCCAGCAAGCAGGCGATCCTGGTCGCCCTCCTGGACGCCTGCGTCGGCGAGCTGCTGTCCCGCGCCAGCACCGCCCACGACGAAGCCGACCCCACCCCCCGGGCCCGCTTCGCCGACATCGTCGAGAGCATCGTCCTCACGGTCACCCACCGCTCATCCCTGACCGTGCTCGACTCCGAACTCCGCTACCTGGAACCCGAAAGCCGCCGCCACTACGCCGCGGCCCGCAAACAACTGGAGAACCTGCTCCTCGGCGTGGTCCGCGCGGGCCACCAGTCCCGGGCCTTCGACGTCTCCTCCCCGGAAGACACCACCCGCGCCCTGCTCGGCATGTTCCAGGCCATCGTCACCTGGTACGACCCGGCGGGCCCGCTCACCCCACCCGAAATCGCCGCCCGCTACCGCACGATCGCCCTGCGCACCGTCGGCGCCCAGGACCGCTGACGATCGGGGCGCCGACCGGGCCACGAGTACGCGTTCCGGTCGGCGCCTTGGAACCTAGAACTGCGGCATGTCGAAGTACAGCTCCTGCTCGACGCCGTCGAACTGCTGGGTCAGCACGCGGCCGTCGGCGATCGGCAGCTTGGCGCTGGCGTACAGCTTGCTCCACTCGTTCTTCAGGGCCCATCTGCCGTTCTTGGGTGGCGTGAACCACTGCTGACTCGGGCTGCCGTCGCACTGGCGGATCGCCAGGTCGGCTCCAATGGCCTTGGAGTCGTTGAGGACGTCGAGGCAGCCCCCGTTGTGGCTTTCCACGAAGTACGCGCCCGGGTTGCTCGGCACCGGCGTGAAGTGCCAGAGCACGTGCACGTAGAACGGGTTGATCGTCGTCGGCATGTTCCAGAGTTTGGTCCGGATGGCGTCCGTGCCGAACTTCGCCGTCACGGTCAGCCCGCTGTTCTTGATCCACCAAAGCGCCGGATCCGTGGGCGGCAGTGCCGCGGCGGCGGCCGGTTCCGGAGCCCCGGCCTGGGCGGCCTGGGCGGTCCCCGTCGCCGCCAGGCACAGCCCGGCGGCCAGCAGAGCGGCCGAAGCCATCCCGCCGACACGCCCGAACGCGTAGTGCTTGCGCTTCATTTCTCTCCCCGTGACGAGGCCGGAGCCTTGTGCCCCGGCGACGGCACTGAGTAGACCGGTAGTTTGCGCCGCGTAGTACGCAGAATTACCGGGAAGCGGTAGAGGAATTGGCCGTGGTGTTCTGGAGATTCACCGGTGGGACCCGCACGCGGTCCGCGGGTGAGGTCCTATTCGGGCCAGTCGGAATCGCGGATCACTTCGACGAAGTCGGTGTGCTTGAATCCGGGGACGAAGTGTTCGAGGACGTCGGCGTTCATCGTGCCGAACGTGGTGTCGGGCCTATCCTTGAATCCGTCGGTGAAGGCCTGGAGAATGCGATTCTTGAAGTCCGGCCGTGGATGCGCCGCGACGACCGCGTCGATGTCCTCCTTGGCCAGTTCGCCGTAGCCGAAGCCGAGCACGTCGGTCTCGACACCGGCGGTCACCAGCGCCACCTCGGGCTCCAGCCGGTACGGCACTTCCGGCGTCGTGTGCAGCGCGATGGCCTCCCACACCTTGCGCACGTCGATTTCCGGCACATTGCGCGAGGCGAGAAAGCGACGTGCCGCGTCAGCGCCGTCAAGCTCAAAACGCTGGTCACTGCGGTGGCCCTCGGCCAGGCCGAGATCGTGGAACATCGCACCGACGTACAACAGCTCAGCGTCGGGTTTGAGACCAAGCCGTTTCCCCTGCAAGGACCCGAAGAAATACACCCGCCGGGAGTGGTCGTACAGCAGCGGAGGTTCCGCTTCCCGGATGAACTCGGTGGCCTCTCGCGCCAGCATCGAATCGGGAACGGCTACACCCGCGATCTTCTCGGTCATGAACGCCCCTCTCGGGATCATGTCAGAGACACTTTCACCCTCTCAAACGTGGATGAGGATGTCCCGCCGCATGGCACACAATTTCCACAGCCGTGTAGATGGCATGGGACGCGTGCAAAGGAAATGGGCGAGATCACAGGTTCCAGATTCCTTTGCCCAGCGTGGTGAGCCCGAGAACCGCCTCCCTGGGCAGGCTGCGCGAGGACGGCTTCGGCGGGGTGCGCCTGTGGACGCTGCGCGACACACCCCAGTCGCGCCGCTTCTACGCCAAGAGTGGCTTCACCGAGTCGGGTGTGGTTCGCGGGCACGGCAACCCGATCGAGCAGGTTGAGTACGAGATCATCGCTCGCTGATATTCACCGGAAGACGCAGGTCAGGGCGCGGTGCAGGGTGGTGGCGAAGGGTTCGGGGTTGCCGGGCTGGAGCCAGTGGCGTCCTGCGACGCGGATGGCGCCGGCGATCGCGGCGGCTGTGACGGCGGGGAACATGTCGTGGGCGGGGTCGGTGCCGGTGCGTGTGGCGATCGCCTCGGCGAGTGGGGACTCGGCCATGCTGAACGCCTTCAGGGCCTCGCCCTCCAGTTCGGGGGTCGACATGATCATGGACAGGCCGGCTCTGTCGGGTTCGGGGTTGGTGTAGAGCTCGATCACGGCCGCGATGACGGCCTGGTCGAGTGGCTCGTCGGCGGGGCGGGAGCGCAGTGCCTGGCCCACGCGCCTGGACTGGTCGGCCTGGAAGGCGCAGATCGCCTCCGCCCTGCTGGAGAAGTAGTTGTTGTAGGTCCGGGGTGAGACTCCCGCGGCCGTGGCGATGTCATGGACGCGGACCAGGGCCAGCCCGTGGGGGCCTTGCTCGATGGCCAGACGCAGGGCGGCATGGCTGATCGCCTCCCTGGTGGCCTGGCTGTTGCGTGCCCGGAGGTCCATGGCGTCGTCGTTCATGAGGGCAATCCTACCGATATTGCGTGGCGCGCACTATATGCGTGACGCGCAAGTTGTGAGTAGAGTGCGGGGAGCGCCTGGCACTCGTGCCTGGAGAGTGCCAACCACTAGGCGTGCCGGGACGGCGAGGTCCGTCAGTGGGCCGTCCGTCGCGGGCGCCGTCCCGGAGACCCCCGATCACGAGCAGGAGCAGGAATGACTTCGAAAATGATCGCTTTCGACGAGGAAGCCCGGCGCGGTCTTGAGCGCGGTATGAACCAGCTGGCCGACGCCGTCAAGGTGACCTTGGGCCCGAAGGGCCGCAACGTCGTGCTGGAGAAGAAGTGGGGCGCCCCCACGATCACCAACGATGGTGTCTCCATCGCCAAGGAAATCGAGCTTGAGGACCCGTGGGAGAAGATCGGGGCCGAGCTGGTCAAGGAAGTCGCCAAGAAGACCGATGACGTCGCGGGTGACGGCACCACCACCGCCACCGTGCTGGCTCAGGCCCTGGTTCGTGAGGGTCTGCGCAACGTCGCGGCGGGCGCGAACCCGATGGCCCTGAAGAAGGGCATCGAGGCGGCCGTCGAGCGGGTCAGCGAGGAGCTCTCCAAGCTGGCCAAGGATGTGGAGACCAAGGAGCAGATCGCCTCCACCGCCTCCATCTCCGCCGGTGACACCGAGATCGGCGAGCTCATCGCCGAGGCGATGGACAAGGTCGGCAAGGAAGGCGTCATCACGGTCGAGGAGAGCAACGCCTTCGGGCTGGAGCTCGAGCT
>NZ_BLAF01000048.1 GCF_009687885.1 Acrocarpospora pleiomorpha
GCTTGGGGGTGGGCGGGGGCGCAGAGGTAGGTGTAGAGGCCGATGAGGAGGCGTTGGACGTCGGCGTGGGGGCGGACTACCAGGCGGAGGAATTGGCTGGTGGTGCCTAGTTTGTTGCCGCATTCTCTGACGAAGACGCTGTGTTCGGACATGAGGTAGTCGCGGAGGTCGCGGCCGTCCTTGCCGGGGGGGAGTTTGACCAGGACGAAGTTGCCTTGGGAGGGGAAGACGGTGAGGTCGGTCAGGGAGCGGAGTTGGCGGATCATGGTTTCGCGGTCGTGGGCGAGCAGGCGGAGGCTGTGCTGGTACTCCTGCATGTGCTCTTTGAGCATGAAGACGATGACTTCGGCGAACGAGTTCAGGTTCCATTTCGGCACGGATTTACGGATTTTTCCGGCTATGGCGGGGTTTGAGATTAGGTAGCCGAAGCGGATGCCGTGGAGGCCGAAGTTCTTGCCGAGGCTCTTGAGGACGATCACGTTGGGGCGGATGGCGGCCTGGTCGGCGACGCTGGCGTAGGGTTCGGCGTCAACGAACTCGATGAAGGATTCGTCCACGATGACCAGGTCGAGGTCGGTGAGGCGGTCGAGCATGCGGATGACCTCGTGCCGGGCCAGGTAGCCGCCGTCGGGGTTGTTGGGGTTGCAGATGACGGCCACCTTCGACCCGCGATCCCGTACGAAACGGATATACGACTCGACGTCCAGCCGGAAGCCCTGGGTCTCCAGGAGTGGGTACATGTCGACCCGTTTGCCGGTTTCCAGGGGCTGGTCGGTCCAGCGGCCGAAGGTGGGGACGGGGATGGCGAGGCTTTCGCGGACCATCAGGTGGTCGATCCAGGTGATCAACTCGGTGGAGCCGTTGCCCATGGCGACCGTGGCAGGGTTGAGGCCGAGCGTCGAGCAGAGCTCCTTGGTGATCGTGTCGGAGTCGCTCGGGTAGTACTTGAGCACGTCGACCAGGTTCCGGCTCAAGCCCTCGAACATGTCCTTGGTCGGGAAGTACGGGTTGCACGGGATGCAGAAATCCACCAGATCACGCCGATGGCCGGATGAACCGCGCTTCAGTGCGAAGTATGACGGGCTGTGTGCGCCATTTCGCCACAACGCCAGATCGACGGATCCGCTCAACTTGCTCCACCTCCTCAGGGCGGGTCCCTTGACCCGTTCCGGTGATGCACTGAGGAGTACGCGCCACGCCGCACCAGAGTTCAAACGGGGTACGGAGGCGTTCTTGACCGGTATTCCGATGGTGGCTAGGTTCCTATTGATTATCATGAAATAGAGGGGCCCGTGTGACGGAGCGTTCGGAAGTGTTCATCGGGGGACGTTGGGTCACGGGGACGGGTTCGCGGCTGATCGAGGTGCGCAATCCGGCGACGGGGACGCGGGTGGGCCGGGCGGCGCTGGCCTCGCTGGCCGACATCGACGACGCGGTGGCGGCGGCGCGGGCCGGTTTCGAGTCCAGGACCTGGGCCGATGCCGGTCCGGAGCAGCGGGCGCGGGTGCTGCGGACCGCCGCCGACCTGCTGGAGAAACGGGCGTCGGAGATCGCCCGGTTGGTCACCTCCGAGCTTGGTTGCCCGATCGGGTTCAGCGATCGGGTGCACGTGCCCGATGCGATCAGGCATCTGCGGTATTACGCGGATGTGGCGGAGAACTTCCCGTACGACGAGCGGCGTACCGATGGCGTTCGCACCAGTTTGGTCACGCGGGAGCCGGTCGGGGTGGTGGCGGCGATCACGCCCTGGAACGGGCCACTCAGCATGCCCGCTCTGAAGGTCGCTCCCGCCCTCGCGGCGGGCTGTTCGGTTGTGCTGAAGCCGCCGCCGGAGACGCCGCTCATCGCCTACCACCTGGCCGAAGCGCTGACTGAGGCGGGCTTGCCGGAGGGTGTGCTCAGTGTGCTGCCCGGGGATCAAAGCGCGGGCGCGCACCTGGTCGAACATCCGCAGGTGGACAAGGTCGCCTTTGTGGGGAGTGACGCGGCCGCGTGTGAGGTGATGGCTGCCTGCGCGGACCGGATCGCGCGGCTGACGCTGCAACTGAGCGGGACGTCGGCGGCGATCATTCTCGATGACGCGGATATCGATCAGGTGGTTTCCGCGCTGCTGCCGGTGGCGTTGCTGGACAACGGGCCGGCGTGTATCGCGCAGACGCGGCTGCTGGTGCCCAGGGCGCGGGAGGACGCCCTGGTGGAGGCGCTGGCGGAGGCGCTGCGCGGGCAGCGGGTGGGTGATCCGATGGATCCGGCGACCACGATCGGGCCGATGGTCAGCAAGCGGCACCGGGATCAGGTGCGGAGCTACGTCGAGCAGGGCGCGGACGCGGGTGCGCGGGTGGTGACCGGCGGTTCGCTGCCGACACTGCCGGGGTGGTTCGTGGCTCCGACGCTGCTGGCCGATGTTCCCCCTGGGCTGGCCCGGGAGGAGGTCTTCGGGCCGGTGCTCGAGGTCATCGCGTACGACAGCGAGGATCAGGCTGTGGCGATCGCGAATGGTTCGCGGCGGTCGGCGTCGGTGTGGAGTGCGGATGAGGGGCGCGCACTGGGGGTCGCGCGGCGGGTTCGGAGCGAAATGGTGAGCTTGAACGGACGGCCGCAGGCATTCGGCGGTTTCAGGAAGGATTTCGGCATATATCTGGAGAGTAGGTCGATTGCTCTTTCTGGTCGGTGAGTAATCTGTCTTATGAGCGTTGCGCCCACGGCTGGGCGGGCAGTTCCGGAATCATCGGAAGCCTGGTCGGAGCGAAAGGGCGAGCTTGTGAGGCACTACCGTGACCTGCGGCCGACCTTCGGTGACCGGGGGGATTGGGCGCTTCCGGCTGTTTTGCGGTATCAGGCGGAGCATCGGCCGGACGCGGTGTGGCTCGACGTGCCAGAAGAGGGTCGGACCTGGACGTTCGGGCAGATGCTGGCCGCCGCCGAGACGGTGGCGCGCGCCCTGCTCGCGGCCGGGGCTGTGCCGGGCGACCGGGTTGTCGTCGTGGCGGGGAACTCTTCCAGATTTGTACGGACCTGGCTGGGTTGCGGGATGGGCGGACTGGTGGAGGTGCCGGTCAACACCGCGTACGAGGAGGAGTTTCTCGCCCACCAGATACGGACGATCCGGGCTAAGTACGCCGTGGTCGACGACATCTACGCTGAACGATTTGTCCGAATAGCCACAGCGTCCACGGACATCGAGAAGTTCTGGGTGATCGATACCGGTAGCCGCGATCATGCTATCGAGGTCCTGTGCAGCGCGGGCTGGGAGGCCGTGCCCTGGGAGGACCTGGAGAACGATGCATCCATGGGGGAGACCCCCGAGGCCATGGGGAAGATCCCTGAGGCTGTTGGGGAAATTCCCGAGGTCATGGGGAAGATCCCCCAGCCCACGGGGGAGATCCCCGAGACTCCACCGTCGAGTCCCTCCGACTTGCCGGTGGTCAACCCGCGCGACCTGGCCTCGGTCCTGTTCACCTCCGGCACGACCGGCCTGTCCAAAGGTGTGGCCATGCCACACGCCCAGATGTACTTCTTCGCCGACCTCTGCGTCTCCCTCACCCGATTGACCCCCCAGGACGCCTGGATGGCGGTCACTCCGCTCTTCTATGGAAACGCCCAGCTGATGGCGGCCTACCCGACCCTGGTAGCGGGTGCCAGATTCGTCCTGCGCAGCGGTTTCAGCGCGCCTGACTGGATCGACCAGATTCGAGAGAGCCGCGTGACGGTCACCACCTTCGCCGGCGCGATGATGGACGGCATCTGGCGGCAACCCCCACGCCCGGACGACGCCGACAACCCCCTGCGCTGCGTCTTCGCCGCAGGCGGCCCCCTGTCGATCCAGGAACCCATGCGCGAGCGGTACGGCATCGAAGCGTTCGTCGACGTTTTCGGCCTGACCGAGATTACAGCCCCGATCATGACGCCATACGGGGAGGACCGCCCGCCGGGCGCGGTCGGCCTGCAAGCGGACGAATGGTTCGACGTGGCCTTGGTCGACCCAGACACCGACGAGGAGGTTCCCGTCGGCGTGACCGGTGAGCTGATCGTCCGGCCGAAGGTCCCGTTCATCTGCAGTACCGGCTACTACAACATGCCCGACATCACCGTAGAAGCCTGGCGCAACCTCTGGTTCCACACCGGCGACATGCTGCGCCGGGACGCGGACGGCTGGTTCTACTTCGTCGACCGGATCAAGGACAAACTGCGCCGAAGCGGCGAGAACATCAGCTCATTCCAGGTAGAACTGGCGATCCTGGCACACCCGGCCGTCGAGGAGTGCTGCGTGATCGCCGTACCCGGCGAAACGGGCGAAGACGAGGTGATGGCCTACCTGATCGTGCGGGAGGAGGTCACCCCCGAAGAAGTCTGGGAATGGTGCGACACCCGCATCCCCGACTTCGCCGTCCCACGCTACCTCCGATTCGTCGCGGACCTCCCAAAAACACCCTCCCAGCGCGTGCAACGCAACACCCTCCGAGCGGCCGGAGTCACCCCCGACACCCAGGACCGCACCTCGCCGAGCTGACATACGAGCGCGAGCCGAGGTCGCTATGGTTGCCGGACGAATGGGTAGTCGCAGGACCGTGGTTCTCCCACCCGCCCAGCCCATTGTTTTCCCCTCGGGCTCCGCCCGATCCCGTTGCCGCCGTGGTTGCGGGACAAATGGGTAGTCGTGGGACACGCCACCCGACCGCGAGGCGCTGCGGGCATGATCGAGCGCTGGCGTGCCGCGTAAGTGCAGAAACGCCACCCGACCGCCTCGTGCGCATGATCGAGCGCCGACGCACCGCCCATATGCAGACAAACCACCCAAACCCCACCTCAGATAGATCTTGCACTTGGGCAAACTTGCACTAATGCATAGAGTGCATGCATGCACGCATCAGCACCCGGGCTCAGAGAGCGTCACCGGATCAGGACGATCAAGGAGCTGAACAGGGCAGCAGTCGAGTTGGTGATGGAACACGGCCTTTCGGCAGTGACCGTCGAAGCGATCGCCGACCGCGCGGGCGTATCAAGACGCACCTTCTTCAACTACTTCGCCACCAAAGAGGACGCCGTCCTGGGCACCCGTACCCCCACCGTCCCTGAGGACGCCCTGAACCAGTTCCTCGACGGCGATGAAGACGACCAGTTCACGCGCACCATCCGCCTGATCGTGGCGATTCTCCGGTCGACGATCGCGGACAGCTCGTCCTACCGGGAGCGCGCGGCCCTGACCCACCGCTTCCCCGAGCTCCGCGAACGGCTGGCGCACCACGTCTCCGCGGCCGAACGCCTGGTCGAGACGATCCTCGACGACAAACTGTCGGCCTCGGGAGCGGCCGCACGCGAGTCCACACGTGCCCTGCTGATGCTCGCCGGCACCGTCCTGCGATTCGTCTACGCACGCGACCCAGGCAGCGTCGAACCCGACCAAACCGCCGCCATCGAGTCGGCGATCGCCACATTCAAAAAGGTCCTGGAGGACATTTCATGACCCTGTCCGCCCCCACGGAGGCGCCCCCACAACCGAGCCGAACCCGCAGCCTCACCCTGCTGTTCGCCGGCCTGATGGTGACGATGCTGTTAGCGTCGCTGAACCAGACGGTCCTGTCGACCGCCCTGCCGACCATCGTCGGCGAACTCCACGGCGTCGACCACATGACCTGGGTCATCACCGCATACATCCTGGCGTCCACGATCATGATGCCCGTCTACGGAAAGATCAGCGACCTGATCGGCCGGCGGCCCGTCCTGATCGCGGCGATCGTCGCGTTCGTGGCCGGATCCGTGACCGGCGGCCTGGCGGGCACGATCGAGTGGCTGATCGTGGGCCGCGTCCTCCAGGGCCTCGGCGGCGGCGGGCTGATCATCCTCTCCCAGGCGGCCATCGCCGACGTCGTCCCGGCCCGCGATCGGGGCAAGTACATGGGCGTCATGGGCGCCGTCTTCGCCTTCGCGTCCGTGGCCGGGCCGCTCCTCGGCGGCTGGTTCACCGAGGGTCCCGGCTGGCGGTGGGCGTTCTGGATCAACATCCCGCTCGGGGCGCTGGCCATCGTCGCGGCGATGCTCTTCCTGCGCATTCCCCGGCGTACGGGCGCTGAACGGCCGCGGATCGACTACCTGGGCATGGCGCTGATCGCCGCCGCGACGACCGCCCTGGTGCTGGTCGGCACCTGGGGCGGCTCCGAGTACGACTGGAGTTCCCCCGAGATCATCGGACTGAGCGTCTTCACGGTCGCCGTCGCCGTCTTGTTCGTGTTCGTACAGTCCCGGGCGAAAGAACCCGTCATCCCGCTGACCTTGTTCAAGGACCGCAACTTCAACCTGGCGACCATCGGGGCCCTGTTCACCGGCGTGATCATGTTCGGGTCCATCGGATACATGCCCACCTACCTGCAGATGGTGACGGGCGCCAATGCCACGCACGCCGGCCTCCTGATGATCCCGATGATGGGCGGCCTGCTGCTGGCGTCGATCACCTCAGGCCAGATCGTCTCCCGCACCGGGAAGTACAAGCTGTCCCCGATCATCGGCTCCCTCGTCATGGGCGCCGGCCTCGCCCTGCTGTCGACGCTCGAAGTCAGCACCCCCACCCCGATCGCCTGCCTCTACCTGGGCATTCTGGGCATCGGCGTCGGCATGACAATGCAGATCCTGGTCCTGATCGTGCAGAATTCGTTCCCCATCACCCAGGTGGGCACGGCTACCGCGGCCACCAACTACTTCCGCCAGACCGGCGCCACGCTCGGTTCCGCGGTCGTCGGCGCGGTGTTCGCGTCCCGCCTGACCTCGTTCCTCGCCGAGAGATTACCGGCGAGCAGCGGCACCGCGTCCGGTTCGAACTCCTTCACCCCCGCCCTGGTGAACTCGCTCCCCGCCGCGCTCCGGACCCCGATCATCAAGTCCTACAACGAGGCCCTACTCCCGATCTTCCTGGTCATGGCCCCGCTCGCCCTCCTCTCCACGATCGTCCTGTGCTTCGTCGTCGAGAAACCCCTGTCGACCACGATCGAGCGGGCTGACTCGCTCGCCGAGGGTCAGCTCATCCACGAGGGGGACCCCACACGATAGGGGCGGCCAGGGCTTCGGGGTTCTTGTGTTCGGCCTCGCGGATGTAGTCGTTGATGTGGTCGGCCATCGCGGTGGCGGCGGCTTCGGGGGAGCGGTCGGCCAGGGCCTGGTAGATGCGGGTGTGGGCCTGGTGGACGGCGGAACGCCGTACCTCGGGATGGCCGGAGTTGTCCAGGATCTGGAGCAGGGCGTCGATCAGGTAGTGGAACATCGCGTTGCCGGAGCCACGCGCGATCAGTTCGTGGAAACGTTTGTTCTCGGCCAGGAAGACGTTCTGGTCGTCCAGGTGATCGCGCATGGTGTCGACACTGGACTTGAGCCCGGCGAGCTGCTCCGCGCTCAGCCGCTCGGCGGCCAGGTGCGCGATCATCGGTTCCAGGCTGGAGCGGGCCTGGGTGATCGTGCGGAACGGCGCGTGCTCGAACTGGAGCAGCAGGGTGAGCGTGGTGGCCAGGCTGGTCGCGTCGGGCTGCTGAACGACCGGACCACCGCCGGGGCCCGGCTTGAGCGAGAGCACCCCCTGGAGTTCCAGGAAGCGGAGGGATTCGCGCAAAGTCCCCCGACCCACCTCGTACGTGTCGAGCATCACCTTCTCCGGCGGTAACCGGTCACCGACGGTGTTCCCCCGGCGGTTGATGTCCGCGACGATGCGCTGGGCCACCAGCATGGCCGTCTTCGGCGGACGCAATGAGCCCATATCTCAGGACCTCCGGGGGGCATCGGCCCGCACGCTCGGTGTGATGATCCGGTAAGAATAGTCTTTCCCACGGGGAACCGGGCCGAGCATGCCGAAGCCGCCGGTAGGCCACATTGCCCTCCGGCGGCTCCGAGTATCAGAAGCTGGATTCCAGCTCGATCGCCCGTCCGGTTCGTGCGGACTCGTGCGCCTTGAGCATGATTTCCAGCGCGTGCCTGGCCACGTCGGCGCCCATCACCTCGGTCGCCGTGCCCGCCACCAGATCGGCGAGGTGATCGACCAGCAGCGCCCGCCGCAGCTTGTCCACCCGCTGCTGCGCGGGCTCCAGGTGCGCGAGATCCACATCGATCCACCCGCTCAGCCCGCCGACCGCGTCCAGCAGGAACAGGTCGATGGTCCGCCCGCCGTTCTGGTTGATGTTGTTGGGCAGGTTGAGCGTGCCCGCCCGCCCGAACACCTCCAGCCGGGGCCCCTTCGCGGCGTTCACGTTGAACGTCCCGTCCACCACCGCGAACGTCCCGCCCCCGAAGTCGAGCATGATCAGCGTGTTGTCGTCGGTGGTGACGGTGATCTCCTTGCCCGCGAAAGGCCCGGAACGCACCACCCGCGTCGGTTCGGTGATGCCCGAGAACGCGCTCACCCGCTTGGCCGGGCCGAGCAGGCCGAGCACCTCCGTGATGCCGTACACGCCGACGTCGAAGAGCGGCCCCGAGCCCTCCTGGTAGAACCAGGTCGGGTCGGTCGGCCAGTTCATCATCGACGCCGGGCCGCCGTGCGAGGCGCGGACCTTCGCGAACGCCACCTTCCCGATGCGGCCTTCGCGGATCAGCCGGGCAGCCTCGATCCTGGTCGGGTAGAGCATGTTCGGCGGCGAGCAGACGACCTTCAGCCCGCCCTCCCGCGCCGCCTCGATGATCGCGTCGGCGTCGGCCATCGTCGTGGCCAGCGGCTTCTCCGTCGCGAGGTGTTTGCCCGCCCGCAGGATCTGCAACGACGTGGACCCGTGCGCCGGGATCGGCGTCAGGTTCAGCACCGCGTCAATGTCCGCGCCGTCGAGCATCTCCTCCAGCGAGGAGTACGTCTCCGCCGCCCCGAACCGCTTCGCCGCGTCGATCACCCGCTCCTCGACCGGATCGGCCAGCGCCACCAGCTCAACTTTGTCCGCGATGTGGTGCAGATTGGGCAGCACCCCGTAGTCGACCGTGGCGATCGCGCCCACGCCCAGCACACCAAGCTTCAACACAATGAATCCTCTCTAACGGGGTCAGCCCTTGACGGCGCCCGCGACCATGCCCTGCATCAGCCGCTTCTGGACCAGCAGGAAGAACACCACCACCGGAATCGTGAAGATCACGCTCGCCGCCATCACGCCACCCCAGTCCGAGTAGTAACTGGAGAAGTACTGCTGCAACGCGACCGGCAGCGTCTCCCGCTCCGACTGCTGCATGTACGTCGCCGAGAACATCAGCTCATTCCAAGAGGTGATAAATCCGTAGATGGAACTAGCGGCGAGACCAGGCCAGACCAGCGGGAACACCACCAACCGGACGGCCTTCAACCGGCTCGCGCCGTCCACCATCGCCGACTCCTCCAGCTCAACCGGGATGTCCAGGTAGAAACTCCGCAGCATGTACGTCGCGAGCCCCACCGTCAGCGCCAGATGGGACAGGATCAGCCCCTGATAGGTCCCCAGCAGGTCGGTGTTGCGCAACACCACGAACAGCGGGATCACCAGCACGGTCTGCGGCAACATCTGGATCGACAGGATCACGATCAGCAGATAACGCCTGAGCGGGATCTTGTACCGCGCCAGCGCGTACCCAGCCAGCAGCGCGATCACCCCGGTGATCAGCGTCGTCGCCCCGGCCACCAGCACCGAGTTCAGGAACTGCCGCGGCACCGGCCCATCGAACAGATGCAGATACCGGTCAAAGATCGGCGAAGTCGGCAGGAACTCCGGCGTCTTCGTGAAGATGTCCGCGTCCGGCTTGAGGGACGTGACGACCATCCAGAAGAACGGGAACAGGCTCACCACGACAATGCCCAGCACTGCGCCGTAAAGGAGCACACGTTTGGTCACTTGTCCTCCTTCGACAGCCGCACGTAAACCGCCGTGATCCCGGCAAGCAGCACGAAGGTGACCACCGCCATCGCGGCCGCCGCACCCTGATCGAGCACCGTGAACGCCTGCAACCAGGTCAGCAGCGACAACACCTCGGTGCTGTGGCTCGGCCCGCCCGGCGGCGTCGTCATCACCAGGAAGTGGTCGAACGACTGGTACGCGAAGATCGTCGACATCACCCCGAGGATGGTCAGCAGCGGCTTCATCATCGGCAGCCGGATCCGCAGCAGCAGCTGCATGAAGTTCGCCCCGTCCACCCGGGCCGCCTCCAGCACCTCACCGCGCGTGGCCCGCAACCCCGCCAGCATCGAGATCGCGATGAACGGCACCGAATGCCACACCACCGCGATGGTGATCGCCACCAGCGAGCTGAACCCGCTGTTGAACCAGGCGTAGCCCTGGAACTGGTCGAAACCCAGGCTGACCAGCAGCCAGTTGGCGATGCCGTACTGATCGTTGAAGATCCACTTCCAGACGATGCCGGAGGCGACCCGGGGCATCGCCCAGGGCAGCAGCACGATCACCGTCACGATCCTGGTCAGCCATGTCCCCACGTCCAGCACCAGCGCGACCGCCAGGCTGATGAGCAGGGTGCAGCAGACGCAGACCACCGCGAAGAGCGTGGTGCGGATCAGCGCGGCCACGAAGTACGGGTCCGCGAACAGCGCGGTGTAGTTGTCCAGGCCGTTGAACGGGCCCGAGATCAGATACTCGCCCTCGTGGAAGGAGAGCCAGACGGTTCGCACGATCGGGTAGCCGACGACCCCAACCACCACCGCGAGCAGTGGGGCGAGTAGCAGGCTGGGCAGGCCATACCCGTTGAGCCGCCGAAACCGGGGGGGACGAGCGCGCTGGGGCGCGCTCGCCTCCCGCTTCTCCTGTGCGGTGAGGGTCATTGCTGACCGATCGCCGCGTCAATCTGGCCGGCCAGCTCCTGCATGGCCGCCTCGGCCGTCTTCTGACCATTCATGATCGACTGCATCGCGTTCACGATCGCGCCGGTGCCCTCGACCTTGCCCCAGGTGGAAACGGGCGGGATCGACCGGGTGTTCGGCGCCTGCTCGGCGTAGGCCTTGAGCAGCGGCGCGGAGAACGAGCCGGTGGTGCGCTCCTTCTCCAGGGCGTCCGTGGTGGCCGGCAGCAGGCCGATCTTGGTGGTGACCGGGACCAGGTTGTCGGTCCTCATCATGAAGTCCACGAAGCTCTTCGCGGTGGCCTTGTTCTTGCAGCCCTTGAAGATGGCCAGGTTGCTGCCCCCGGCGAAGGTGTCGTTGTTGCCGCCGGGGCCGCTGGGCATCGGCGCGGTGGCGAGCTGCGCCTCCATGCCCGGGTTCTGGGCGATGATCGTCTTCAGGTCCCAGCTGCCGCCCACCATCATGCCCACCTGGCCGAGCGCGAACGCCTTGGCCGCGTCGGCGCCCTGCCAGGTCACCGAGCCCGCCGGCGCCAGCTTGTGCTTGGTCAGCAGCTCGGAGTAGAAGGTGAAGGCCGCGACGGCCTCCGGCGAGTTGACCTTCGCGGTCCAGGCGCCGCCGGAGTTGACGGCGATCTCGCCGCCCCAGTTCCAGATCATCGGCAGCCAGTACCACTGGTTCCCGCCGACGATGCCGAACCCGTTGACGCCCTCGTTGGCCTTCTGCACGGTCGTCGCCGCGGTCAGCACCTCATCCCAGGTCTTCGGCGCCGCGAGCCCCGCCGCGTCGAAGAGGTCCTTGCGGTAGATGAGGGCCCGCACCCCGGTGTCGTACGGCACCGCGTAGGAAACCCCGTCGAGCACGGTCGAATCGATCATGCTCTGGGTGTAGGTGCCCTGCATCGACGCCGGATCCTGAGCGATCGGCTCCAGCGCCTGCAGACCCGCGAACTCCGGGCTCCAGGTGTTGCCGATCAGCGCCACGCACGGCACCGTGCCGCCCGCGATGCTGGTCAGATAGGTCTTGTGCGCGTCCGCGCCGAGGAAGCGCAGATTGACCTTGGTGCCCGGGTAGGCGGTCTCGTAGTCCTTGGCGAGCTGGATGACCACCGGCTGCTGGGTGGCGCCGATCGGGTCGCCCATCCAGACGTCGATGGCTCCGGTGACCTCGCCACCGGTCGCGGGGGCGGGGGCGTCCTCCCCGCAGGCGGACAGCAATAGCAGGCCCGCCGCGGCGGACGTCGCCGTCAGAATTCTCCATCGGTGTTGCATCTTCAACTCCTGGCCTGGCGTTCTCGGTAGCGGTGTATGAGCGCCCCCGCGCGCTTTGCGATGTCTGGGTTAGGTGCACGGCTTGGCGGCCGGGCTACCGGGGACGTCCACGTCCGGGAACCGGCCGTGACGACTTGTGGGGTTCCAGGTTGTTTCTGGCCATGACTTCGGCCAGCTGGAACTCCTCGTAGAGCGGTTGGTACCTCCGCACCAGATCCGGCTCGGCGGGCACGGTTCTGGTGGTTCGCACCCATCGGTCCATGAGGGCTGCCACGCCCTCGTCGCCGCTGGGGTCGATCGCGGTGGCCGCGATCATGGCCGTACCGAGCAGGCCTGCCTCGGTGGTCTCCGGCACGAGCAGGTCGCGCTGGAGCACGGCGGCCAGGATCCGCAGCCACACCTCGCTCCGGGCTCCGCCGCCGACGGCGACGAGCGCGGCCGGGTCACGGCGGTCGAGCTCGGTCGCGGCGATGGTACGCAGCCACATGGCCGTGCCTTCCAGCACGGATCTGGCCAGGTCGGCCTGGGTGTGGGCGAGGGTGAGCCCGAGGATGGAGCCTCGGGCCGACGGGCGGGGGGCGTCGCCGCGTTCGCCCATCAGGTGGGGGAGGAATTTCACGCCGCGCGCGCCTGGGGGGACCTTTTCGGCGGCGGTGGCGAGGCTGGGGGCGTCGTCGCCGACCAGGTCGGCCAGCCAGGTGAGGGCGGAGCCGGTCGCGGTGGTGGCGGCGAAGCAGAGGGGTTCTGTGAGGTTGGCGGCGGTTTGCGCGGAGGCGAATCCGCCGATGGCTCCCGCTGTGCCGAGATAGACACAAGCCCTTTCTGGGAGTACGGCGGCTGCGCCGAGAAGGGTCGCCATCCAGTCCCCGGTGCCGACAGCCACCGGGGTTCCGGCAGCCAGACCGGTCAGAGCGGCCGCTTTGGGGGTGATCTCGCCCGCGACGTCAAGCGGTTCATGAATCGGCGGCAGCTGTTGTACCGAAATTTCGGCATATGCGGCCACGGCGGAGGACCAGGCGTGCGGCTCGTGTGATGCATTCCTGGCGTCGGGCGAAATATGCCCATTTGCGGGTGAGGGCTGGTTCGAGCCCAAGCCCTGGTTCGAGTTCGGTGATCTCCAGGCCTGCTGTGAGCTGGTGCGAGGTGATCTCGGCTCGGTGAAGCCAGTGCGAGGTGATCTCGGCTCGGTGAAGCCGGTGCCGCCGGCGTCGTAGCGGTCGGTGGCGATCTGTCCGGTCAGGCGGTAGCGGAGGAAGTCTTTGACGGGGAGGTACCAGCGGGTTCTGGCGGCGGCTTCCGGGTGTTCCGCCACCCACCAGCGCATTCGTTCGACGCAGGAGCCGTCGGCCATCGGGCGCTGGTCGGGCCAGAGCAGGGCGGGGCCGGTCACCGTGCCGTTCTCGCCGACGGGAACCAGGGTGTGCATGAAGCCGCAGACCGCCATCGCGCCGATCAGTTCGGCGGGGATGGGGCCGTTGAGCACCTCGCGTACGCACTCGACCAGGGCCAGCCACCAGCGCTCGGGATCGGCTTCGGCGGCGACGACGTCAGGGTGGTCGATCACGGTCCGGCGGGCGGCTTGTCGCAGCAAATGCCCATCGGCGTCGAAGACGGCGGCTTTGGTCCCGCTGGAGCCTTGGTCGACGGTGAGTAGATACGACATAACGGGATCACCTCCGTCAGGGTTGGATGAGGACTTTCATGGCGAGCGAGCGGTCCTTCTCGTCGGCGGCGACGAAGCCCTCGACGATCCGGTCCAGCGGGTACCGATGCGTGATGAGCGCGTCGGCGGCGACCGTCCGGGAGGCCACGAGGTCGAGCGCGGTCGCGTACTCCGAAACGCCCCGGAAGGTCCCGTAGCTGTTGGACCAGTGCAGCGAGACCTCCTTGACGTAGGCCAGATGCGGTTCCAGTCGCGGCGGCACCGGATAGACGCCCAGCACGCAGACCTGCCCACCGGGTGTGACCAGCTCCACCGACTGCTGGAGGGTGATCTCCGGAATGGCCACCGCGTCCACGACCAGATCGGCGCCACGCCCTTGCGTGAACTCGGCCGTCGCCCCGGCTACGTCCTCGGCCCCGACCAGCACCACCTCGTCGGCGGCCCCGGCCTTGATCGCCAGGTCGAGCGACTCCCGGCTCATCCCGGTGAGCAGCACTTTCAACCCATGTGACCGCGCGACTTGGCCCATGGTGAGCCCCATCGTGCCCGCGCCGAGAATCACCGCCGTGCTCCCCGGCGGGGTCTCCACCAGGTTGTACGTGTGCACGCCGCACGCGTAACAGTCCAGGATCGCCCCCGCCGCGAGCGAGACATGATCAGGCAGCGGATGCGCACGCTCGGCCGGACACAGGTCGTACTCCGCGAAGCCTTCGCTGGTCACATGCGTGTCACCGACATAACCCCGCCGCTGACACAGATGCGTACGCCCCGCCTCACACGCCGGACAAACCCCGCAATGAATCAAATGCTTCGGCTCGACCGCCACCCGCTGCCCGACCGCCAAACCGGTCACCCCGGCCCCGAGCGCGGCCACTTCACCGGCCAGCTCATGCCCGTCCCGGCCAGGCTTGTCCGCACTGTGCTGCCACGGCCCGAGCCCGCGAAAGGCCAGCACGTCGCTCCCGCAGATCCCGGCCGCGCCGACCCGGATCAGCACCTCACCGGCCCCCGGCTCGGGAATCGGCAGGGTTTCGACGCGAATATCCCTGCCTCCATAGAAGACAGCGGCGTGCTGGGTGGACATCGGCCCTCCTATTACTGAGAAAGTCGTGATCTGGACAGCCGCAGCGGTGAGTCGGCTGGTCGGCGGCTGTGGGACGGGTTTCTCATTAACCGAGCGGCGGGTTCAGGTGTTTGGCGGCGGACTTGACGCTCGCGCCGCCGTGGACGATCTCCACGAGCGCGGCCACCATGCGGTCCGGGCGTTCGGCCTCGACGATGTTGCGCCCGTAGACGACGCCTCGCGCTCCGGCCTCGACGGCGTCGGCCGCCATCTGGAGAGCGTGCACCGGGGTGGGCTTCATCGGACCCCCCAGGGCGAGCACCGGGACCAGGCAGCCCTCGACCACGCTGCGGAACTCGTCCACGGTGCCGACATACTGCGCCTTGACGAAGTCGGCTCCCGCCTCGGCGGACAGGCGCGCGCCGTTGGCGACGTTGGTCAGCGTGTGGGCTTCGACGTCCTTGAACGACACCGGGATCGGTTCCGCCATGACCGGCATTCCGTATTTATCCGCTTCGGCGCAGAGTTCGCGGAGTTCGCCGAGCTTGGTGACCGACGGGTTGCCGGGGAAGACCTTGAGTTCGAGGGCGTCGGCGCCCCAGCGGACGGCTTGGCTCACGCCGTACTGGGCGGAGGGGATCTCGCTGTCCAGGGCCAGGATGAGGCCGGTGCCGCCGAGCTCGTCGGCGGCGGCGCGAGCCAGGCCGATGGTGGCCAGGATGGCGTCCACCCCGCCGTCGACGATGCGCCGGACCGCGGCGCGGCCGTTCTCCAGGCCGGGGGCGACGCCCTTGATCCCGGCGTCCATCGCGGCGATGACGGCCCGGCCGTCGGGGGCGAAGACGTGGTGCATCCGGCGGCGCGGCCAGCTGGTGTGGGTCATGACTTCCTCAGGTGGGGGAGAGCGGGGGTCTCAGAGCTCGGACACGACTAGGGATTTGAGACCCTTCTGCTGCTTTGTGGTCTCGAAGGCGTCGGCCACCGAGTCGAGCGAGAAGCGGTGGCTGATCAGGGGAGCGACGTCGACCAGGCCGAACTCCAGGAGGCGGAGCGCGGTGGCGAAGTCGTGCGGGATGAAGTCGTGGCTGCCGGTAATGGCGACCTGGTCGTAGTGGGGGACGTCGGGGTTGAGTTCGACGACGCCCTTGGGGTGGGTTCCGGCGAACAGGTTGACGGCGCCGTTGCGGGCGACCAGCTCGAACGCGGCGGAGATCACGGAGGGGGCGCCCACGGTGACGATGACCACGTCGGCGCCGCGCCCTTCGGTGAGGCTGAGCACGGCTTCCCGGCCGGAGCCCTCGATCGTGTCGTGCGCGCCCAGGCTCCGGGCGGTCTCCAGCCGTTCGGGCTTCAGGTCGGCGACGATCACCCGGGCTCCCCGGGAGCGCGCCACCTGGGTGTGCAGCAGCCCGATCGGCCCTGCCCCGACGACGAGAACGTTGCAGGTCAGCGGCATCGGCAGCTGGCGGTGCGCGTTGACCACGCAGGCCAGCGGCTCGCAGAACGAGGCCGCCTCCAGGCTCAGGCCGTCCGGCACCTTCCGCAGCTGGGTCACCGGCATTACGGTCGCCTCGGCGAACCCGGCGATGGGGAACTTCACCAGGTTCTCGCAGAAGTTGGCCGCGCCCCGGGTGCACTCGTGGCAGCGCCCGCAGACGCCGCGCCAGTCGAGCACCACCCGGTCTCCTTCGGCGAAGCCGCCGGTCGGGCCGTCGCCGAGCTCGCTGATCACGCCGGCGACCTCGTGGCCGGGCGTCCAGGGGGCTCGTTTGGCCGCGCCGGAACCGGTGTAGCTGCGGATGTCGCTGGGGCAGACGCCGGAGGCGTGGATGGCGACGACCGCCTCGCCGGCCCCGGCGCGAGGCTCTGACACGTCCTCGATGCGCAGGTCGTTGTGCCCGTAGAGCAGTGCGGCCTTCACTCCAACTCCTTTTCTGCTAATCAGACTGTCTGCTTGTCTGGCAAGTTTGAATTCTGACTTCAGCCCCCAGAGCTGGACAAGGCTCTGGCTCGTATCTTATTTGTCACGTTTTGGTGTATTAAGCAGCTTTAAGCGAGGATTGAGAGTTTTTACCCAAAAAGCTGGCGCAGGACGTGGATCGTGCGGAGCTGATCTTGCGGTCCGCCGCCCTCGTGGTTGTTGTACGGCCACTCGGTGATGTCCTTCTCCCCGCCGTACGCGTTGTAGGCCGCGTACACGGTGGAAGGAGGGCAGACCCCGTCCATCAGGGCCACCGAGAACGACCCCCGGCAGGTCGCGCGGGCCGCGAACGCGGTGGCGTCGAAGTAGTCGAGCGTGGCGAAGGCGGTCTCGTGTTTGGTGCGGTGGATGGAGCACCAGCGGACGATCTCGGCGTACGGCTCGCGGTCGGTGATGGCCGTGCCGCGGCGGAACGCGCTCAGGAACGGGACGTGCGGGATGGCGCCCAAGAGGTCGTCCCGGATTCCTGCCGTGACCAGGGACAACGCGCCGCCCTGGCTGCGGCCGGTGACGGCTATGCAGGTGCCGTCCACGTCGGGGTGGGCCTTGGCGGCGTCGACCGCGCGGATCGCGTCGACATAAAGGCGCCGGTAGTAGTAATCGTGTGGATCAGTGATGCCACGGGTCATATATCCGGGCACGGCGGGTCCGGTCGCCGACGGGTCGCCGGTGTCGCCCGCGCGCCAGCTGCTGCCCTGTCCCCGGGTGTCCATCACGAAGTGCCCGTATCCGGCGGAGGCGTACGCCAGGGACTCCAGCGGAATGCCGCGCCCGCTGCCATATCCGAGATATTCGACAACGGTGGGCACAGGTCCGGTGCGATTTCCCGGCAGGAGCAGCCAGCCCTTGATCGGGTCGCCGCCGTACCCGGCGAATGTCACATCGAAGGCGTCCACGGTGCGCAATTCGCCGTCGTATGGCGTGAATACCGGGTTAAGGCTGCCGGTCTCCTTCAGCGTCTTCGCCCAGAACTCCTCGAAATCCGAAGGTTCCGGATACGGATAGCGATAGGCCCTGAGTTGCTCCAGCGGAAGATCGAACTGGGACATCAGATCACCTCCTTGAACAGGCGCGCGGGGTTGTCCACGGCGACGACCTGCATCGACGCCGGGCCGAGCACCTCGGTCGCCTCGTCGAAGCAGGCGTGCACGGTGCCGGCGTCCACGAACGGGAAGTCGGAGCCGACCAGCAGGCGTTCGTCGCCGGTCAGGAGGGCGACAGAACCCAGCGCGTACGGCGTGGTGGCCAGCGCGAAGTCGTAGTAGAACGAGCGCATTGTCCGGTAGACGCCGTCGACCTTCGTCAGTTCCGGCAGGGGTTCGGCGATGGCCAGGCGTCCCGCCAGGAACGGCGCGGTGCCCCCGCAATGGGAGAAGATCCAGCGGATCTGCGGGAACCTGTCCGGGACACCATTGAGCATGAGGTTGACGAGGGCGCGCGTGCTGTCGAAGACGTACTCGATCAGGGAAGGGCGCAGGTCGATCTCGGCGGCGGGGTAGTGCACGGGCAGGGTCGGGTGCACGTGCACGACGCAAGCCCGCCGGTTGAGCTCGGCCAGCAGTGGGTCGAAGGCCGGATCGCCCAGGTATCGACCGGCGTAGTTCGTCAGCAAACCGACCCCGGCGAACGCCTTGCCGGAACCGACCCGATCCAGCTCCGCCAGCGCGTCCTCGACGGATGGGAGCGGCATCGCGACGAAAGCCAGGAACCGCCCGGGATGCTCGGCGACCGTCGCGGCCAGGTCGTCGTTGGTCTGGCGGCACAACTCCCTGGCCAGGCCGGCGTCGCCGAAGAAGAACCCCGGCGAGCCGGCCGACAGGATCGCCAGGTCGATGCCGACCCGGTCCATCATCGCCAGCGAGTCCCGCGCCGACCATTCGGGCAGCCCGATGCCGGGCTGCGCGCCGATCCCCAGCTCGGCCAGCCGATCACGATATTTCGGAAATATCGCGTGGTGATGGACGTCGACCTTCATATCGTTAGTTTTCGAGAACCGCGTAGGCGCGGTAGTTGGCCGACCCGGGACCCGCGGCGCGGTTCTTCAGGATCGCGGTCGCGTTGTAGGCGGGGGAGGACGCGGGCGGGTTCGCCGCCGCCGGCAGCGCGGTGCCCTTGGCCGGATCCCGCGCCAGCAGCGCGCCCTTGATCGCCGCGCAGAACTCCGGCAGGTCGTTGGGGAGCCGCGACGTGATCAGGTTGCCATCGATGACGACGGGTTCGTCCACATACCGCGCCCCAGCGTTGATCACATCGTCCTTGATGGTGATCACACAGGTCGCGTCCCGGTCCTTGACGATGCCCGCCGTCGCCAGCAGCCACCCGGCGTGGCAGATCGCCGCGACCAGCAGCCCCTTCGCGTCGGCGTCCCGTACCAGCTTGACCATGTCCGGATTTCTGCGCAGATACTCGGGCGAGAACCCGCCCGGGATGATCACCGCGTCGACCGAGTCCAGATCGACGTCGGCCACCGTGAGATCGGCGCGGGCGGGATAGCCGAGCTTGCTGGCGTACACCTCGTCCACGGAGGGGCCGACCACCCGCACGTCCGCGCCCTCCTCGCGGAACCGGAGCACCGGATACCAGAGCTCCAGCTCCTGGTAGAGATTCTCGACGAGCACGATGACGCGTGCCTCGGTGAGCTGCACTCTCGCTCCTCAGACCTTGATCGAAAGAATGCGGCGCGGGTTGTCGACGAGGATCGCCTGGATCTGCTCGTCGGTGACGCCCTTGCCCTTGAGCCGCGGGATGAAATGGGTGAACAGGTAACCCAGGTCGACCCGCTCGTTGGCGAGCTGCGGGTCCGACTCCGTCACGTCGGAGCGCGGGTTGTAGAACCAGCGGTCGTAGGACAGCACGATCTGGCCGCCGAAACCATCCGCGAGCAGCCCGACCAGCGCGTTGGCCATCAGCTCGTCCAGCTCCTCGGCCGTCTCCACCCGCCACGGAATGCCGATGTGGTCGATCTGCACGTTCGCGCCCCGGTTGAGGATCTCGCGCAGCTGATCGTCGTTGGGCTCCACGAACGCGTGCCCAATGATCACCTTCGCCGGATCGGCGCCCTCCTCCTCGAGGATGTCGAGCTGCTCGATCCCCGGGTTGGTGACCCGGTAGTCCATCGGGTCGGTGTGCGTGTTCACCGCACACCCGACAATTCGCGACGCCCGCCCGGCCGCCCGGATCACCCGATCCTCGACCTCGTGAATGCGCCGCCCGTTCGGCCCGACCGGGCTGGGCATCGGCGTCACGCTCTCCTGCCCGGTCGCGATCTTGATAGCCCCCGCCTTGTACGGCGTCTGCTGCCAGGCGAACACCATGCCCTCGGTCAGATCCTTGACGAAGAAGTCGGTCAGCTCCGCCACGGTCTGCCGCCGCCAGTAGTACGGCACGCCCATGCGCTCCGGGAAGAACCCCGTGATCGCGATCACGTTCAGCCCGGTACGGCGCGCCACCTCCGCCATCAACTCCGGATGCCGCCCCACCTCGGGCGGCGTCATGTCGACCAGCGTTCCGTAGCCGTGGTCGGCCATGCCCTTGCTGACCTGCCCGGCGATGAAGGCGACATTGTTCTCGTAGTCGAGCACGGTGCGGTGGTCGAGCTCGGCGCCCGGGTATCCGTAGAGCAGATGTTCGTGCGTGAGGATGATGCCGGACTTCTCCGGCGAGACGTCACCGAGAACGGTCCTGAAGACTTCCATGGGGCTACTCCTGTGTCAGCGTGCTGCGGATGGTGCCGAAGAAGGGGGCCAGGTCGTCGGTGCCATCAGCCAGGATGATCCGGTCGTTCTGGTCCGGCAGGGCGGCGTCGATCACCTCGGCTCCGTTGCCGACCGCGGCGACCAGGCCGCCCGCCGCGTGCACGGCGGAGACCAGCGCGACCTGCCCGGCCGAGGCGAGCGGGCTCTCCCCGGCGGCCACGCCGGGAGCGATGATCAGGGCGATCTGGGCGGGATCCACGGTTTCGGTGTCGGGGATGACCGGGTAGCCGAGGATGCTTTCGGTGGCTTCGCCGACGATGTGCACGGTCGCCCCCTCCTCGCGGCTGCGCAGCACCGGGTACCAGAAGTCGAGCTCCTGGTAGCGCGGATAGGCGAGCACGACGACCTTTCGCTGAGCCAGCGACATGGACTCTCCTTGGATGGGTTACTTGGGTGTTAGGGCGGTTAGTCCCGCTTGCGCGCAGGCGAGGTCGACTGAGGGGGCGGCGCCACTGACGCCCAGCGCGCCGACCAGCTGCCCGTCCACGCGGATCGGCAGGCCACCCGCCAAGATCACGATCCGGCCGCCGAGCGCGGACGTGAGTCCCCAGTCGGCAGCGCCTGGTTTGGTGACTTCGCCCCACGCGTCGGTAGGGGCATTGAACGCGGCGGCCGTGAAAGCTTTGTCGATCGCCAGTTGCAGGGCGACCGGGCTGGCGCCGTCCATCCGGCTCGCCACGATGATCTGGCCACCGCGATCCACCACGGCGACGCCCATCGCCTTGTCCAGCCGCCGCGCCTCCGCCTCGGCCGCGGCGGCGATCCGCCGGGCCAGGTCGAGGGAAACGGTGGCTTCGGTCAGCAGGTCGGTCATCGAACGCTCCGGATTCAGGACGCGAGCAGGCCGCCGTCGACGACGACCGCCTGTCCGGTGAGGTAACGGGATCCGGGCGACACCAGAAACTCGATCACCGCGGCCACATCGTCGGGTTCGCCCTGCCCCCCGAGCGGGATCCGGGCTTCCAGGGCCTGCTGGGCGCCGTCACGCCCGCCCACCCGCTGCCAGTACGGATCATTGAACGGCGTGTCGATCCACCCGGGACACACACACGTGACGGTCACCCCGTCCGGGCCGAGCGCCACCGCGAGCGACCTGGTCAGCGCCACCAGCCCACCCTTCGAGGCGGCGTACGCGAACGACCCGCCGCCACCGCGAAACGCCGCCGTGGACCCGGTCAACACCACCCGGCCATGCGGCGAAGCCACCAGAGCGGGCGCGGCGGCCTGCGCCATCAGGAACGGAGCGCGCAGGTTGAGCGCCATCGTGCGATCCCACTCGGCCACCGTGAAATCGGCCAGCTCCGTCTCCACCAGTAACCCGGCGCAGAACACGACCGCGTCCAGCCGCCCGTGCGCGGCCAGCGCGTCGGCGACCGCCTGGCCAGGCCCTTCCGGGGTCGACAGATCGCAGTACGACGACGTGCCCAGGCCCGGATGCTCCGCTTTGACGACCTCTTTGACGACCGCGGCGGCTCCAGCGGCGTCGATGTCGGCCACGTGCACCCCGGCGCCGGCCGCGCGCAGCCGTCTCACGGTCGCGGCTCCGATGCCGCTGGCACCGCCGGCGATCAGCACGGATGTCACAATCACTCCAACCTGTCGGACTGCCTGACATCATGACCCTGCGTCTCGGCCATTTGCAAGGGTGTTCTGCCCGTAAATGTCGCTAGTTGACACTTTCAGAGTGCTCGTCCCAGAATCAACATGTCTGACAGCCAGGCATCCTGGACTCCTGCCTTCAGGGCATGTCCACGGTAAGTGACCCGAGGGAGCGGCCTCTTTCATGCACCGCACGAGCGGCATCACGTTCCCCGTCGTCCGCGTCGCCGGCCCTCCCGCCGAGCGCGGCTTGCAGTACGGCACCCTGGCCCGCGACCGAATCCACCGCTCCATCGCGGCCTACGAACGCGTCTTCCAGCACTACGCGGGCTGGGACTGGGCCACCGTACGGCGGCACGCCGCCCGCTTCACCCAGACCATCGACGACTTCGCCCCGGCCCTGATCGCCGAGATGCGCGGCATCGCCGCCGGCGCGGGCGTCGACCTGGAGGAGATCCTCGCGCTCAACACCCGCAGCGAGATCATGTTCGCCGCCGGGGACACCGGCATCCCGCACGAGTGCACGTCATTCGCGTTACTGCCGCACCGCACGACCACCGGTACGATGATCGTCGCCCAGAACTGGGACTGGCTGCTGCACGCTCAGGAGACCGCGACCGTGCTCGAAGTGACCCGCGACGACGGGCCCTCCTTCGTCACCCTGGTCGAGGCCGGGCTGCTGGCCAAGGTCGGGATGAACGAGGCCGGGCTCGGGCTCTGCACCAACACGCTGGTCAGCGATGGGGACGAAGGGCGCATCGGCGTGCCGTACCACGTGTTGCTGCGGACCGCGCTCGACAGCGAGTCGGCGCGGGACGCGGCCGAGGTCATCGCCTCCGCCGAACGCGCGCTGTCGGCCAACTACCTGCTCGCCGACGACACCGGCTTCGCCGTCGACCTGGAAACCGCGCCGCGCCCTGACGGCGTCCGCCGCCTTTCCCCAGGAAACGGTCAGATCACGCACGCCAACCACTTCCGCGCCACGGATCTGACCGGCGAGGACCTCTACGCCAAGCGCAAGCCGCACACCCTCGACCGGCTGCGCAACATCACCAGCGGCCTCAGCTCCTCGGGCGTGCTGACCGTCGATGACATGAAGCAGGTCCTCGCCGACCACGTCGACCACCCGTCCAGCGTCTGCCAGCACCCCAACGAGGCACTTCACCCCCGCGAGCGCACCGCCACCATCGCGGGCGTCATCATGGATGTTACGGATCGCACCATGCATCTCGCCCCGGGACGTCCCTGCGTGGCACGGTGGGAGACGGTCAAAGGCGCGGTCAGCCACCGCCAGCCCCCCCTGCTTGGCACCTTCGAAAGGAACCGTCCGGAATGAAGGTCGTCCCGGTCGAGCACAAGAGCGCGGCCGAACACGTGCGCTCCCAGCTCATCGAGCTCATCGAGTCACGCCACTTCGCCGTCGACGACAGGCTGCCCTCCGAGGCGGACCTGGCCGCGTCCTTCGGTGTCAGCCGCTCGGTGATCCGGGAGGCGCTGCACAGTCTCAACGCGCTCGGCCTCACGAAGTCGTACGCGGGGAAGGGCACGTTCGTGGCCGCCACCCGGGTGCAGTCCCAGCTGCTCATCGGGCGTTACCTGCCCGCGCAGCTGAACGAGGTCCGCCGCCATCTGGAGGTTCCCGCCGCTCGGCTGGCCGCAGAGCGCCGTACCCAGGAGGACATCGACGGTCTGGCCGCCCTGGTCGAGGAGTTCGACAAGAGCGACGATCCCGCCGACCGTATCAAGATCGACGCGCTCTTCCACATCGCCATCGCCTCGGCTACCGGCAATCCGCTCTTCTCCCGCCTGGTCGAGGATCTCCGTGCCGTGCTCCAGGACCAGGCTCTGGCCGTCTCCGCCTCTCCTGGGCGTGCCGCCCAGGCGCGCGCCGAACATCGGGCTATCTTCGAGGCCATCCGCGACGGCGACGCCGAGATGGCCGACCTCGCCATGCGCCGCCACCTCGCCGCCGTCGTCGCGACCTCGACCAGCCTGACGGAGGGGTGACGCATATGTCCTTCAGCGAGATTGATCTCACCCACCTGCGCCGCTGCCTGGAACTCGCCGCCGAGGCGATCGACGCGGGCGACGAGCCGTTCGGTTCGGTGCTGGCCGCCGCCGACGGAACCGCTCTCGCCGAGGACCGCAATCGCGATAACACGGGCAGGGATCAGACCCTGCACCCCGAATTCCAGCTCGCCCGCTGGGCCGCGGCCCACCTCACAGATGAGGAACGTGCCCTCGCGACCGTCTACACCTCGGGCGAGCACTGCCCGATGTGCTCCGCTGCGCATGCTTGGGTCGGCCTTGGCCGCATCGTGTATGTGGCGTCTTCGGCGCAGCTGGTGGGATGGCTGGCCGAACTCGGCGTCGGTCCGGCGCCGGTCAGCGCGTTGCCGATTCAGAAGGTCGCGCCGGGTATTCGGGTGGAAGGGCCGGTTCCCGAACTCACTGAAGAGATCCATGCCTTGCACCGGCGGTATCACTCTCTTTAGCGCAGTTCGATCCTGTCGTCGGTGATGTGGATCGCGCGGCCGATGGGGGCGGCCAGGATCAGCAGCACGAAGCAGGTCCAGAACAGCGGCCAGTTCGTGATGATCAATGCGATTCCGCCCGTGGTGAAGACGACGACGACCACGGTGACGAAGATCCATGAGATAGGGCGGCCGTGCGGGTCACCGCGGCGAGGCCCATGTGTCATGGCTGATTCCTGCCCGGTGTGAGCTGGGGGTATCGCATGCCGTACCAAAGAATGGAACTCGAAGGCGCCCTCCGGGTGGGGGGCGCCTTCGCGTTGTGCCGGCGGTCAGCTGCTGACCGCCTTCTTGTAGAGGCGGGTCGCCAGCGGGATGAACACGATCAGCATGACGGCGATCCAGAGCAGTGACGCCGGGATGGCGTGCTGGATGGGCCAGGCGTCCGAGGTCTTCATCGCTGGGCTGGTGTTGCCGAAGAGTTCGCGTGCGGCCTGGGTGAAGGTGGAGATGGGGTTCCATTCGGCGACGACGCGGAGCGGCGTGGGCAGCTGGGAGCTGTCGAGGAAGGCGTTGGAGATGAACATCAGCGGGAGCGAGACCATGGTGGCGATGTTGTTGAAGCTTTCCGGGGTGCGCAGGGCCAGCGCGACGGTGGCGGTGAACCAGGAGAACGCGTAGGCGAACAGCAGCAGCAGCCCGAAGCCGAGGACGGCCTCCAACGGCGAGGTGTGCACCCGCCAGCCGACGATCAGTCCCATCACCGCCATGACGACCAGGCCGGCGAGGTTCATCAGCAGGTCGCTGACGGTCTGGCCGATCAGCACCGCGGATGGGGCCATGGGCAGCGAGCGGAACCGGTCGAAGATGCCCTTCTGCAGGTCGAGGGTCAGCGTGTAGCCGGTGATCTGCGCGCCCGTGATCACGGCTTGGACGAAGATGCCGGGAAGCAGGAACTCCCGGTACGACATCCCCGGGATGTTGATGACGCTGCCGAAGACGTAGGCGAACAGCAGCACGAGCACGATCGGGAGCATGATGACGCTACCGAGCAGGTCCGGTGACCGCCTGATCTTCAGGGTGTTGCGCTTGGCGATGGTCCAGCCGTCGGTGATGGGCATGGTGAACGCGTTCATCGGGTGACCTCCTGGGCCTGCGGGTCGGTGCCGGACGCCTGGTGCCCGGTCAGGGTGAGGTAGACGTCGTCGAGGGTGGGCCGCCGCAGCCCGGCATCCCGCACCCGGACTCCGGCTTCGGCCAGCCGGCCGAGGACCAGGCGGAGCGACTCGGCGCCGTCGGTGACCGAAATGGTGATCTGGAGCGATTCCGGCACGGTCCGGATGGTGCCGACAGGGAACCGGGCGAGGGTCTGGCGGGCGGTCTCCAGATCGGCGGCGTCGGCCACGGTCAGTTCGATGCGGTTGCCGCCGACCTGGTCCTTGAGCTCGTCGGCGGTGCCGCGGGCGATGGCGCGGCCGTGGTCGACCACCAGGATCTGGTCGGCGAGGTGGTCGGCCTCCTCCATGTACTGGGTGGTCAGCAGCAGCGTGCTGCCGCCCGCGACGAGTTCGGAGAGGGTGTCCCACAGCGCGGCGCGGGCGCGGGGGTCCAGACCTGTGGTGGGTTCGTCCAGGAACAGCACCGGCGGGTTGGCGACCAGCGCGCCGGCGAGGTCGATGCGGCGGCGCATGCCGCCGGAGTAGCCCTTCACGGGCCGGTCGGCGGCCTCGGTGAGGTCGAAGCGTTCGATCAGCTCGCGGGCGCGGGCCTTGCTGCGTTTGGCGCCCAGGTGGTACAGGCGTCCGACCATCTCCAGGTTCTCGGCGCCGGTGAGGTGCTCGTCGACGGCGGCGTACTGGCCGGACAGGCCGATGCGCGCGCGCAGCCGCCGGGCGTCACCGACGACGTCGTGTCCGGCGACGGTGGCGCGGCCGCCGTCGGGGCGCAGCAGCGTGGTCAGGACCCGCACCGTCGTGGTTTTGCCGGCGCCGTTCGGGCCGAGCAGGGCGAGCACCGTCCCGTGCGGGACGGAGAAGCTCAGCCCGTCCAGGGCCGTCACCTCGCCGTATCTCTTGACCAGTCCTTCGGCTGTGATCGCGTTGCTCATGGGGGGCTCCTTACTGGTGGTCAGGATCGGTGGATGTCGATGTCGCCGTAGCTGGTCTGCGCGCGCACCTCGACGACCGCGTCGGTGCTCTCGGGACCGTCGGCGGCGGTCAGGGTGTTGCGCACCACGCCGTTCTTGGAGTGCAGGTCCAGCCGGGCGGCCGTGCCCTCGGGGATGCCGATGCCGACCTTGCCGTGGCCGCCCTCCACGCGGACGGAGCCGCTCACCGCCGCGTCGATTCGGATCCGGCCGTGCGCGGTCTTGACGGTGAGGTCGGCCGACGTGCGGCCGACGGTGATGTCACCGGTGCCGGTCTTCAGCTGCAGGTCGCCGGTCGCCTCGCCGAGGGTGACGCCGCCGGTGGAGCACTTCACCGTGCCGGAGCCTTCGACGGTTCCGATCCGGATCGCCCCGGTGGAGGCGGTCACCTCGACGGGTCCCGTCACCCGGTCCACCCAGATCTCGCCGTACGACGCCTTGACCTCCAGCGGGCCGGTTTCCTCCAGGCGCACGTCGCCGCCCGAGCGCAGCACGGTCTCGCCGAGCGGGCCGGTGGCGATGAACTCCGCGGCGCCCCTGCCCTCGAGGCGAGAGGTGGCCGGCAGGTCGACGATCACCTCGATGGAGCCGCGCCAAGGCAGCACGGACGCCAGGGGATTCGGCTTGGGGCCCCTGATCAGCAGCCGTCCGCCGGTGAATTCGACGATTGTGCGCTCGGCGGCCTGCACACTCGCCTCGTTGGACGGGTCGGTGGGGCGCACCTCCACCACGGTGTCGGCGCGGTCGCCGGCGTGGATATGGACCCGGCCGGTGTAGATGTCGATGTCAGCGGTGATCGGTTCGGGAGTGTCGAAAGTAGGCATGGCGGAGCCCTCCTCATGGGTCCGGTGCGACATCCCGGCCTCGGGGCCGGGCGATGAGTGACGGGGCTGGCTAGCGCACCCAGCCGGTGTAGCTGCGGCCGCTGTGCGGCTGCGGCCGGTCGACGGGACGAGGTCCGGCGCCGGGCTCGAACGCGGCGGAAATGGCGCGGACCAGCCAGGCGTTGACCGAGATCCCCTGTCGGCCGGCCACCTCCTCCACCCGCAGCTTGAGGTGCTCGGGCAGCCGCAGGGTCATCCGCGCGGTGCCGCCGTCCTCGGTGATCGGCGGCCCGGCGGGCGGCGCGGTCTCCGGCCGGCCGACCGCGCCCTCCGATGACGTCTCCGGTGGCGTCACCACGAACGCCGGGTCGCCGCCGCGCAGCCGCACGTCGACGGAGCCCGGTGCGAGCTCACGGGTGATCTCGTCCGCCGCGGCCGACAGCACCTCCAGCAGGGTGAGCCTGGTGGCCGCTTCGAGAACGCCGGTGAGGCGTTCGGCCAGCGCGCGGGCGTCCGGCCCGCCCGCCTCGGCGGCGACGGCAAGCTCGCGGCGAAGGTTCTCCACGTACGGCATCAGGTCCATGCCCCAACAATGACACCATGGCGACGTCACGTCAAGCGCATCGTGACGTCACTCTGTATAGGGCTGACGTCATGGGTGCGTCGGGGTAGTCGACATAAGATCGCCTGACGGTCCTTCTCGGTTGGGCACCTCCAGGTAGATCTTTTGAGGTTGACGGTAATACTTGGGCGTCTCCCGCCACTTCCCCATGTCAAATGACTATCCGGGACACGGAGGGGTTGGGGCGTTGACGAGCGATCGAGAACGGTTCACCACCATCTACGACGAATGTCGGCAACGCGTGTGGGCCTATGTGGTCAGTCGCGCGGGGCGGCAGGTGGCGGACGAGGTGGTGAGCGAGACGTTCGCCATCGCCTGGCGGAAGTTCGACCAGGTTCCGCAGCACGCGTTGCCGTGGCTGCTCGGCGTGGCCCGCAACGTGCTACGCGACAACATCCGGGCCGAGATCCGCCGCGACGGGCTCGCGCGGGAGATGCGCGACTGGGTCTCCGGCGATGTGGCCGACCATGTGGCCGAGCGCCTGGGCGTCCTGAAGGCCATGGCCAGGCTCACGACAGACGACCGCGAAATCCTCATTCTGGTCGCCTGGCAGGGCCTGAGTCCGCGGGACGCCGCCCGGGTGCTCGGCTGCACGATCACCACCTTCCGAGTCCGCCTGCACCGCGCCAGAAAACGCCTGGAACAGGAACTCGAACCGATCACCCCCGCGATGTCCCGCGTCCAGCTCACGAAGGAGTGGTCGTGAACCCCCTCGACGAATTGCGCGCCGCGCGTCCCGCCCATCTCGGCGACGGTCCGGTCGACCCGCGGACCCGGCAAACCGAACTGTCATACGCGTTCGCCCAAGCCCGGGCCGTACCGCGCAGGAACCTCAAGCCCATCTGGGGCCTCGGCCTGGCCGGCGCCGCGGCGGCCGCCACGGCCGTGGCCGTCTTCGGCTCCGGAATCGGGGCCGGTACGGTGCCGCGCGCCCCCTCCACGATCCAGGCGGAAGCGCCACCGGTCGACATCTCCGCCAAGCAGCTCCTGCTGGTGGCCGCGACCAGCGCCGAGAGCCAACCCGCCCCAACCGGGAAGTTCTGGCACATCAAGAGCCAGTCGTGGTCGCTGTTCGGCGTCGAGGGTGGGTACGCCATGGCCGACGAAAGCCAGGGCGAGACCTGGACCACCGATGGGCGGCAGTGGTCCACGGGGCAGTCTCTCGGTCTCAAGCCCGCCACCGACGCCGACCGGGCCGCGTGGGAGGCGGCGGGTTCGCCGTCGATGATGACGATCACCGGAGGCAAGCAGATCACGACCGCCGCGGGCAAGCCCTATTCCAGCCACTACAGCAACAAGTACATCTACTGGCTGGGCCGCAACGTCACCCTCGCCGACCTGCGCGCCCTGCCGTCCGACGAGGCCGAACTCAAGGCTTCCATCCTCAAGTACTACGAAGGCCACGACACCGAGTCGGACCTGCCCATGTCCGAGGACGCGTGGCTGTTCCGCGTCGCGAGCGGCCTGGTCATCGACGGCCCGGTCAGCCCTCAGGTCCGCGCCGCCGCCTTCCGCATGCTCGCCGCCCTCCCCTCCGTCACCTCCCTCGGCCAGGTCACCGACAGCACCGGCCGTCCTGGTACGGCAATCGCCATCGAAACCGATTCCCAGATCAAGGTCGGCGATCCCAACAAGGGCGTCCTGCAGGAACGCGTGATCATCGACGAGAAGTCCGGACGGGCGCTGGCTCGCGAGAGCGTCGTGATCAAGCCGGGCGGCTTCCAGGCTGGACTGAAGGCCGGAACCGTCGCCTACGCGTACACGATCATCGAGTCCGACTGGACTGACACCCGCACGTCGTAGCAGGCCATCGAAGCGTGCCGCGTGGCGCTGTCCACGCGGCACGCTTCGTCATGAAGCTGGAGGCGCCCTCGGCTCAAAGTCACCGTGGGCCGCTTGGAAACCGGTGGTGCAGGCGGTCAAGGGCGCAAAGCCGCGGACCGTGACGATAAGGGCCGGATACGGCCAGGTCGTGGGACCTTGGTCCCTACTCTCGACCTCGAGCCTCGCCTAGGTTCGGAAACATGATTCGCGTGTTCCTTGTCGACGATCACGAGGTCGTCCGGCGCGGTGTGGCGGCGCTGCTCGACGCCCAGGATGACGTGGAGATTGTCGGCGAAGCGGGAACAGTCGAATCTGCGATCAGCCGGATCTCCACGATGAGTCCGGACGTAGTGGTGCTGGATGTGCGGCTGCCGGACGGCAACGGCGTCGACGTCTGCCGTGAGGTGCGGTCCAGGGATCCCAAAGTGGCCTGCCTGATGCTGACCTCGTATGCGGATGACGACGCGCTGTTCGACGCGGTCATGGCCGGCGCTTCCGGATACGTGCTCAAGCAGATCCACGGTTCGGACCTGGTCGGCGCGGTGCGTACGGTGGCGGGCGGCCATTCGCTGCTCGACCCGCAGACCACGGCCGCGATGTTGCAACGCCTGCGCGATCAGGCCTCGCGGCGGGACCCGTTGGCCGCGCTGTCGGAGCAGGAACGGCACATTCTCGAACTGATCGGCGAAGGATTGACCAACAAGCAGATCGGCCAGCGGCTCTTCCTGGCCGAGAAGACCGTGAAGAACTACGTGTCCAACCTGCTCGGCAAGCTCAGGATGGAGCGCCGCACCCAAGCCGCGGCCCTGGTGGCCCGGATCAAAGCGGAACGGCCCAAGTAATCATGACATCTTCTCCACGTGACGTGACTTCTCTCCGGTATCCCGAACCTTCCCCCGATATCGGCGAACTCCCCGAGATCCACGAGGCGACCGGTGAGGTGGATTCGGCAGGACTGCGGGTGCTTTCCACCGACGAATGTCTGCACTTGCTGACCCGGGTACCCATCGGCCGTATCGTCTTCACCGACCGGGCGCTCCCGGCCGTGCAGCCCGTCAACTACCTCCTGGTCGACTACGACATCGTCATCCGCACGGCCACCGGCTCCAAACTGGCCGCCGCCACCCGCAACGCCGTGGTCGCCTTCGAAGTCGACGAATTCGACCCCCTCACCCGCACGGGCTGGTCCGTCACCGCCGTCGGCAGATCCCGCGCCGTCACAGAATTCGACGAACTCCAACGCCTCACGGCCCTCCCCCTCACCACCTGGGCACCAGGCGACCACAACCACTTCATCGTGATCCGCGCCCAACAACTCACCGGCCGCCAAATCATCTAAACGACCCCAACCCAGAGCCTCGCCTCTGACCTGCGCGCCCAGGGCTATCTGAAGGGGACCGTCCAGGTGAGTCTGGTGCCGCCGTTTTTGGGAGTGGTGGTGGTGAATGAGCCGCCCAGTTGGGTGGCGCGGTCGTGGAGGTTGCGGAGGCCGCTGCGGCGGCCTTTTGGGGGGATGCCGGTGCCGTTGTCTTGGACGGTCAGGGTTACCTGGTTGTTCGGGGTGGTTTCTATGATGACGTCCGCCTTGGTGGCTTTCGCATGCCGTACCACGTTGGAGAGGGCTTCTTGGAGGACGGCGAGGAGGTGGTCGGCGACGGGGGTGGGGATGTCGTTGTCGAGGCGGCCGTCCATGCGGAGGCCGGGCATGAAGCCGAGGCGGGCGCGGGTGTTTTCGACCAGGGTGATGATTCGGGTCCTGAGGGTGGTCTCGTCGCCTGTCCGGGGGGCCTGGAAGGCGAAGATGGTGGAGCGGATCTGGCGGATCGTCTCGTCGAGTTCGTCGATGCCGTGCTGCAGGCGGGTGGCGGCTTCGGGATGATCGACCAGCCGGACGGTGCTCATCAAGGTCATCGCGACGGCGAACAGCCGCTGGATGACGATGTCATGCAGGTCTTTGGCGATCCGGTCGCGGTCTTCCAGCAGGCCCAGGCGTTCGGCGTCCCTGCGGGCTTCGGCCAGTTCGAGGGCCAGCGCGGCCTGCCCGGCGAAGGCGTGCAGCATGCGCACCACCGAGGAGGTGAACGGGAACCGTCCCTGGCGTTTGCCCAGCGAGAGCACTCCGCGTATCGAATCGCCGACCCCGAGGGGGATGGCGGCCGCGGGGCCGATCGTTGCCAGGCCGGCGATCCGGAGGCCCGCTTCGGCCAGGTCGTTGAGCATGTACGGCTCCGCGCTCGTGTACGCGATGCCGGAGAAGCTCTCGGACATGGGCACTTCGACGCCGACAAGCTCCTCGACGCCGAGTTCGTCGATGCCGTCGGCGACCTTTACCCGCAGTTTGTCGTCGCCGACCGGAAACAGGATGGTGGAGAGGTCGGCGTCGGACATTTCCCGAACTCGCCTGGCCACCTGGCGTAGCACGTCGTCCACGTCATCGCCTGACAGCAGGCTGGTGGTGACCTCGGTGGAGGCTTGCAGCCAGATCTCCCTGCGCCGGGTCTCCTCATACAGCCGGGCGTTCTCGATGGCGACGCCGGCGGCGGTGGCGAGGGCGATCACGACTTCCTGGTCCTCTTCGTCGAACTCGGCGTCGCCCCGCTTTTCGGTCAAGTAGAGATTGCCGAACACCTCGTTCCGCACCCGCAGCGGCACGCCGAGAAAGGACCCCATCGGCGGATGCCCGGGCGGAAAGCCGTAGGACTCGGGATGATCGGAGATCCGGGACAGCCGCAGCGGCTCCGGCTCCTTGATCAGCAGGCCGAGCAGGCCGAGGCCGTGCGGCCAGTGCTCGATGCGGGCGATCTCGTCCTGGCTCAGGCCGACCGGGATGAACTCCACCAGCGTGTTCTCTTCGCCGACCAGCCCCAGCGCGCCATAACTGGCGTCAACGAGGGTGGTGGCGGTCTCCACGATGCGGCGCAGCATCAGTTCCAGCTGGAGATCACTGCCCACCAGGACGACGGCCTCAAGCAGAGCATGCACCCGATCACGAGTGGACAGCACTGCTTCCAAGCGATTCTGGAGCTCAGCCAGCAGATCATCCAGGCGCATGCTGGGAAGTAGCGGATGCGACTCGCCCAGCGTCATACAAGCATTGTCCCACTTGGCCCTTTACGTACGGCCACGGTCAGTCATTGTCCCGACCTTCTTTGCGGCAACGGACCACCACGACCGGACAACTCGCCCGGTAAAGAACTCCGCCGCTCACCGAGCCCAGGGTCGCCGTGTGGGCAGTTTTGCCGTGCGCTCCGACGACGAGCAGGTCCGCACCGACCGACGCCTCGACGAGGACGTCCACGGGATGCCCCAGCCGGACATCCGCCACTACCGTGATTTCCGGATATTTCGGCCGCCAGATATCAATCCGGCCAGCGGTGAATTCCCGCTTCAGCGCCCCCAGCGCCTCCAGCTCATAGGGTGCGCAGGCCTGCTCCGGCTCCTGCCAGGCATGTACGGCATGCAGCATCAGCTGGCCCAACCGGGCCTGCTCGAACGCATACTCCAGGGCGGGCTCGCAGCCCGCAGTCTCATCCACCCCAACCACAACACCAACCATGCGCGTGTCAGGACTTTCCTTGGTATCCGCCGCTCTCCGGGCGGGAGCAAGCTTGATCACGATCTCTCCTTATCTACCTCCCATTCCACTACGTAAATGACAACCCAACCCAGGGCCATTAGTCCCTTATGCGAGGGTCAGTTGGCCGTGACGGCGACTCCCGTACGCCAAGGGACAGGCAACGGCGGCCCACTTTGGGGGGCGAAAGCGGGCCGCCCGTCAACTTGAGGTCACGGACACGGATGGTCCGGCCTGACCGCGACCACGATCGAGACGTTCGATCCGGGTGCGACACTCGTCCCAGGAGCCGGGGACTGCCGGATGACCTGCCCGACCTCGTTGCACTGATCGTCGATGACCGTACCTTCGGAGCCGAGGTTGAGACCCGCCGACGAGATGGCCTGGACGGCGGAGTCCCGCAGGGTTCCGATCAGGTCGGGCACCTGGATGACCGCCGGCGGATCCGTGGGTGTCGGGGGAGCACTGTGGACGTCGACGATGGTCGTCACCGTGGCCCTGCCGACCGAGATCTGCTCCACGTCCGCCACGCCGGGGACGAGGGACGGGTGGGGAACGAATCCGGCGGGGTCGCCGGTGCCAAGAGCGCCGGCTTCGTTGCTTCCCCAGGTCCAGACGCTGCGGTTGTCGAGAAGCGCGGCGGTGGTGCCGCCCCCGCCCGCCTCGATCTGGGTGACGTGGGACAACGGGATCCGTACAGGCGTACGCCGTTCGGCTGTGGTTCCGTCCCCAAGCTGCCCGACCATGTTGGAACCCCAGGCCCACACGCTGCGTTCGGGGTCCGCCACCGCGAATCCGGAACGCTCACCGGCCGAAATAGAGGTAACCCCAGTCAAGCCGGGCACCTTTGTCGGGATATATCGCGGCACGTTCCCGCCGAGGCCGAGCTGGCCGCTGGCGTTGTTGCCCCACGTCCAGACCGTGCCGTCCGAGCGCCGCGCCATCGAGTGCACGCCGTGGGCGGAGGCGGCGATCTGGGTGACGCCACTGATGCCGGACAGTTTGACCGGGGTCGGGCGGTTGACGGTGGTGCCGTCACCCAGTTCCGCGTACCCGTTGTGACCCCAGGCCCAGACCGTGCCATCGGATGCCAGCGCCAGGCTGTACCGGTAACCGGCCGACACCTGGATGATGCCCGTCAATCCGGCCACCCGCTGCGGGACCGGGCGCCTGGTCTGTGTGCCGTCGCCCAGCTGGCGGTACTCGTTGTCGCCCCAGGCCCAGACCGTGCCGTCGACCCCGAGCGCGAGGATGTGCTTGGCGCCGACCGAGAGCTGGCCGATCTCGCTGAGGCCCGGCACCGGCTCGGGGGTGGTGGCGTAGTCGGATTCGTACCGATCGTCGCCGAAGCGCCGGTTGCCCCAGACGAACACGACACCGTCTTTGCGCAGCCCGGCGGTGAAGTCGCTCCCAGCGGAGACCTGCCGGAGATGCCCGGCGCGGTGCCCATTCGAGGGAAGCCGGCCGACCACAACGGGAGTGGGGCGACTATCGGTAGTGCCATCGCCGATCTGGCCGCGGTGGTTGAGCCCCCACGAGGTGAGGAAACCCTTGACCGGCACCGCCGCGACCGCGTTTCCGACGCCCAGCGCGGCCGTCAGCATGATCGCGAAAACCACCAGACCTAGGCGTTTCATAATGAACCGCCCCGGTTAGGGCGGCGCGTCACATCGGTACGCGGTCGCGGCCGTCTGGCATCCCGACGACCGCCGGGCCCGGTGCTGGGCCTCCGCCGCCCGGCCTGCCCATCGGCGGGCTCCCGCCGCCGATCCTTGGGATCCTCTCCCAAAGCCCAGGTCGGTACGGCTACATCTGTTGATCTCATTGACTTGCCTTCCGTTCACCTTTCTCTCAAGGCGTTCCGGCCAGTTCCGGATCCGATGGAACGGAGCGGAACAGGCCGGAACACCGCCTCCGTGCCAACCACGCTGACGTGCGTATTTCCCTGAACCCCCGGATGGAACATGAGGGATGCTCGGACCCCTGTTCACATTCAGATCCTGCGACCTTGGTTCCAGGTTCTGCGCTTGCTCGAGATCGGCCGCCGGGGCTTCTTCTTCTTTGGTGTACGGTCCGGTGTCGGATCCTCAGGCGCGTCGCGCGGCACGTGCCGACCGGTGGGGCACTGATAGACGAAGTGCGCCGGGTTCTCGGCAAGCCGGTCGACCAGCCGCGAGCCCTCTCGCGTCAGCCGGTAGGAATGGTCGACTCCCCTGTCGGCAGATTTGATCAGCCGCAGCTGGTGGAGTTCCGCGAGGGAGTCGCGCACCTTCAGCAGCGGGATACACGGGCACAGAACACCGATCAGCTGGTGGAAGGTCAACGCGTCCGACGCCATTGCACCGAGGAGAAGCAGGGCGATTGGTGATGGTTTCGGCCCCCTGATAGTGGCAGGGCGCTCGTCGGCTGGGGTGGTGGCGGCCACCTGCCGTGACGGCGTACGCGGGGAAGGTTTTTCCGGGGCGAAAACGGCGAGTTCGCGGCCGTAGCCGATCACCAGCCGGTCCTCGGCGAAGGAAATGGATCGTACGGTGTCGGGCAGATAGAGCGTGGTGGGCCCCTCGACGTCCGGAAATTTCCACAATTTCACGGCATTGTCGGACACCACCCCGAGCAGGGGATGATCGGCCTCCGAGAAGCGCATGAGCGACACATCGGCGAAGTCGCCATTGATCGTTTGCAGAAGGCGGCCGGTGTCGGCGTCCCAAATCCGGATTTTTCCGTCTGCGTTGGTCGCTGCCAGGAAATGCACGTCAGGCCCATGGCCGTACGCCAATCGCACGATGCCCTGCCCCCGGCTGATCCACCGCCGAATCCGGCCGCTGATCAGGTCGAGGACGGCGCAGCCATCGCGGCCGCCCAGGAACAGCAGCGGGCGCTCCCGGACCCGGCCGACGGCGATGGCGCTCACCAACAGTTCGTCCACGGCCGGGCAGGCCACCGGCCGTCCCGTCGTGATCGCGGTCAGCCGCACGCGTCCGGCGGCGTCCAGCGCCACGGCGACGGGACGGCGGGAAGAACCGCCCGCCTCCAACGCCACGATCGGGCCCGGTCCCTCGTCGCCGCGCCAGATCCGGTGGCCGGTGGCGGTCAGCCGGGCGGTCAGCGTGCCGTCCGCCGCGGCGGTGAGGATCAGCGGGCCCTCCGGCGACGAGGCGGGGCAGAGGGTGGTCGCCGTGCCGCCGCCGGTGGCGTACCCGCCGACACCCCATTCGGTCGCGAGGGAGAACAGCCGCATCCGGTCGTCGCCGCAGGCCGTGATGATCACCGATTCGTGGGCCAGCCGCTGGGTGACCACGCTGACGATCGGCTGGGGATGGCTGACCCGCGTGTCCGCGACGCGCGGACCGTCGAGCTCCCACATCCGTACGGTCGCGTCCTCGCCACCACTCACCGCCATCGGCGAGCCGTCATGGTTGAGCGCCGCCACCGCGCGGACCGGGCCGGTGTGCGCGGCGTAGACCTGCCGCGCCTGGACATCCCAGACGTACCACCCGCGTAGTGTGCCGTCCGCCGAGGCCGACAGCAGCATGCGCGAGTCGGTGGACCGTGTCTCCTCGCGCAGCGTCTCCTCCACCGCGGACCGGCTGCTGGCGATGTACAGGTTGGGGGACCCCAGAACGTGGGAGAGGCGCGCGGACAGCGAAGGAGAATAACGGGCAAGGCCGGTGATGGCGGCGTGATGGCCCAGCAGGGTCTTGCGCACGGCTCCGGCGGACAGGTCCCACACCCGGATCGCACCGTCCTCGCCGCCGATCGCGGCGAGCAGATCCGGGTCGTCCTCCAGGACGGTCATCACGGCCATATCTCCCGCGCGCCCGCGCAGCTCGGCGATGACCTTCCCATCCAAAAGACCCCAAACCAGCCCGGCGCCGTCCGCGCCCCCGGCCACCACGACGATCCTGCCGTCCCGGAAAACCGAGGCGAGTACGGTCACCGCCGCCTCCCCCACCCGCCGCCGCTCGACCAACCGGCCCGTGGCGAGCTCCACCACGAGCACCTCGCCCGAGGCACTTCCGATGAGGGCGGTCATGCCGTCGTGGGTGAGGACAAGCGGGCCCAGCGGCCCGGGCTCGGCCGCGATCTGGCGTTTTCCGGTGCCCAGCCGAGCCGACATCCATGCCGTGCCATCCTGGCCGCAGGTCACCACCAGCGGCCCGGCGACGGCCAGCCCGGTGACCGGTCCGTTGTGTGTGGGGAGCGCCTGCAGCAGGTCGCCGTGGCGCAGATCCCAGCACCGCACGACCCCCGCCGCGTCGGCGGTGATCGCTATCTCGTGGCCGGGCAGGTACGCGAGAGCGGTCACAGCCCCGGCATGGCCACCCAGCTCACGCAGCAGCAGCCCGCCCCGCAGGCCCCACACCCGGACCACCGGATCGTCGCCACCGGTGATCGCGATCAGCCGCCCGGTCGCGACCATGCGCACCGCCCGTTCATGGCCGGTCAGCGTGGTACGGAGCGCTCGGCTCACGTTGCCGGACGTGGACCACTCGCACTGCCAGGGCAACACCCTGACCGTACGGGGATTGGCCAGCATCGCGCTGAGATCGCCCTCCCGGTAGCGGATGGCGTCCACCGCGAGGATCTGCCGCCGCGCCTCCGGGTGCGCGGTCAGGTGGCGGGGGAGGGAGGCGCGATAGACGTCGAAGATCCGCTTCAGATCCAGCACACCCTCCTCCGGCTCGCGCTCACGCTGCCTGGTCAGCTTCAGGTCGTAGCTGAGGATCGACATCGGATCGCCGTACACGAGGAATTCGGGGTCGCGGAGCAGCTGCCCCAGCTGGTCCGCGTCGGCGGCGTGCTCGGCGGCATGGCGACGCAGGTACGGCGAGGCCAGATCCCAGCGGACCTTGCGGTTGACGGCCGCGGTCCCCAGCAGGCGGCGGAAAACGGCGGCGGCCGCGCGCTCCCTGGTCACGGCTCGAGCAACGCGCGCAGCCGCGCCGTCCGGAGGTAGTTGGCGACCTTGTGGAAGTCGAAGGCGTGCACCACGTCGTGGTCGTCGCTGTCCACACCGGCGAACCGCTGGGAGATCCCGTTGCGCGGGATCGCGACCAGGTCGCCAGGGTCGGCGAGGTTGGCCCAGCGGGCGACGCCGGGCGGGCGCTCGCCCCGGCCCGCGACCGGGGGCGGGGTGAGCCGCTCGAAGATCGCCTTGGGCGCGGCCAGCGGCGAGCCGAGCGTCACCCACAGCGGGACCTTGAGGTCGGGTTCGGCATGCAGGGTCTCGTAGGCGACAACCGTCCCGAGTGAGTGCGCGATGAGCACATCGGGGCGTACCTCCCTGAGAGTGGCCGCCAGCCGCTCTCGCACGGCGGTCCCATCGCGCAGGTAGGCGGCGGCCTCCTTGATGAATCGCGTCATCAGCCATTCCACCATCCGGGGGCGCAGCAGCCGCGACTCGGCGACCTCAGCGATGTGGGCGCGAACGAGGGAGAAGATCCAGCCCTGGGCGGCCCGCTCGCTCGCCGGGAAGCTGGTCAGGAACTGCGCCAGCAGCTCGCCCTCCTCGTCGGTGAGGTCCTCCAGCTCGTCGTCGCCGCTCTGCCGGCGGGGATCGCGCAGCAGGTCGGCGTAGTAGACCACGGACACATCCCAGCCTCCGGCGAGCCGCTTGGCCCACAGCGCCGACAGGTGCGCCGCGGCCTGCTCGGCCGTCTCGCCCTGCCGGAAGTTGCCGATGCCGTGGACGCCCACGATTTTCATCTGATGTCTCCGGGTTCGTAGGGGTGGTCCTGGAGGTAGTCGGCGAGGCCCTGGTGAAAGAGCCGGAACAGCTTGCAGCCGTCGTGGTCGACCCCCGTCCAGATGTAGAAACGTCCGGCCTCCAGCAGCGGGCGCACCTCGCTCTCGGTCAGGCCGGGCGCGAACTCCGGCACGACGGCCGCCGCGACGTCGGCGGGGAAGCCGTCGCCTTTCGCCCAGGCGAGCGTGGCCAGCACGGCCCGCAGCCGCTCGCCGTCGGGGCGCAGCCCCAGGTCGAGTTCGAGCACGCCGGGAAGCGTGCGCGGCACACTGCCGCCAAGCCGCTCGGCCGCCGCGGCGTCGCCGGGCACCGGCAGCGACTCCAGCGCCCGGCCGTAGATCCTGGCCACCAGGAAAGCGCCCCAGCCCCGCCGGCTGGAAACGTCGTCGGTGAGCGCCGCGGCGACCGCGCGGGCCATGGCCGCGCGGATGGTACGCGACTGGTAGCCGGGGACCTCCTCCAGGCGCTGCCCGAGATGTTGCTCCAGGTCGGCGCGGAGCTCGCCGGGATCGACCTCGTCCAGGTCGATGAGCATGCCCTTGGCCGCGGCCAGCAGTGGCTCGAAGCGGGTGCTGCGCCGGGTGCCGACCAGCAACTTGCACGCGCCCTTGGCCAGCGGCAGCAGCAGCCGATCGACCAGTTCACCTGGATTGTCGGCCTCGTCGAGGGCGTCGAACACCAGCGGCGGCGGTGTCTCCATCTGCTGGATGTGCTCGACCAGCTCGGTCACCGCCTCATCGCGTACGGCAAAGCCAAGCTGCTCGGCCACCGCGGCGGCGATCTCCTCAAGGCCCCGCCCACGCGCGTGGATCGCGACCAGCGCGTCATTGGGCGAGGGCACACCCTCGGGATGTTGCGCCAGCAGATAGTCCCGGATGTCCGGGGCAGCCTCGATGATCTTCTTGTGCGCCGCGCACACCAGCGAGGCGAGCAGCGCCGACTTGCCGCAGCCCGGCGCGCCGGTGACCACGCACAACCCCGTCGCGGCCGGGTCGTCCAGCCAGGGTGCGAGCCGGGACCGCAGCGTCCGGCGGCCGACGAAATGGCCGCGCACGCGGTCGATGAAATGCTCGGCGTCCAGGTCGGCGACGAACGCGCGGGCCGGGGGAACGACCTCCATCAGCCGTTCCCTGCGGGGGTCGGGCCGCCAGTTGGGGTTAGGGAAGAACGGCAGGTCGGGCAGGGGAGAACCCAAATCGACCTTCGTGGTCCGCAGCCGCGTGGTCGCGCCGAGCGCGCTCAACCGTAATCGGATGTCGTTGACGAGCCGGTCCCAGCGAACGTGGCGCAGCGTCTCGTCGGTGTCCAGACCATTTTCGGCGACACGTTCGAGGGTCTCGGCGACCGCCTCGCTGAACAGCCCGTCGTACGTGGAGTCGTTCGGGCCCGTGGCGGCGATCACCCAGGCGTGTAACTCGTCCTCGGGCACGTCGATGAGCGCGCCCACCCGCGCGGCCCGCCCCGCCCCGCACAGGTCGACGATGAACAGCATCGGCTCGGGCGCGCCGTGGGCCGTGCGAACCCAGGCGACCACGTCGGTGCCCAACCCGGTCCGCCCACACGAGGGCACCATGTCGAGTTTGTCCCCCAGCTCCGCGTCCCGCGAACGCCCGCGGTCCGACAGCCTGGTGTGGCCATGCGAGATCACGTGGATGATGCGATGCCCGCCGTCCAGCGCCGCGTCAGTGTGCGCGAGCACCGCGCCCCGATCCGGATTGGCGACGGCGGTCACCTCGTAGGCCAGTTTCCGGTACGCCTGCTCCAACCGGGGCATACGCGCTTCGACAAAAGGCAGGTCGGCCCACGTGCGCGCACCCGTCTCGGGCTCTTCGTCCGCGTCGACGGCCTGGCCGAACCGGCTCACGCCCATCAGCAGCACACGCGACATCCAGCTCTCCGATCGCCGACCACATCAACGGTAGTCCGCGAGTCAGGGGGAGAACGTTACTGCGTTCCTTCCGGAATCTGGTCGGGGGCGATCGCTCCGTCGCCCGGGACGCCCGTCAGGTAGGCGTGCTGGTGGCCGTTACCAGCGTCGACGTTGAGCTGGTCGAGCTGCGTCGCGGCGACCGACCACATCATGACGGCGGTGGACCGCTGGCGAGAGACCAGATCGAGCAGAGGCTTGCGCTGATCCTCGGGAAGGGCTTGCACGAGCGCGTACGTATCGAGCGCGCCCCCCAACGCGTTGACGGCACTACGGAACCCACCCCGGGCAACATTGGTGGCAGTCATCCCAGAAGGCGATTCAGCATGCTTTTCTGCGACTTTTCGCACGACATCCTGCCAGCCACGAACGATCTCCGGCACGGCCGGCTGCGCCGCGGTAGTGGTGTCCCGCGGAACCGCAAGGGCAAGCGCGGCCAGAACCTTGTCCAGCTCCGCCGCCGTCGATTTGGCCAGCGTGGTCAACTCGCCGATCTGCTTCACATCCCGATCCGCGTCAGCCTTGCGCAGATCGGCGATAGCGACCTCACTCGCGTCCGGCACCGCGACAAGATACCCGGCCGCCGCTCCACCCAGCCCCGCCACCACAGCAACGACAACCACCAGACGACTCACCCGCCCGGCCCGAGCCCCCACCGGCGGCGACGCAACCACAGGCTTCCGACGTGCCTTGGTGGACATCCTCGCTCCTCCTGCTGTCAGGCTGCGCCCCCGACGCTACTAGTTCCGCCGACCACCGTCCATCTTCTGCACGTCGAAAATCGTAAGCCTGCGGACCGGTCTTAATCCGGATTCGGAGAGGTATGAGCGCCTGGTGGAAGGGCGGTGGTCTATCAGCCCGACCAGGCGAACGCGCCGTACCTTATCCCTGTCCGCCGGGCAGCCGGTCGAGGAGTTCATCCACGTCACGGGTCAGAATGTCCCTGACCTCCGCGTCGGGAACGAGTTCCACGTCTGCGGTCTCCTCACGGAGCCGGTTGAGGGCTTTGAGGATCTTGGGTGTCTTGCCGTCCGCCTCGGCGTCGATCAGCTTCCGGATGCGGTCGTGGAGCTTGGCGGCGGCTTTCTGGCTGAGCCTGCCCGCCACGGTGAACCGGTCGACCAGCGCCGCCAGGTCGGTCGAGGACGTGCTGGCGTCGAAGGTGACGGACTCGATGGTCTCGTTCCCGCGTGGTCGGTCGCGGTGCTCCTGGAAGCCCTCCAGGAGCACGGACTGGCCGACGCCCACGAGCAGTGCTGGCCCGGTTCTCAGCCCTACAGCTGGATCGGCCGGACCGGAGACGGCTACCGCACGACCCGGCCGAGTCGGGGGAGATCCTTTTGTTCTAGGCCGGAGCCAGTGCCGCCCGCACCAGCGAGTCGTAGGTGTCGGTGGTCCGCTCCAGCTCCACCCCGAGGGAACAGGCGAAGGCGTTCAGTCGCTCCTGAGCGGCCGTGCCGGACTCGTCCGCGTCGAGGACTTTTTCGATCTCCAGGAACAGTCCGGCGTGCTCGACCTCGTCTACACACAACGCCATTCCGGCTACCTGGGCGGTCCGCCGAGTCTTCACGATCCGTACGGTCGGACGAAAGCCCATCTGAATGATCGCCTGGTGCATCTGGTTGCGGTCGGCCACTTCGGACTCGTGTTCCAGGCAGGCCAGCTCGTTGGCCAGGGGCGTCTTCACTGTGAACAGATGCCGGTCACCCTGGGTGCGCAGACGCGCGAACGGCACGCCGATCTTGGATTGTCCGTAAGCCCAATCGGGGTGTGCGTAGGCTTGATCGTCCTGAAATATCGGCGCAGAGAGAACCAATCCGCGATCCGCCAGGGCGCGCTCCAGGCCGCACAGGTCGTAGAGCCGGTACTTGACCTCGATCTCCTGCACTCCTGGTCACTCCTGTATCACAGCTCACTTTTACCAGCGGAAGCCTAGTGGCACTCCCGCACAGTGCGACGAGAAACGATTGACCGGAGACCGGGTAACGCAAAACCGCTCCCGGAGCCGGGGCGATCGCTGCTTCAGGAAGACGGTGAGCGTCATACCGTCAAGTGGAGCCACACCTTCGGAGGCGCCGCGGCGGTCGACCACTTCGACCTGCTTGCCTGAGGGAACTACTCGCGCTCGACCCCTTCTGTCGACGACTGCGGCAATGCAGGTGGTGGATTCGAACCCTGAACCTGCGGATTTAAGGCTTGTCGGGCGGTCTTGACTGGTTGTTGGCGCGGATGAGTGGTTCTTGGGCTGGGGGCGTTAACTCCACTTCACCGAGGGTTTGCGCGGGATGAAGGTCGCGATTTTGTGGCAGGTAGCCTGGCGAGTGTCGGTGCTGTGGGGGTGGGTTTGTCCCTCTGTGGGCCGGTGGAATGGGGGCGTGGGCTTAGGCCGTACACGCGGGGCATGGGGGTACGTGCAGGCATCAGCCGGAGGGGGAGATTCATGAAGGCGGTCGTCTGGCATGACGTTGGGAAGATTGCGCTGGAGCAGGTGCCGGATCCGGCGGTGCGGGGGCCGCAGGATGCCGTGGTCCGGATCACTACCAGTGCGATATGTGGTACTGACCTGCATTTTGCCCGGGGGACGGTGCCGGGGATGCGGCCGGGGACCGTGCTCGGGCATGAGGCGGTCGGCGTGGTCGAGGAGCTGGGGACGCAGGTGCGGAACTTCAATCCGGGCGATCGGGTCGTGGTGTGTTCCACGATCGCGTGCGGGCACTGCGTGTACTGCCGGGCCGGATATTTCGCGCAATGTGATGTTGCGAATCCGAACGGGCCGAACGCGGGGACGGCGTACTTCGGTGGGCCGGCGGCCACTGGGCCCTTCGATGGGCTGCAGGCGGAGTTCGCGCGGATTCCCTACGCGCACACGGGGATGGTGGCGATTCCGCCCGGTGTCACGGACGAGCAGGCGATCCTGATCAGCGACATCTTCCCCACGGGGTGGTTCGGGGCCCGGCTGGCGCAGGTGCGCAGCGGGGACGTCGTCGTGGTGCTCGGCGCGGGGCCGGTCGGGCAGTTGGCGGCGCTGTCGGCCAGGATGCAGGGGGCCGGAAGGGTCCTGATCGTGGACGGTAACGCCGATCGGCTGGAGACGGCTCGGTTGCAGAACGCGGAAACGATCGACTTCAACGCGGAGGATCCCGTCGAAGTCGTACGCGAGCTGACCGGTGGCGTCGGGGCCGATCGGGTGATCGAAGCGGTGGGGGTCGATGCCGAGAGTCCGAAGGCGGGGCCTGCGGCGCGGGACGGCGATCAGGCGGCCTTCGAGCGGGAGCGGCGGCAGGTGGCGCCGCGGACCGGCGTCGAGGATGGCCACTGGGTGCCGGGGGACGCGCCGAGCCAGGCGCTGCGCTGGGCGGTGGAGATGGCGGCAAAGGCGGGGACCATCGGCATCATCGGGGTGTACCCGTCGAACTTCGATAGTTTCCCGCTTGGTATGGCCATGAACCGGAACCTCACCATCCAGGCGGGTAACTGCCATCACCGGCACTACGTTCCGGGGCTGCTCAGCAAGGTCGCCACCGGGGCTGCCGATCCGACGACCATCCTGACGCAGCACGAGGAACTGCCTACGGCGATCGCCGCCTACGAGGCTTTCGATCGTCGCGAACCCGGGTGGACCAAGGTTTCCCTGGAGCTCATGTAGATGTCCTGAAATTTCGTGACATCGGCGGGATCGCTGAGGGGGCTTGGCCTCGGGAGCGGACGCCAGAGGTGGTGAGGCCTTGATGAGGCTTGACTTCATCAGATCTCTGTACGAGGAGCGGGGGCCGTTCGCTTCCGTGTATATGCCGACGAATCGGATCACCAAGGCGGTGGCCGTCATGGTCGGGTTGCGGTGGCGGCATATCAGCGAAGGGCTCGCGGAGGCGGGGGCTCCCGATGAGGTCATCGCGCGGATCGGGGAGTTCGTCGGCGATCCTGCGCCGGGGAGGGCGGTTTTCTGCTCCTCCTCTGGAGTGATCTTCAGTGAACCGCTGGCGGCTGGGCCGGAGTGGGATATCGCTCGGTGGTCCGCGCTTCCGCACGTGATGCCGTTGCTGGCGCAGCGGGGGGAGCGGGTGCCGTACATGCAGGTGGTGGTGGATCACCTCGGCGCCGATGTGATCGTTCTCAGTGGTGGGGAGCGGCGGGAGCTCGTTGTTCAGGCTGAGGACTGGCCGATTCACAAGCCCGCGCAGGGAGGCAGGTCGCAGCCCCGGTATGAGCGGGATGTCGAGGAGACCTGGCGGCGTAATGCCGTCGCGACCGCTGAGGTCATCGCGAAGGAGGCGGTTCAGAGCGAGGCCGAACTGATCGTTCTCGGGGGAGATCCGAAATCTCGGCATATGGTGCTGGATCGGCTGGGGAGGGACGTGGCTCAGCGGGTGGTGGTGGCCGAGAACGGCGGGCGTTCACCGGGCGAGATGCCCAAAAGCTACCTGCGGAAAGTCGACGAAGCACTCAGGTCCTGGCTGGTTCAGCGCCAGAACGAGCTGGTCGACGCCTACCGGAATGGACCCGCGGTCAGCGGGTTGCACGAGACGGCTCGTGCGCTTCGGGTGAGCCAGGTCGCCAAGGTGCTCGTGGCAGAAGGCCCGTCGTACGAGGAGATGGTGTGGATCGGCCCCGAAGGTCCGCAGTTCTCCCCTGATCGCGAGGAAATGTGCGCTTGGGGCGTGGCAGATCCGATCAACGAGCGCGCAGACGCCGCCCTGGCCCGAGCCGTCGCCACCACCGACGCCGAACTCTGGTTCGTCCCCGAACTCGACTCTCCCGAGGGAGTGGGCGCGATCCTGCGGTTCTGATACTCAATGGGACCGCCGACGCTCGTCCAAAACCGATCAACCTCGCAGGGGAGTCATTTCGTGAAATGATGCCCACTCTGGCTTGCGCGCGCCAGGTGTGCGATAAGCAAAGGGTGAACATCCAACCCGATGGTGGACGAACGGCGAGGACATCGATGACGGAAGAGATCGAAGAACTGAACCGCCGAATCGAGCAAGCGGGTCGTGAACAATCCACCGACCTAGATCTATCGGGCCTCGGCATCAGATATCTGCCTGAGTCTGTCGGCAACCTCACCAACCTGACCAAATTGGACCTCCGTGGTAATCAGGTGACGGTCTTACCCGACTGGCTCGGCAACCTCACAAACCTCATCACCCTGAACCTCAATAACAATCAGTTGACAGTTTTACCCGATTGGCTCGGCAACCTTAGGGAACTCGCCATTCTGGACCTTGGTGGGAATCAGCTGACCGTCCTGCCTGAGTCACTTGGCAACCTCACCAACCTCACCACCCTGGCCCTCCATGGCAATCAGTTGACGGTATTACCTGATTGGATCGGCAACCTCACAAGTCTCCTCGGTCTGTACCTCCGCGGCAATCAATTGACGGTCTTACCCGATTGGCTCGGTGGCCTCACCAGCCTCACCGCTCTGGACCTTGGCGATAATCAACTGACCGTCCTACCCGAGTCACTCGGTAACCTCACCAACCTCAGCGTCGTGTACCTCTACAGCAATCAGTTGACGGTCTTACCCGATTGGCTCGGTAACCTTACTGGGCTCACCACTCTGGCCTTCTTCGGCAATCGGTTGATGGTCATACCCGATTGGCTCGGCAACCTTACTGAGCTCACCACCCTATACCTGAGCGGCATGCAGTTGACGGCCTTGCCCGATTGGCTCGGCAACCTCACCAACCTCGACATTTTGTACCTCAATGGCAATCAGTTGACGGTCTTACCCGATTGGCTCGCCAATCTCACCAACCTCGTCCGCCTGGACCTCGATCACACTCAGCTGACGGTGCTGCCCGATTGGCTCGGCGCCCTTCCCAAGCTCACCACCCTGGACATCAATGGCAATCAGCTGGTGAGTCCGCCGCCGGAAATCTGTGCGGCTGGTGGCGGATCGGCGTTGGCTTTCCTGCGTGCGCTGCAAGGGGGAAGCGCAGAGCAGTGGTTGTCGAAGATGCTGGTTGTCGGAGAGGCCGCGGTGGGCAAGACCTCGGTTGCCAAGGCCCTCTGCGGTCTGCCCTATGATCCGCGCGAGCCGCAGACGCATGGGGTGCATCTTGACCCCTTGGACCTGCCGCACCCTTCTCACATCGATCAGCCGGGTCCGGGCATGCGGTTGAACGTGTGGGATTTTGGGGGGCAGCTGGAGTATCGGGCTACTCAGCGCTTCTATTTGACCGATCGTTCGCTGTTTGTGCTGGTGTGGAACAGTCGTCGTGGGTGGCGGAGTGGCGGGCAGGTCGAGGCATGGATGCAGACCATCGTCAATGCCGCACCGAATTCCCCTGTTCTGATCGTGGCGACCCACTGCGCGGAGTCTGTCGCTGATCTGGACGAAGCGGATCTGCGTCGGCGCTATCCCTGTATCGCCGGGATATTCCGGGTGGATTGCGGCGACGGCACCGGTATCGATGCGCTGCGGGAGGAGGTGGCGCGGCAGGCTGCGGCGCTGCCGTTGATGGGGCAGCGGTGGCCCACCACCTGGATGGCCGCTGCTGAGAAATTGACCAGTCAGCCTGGGCGGTGGATCGGGACCCAGCAGGCCGATCAGATCATGGACGATTGCGGCGTTCATGACGAGACGGAGCGTAAGGTGCTTCGAGCAGCGCTGCATGACCGTGGGGAGATCCTGCACTTCGCTCATGATCCGCAGTTGCGCGAGACCATCGTGCTGCAGCCCGCCTGGGTCGACGGCATGATCACGCGGGTGCTGGACAGCCAGCAGATCGCCGACCGTGCCGGACTGCTCAGTCGTACGCACCGAGCCGAGCTTTGGCGTGATCTGGCCGATCCGGGGCTGGCGGAGATGTTGACGGCGATGATGGAGCGGTTCGATCTGGCCTATCGGGTCGATTCTCCTGATCACGAAGATGCGGCGCTGGTGGTCGAACGTTTGCCTGCCGGCGCTCCTGAACGGTTACCTGACGAGTGGGATCGGATCCTGGACGTGCCTGGCACGTCAGAGGTGCGTCTGACCTATCGGCTGTCGTCGCGTCAGGCGGGGATCCCCTCGTGGTTGATCGCGCGTGAGCATCGATTCACCACGGGCGTCGCCTGGGCGCGTGGGGTGCTGCTGCGCCACCATGATCACGCCGCCCGTGCTACCGACGGGGACGGCATTCGGTCGATGGCGTTGCTGATCGACGATGACGCGGCCCAGCCGACGATTCACCTCACCGTGCGAGGGACGGCGCCCTACACCTTCTACTCGATCTTGGATGAGGCGTTCACCGGCATCTTGGCCGAGCGTTATCCGGGTTTGCTGGTCCGCCGGTTCATCCCGTGTGGGTGCGCTGAACTCCCGGCTGTGTGCGGGCACGAATTCGACTACGCGATGGTGTTGCGCGCCTTGGAGCGCGGCGCACACCTGCAATGCGGGGAATCGTTCACCATGGTCGACCCGCGCACCCTGCTTCTGGGTCTTCGTCCTCTCCGCCTGGAATCCGCGTTAGCCGGCATCAACGACAGCCTGGGCCAGATTTCCGATGCCACGAGCAGGATCGAGCGCTCCCAACTTCACGTCCTGGACAGTGTCAGAGATCTCCTTCGTCATCGTGGCGAGCAGGCAGCCCAGTGCCCCAGCATCTTCACCATCACCAAAACCCGGACGCTGACCTACGAACTTCGACTCTTCTGCGAGCAACCTGACGGCCCTCATCCCCTCGATGACAACGCCGGCGTTTACGAGCTCAAGCGACTGCCCCAATGGCTGCGCCCCTACGCCCCCTACCTGCGATTCATCCTCTCTGGCATTCGCCGGGCCGTTCCCCTGGCGGGGCCGGTCCTGTCGGGCATGTTCGGCGTCGTACTCACTGAGGAAGACAAATCCCGGCTCGAACTCTCATGCAAGCTCCTCGACAATCTGACCGACCTCCCCGAGGACGACAGCTTCGCGCTGCACGAGCGGCGTGCGATAGGCCGTGACGGCGCAGGCCATCCAGACGCGGAGCGGGTCACCGCGAATTTCACCCAACTCCGCGAAGCGCTACTGGAACTCGACCCCACCGCGGAGTGGGGCGGGCTCCGCGAACGCGAACTCCCGGAGAACCGCGGCATCGTCTACCTGTGCCACCAGCACCGTCAAGCCCTCCGCTACCCAGCCCGAACGTAGCTCCTTGTGGTGAAATATGCCGCATGGAGCAGGCGAGGCAGTTGGTGGGCGAGATGCTGGTCTGCTGTTTCGTGGTCGTCCTGCTCACCGGCGGCTTCCTGGCGTTCTTCTACACGCCTGGCAACCAGATGGTGTTCTACGACGGCGCCTACGAGCCGCTGCGGACTATGCCCATGAGCGCCGCCTACAACTCGATCCTGGAGATCAGCTTCGAGGTGCGCGGCGGCCTACTCATGCGACAACTGCACCAAAGTTCCACTTACCTGCTCGTCTTTGGGACCGTCGTCTGGGCCCTGCTCGGCCGTTTCCGGTATGCGCTCGCGATGCTGTGCCTAGGCGTGCTCGGAGGGCTTTCCGGCTATGGGGCCGCCGACGATCTACTGAGCGGGACCGCTCTGGGAAGGCTGCCCACTCCCTGGTGGTACGGCCTGCACCTGCTGGTGGCGGTGGCCGTGGGCGCCGTGCTGGTGATCTCCTCGCAGCGGGAGGCCGCCCGGCAACCCAGAACATTTCGCTTGGTCGCTCTGAGCCTGGGTCTCACCGTTCTGGCGATCTTCTGGCTCTGACTCGGATCTGGAACGACCCCTGGTGAGAGACCGTGGACGTGCCTAGGGTTGGCGTCCGAGAAGGTGTCGGCGAGAGGAAGGGGCACTCCGATGGGAGCTTTTGCGGCGGAGTTTGAGGTGCTTGATGAGCGGTTCGCTGGGGTGGGTGGGGATCACTGGGTTGAGCGGATTTATCACGGGTGCCGATGGGCTGAGGGGCCGGCGTACGTGGCGGCGGGGCGGTATCTGGTGTGGAGTGACATCCCGAACGATCGGATGTTGCGGTGGGATGAGATGACGGGGAACGTGGGGCCGTTTCGGGTGCCTGCGGGGTATACGAATGGGCACACGATTGATCGGCAGGGGCGGCTGGTCTCTTGTGAGCATGGGAATCGGCGGGTGACGCGTACCGAGCATGATGGGTCGATCACAGTGGTCGCGGATCGGTGGGAGGGGAAGCGGTTCAACAGTCCCAATGATGTTGTGGTGAAGTCGGATGGTTCGATCTGGTTCACCGATCCGCGGTATGGGATCGACAGCGACTACGAAGGACATCAGGCGGAGAGTGAGATCGGCAACGATCAGGTTTATCGGGTCGATGGGGTGACGGGGCAGGTCACCGTTGTCGCGGCTGACTTCGTCAGGCCGAATGGGCTGGCGTTCTCGTTGGATGAGTCCCTGCTTTATGTCGTCGACACGCGTCGTAAGCACCTACGGGTCTTCGACGTGGACGGGCAGGTGTTGCGACACAGCAGGGTGCTCGCGGAGTGCTCGGCGGGCAGTTTCGATGGGATCAGGCTCGACACGGCAGGGCGGATCTGGGCCGCGACGGGCGAAGGTGTGCACTGCTTCGCCCCGGATGGGACATTGATCGGCAAGCTCAAGCTTCCCGAGAAGACGTCGAACCTGGTCTTCGGCGGCCTGAAGCGCAACTGGCTGTTCATGACGGCGACCACCTCGGTGTACGCGATCATGACCAACGTTCGCGGGGCATAACGCTAAGGTCCGGAGAGGACTTCCGTTTGGGGGCGCGGATCGCGGAGGTCGCAGCCGACGGCGCCCATGGCGAAGTCGTACATGAGCTCCAAGGCTTGGTCCCTGGTCATACTGGCCCCCATGACCACATGGAACCCGTAAATATCCTCCAGACCTACGAAATTTCGGGCGATGGACAGCACGGGCGAGCTGGGGGTGAAGACGCCGAGCGCCGCCCCGGTAGTGATCACGGATTCGTAGATCGAGACCTGGCTGTCGTGGAGGCTCTTCCACGAGACCTGGTAGATCGGATTGCGGCGAATCACCCCGGTGAACTCGTTGATCAGGCACGCCAGCTCATCGTCCGGACCGGTCGCGACACCCCGCTCGATCAGCGCCCGCAACCGCTCCACCGGATCATCGATCGTCCGCACGAGCTCCCAGCGCGAGTGTGCGAACCGCGCGATCGCATCCGCCTGCACCTGCCGCAGTAACTCATCGATCGTCGGAAAGTAGTACGTCACCGACCCCGGCGACATGCTCGCCGCCTGGGCGATGTCACGGACACCGACCGTCTCCAGCCCGCGCTTGAGTATGGCCTTGCGGGCGGCCTCCAGCAGGTGCTTCCGCCGGGCAACTTGATCCTTCTTCCGTGACATGCCGACACCCTACTGCCAATCCGCCGTACAGACGAGCGAAGAATTAATTGAACCGTAACGGGCTGCTCAGACGGTCTTGTCCAGGGTATTGACATGCCCCAATCCATCATTCTTTACTTGCCCGTACGAAGAAAGAAGGTCGCTGGCTACGTCGCCTCGGGGCGCGCCTTCCAACGCCGACCCATGCACCAGACCCATGAACAGGGAGTCGATCAGCCATGCGAAGCAGACTGTTGTGCTGCGCTGTCGCCGCGACCTTGCTGGCCACCGGATGCGCGGAGCGGGCCGGGCAACCGGGCCAGGCCGCGGCCTCCTCCACGCCGTCGACGCCGGGTTTCCTGGCGGTGGCGGACAACTCCGCGGCCCCGGGCGGCAAGGTCACCCTGCAGGTGGCGATCGACAACGCGGCGGCGGCGGGGCTGGATCCGCAGATGTCCCAGGCGGCGGCCTCGTGGAACCTGATGAGCTTCGTCTACCAGCCGCTCGTCACCGTGGGACCCGACTACACGATCGAGCCGCTGCTCGCCGAGAAGTGGGCGACCCCGGATCCCACCACCTACGTGTTCACCCTCCGCCCGGGCGTCTCCTTCTCCAACGGCCGCGCGCTGACCGCCGACGACGTGGTCGGCAGCATGAAACGCCTGCTGGCCGGCCAGTCCGTCTGGGCCGGTCAGCTCGGTCCGGTCGAGTCGGTGGAGAAGACGGGCGACAACGAGGTGACGTTCAAGCTGAAGTCGCCGTACACGCCGCTGCTCGGGGCGCTCGCCAACATCAACGCGTCGATCCTGCCGATGAAGGAGATCGACGAGAAGTCGATCGACATCACCAAGGAGACGCTGGGCACCGGTCCTTTCGTGGTGGGTGAGCACCGGCAGGACGTGGCGTGGACGTTCAAGAAGAACCCGGCGTACTGGAACAAAGAGCAGCCGGTGGTGGACACGCTGACCGTGGAGATCGTGCCGCAGGAGGCGACCCGGCTGGCGGCGCTTCGGGATGGTAGCGCGCAGATGTCCGCGTTCGTGAACGCCGACACGGCGAAGCTGCTGGAGGGTGTGCCGAACGTGCGGGTCGCCGGTCAGGCCACCACTGACTACCACTACCTGAACCTGAACTCGCTCGGGAAGACCTTCGCCGACCAGCGCGTACGGCAGGCGGTCAATATCGCCCTCGACCGCAAGCAGATCGCGGAGGTCGCCACCGGCGGGCAGAGCAAGCCGACCGGCGTCACCCCCGAAGGCCTGCCCGACGCCTGCGACCCCGCGAAGGTCCCGTCGGCGACGGCCGGGCTGGAGAAGGCGAAAGCGCTGCTCAAGGAGGCGGGCGCGGAGAACCTCACGTTCACCCTCGTCACGTATACGACGGATCCGGTGCTGGGGCAGATCGCGCAGATCATGCAGCAGAACCTGCAGCGGATCGGCGTCACCATGAAGATCGAGCTGCTCGACGAGGGCACCTGGGCCAACCGGGTGTATGTGGAGAGCCCTCCCAATTTCGACGCCTCGATGACCTGGTTCGCCGGGTATGTGGATGGCGCGATGGTCTCCCGCTGGTGGAACCCGGACACCTCGCACTTCAACAAGGCGTTCATGAAGACCGACCCCGAGCTGAACGCCCTCATCGAGAAGGCCGCCGCCGATCTGCCCGGTCCGACCAGGGCCGCGACGTTCCAGCAGCTGTGTGACCGCGCCGACGCGAACGCGGAGATGATCCCGCTGGCGACCCGGCCGCAGTACCTGGCCTACCGGTCGGACACGTTGAGTCCGAACATCATGGCAAGCGAGGGCTACGGCAACCCGTATCGGATGATTTCCACCTTCCGTGAGCTGAGCCGATGAGATTGTTCGTGTGGTCGGCCACCCGGCTGCTCAGCGCCGCGCTGACGCTGCTCGGGGTGTCGATCCTCATTTTCGGCGCGATGCGGCTGATGCCCGGCGGTTACGCCACCATCGTGCTCGGACCGCTCGCCTCGCCCGAGCAGCGCGCCGAACTCACCGCCAGCTTCGGGCTGAACGACCCGGTTCTGGTGCAGTACACCCACTGGATCCAGACGGCCTTCGGCGGCGATTTCGGCCGATCCCTGGTCAGCAACGATCCGGTGGCCGCCGAGCTCGGCTCCCGGCTGCCGGTGACGTTGCAGCTCACGCTCATGTCCGCCATTCCGGGCGTGCTCATCGGCGCGGCCCTCGGCATCCTCATCGCCGTACGGCGCGGCACCCGCGGCCGCGCCCTGGGCCGGATCGCCAGCGCCCTCGGCGTCAGCCTGCCGGAATACGTGATCGGCGGCATCGCCGTGTACCTCTTCTCCAGGTACGCCCTGGGCCTCACCGTCGGCGGTTACGTGCCGTTCGGTGAGGATCCGGCCACCAACCTGGCCGCGATGGTGCTGCCCGCGAGCGTGCTCGCCGTGTTCGTGGTGTCGGCGACCGCGCGTACGACCAGGGACGCGGTGTTGAACGTGCTGCACGAGCCGTACATCACGACAGCCGTGTCACGAGGCCAGTCGCCGTGGTCGATCGTCCGGTATCACGTGCTGCGGAATGCCGCGATTCCGGTGCTGGTCGTGGCGTCGACCGTCACCGCGTACCTGCTGGGCGGGGCCGTGATCGTCGAGTATCTGTTCAATCTGCCCGGAGTGGGGTCCTACGTGGTGCAGGCCATCAGCCGCCGCGACTACGCCGTCGTGCAGGCGGGGGTGCTGCTGGCCGCCGCGCTGTTCATCCTCACGAACACGGTCGTCGACCTGCTCGTGGGCGTGATCGATCCGCGGCTCGGAGTGTCGAAATGAAGCGGCTCGATGGGATCGCGCGGAGCGGGCTCATATTCCTGCTGGCGCTCGTGGTGCTCGTCGTGGTCGCGCAGCTGACCGGGCTCGGCGGCGACCCCGAGAAGATCGTCGGGCCTCGGCTGGCGCCGCCGGGGCCGGAGTGGTGGCTCGGCACCGACAGTCTGGGGCGTTCGACGCTGCCCCGGGTGCTGCAGGGCACCGGGACTTCGCTGCTGCTGTCGGCGGTCGCCGTGCTCGCGACGGCCGTGGTGGCGACCGCGCTCGGCGTGCTGGCCGGATACAAGGGTGGCGCGCTGAACGAGATCGTGATGCGCGTCGTCGACGTCCTGTACTCGTTTCCGGCCATCATCCTGGCGATTCTGGTCGCCGCGCTGGTCAACCCGGGGCTGGACGCGGCCGTGGCCAGCATCGTGCTGGTGACGATCCCGCTCATGACCCGCGTGGTGCGGGCGGCGGCGCTCACCGTCTCGCACCGCGACTACGTCACCTCCGCGATCATCAGCGGCGCGCGCCTGCCCCGCGTGCTCGCACGGCACATCCTCCCGAACGTCGCCGGAACGGTCGCCGTCCAGGGCACGTACGCGCTGTCCATCGGCATCCTCGTCGAAGGTGGCCTCAGCTTCCTGGGGCTGGGCGTGCAACCGCCGCAGGCCTCCCTCGGCGTGCTGATCTCGGAAGGGACCGTCTACCTGACATACGCGCCGTGGCTGCTGCTCGGTCCCCGGCATGGTGCTCGTGCTGGCGATCCTGTCCATCAACGTGCTCGGCGACGGCCTGCGCGACCAGCTCGACCCGCGAACTTCGAGGTCGCTGACATGACACATCTGCTCGACGTGCGGAACCTGGTCGTCGACTACGTGCTGGCCGATCGCCGGGTGCGCGCCCTCGACGGGGCCAGCCTCACCATGGCGGAGGGGGAGAGCGTGGCGCTGGTCGGCGAGAGCGGCTCCGGCAAGTCCACGCTCGGCTCGGCCGCCGGCCGGCTGCTGCCGCCCTCCGCCGACCTGCGGTCCGGCGACGTCGCGGTGCTGGGCGAGTCGCTGACCGGTCTGTCCAACGCGCGGATCAGGCAGGTACGGCGAGAGCGGCTCGGCTTCGTCTTCCAGGACCCGATCGGCGCCCTCGACCCGACCATGCGGATCGGCCGCCAGATGCGGCTGGCGGGAGGCGATCGCGAGAGCCTCGAACGGGTGCGCCTGGGCGACCCGGAACGTGTCATGCGGGCGTTCCCGCACCAGCTCTCCGGCGGCATGGCGCAACGAGTTGGCATCGCCATGGCGCTGTCGGCCCGCCCCCGCCTGCTGGTCGCCGACGAACCCACGGCGGCGCTCGACAGCCAGGTCCGGCAGGACGTGCTCGACACCGTGTTCGCGCTGGCCGCCGAGGCCGGAACCGGCATCCTGCTGCTCACCCACGACCTGTCGGCCGTCTCCCGCCGCTGCTCGCGCATGGCCGTCATGTACGGCGGCCGCGTCGTCGAGGACGGTCCGACCGCGGCGGTGCTGGGGGCTCCGTTGCATCCGTACACGGCGGCGCTCGCCCGTTCCGTGCCCGGTAACACCGTGCGCGGCGAGCGATTGGAGGCGATCCCCGGGCGTCCGCCGGTGCTGACCGCAGAGTCGGCCGGGTGCGCGTTCGCGGCACGCTGCGCCTTCGCCGAGGATCGCTGCCGCAGCGAACGCCCGGTCCCGACACAGGTCGACGGTCGTACGGTGCTCTGCCATCGCGTGGCGGAAGGAGTCTCATGACACTGCTCGAACTCGACGAGGTGACCGTGCGGTTCCGCACCGGTCCGCCGTTCCGGCGGCACGCGCACGACGCGATGCGCAACGTCTCCCTGCTGGTACGGCCTGGCGAGACGCTTGGCCTGGTCGGCGAATCCGGCTCGGGCAAGACCACGACCGGCATGGCCGCCCTCGGGCTGCGCCGCCCGACGACCGGACGAGTGCGGTTCGGCGGTGTGCCGTTTCCCAAGAATCGGCGTTTGCTGGCCGGTCGGCTGCAGGCCGTGCTGCAACATCCGCAGTGGTCGCTGAACCCTCGCATGCGGATCGGGCAGAGCGTCGCCGAACCGCTCGACGTGCTCGGCGGCGCGTCCAAAGCCGAAACGGCGGAGCGGGTGCCGAACCTGCTCGCCGACGTCGGCCTCGACCCCAGCCTCGCCCGGCGTTACCCGCACGAACTCTCCGGCGGGCAGCGGCAGCGCGTCTCGATCGCGCGGGCGCTGATCACCAGGCCGGAGTTCATCGTCTTCGACGAACCCGTCAGCGCGCTCGACGTCTCGGTGCAGGCGCAGATCCTCAACCTGGTCCGCGACCTGCAGGCCCAGTTCGGGTTCGGCGCGCTGTTCATCTCCCACGACCTGGCGGCCGTGCGGTACGTCGCCGCGCGCATCGCCGTGATGTGCGCCGGCGAGGTCGTCGAGACCGCCGACACCGAAGTTTTCTACACCCATCCCCAGCACGAATACTCACGCCGGCTACTGGAGGCATTGTGACCACCCGCTCCCACCTCGCGCCCTTCTCCCGGTTCGCGCAGGGCGTCATCGGCAACCGGGACCTGCGCCTGGTGCCGCAGGCGAGTCCCGGTGCGCGTACGGTCGCGTTCGACTTTCCGGGGGTGGAGGTGGGGACGGCCGAATACGCGGAAGGGCCGACCGGGTGCACGGTGGTGCATGTTCCGGCCGGCGCTCGTACGTTCACGGACGCGCGGGGCGGTGCGGTCGGGATGAGCGGCGCGTATGACCGGAACCATGCGATCTGCCTGACCGGCGGGTCGGTTTACGGGCTGTCGGCTGTGGCCGGGGTCAGCGCGGAGTTGCTGGAACGGCAGCAGAACTGCACGCGCTGGGATGTGCTGCAGTGCGTGTCGGGTGCGGTCATCTATGACTACTCGGCCAGGGACAACGCCATCACCCCCGACGAGGAGCTGGGCCGGGCCGCGTTGCGCCATGCCCGCGCCGACCGGATCGCCGTCGGCAGGGCTGGGGCCGGGGCCAGCGCGACCGTCGGAAAGGTCGACCATGTCCGGGCCGAATTCGCCGGTCAGGGCGCCGCTTTCCGGCAGTACGGTCAGATCAAGATGCTCTTCGTGACTGTGCTCAACGCCGTCGGCGTCATCGTCGATCGTGAGGGAAGGGTTGTGCGGGGCAACCTCTGGAGCGAGCCCCTCGAACGGCGTCATCCCCTCACCGACTACGAGAACGGCATCAACGGCGCTAACCTCGCCCCCGTGCACGGCAACACCACGATCAGCGTGCTGGTCACCAACGTCAAACTGTCTGACTACTCGCTCCGCCAGCTCGGGCTCCAGGTGCACAGTTCCATGCACCGGGGCATCCAGCCCTTCCACACCGAAAGCGACGGCGACACCCTGTTCACCCTCACCACCGACGAGGTGGACCTGACCGGAATCAGTACGGCCGGCTTTGGCACCTTGGCATCCGACACCGCGTGGGACGCCATCCTGGCCGCCCTCGACTAAACACCAGCCCCAATGGTTCGCGATCTTGATACTTCACCCATCCGGCCTGCGAAAACGCCTATCTCACCGGGCAGCCCGCCTCCCCGCGTCGCCCGCCAGGCTGCGCGCCGACAGCCCGCCGGATCACAGGCCGGCGATCCGGGGTCGGTCCCGGGCGGCCCGGCCGGCGCGAACGCGCCGGCGGGGCCATGAGGCCGTTCGCGCAGGTCAGGATGTCGATACCAGGTGTCTAGACAGCGTGCTGAACAACCAGGGCCAGATGCGCTAATGACAAAACGTCGTGCTACTCCTCTTGGCGCCGGGGCGGTGAGAACCACCACCCTGCGTGATCGGCGCCGGATAACGGCGAGCGACCTGGCGGGCTGCTCATTCTGGTGGGCGCCCGAAGGTTTCGACCTGAATGCGACAACGTCTGGCCCGACTCTGACGTAGACGAATCCGATGACCCCAAACGATCTCGATGGGACCCCCGCCATGACTGGACACGATTTCTTCGCGCAGCCGAATTTGGTGCGGCCTGATGTGGATGTCGATCAGGCCAGGGCTGTGGCAGCGCATTATTTCGGGGTGGAGGGGGTCGTTGAGGAGCTGGGGAGCAATCAGGATCGTAACTTCCGCATCGACTCGCCTCGGGGGCGGTTCTTGTTGAAGATCGCGAATCCGGTGTTTTCCGATCTGGAGCTGGATGCTCAGGATCAGGCGCTGGTGCGGTTGGCGGGAGCCGTACCGGATATGCGGGTGCCGCGGCCGGAGCTGAGCCGGGATGGAGAGTACATCGCGCGGTTCGGTGAAGATGGCGCTGTGCTGCGGGCTCGGTTGCTGAGTTTTGTGCCTGGGTTCTCGTTGTTCGATTCGCGGTATCTGGCTCCGGTGGTCGTCGGGCGGCTGGGGGCGATGGCAGGCCAGGTGGTGGCGGGGCTCGCGGATTTCCAGCATCCGGGGCTTGAGCGGGTGAGTCAGTGGGATCTGCGGAACGCTCGGCGGGTCTGCGAGGCGCTGGCCGGGTTCATGGGCGATGCGGGGCGGGCCGAGGTTGTGCGCGGCGCGGTCGAGGCGGCGTGTGATCGGCTTGACGCGCTCTCGCCCGAGTTGCGGGTGCAGGCCATTCACGGGGACGTCACGGATGACAATGTCGTCTGCGAGCGGGAACGGAATGGGCGTCCCGTCCCGACAGGGCTCATCGATTTCGGTGATCTGGGCAGCGGCTGGATCGTGGGCGAACTGGCGACGACATGCGCCGCCATTCTGCTTCACTCACCCGAGCGCCCGCTCGCGCTGCTACCCGCCGTCAGAGCGTTCCACCGGATCGTGCCACTCACCGACGCCGAAATCGCGGCACTCTGGCCCGCGATCGTCGCCCGCACCGGCGTCCTGGTGGTCAGCGGCGAACACCAGGAACTCATCGACCCCGACAATGAGTACGCCATTCAACGCATGGACAACGAATGGCAGTCCTTCGAGGCCGCGATGAACCTCCCGGCCGAGGTCGCACACACCGCATTCCGCGACGCATTGACCAAAAAATCCCCGAAACGAACGGCATCCCGCGGCTCGCTCCTCCTCCCCGGACTCCCCGAATCCGACACGGCCATCGTCGACCTGACAGCACAAAGCGAGACACTCCGGGACGGAACCTGGCTGAACCCCGACGCCGAAATTCAGCTCGCCCGCCGATCAACCACCGCCATTTTCCGGTACGGCGAGGCACGCCTGACCCGCACTTCAATACACAGCGACCACGCCCCCGAAAGCGTCTCCCTGGGCGTGGAAATCTTCTGCCCTTCCGGAACTCCGGTGGCAGCTCCCTTCGACGGGGTTCTGTGCTCGGTAACCGGTTCCGTAGTTCTCGCAGGCGTCGACGCCGACCTGCATCTCCAGGGCGTCTCGCCGTCCAGGGCCCCCGGCGAACACGTCAAGGCGGGTGACCTGCTGGGGGAGGTGGAGGCTCAGACGCAAGGGCCACAAGGGCGTGCGGAAGCACCCGGGGAGTTCGCCCCACACCGGGAAGCTCAGCAGCGAGAGCTACAAAGGCGTAGCGACCTGCTGGGGAAGGTGGAGGCTCAGACGCAAGGGCCACAAGGGCGTGCGGAAGCACCCGGGGAGTTCGCCCCACACCGGGAAACTCAGCAGCGAGAGCTACAAAGGCGTAGCGACCTGCTGGGGAAGGTGGAGGCTCAGACGCAAGGGGCACAAGGGCGTGCTGAACTACCCGGGGGGCTCGCCCCTCACCGGGAAACTCAGCAGCGAGGGCTAGAAAGGCGTAGCGACCTGCTGGAGGGGGTAGTCCCGGACCCGGTGCCTGGTGACGGCATGGGGAGGCTTTTCGTTCAGCTGTGCACGGTTCGCGGTTCGATGCCTCCCGCGTTTGTCACGGCTGAGATGGCAGCTGCGTGGGGGAGCGTCTGTCCCGATCCTTCGCCGCTGATCGGACTGGACTGTGCGGTGCCCGCTGAGCCGACCAGTGGGGATGTGCTTGAGCTGCGGCGGAAGGCTTTCGCCGAGGTGCAGGAGAACTACTACGAGGATCCGCCCAGGATCGAGCGTGGTTGGCGGCAACACTTGAGCGACCTAGATGGCCGGACTTATCTCGACATGGTGAACAACGTCGCCGCCGTCGGCCATGCGCATCCCCGGTTGAACGCGGCGGTCAGCCGCCAATGGAACCTGCTCAACACGAACTCTCGCTTCAATTACCGGGCCGTCGCCGACTTTTCGAAGCGCTTGGCCGATCTGCTGCCCGACCCGCTCGACACCGTCTTTCTGGTGAACAGCGGCTCCGAAGCGGTGGACCTGGCGCTTCGGCTGGCTCAGACGTTCACCCAGCGGCAGGACATCGTCTGCGTGGCAGAGGCGTATCACGGGTGGACGATAGGCTCCGACGCGATCTCCACCTCGACCGCCGACAACCCCAACGCGCTCACCACGCGGCCCTCATGGGTGCATCCGGTATTCGCACCGAACATGTTCCGTGGACAATTCCGCGGACCGGACGCCGGTGCCCGATACGTCGAGAACGCCCTCCAGGTCATCGAGACAGCCGCGACCTCCGGGCAGCCTCCCGCCGCGTTCATCTGCGAAGCCTTCTACGGAAACGCCGGTGGCGTGCCCCTCCCCGACGGATACCTGCAGGACGTCTACGCAGCCGTCCGCGCGGCAGGCGGCCTGTGCATCGCCGACGAGGTGCAAGTCGGATACGGCCGACTAGGCCACCACTTCTGGGGCTTCGAACAGCAGCACGTAACCCCCGACATCGTCACCGTCGCCAAAGCCATGGGCAACGGCCACCCCCTGGGCGCGGTAATCACCCGCCGCGACATCGCGGAAGCGTTCTCCCGAAACGGCTACTTCTTCTCCTCCGCCGGCGGAAGCCCAGTCAGCTGCGCCGTAGGAATGACCGTCCTCGACATCATCGCCGACGAATCCCTCCAACAGAACGCCGCCACAATCGGCACCCACCTCCGCACCCGCCTCGAATCCCTCGCCCACGACCACCCTATAATCGGCGCAGTCCACGGAATGGGCCTCTACATGGGCGTAGAACTAGTCCGAGACCAATCCACCCTGGAACCCGCCCCCGACGAAACCGCCGCCATCTGCGAACGCCTCCTCGACCTCGGCGTAATAGTCCAACCCACCGGCGACCACCTCAACGTCCTAAAAATCAAACCCCCCATGTGCCTCACCCCAGAAAGCGCCAACTTCTTCATCGACACCCTCACCCGCACCCTCCACGACGGCTGGTGACGGAAACCTCAGCGGACGCCTGCTTTCTGGGAGGCTGCGGCCTCGGGGCGGAGGTCGGTGAGGGTGAGCATGTGGGTTGGGGGGTCGGGGAGGATCAGGTGGTGGGTGATGGTGAGGTCGGGGGCGGCGTGGATGAGTTCGCCGGGCTTCATCAGGCGCCAGTTTGGGTCCTCGTCCATGGGCTCGCTGGCTATGACGAGGGAGGGGGCCGTGGCGAGTTCGGTGGAGTGGACGCGGATTCGGCCGTGGGTGCCGCAGTGTTGGAGGTCGTGGCTGGTGGGGTGGCGTTTGAGTAGGTAGAGCTCGTGGGTGTCGGGGTAGCGGAGGGCCCACAGGTCGTCGGGGGTGACCAGGATGAGGTTGAGGGCGTAGAGGGGGAGGTGGGCGGCGATCCAGCGGACCGCGCTGGTGATGCCCGCTCCGACGTCGCCGCCGTGGGCGCGGGTCTCCCGGGTGATCAGGGCGAAGACGCGCTCGGAGTCGGTGTCGCCTTTCACCAGGGCGAGATCCGGACCCAGGTGGTCGTCGAGCAGATCCATTCCCTCGACGACACCGTTGTGCGCGAACAGTCGGCCGTCCTGTTCGAACGGGTGGGTGTTGCGGTCCTCCAAGCCGCCGACGGAGGCGAAACGCACGTGCGCGATGAACGTGGTCGATTCCGCGTCCATCGCCTCCTCGGCGAAACACCGATCCTCGTACGCGGCGATGGGCGCCTTGTAGACCTGCGGAGTGCCATCCGCGGCGAAATACCCGAGACCCGCCCCGTCGGGGTCACGATGGCTCTGCGCCGACAGGCTGTCCGGCGCGCACAGCAGCCAGAAGGTGGCGCTGGTTCGCCGCGGCGCCCCACTCAGCCCGAACAGACGGCACATCCTGATTCCCCCGACGACTCGACAGCTGGCAGATCGCGATTGCCCCGACGGCTCGGTCCGAACAGATGGCACATCGCGATCTCCCGACGACGTTTCCCTCTGAGGCCTACCCAGATTTCCCGCGTTTTGAATGAACTAGTCTTAATTGAGTCGTGATATGGGCCGTTCTGGCCTGAGTATTGAATGGTATTGCAGCGACATTGATACGCGGTTCACCGAAAGAGAGCGTTCTCGCGAGCGGAACACTGCTATGTCGCCTTGGATCTTCGTCGCCCCAGCCCGGGTCCCCGTCCCACGCCCGACCACATGCGCCTTCGTCGGCCCTGACCAGACGACGCTGGCGATCACCACCGCCCGCGTCGGCCTGAACACCCTCGCCCTCAGCGAGGCGCCGCCCTCCGGCCGCGTGCTCCTCCTGGACCCTCCCCACCCCCTGTTTCGCCGGTTGACCGATGCCTCTGTTACAGGGGAATGAACCGTGCCAGCCTGCCCGCCGTAGCTGGTGGGGATGGGGTTGTTAGTTGCTCGATCAACGGAGTGGTGATGAACAAGTCGTTGGAAGTGCTCACCACAGAGCTCGTCATCGGGGGAATGACCTGCGCCGCCTGCGCGGCCCAGATCGAGCGCTCGCTGCGAAGCTTCGACGGGGTGACGGTGACGGTCAATTATGCGACCGAGCAGGCGACCGTCACCCATCCGGCCCATCTGGACCCGGCGACCCTGGTGGCGGAGGTCGAGCGCGCGGGCTACACGGCCGAACTGCGCCACGCGACGCGTTGCGAGGAGGAGCCGCTCCGGGGGCTGGAGGAGCGCCTGATCATTTCCGCGTCCTGCGCGGCCGGCGTGTTCGCCCCGGCGGTGATCCCGGCGCTGGGAGTGCCCGGCTGGGAGTGGGTCGCGCTGGCGCTCACCCTCCCCATCGTCGCCTACGGCGCGTGGCCCTTCCACCGTGCGCGCACCCTCGTGTCGCTGGGCATCCTGGCCTCGTTCGGCTGGTCGCTGTGGAACCTCTCCTTCGCGGTGACCGCCGCAATCACCCTCATCGCCCTCACCGGCGCCTACCTGGAGGCCCGAGCCAAACGCCACACCGGTACGGCCCTGCGCGCCCTATACGATCTCGGCCCCAAAGACGCCACCCTCCTCCGCAACGGCGAAGTGATCCACGTCCCGGCCGACCGCGTCACCGTGGGCGACGCCTTCCTCGTCCACCCCGGCGAGAAGATCGCCACCGACGGCGTCGTGATCGAAGGCCACTCCGCCGTCGACGCCAGCGGGCTGACCGGCGAATCCATCCCGATGGAGGTCGGCGCGGGCGACCGGGTCGTCGGGGCGACGGTCAACGCGGGCGGGCGGCTGATGGTGCGCGCGACCCGGGTCGGCCATGACAGCCGGCTCGCCCAGATCACCCGCCTGGCCGAAGCCGCCCAGTCCGGCAAGACCGAAGTCCAGCGCCTGGCCGACCGGGTGTCCGCGATCGCCGTCCCCGTGGTCCTCTCGATCGCCGCCGCCACCCTGGTGGCCTGGCTCGGCCTGGGCGCGCCCGCGCCGGACGGGATCGGCGCGGCCATCGCCGTCCTGATCATCGCCTGCCCGGCCGCGCTCGGGCTGGCCGTGCCGACGGCGCTTCGGGCCGGCACCGGACGTGGCGCTCAGCTCGGCATCCTGGTCAAAGGCGCGGACACGTTGGAGCGTGCCCGCCGGATCGACACGATCGTGCTGAACAAGACCGGCACGGTGACCGAGGGCCGGATGCGGCTGGCCTCCGTGATCGCCGCCGAAGGTGAGTCCCGGGAGGAGATCCTCGCGTTGGCGGGCGCGGTGGAGCGTGCCTCAGAACATCCCATCGCCCGTGCGATCGACGAGGCCGGCGGTTCGGTCCTGCCGGTCGAGGAGTTCGCCGCGTTGCCCGGTCGCGGCGTCGAGGGCTGGGTGGCCGGGAAGTGGGTGCTGGCCGGGCGCCGGGAGCTGCTGGTCGAACGGTGGGGGGAGCTGCCGGACTCCCTGGAGAAGGCGCTGGCCGAGGCGGTGGGAACGGTGATCGTCGTCGGGTGGGACGGGCTCGCGCGCGGCGTGCTGGTGATCGCGGACTCGGTGAAACCCACGTCAGCGCGAGCCATCCGGAATCTGAAGGCGCTGGGATTGTCCCCGCTGTTGCTTACCGGAGATCGGGCGTCCGTGGCCACCCGGGTGGCCGCCGAGGTCGGCGTCAATTTCGTGCTGGCCGGGCTGCTGCCCGAAGGGAAAGTTGAGGCGATTCGGGCGTTGCAGCGGCAGGGACGCGTGGTCGCGATGGTCGGCGACGGCGTCAACGACGCGGCGGCCCTCGCTCAGGCCGACCTGGGCATCGCGACGAGCACCGACAGGGCGATCGAGGCATCAGACCTCACCCTGGTCCGCGGCGACCTCCGGGTGGCTTCCGACGCGATCCGCCTCTCCAGGCGCATCCTGACGACCATCAGAGGCAACCTCTTCTGGGCATTCGCCTACAACCTGGTAGCTCTCCCTCTGGCCGCGACAGGCCTGCTCTCCCCTGTGGTCGCCGCCGCCACGATGGCCCTGTCGGGCATCCTCGTGGTCGCCAACAGCCTGCGCCTGCGCCGGTTCCGCTAGGCCGTGTCGGCAAAGTTCTCGGCGGTCCTGAGGGTTACTTGGCAGGAGCGTACGGTCCGCCGAAGGTTCCTTGAAAGAAGTCCGGGAGGCGGTGTCGGATTGGAGGGGAGGTGTTCGTTGGAGGGGTGAATGGCCGCCCACGAGGAGCGCCCCCAAAAGCACAGGAGATGATCCGAGATGCAGTACCTGGTTTCCGTGATCTTTGACAAGGATAGCTTGGCCACTGAGGACGAGCAGGCAGCGATCGACGTGTTCAACGACCGACTCGTGGCCGAGGGCTACTGGGTCTTCGCCGGTGGCCTCGGGGCGCCCAGTTCGGCCACAGTGATCGACAACCGGGGTGGGGAGGCGATGTTCACCGACGGGCCCTTCCTGGAGTCCAAGGAGTATCTCGCCGGCTTCTGGATCACCGAGGCCACGGACCTCGACGTGGCGCTCAAGCTCGCCGCCGAAGGGTCGAAGGCCTGCAATCGCAAGGTCGAGGTGCGGCCGTTCCTGTGAGCAGGATCGACGTCCAGGAGGCGATCACCCAGGCGCACCATGCGGAATGGGCTCGGGTGATCGCCTCCCTGACCAGGCGTTTCGGTGATCTCGACATCGCCGAGGAGGCGGCGGCCGAGGCGTTCGCGACCGCCGTCCAGCGGTGGCCGGCCGACGGTGTGCCCCCCAACCCCGGCGCCTGGCTGACCATGACCGCCAACCGCAAGGCCATCGACCGGATCCGGCGCGAGAACAAACGCGACGACAAGCACAAGGAGGCTCAGATGCTGCAGGACAACACCCCACCCGGGCCGCTGGGCGCCATCGAAGACGAGCGGCTCCGGCTGATCTTCACCTGCTGTCACCCGGCGCTGGCGATGGAGACCCGCGTGGCGCTGACGCTGCGCATGGTCGCCGGTCTGACCGTGCCCGAGATCGCCCGTGCCTTCCTGGTGCGGGCGAGCGCCATGGAGCAGCGGATCACCCGCGCGAAGGCCAAGATCAAGGCTGCTCGCATCCCGTATCGGGTGCCGTCCGCGGAGGATCTCCCGGACCGCGTCCGCGGCGTACTCGCCGTTGTCTTCCTCGTCTTCAACGAGGGCTACCTGGCGACCGGCCCCGACACCGATCCCGTACGTCACGACCTGACCGCCGAGGCGATCCGGCTCACTCGCCTGATCCGTGCCCTCATGCCGGCAGACGGCGAGGTGGCCGGGCTGCTGGCGCTGATGCTCCTCATCGAGGCCCGCCGCACCACCCGGGTTTCGGGCAGCGGCGAACTGGTCACCCTCGACGAGCAGGACCGTGGGTCCTGGGACGCGGCGCTGATCGCCGAGGGCCACCAGCTGGTACGCGAGCGCCTGGCCGCCAGAGTGGCCCCGGGTCGCTACCAGATCCTGGCGGCGATCAACGCCGTGCACACCTCCGCCCGCGACGTACGCGACACCGACTGGTCGCAAGTCGTCGCCCTCTACGACCAGCTCGTCCACCTCGACCCCTCGCCGATCATCGCCCTCAACCGGGCCATCGCGGTCGCCGAGCTCGACGGTCCGGAGGTGGCACTGGCAGCCGTCGACCGTCTTGAGGACAGATTGGCCGGCTATCACGCCTACCACGCGACCCGCGCCGACCTACTGCGTCGGCTGGGCCACAGTCACAAGTCACGCGAGGCCTACGACAAGGCCATCGAGCTTGCGGGCAACACCGCCGAGACCGCCTATCTGACCCGCCGCCGCGACCAGCTGGGTAGTGACCTGGCCTAGTGCCACATTCCCACGCGTACGGGGACGCCGAGGGAAGCATGCAGCAGCGGCGGGTTGTCGGGGGCGGGGAGGTTGGTGGCTTGGAGGATGGTTTCGTCCAGATGGGTGAGGGTGGCTTTGTTGAGAGGCCACGGGGGATGTTCGACCGTCGCGACGGCGAGGCGGCCCGAGACCAGGGTGAAGAGGTGATAGCGGGCGGTCAGGAAGTGGGCCAGCTCGTCGGGGCGGTCGAGGTGGGAGCCGACGTTGACGTCCAGGTCGGCCCGGACGCCGGTGTGGCGGCGCTGGCAACGGTAGGTCCAGTGGGTGGCGTTTCTGGTGACCGACATGTCCGACCAGAAGTAGGGAAGTCGGAAACCGGCCCGGCCGCCCAGGACGGCGGGGAGGCGGGCGGCGTCCAGCGAGAAGAACCAGACGCCGGAACGGCCGGACTCGTCGTGGACGTAGGTGCGGACGTTCGTCTCGGGGAAACGGGACAGCCAGGGCAGGGGAGGGGTGCCGGACAGCCGTACCCCTTTCATGAGGAACGGGACCAAGCCTACCCAGGCGCTGCCGTCGAAGGTCTCCACCGTGAGGCCGGGCGGCAGCAGCGGGGCGACGACGTCGGCAGGATAGCGCCAGTGCACGAAGGTCAGCTCCGACCAGCGCTGGTGCATGACCGGTCTGGACACGGTGGGGGACGGCGGGGCGCGCATAACAGCCTCCTACCCGGGAAGCGGCCCGATCCCCCAGCCGGCTAGACGTCCAATTTGACCTGGTAGTCCCTGAGCCAGGCGTCGAGCTGGAGGATACGTTCCAGGGGAGCCCTGCTCCCCATGGAACTTGTCTCGTCCACGGGCTTGCCGATCAGGGTACGCATCGCGGCGATGTCCATGATCTGCCTGCTGGGCAGGGCGTCGTCGCGCAGGAGATCGCCCACCGCCGCGCGCAGGGCCTGCTCGTAGCCGGGGTCCTGGGTCGACGGGTACGGACTCTTGACTCGTTGCAGGACCGACTCGGGGAGGACGTCCGCGCAGGCGGCGCGGAGCAGGCTCTTCTCGCGGCCGTCGAAGGTCTTCATGGCCCAGGGGGCGTTGAAGACGTACTGCACCAGGCGGTGGTCGCAGAACGGGACGCGGACTTCCAGGCCGACGGCCATGCTCATGCGATCCTTACGATCCAGGAGGAGCTGCACGAACCTGGTCAGGTTCAGGTAGCTGATCTCCCGCATGCGCCGTTCGTGACCGGTCTCCCCGGGCAGCCGGGGCACCTCGGCGAGCGCTTGGTGGTAGCTGTCGGCCCGATAGGCGGGAATGTCCAGCGCCTCCCGCAGGTCCTCGTCCAGCAGGTCCAGGTTCGCGTTGCCGCTGATGTCGCCCCACGTCAGCCACGGGAACATGTCGGCGTTGACCGCCACCGGGTCGTGGAACCACTGGTAGCCGCCGAACACCTCGTCGGCCGACTCGCCGGACAGAGCCACGGTGGAGTGCCCGCGGATGGCCTTGAACAGCAGGTAGAGCGAGGTGTCCATGTCGCCCATGCCGACCGGCAGGTCGCGCGCGTGCAGCACTCTCGCACGGACCGCCGGGTCCATCAGCTCACCTGAGTCGAGCACGATGTCGGCATGCTCGGAGCCGACGTGGCGCACCAGATCGTGCACGTACGGCGTGTCGGGGGTCGCGCGCGCGGCGTCGGGCTTGAAGTTCTCGGTGTAGCCGACGAAGTCGACGGAGAACGAGCGGACCTTGCCCAGCCCCTGTTCGCGCAGATCCTTGGCGGCGAGCGCGGTGACCGCGCTGGAGTCCAGGCCGCCGGACAGCAGCGTGCACAGGGGAACGTCGCTGATCAGCTGGCGGGCGATGATGTCGTCCAGCAGCCCCCGCACCGTGGCCACGGTGGTCTCGACGTCGTCGGGATGCTCGTAGGACTCCAGCTGCCAGTAGCGGCGCTTGGTGATGCCGTCCCGGCGGATTGTGACGGTTTGGCCGGGGCGAACCTCGTACATGCCCCGGAAGATCGCGTGTTCCGGTGTCTTGACGAACGCCAGCATCTCGCGCAGCCCGTCCGCGTCGACGACGCGCTCGGCGAGCGGGTTGGCCAGGATCGCCTTGGGCTCCGAGCCGAACAGCACTCCGTGCGCGGTCGGGTAGTAGTAGAGCGGCTTGATGCCCATCCGATCCCGCACCAGCAGCAGCTCCTCCCGCCTGACATCCCAGACCGCGAAGGCGAACATGCCGTTGAGATGCCCGGCGAGCTCCTGACCCCATTCGAGATAGGCGCGCAGCACGACCTCGGTGTCGCTGCGCGTCCTGAACCGGTGCCCCCGCCCTTCGAGCTCCCGCCGCAGCTCCAGGAAGTTGTAGACCTCCCCGCTGTAGGTGAGTACGGCCACCTCCCGCCCGTCCTCCTCGGCGACCATCGGCTGTAGGCCGCCCGCTAGGTCGATGATGGCCAGCCGGCGATGCCCGATCGCCGCGTGCGCCGCCGTCCAGAGCCCCTCGTCGTCCGGCCCGCGGCAGGCCATCGTGTCCACCATCGCCTGAGCGATCTCCCCGGACCTGGTCAGGTCCCGCTCATAGTCCACCCACCCCGTGATTCCGCACATGCGCACGACCTCCAATCATCAGTGTCAACACCGTGATCAGAAATCGATATGCCCAGGTCAAGCAAGCTTTGACAGCAGCAGGGGAATCACCGGCTGAAGCCCGCGGTCAGGCCGCTGAGGAGCTGGCGGCGGCCGACGACGTACAGGATGAGGATCGGGAGGGTGGTGAGCACGACGGAGGCGAGGATGGCGGGGACGTTCACGCTGTACTGCCCTTGGAAGGCCCAGAGCGCGAGCGGCAGCGTGCGCTTGTCGGGGCTCTGGGTGAGGATCAGCGGCAGCAGGAAGCCGTTCCAGATGGTCAGCGCGTTGTAAATCGCCACCGTCACCACGGCGGGGCGGGTGAGCGGGAACGCCAGACGCCAGAGCGTCGCCCATTCGGTGGCGCCGTCGATCCGCATCGACTCGAACAGTTCCCTGGGCACGTCACGGATGAAGTTGGACAGGACGAGCACGGACAGCGGGATCGCGAAGGCGATCGACGGCAGGATCATCCCCAGCAGGCTGTCGTACAGGTGCAACCTAATGATGATCAGATAAATCGGGATGATGGTGGCTTGCAGCGGGATGGCCAGACCCATGAGGAACAGCGAGTTCACGACGCGCAGGACCCGGCTGGACGCGCTCCGCACGATCGCGTAGGACGCCATGAAGGACATGATGACCGCGGGGATCACCGCGCCGAGGGTGACGACGAGGCTGTTGATGAAGTACTGCGCGAAGTCGGCCTCGATGACCATCTGGTAGTTCCGCAGGGTCGGTTCGGTCGGCGGCGCCAGCGGGTTGGTCGCGTAGTAGCTGCTCTGCAGCTTGAAGCTGGTGATGACGATCCAGTAGATGGGGATCACCACGACCGCCAGCCAGAGCCAACTGGCCACACCGGCCAGCCAGTTCCGGTGGCCGCCGACCGCGCCCTGGCGGGTGGTGGGCCGGGGCGGCGCGGCGGACTGCTGCTGTTCCTGGGTCAGGGTCGTCGCCATATCAGGCCCCTTCCATCTGGCTGGCGGAGGGATCCCGGCCGCCGAGCCTGCGCAACAGCAGCGCCAGCGCCAGGCCCACCAGCACGAGGATGGCGGCGATCGCGCTGGCCGGCCCCATCAGGTTGGCCTGCCAGCCGCGCTTGTACATGTCCAGGGCGAGCACCCGGGTGGCGTCGCCCGGGCCGCCCTCGGTCAGCACGAAGATGAGGTCGAAGAAGGTCAGCGACCCGACGACCATGAGGGTCGAGGAGGTGATGATCGTGTATTTGAGCTGCGGCAGGGTGATGCTGAAGAACCGGCGGACCCGTCCCGCGCCGTCCAGCTCCGCGGCCTCGTACATCGATCGCGGGATCTGCCGTACCCCGGCCTGGTAGATCAGCGAGTGGAACGGGATGAACTGCCAGGACACGACGAAGATCACGATGCCGAAGGCGAGGTGGGCCTCGCCGAGCCAGTCCTGGGCGAGCAGCTCGATGCCGAGCCCGGCGCCGAGCCCGAAGTTCGGGTCCAGCAGCGCCTTGTACGTGATGGCGATGGCCGCCGAGCTGAGCAGCAGCGGCACGAAGTACAGCACGGCCAGCACCGCCCGGTAGCGCTGCCGACCGGCCAGGAACACCCCGAGCAGCAGGCTGGCCGGGGTCTGGACCGCCCAGGACAGGGCCATCACCAGGAACGTCACCCACAGCGCGTGCGGCAGACCCGGGTCGGTCAGCACCGCGTGCCAGCTGGTGAAGCCCGACAGGCTGATGTCGCCGATCCCGTCCCACGAGGTGAAGCTGAGCGCGAGCACCCCGACCAGCGGGATCACGGCGAAGCCGACGAAGAACACCAGGGCCGGCACGGCCAGCCACGCGAGGGAGCCGGGCCGGCCTCGCGTGGCGGCCGGGGTAGCGCTCACTTGCCGATGACCGCGTTCATGTTGGCGGCGAACTCTTCCGGGGTGATCGACAGCTGGAACAGCTGGGAGATGTTGTCCAGCAGGGTCTCCGCCGCGGTCGGGCTGAGTGCCTGGTCCCAGGACTGGCCGAACGTCTTGGCGTTGCTGGCCACGCCGTACACGAACTGCAGCCACTCGGCGTCCTTGGAGGAGGCCAGCGCGCTCTCGGAGCCCATGGCGATCGGCACCGAGCCGGTGTCGATCCACTGCTTGACCTCGTCGGGGGACAGGACCTGGGTGGCGAAGAACTTCTTGGCGGTCTCCTTCTGCTCAGGGGTCGCCTTGGAGTAGATCGACAGGTACTGCCCGGGGTTGCCGACGGTGTTGCTGGGGTCGCCCTTGCCGCCCTCGACCGGCGGGAAGTTCATGTAGCCGAGGTGGCCGCCGGAGACGAAGTCGCCACCGTCCAGGGCCATGCTCCCGTAGGTCCAGGTGCCGTGCAGCATCATCGCGGCCTTACCCGTGTACAGCAGCGCCTGGTCGGCGTTGGAGTCCGCGGTGATCGAGGAGAAGCCCTTGATGAACCCGTCGGCCTTGACCAGGTCCTGCACCTTGGTCAGGGCGTCCAGCGCGGCCGGGTTGGACCAGGCGTCCTTCTGGGCGTCGAACACGGCCCCGAACAGCTCGGGACCGCCGACGCGGTCGAAGAGGAACTCCAGCCACATCATGTTCGTCCAGCGGGACTGCCCGCCGAGCGAGAACGGCGCGATGCCCGCGGCGTTGAACTTGGGCACCAGCTCCATGATGTCGCCCCAGGACTCCGGCGGCTGGACGCCGACCTGGTCGAAGACCTTCTTGTTGTAGAACAGGACGATCGGCTGGACCGCCTCGGCGGGCATCGCGTAGATCTTGCCGTCGATCGTGGCGGCGCCGAACGAGGACGGGAACAGCCGGTCCTTGATGGCGGGGTTCTGGTCGAACCACGGGGTGAGGTCGTCGACCTGGCCCGCCTGCACGTAGGTGCGCAGCGTGCCACCGCCCCAGCCCCAGATGATGGTGGGCGCCTGCCCGGCCCCCAGCGCTGTCTTGATCTTCGTCTTGTACGCGTCGTTCTGGAACGTCGTCGCGGCGATCTGAGCGTTGGGGTTGGCCTTGTTGAACCTGTCCACGGAGCCGGTGCGGATGCCCTCCTGCGGCTGGGTGCTCAGATACCAGTAGGTGGCCTTACCGGCGGCGGCGCCGCCCCCGCTCGCGCCGCCGCCGGTGGGGGTGGGGCCCGAACTGCCGCAGGCGGCGAGCGCGGCTCCCACGGGCACGCCCATGGCGAGGCTGAGGAAGGTGCGGCGAGATGTTGTCCTGGGCTCCACGCTGATCTCCGTACTCGAGAGCTGGTTGATCGGCCGTCGTGGTCAGCACTCCCATGCCGTACGCCGTTGAGCCGGTCTACCGAAACATTTGCGACATAACCGCGCGGGTTGGAATCTAAGTTTCCCCTGTTTGCCTGTCAAGAGGTGCTTAGGGCGGCTGTGGAGATTGTGTCTGGAAATAGGCATTGAACTGGGGTTTTAATGCGGATATTGTCTGGCGGGCAGGTCACGCCACTGTCTCGAAATGTTTCGAAAGTTCTCGGCAAGTTGATCGTGAGGAGAGCAGCAGATGACCGCTCCAGACCGGGTCACCCGCCGGTGGCAGGACCCGACGCTTCCCGTGGCCGACCGGGTCGACGCGCTCCTCGCGGAGATGACCGTCGAGGAGAAGGTGGCCCAGCTCGGCAGCCAGTGGGTCGGCAACGAGAAGCTCATCACCCACGAGCACGACGCCGCGGGGACGATGAACGTCGCGCCGCTGCAGGACGTGCTGGCCGCGGGGACCGTTCCGTTCGAGGAGGCCGTACGGCACGGGATCGGGCACCTGACGCGCGTGTTCGGCAGCGAGCCGGTGACGGCGGCGGAGGGTGCTGGGGAGGTGGTACGGCTCCAGCGTGCGGTCATCGAGCATTCGCGGCTGGGGATCCCGGCGCTCGTGCACGAAGAATGCCTCACGGGATTCACGACTTATGGTGCGACCGTATATCCGGCTGCCATTGCCTGGGGGGCGACGTTCGATCCTGAATTGGTGGAGCGGATGGCTGCGGCTATCGGGCGGGATATGCGTGCCGTGGGTGTGCATCAGGGGTTGTCGCCGGTGCTTGATGTGGTTCGCGACTATCGCTGGGGGAGGGTCGAGGAGACGATCGGGGAGGATCCGTACCTGGTCGCGATGCTGGGTAGCGCTTATGTGCGCGGGCTGGAGGGCGCTGGGGTCATCGCCACGCTCAAACATTTCGCGGGGTACTCGGCGTCGCGGGCGGCCCGTAACCACGGTCCGGTCTCGATGGGGCGTCGCGAGATGATGGACGTGATCCTGCCGCCGTTCGAGATGGCGGTCACGCTGGGTGGGGCGCGTTCGGTGATGAACTCCTACTCCGACGTGGACGGGGTTCCGGCCGCGGCCGACTCCTGGCTGCTGACGGACCTGCTGCGGGGGGAGTGGGGGTTCACCGGGACGGTGGTTTCGGATTACTGGGCCATTCCGTTCCTTGCCATGATGCATCAGGTGGTCGCCGACACGGGCGAGGCGGGGGTGCTGGCGCTTGCGGCGGGCATCGATGTCGAACTCCCTGACACCCAGGGCTTCGGGCCGCACCTGGTCGAGCGGATCGCCCGGGGCGAACTGCCGGAATCCCTGGTGGATCGGGCGGCGCGTCGGCTGCTCACCCAGAAGGTGCAACTCGGGCTGCTCGATGAGGACTGCGAGCCGGACTCTCCGGCCCGCGAGATGGCCGGAGGGCCGGTCGATCTGGGCTCGCCCGCCAACCCCACCGACTGGGAGCCCTCCTCGCCGGCCGACCTGGGTTCGCCCGCCAACCGCGCGCCTGCTGAGATGGCCGACCCGCCGGTCGACCTGGATTCTCCGACCAACCGTTCGCTGGCTCGTGAGATGGCCGAGCGGTCGATCGTCCTGCTCGACGCGGGAACCGCGCTGCCCCTGACCGGGGACGGCCCGCGACGGATTGCCGTGGTCGGGCCCGGGGCGGACGATCCGCGCGTCTTCATGGGCTGTTACGCCTTCCCCAACCATGTCCTGCCCCGCCATCCGGGCCTCGGGCTCGGCCTCGACGCGCCCAGCGTGCTCGACGCGCTGCGGGTCGAATTCCCGGACGCCGAGATCGTCCACGAGCGGGGCTGCGAGATCCGGGGCACCGACAGGTCGGGCTTCGCGGCGGCGGTGTCCCGTGTCCGGGCGGCGGATCTGTGCGTCGCCGTCGTGGGGGATCGGGCGGGCATGTTCGGGGAGGGGACCTCCGGGGAGGGCTGCGACGCCGAGGATTTGCGGCTGCCCGGAATGCAGGAAGAACTGGTGACCGAGCTCGCCGCCACCGGGACTCCGGTCGTGGTGGTCGTCGTGTCCGGGCGGCCGTACGCGCTGGGAGAAGTGCACGGGAAGGCCGCCGGGCTGGTGCAGGCGTTCATGCCCGGGGTGGAGGGTGGCGGGGCGATTGCCCGTATAATCTCGGGTCGTGTCCAGCCCGGAGGCAAGCTGCCCGTACAGATTCCGCGCTGGCCGGGCGGGCAGCCGGGCACGTACCTGCAGCCGCCCCTGGGCACCGACAGCCAGGGCATCAGCAACCTCGACCCGACGCCGCTGTTCTCGTTCGGCTATGGCGCTTCGTACACCAGTTTCGAGGTCGGCGATCTTCAGATCAGCGACGCCGAGATTCCCACGGACGGCGAGTTCACCGTGTCCGTCCGGGTTCGCAACACCGGCGCGCGAGCGGGTGAGGAGGTCGTGCAGCTGTACCTGCACGACGTTCTCGCCCAGGTCACCCGGCCGGTGCGGCAGCTGGTGGGCTTCGTGAGGGTGGCGGTGGATCCTGGCACGAGCCGGGAGGTGCGGTTCCGCGTGCACGCCGACCGGACCGCCTTCACCGGCCGTGACCTGCGACGCATCGTCGAACCCGGAGACGTCGAGGTGCTCGTCGGCACCTCCGCCGCCGACCTGCCCTGCCAGGGCGCGGTCCGGCTGACCGGTCCGGTGCGGGTCGTCGGGCGTGGCCGGCGGCTGGTGACACCGGTAGACGTCGGCCCGCCGAGGGGAACAGATGCCGAGTCCTAGACGTGCCACGCTGGCCACCGTCGCCGCCTCCGCGGGCGTGTCGGTCGCGACCGTGTCCAAGGTGCTCAACGGGCGCAGCGACGTGGCGCCCGCGACGCGTTCGCTGGTGCAGTCGCTGCTGGTGCAGCACGACTACGTCGCGTCCGCGCCGCGCCGGGGGGAGAGCGCGGGGCAGGACACGGTCGAGGTGCAGCTCGACAAGGAGCTCAACGCGTACTCCACCGAGATCCTTCAGGGGGCGGTGGAGGCGGGGGCGGATGTCGGCGTCGGGGTCGTCGTCAGCGTGCGGCAGCGGGCCGAGCGGCCGGGCGCGTGGGCTCGCGATCTGGCCGACGCCGGGCGGCGGGCGCTGATCGCGGTGACCAGCGAGCTGACCACCAGGCATCTGAGCGCGCTGTCGCGGGCGCGCCTGCCGCTCGTCATGATCGATCCGCTGAACCTGCCGCGGGCGCGGGTGACCAGCATCGGGTCGACGAACTTCGCCGGCGGGCTGGCGGCGACGCAGCATCTGCTCTCGCTCGGGCATCGGCGGATCGCCTACATCGGCGGCCACGCGACGGCGGCCTGCCATCAGGCGCGGATGCATGGATATCGGGCCGCCATGGAGGCCGAGGGCGCGGTCGTGCTTCCGCATTACGTGCAGACAGGTCATTTCAAGTATCACGACGGTGTGGTGGGCGGAGCGACGCTGCTCGACCTGCCGGAACCCCCAACCGCGATCTTCGCGGGCAACGACGAGACCGCCCTCGGCATCATCGAGGCCGCCAGGGCGCGGGGCCTGCGCATCCCCGATGACCTCAGCATCGTCGGCTTCGACGACACCCAGATCGCCCCGATGGCCTCACCCCCGCTGACCACCATTCGCCAGCCGCTCCGGGAGATGGGCGCCGTTGCCCTGCGCACCGGCCTCCGCCTGGCGGCGGGCGAGAAGATCGACTCCCATCACGTCGAGCTCGCCACATCACTGGTTGTCCGGAGATCGACCGCCGTGGCCCGGTAACAGCGGTCATCACGCGTAGCGCGATGCGAGTGCCTTCGCCGTGGTCGCCAGCTTCTCGCGGAGGGCGGGAGGGTCGAGGACCTCGCATTCGGCGCCGAGTCTGAGGAGCTCGCCGTGGGCGTGGATGAGCGACTCGATCGGGATGGTCGCGGTGATCCAGCCCAGGTCATCGGGGGGTGAGGCTGTTTCGTTCACCGCGTTGATCACTTGGGCGCTCATGGTTTCGGTGAGGCGTTCGCGTCCGGGGGGCGAGAGCCGTACCACGGCGTGGCCTTGGATGAGGCGGGTCCGGAAGTCGATCAGGTGGTCTCGCCAGTACGTGGCGAGGTCGAAGCCGGCGGGTCGGGTGAACGTCTCGTCCGTGACCTGGAGGTCGAGGATCTGGCTGACGCGGTAGGTGCGCAGGGTTTCCTCGCAGCGGGCGACGAGATACCACTTGCCCGCTTTGAGAACCAGCCCGTACGGCTCCAGGGTGCGCTTGACCTCGGATGGCTCGCGCCAGCGGTGGTAGAGCACGTGGATGACGCGCTTGTTCCAGAGCGCGCCAGCGACGGCCGGAAGGTGGGGGACCTGGTCGCCGTCGTGGTACCAGCCGGGGGCGTCGAGGTGGAAGTGCTCGCGGATGCGGCGGGAGCCTTCGCGCAGGTCTGGCGGGAGCGCGGCCTCGATCTTGAGTTCGGCGGTGGCGGCGAGGGCGCCCAGGCCGAGTTCGGCGGCGGGGCCGGGCAGTCCGGCGAGGAAGAGCGCCTGGGCCTCCTGCTCGGTCAGGCCGGTGAGCCGGGTGCGGAAGCCGTCGAGCAGCTGGTAGCCGCCCTGGTGCCCTGCTTCGCCGTACAGGGGGATTCCGGCGGTGTGGAGGGAATCCACGTCGCGGTAGATGGTTCGTACGCTGACTTCGAGTTCGTCGGCGAGTTGCTGCGCGGTCATGCGGCCCCGGGCCTGCAGCAGGAGAAGGACGGACAAAAGCCGAGAAGCTCGCATTCCACTGACAATACGTGTCAGTGGAGGGCTCATATGGTCCACGGCATGGCAAACAACTTCGATTTCCTCATCGGCACCTGGGACGTGGCCAACCGCAAGCTGCTCAAGCGCGGCGTCGGTTGTGAGGACTGGGAGGATATCCCGGCCACCACGGTCGTGCGGAGCTTCTTCGGCGGTGCGGGCAACTTCGACGAGATCACCTTCGGGGGTTACAGCGGCGCGACCGTGCGGCTCTACGACGCGAAGACCGACCTGTGGTCGTTGCACTGGATCGACAGCAGGGTGGGCATGGACCCGGTCCCGTGCGTGGGGCGGTTCGGCGACGACGGGGTGGGCCGGTTCTACGCCGACGACACGTGGGAGGGGCGCCCGATCCGGGTGCGGTTCATCTGGTCCGCGATCACGCCGACGTCCTGCCGCTGGGAGCAGGCCTTCTCCTACGACGGCGAGCAGACCTGGGAGATCAACTGGATCATGGACTTCACCAGGACCGGCTGACGTCATGTAGAGCGCTCTCTCGGTTCCACGGCTACTGGCCCTCTGACATGCACTAACACGCAAAATAAGCCACAAGCCTGGGAAAGTGGTTTGGGAAACGTTGTTTCCTGTTGCGGGAGAGCGCTCTTGTGAAGTTATTGACTCAGAACCGTAACCCGGTCAGGATTCGGCGTGTCGGCAGCCGTTTGCGACCGAGAACGGACTCTCTATGACCAGACCCCGCGTGTGTGCGATCTTGGCCGGGTTGGCCCTCCTGACCGGAGGGATCGTCCCGAGCGCGAACGCCGACAGTGGCAGACCCGGCAGGCAACCGGAGATCGGGCAGCCCGCCATGGACCACGGCTGCGCCCGAATCGAGAAACGCCTGCCCACACTCTCCGAATGGCCGAAGGTCAAGAGCCGGATCAACCGCGACTCCTCCGACGAGAAGCGGATCGCGAAGATCCTCGCCGGGATGACGCTCGCCGAGAAGGTCGGCCAGATGACCCAGCCGGAGATCGCCGCCATCACCCCCGACGAAGTCAAGCAGTATGGCATCGGCTCGGTGCTGAACGGCGGCGGCTCCTGGCCCAACCGGGACAAACACGCCACCCCGCAGGCGTGGCTCAGCCTCGCCGACGCGTACTGGGAAGCGTCCGTCGGCACCCGTACCAAGATCCCGGTCATCTGGGGCATCGACGCCGTGCACGGCAACAACAACGTCTACGGCGCGACGATCTTCCCCCACAACATCGGCCTCGGCGCCGCCCAGGACCCCTGCCTGATCCGCGACATCGCCGAAGCCACCGCCGAGCAGATCCGCGCCACCGGCCAGGACTGGGCCTTCGCGCCAACCCTCGCGGTGGTACGGGACGACCGCTGGGGCCGTACCTACGAAGGCTTCTCCGAGGACCCCCGGATCACCCGCGCGTACGGCTACGAAGCCGTCCGGGGACTCCAGGGCGGCAACTCCCACCGGCTCGGCAGCAAGGGCGTCCTCGCCACCGCCAAACACTTCATCGGCGACGGAGGCACGCTCAAGGGCACCGACCAGGGCGTGAACCCCTCCTCCGAAGCCGAGATGATCAACATCCACGGCCAGGGCTACTACGGCGCGCTCGCGGCCGGCGCCCAGACCGTGATGGTCTCCTTCAACAGCTGGACCAACGCCGACCTCGGCATCGACGAGGGCAAACTCCACGGCAGCGACCTCGCCCTGAACCAGATCCTCAAGAAGAAGATGGGCTTCGACGGCGTCGTCGTCTCCGACTGGAACGGCATCGGCCAGGTCGCCGGCTGCACCAACGCCAGCTGCGCGCGGGCCGTCAACGCCGGCATCGACGTCATCATGGTGCCCAACGACTGGAAGGCGTTCATCGCCAACACCATCGCCCAGGTGGAGTCCGGCGAGATCCCGATGGCCCGCATCGACGACGCGGTGACGCGCATCCTGCGCGTGAAGCTGCGCGCGGGCCTGTTCAGCGCGCCGAAGCCGTCCGCCCGTCCCCTGGCCGGGTCGCCCGACGCCCTCGACGCGAAGCGGCTGGCCCGCGAGGCGGTCCGCGAGTCGCAGGTGCTGCTCAAGAACAAGGGCAAGGTGCTGCCGCTTGACTCCCGGGCGAAGGTGCTGGTGGTGGGCAAGAGCGCGGACAGCATGCAGAACCAGACCGGAGGCTGGTCGCTGACCTGGCAGGGCACCGGCAACACCAACGCCGACTTCCCCAACGGAACCACCATCCTGGGTGGTCTGCGCGAGGCCCTGGGCGCTTCCGACGTCACCTTCAGCGAGACCGGCGACGGCGTCGACCCCGCCGCGTACGACGCGGTCATCGCCGTGATCGGCGAGACGCCGTACGCGGAAGGTGTCGGCGACCTGTCCCGGCGAACCCTTGAGGCGGCCAAGCTCTACCCTGGCGACCTAGCCGTCCTGGACAAGGTCACCGGCAAGGGCGCCCCTGTGGTCACCGTGTACGTCACCGGCCGTCCGCTCTACGTCAACAAGGAACTCAACCGCTCCGACGCGTTCGTGGTCGCCTGGCTCCCCGGCACCGAGGGCGGCGGCGTCGCCGACCTGCTCGTCGGGTCCCGGTACCACCATGGGTACACCGGCAAACTGTCCTATTCCTGGCCGAAGAGCGCCTGCCAGACTCCGCTCAACCCCGGGCAAGCCGACTACGACCCGCTCTTCCCGCTGGGGTACGGCCTGCGGTTCGGCCAATCCGGAAATGTCGGGCAGCTGGACGAAACCTCGCCCGAGTTCGCGTGCGGCCAGACGGGCGGCGGCGGCACCGCCACCGAGGACCTGGAACTCTTCAACCGGACCGACATCGCGCCGTACCGGAGCTTCATCGGGTCGCCGGAAAACTGGGGCGGCACCGAGATCGGCCCCGACGCCACGGCGTCCCACGCCGAGATCAACGTGGTGCCGTCCGACGTGAACGTGCAGGGCGACGCGCTCAAGTCGACCTGGACCGGCATCGGACCCGGACAGATCTACCTGCAGAATCCGGCCGGCGGCACCGACCTGCGCAGCTACCTCAACGCCGAGTCCGCCCTGGTCTTCGACACGATCGTCCACCAACCTCCGGCGGCGCGGACAGTGATCAGCGTGCACTGCGTCTACCCGTGCTTCTCCGAGGTCGTCGCGACGTCGCTGTTCCAAGGCTTCCCCGTGGGCACCAAGGCAACGGTCAAGATCCCGATCGCCTGCTTCGCGGCCACCGGCCTCGACATGGAGAACGTCAACACCACCTTCCTCGTCTACACCGAGGGCGCGTTCTCCGCTTCCTTCGCCAACGTCCGCTGGGTCCCCCAAGCCGCCAAGGACCCCGACGCCCTGCAATGCTCCGACCTCACCTGACCTAACCCCCAACCCAGGCCGGTCGTGCCCGCCACGACCGGCCTGCGACGTGCTACCTCAGGCACGGAGGATGGACCATCACGCCCACGTTCACCGCTGGGGTGGTCTGGGTACTTGGGCCCATGGTCATCTGACCGGCTTCCGAGCCCGTCAGGCACCGGCGGGCTCGGAGATTGGCCAGACCGTCAGGAAGGGACGTGTCTGCGTGACATTGGATCTTTCCGTGGTTGAGGATTTCTGCACCACGTTCACCACCCACGACGACATCGGGACTGTCGCGTCGCTGATCGGCGCACTCCCTTTGAAGGTGGACTACCGTTTGGAGGCTCTCGAAGCGAGCACTGCCACCATCATCCGCTGGGGCGACGGCATCCTGATCAACCAGCCCTACTACGGCTACGAATGCGCTGGCCAGGAGGTCCTGAGCGCCCTGTCGCGCCACGGCCACGTGGCCGTCTGCGCGGTGTGGGGAATCGCCTGCCTCCCGTGGGCGAAGACCAGCGGCAACATGGTTCCGTGGTCTGAGGCGGGCGCGTCGATGGCCTACTTCGCCTATGCCGCGAACGGGAGACTGGAGGTCGGGTTCGACCCCTGTGAGTTCGACAGAACGGACCCGTCCGTCCGCTGCGGCTGGAATACCGGGGCGGTCGACGCCTACCTGCACGACCTGGACTTCAGCCCTGTCACAGTCGCGGGAATGGTGGGCGGGAGGAACCCGAGGCCGGGGAACCTCACCATCTACCAGCACACGAACGCCTGCGTCACCATGCTGGAACGCATCTCGGGAGCCACCTTTCCGGCGGATGCGGCAAGGCCGGATTCGCTCGATGCGGGATTCACCATCGCCAGCCCACTGCCAGCCATGAGCACGGCCGAATTCGCCCATTTCATGGGCCCGGCGCAGAATTGAGCACGCGTCGCCGGCTCCGATGGAACCGGCGACGGCCCTCCTGGAAAAGCGTCAGCCTACGACGTAGGCTCCGGACCTGGGGAGATGAGAACCCAGAAAGGGTCTTCTATCAAAACCCTGTATCGCTGGCAGAACCATCTCAAGGCCGTGCCCGCTCTGCCGTTGTCGTGCTGCGGCACGTACTTGTAGCTGGTATTCGCCGTGAGCTCCCCGGCGTCGTTCCTTCCGGCTCCTTCGTAGGCGCTGGCGAAGGGATACTTGTCGTACCCGGCGAGCTTCGTGAGCAGCGCGCACGCCCTGTTCTTCTCCCTGGCGAGAGGGGAGTCCTGCTCCTCGCGAGCCCAGATCCTGTGCAGCGGAGCGCCGCGGCCCGCATGGCCGCTTACGATGTACGACAGGTAGTCGTAAAGATCACGCGTGGATTCCGTGCTCACCCTCCGTACGGGCGAGTGATGATCTCCAGGTTGTGGTCGTTGGGGTCGGACCAGTACAGGCCGCGACCGCCGTCGTTGGTGTTGATCTGACCCGGCCGCTGGTGGAACGCGTCGGCCCAGAAGGTGAGTCCGCGGTCCTTGATCCGGCCCCAGATCTGGTCGAACTCCTCCTCGGTGACGAGGAAGGCATAGTGCTGGGGATGCACAGGACCGTCGGCCCCGGCGACGTCGAGGGACACCTCGTTGCCGAGGTCGACGACGAGGAACGGCCCGAAGGCCGTCGCGGGCGGCAGACCGAGAATCTCCACCAGAAACGCGGCGGTCTCCTCGCGGTCACGGGCTGCCACGATCGTGTGGTTCAACCGCACTGACATGTCGATCTCCTTCCCAGAGGGTCCCCGACCGCGGGGGGATGCGACAGGGGCCGCGATGTCTTTCGCCTCCTCATCTCCATGGTAGGAGCGACCGTCAGGACGTGGTCTGCAGTGCTGGCGGCGGGATGAGCAGTCGCTACGCACCAGGCCGCCCATCATCCGTACTCCTCTTCAACGACATGAGCCACTTGTGGCCCGAATTCCAATGGACCGGCTTCCCACCCGATCTACGTGTATAAGAACCCAGTAGTCATTCCACCCGCTAGAGAGGAGGAAAGGCCCATGGACACCTACTGGTTCACCATCAAGATCACCGGCTTCCCTGAGGGGCAACTCGTCAGCATCTCCGACGAGTTTTACGGCCTTCTGGAGGAGAGCGGCGGCGTAGACGCGCTCATAGCCGGTGATGAGCGTGGGGGTGAGATCGAGTTTTCCCGAGAGGCCGAAGACGCTGCCACCGCAATCGCCTCCGCGATTGAACAGGTTGAACAAGTCGGCCTGGAGGTGGTGGGCGTAACGGAGACTTCGACAATATCGCCGAACGGTCCAGAGCCGGCGCGGCGGCCGGGTCCCCCCGGACGACCGGTGCCGGCTGGGTCGAGCAGGTAGGCGTTCGCGGGGCTGACGTCGGAGGCGGCATGCTGCTCTACTACGGTGCTGCCGAGTTTCTCGGCCGTCGTGCAGGCCGCGGCGACGTCTTGGACGGCGATGGAGAACACCGCATGTTTCCCGCCGCCGGTGGCCATGATGCCAGCGGTGGGGCACCGTCTTCGGTTGTCGTGATTCGACACGATCGTCCATCAACCTCCGGCGGCGCGGACAGTGATCAGCGTGCACTGCGTCTGCTCCGACTGACATAACCCCAGCCCAGGCCGGTCGTGCCCGCCACGACCTGGCCTGCGGGTCGCTCCCGTCCACCGGCAGGGTCGCCTCAGGGTAGCGGGACGACGTAGGAATCGACGCGGGCGATGAGCCCGTCGCGGAACGTGAACAGGTCGTTGAAGGCGAACTGGAACCGGCCGTGGTCGACGCTGGTGCCGTGGCCCTCGCCTGTGGTGACGACGACCGGGCCGTCCTCGTGGGTACGCTGGACGTCGAGTTCGGGGCTGCCGGTGAACGCCGGATTCTCGATCTCGCCATCGAACTCCGCCTTGCCGCAGGTGGTCCGGTGGCCGTGGATGACCCACTCGACGTCGTCGGTGAGGGTCGCGAGGATTCGTGGGTGGTCGCTCGTCCGGAATCCTTCGAAGTACTCCGCGACGAGGTCGCGCTGGGTTTTTGGGGTCATGGTGCTCTCCGTCCTGGTGTGGCGTGCAGGTGTACGGCGAGGGCGTCGAGGATCGAGGCGAGCCCGTCGGCTGCTTGGGCCGTTCGAAGCTCGGGGGGAAGCTGACGCTGGTGGACCGTGAGATCCGTGCCGCCGCTGGCGGAGCGGATGGTGATGGTTGTGCGGAGGCCGGTGACGGGCTCGTCGAACACGAGTTCGCGCGGTGCGGCGACGCTCACGTAGACGAACCGGAGCCGGCGGGTCGCGCCGTCCGGCGCGCGGGTGTCGAGCGCGAACTCGCCGCCGGGACGCAGGTCGACGATCACGGACTCGGGCGGCACGGTGGCGTGCGAACCGCCCCAGAACGCCGCGATGCTTGCCGGCGAGGTGAAGGCGGCCCAGACGCGTTCGGGTTCCGCCGGGAGGTGGCGCTTAGCGATCAGTTCGTCGCCGCGGAGCTCTGAGTTGGCGGTCAACGGCCCGCTCCGTCATCGGTGAGGTGCTGCTCAAGGGTGTCGAGCCGGTCGTTCCAGGCGCGGCGCTGGTCGTCGATCCACGTGCCGAGCAGAGACAGCTGATCGACCTTAAGCCGGCAGGGGCGCCTGGTGCCTTCGCGCCGCTGCTCGACCAGACCGCATCGCCGCAGGACACCAACGTGGTGGGAGATCGCCTGTGGGGTCAGGTCGAACGGTTCGGCGAGTTCTCCCACCGTGGCGTCACCCCGCGCGAGACGAGCCACCAAGGCGCGACGGACGGGATCTCCGAGAGCAGCGAAGGCCGAGTCGAGGTCTGGCCCGGGTGAAGGGAGCATGGGTTCACCCTAGTGCAAATGGTCGTTTGCACAAGCCATCGTTTTCAAATGGCTAGTGGGCGCGGGTGGCGATTCCTGGGTAGTCGAGGACGAGTCCCGACTCGTCGTAGACCAGGTGGCAGGCGAAGTCGAAGACGGGTGCGGCGTAGTCGTAGCGCTGACGGGTGTCCTCGTTGGCGAGTCGTTCGTAGCTCTGCTCCAACCGCTCCACGCCGAGCCCGACCGCACGAACGTAAGCGGCGGGAGCCTCAGCCCTGGCGCCCACTGGCAGGGCCATCCGGTGGACGGGAAACGCATTGGTCATGGCCGACGACTCCAGATCCACGTCAAAGCAGCCGTCCAGCTGCGGCGCGGCCCGCCCGTCGACCAGCCAGCGCCCCGCGCCGTCCGCCTCGACAACGGTCGACCTCTCCCCGGACACCGACCGCCCCCACACCTCCGCACGGCGAGTGGTCCAAGCCGCGTCGAGGCGAATGTCGTACCGCACGACCCAGGTTTCGCCTTCCTCCACGGCGGTGGTCCACCCTTCGGCTCGCCACCCGCCTTCGAATGCCGCGAAGTAGGCCACCTCGAAACCCGACCGGGCGTCCTGATGCAGCCAGGCGGCGCTTGGGGGCGTGGGTAAGAAAGACATAGTCCATGGTCCCTTGGGCGGTCGGCGTCAATTCATGACGAGGACGGGGGAGCGAACACGCCGAATAGGTTGCCGGCCGGGTCGAGCAGGTAGGCGTTCGCAGGGCCGCTTTCGGAGGCGGCATGCTGTTCTACCACGGTGCCGCCGAGTTTCTCGACCGTCGTGCAGGCCGCGGCGACGTCCTGGACGGCGATGGAGAACACCGCGTGTTTGCGGCCTTCGGTGGCCATGATGCCGCCGGTGGGGGCGCCGCCGTCGGTTGTCGTGATCAGCCGGTAGTCCATGCCGGCGTCGTCGGACGTGATCTGCCAGCCGAACAGCTCGCCATAGAAGCGCTCGGCGGTGTCCGGGTCGTCGGTGGCGATTTCGAACCAGGCAAGGGATCCGTACGCGGGAACAGTCATGATCAACTCCTGAGAGAGGCCCGCCTCGGTGACGGGCACGCGGGTTACCTTCTCGCGGGTTGGCGACAGCCTTATGTCGGGTTTTCTCGAGGGATCTCCGCCGAGCCAAACGAAGGGTCTTCTTCTGGCCTTGATGCCGCCGTGAAGGGGTCTGCGCGCTTGATCGGTTACGTGCCGACCTGATTCGGTCGAACTCATCGATCAGGGGGTTGGGCATGGTCAACGTTCACCACCGTTACGCCACGGTGCATGGCCGGAAGATGTTCTACCGGGAGGCCGGCCCGGCGGACGCGCCGGTGCTTCTCCTGTTGCATGGATTTCCGACCAGTTCGTTTATGTTCCGGCACCTGATACCGGCGCTGGCGGATCGGTATCACGTCATCGCGCCGGATCACCTGGGCTTCGGACTGTCCGACGCGCCGCCGGTCGGAGAGTTCGACTACACCTTCGACGCGCTGACCGAGCACACGGCGGGGCTGCTGAACCACCTCGGAATCTCCCGGTACGCCATGTACGTGCAGGATTACGGCGCCCCAATCGGCTGGCGGCTCGCGCTGAACCAGCCGGACGCGATCACGGCGATCATCACCCAGAACGGCAACGGCTACGAGACCGGGTTCGTGCAGAGCTTCTGGGAAACCGTCTGGGCATACCAGCGTGAACAGAACCCGGAAACCGAGAAGGCCGTGCGGCAGGCCTTCACGCTTGAGGCGATCAAATGGCAGTACGTCACCGGGGTGTCCGACGAGACGCTCGTCAGCCCGGACACCTGGCACCACGATTTCGCGCTGCTCTCCCGGCCCGGCAACGACCGCGTCCAGCTGGCCCTGTTCCTGGACTACGCCACCAACCTCCCGCTCTATCCCCGCCTACACGAATACCTGCGCGCCCACCAGACGCCCCTGCTCGCCGTGTGGGGCAAGGGCGACGAAATCTTCGGACCAGCCGGGGCCCGCGCTTTCGTCGACGACCTGCCCGACGCTCAGATCCACCTTCTCGACGGTGGTCACTTCCTACTGGAGAGCGCACTCGACGAGGTCACCGAACTGATCAGGGTCTTTCTCGATCAAGTTAATTTCGGTGGCTGACGACTTCGAGGGGCGACGCATACGTACGAGAAAAGGCGGAACGTTCGTTGCAGGTCATGCTTGTTTCGTCTTACCGATGCCGGTGACCACCTCGGCTGCGGTGAATGGTGTGGTGATCCTTGGTCAGCGCCTTAGCGCCTCGTATCAGGCGGTGACCAGGCGTTCGGGGCGGTCGCGGCGGGTGTAGAGGTCCCAGTAGTGCTGGGCGATGTCGTCCGGGGCGGCGTGCGGGACGCCTTCGGGGGCGGTCGCGCCGATGAAGAGGTTGATGGCCACGGTCGCGGCGTGGACGCCCTTGTCGGCGAGGGTGTTGTGGAGGTTGTGGACCCAGTTGCGCAGGGCCGCTTGCGCCATGTTCGTGGTGGCGAGCATCGGATAGGGGTTGATGGCGCCGCCGCCGGTGGTGAACAGCAGGGTTCCGGATCCGGCCTCCAGCATGGCGGGCAGCACTGTCTGGGTGGCGGTGACGGCGCCGTAGAGAAGGTGCTCGATCTCGGGCTGGAGGTTGTCCACCGTCACTTCCTGGGGACTGACCATCTCCAGGCCGCTGTAGGGGGAGTACTCCAGGACGTCGATGGCGCCGAGGCGCGCCGCGGCTTGTTCCAGTGCCGCGGTCAGCGCCGGGCGGTCGGAGACGTCGGCGGGGAAGGCCGCGGCGGTGATGCCGGCCTCAGCCAGTTGTGCCACGAGCGTGTCGAGCTTGTCCTTGTTCCGGGAGATCAGGGCGACCTCGAAGCCGTGGGCGCCGAAGAGCTTGGCGATCGAGAGGCCCAGGGCTGGGCCGGCTCCGACGATGGCGATGGTGGGCATGCGTCAACTCCTTCTGTGCTGGGGGAACGTGCCTGAGGGCGGATGGTGTGCGCCGCAGGGGTGTCTACTCGCCGTTGAGCGGGGGAGCGGCCTGCGGGAAGCAGTCCTCGATGCGGGGCGTGTCCGGGTCGATGGCTTTCAGGATGCGCTGGGCGATGCGGCCCAGCTGTTGTTGCTGGGCTTTGGTCAGAGGGTCGAACACAAGGCGGCGGATCTCGTTGACGTGTGCGGGTGCGTTGGCGGCGACCGTGGCCCAGCCGTCCTCGGTGAGGGTGGCGAGGGTGTAGCGGCCGTCGGTCGGATCCGCTGTACGGCGCACCCAGCCGCGTTTCTCCAGCCTGCTGACGACGTTGGACAGCCGGGACAGCGTGCTGGCGGTGTAGGTGGCCAGGTCGCTCATCCGCTGAGTGCGGTCGGGCATCATGGACAGCCCGGACATCACCAGGTACTCGAAGTGGCTCATGCCCGCGTCACGCTGCATTCGCGCGTCCAGCGCGGCCGGTAGGCGGATCAGCGCGTAGGCGAACGCATACCAGTTCTGCTGCTCCTCAGTATCGAGCCAGCGCGGCTCCGTCCGGTCCTCCATGACCATCAACTTACTACAAGCTTGTAGCGATCCGTGCATTGGATCACTTTTAGCGTGAAGTCATTCCGTGCTTGTTCACTACAAGCGTGAAGTGAGGCGGCACTAGTTCGAAAGGTAGGTCGATTGACGGTCTTTGCTGGGTGTCGTAGTTTCTATTAAGAAACTTTCTTAAGGAAAGCCTGCCTGTTCGTTGAGCTGGCGGGATCTGCCGACGAACTCGCGTGTTGCACCCCCCATCCCTTCAGGAGTGACGCATGGGTACGAGAAGAAAGATCGTCGCCGCCTCTGCCGCCGCGGTGCTGGCGGCCGCTCTGGTCGTGAGTACTGCGTCGAGTGCGGTCGCCGCGCCGACGGACTGCAGCTACCAGCTCAACACGCAGCAGAGGTGGGCTTCCAGCTTCTGCGCCACCGGGACCGGCGAGCACAGGATCAGGGTCATGCAGCGGCACTTCCTGCCGGAGGTGGGGCTCATTCCGATCGAGGGTCCCTGGGTGCCGGCCGGTAGCACATCCTTCGCCAATATCAGCGCTCACACGACCATCAATGTCTGGGTCGAGACGCGGGGCTGATCGAGCGTGGGGCAGGCCCCTCCCGGGCCTGCCCCACAAGGATCCTGAGTCAGCCGGTGAGGTCGGCGAGCATCGCGGCGCGGACATGGCTGATGAGATGGTCCAGTTCGTGGCAGTAGACCGACGGGCGGTCGAAGCCCTGGCCGGTGAGATAGCGGTGCGGGTAGAGGCCGCCTCCGCAGACCAGGCTCCAGCGGCAGGGGCGGCAGGGGGTGGGCACGCCGTCCTCGCGCAGCTGGCGGACGACCGTGCCGGGATGGCGGATGGCGTCGTCGAAGGTGTCGGTCGCCACGTTGAGGCCGAGGTCGGCCGCGCCCGGATAGGTGGAGGAGAGGATATCGGACTGCTCTATTCCGCCGTCGGTCTCCACCACGATCATTCCCGCGGGGCTGGTGCCGACCCCCTCGATTCGCGAACCGCCGCCCAGCAGGACGTTCATCAGTTCCTCGAAGAATCGAATGGTTGTTTCCATCCGGGCGGCCCGGTACCACCGGTCGAATATCGCGATCAGCCATTCCGCGTACGGGGTCTCGCGGCGCCGGGGATCGAGGCCGGGCGGCGGTGTCGACCAGTTTCCGTGCGGCAGCAGGAAGTCAACGCTGGGCGGCCGGAACGCCAGCAGCGTCTCGTAGGTTTCGATCGGGTCGTTGCGGAGGTCGATCGTGCACAGCAGGCCGCCGAACTGGCGGCGGAATTCCGGTCCTGACAATTTCCGCAGGGCCGCGACGACGGTGGAATGGCTGCCGCCCCTGGGGCCGCGCCGGGAGCGGTCGTGCGCGCTCGCATTCCCATCCAGGCTGACGCCCACCCGCACATTCAGCCGGGCGAACAGGCGGAGCATCTCGTCGTCGATTAGAACGCCATTCGTTTGGATGGAGAACGAGGTTTGCGTTCCGGCGGCTTTCTGGATGGTCCTGATCGTGCGTTCCAGCCGCTGCGGGCCCGCGAGCAGCGGTTCTCCGCCGTGCAGGACGATGTGCACGTCGGGCAGGTTGTGGGCGCGGGCGTGCTCGGCTATTCGCGCGGCGGTGTATTCGAGTGTTTGTTCGGCCATTGTTTGCGGGCGGGTGCGCCAGCGCTGATCGGCCATCGTGTAGAGGTAGCAATAGTCGCAGCGGAGGTTGCAGCGGCTGTGCGTTTTGATGATGAACTGCCGGAACGGATGTGGTCGCCACCTCGGGGTTCGATGATCGGCGATATCCGGCAAGTCCGACATGGGCGCACCCTAACAACAGCCGAGAGCCAAAAAGTATCGGATGGCGCTAATTAGCCTACTTTGTGAAGGTCTTCGATTGTTATCCCCGAAAGCTAGGGTTGAGTCTACTATGTAGGTTAAGTCGTGACCAGGGGTGGATGCGCATGACGGATGTCAGCGTTGACGCGACAACGGGGCTAATCGATCTTTCCCGTATTCGCGAGGATGGGGCAAGGAACGGGACTGTTCTCGCCTTCGTACTACGGCGGGCGCAACGCGAAATTCTGACCAACGACGAGTGCTATGCCCGTTTCCTGAATGAATGTACTGACCGCCCGCCGGGAGTGAAGGAGCCACGGTGACCTCGCCAGGGCTGCCCAGAATCATCACCTTTGTTGGCACCACCGCGCAGTTGGGCAAGACGGCCACGCTGGTGAACTGCGCGATCATTCTCGCCTCACGTCAGGTCCCCGTACTGATCGTCGACCTGGCCTCGGAGGGATCCAGGGTCGCCAACTTCTTGAGATTCCCCAACAGCCCGGTCGCGGACAGCCGGATCGCGGCCACGCTCAACGACCTGACCGGGAACACGATCTGGCAGGTCCGGAGGTTCCACCCGCCTGAGCAGTTCGCCCCGGTCGACGTGCTCACCTACGATCGGGCTGGCGTGCCGCTCCCGTGGACGATGAACGCACGCCAGTTCCAGCGGCTCAGCGAAGCCACCAGGACCGATGGGTACGGCCAGGTGTTCGTGGACGCGCCCACCCGCCCTGAAGGAGTCGTGGCCCAGGCGATCGCCAGGATGTCCGACACCGTCGTGCTGGCCTACCGGCCCGGTGGCCTCAACCCGGAAGACGCGTACGCGCTCGGCCTGGACCTCAAGGAGAAGGCGGCCCTGGACCTTCCGATCGTTCCCCTGCTGGCGCGCACCCGAGGGGAGGGCGGCCAGGGCGGAAGCGTGGGCATGCGGCTGGGCGAGAGCTCCGCCGACGACTGCGAGATCGTGTTCCGGCCGATGCTCGGCAGCGGAACCCTGATCACCCTCGTCGAGGATCCGATCCAGGGCTCCGAACTGATCAGCAGCTACGAAACCCTCACTGAGCGGATCACGGCCGGCACCGTCACGAACCTGAAACCCCTCTCGCCGGCGGTACGGCACAGCTATCGCGTCGCCTGCGGGCTCGACAGCGACGCCGACCCGCGCACGATCTCCATCGCCTACCTGTCGGAGGACCGGCCCTGGGCCGACTGGGTGCGCGGGCAGTCCGAAGCCCCTGGAATCCGGTGCGACCTGGTGAAATCCGGCCCGCCGTCCCGCGAGGCCGTCGTGATCGTGTCGGACCGCTCCTTTCCCGTTTTCGCGTCGTGGCTCGACCAGGGCGCGCTGGCCGTCTGCGTGCCCTCCTTCGACGAGACGAGGTTGCCGGACACGGTCCAGCGCATCGTGTTAGGCGAGAACGCGATCGATCTGGCGTCGATCCGGCTGAAAAGCGCCCTCGGCGTACTGACCGAGGCGAACGCCCCGCTGGTCCCGCGCGGTCCCAACCGCGTCCGGCCCGACGACGAGCTGATCCGCAACATCGACGAGGGCGAACCCGAGGGGTTCGTGGGCCGAGCCGGGGATCTCGACGCGATCCGCGACGCCTTCGCCGCCCGCGCGGACGGGACCGGCCAGTGCGTCATCGCGGCCGACGCCGGCACCGGGAAGACCGAACTCGCCCGCCAGTACATCCACCGTTTCGGCTACGACTACGACCTCATCTGGTGGATCCCCGCCCGTAATGCCGGACTGGTGCGCATCAGCCTGGCCGGGCTGGTGGAGAAGATGCCGAACATCAAGGCGGGGGCCAATCGAGCCGCGGCCGTGGTCCGCCACCTGAGCAACGCGCTCGGCCCCTACTCCCGATGGCTGCTGGTCTACGACGACGTCACCGACCTGGCCGAGCTGGCCGACCTGATCCCCTCCCGCGGCCCGGGGCACATCCTGATCACGACGCGCGTCCCGTCGGAAAACGCGGCGGAGTTGCCGCCGCTGTCCACCGAGGAGAGCGCGGCCTACCTCACTGGCAGGATCCACCGACTCCCGGCCGAGCAGGCGACCGCCATCGCGGAGCGGCTCGGCGGGCTGCCCCTCTCGCTGCGTCTGGCCGCCGCCTGGCTGGAGCAGCACGTCGCGTCGCTGGAGCGAACCGGCGTGCCCGGCATGAACATCCCCTGGCTGGCCGGCGAGGAATACTTCAACCTGCTCGCGCAGCACGAGGGAAAGCCGATGGACATGGTCTGCCTCGACCTGAACATCGACAAGATGTGCGAGACGAAACAAGGCTGCCTGACGGCGGACCTGCTGTACATGTGCGCCTGGCTCGCCCCCGAGGGTGCGCGGCACGATCTCCTCGGCTCGGCGCCGATGCTGGCGCAGCTGCGCATCGCCGCAGGTGAGAAGAAGGCGGATCTGCTCGCCTCCGACAGCATGCTGCTGGACCGCGTCCTGCGGGTCGCGGCCGGGTACGGCCTGGTCGAGCTGACCTGGCGGCAGCCCGCCACCATCCGCATGCACAGCAGGATCCAGGACCTGCTCAAGCAGCGGGACCCCGAGCGGGCCGAGGTGAGCCGCACCTACACGCTGTCCGGACTGGCCGGGAACGTGCCACCGGAAGTCGTCGGCTCGCTCAACCCCGACAACCGGATCTTCGCGGAACTCCAGCGCCATCTGCGCCCCAGCAGGGCCGTGAACAGCACCGATCCCGCCGTACGCCGCTGGCTGGTCAACCAGCTTCGGTACATGTACGTGATGGGTAGCCAAGGGAGCTGGCGGCCCGCGTTGAAGTTCGCCAATGGGCTGATATGGAGCTGGGAGGCCGCCGGCTACGGGCAGGATCTGCTCACCGGACGGCTGCTCGGCCAGATGGCCAACATCGAGTTCGAGACGGGGGACTGGACCGCCGCGCTCAACCGGTTCGACCAGGCGCTGGCGATTCTCGGGGCGCATGGGCCCGCTGGTCAGCACTGGGCATTGAACGCCCGGCGCGGGCGGGCCGGATGCCTGCGCAGTCTCGGGCGGTTCGAGGAGTCCCTGGCGGACGATCTGCAGGTCTATCGCGGGTTCCTGGACATGCTTGGTGCCGATCATGGGGAGACGCTGCTGGCTGAGATCAATCTCGCCATGTCGTACTTTCTGGCGGGCAAGCAGTTCCAGGCGTTGACGACCGCGCGGAAGGCGTACGAGCGGCAGTTGGACGTGCAGAGCGCGCACGTGCGGGTGACGGTCTTCATGGCGAGGCGGCTCGCCGACTTCCATACCGCGTGGGGGGATCTGGTCGAGGCGGACGACTACCTGCGGGATGCCCTGGAACGCTGGCCTGGGCGGCGGGAGCCGAACGAGCTGATCGAGATCCAGATCCACCGGGCCCGCGCCACCATCGACCGGCTCACGGGGCGGTCGGGGCAGGAGCACATCACGCTGGCTCAGCAGGGCTTCCGGCGGCTGCTCGGGGCCGACGACCTGGACACCATCGGCACCGAGCTGGCGCTGGCGGTCGAGGTGGCGGTGAACACCGGGAACTACCGGGCGACCGCCGACCGGGCGCGCAGCTGCCTGGTCCGGCTCGCAGGCTCGCTGGGGGAGGCGCATCCGTACGCGCGGTTGTGCCAGGTGAATCTCAGCGCGCTGCTGGCGGGCGCGGGGGTGTGGGCGGAGGCGTTGGAGCTGGCGCGGGAGGCGTACGACGCGCTTTCCGATGCGCTGCCCAACCATCCGTGGACGCTCGCGGCCGCGCTGAACCTTTCGCGGTGCATGGTCGAGGACGGAGCTCTGAAGAGGGCCGCGGCCTTGACGGAAGCGGCGGCCTTGAGAGAAGCGGGGGCTTTCGAGGAAGCTGCGGCCTTGGAGGAAGCGGCGGCTCTGGCGGAGTCCGCGGTCTTCGAGGAAGCCTCGGCTCTGGAGGAAGAGACCGCGGAGATCGCCTACGAGCTGCTCAGGCGGCAACAGCCCACCGACGACGCCGTCCCCATTGCCGTGGACGGTGGACCCGCCCCGATCATTCAGGGCATCGACTACCTGCTCGCACTTGAGGGGCTCGACGAGGAGCACCCCGTGACCGCCGCGGCGGTGAGATCGCTGCGGGACACGCGTGCGCGGCTGGCCGGAGGAGACAACCTGCCCGGCCGGCCCGTGCTCTACCTGGACCTTCCGAGTTCCCGATAGGAGAGACGATTCCCATGAACGATCGAAAAATCACTATGACTCTGGGCGATCCGTTCCGGGGATTGACCGACAAGGATCCCTATTCGGCGCGCTTCTTCTTACCGGCGCTGCGGAAGCAGAACTCTCCCGACTACCTGGCGCATCACGACCACGGCTGGTACGAGTTCGCGATGGACAACCTCGACGATCCCGGAGCCGGGACGGGCGGGGCGGCCAATCGGCGTAGCCAGTATGCGGCGGCGTGCAAACAGCTGGTCTTCCAGACCGAGGCGCTGAACGGATATCTGGCCGAGGCCGACACCGGGCGGCTGATCCGGGTGGTGCTCCACGCGGAGTTCGGGGCGCTCTACTGCGCGTTCGTGGTGGAGAAGCGTTATGTCCTGGGGATCGTTTTCGGGCAGCTTCGCGAGCAGCCGTTGCCGAGGCAGCCACGGGTGCGGGGAGCCGATACGGAGATCTCGCGGCTGGCCACCGAGCTGCGGGATGACCTGGGGACGGAGTCCCTCAATCCGGGCGGGTGGCGTAGCGAGCTGATGACGGTGCCGAAACTCGATCCCGAGTGGCAGGCCGCGGTCGAGACCCGGACCAGGGAGCGGGGAGTGGCCGAGGTGTCCGGGCGGCTGGCGGCGGTGCTGGAGCCGTATGGGCTGTGTTACCTGGCTCGATATCGGGAAGGGGAGATCGTCGCATGCGCGGATCTGCTCGATCATCCCGTTCCGAAGAAGATCTGGGGAGCGCACAACGATTCGGCGGAGCCGCGGGCCCGATATGACCGGATCACTGAGGAGTTCGGTGCGCACTGCGCGGTGCTGAGCCAGCTGGCGCGGCCTGCGGTTCGGGGGCGGTTGCTGCGCATCGTGCTCGACGTCGAGCGGGGGGCGATCTACTACTACCGGCTGGGGGCCCGGGATTACCTCGTCGGCGTCACCGTCAACCAGGAGCAGGTAGCGATCTGCGACGACAAAATGGGGGACCTGGCGAGTTCGCTGCTGGCCCAATAGCCGTCTCATTCAGCTCGTCTTGTTCATAGGTCCTTGGTTCGGGGGGCAGGCTGTCCGGGTGTTCTGTTTAGCCGGGTGCGCCCAAGGTGGACAGGGCCGCCACCTCGACGCGTGATCCCAGGCCGCCGACCAGCGCACGCACCCTGGTGGGGAGTTTCGCCAGTTCCTCGCTGGATTGGGAACGGCTCCTGGTGACGCGGATACCATCCAGGACGTAGTAGGGAAGGTATCCCGAAATATTCTCGAACATCCGGCAGAGCCGGCGCAGCGTGTAGAGCCGGGTTGACGGCGGGGTGTCCGGAAGGATGTACCAGTTGGTGACGGCGTCCTGGAACGCGAGAACCAGCGCTTCGGCCATGAACAGCACGCCCAATGGTTCGAGCAGAGCCGAACGTTCCCGCACCAGCAGCGTGTGCACGATATCGCTGTCGTCATCAGGGTCGAACGCCGTGGACAGCAGCTGCCGGAGATCGGTCAGCTCGCGCAGTTCACTCAATGTCGCGACGAAGACCGGTTCGATCGCTGAAGGAAGGATTCCGGCTGTTTCGGCTTCCGGTTCGTGGAGTTGCTGGGAAAGTGCGGCAATGCCCATCTCGGAGGACCGGCGCAGTTCTTCGATCTGGGTGGCCAGCGCCTCCACATAACGCTGGGTCCCGATGTGCATCGAGGTCAGGCGTTCGACATGGAGGCGAATGCCCGTCTCGGGATCCAGTTCGGCCGCTTGAACCTGTTGGACGATCGAGTTGACCGTGTTGCCGAACACCGCTAGGAATCCGTCCCTGACATAGACGAGGGGACCTGAGGTGAACGCGTCGCGAAGGACTTTGGCGCCGGACTCGGGGAGGAATCCGTTGACGATCAGTAGCGTGCGGCTTCCCGGCGAGGCATCGGTGACCGCCTTCGCTCTGTCCGCGAGTCTGGTCGCGTCCTCGTCGGTCAGCACCGAGTCGGTCAGGAAGATCGCGCATCCAGAACCGCCGGTGCCCACGGGAATCCAGTAGTCGACCGTGACGTCGGATCCGGCGAGTTGGTGGTTCTCCACGAAGGGGATGGAGATACCGGCCAACTCATCGCGAATGAGCTCCGCCAGCGCGGACGTGTTGATGATCTCGAATCGATCTTGCGCGGCCCGTTTCACTGTCGCGTGCGTGATCTCTCCGCCCTCGCTCGTCAGCTCGTAGCACTTCCGGCACAGGCCGACTATGTGCCGGATGTTGCCGTTGGTGAGCGCGGTCATGTACGTCAAGGCCTTTGGATGAAATGGGCCCAAAGGTGAGCGGTGACCGGTGCCGACGATGTTCGCTTTGACGTAATCCTCGACCTGGCCAGCCGTGAAGGGAGTGGTGTGCACCACCTGCATGCGGTCGATGGTGTTGCCGCCCAGGATGTCGACGAACTCCGGGAGACCGGCGAGCACGAGCAGGATTCCGGAACGGGTGGTGACCTGAACCAGTTCACGGAATGCGTCGAGGACCTCCCTGGTCGGGATGGACTGCTGGGAAAGCACTTTCTCCATCTCATCGATGACCAGGACGAAACGATCCTGGCCCCGGAAGAGCCGCGAGAACATGCCGATTGCTTTGAGCGCGGCGCTCTCGGTGGAGATGGTGATGAGGATGCCGCGTTCCTTGAGCAGTTCGTCCGGCGGGTCACCGCACAACCACCCCCAGACATGGTCGCTCAGATCCTCGCGCAGCATGAGCGTGAGCGCCGTGCTCAACTCGGCATCCTTGGTGACCTTGTAGATCTCCGAGTGTAATTCCTCAAGATAGATGCTCTCGGGCAGTCCGAACTGCCGGACGAACCGTTGCGGGTCAATCTTGTTGCTCCGCAGCCGTTCTCTTATTTCCTCCGGGAATTCGCTGCCACCGAACGACGCGGCGACGATCTGCCCGTAGTATTCGTTCAGGCGGCGCAGCACCCTCGGCTTATCGACTTTGTCGAGGAAGTTTTTGAAGTAGAGTTTCCTGAAATCTCCCGCCTGCGCGCTGAGGTATTGATACCCCACCGGCCCGGGTTCGGCTGCCGCGCACCGATTGATGAGGTAGTTGACCAGGTGCGTCTTGCCGGTCCCATGTTCCCCGACCACGGCGATGGCCAAACCGGCCGGATCCCCGGAATCCGATCCGGTTCTGGGGGGCTCGAGGTAGGTATCGAGCAGACCGAGCGTTTCTATGGTCGCTGGTGTCTGGATGGTGATGAAATGCGATAACGGATCGATGAATTCGCCGGTGGCACGAAACGGAAATGGATTGAACCTGGTTGGGGCCCTTCGGGCCTCATCTTCGCTGCTCATGCCAACTGTCACCCCTGTCCGTTAATGTTATGAAATTTTCCGATAGAAATATTGCTTGAGATCTTCGAAGGTTACCAAATCCAGGTTCGGCGGGGACTCGCTCAGGCGTTCTTCGTAGAGTCCGGCCAGAAGTCGTTGATAAAAACGAGCATTATTGGGGCCAAAGAAGTTCGTCAGCTCATCGATCGCGCCGGGGGCAAGGTGCGGAAACTTGATTCCCGCGTCGATCGTGTCGACACGGGCCATCCTCAGCTTTTCGCCGTCACCGTCGCGAAAAAGACCGGTTTCCAGGCATATGGCGCGTGCCACGCCGTTCGCTTCCATTGACTGATGCGCGCCGCTGACGTCGGCGTAGATCGATTCCGCGATGATGATCATATTGCGACGAGTTGATGTCCAATACCATTGAAGCTCCTCCAGCTTCTCTGATTTCGGCATCAGGACGACAATCGAATCTTTGGTGGAGAGGACTTGGCTGATCTTGGAGAGGGTCATGGCCAGATCGTTTTCGCTGATCTCGCTCGCCAGGCTCCTGTCGATTGCGCCGCTGCGCAACGCCTCGGACTTTATTTCTGGACCAACGAGCTCGACCCGCTCTCGCACGGTCGCCAGAAACTGCCTCGCGGCGTGTCGGACATCGATGAGATGCCCGGTGATTCCCACCTCTCGCAGAGCGAGGATCGCCGCATGCGCACATCGGTTGGCCAGGGATGTCTTTCCGGTTCCGGTTGGTCCGCCCAGCGCGATGAACAGGCCTCTAGCCTGTAATTCGCGAGGTGCGCTCAGGCTGTGCTGGAATTTGCGGAACATGTGATGAGCGCTGTCGATGTCGGCGTGACACGTGCACATCTGCTCGTGCTTGCACTCGATCGGGGCGTCTTCTTCTCCGTTGACAAGGAAAGGGTTCATGGCGCCGCCCCCATCGGGTGCGGGAGCTGGTCCGCCCGCATTCTGCGGTGGAGCTGCCATGGGCGCTCAAGATCGTTTGTCATTACAACGACGTTTTTCAGATAGTCATCGAGCCGCTGGCGTAGGGGGATCGCCTCGGTTTCTCGCCGGTCGGGTATGTTCCACGCGGCGGCGTTGATGGCGGAATCCAGGGCATTCAGTTCATCTCTGAGCAGCTCGGGGACCTTCCAGCGAGAACGGGCGAGCTTGCAGCGCCCGAGTTCCACATCCAGTTCGTTCAGCCGGTCACCCATGGTGACGGCCTCGGGCTTTCCGAGGAAGGGGTCGGCGGACCACGCGTTCACGTAAGCGGTGGTCGCGCGGTGATACGCCCGGGCGGCGGTGTTGGTGGCCAAAGCGATTCTGCTTCCCGCGTCTCCCCGCATGCGAAGCTCGGTGAAGATCCAGGCGAGCAGCGCGCCAAGGAACGCGAGCAGCACGGGCTGGACGAACCCCCACACGACCGACCATACGTCGCTTGCCTCTTTTGTCGGCGGCTGCGAGGAAAGTTCTCTCACTCCCGCTACCGCCCGGCACGCTCTCAGGAAATTGGCCTGATCAGCGGCGCGCCACTTTTCAATGGTCAGATTCCGACCGGTCGGCGACTTCGGGTCGCGGCTGGTGCTCACCTGATCGTCCGCGTCGGCTTTCGCGACCAGCCCCAGCGTGACGGCCGCGTGCGCCACATCTTCGGCATTGCCGGGATCCAGGCAAAAGATCACAAGAGTGTCGTCGGGTATGGGCGTCCGCGCCGCCGCCGGGCCTGGGAAGAGAAGGGCGGCCACAACGAGAATGGCCAGCGCGGGGCCACCCACGCCCGCTGCCCATCTCATACAAGCCCCCTTCATACAACTCTATCCCTAGACAGTAACGCTATTTAGATGGCTGACGATAGTAATTCGGAAACGTTGGACGATCGGGGTGATCGGAGGCTGGAAGGGATAGCAACCAGCGAGATCTGTTGCATTAGCCCTCTATATCGGCTATACGTGAAGACTATTCATGTTCGTTCCGAGGGTTGGTTCACTCATACCTGGAGTGGTCCGCTGCCCCTGTGCACTGGCCGTTCATTCGAGCAGAGTGCCGCTTGACATGAGCGCATGACAGCCCTCAACCTTTCCCCGATTGCTTGGGTCCGGTATATCCGCGAGATTGCGTCCGGTTTATGGACCTGCCCCCGGAGCAATTTCGGCGGGGTTGCTGTTTTTGGAAAACCTGTTCCCAGCGGTTCTGAAGCGCTACACCGCTGTCATTTCCCAAACCCCACGGTCAGCGCGCCGCTAGTCGTCGGATTCGAGTTCGGCCGCGAGCCGGGCGAGGGCGACCCGGGAGCCGATCTCCAGTTTGCGGAAGACCTGCCGGAGGTGGAAAGCGACCGTGTGCACGCTGATGAACATCTGCTCGGCCACCTGGCGATTTGTCCAGCCCTGCGCGACCAGGAGGGACACCCGGAGTTCGGTGGCCGTGAGGCTGTCCCAGCCAGAAGGCGGATGTGCCCCGTTGGTCCAGTGCCGGTGGCGTACGCCCATGCGGCGCATCCGGCGACGAACCCGGGCCTCGTCGCGGGTCGCGCCGCAGTCGCCGTAGCCGGCGAGGGCCTCGTCGAGGCTGCGGAGGGCGTCCGATCTTTCGCCTGTTCTGGACAGGAGCACGCCCAGGTCCTCGGCCGCCGACGCGCGGTACCAGGGGTCGGTGGCGTTCCGCGCGGCGTGAGCCAACGCCGTGGAATCGGAGGAGAGCAGCCCTCGGGCGTGCGCCGCAGCGGGTGATTCAGGGTTCGCGGCACCGAGTTCGGCGGCCAGTTCGGCGACACGTTCGGCGAACGAGCGCTGCCCGACGGCGAGGGCCAGCCGGACCAGCCAGACGGCGGCGACCGGCTCCGCAGCGAGTAGGCGCCGGGCGGAGGCCGGGTCCGCGTAGATGTGCCGCACCAGCGCCATCGCGGGTCCGGCACCGTCACGAGCCTCGACGACCTGGGCCATCAGGAACTCGGAGCGGATCCGGGCCTCGGTGGCGCCATGAGGCTGGGCCGTGGTGGTGTCATGCGGCTGGGCCGTGGTGGTGCTATGCGGCAGAGCCGTGGCGGTGTCATGCGGCAGGGCTGCGGTGGTGTCATGCGGCAAGGCCGCGGTGGTGTCATGCGGGAGGGCTGTAGCGGTGTCATGCGGCAGGGCCGCGTAGGCGGCTTCCGCCCGCGCCGCCGCGCCCGCCAGGTCGCCCCGGCGGAGCGCGGTCAGTACGTCGGAGTCGTGGGATGGGTTCCGGTGCAGGGACTGCCGTACAGCCGGAGGCAGGCCGGAGACGACGGCTCGCCAGAGCACTTCGTATTGGAAGGTCAGGGTCTCGGCGTCCGAGACGAGCACCCCTGCGGTGATCGCCTCCTCCAGCGGGGGCAGCAGGAGAGCCGGAGCCGAGCCCAGGAGTTCGGCCACCTCGTCGAGCTGGAAGGACCTGCCGAGCACGGCCGCCGTCTCCACCAGGTGCTTGGCCTCGGGGGTCAGCAGGGACAGGAGTTGCCGTACCGAGGCTTGGAGGCGCTCGGGGACGCCTGCGGTCAGGAGGCGGGCGGTGCCGGCGGTGATGTCCAGGCAGTTCTCGTCGCGGAGGCCGCGCAGGAGTTCGACGAGGAGCGCGGGGTTGCCGTTCGTGGTGGCCGCCAGGGCCAGCAGGTCGGGGTCGGGGTCCGCGGCCAGCACGTCGGCGGCCAGTTCGGCGGTGGCGGCGGGCGGGAGCGGGGGGAGGGTTATCCGGCGGGCGCCGTGTCGTTCGAGGATGTCGAACAGGGAGTCGATGTCGTGGTGGCCTTCGGTTACCGTACGGGCCAGGAGCCAGGTGACGGGCAGCGCGGAGAGCTGCCCGTGGAGGGTGCGCAGGGCCATCAGCGTCGTCGTGTCGGCCCATTGCAGGTCGTCGAGGGTGACGAGCAGGGGTGTTCTGGCCGCCATGGCGGACCGGAGTTGTTCGAGCAGCCGGGTGTGAAGATCGGGTCCCTCGGTGAGATCGGGAGATTCGGCGATCGCCGTGAACAGCGGGGCCATCGGGATCAGCTGGCCGAGCTCTTCGACGGCGCTCGCGGCCACGAAAAGCCCGCGTGCCCGGGCGGCGGACCCCGCTTCGGCGAGGAGCCGGGTCTTGCCCATGCCCGCCTGGCCCTCCAGGAGCAGCGTGGCTCCGCCGTCGGCGGTCTCCAGCAGCGTGACGACGGCGGACCATTCGCGTTGGCGGCCCCGCATGGTCCGATCCCCCCTCCAATCCGGCAAATACCCAGGTCAGCGCGGTATATCCCCCAAGTGGACGGGCGGGTGGCTACCCAGGTTAAGGATGTGGGACCGCTGCGCCGCCGGACACGCTGGAAAGCGATCCATGGATGAGGGGGCAGCGATGGCCAAGGCGGTAGGCATTGATCTGGGCACCACGAATTCGGTGATCGCCGCGACGGAGGGCGGGCAGCCGACGGTGATCCCCAACTCCGAGGGGGCGCGGACCACGCCGTCGGTGGTGGCGTTCACCGAACACGGAGAACGTCTGGTCGGCCAGCTGGCCCGCCGCCAGGCCATCCTCAACCCCAAGGGCACCATCTATTCCTCCAAACGTTTCATCGGCCGCAAGTACGACGAGGTCACCACCGAGATGCACGCGGTCTCCTTCGACGTCGTGGAAGGGCCGAACGGGGCCGTGCGGTTCGAGGTGCGCGGCAAGTTGTACGCGCCGGAGGAGATCTCCGCGCAGGTGCTGCGCAAGCTCGCCGACGACGCGGGCAAGTTCCTCGGCGAGCGGGTCACCGAGGCGGTCATCACGGTGCCCGCCTACTTCAACGACGCCCAGCGCCAGGCCACCAAGGACGCCGGCAAGATCGCCGGTCTGGAGGTGCTGAGGATCATCAACGAGCCCACGGCGGCCGCGCTCGCCTACGGCGTCGACAAGAAGGCCAACGAGACCGTGCTCGTCTTCGACCTCGGCGGCGGCACCTTCGACGTGAGCATCCTGGCCATCGGCGAAGGCGTCGTCGAGGTACGGGCCACCTCAGGCGACGGCCACCTCGGCGGCGACGACTTCGACCGCAGGGTCGTCGACCACCTGGCGGTGGAGTTCCAGCGCCAGGAGGGCATCGACCTCCGCAACGACCCGCAGGCGCTGCAGCGCCTGTTCGAGGCCGCCGAGAAGGCCAAGGTCGAGCTCTCCTCGGTCACCCAGACGTCGGTCAGCCTGCCGTTCGTCACCGCCGACGCCAACGGCCCCAAACACCTGAACACCACCCTGATGCGCTCCACGTTCGACGACCTCACCTCCGACCTGGTCGAACGCTGCATCGATCCGGTACGGCAGGCCATCGCCGACGCCAAACTCACCGCCGACGACATCGACGAGGTCATCCTGGTCGGCGGCTCGACCCGGATCCCGGCCGTGCAGAACCTGGTGAAACGGCTGACCGGAGGCATGGACCCCAACATGACCGTCAACCCCGACGAGGTCGTGGCGGTCGGGGCCGCGCTCCAGGCGTCGATCATCAAGGGCGAGGTCAGCGACGTGCTGCTGCTCGACGTCACCCCGCTGTCGCTCGGCCTGGAGACGCTCGGCGGCGTGATGACGAAGGTGATCGAGCGCAACACCACCATCCCGGCCCGGCGAACCGAGGTATTCAGTACGGCCGAGGACAATCAGAGCGCGGTGGACGTGGTCGTGCTTCAGGGGGAGCGCGAGCGGGCCGCCGACAACCGGGTGCTCGGCCGGTTCCGGCTGGAGACCATCCGCCCGGCGCCCCGGGGCGTGCCGCAGATCGAGGTCACCTTCGACATCGACGCCAACGGGATCCTGAGCGTCTCCGCGCGGGACAAGGACACCGGGGCCGAGCAGCGCATCACGATCAGCGAGAGCTCCAACCTGGAGCCGGCCGAGGTCGAGCGCATGGTGCAGGACGCCGAGCAGCATCGCGGCGAGGATGCCCGGTTGCGCGAGCAGATCGACGCGCGCAACGAGCTCGACTCGGCCGCCTACCAGGTCGAGCGCAGGCTCAACGAGCTGGGCGGAGCGGTCCCGACCCATGAGAAGGCGCGGGCGGACATGCTCGTCAGCGACGCCCGGCAGGCCGTCAAGGAGGAGGCGCCGCTGGATCGGCTTCGCTCGCTGACCGGCGAGTTGCAGCAGGTCTACCACAGCCTGGGCAGCATGGCCGGGCAGCAGCGGGCGCCGGGACAGGGGGAGGATGGCGATGACGTCATCGACGCCGAATTCACCACCCCGGAATAGGCCCCAAGCCCTGGGGACGACCATCTGGCCGACACAGGGGCCGATCCAAAGTCCGAAACAGGGGGAGGATGGCGATGACGTCATCGACGCCGAATTCACCGCCCCCGAATAAGCCCCCGAGCCCTGGGGACGACCGTCCGGCCGACACGGGGGCCGACAGGAAGGTCGACTCAGGGGCTAGCGCAAAGGCCAATAAAGGGGCCGACACAGGGACCGGCACTGGGGGTGCCTCGGGGGCCGAGATGGAGCCTGACCCGAAGGTCGCCGAACTGGAGGATCGGCTGCTTCGGGCGGCGGCCGATATGGACAACCTGCGCAAACGTATGGCCAAGGAGGTCGAGCGGGAGCGCGCCAGGGCCACCGCCGAATGGCTGCCCGTGCTCGACAACCTGGAACTCGCCCTGAAACACGCCAAAGCCGATCCGGAGGCTGTGCTTGACGGGCTCCGGGCCGTACACGAGCAGGCTCTCGCGGTGATGAACCGCCTCGGCTACCCGCGCCAGGACGACGAGGGCGCGCCCTTCGACCCGGAGCGCCACGACGCGGTCGGGACCGTGCCCGCCACCACGACCAGGCCGGGCACAGTCGCCGAGGTCGTCAGGCCTGGTTACGGCGAGCGCGACCGACGGCTCAGGCCTGCCTCGGTGGTGGTGGCCACGAAGGGCGAGTGATGGATTTCTACGAGATTCTGGGGGTGTCCAGGGACGCGTCCCCGGAGGAGATCCAGCGCGCCTACCGCAAGCTGGCCCGCACCTACCACCCGGACATCAACAAGGATCCCGTGGCCGAGGATCGGTTCAAGCAGATCTCCGAGGCCTACCAGGTGCTGTCGGATCCCGAGCGGCGCCGCGAGTACGACACCCCGGCGGCCCGGCAACCCGAATGGGCGTCGGACGTCGATCTCGACGACCTGTTCGGCGGCGTCTTCGGCCGCCGCTGGGGCCCGATGCCGGGCGCCGACCAGGAGGTCGAGCTTCCGCTCACGGTTGAGGAGGCGTATCGCGGCGGCCGCCGTCCCTTGAAGATCGACGGGAGGTCGGTGGAGGTGACCATCCCGCCGGGCGTGGCCGACGGCCGGCGGATCAGGCTGGCCGGTCAGGGCGGCCGGGCCGGCGGCGGCGCGAAGCCCGGCGATCTGTTCCTGGTGGTTCGGATCGTCCCGCATCCGCGCTACCAGGTGAAGGGCCGCGACCTGTACGTACGGCTCCCGCTCACGCCCTGGGAAGCGGCGCTCGGCGCGAGCGTGGCCCTCGACACCCCCGGCGGCGAGGCGAAGGTCCAGGTGCCCCCGGGCACGTCGTCCGGCCGGAAGCTGCGCCTGCGCGGCCGCGGCCTGTCCGGCGGCGACCTGTACGCCGAGGCCCGGATCATGGTCCCGCCCACCCTGTCCGGCGAGGAGCGCCGGCTGTTCGAACGCCTCGCGGCCACCTCCGACTTCGACCCCAGGAGGCGACGATGACGCTGGCTCTGGCCCGGCCCCGGCGGCTGGACCTCGACACGTTCGCCCGCGTGGTGTGCCTGCATCCGGATGTCGTACGGCGGCTGGTCGCCCTGGACCTGCTGGACGCCTGGATCGACGTGACCGGCACCGTCTGGCTGCCCGCCGACCAGGTCGCCAGGGTGGGCCGCATCCAGCGGCTGCGCGCGGGCTTCGCCCTCAACTACGCGGGCGTCGCCCTGGTCATGGACCTGCTCGATCGGATCGCCGAACTGGAGGAGGCTACTCGTGGACGCTGACCGGCTCACCCAGAAATCCCAGGAGGCCCTGCACGACGCTCAGACCAAAGCCCTGCGCTTCGGGCATACGGAGGTCGACGCCGAGCATCTGCTGCTGGCCCTGCTTGACCAGGAACTGGGGGAGCGGCTGCTCACCCAGGCGGGCGCGGACGTGCCTCGCCTGCGGACCGATCTGGAGGCCAAACTGGCCCGGCGACCCCGGGTCAGCGGACCAGGCGCCGCGCCCGGCCAGGTGTTCGTCTCCCAGCGCCTGTCCCGCCTGTTCGACACCGCCGAACAGGAGGCCAAGCGGCTCAAGGACGAGTACGTCTCGGTGGAGCACCTGCTGATCGCCCTGCTGGACGAGGTGGGGCTAACCCGGGACGACTTCCTCAAAGCGCTCACCTCGATCCGAGGCAACCAGCGCGTCACCTCGGCGATGCCGGAAGTGGCCTACGAAGCCCTCGAGAAGTACGGCCGCGACCTGGTCGCCGACGCCGCCGCGGGCCGCCTCGACCCCGTCATCGGCCGGGACGCCGAGATCCGGCGCGTCATCCAGATCCTGTCCCGCAAGACCAAGAACAACCCCGTCCTGATCGGCGACCCCGGGGCCGGCAAGACCGCCATCGTGGAGGGCCTGGCCCAGCGCATCCACCGCGGCGACGTGCCGGAGAGCCTCCGCGACAAGACCGTCTTCAACCTCGACATGGGTTCCCTGGTCGCGGGCGCCAAGTATCGCGGCGAGTTCGAGGAACGCCTGAAGGCCGTGCTCAACGAGGTCAAGGCGGCCGAGGGGCGGATCCTGCTGTTCGTCGACGAGATGCACACGGTGGTCGGCGCGGGCGCGGCCGAAGGGTCCATGGACGCGGGCAACATGCTCAAGCCGATGCTGGCCAGGGGCGAACTGCACATGATCGGCGCCACCACGATCGTGGAATACCGCAAGCACGTGGAGAAGGACGCCGCGCTGGAACGCCGCTTCCAGCCCGTCATGGTGGACGAGCCGTCGGTCGAGGACGCCGTGTCGATCCTGCGCGGCCTGCGCGAGCGACTGGAGGTCTTCCACGGCGTCAAGATCCAGGACAGCGCGCTGGTGTCGGCCGTGGTGCTCAGCCACCGCTACATCTCCGACCGGTTCCTGCCGGACAAGGCCATCGACCTGGTCGACGAGGCGTGCGCGATGATCCGTACGGAGATCGACTCCATGCCCGCCGAGCTGGACCAGCTCACCCGCCGGGTGATGCGGTTGGAGATCGAGGAGGCGGCGCTGGCCAAGGAGAAGGATGACGCCTCGCTGGCCGAGCTGCGCCGGGAGCTGGCCGATCTGAAGACCGCGGCCGACGCCATGCGCGCCCAGTGGGAGGCCGAGCGGCAGACGCTGCGCAAGGTGCAGGAACTGCGGCAGGAGATGGAGAACGTACGCCGCCAGGCCGAGCAGGCCGAGCGCGACTACGACCTCACCGGCGCGGCCGAACTCCGCCACGGCAGGCTGCCGGAGCTCCAGCGGCGGCTGGCGGCGGAGGAGGAGCGGCTGGCCGCCAAGCAGGCCGGACATCGCCTGCTGCGCGAGGTGGTGACCGAGGACGAGATCTCGGCGATCGTGTCCCGGTGGACCGGAATCCCGGTGAGCCGGTTGCGGGAGGGCGAGCGGGAGAAGCTGCTGCGGCTGGACGAGATCCTGCACGAGCGGGTGATCGGCCAGGACGAGGCGGTACGGCTGGTCGCCGACGCGGTGATCCGAGCCAGATCCGGAATCAAGGATCCGCGCCGGCCGATCGGGTCGTTCATCTTCCTCGGGCCGACCGGGGTGGGCAAGACCGAGCTGGCCAAGGCGCTGGCCGCGGCGCTCTTCGACACCGAGGAGAACATGGTCAGGATCGATATGAGCGAATATCAGGAGCGGCACACGGTCAGCCGGCTGGTGGGGGCGCCGCCTGGATATATCGGGTACGAGGAGGGGGGTCAGCTCACCGAGGCGGTGCGGCGCAAGCCGTACAGTGTGGTGCTTTTCGACGAAGTCGAGAAGGCGCACGCGGATGTGTTCAACACGCTCCTGCAGGTCCTGGACGACGGGCGGCTGACCGACGCGCAGGGGCGCACGGTCGACTTCCGCAACACGGTGATCATCATGACGTCCAACATCGGGTCGCAGTACCTGCTGGACGGGGTCACGCCCGGCGGCGAGCTCAAGCCGGAAGGGCGCGACCGGGTGCTGGCCGAACTGCGCTCCCACTTCCGGCCGGAGTTCCTCAACCGGGTCGACGACATCGTGCTGTTCAAGCCGCTGACGGAACCCGAGATCGAGCAGATCGTGGACCTGATGTTCGACGACGTCCGGGTACGCCTCGCCGATCGCGACCTGACCCTGGAGGTCACCGAAGCGGCCCGCCGCGACATCGCCCGCCAGGGGTTCGATCCTGTGTACGGAGCGCGGCCGCTGCGCCGGTTCATCGCCCGCGAGGTGGAGACCAGGATCGGCAGAGCGCTCCTCGCCGGGGACGTGCCACCCGGGACGATCATCCGCGTGGACGCGAGCGAGGGCGAGCTCGTCATCGAGTTCGGAGGTTGACGATCGGAGGTTGACGATCGGAGGTTGACATGGTCGTGCAATGTGCCCAGTGCGGGAAGAAGAACCGGGTGCCCGCCGTCGCGGACGGCACACCCCATTGCGGCGTATGTCACCAGCCGTTGCCCTGGCTTGCCGAGGCCGGCGACGACACCTTCGCCGAGGTCGTGGAGGACGCGCAGATCCCCGTCGTGGTCGACTTCTGGGCACCCTGGTGCGGCCCCTGCCGCACGGTCGGCCCTGCGCTGGAACAGTTGGCGCAGGAACGGGCCGGGAAGCTCAAACTGGTCAAGGTCAACGTGGACGAGGCGGTCAAAACAGCCGAACGATTCGCGGTCGAGAGCATCCCCATGCTGATGGTGATGCGAGACGGCAAAATAATCGCGGAACAGACCGGAGCCTCCCCCGCCTACGTCCTGGCCGGCTGGATCGATGATGCCCTGGTGTAGGGGCGCCTCCATCTCGTACGGCACCGGCCGAAAGTACGTCGCCAGCGGCGCGAACCCTCCTTTGGGCTGATACGGGCACCAGATCAGGGTCCACAAAATTGGGCCCATGCCATCTGATGATCTCCCCGTAGCCCCCCGAATCGACACCGGCCGCCTAGCCGCCAACTGCCGGAGAGGTTCGGCGATGACCTTTCCCGGATGCCCAGCTTTTCGTGCCGAAATGACCGCTGGGGAGGTTGGGGGATGACCTCTCCCGGGCACCCGGCCGCTCGTGCCGAAATGACAGTGGCCTCTCCCGGGCGGCCGCGTATCGCCGCGCTTGATGTGGTGCGGGGGTTCGCGCTGTGCGGGATCCTGCTGGCCAATGTCCAGCCGATAGCCAACGCCGGCGACCTCGTCGTAGCGCCTTCGATGGGCGGTTCCGATGGCTCGTGGCTGGGGCTGTTCGTCGCGCAGCGTTTCGTGCCGATCTTCTCGCTGCTGTTCGGTGTCGGGTTCTCGCTGCTGCTGGAATCCGCGGCGGAACGCGTCACCAGCCCGCGGCTGATTCTGTTGCGCCGGCTGCTGGCACTGCTCGTGATCGGACTGGCGCACCTGTTCCTGCTGTGGCAAGGCGAGATTCTGACCGCCTACGCCATCATCGGACTGCTGGTGCTGCTGCCCTCGACCTGGCTGCCCCGGTGGACCGTGGCCGCACTCGCCGCTGTGCTCATCGCGACGTCATTGATCATGGGAGGCGGCCCCCTCCTGGTGGTCGGGCTGTTCCTGCTGGGTTCGGCACTCACCCGGTACGGGGTGATCGGCCGGATGGAGAACTCAACCCGGATCCCGGCCATGCTGGGCCTGCTTCTCGCGGCGGCGGCAGTGCCTCTCGTGTGGGTGCAGTCCGGGTTATCGTTCGACGACCCGTCCTTCAGGTTCATCTTGCCCGCGGCCGGATTGCTGCTCGCAGGGACGTACATATGCGGACTGCTAGTCCTGCTCAGAACCCCGCTCCGATCGCTACTCCAGGCGATTTTCGCACCACTGGGAAAAATGGCCCTGACCAACTACCTAACCGCCACAATCCTCGTTCTAGCGATCAGCCCCATCATCGGCGGCCTGCCCAACACCTGGCCTTCAACGACGATCGTCCTCATCGCCGGTGCCATCCTCACCATCCAGTGGCTATGGTCCACCCTCTGGCTACGCCGATACCGCCAGGGCCCGATCGAATGGCTCTGGCGCTGGGCCACCTGGGCCCACCGCCAACCGCTGCGTCATGCGCCCTGAACTGTCAGATTCGAATGTCTGACGGGTAACTGAGCGGGATCCGCCTCAATTTCTGGACGAGGTGGACGGCCATCACGTAAGGGCGGCCGCGATGATCGCTGGTTCGTGGACGAGGAACGAGCGGGCCATCTCTGGACCGGTGAAGTCCGACCCCAGGTTGACCGGGATTCTTGTCCCAGCAGAGACATGTCGGCCGATGATAGGAATCGTGGATCCGGAATGGTTTGCTGCGGTTGCGGCGCTGGTGGGGGAGTCCGCGGGGGATCTGTCGCTGGAGGAGCTGGCTGTGCGGCTCGGCGATTTGGCGCGCGAGGATGAAGGCAATCTGGAGGCGCGGCGGCTGCTTGGCTGGCTGCATTGGTACCGCTATCAGGTGGGCGGCGATGAGCGGGATCGTTACGCGGCGGTTGAGATGCTGATTCGCTGTTTTGTCGCTGGTGACGAGACGTTGCCTACGCCCCTGCTGCCCGATGTGGCCGAGCGGGCCTATCTCACTGCCATGAACTGGCGCGCTCAGGCGCTTGACGATCCTGGGCGTGACATCTCCCATAGCATCCGGCTTTATCAGCGTATTCTGCGTGTCACGCCGGATGACCTTGCATGGCGGGCGATGTGGTTGTCCGAACTCGGGGTGGCGTTGCGGACGCGGTTTCAGCGCACCGGCGTACTCGGGGATCTGAATGCCGCGATCGAGGCTGGACGGGAAGCATTGCACGCCAGCCTGGCCGAGGACAGGGGCGAGTATCTCAATGATCTCGCCAATGCGTTTCAGAGCCGTTTCGAACGCATTGGTGAAATCGCGGATCTCAACAGTGCGATCCAGCTGCTCACGGAAGCCACGAACATCCCTGACGACATCGAATTGCCGATATATCTCAATAACCTGGGGAATGCGCTTCTGGCCCGATTCGGCCGTTCCGGAGGTGATCTCGACGAGGCGGTCCGTCATCTCGATCGGGCGTTGGCCCTCGATCAGGCTGCGCCGCCGGACCTGCCGGCGGATCTGAACGACATCATGCGCGCGCTGCTGGAATCCACGGCCAGAAACGAACCAGATCTGCGCGCGGCGATGTTGTTCAACCTGGGGAACGTGTTGCTCGCCCGCTCCAGCCGTCCCGGCGCGGAGGCGGACCTCGACACCGCGATCGACCGGTTCGCCGAGGCCGTCCAGGCCTGCCCCGCTGACCACGAGGATCGCGCGGCCATTCTCGCCGGTCTGGGAAACGCCCTGCTCATCCGGTCCGACCTGGCCGCCGCTGTCGACATGCTCAGCCAGGCGGTCGACGCCACACCCGCCGACCATCCCGAACGCGCGGCCCGGCTCATCAACCTGGGCCGGGCCTTGCAGAGCCAGCCAGAACACCCCCGCGACGCGGTGTTCTCCGTCTACGCGGAGGCCGTGCGCACCGCCTCCGCCGCCCCGTCGGTACGGATCGAGGCGGCCCGATCCGCGGCCAGGATCGGACCACGGGCGGCGGAGCTCATGGAGACCGCCGTCCACCTGCTTCCCGAGGTGGCGCCACGCCAACTCGATCGAGAAGATCAGCAGTACGCGCTCGGCGGCTTCGCCGGACTGGCCGCCGACGCCGCCGCGCTCACCCTGGCTGACACCGGGAACTCCGAACGCGCGAGCCGTGCCCTGCACCTTCTGGAACAGGGCCGGACGATCCTGCTGAGCCAGGCGATGGACACCCGCAGCGACCTCAGCGATCTCCGGGACAGCCACCCTGACCTGGCCACCCGGTTCGCCGAACTCCGTGACCTGCTGGACCGGACGCCCGCGACCGCCATCACCATCTCGTCCAGCGTGCCACCCGGCTCCACGACGCGGGACCGCCACGCTCTGGCCGCGGAATTCAGCGCGCTCATCGCCAGGATCCGGCGGCTGGACGGATTCGCGGGTTTCATGAGCCCGCCGTCCACGGATGAGATCCTCGCCGAGGCCGCGTACGGGCCGGTGGTGGTGGTGAATGTCAGCACATATCGCAGTGACGCCTTGATCGTCACCACCGGCGGTGTCGTGGCGCGGGAACTTCCCGGTCTCACGCCCGAGATCCTGGTCCGCCAGATCAACGACTTTCACGGTGCCCTGCGCGGCAACCAGGAACGGCAGCTTCAGGTGCTGGCGTGGCTTTGGGAGGTGGTGGCCGGGCCTGTCCTGTCCGTGCTCGGACTGCGTCGGGATTCCGGTGCCTGGCCTCGGCTGTGGTGGGCGCCGGGTGGGCTGCTCGGCCTGCTGCCGTTACATGCCGCGGGCCGCCAGGGCGACTCCGTTCTGGATCGGGTCGTTTCGTCGTACACGCCGACCGTACGAGGCCTGCGCTATGCCCGCGAGCAGGCGCGACGATCCGCGGGGACGCGGGCGCTGGTCGTCGCGATGCCCACCACTCCGGGCAAGCCCGGACGATTGTGGCAGGTGCCCGCGGAACGCGAGATGCTCCGCAGGCGCCTCCCGGGCGCGGTGGTGCTCAGCGAACCTCAGCCGGCCCGCCCCTGGCGGAAGAACGAGTCGGACAAGCTGCCGACCAAGGCCAACGTCCTCGATGAGCTGCCGACCTGCTCGATCGCGCACTTCGCCTGCCATGGCACCAGCGATGCCACGAATCCCTCCCGGAGCAAGCTGCTCCTGCACGATCACGCGAGCGATCCCTTCACCGTCGCCTCGCTCGGGCCGGTGCGGCTGCGGTCGCCGCGGCTGGCGTACCTGTCGGCTTGCGAGACCGCCCTGACCAGCAACACCGAACTCGTCGACGAAGCCATCCATCTGGCCTCCGCCTTCCAGCTCGCCGGATATCCCCATGTGGTCGGCACCCTGTGGAAAGTCAACGACCGGGCCGCATTCGACATCGCCGATATGTTCTATGCCACCCTGACCGAGGGAGGCGCACCTTCGCACGCTCTCCACCACGCTGTCCGCGCCGCCCGGGAGTACGCCCCTGACGACCCTTCCCAATGGGCCGCCCACGTGTACTCCGGCGCGTGACCGGTTACCTGCGGGAGTCGACGGGGACGCGGCGGGCGGGCAGGTCGAACAGCCACGTTGCCCGGGCGGCCTTCAGGCCGTACTCGATGAGCAGGCAGGTCGCCACGAGCAGTGCTGTCACGATGAGCGGGTATGTGGCGGCGAGTACGGTCTGGGCGGCTGGGCTCGCGTGGGAGAGCGGGGCGGCCACGGCCATGTGCAGCAGGGCCAGGATCGGCATGTGGATGACGTAGATCGGGAGTGTGCGGCGGCCGAGCCAGGACAGTGCGGCGCCGATGTGGGTCCAGCGGGCTACCAGGGGGGCGGCGCTGAGGCCGAAGACGGTTGCGATCAGGGAGACTGCGGTCCAGATTGTGGGGGTTTGCTGGGTGGCGGTGGCGGCCATCGCCAGCAGTGCGATCGCGTACACCGCGCCTGTCACGCCGGCTCGGCGCCAGGTGGTGGTCTGGGTCAGGCGTTCGATGTGCGGGCGCAGGTGCAGGCCGAGTAGGAAGAACACGAAGTTCTGGAGGAGTGAGCCGCGGTTGCCGGGGGTGGCGATCAGGTCGGCGGCGGCCACGACCGCCAGCAGGGCGGCGGCGCCGAGCAGGATCGGCACCGGTACCCGGTGGAGGGCCTTGGCGGCGACGAAGTAGAGCGCGAGTGCGTAGAGGTACCACAGGTTGGGCGGGGTGATCGTGAGCTGTTCGACGAACTGGCCGAGGCTGCGGGCGCTGAGGGTGTCGAAGCTGGGGGCGAACCACAGGATCGCGGTGTGGATGAGCATCCAGATCAGGTAGAGGTAGAAGAACTTGGCGACGCGGGAGCGTACGACCACCCGCCAGGGGCGGTGGTAGGCGCTGACGGCGAACATGCCGGAGATGGTGAAGAACAGCGGCATCCGCAGGGTCATCAGCTGGTCGCCGAAGAATCCCCACATGGCCGGGATCGCCCCGCCGGCCTGCCAGTCCACCCGCAGGTAGTGCTTGTTGACCGTGTGCCAGAGCACGACCAACAGGATGCAGACGCCCTTCGCGACATCCGCCCATACCGCCCGGGGGTTCTCCATCTCCATCACGCCCTTCTCGGTGAGTAGGGCAACTTTGTGCTGGTACGGAGACAATGAGGATGGCGGAATCCTCAGTGTGGATAAGTACGCATTTAGCCGCGTGGGGCGTACATGATGACGGCCACGCCGACCAGGCAGATCGCCGCGCCGATCATGTCCCAGCGGTCGGGGCGGAAGCCGTCCATCACGATGCCCCACACCAGCGAACCCGCCACGAAGACCCCGCCGTAGGCGGCCAGAATGCGTCCGAAGTGGGCGTCGGGCTGAAATGTGGCCACAAATCCGTACGCGCCCAGCGCCAGGATTCCGGCCACGATCCAGGCCAGGCCGCGGTTCTCGCGCCAGCCCTGCCACACCAGCCAGGCACCACCGATCTCAAACACCGCGGCGAGGGCGAACAGGACCAGCGAGCGAATAATCGTCATGGGGCTATGTTCCCGGCGCGGGGTCAGCAGCCGCAGCCGCACCCGCTCGCCTGGGCTGCCCGGCGGCGTCGCAACCACCACAGCGCGCCAGCGGTGGTCAGCAGGAGAGCGGCGGCTGCCAGCAGCCCTTGTTCCGCGATCGCCGCGCCCGCGCCGGTGAGAACCCCGGCGGCGATCAGGATGGGAAGCGCGCAGCACGCCGCGCAGGCCAGCGCGGCCAAACTGGCGGTGATCTTGCTGCTTCTCGGGGGAGCATCAGGCACCCGCCCATGGCACGCCGGTTTGGCTGATCGATCATGATGTGGCGTCATCGGGTCTGTTCCTCGGCGAGTTCGGCGTACGGCAAGGGGCAGTCGGCGCACGTGCAGTGGATGAGGCTGTCGCAGCGGGCGGCCACCACCTGGTTGAGCGTGTCGCGAATGGTCGCCAGGTCGGCGATCCTGCGTTCGATCTCGGCCAGCTTGGCTTTGGCGCGCTCGCGCAGGTCGGCGCTGGGATGCCCGCGGCGGCCGGCCTCCAGCAGCTCGGCCACCTCATCGAGCGTGAACCCGAGCCGCTGCGCGGCTTTGATCACCACGAGCAGCGTGACCGTGTCGGGCGGATAGGTCCGGTGCCCGCCCGGGCTGCGCTGCGGTTTCGCGATCAGCCCGCGGCGCTCGTAGTAGCGCAGGGTCTGGACATTGACTCCGGCCCGCTCAGCGACCTGCCCGGTGCGCAGCCGCCGTTCGATCTCGTACGTCATGAGGTCGCTGTGCCGAACAAGGCGGTGACCACGTCGCGCGCCTCATCCGGGGCGGTCACCGTGAAACGCACCCCGGCCGGGCCGACACTCAGGGTGAAGGTGAAGAACGAGCAGCATTCGAACTCGACCACGGCCAGCCGCGCCAACTCCACCACCGTCCGCCCGTCCCGCACGAAGGTCAAGGTGACCCCGCCGTCAGCGGCTTCCCGCCCGGTGGCCCCAGCGATCACCTGCTGCCATTCACTGAGCCGCTCCCGCATGGCCTCGGCACCGCCTCCCAGGGTGCACACGATGGCCGGCTCACCTTCCAAAGCGGGAGCCGGCGCTTTCGTCGACGTAGGATCCCCACCGCCGACCAACTCGGCACCGAGACCAAGCTGTCGCGCCGCAGCGGCAAACCGGTCACTAATCGACAGCGGCTCTACCGGTGAGCAGCAGGCGCAACCGCCGTCCTGCATCAGATTCGCCATCCGTTGGCTCCAGTCTTCGTGGTCCGTCGTACTTCGACCGTAAGCCTGTACCTAGGTACCGAATTCAAGCCCAACCAATGTGACCTGCATCACACCCGATGCGCCCACCGCCCATGCCCGCACGTCGATCCGGACAAGCACGCCAACTCCGCTCTGCCCCGCCTGGATCTTGCCGCTATCAAACTTCTCCGCACCACCGGTGTCGGCATTTCCCGATTTATCGGCCGTTGGCAGGCTCGATGTCGATCACGACCAACATCTCGAGCCGATAATTGTCAAGGTCAGGCACATTCCAGGACTCACCTGGCCTGATCTGGTGGAACCTGAAGGTCGCATTGGTTTCGTTCACACCCAGGATGCAACGCACCGAACTGGGCGGGTTGAGCCCGTAAACCCGCTGGCTGAACTCCAAAGCGAACGCGACACCATGCAGAAGCAGGATCCGCTGACCCTCTCCACTGATCACCGGCGCATCATCAACAATGACAACATCAACCGGAACCAAGTCCTCCAGGTGAAAGGAACTATCGGAACACTCCCAGGCCGTGAGATCCCCAAAGAACGATGGCGCACCCGCAGCATCTCCTGTCGAGCCTGCCCAGGTCAGAACTTCCCCACGCCGGACTATGCCACCTGCCGCAATCTCCCGAAGCCCCGCCGCGAGCCCCCCAGGCGGTACGACGCCCACCAGGCCACTCAACACCCCGAGCGTCGCCACCGCGGCATCGTTCATTCTCAGGGACAACACGCAGCCCATGATTCCAGTTGAGTGGCGGCGCACGATGCGTACCCTCGATCGGCTGCCTTGAGCAAGCATCTGCTCGTCCGGTTGCGGGCTCACGCCGGTATTGACTAATTGTGATGCGGACAATTCATGTCAACCTTCGCGAGGTGAAGGGCGTCTTGAGTAGCGCCCATATTGCCCTTGAAGGGAAGCACGTTGCGTCTCTCCTACGCCTCGCTTGCGGTTTCTCTCGTAGCGTCCGCGCTCATCGCCGCGCGGCCAGCCCATGCGGCTACGCCGGTCGTCCAGTTCATTCGGGTCTGGTACGACAGCCCGGGCAAGGACTACCGCGGCAACAGCAGCCTCAACGCCGAGTACGTGATTATCAAGAACACCACGCGCAAGGTGATCGACCTTGAGAACTGGGTTCTCCGCGATGAGACCGGCTACAAATACATCTTTGGCCCGGTCACGCTGAGAGCCGGGAAACGGCTGGTAGTCCGTACCGGCCAGGGGGAGGACACGGCCACTACCGTGTACTGGAATCGCAAGCAGTATGTCTGGAACAACGATGGCGACACGGCGACCCTCCGCAACGCCACCGGAAAGAAGATTGACACCTGCGGGTGGACCAAACTCAAGCCCGGCTACACCAACTGCAGCTGACGATGACATCCTCCGTTCCTGGTGAGGTGTTGTTCGGCGAGCCAATGGCAGTCAGGTGATGAGGCAGAGGACGTTGCCCTCGGAGTCGGTGAAAGCGGCGATCCAGACCTCGGCGCCTGGTGGTCCGAAGGTGCCCTCGCCGTCGGTGAAGGTCAGCTGGGGCTCTTCCACGATTTCCACGTTCAGGCTCTTGAGGTGGGCGATGGCGGCGTGGATGTCGGTCACGCGTAGGTAGAGGCGTGCGGAGGGGGCGGCCTTCTCGATCAGCAGGCGGGTGTTGCCCAGGTCGAAGAAGACCAAGCCTGGAGGGTCGTAGGTGGCGATGTGGCGCAGGCCGAGGATATCTCGGTAGAAGGTTGTCGCCCGGTCGAGATCGTGGGCGCGTTGCGCGACCTGCCCGAGGGTGGATGGCTGCCCGTTCATCACGCCTCTCTTCGCCGGCCAAACTGCGTAGCAATGCTATGGATATTAGACACGTAGCAAGGCTATGTAAATTGCGGTCATGGACCACGACGTGGAACGGCTCGCAACCGACCTGCACTCGGCCGCGATACACCTGCTGCGCAAGGTGCGGGAGGTCGACTCCGAACTCGGCATCACCCCCGCCAGGCTGTCGGCACTGTCGGTCGTGGCGATGGGGGGTCCGCGTACGGTCTCGGAACTGGCCAAGGCCGAGCAGGTCGCGGGCCCGACGATGAGCCGCATTGTGGCGGCTCTGGAAGCAGCCGGTCTGGTTGTACGGCGAGAGCATCCGCAGGACGGGCGCGCCATGGTCGTGCACGCGACCGAGAAAGGCCGGTTGGTGATGGAACGCGGCCGGGTACGGCGGGTCGGCGTCCTGGCCGCACGGCTCGAACGGCTTCCCAATGACGACCGGCGAACGTTGGAGCAGGCAGTGCGCCTCCTGCGATCCCTCGTCGCCGGGAACGACGACTCACAGTGATGAGCAGGGTCGTCTCGTTGTGGGTGACTCAGCCTCAGATAAATGCAACCAGATCCTGGGCAAATGTAACCACGACCTGGTTACATTTCACGACGCTGGCCAGCGGTCTCATAGGCCCAGGGATCCCGCGCGGTGTCCGGCCTGGAAGCGAGAGTCGGCGTCCAGTTTGGTCATCAGGTCGGCGACGCGTCGGCGGTAGGTGCGGAGTGACATGTCCAGTCGCCGGGCGGCGGTTTCGTCGGTGAGGCCGTCGGCGAGGGCGCGCAGGACCGGGCGGTCGGCGGGGTCGAGGTGCGGGAGCTCGCCGCGGAGGTAGGCGTCCAGGTCGGTGGCCGCGTCCCAGGCGGCCGCGAACAGCGCGTGCACGCCGCCGACCAGGGTGGGCGCCGTGGTCACGGTGTACTGCCTGCCGGTCGGCGTGGCTTCGCCGGCCAGAATCATCACCCGCCGGTCAATGATGATCGTCTCGTACGGCAACGGGCTGGAGCTGATGCGCACCCGCGCGCCCTTACTCGCGATCTGGCGCAAATGCAGGCGGGCCGGCTCGCCGATCAGTGCCACCGGACTGAACAGCTTTTGGACGGCGAGGCTGGTGGGCGTACGATTCCGTGCCGGTCGCCGTGACCAGGTGTCCAGGTCCCTGGCCGCGCAGACGAACTCGTCACGCGCACCCTCGAACAGATGGCCCGCCCGAAGTATCAGCTCCTGGTCACCGTGAACCGTAATGACCTCCATGCCGTTAAGTCTGGCAGCAAGCTGCCACGATGTCGCTTTCGTCCTGGCTGGTCGGCAGGCTGCGGCCATGACATTCCTTCTCGGTGGCGACCTGACGATCCACAGGCTGGGCTTCGGCGCGATGCGTCTTCCCACGGGCACTTTCCAGGGGCCGGTGCGCGATCCCGCGACCGGCATCGCCGTCCTTCGCCGTGCGGTGGAACTGGGCGTGAACCATATCGACACGGCCGGCTTCTACGTGCGGGGCGAGGTGCGGGCCAACGATCTGATCCGCCGGGCGCTCGCGCCGTACCCGGATGAGCTGGTGATCGCGACCAAGGTGGGGCCGCTGCTCGGTCCCGGCGGCGTGCCGAGCGAGGAGGCGGCTCCGGATCAGCTTCGCGGGCTGGTGGAGGGGAACCTGCGCGATCTTGGTGTGGACCGGCTCGACCTGGTCTACCTGCGCGTCGGCGGAATGTCCGTGCCCCGTGGCGTCTCGATCGCCGAGCGGTTCGCGGTGCTGGCGGAGCTCCGGGAGGAGGGGCTGATCCGGCATCTCGGGGTGAGCAATGTGGACGCCGCCCAGCTCGCCGAGGCCCGCGCGATCGCCCCGGTGGCCGCTGTCCAGAATGCCTTCCACGTGCATGATCGTGGCGACGCCGCGTTGCTGGCCGCCTGTGCGGAGGCGGGGATCGCTTTCGCGCCCTTCTTCCCGTTGGGCGGCGGCCATCGCCCGATCGACGCCGCCAGGCTGGAGAAGGTCGCGGCTCGCCACGGCGCTACCTCCGCGCAGATCGCGCTCGCCTGGCTCCTGGCCACCTCACCGGTGACGCTGGCCATCGCGGGCACCGGCTCCCTCGCCCACCTGGAGGAGAACATGCGCGCCGACCGCATCAGCCTCACACCGGACGATTTCGCCGACCTCGTTTAGATGATTCGCAATTCATCGAATAGTTGAGGCTGTGGTGGCCTCGGGCGGCAAGTACGTGCGCTTTGTGGTGTTTCTGGGGGCCCTGATCGCGCCGGGGCTGCTCGCCGTGGACCTGTACCCTCCGGCGCCGCCGGTTGCGTAACGGTCTCCAGGCCACCGTTGGGCTCGCCTTCGCCGGCATGTTCCTGGGCCTGGGTGCGGGACGGCGGTACGCATCTCCGATGCCCGGGGGGGGGGGCGACCGCTGATCTTCGGTCTGGTGGCCCCTGACGGGCCGCCTTGTCGAGATTTCGACGAAAGCAGAAACTTGACAGCCTCGGTGCGCGGCGTACCATTGAGCAAATAAGCTGTGTCGTAATGCCTTACCGACGAGTAACTTAATCGAGATGACGGGGAATCATCGGTGAAACGAGGACAGGCCGTGCTCGGCGCGTCCCCCCTGGAGAGATCGCAGGTTGATCAGTACATCAGCGTGTTCCGGGCGCTCTCCGAACCACTCCGCCTCGACGTCATCTCGATGTTCGGCGACGATGACACGTGCGCGTGCACGCTCCTCGACGAGCGCCTCCCGATCTCCAAGTCGACGATCTCCTATCACGTGAAGATCCTCTACGAGGCCGGCCTCATCGACGTCCGCAAGGAAGGCCGCTTCTACCACTACGACCTTCGCCGCGAAGTCTTCGACTATTTCGTCCCCGGCCTTCTTGAGCGACTGCGCCTCGAACGCCTGCGCGGGGAACAAACAGCATCAACTCGTTGACCGCCCCCGCGGCGCGTGACGCCGTTGCGGAGAGCTGCGAATAGGCCAGTGGCGATGCCGTCGTGGCGAGCGGCCTTGGCTACTGCCGCGGAGATCGTTGCCCCGATTCGGGGGTCGAATGGATGATGGCGACGGTGTTGGGCACCCAGGTGTTATGTCGGCTCGTCGCCGGATCCGCGGCGATCGCCTCGCAGACCCGGGCCACGCTTGCGTGTACGCGAGCGAAACCCCGGCCTTCCCGGTCAGCGTGACCCTGGAGACGATCTCCATCTTCCCGCCCGCGTGTAGGTCGAAGACGGGGTGGCCCGCGAAGGGATGCGCTGCGCTGGAAAGGTCCCCGGGGACAGCGCCACCAACAACCATCCGCTCTGCGGTGGGAAGGTCCCCGGCGGCATTGCCGCCGATGACCGTTCCCGGGCGTTCATCCCGTTCTTGACGCTGCCGCTCGATCGCTCATCGCACGCGGATCCCGCCCAAGACCTTGACGAAGCCCGCCACCAGCGCGCTCCTGGAGCGTATGTTCGCCGGGACCCCTGGCGATGGGCGTCTTTGCACGCGGATCCCGCCCAAGACCTTGTGCTCCTGGGGCGCGCGTCCGCCGAGATCCATGGCGACGAGGGTTTTCATGGCCGGTGATTCCTACGGCATGTGCGTAACGCCATGGACGTGCTCATTTCCGGCCCAATCCTGGCGTGGAGGCGCCGATGAGGATTGAGGTGTTGCCGAGGCCGAGTTGGCCGGCGTCCATTTCCTGGTGGGCGCGGCCGATCTCTTCGAAGGGCAGGACGCGGGTCATGCAGGGGTCGATCTTGCCCGCGCGGACGAGGTCGTTGTAGGCGTTGGCCTGTGCGTCGTTGGTGCCGTGGGAGCCCTGGAGTCGCTTCTGCCGTACCCAGTGATAGCGGAGGTCGACCACGGCGCTGTAGCCGGTTGTGCCTGCGCAGACGACGACCATTCCGCCGCCGTCGCAGACGAAGATTGAGGTGGGGATCGTGTCCTCGCCGGGATGTTCGAAGACGATCGCGGGGCTTTTGCGTTCGCCGACGATTTCCCAGATTTTGTTGCCGAAGGCTCGTGCGCCTGCCATCCAGGTCTTCTGGCCTGGTCCGTCGGTCCAGTGCGGGGGCACGCCCCAGTGGTCGAATTCGGTGCGGTCGATGTAGCCGGCGGCCCCGAGTGATACGCAGTATTTGCCCTTTTCGGCGTTGGAGACGACGGCGACGGGGATCGCGCCCGCGAGCTTGGCGAGCTGGATCGCCTGCGTGCCCAAACCGCCGGAGCCGCCCCAGATGAGGACGACGTCGCCCGCCTGGACGGTGTTGCCCTCCCAGCCGAAGAGCATCCGGTAGGCGGTGGTGCCGACGAGGGATGGAGCGGCGGCCTCCTCCCAGGTCAGATGGTCGGCTTTGGGCATGAGCTGGTGCGCCTGCGCGACGGTGAACTGGCCGAAGGCGCCGTAGTTGGGGCCGTCGTATCCCCATACCTTCGCGCTGGGGGCGGTCATCGGGTCTTTTCCGGCTTTGACCCAGGGGTCGTCGCGGTCCCACCAGCCGTGGTGGATCACGACCTCGTCGCCGATCTGGACGTTGGAGACCTCCGCGCCGACGGCGTAGACGATTCCGGCGGCGTCGCTGCCGCCCACGTGGAACTCCTCGGTGGCGCCGGTCTTCTGACGGGCCGCGACGATGTCGATCGGGATGCCGCGCGCGGCCCAGACGTTGTTGTAGTTGATACCCGCGGCCATGACTGCGACGAGCACCTCGTCCGCCTTGAGCGAAGGCGTGTCGATCTCCTCGATCTGGAACGCGTCAATCGGCTCGCCCATGCGGTCCTGCCGGACCACCTGCGCGAGCATCCTCCGCGGCACCTCACCCAGAGGCGGGATGCTGCCGATCGGAAAAGCGCTCGTCATGATTTCCTGGATCCTCCCTCTATACGATCATTCGAGAACCATCGAACAGTGCGCCGACCAGCGCTGTCAAGTCCGACCTCAGCGCGGCGCGGCGATCGCGTACGACGTCAGAGCACTAATGGCGCGTATACCACGGGAGGCCGACCACGTCCTGTAAGCCGTTGAAACGTCGTCGAAACATCCGCGTCGAAAGTACTTGACGTCCGCTGTGGCGACTATCACCATGGTGGAACGAACCTGATGACGATTCGAGAAGCATAGAAACGTCGACGTTCGATTCGATCGCGGAGGTCAGTTCGACGCACCTACCGCCCGACACAGCTAGCGGTGACTCAGAGCCAGGTGGCGGAGGAGCTACACAGCATGACTCGAATATTCAGCACAAAGGTGGGGCAGGGCACGGTCGGGGTGCTCCTCACGTTAACGATCCCGCTCGCCGCGTGTTCGAACGCGCAGACGCAGGCCTCCAGTCCAAGCGGGAGCACCGGGCTCGCGAGTGCCGACCGCGAGGGGATCCTGCGGGCGTCCACGGGGCTCACCACACCCTCGCTGAGCGGCAGTTTCGACCCGGTCAAGTCCATCTCGGGGTGCGACATCCTGCTCGGCCGCCTCATCTTCGGCACGCTCATCGCCCTCGCTCCGGACCGCACCATCAAGCCGGGCCTGGTCGAGAGCTGGGACGTCGTCGATGAGAAAACTCTCGATCTGCACATCCGCGCGAACATGAAGTTCCACAACGGCGAGGTGTTCGACGCCAAGGCCGTGAAAGCCGGAATCGACCGCAACCGCGCCAAGGATTCCGCCTACGCCGGATCACTCGAGGCGATCGTGGACACCGAAGCCGTGGACGACAAAACCGTGCGAATCCGCACGTCGCGGCCCGCCGCCGGTGGACTTCTGGCGACGTTCGCCGGCCGTGAAGGCATGATCCCCGCCCCCGCCTCCATCGCCGACGGCACGCTCGGCACCACGCCGATCGGCGCCGGACCGTTCAAGGTGGCCGAATGGCGCCCGGGCGAGTCGATGAAACTCAGAAGGCACGACGCCTATTTCGACCCGGACCAGTTCCCCTACGCCGGAATCGACTTCGTCCACCTCACCGACGTGGCCGCGGTCCGAAACGCCCTGCTCGCCGACAACCTCGATCTGGGATTCGTCGACCTGGAGGGAATAGACGCGCTCAAGGCGAACCCGAGAACCGGAGCACAGGTCAACACCTCGGACTCCGCGTACTACGTGAACCTCAACACCAGCCTGCATGACCCGCCCCTGGACAACCTGAAGGTGCGCCAGGCCCTGAACTACGCGTTCAACCGAGCTGAGGTGGCCAAGACAATCTTCGGCCCGACCGCGGAGCCGAAATGGCAGATCTTCCCGAAGGGTTTCCCGGGCCATGACCCGGCCCTGGAGAACTACTACACGTTCGACCCCGCCAAAGCCAAGCAACTGCTGGCCGAAGCCGGATATCCCAACGGCTTCGCCATGACGATGCAGGCATTCCCGGCCGGGCCCTCCGCACGCTCGGCTGAAGTGCTGAAATCAAATCTCGCGGACATCGGCGTCAATCTCACGATCGTGCCCGGGCCGAACATGACCCAGGACTACCACATCGACAAGAAAACGAACGCCGGCCAGAACTGGTGGATCCCGCGCACCGACCCGACCCTGACCTTCCTCAGCCTGTACGGCCCGGTAGGCGTACTCAACACCAGCAAATACAGCAACCCCGCCCTGAACGACGTCGTGTACGGCGTCCAGGGTTCAACCGATCAAGCCGAGATCAACACCGGCCTCCAGCAGGCATCGAAGATCATCGTCGAGGAAGCGCGCGAGATCGGCGTCGCGTACACCCCCTCGACGTGGGGCTACTCCGCTCGGGTGGGCTTCAAGGACGGCGCCCTGCGGGACTACGGCAACTCCTGCACCGGCGCCGACTTCTCGTCGATCTTCATCAAGAAGACGTAGGAGGTTGGCCCGTGCCGATCCAATACATCGTGAAACGCCTGATCAGCCTCCTCCCGGTACTGTTCATCGTCTCGATCGGGATCTTCGGGCTGACCTACCTGATCCCGGGCGACGCCGCCGTCACGCTCGCCGGCGACTCGGCGTCGCCCGAGCGCATCGAGGCGATCCGCACCGAGCTCGGGCTGAACGAAGCCCCGCTGGTCCAGTACTGGACCTGGTTGTCGGGCGTGCTGCACGGAGACCTCGGCACCTCGCTGTACATGCACGTGCCGGTGACGACCGAACTGCTGCGGCGCTTCCCGGTGACCATCAGCCTGGCGATCGGCGCGCTGGTCGTCACGATCGTCGGCGGCTTGGCGGGCGGGATCGCGGCCGCGCTGCGCCGGGGCACCTGGGTCGACCGGCTGGTGCAGGGCGGGGCGAGCGTCGGGATCGCCATGCCGAGCTTCTGGATCGCCCTCATTCTCATCGTGGTGTTCGCCGTCAACCTCGGGTGGTTCCCGGCGATCGGCTACACCTCCATCGCGGAATCGCCGACCGGCTGGCTGCAGAGCATCACGATGCCCTCCATCGCACTCGGTGCGGCTGGCGCGGCCGTCGTCGCCCGACAGCTCCGCGGCTCGCTCATCGACGCCATGAACATGGACTATGTCCGTACAGCCAAGGCCCGGGGCCTGTCACCGCGCCGGATCGTGGCCAAGCACGCGCTGAAGAACGCGGTCATGCCGATCCTGACGCTGCTCGGCGTGCAGGTCGCCTACCTGCTGGGCGGCACGGTCATCGTCGAGCAGATCTTCGGTATCCCGGGCGTCGGAAAGTACATCTACGACTCGGTCTTCACGCTGGACCTGCCTGTGGTGCAGGGCGCGGTGCTCGTCATCGCCCTCCTGGTGGTGTTGATCAATTTCCTCGTCGACATCTCCTACGGATTCGTGAACCCGAAGTTGAGGCAAGAGTGATGACCACAGCCACCGCCTTCGCCCCCGAAAAAACCCAGGAGAGACGCTCGACGTTCTGGCGCCGGTTCTCGCGTAATCGGAGCGGCGTGATCGCGGCGGCGTATCTGGTGCTGCTCACGGCGGTCGCCTTCGGCGCTCCGCTGATCGCCCCGTACGATCCGCTGGAGCAGACGCTCGCGGCGATCAACCAGCAGCCGTCGGCCGCGCACTGGCTCGGCACCGACGACATCGGGCGCGACATCCTCAGCCGGATGATGTACGGAGCGCGGGTGTCCCTCATCGCCGGTGTCGCCTCGGTCGGCCTGTCGCTGCTGATCGCCCTGCCGCTGGGGCTGGTGAGCGGGTACGTCAAGGGTCCGCTGGACACGGTGATCATGCGTTTCGCGGACGCCGTCCAGACCCTGCCCGCCCTCGTGCTGGCGCTGACGATCAGCGCCGTCCTGGGACCGGGCCTGCGCAACGCCACCATCGCGCTCGCGGTCGTCTTCCTGCCCACGTTCCTCCGGCTCATCCGGGGGCAGGTCCTGGCGGTCCGGGAGGAGACGTATATAGAGGCATCGAGGTCGATCGGCACACCTACCTTCGACATCATCCGCCGCCGGGTGCTGCACAACATCGCCTCGCCGCTCATCGTCCAGGCCGCGGTCACCATGGGATTCGCGCTGCTGGCGGAGGCGGCCCTGTCGTTCCTCGGCCTGGGTGTCCAGCCGCCGAGCCCCAGCTGGGGGCGGATGCTCGCCAGCAGCTACACCTACGTCTACACCGCCGGTTGGCAGATCTTCATTCCCGGTGTCGCGATCGCGCTGACCGTCCTGGCGCTCAACGTTCTGGCTGACGCACTGAGGGACTCGTTGGGTCGGGAGATTCGGACAGCATGACAACGCTCACCGTGAATGAGGAAGTAATGGACGAAGTCAGGGCCGATCCTCTCCTGTCCGTTGAGAATTTCGCCGTGGAGTTCGCCACCGGGCATGGATGGTCACGCGTGGTGGACGATGTCAGTTTCTCGGTGCGGGCCGGGGAGACGATGGGGCTGGTGGGGGAGAGCGGCTCGGGCAAGAGCGTCACAGCGATGTCGATCATGCGGCTCATCCCCTCGCCGCCCGGGCGGATCGCCGCGGGGCGGATCCTGTTCGAGGGGCAGGACCTGCTCGCGCTGGACGAGCGGCAGATGCGCAAGGTGCGCGGCAACCACATCGCGATGATCTTCCAGGAGCCGCTCACCGCGCTGAACCCGGCCTTCACGATCGGCGACCAGCTCGTCGAGGCGATCCGCGCGCACCGCAAGGTGACCCGGAAGCAGGCCGCTGACCGGGCCGCCGAGCTCCTCGACCTGGTCGGGATCCCCGGGGCGCGGCAGCGCCTCAGGGACTACCCGCACCGCTTCTCCGGCGGAATGCTGCAGCGGGCGATGATCGCCGGCGCGCTGGCGTGCAGCCCGAAGCTGCTGATCGCGGACGAACCCACGACAGCCCTCGACGTCACGGTGCAGGCGCAGATCCTGACCCTCCTGCGGGGGCTGCAACAAGAGTTCAACATGGCGATGCTGTTCATCTCCCACGACCTCGGTGTGGTCGCCGACATCTGCGACCGGGTCGCGGTCATGTACGCGGGCCAGATCGTGGAGTCGGCCACCGTATACGAGCTGTTCGAACGGCCGCTGCATCCGTACACCGAGGGACTGCTGCTCGCGATGCCCCAGCACGGCAAGCCGACCGACCGGCTCGTGCCCATCCCGGGCGTGGTGCCGGAGGCGGCGAGCGTGGCCGATCGGTGCAGGTTCGAAACCCGCTGCAGGTACGCGGCCGACGAGTGCCGCGCCGCCCCGGTCCCGCTGACGTCGTACGGGCCGCGGGGGACGCGCTGTGTCAGGGCGAAGGACCTGGTCTTGGGAGGTACCTCATGAGTGACGACATGCTCGTCAAGGTCCAGGGCCTGCAGAAGCACTTCCCTGTCAGAAGCGGACTGTTCGGGCGGGTCACCGCGCAGGTCAGAGCTGTCGACGGAGTCGATTTCGAGATCCATCGGGGGGAGACCCTCGGGCTGGTCGGTGAAAGCGGATCAGGGAAGTCGACGACCGGGCGCGCCGTGCTGCGGTTGATCGAGCCCAGCGCGGGGAGCGTGCACTTCGATGGGGTGGACATCCTCTCCTTGGACAGCGGGGCGTTGCGCCGGACCCGTGCGCGCATGCAGATGATCTTTCAGGACCCGTACTCGTCGCTGGATCCGCAGGCCACCGTAGCCGACAGCGTTGGTGAGCCGCTCCGCGTGCATCGGGGACTGCGAGGCCGGGCGCGGGACGACGCGGTCGTCGAGCTGCTCGAAACGGTCGGGCTGCAGGCCCGGCATCTGCGCCGTTTCCCCTACGAGTTCTCCGGTGGGCAGCGCCAGCGCATCTGCATCGCGCGGGCGCTCGCGCCCAGTCCCGACCTCCTCGTCTGCGATGAGCCGGTCAGCGCGCTCGACGTGTCCATCCAGGCGCAGGTGATCAACCTGCTGGAGGACATCCAGCAGGAGTTCGGGATCGCGCTGCTCTTCATCTCTCACGATCTCGCGGTCGTGCGGCACATCAGCGACCGCATCGCCGTCATGTATCTGGGCCGGATCGTTGAGATCGGGGAGGCGGAGCAGGTCTACACGCAACCCCGGCATCCGTACACAGAAGCGCTGCTTTCCGCCATCCCCGTGCCCGATCCGGTCGTGCAGCGACGGCGGGATCGGATCGTCCTCGACGGTGACATTCCCAGTCCGCTCGCGCCGCCGCCGGGCTGCCGGTTCCATACGCGCTGCCCGTACGCGATGGACGTCTGCCGGGAGGTGGATCCGCCCATGACCCAGATGGCCGGGGGAGGGGTGGCCTGCCACCTGCACGATCGTGGCCCCCGTCTGGACGGCAGGTCCGTTCTGGAGATCGAGCCGCGGTCCCGTGCCGCTGAGCCCGTGCACGCCCTGAAGATTCCAGAAATACGCTCAGGAGGCATGAAATGACCAGCTCTCTTGATACGTCCGACATCGACCGCTACATCGGGGTGCCCCTCGGTCGAAGTGGTGCCGTCGAACCGATCCACGTGAACGACATCCGGCGGTGGGCGCAGGCGATGCGCCACCCCAATCCGCTCTACTACGACGCCGAATACGCGGCCCAGAGCCGGTTCGGCGGCATCGTCGCCCCGCAGTCGTTCACCGTCGTGTGCGACGCCGGTCATGGTGCCCGGCCTGCCCTGCAGGGCAAGATTCCGGAGTCGCACATGCTGTTCGGCGGGGATGAATGGTGGTTCTTCGGGCCGCGGATCGTTGCCGGGGACATGGTGACCGTGGAGCAGATGGCCTTCGACTACCGGCTGACGGAGACGCGCTTCGCCGGGCCGACCATCATCCAGCGCGGGGACAACCACTACACCAACCAGCGCGGCGAGAAGATCGCGCTCCAGCGGTCGAGCGCCATCCGTTATCGTCCGGCGGCGGCGCGTGGCACCGGCGCCTACGCGGGTCTCGAAGAGGAGACGGAGTGGAGTGATGAGGATCTGGCTCGTCTCAACAAGGAGAAGGAGGCCTACATCGCCACGATCCGCGGTCTCGGTCATGGGCGGCGAAGCTGGGACGAGGTCAACGAAGGAGACGAGCTGCCGGCGAAGGTGATCGGTCCGCACAGTGTCGTGTCGTTCACCACGGAGTGGCGGGCTTACACCATGAACGCCTGGAACACGATGTTCCGCGAGGAGTACGTGCCTACGGAGGATCGGGGGTTCACCGCGGAGATGTCGGTGACCGGGGATGTCGACCTTGATCCTGAGTTCGGTGATGGGGCGTATTACGGGGCGTCGCGCGGGCACCTGTTCGAGCGGTATGCCCGGCGGATCGGAATGCCCCGGCCGTATGGGTATGGCGCTTCGATGGGGGCCTGGATTCTCGACTATCTCTCCTCGTGGGCGGGGGAGTGGGGGTTCGTCGCCCATTCGAAGGCGCAGTATCGGGGTCCGGCGCTTACCGGGGATGTGACGTATCTGCGTGGCACGGTCACGGGGAAGGAAACGTCGATGGTCGCGGGGCAGGGGGCGGTGAACATCGCGTATGTGATGACGAACCAGAAGGACGACGTTCTGTCGAAGGGGACAGCAGAAGTGCTGTTGCCGCAGGACTAGGGATGGGCGGTGTGCTGGAGGGGCTCCGGGTCGTCGATCTTTCGACCGGTATTCCGGCCGGGTTCGCGGCCCGCCTCCTCGCCGACAACGGCGCGGATGTCATCAAGGTCGAATCACCTGCTGGGGATGTGCTTCGTCAGGATATTTACGACTTTGTGTATTGCAATATGGGGAAAAGGTCCGTCGTTCTCGATCTCGAGGATGGGGACGCCCGTGCTGCGCTCGATGTCGTGCTTGATCGGGCGGATGTGGTGATCGAATCCTGTGATGCTGCTGGGCGCGAGCGGTATGGGTTGGATCCTGACCGTCTTCGTGCGGGGCGGGAGACCTTGATCGTGATCTCTGTGACGCCGTTCGGGGGGTCGGGGCCGTACCGGGATTGGCGGGGGTCGGAGCACGTCCTCTATGGGATGGGTCACGAGATGTACGCGACAGGTCAGCCTGATCTGCCGCCGGGGCCGCTGGCTCCGTACGTGAGCTGGCTCACGATCGGGTTCTCCGCCGCCGTGGTCACCGTGGCCGCTATGTACGGAGTCGCCAACGGGCAGGGAGGGAGTCATTACGATATTTCGGGGTTCGAGGCGATGGCTGCCTCTATTGACCGGCGTGCTCATGCACTTGTCGCTTATGCGTACTGCGGTGATCCGTTGACACGGGGTGGCACTCCGGAGATGTTTCCGCCGCATGCCAATCCGTGCGCCGACGGCTGGGTGAGCGTGGCCGCTGGAGGGTTGTGGTGGGAGCCCTTCTGTCGGGTTGTCGGTTTGCCGGAGCTTGCGGAATTCCGTACCGCGCCTGCTGTGGGGACGGTGCCCGAGGATGTGCACGCCGCGTGGCGGAATTGGTGCAGTACCCGCACGAAGCGGGAAATTTCCGATCTGTTCCAGGGCGCCGGAGTGCCGTCGGAGCCGATGAACACCATGGCTGACCTGCTACGGGACGACCACCTGCGGTCTCGATCGTTTTTCAAAGGAGTCGACGTGGAGGACTCAGCGGGGATGGTGCCCGGGCCGATCGTGCGGCTCGGTGGGCCGGAGCAGGACGCCTGGCCTGCCGCACCGCGGCTCGGAGAGCATACGACCGAGGTTCTGCGGGAGGCGGGGGTCGACGAGCGGTGGATCATGCGCCTGACCGCGCAGGAGGCCACGGCATGACCGGGCTGCCTCTTGACGGAGTTCGGGTCATCGATCTCGGTGTGGTCCTGGCGGGGCCGTACGGGGCGATGATGCTTGCCGATCTCGGCGCGGACGTGATCCGCGTCGAGAACCCGCAGATTTTCGTGCCGATGACGCGTGGCCCGCGAGCGAGGCCGTCGAAGGAGTCCGTCGCCAACGTGCCCTCCATCAGCGGCGGGTATCCCGGGCGGGATCCCGGCGAGCGCCCATGGAACCGCTACCCGTGGTTCAACCTGACCGCGCGCAACAAGCGCTCGATGACGGTGGACCTGCGTCGTCCTGAGGGCTTGGAGGTCTTCGGCCGGCTCGTGGCCACCGCTGACATCGTCATCGAGAACTCGGCGCCCGGCGTGATGGAGCGGCTTGGGGTCACCTGGGAGTGGTTGCAAGAGCAGAAGCCCGACATCAGCCTCGTACGCGTCTCCGCGTTCGGTCAGACTGGTCCGTTTCGTGACCACAAGGCCTTGGGCATCCAGGTGGAGGCTTTCGGGGGAGACGATCTCGTCCGCACGTACGGCGGGCGGGGTCCGGACGCGAACACGTGGGCGGTGCCCGCTGATCACGGTGGCGCCCTCGCCGCCGCCTACGGGGCGATTCTGGCCCTCCATCATCGGCGGCGCACGGGGGAGGGGCTGCTGGTCGACGCCTCGCTGGTGGAGATGTTCGTCAATCTCATCGGGCCGCTGGTGCTCCGGCATTCCACGACAGGGGAGGCGATCGAGAGCACGGGGAACCGGTCGAGGAAGTGGGTTCAGGGTTGTTATCCATGTAAGGGGGAGGATCGCTGGGTTGTGGTGACCCTGAGCGACGATCACGACTGGGCGGCTCTCTGCCGGGTGATCGGACGGCCCGAGCTCGTGGGCGACGTTCGCTTCAACACCCTGCTCAAGCGGCGTGCCCACCATGACGAGGTGGACGACATCATCGCCGCGTGGACCCGCGAGCACGGGCATCGGGAGGCCGCTGAGCTGCTGCAACAGGCGGGTGTCGCCGCAGGTCCCGTCCTCGACGACGCGGAGGCGTTCGCCGACCCGCACCTGCGGGCGCGCGGTTTCTTCGTCGAGATGACCCAGGCCGATGCCGGGACGCACGACTATCCCGGGCCTTTCTGGCTCCGGAACGGAGAGCGTCCCGAGCCGCGGCGGCCTCCCGTTCGCCTTGGCGAGCACAACGCGGAGCTTTACGCGGAGCTTGGCGTGACGCCCGAGGAGTATGCCCGCCTGGAGGCCGACGGGCATATCAGCGAGGATTTCGCCCCGCACATCCGCTGATGGGGTCAGCGAATCGCTCGTACCAAAGACTGCTGGGTGAGGCTCGCGGCGAAGGTGCCGTGCTGGTCGTAGAGGAGGCCGCGGCCGATCGTCCGGCCCCGGTCGAGCGCCAGGTTCTCGAAAACCCCGAGCAGCCACGGCCCGCGCGGTATCGCCGCCACGTGGATGGTCAGGTCGAGCGAGAGCGCACCGTACTTCTCGCCGGCCGTCAGCTGCGCGGCGCGATACTGCCCGGCCCCGACCATGTCGGCGACCAGCCCGAGGGCCGCCACCGGCCACGACTCGCCGTCCTCGACGCGCAAGCGGGTCAACCGCATCCACTGGAGCATGAGCGTGCCATCCTCGGGCGTCGGCACCCGCCGCATGTCGAAGTCACGGTCGACAAAAGTGTTCTCGCCGCCGCGGCTGACATTCCGCTCGTACGCCTCCGGCGGCCCCACATCCGGCGGAGAAACCTCGACACGCGACGGTTGGTCGGCCTCCACCGTCGCCCACGCGATCCCGGCGGTGGTGGTGGCGTCGCCCTGGTCGATCCGCCCGGAGAACGCCGCCCCGCTCCGCCCGCGATGGTGCACGTCCACGACCAGCCGCGCTTCGGGTTCCGTACGCAGCGGACGGGCGAACGCGATGTGCGCCCCCGCGACCGACTGCCCCTCCGGCGCGTTCCGCTCGAAGGACTGCAGCATGACCGCCGCGACATAGCCGCCGAAGGTCGCGCCCCACATGTTGCCCCAACCGGAGGGCGGCCGGAGCGTGTCGCCGTCGATCCCGAGCAGTTCATCAATCATGAGGTTCATCGGCTCGCTTTCGTACGGCCCGTCATTGCTATAGTTTTGAGAATATCGAACTGTGAGACCGCCACACAATAGCCCATCTAGTGCGATAGCGGTCGCCACGTATATGAGGAGGAGACCCATGCCGGTAGCCGATGTGGACGGGCTGGAGATCGCCTACGAGATCCATGGCGACGGCGACCAGACCTGGGTGCTGACCCCAGGCGGCCGTTTCAGCAAGGACTACGGCGGCGTACGCGAGACCGCCGAGGCGCTCGCGGCGCGGGGACGGCGGGTGGTCATCTGGGATCGGCCCAACTGCGGCGCGTCCAGCGTCGACTTCACCGGTCCCTCGGAGTCGGAGGTTCAGGCCGACGCGCTGGCCGGGCTGGTGCGCTCGCTCGGCCTGGGACCGGTGATCATCGCGGGCGGCTCGGGCGGCTCACGCGTGTCCCTGCTGGCGGCGGCTCGCCATCCGGACATCGCCGCCGGGCTGGCGATCTGGTGGATCAGCGGCGGTGTCTACGGACTCATGACGCTCGGCTGCCACTACTGCGGTGACTCCATCTCCGCAGCGTGGACGGGTGGCATGGCCGCCGTCGTCGAGCTGCCGACCTGGCGGGAAGTCCTCGAGCGCAATGCGGCGAACAGGGAGCGCATGCTGGCGCTCGACTCGCGGGAGTTCATCGCCACGATGGAACGCTGGATGATCGCGTACGCCCCGAGGGAGGAGCAGCTCGTCCCCGGGCTCGCGGACGCCGACCTGACCCGTGTCGCGGCGCCGACGCTGGTCTTTCGCAGCGGCGCGAGCGACTCGAACCACACCCGCGCGACGTCGGAAGGGGTCGCCGCGCTGATCCCCGGCGCGCGGCTCGTCGAGCCTCCGTGGGGCGACCGGGAATGGGTGGAGCGCACGCAGGCGGCAGCGGCGCGTGGCGAAGCCCTGTTCGAGCGCTGGCCGCTTCTCGTGCCCCAGCTCACGGAGTGGAGCGACGCCATTGACGCACACCTGTAACATGTCTACGATTTCAAATCTATAGAAATAAATGGAGGCGGCAAGAAGTGACGTACGACGTAATCATCGTCGGGGCCGGGTCGGCTGGGTGCGCGCTCGCCGCCCGGTTGTCCGAGAACGATTCCCGGCAGGTGCTCCTCCTGGATGCCGGCCCCGACTACGAGCGACTCGACAACTTCCCCGCCGAAATCTCCAGAGCCAGATCGATGGCCGCGACCTTTCCCGGTCACCCGATCAACTGGTCGTTCGTCGGCGAACTCACGCCGGGCCAGAAATACCCCCTCGCCCGCGGCAAGCTGGTCGGTGGCTCAAGCGCGGTCAACGGCACCTATTTCATTCGCGGACGGCGTGAGGACTTCGACCAGTGGGCCGCGCTGGGCAACGATCTCTGGTCGTACGAACAGGTGTTGCCCTTCTTCAAGAAGAGCGAGCGAGATCTGGACTTCGCTGACGAGTTCCACGGCCAAGACGGGCCGATGCCGGTCCGGCGACCTGGGCAGAAGGAACTGCAGCCTGTTTCGCAAGCCTTCATCGAGGCCTGCCTGCGGGCCGGCTATCCGGAGGACCCGGACAAGAACGCGCCCGCCGAGGAAGGCGTGGGTCCCATTCCGCGGAATGTCGTCGACGGGTTCCGCATGAATACCGCCGTCACCTATCTTGCGTCGATCCGGAACCGACCGAACCTCACCGTGCTGGGCGACACCTTTGTCCGCAGGGTGATCTTCGACGGCAAGCGGGCTGTGGGCGTCGAGACCGAACGCGACGGGCGACCCGCCGAATTCCGGGGCAACGAGATCGTCTTGAGTGCCGGAGGCATCAAATCGCCGCACCTGCTCATGCTCTCCGGCGTCGGACCGGCGGACAGTCTCCGCAAGCACGGCATCGAGGTCGTCCATGACAGTCCCGGGGTCGGTCGCAATGTGAAGGACCATCCCTCGGTCTTCGTGAACTACCGGGTGCGCGAGGATAGGACGCCGCTCCCTGTGGATTTCATGCCATTTCAGACGTGTCTCAATCACACTGCGGCTGAATCCACCGTCGACGGGGACCTGCAGATCACGTGTGGGGCTGCCCCGTACAGCAGGATGATCGGGTCGGCGACGGGAAAGCGCATCGGGGTGCCGTCGTACCTCACGCGGCCACTGGCGACCTTGTCCGCCCTGCGGCGGCTCCCCACCCGGCTTGTGTACACACAGGCGAGGAACCAGGACAATCTCGTGCTCCTGTGTAGCCTCGACGCCGAGCAGAGCACCGGTGAGATCTATCTCAACTCCGCCGACCCTGCCGACTCGCCGGGCATCAGCCTCAACTACCTCTCCGATCCAGCGGACCTGCCCCGGGTTGTCGCCAACGTACGACTCGCCCTCGAATTGCTGCAGTCGCCCCAGTTCAAACGTCTTGGCACGCAGATCGTCAGCCCCTCTGATGAGGATCTCCGCAAATGGATCACGGGTAACCTCGGCACGTCCCTGCACACGAGCTCCAGCGCGCGGATGGGTCCCGAGTCGGATCCCACCGCGGTGGTGGATCAGTACTGCCGCGTCCACGGCGTGGAGGGGCTCCGGGTGGTCGACATCTCGATCATGCCGACGATCATTCGGCGCGGTCCCGCGGCCACCGCGGTGATGATCGGTGAGCGCGCCGCCGCCCTCTTCGATCTCGCCGGCTAGGACACAAGATCTGCCCAGCTCCAGGCGGGGGTGGGAGCGCCATCCGTTTCCCGGCCATACCGGAACCGTTCGTGACCGTCAGTCTCCTCAACCCACAGATCGAACAGACCCACCGATATCAGGCGATCCACCACGACGGTTGCTTGATCATGCGCGCCGACCTTTCGAAGCTCGGCCAGAAGCGAATCCAGATGCCAATGTATGACGTGCCGGGCGGGGTCGCGGGCCAGCAGAACAGCGATCTGATCGTGAGCCTCCAGCTCACGAAGCTGCCCCAGAAATACGTGCAGACCGCTGCTCAGCGAAACGCTGGCTGCGGGATTGCGCTCCAGCAACCTGCGGATCTGTTCGGTGGCACCAGCGCGTCGGAGTTCGGCAAGCAGTCTGCCCACCCCGGTCGGGTATTCCAGCGTGACGTGTGCGGCCGGGTCACGGTCGAGGAGGACCTGGATCTGATCCCGGAGAGACCAGGCATTCATTCGGTTGAGCAGGCTGGCGACCCCGAACGGATCGCTCAGGTGAATGTGCGCGGCCGGCACCCGCCCAAGCAGAATGGCCAGGCCATTTTTCGAGCGGAAGCGCACGAACTGGTCAAGGAGGCGGACAACAGTCTGCGCGTTGTGCAAAGACATCTCCCGCAGCGGAGAGGGCCCGATAACCGGGTTGCGGGCCAGCAATGCTTCGACCTGCTCATCGGCCCCGATCCGGCGCAGCTCGGACAGCAGGATACCGATGCTGGGATGGTCGATGGGGAGTACGCGGGCGGGGTCCCGGGCCAGCAATTCCCCGATCTGCCGGTGCGCACCCGTCGTGTCCAGGCATTCGAGAAGCTTGGCCACGTCGTAAGGGTTCTTGAGCGGCATCTGCTCAGCGCAACGATCAGCGAGCGCCGTGAGTTGTTCTTCCGCCCCGATCTCACGAAGCGCGAGCAGAAGCGGAGGCATTCCGAAGACGCTTTCGAAGGAGACCTGGCTGACCGGGTCGCGGGCGAAGAGCGCGGCCAACTGGTCGCGGAGGCCGAGTTCGCCCATACATTTAAGCAAGTTGGAAAGGTCGTTCGGGCCCTTGAACGGGCTGTGGGCGGCAGCACGCTCGGCCAGCCGCGCCACCTGCGGGTCCGCGCCGATCTCGCTCAGTCCACGCAGCAGCCCCGCCGTTTGCGAGGGACTGCTGACGTCGAAGTGATCAGCGGCGTGATCAGCCAAAGCGGCCAGCTGGTCCCGGGCTCCGACTTCGAGTAACGCCTCCAGCAGGCGCGCCCAGGCGAAGCCGTCGACGATATCGACCTCGGTGACCGCCCGGTCGATGAATTCCAGCAAATGCCGCTGTGCGCCGATGCGATGAAGTTCTCTGACCAGCAAGGTGATGTCTTCCAGGCTGCTGTGTTCCTCGTCGCAACGGACTTGCCCGACCACCCAGCCGGTCGCGCTGAGATCGCCCGGATGCGTCATATTGAGGTGATCTAGAAGTCGCAGAGCCGCGGTCGGATCGCCGTGTGCGGTGGCGTGCTTCCACAATTGCGCGGCATCGCGGTACAGGCCACGTCCAGCTGCCGCGTCTCCCAGTTCGACCATGTCCGCCGGATCGGCGTGGGCGATGGCGGCGGCCCAGAACTCCGCAGGCGGAAGCTCCTCGGCCCGGGTTCGCCGTCCGTACTGTTCGACCGCGTCGGCGAGCCGATATCCCGTGCCAGAGCCGCTCTCCCGACGCGAAGGCCGCGGCCTGATTCGGGTGAGGATGCCGCCGATACCGTTACACGGCTGGCTGACATACGCGAACGCTTGCTCCAGCCAATCCTCCGGCAACTGTTCCCATTGTGCGTCGGTGAAATAGCCGTGGGCCGCCTCGGCCAGCCAGTCAAACGAGAGGTGCGCACTGCCACCAAGCCGACGGGCGTCCATCGCCGCATTCACAAGCGCACGGGGCCCCGCTTGTGCCGCGCGATATCGATCCAGAAGAACGGGCACGCCGGCGAGGTATTGGGTGATCTGACCATCCTGCGCGTTCGCCGCGGCCTCGCGTACCCGAGGATCCACGTCCATCGGGCTGCGCCGCTCCGGATCGACCAACGCGTCAACCGCGTCCCGCGCGAACGAATCAGGCACAGTGATGACGTGACCGTCCAACAACTGCCGGGCCTGCGAATGCCGGTCAGGATCGGACGTTCGGCTGAGCGTGTCCCAGTGCAACGGCCAAAGCGTGGCCAGCACCAGCACCGGAGCCCGGCCCGGGTCGCGTAGCAACGCGCGCAGACCGGCGGCGACCTGTTCCCCCAACGCGGTATCGCCCAGATAGAACTGCGCCTCGTTCAGCCAAATGACCGTTCGCGGCCCGACATTCGCCAGGTCACGCAGCACGCCGGCAGGCCGGGTCGGCTCAATGGGATGCCACAACCGCCATTCCTCAGTCTGCTCGCGCAGCAAATCGAGGCTTTCCCAGCAAGCCCGCGTCTTCCCCGTCGACGAACTCCCGACCAGGACCGCGATCCCGCTCTCGCCACCAGCCGCTCTGCCGACAACGTCCGACAACTGCCGATCATGCGCACGAACCAGATAAGCCGGAAGCCCTGCTACGGAATCTCCGATATGCCGATGAACTTCCAGCTCGAGCGCGTGCGCCACCCCCGACAACTCCCGAAGCGACCGCCCGGGCCGAATATCGTCCACAGCCGCCCGGCCCTGCGCGGCCCGCACCGCGACCCGAGTCGCCGCCGCACGCCGATCCGCCTCCCCCTGAAGGGCACTGCGCCACCGCGCCTCGTCGAACAGCGCCGGCTCATGACCAGCGAGACCGGCTCGTACGGCCTGCTGCTGAATCGCCCGCACGAGCATGAGCACCTGACCGGCCTGCTGCGGAAACCGCTCCCCCCGAAGCCAATCACCCACCGTGCTCGGACTCACCCCGACAACCTGAGCCAAGGCCCGATCGGACGGCATCCGCTCCAGCCGCTCACCCCGAAATGCGGCCAGCGAGCGAATCATCGTCTCGAAATCCGACGGGCCCGGCTCACTCATCGTGACACCGTCCTCCCGTCCGATACACCCCCAGAACACCACCCCGATTCTCTACTCTCCACACCCCGAGCAGCCAGCCTCTTCCTATCCCGCGCCGTCCAACCCTGCCCTTTCCCCTCCTGGACACCACCCCTGGACAGGCAGTCTCAATTCGACAGCCGAGTCGAGGAGAAACCGTTGAATTCCATTCAGATCTTGGCGCTACTGCTAGCCGTTTCTGTATCGCTGCATATCGCATTCGCCGCAGCCCTACTTACCCGCCGCACCGGAGCCACCCTCGCAACCGCCACCCTCACCGCTGTGGGAACCGCCCTCACCGTCCTGGGCCTCTACTTCGCCGCCGTCGCGGCGTACAGCTGAGTCTCGGACACGGCCGCAGGTAGTATCGGAAGCCGATATCGGATTCGTCACCTCTTTGGTCGAGCTCGGGTGGGGAAGGGGCTGGTCTGATGCGGGAGTTTCTGCGTGGTGCGATTCGGCTGCACATCCTGCATCATGCGGCCGAGCTAAGCGGGTGGCATCTGGTCGCGCGGGGGATACAGGCGTTCGAGCCGATCGGTGTGAACGGCCCAGCCGAGCTTGGCGCTGTCCTCGATCCAGCGGGTGTCCTCGACCTGTTCGTCTTCGGGCACGCCGTAGTGTTCGGCCAGGGTGATCAGATCCCAACCGGCAGCGCGGAGCAGTCCTGGGACAGCTACTCGTCCCAGACTGCGGTCGACGAAGAACTTAGGCTGCTGCTCGGGTGGCGACACGGAGCGCGTCCTCGACCTCGTCTCTGCTGAGTCCGTACTCCTCGGCCACGACGTCGACCGGCTCGCCGGCTTGGAACAGATCGATGACGTCTTCGAGTTTGGCACCGCCTCGGGCGAAGCGCGGGCGGCCGAACGCATGATCGGCATCGACGCGCACGTCGGCGACCCGGTATTGCGGCAAGGTGATGACCTGGGCGTATCCGTCTGCGGCGAAGTCCACCCGGCGTAGGTAGCTGGCCACGATCTCGGAGAACACCAGCTGGCTATTGCGGACGACGACCAATTCTCGTGCGGACTCGTCGCCGACGTGCTCGGCGTAGTCGTTGAGCACCTCAGCGCCGTCGGTGAAGAGTCGTCGACTGGCCAGAGCGTGCTCCAGGCCCAGTTCGCGCTGGAGCGCGTCGATCGCGGGTCTGATCCGCTGGAGGGGCACTCCCGCCTGTCGGAACGCGGCCAGCGCATATCCCTCGGCCAGGCCGATGAAGGGCACGGATGCCTCGTGGGGGCGGTCCGGTCGTGCGGCCGTGATCACGGGGGTCCCGTGGACGGTTCGGCCGTCACGCAGACGACGTTCATAACCGAAGGCCCACGTAGTGAAGGTTGACGGGGGCACGGCGAGATAGCCCGCCGCTTCGGCGATGCCGTACAGCGGTGTCGTGAACCGATTGATCGCCACGTTCACCTCCCTCTTTGCCTCGTGATCTCAGCCGATTCTGTCACTTCGATGATGTCGGTCGTCGACTTAGCGATCGATTTCGTCCCGGAGACCACGATGGTAACGCTGCGTGCGGGGCAGGGTCGCGGGTAGTATCGGAGGCCGATATCGGATTCGTCACCTCATAGGTTGGGTCCCTGGTCTGATGCGGGAGTTTCTGCGTGGTGCGATTCGGCTGCACATCCTGCATCATGCGGCCGAGCAGGAGATTCACGGCGCCTGGATGACCGAGGAACTGCGGCGGCATGGGTATGCGATCAGCCCGGGGACGTTGTATCCGACCCTGCATCGGCTGGAAGCCGACGGGTTGCTGATTTCCGAGCAGCGCACGGTCGATGGTCGCGTTCGGCGGGTGTATCGGGCCACCGAGGCCGGGCACGCGGCGCTTGCCGAGGATCGGGCCGCGCTGGCTGAGCTGGCCCGAGAGGTCCTCCCCAAGCAGCCCTGATCGTCGTACAGCGTTCACCGTCCGGTCACGGAGGGGTTGATATCGTCTGGCGATATCGGCCTTCGTAAGGAAAGAACCCCCACATGAGTCAGGAACCGCCCGGTCAGGCGTCGTGGCGTGAGGTGGCGTTGCTGTTTCTCAAGCTGGGGACCATCGCCTTCGGTGGCCCGGTCGCCCACACCGCGATGATGCGCGACGAGCTGGTCCGCCGCCGCGGCTGGGTCAGTGACCAGCGCTTCGTCGACCTGATGGGCGCCACCAACCTGATCCCCGGCCCCAACTCCACCGAACTGGCCATTCACCTGGGCTTCGACCGGGCGCGCTGGCGTGGCCTCATCGCCGCGGGAGTGTGTTTCATCCTCCCGGCCGCGCTTATGGTCACCGGGCTGGCATGGGCGTACGTGACCTACGGCCACACGCCTGCGGTCGAAGGCATCTTGTATGGCATTGTCCCTGCGGTCATCGCGATCATCGCGCACGCTTTGATCGGTCTGCTGCGCACCGCGATCAAGAACATCTGGCTCGGCGTCCTGGCCGTCGCCGCCCTGGCCGCCTACCTGCTGGGCGTCAACGAACTGCTCGTGCTGGCCGCCGGAGCCCTGCTCGCGGGCGCCGCCCGGATGTTGCGCCCGCCCTCGCGTAACCAGGCGCACGGGATCCTGGCCGCCCCGCTGCTCGCGCTCGGCGACCCCGGCCAGCTGGTCCAGCTGTTCACGACCATGCTGAAGATCGGTGCCGTGCTGTACGGCAGCGGCTACGTGCTGCTGGCCTTCCTGCGCGGCGACTTCGTCGAGCGGCTTGGCTGGATCACCGAGCAGCAGCTCATCGACGCGGTCTCCATCGGGCAGGTCACCCCCGGCCCGGTCTTCACCACGGCGACCTTCATCGGCTATGTGATCGCCGGACCGATCGGCGCGTTCCTGGCCACGGTCGCCATCTTCCTGCCGTCGTTCGTGTTCGTCGGCCTGCTGACCAAGCTCACCGACAAGCTGCGCTCGGCGGCGTGGACCTCCGCCCTGCTCGACGGCGTGAACGCCGCCGCTCTCGCCCTGATGGCCGGGGTCTCCTACCAGCTCGGCCTCACCGCGATCATCGACCCGCTGACGGCGGCCATCGCCCTGCTCACCCTGGCCCTACTGTGGAAGACCAGGCTCAACAGCGCCTGGTACATCGCCGCCGGCGCCGCCATCGGCCTGGCCCACACCCTGCTCACCTGACATCCAGGCGCACCGAACATCCTCTTTCCGTACGGGCGGTATGGGCATGCTCCGGGCGATGGGCCGGCCGTTGGACAGTCCCGAAATCGCCGAATAGCGTGGAAAGGGGGACATCATGGCTTCATACGACATGACCGGCAAGAACGCACTGGTGACGGGTGCGACGAGTGGGATCGGCAGGGCCGCCGCGCTGATGCTGGCCGAGAACGGGGCCCGCGTCGCCGTCGCGGGACGGGACAAGGAACGCGGGATGGCCGTCGTCTACGCCATCCGCGCCCACGGCGGCGAAGCCGACTTCATCCCGGCCGACCTGCACGACGCCGCCAGCGCCAAGGACCTGGCCCACCGCGCGGCCGAAACCATCGGCCCCATCGACATCCTGGTGAACAACGCCGGAGTCGCCGCATTCGGCCCCACCGAGGACTTCCCGGAGGAAACCTTCGACGCGATCATGGCCACCGACGTGAAGGCCCCGTTCTACCTGGTGAGTGAGATCGCCCCAGCGATGGCCGCACGCGGCGGCGGCGCCATCGTGAATGTGACCAGCATATCGGGCAGTATCGGCATAGCCGACTCAGCCGCATACGGCGCCGGCAAGTCCGCACTCAACCAACTCACCCGAAACTGGGCCGCCGAGTACGGCCGCAAGGGCGTCCGTGTCAACGCGGTCGCCCCAGGCCCGGTACGCACTCCCATGGCAGACCGAAGCGGCGACCTCCCGGACGCCCTCGCAGAACAGGCACCCGCCGGCTACGTGGCATCCCCCGAACAGATCGCCGCCGCGATCACCTACCTCGCCTCCGACGCATCCAGCTACACCCAGGGCACCATCCTCGCCGTGGACGGCGGCCGCAGCGCCGTCTGACCTGGGGTGAGTCCCGTAGTGCGGCGCTCATCGTGGACGCTCTTCCTCGGGGATCAGGCGAACTGCCTTGTCGCTGACGAGATAGACACCGCCAGCCGCATAAGGACCCGGCACTTATTCCTCCACAAGTTGCCGGATCGCCTCGGCTCGGTGATCGGAGAGTTGCCGGATCTCTTCGACTAGATCGTCGACACCGCCGGGCTCGTCATCGGGCAGGGGATTGTGCTTGGCCCATTCGCGCAACCGTGTGCCAGGTGTTGTGGTGCGGGACTGGGTGAGGCGGTAGTGGGAGGGTGGGATGCCGTAGTGGTCGATGAAGGCCTGGCGGAGGGTTTCGGGGGTGCCGAAGCCGGAGCGGGTGGCTATGGCGGGCATGGGGAGGGTGGTGGAGGCGAGGAGGTGGGCGGCGGATTCGGTGCGGGTCCGGCGGACGAACTTGCCGGGGGTCTGGCCGAGGTGTTTGAGGAACAGGCGGGTCAGGTGGCGTTCGCTCACGCCCGCGTTGGCGGCGAGGGCGGTGGTGGTCAGGTCGGCGTCGGGGTGGGCGGTGATGTGGTCGACCACGCGTTTGACCAGGCTGTCGGAGGGCGGTGGCGGGGCGGTGAACATGCTCATCTGGGCCTGGTTGCCGGGGCGCTGGAGGTAGATCACTAGTTGCCGGGCCACGGTTCTGGCGACGTCGGGGCCGTTGTCCTCTTCGATGAGGGCGAGGGTCAGGTCCAGGGCGCTGGTGACGCCGGCCGAGGTGTAGACGTTTCCGTCCCGGATGAAGATGGGGTCGGGGTCTACGTGGACGTTCGGGTGGCGTGCGGCGACTTCGTCGGCCCAGCGCCAGTGGGTGGTGGCTCGGCGGTCGTCGAGGAGGCCGGCGGCGGCCAGGATCCAGGCTCCCGTGCAGACGGAGGCCACGCGGCGGCTTTCCCGGGCCAGTCGGCGGATGTGGGCGAGGAACAGCCGGTTGGCGGCGGCGTCCTCGCTTCCGATTCCTCCGGACACGAGCAGGGTGTCGATGGGGCCGGTGACGCGTTCGAGGGTTTCGCTGGTGTGCAGGGTCACGGTCGGGCCGCAGTCGATGGGGCGGCCTCCTGGGGTGACGAAGCGGACCTTGTAGTAGGGGACAGCGCCGTGCGAGTTCGCGCACTCCAGGGTGGAGACCACGCAGGCGATGTCAAGTAGCTCTGCGGCGTCGTATCCGACGACCACGAAATCCCGCGGGCTCATGGTCTGACTCTAGGTCGGAAAGACCGCATGCCCAAGATTTCGGACCAGCCTGGTCGCCTTTCTTGGGCGTGCCAGCCTCCCGGCCGCATAGTCGGACCATGACAACGACCGAAGCGCGCAGCGGGTGGCTGCGGTTCACCCTGCACTATGTCGAGATGATCATCGCGATGTTCGTCGGCATGTTCGCGCTGGGATTCCTCCAGTCCGCCGTCGGGCTCGGCATCTCCCACATGGAGTACCCCGATCTCGGCTATCTGGTGATGGCCTTCAACATGTCCGTCGGGATGGCCGTCTGGATGCGTTTCCGTGGGCATGCCTGGCGGCCCACCCTGGAAATGTGCGCCGTCATGTTCGCCCCCGCCGTTCCCTTGTTTCCGCTGCTCTGGCTGGATGTCATCGACGGGGGAACGCTGATGATGGTCGCGCACATCGCGATGTTCCCCCTCATGCTCGGCGTGATGCTCCTTCGCCGCGCGGAGTACGCCCACCACTAGAGCCATCGAGGTGCGATGGCATCACCCAGGAGGAGGCTATTGGCCTGCTCGGCGGAACCCCTCGCCGAGCAGGCCGTGACGCTACCCGGCGTGCAGGGCCTGCAGGGCCCGCGGGGCCTGCGGGGTTTTCGACAGCCGCAGGCCGACGGCGGTGGCGGCTGCGGCGGTGCCGATGGCGATCGTCCATCCCCAAGGCCCGAGCGGGCGGCAGCCGAACAGCGTGCTCACCCCCGGGATGGTGACGATCAGAGCGAGAGCGCCCAGGGAGAGGGCGCCCGCCGCCAGGATGGTGCGGTCGCCGCGGCTGATCGTCATCGTCTGCATGAGCTGCGCCGACACCAGCGCGACCAGCGCGACGGTGCTGGTGTTCCAGCGCGGGCCGATCATGCCGTCGAGCATGGCGGCGGCGGTGGCGGCCGCGGCGGTGACGCCCGCGCGGAGCGTGATGTCGCGGCCCAGCGGCTCGCTCAGGGAGGCCTCGGGGCCTTCGGCGAGCAGCTGCTCGGGGCTGGTTCCGGCCGGGGGCCGTACCGCCACCGCCAGCGCGGGGAGCATGTCGGTGAGCAGGTTGACCAGCAGCAGCTGGCGGGCGTTGAGGGCGGCCGCGCCGCCCAGGGCACCCGCGCCGACGGTGTAGGCGACCTCGCCGAGGTTGCCGCCGAGCAGGATGGCCAGGGCGTCGCGCACCGAGGTCCACATGGCGCGGCCTTCGGCGATCGCGTCGGTGATGGTCTCGATGCGGTCGTCGGTGACCACCACGTCGGCCGCGCCTCGAGCGGCCTGGGTGGCCTCGGCGCCGAGGGCGATGCCCACGTCGGCGAGGCGGATGGCCGGGGCGTCGTTGGCGCCGTCGCCGGTGACCGCGACCACCCGGCCGCTGTCGCGGAAGGCCTTGACGATGCGGACCTTGTGGGCGGGGGTGGTGCGGGCGAACACCGCGACCTCCGGCAGCACCTCGACCAGTTCCGGATCCGTCATGGCGTCGAGATCGGCGCCGGTGAGGATCCGGCCTCCGTTCAGGGCGTTGAGCTCGGCGGCGATCGCCTCGGCGGTGCTGGGGTGATCCCCGGTGACGATGACGTGCCGTACGCCGGCTTGCTGCAGGCGGGCCACGCCCATGGCGGCGGTCGCCCGGACCGGATCGGCCAGTGCGAGCAGCCCGAGCAGGGTCAGCCCGTCGATGCGCGACTCGTCCAGGTCGCGGCGGTTGGAGGCGGGCCGCTCGGCGACCGCGAGCACCCGGTAGCCCTGGCGTGCCAGCTGGTCCACATTCTGGTAGACCTCCTCGCGCTCCTTCTCTTCGAGCGGCACCTCGACGCCGTCGATCAGCCAGCGCGCACTCCGCTCCAGCACGATCTCGGGCGCGCCCTTCACGCTCAGCCGCTGCTCGCCGTCCACCTTGCCGAGGGCGGCGTGATAGCCGCGCCCGGGCTCGAACGGCATCTCGTCGACCAGGCGCCAGGCGCCGATGCCGACGTCGGCGCGGGCCGCGCCGTCCACCACGGCCCGGTCCGTCGGGTGCGGCAGCGCGTCGCCCGGCGTCGGGCAGGCGCGTACGGCGGTGACCAGCACGCGGCGTAGCTCCGGAGTGAGCCGGGAGAGGGGCTCGTCGACCCGCCCGTCGCCGACCCGGCGCAGCCGGATGCGCCCCTCGGTCAGGGTGCCGGTCTTGTCGAAGCACAGCACGTCCACCCGGCCCAGCGTCTCGATCGTGCCGGGATTGCGCACCAGCACGCCGCGCTTGGACAGCCGTTTCGCCGACGCCAGCTCGGCCACCGTGGCGACGAACGGCAGCCCTTCCGGCACGGCGGCGACCGCCAGGCTCACCCCCTGCCCCAGCGCCGCGCCGAGCGTGCGCCCGCGCAGCAGGTCCAGCACGATCAGCAGGCCCCCGGCGCCGAGCGACGCCGGCAGGATCCGCCGGGTGAGATCGTTCAGCCGGGCTTCCACACCCCCGGCCGGCCGGCCGTCCATGGCCGTCCTGGCGCTGCGTCCCGCCTCGGTCGCCTCCCCGGTGGCCACCACCACGCCGACCCCGGAACCGGCCGCGACGATCGTCCCCTGGTACGCCATGGAACGCCGGTCGGCCACGGTCTCGGCGGCCACCGGGCGGGCGGTCTTGGGCACCGGCAGCGACTCCCCGGTGAGAGCGGACTCGTCCACCTCCAGGTTGTCGGCCTCGATCAGCCTGCAGTCGGCCGGCACGGAGTCGCCCGCCTCCAGCTCGACCACGTCCCCGGGGACCAGGCGGTCCGCCGCCGTCTCCAGCAGGTGGCCATCGCGGCGCAGCCGGGCTTGGACGGCAGTGGTGGTCAGCAGGCTGTGCAGCGCGCGGTCGGCGCCCTGCCGCTGCACGCCCCCGATCAGCGCGTTCACCGTGAGCACGCCCCCGATGAGCGCGGCGTCCGCCACCGAGCCCACCACGGCCGAGACCGCCGCCCCGGCCGCCAGGACCGGCGTGAGCGGATTGGCCAGCTCCTCGCAGAACACCTTGAAAAAGCCGGGCGGGCGGCCGTCGGAAGGGGGGACGACCCGGCGGAGTTCGGCCTCGCCGTCCGGCAGCCCGCCGACGGTCGTGCGCAACCGGTCGAGCACGGCCCCGGCGGGCATGATGTGCCAGGGCGTGGGGTCATGCGGGATCGGCGCGGGGCGCCTGAGCATGTGCCGCGCTGTCCACATGCCCGTCGCGAGCGCGATTCCCGCCGCCAGGTTGACCGTCACGAAAGACGTGCGGTTGGCGCCGGGCGTCGCCAGGCCCAGCAGCACCGCGCAGCACGAGCCGGCGAACGCGAGCTGCACGCTGCGCCGGCTGGTCTGCCGGGCCGCGCCGGCCGTGCCGAGCAGCAGCACCGCCCCGGCCATATCGCAGCTCACATCGGCGGTCCACCGCTTGTGCTTCGCCGAGCCGATGCCGACGCCGAGGTCCGCGGCGGCCAGCGCCGCCCGGCCGGCGGCCGAGACCACCGCCACGCCATGCCCGTCGGTCTGCAGGGCGCGCACCTCCGCGGCGAGCCGCCGCCCACCGGTGAGGGTGCCGGTCACGCCGAGCCGATGCCCCGCGTCCCGCGGTCCGCCTGCCAGCAGGACGGTCCCCGCCGATCCGGCCGCCTCGATCACCGCCTTGGCCAGGGGATGCAGTTCGGCGATCATGGTCACCTGGGCGACGATTCGCCCGTCCCTGGTGAGCGTGAGCGTGTCGTCCTGCGTACCGCTCGGCTCGACGGCCCAGGCCGCCTGCTTGCGCGATTGCCATGGATCGGCCGGATCGACCAGTTCGTGGATGACCGCGTGCACCTCCGCGGGATCGTCGTCAGGGCCGAGCTCGGACACGCGGTGGACCGACCAGTTCCCGGTCAGCAGCACGTCGGCGTCGACGACCACGGTGTCGATCCGGTCCAGGCGGCGCAGCGCCCGGTGGTCGAGCACCAGCACGTCGCGCTCGGCCAGGCCCCGGCCGAGCTCGGCGCCGAAGCCCTCCCGGCCCAGCCGCGCGGCCTTCGGCGCGGCCGCCGCCAGGAAGGCCAGGTCACGCCCGGGAACGCGGCTCAGGATGGCCGTCAGGCCGTACGCCCCGAAGGCGACGGGGACGGCCCGGTTGCTGTAGCTCTCGATCGGGCCCGGCGGCAGCGGGACCGGGCGGTCGAGCCGCACGCGCGGCTCGGAGCGGTGCGAGACCGCGTTGGACGCGGCCCGCCTCCAGGCGTGGTGGTGGGCGCGGGACTCGGCCAGCAGCAGGCCGGCGCCGGCGGTGTCGATCAGCTGGCCGACGGGGCGGAACGACAGCACGTTGGCGAGCGTGGTCGAGATCCCGAACAGGGCGTCGGTGGGCTGCTCCCCGAACTGCCTGGTCATCACGGTCCGCAGCCACGGGTAGGAGTCGGCCAGGGCGATCAGGAGCGGCACGGCCGGGGGCAGCCCGCGGGCGCCCGCCAGGCGGCCGGCCACCGAGACGCCAAGACCGGCCAGCCGTACGCCGAATCCGAGCAGGGCCGCGGGAACGTCCGGAAGGGTCATCCCGCCCGCGTACGGCGCGCTGTCGAGGTCGTGCTCGCGCTCCACCTCTTCGATCAGGGCGATCAGGTTGTCCTCGTCGAGCGCCTCACCCGCCAGGAAGACGTAGCCCAGGGCTCGGTTGATCTCGGTCCGGGTCACTCCGTGGGCCGCCTTGAGGCGCCGTTCGAGTGCTTCGGCCGCGGGCTCCGTGCCGGGCAGGTGCAATCCCCGCACCTCGACGCACAGGCCACTGGGTTCGGCAGGACCGTTGCGACGCCTGCGTCGGCGGCCCGGGACGGTCAGGGAATCCACCATCGTGCCGAGCTTGCCCGCTTCGCCACGGACCAGCTCGGGAACCGGCAGGCATCGCACCATCGCGATGGCCAACGTCAATGTCTGCCCGAACATGCCACGATCCCCCAAAACAGCTCGTTCCGGGGGAAGGATCTCTGATGCTAAGTCATACGAAAGGCCCGCCAGGTGCTCTACCCGGCTGGTTAGCACAATGATGACACTTGTCACCCATGCCCTTGAAGCGGACAGAGGGCTTTCAGGCGGCCGCGGGGCCGCACTTCAAGGCGAGCTGCCGCACGGCGGCCTGGATCAGAACCTGGACCAGGTGGGCGACGAGCGCCTCAAGCGCGATGACCGCCGCCTTGGCGAACAACGAACCAAGGAAACTGGGCATTGGGTACCTCTCATAGACGACGTGACATTTTCTACCACAGTTCACCAAAAAAGAGGACATAATCTTCATACGTCTGTACGTGAGGTGAACATCCGATGACCTCTTGGTTCGGGGTGGTGTGGCGGCGTCTGTGCTGGCCCAGGGTCATTGGACCCCGATATTTCGGCATATACGGCATCAAAAGTGAACGTTGATCATGCTCTTCCGGGTCCACGCGGGAACGATCGCAGAGTGTCGCAATCGATGGGGGAAGAGGGGGCTATGACTGTCACCGAGACCAAGAACCCGTCCATGAAGGGCACCGTCGAGAAGGCTTCGATGGCGAAGGGAGGGCCGGACGAAGAGCTGCTGGAGCTCAACCTGCCGATGGTCAGCCTCCAGGTGCACCGGCCGCACATGCACGTCCCGCACATGGACACCTCGTGGGCCGCGCGCGCGATGCGGACCACAAGGTCGGCGATGCCGCCGCCGGAGCAGCTGGTCTACTACGGCGGCCTCGGCGTGCTCGCCGTCCTCGGCGCGGTCGAGTGGCCGATCGCGGCCGCGATCGGGGTAGGAACCATGATCGCGTCCCGCGCCGCAGGCGGCGCGAAGATGGCCAAGCCGGCCGCGAAGCAGGCACCACCGGCAAAGACGCCGGCCCGGCCGACCGCCAGACCGACCGCCAGAGCGAAGGCCAGCACTCGGCGTGTCCGCAAAACTGCCTGACGCCGGGGCAAAGGACGCGACGAGGCGTGTCCGCGAACCTGCCTGAGATGGCCTGAGGCAGGTCTGACTGTCGGGCCGAAGGTGTGGCACAAGGCGTGTCCGCGAGTAGGCCTGACCGTCAGCCGACGGCTCGACCCTGGCGGGGATGCCCCTATGGGCCGTCCCCGCCCTTCACCGGTTCGGTTGATCATGCTCGGGTGAGCTCGACGCACTGCTCCTGGCTGAGAACCGTCGCGCACATCGTGATCCTGTTCCGATCGATCACCCGCCATCGCGCCGGTACGGGATTCTGCGGCTCGCACGTGCCCAGATCGATGAAATACAGCGAACCGGTGTAGTCGGGATCGCGGCCCTCGACCGTCCAGGTCCGGGTGCCCGCGCTGACCGTGCAGTCGTCGGTGACGGTCAGATCGTCGGCGAGCGTGCCCGCGTAGGCCTGCTCGCCGGTGGCCGTCACCTCGACGACCGAGGCGGGCTCGCCGGACTGCCACCTGCCCAGGATGGCGGGCTCGGCCGAGGCCAGCGCCTTGTCGTCGCGGCCATCGCTGCCCACCGGGCGGCGGATACCCTTGCCCGTGTCCACGTTCAGCAGGGAGAACGCGCGGATCCGCCGCTTCGGCGGCTTGACCCGGGTCGCCTTGCGCTTGTCGAACCGCAGGCGCCACACGGGCTGGACGATGATGTCCGGCTGGACGTCGTCCAGGGTCGCCTGGGGCTCGGCCAGCGGGTTGCCGCAGTTGCACTTCACGACCGGCTGGCCCTGGTCGTCGGCCAGCACGCCGATGCCCGCCTGGAGCAGGGCATCGACCGCCGTACTCACCCCGTCGGCGAAGCCGTGGTTACGCACGAGGGTGTCGTTCCGCAGGATCACCGGGGTCAGCTTCTTGATGTAGTCACGGATGCCCTTGACGGGGATCTTCCGCACGGCGGCCCAGGCGGTCGCCTTCGCGAGATTCTTGGGGTCGGTCAGGAATCTCGTCAGCAGGGCCTTGTCGCAGGTTCGTTTGCGTAGCGAGCCGCCGTACAGGCCGGGGGTGTCGCCAGGACGAAGCCCGCCGTTGGGTCCTGGCGTGACGGGCTTCTCGGGGATCGGCAGGTCGAAGAACGGGTCCTCACCGATGGTCTCGACCGCGATGGCGACGATCTCGACGCTTTTCGCGAGGGCCACGCAGCCCGTGGAGAGCAGCAAAAGGAGCACGGTCAGCACCGCGGCTGTTTTCCTCATGCCTCAAACGCTCCGCCGCAGCGGCGCGATCAGCCTGAGTAGTTCGTTACTCAGAAATTTCAGGCAGCGCGCGGTCGTGGTGCACGGAGAGTAATCAATCCGAGCCCTACACATTGACAAAAGCGCTGGCCGATCAGTTACAGATTGGCGAATATGACGCCGTCCGGGGGATAGCCGTGTTGAGTGTTAGCCGTTTGATTCCGAGGTTCCTGGCGGGTTCGGCGGGGAGTGCACGTGCGGCGTTTGCAATTGGCCATGGTGATGATGGCGGTCGCCGGGCTGACGATGACGGGCAACGTCGCGGCCAATCAGGTCCTCAACGACGGGCAGCTGAGCTGGACCTGGGCGTACCTGGCATTCGCGTGCACGCTCACCGGAATGTGGGTCGCCGTCATCAGCCAGCCGGCCAGCCCTTCGGGGGAGCGGATGCCCTGGCTGCCGCACCGGGCTTACCGTCGGCAGTTGCTGACGTCCGTCGCCCGGATGGAGACGGTGGGGGTGTCCACCTCCAGCGTGTACGTGCTGCGATCACGGCAGGTGTATGTGGATCTGGCCCTGTGCCCACGTCCGCAACAGGACATCGCCGGCGACACGGGGGTTGTCTCCCGCGACCAGGCGCGGAGGCTGAGGCGGGCCTCGCTCCGGGAATTCATCGACCAAGGCGGCCCGGGGCATGTCTTCGCGGTAATCGGCCGGCCGGGATCGGGAAAGACCACCTTGCTCCGGCATGAGGCGATGGCGATGTGCCAAAGCCGATGGGGATGGCGTACACAACTGCCCGTCCTGCTCTACCTGCGCGATCACACGAAGGAACTGCTGAGCGAGGAGCCCGCCGACCTGCCGGATATCGCGGTGGCGGCGAGCTGGCTGCACAAGATGATCCCGGCCTGGTGGCTCGCCCGCCAGCTCGACCGGCGCAATTGCGTGGTCCTTTTCGACGGGCTGGATGAAATCGCCGACGAGGACCACCGCAAGCGCCTCGTCTTCTGGGTGAGCAAACAGATCGCCCGCTATCCCAAGAGCACGTTCGTCATCACCTCACGCCCGTACGGCTACCTGTCCAATCCGCTCCCGAGCGCGGAGGTCCTCCAGGTCCAGCGGTTCACCGCCGACCAGATCTCGCAGTTCCTGCACCGCTGGTACCACGCGGTCGAGCATCGCGCCCGCCACGACCCCGAGGCCGGCCATTCCCCGGAGTCGGCCGAGGACATCAGGCGGATGTCGGAGGAGAAGGCCGAGGATCTCCTCACTCGGCTGCGTCGCCAGCCCGCCCTCTGCGACCTGGCCGCGAACCCGCTCCTGCTCACCATGATCGCGAACGTGCACTACTACCGGGGCGCGCTGCCCGGAACCCGGGCCACCCTCTACGCCGAGATGTGCGACTCGCTCCTGCACCGCCGCCTGGAGGTCAGGAACCTGACCGACCTCACCGGCCTGGACGGTCCACGCAAGGCCATCGTCATCGAATATCTCGCGCTTCACATGATGGGCGCGCACGTGCAGAGCATCGCCGCCGACGAAGCCCGATCGGCGATCCGGGAACCGCTGAAAGCCGTCTGCGAGGAGGGGGCTGTCTCTCCCGACCTGTTCCTGGCCGAAATCTGCAAGACCGGCGTGCTCGTCGAGCGCGAACGCGGCGTGTACGCCTTCGCCCATCTCACCCTGCAGGAATTCCTGGCCGCCGCGCTCATCAGGGAGCAGCCCGACCGCCAGGCCCTGCTCGTCGACAACGTGGACAACCCGTGGTGGCGGGAGACCACGCTGCTCTGGGCGGCGGACGCGGACGCCACCGTCCTCATCGAGACCTGCCTGGCCACGGGCACCATCCGCGCGCTGACGCTCGCCTTCGACTGCGCGGGCAACAACCCGCGCCAGATCCAGCCGGCCACCCGAGCCCGGCTCAACCAGATCCTCACGGGCGAGGACTCCCGGCCCGATCACCAGAGGCTGGTCGCCGCCGTCATCGCCGCCCGGACGCTTCGCGAGGTCATCTGGCTCGACGACACGACCGCGGTGTGCGCCAACCCCGTCACGCGCGAGCTTTGGGATCGGTTCGCCCAGCATGAGCGGACGCATGGGTGGCATCCGCCCACCCAGACCGCCCCGGGCTTCGCCGTCGGGGTGCTGGCTGACGACGCGCGCCGGTTCGTGAGCTGGCTCAACGGTCTTTTCGACGACGGCACGAGCTATCGTCTGCTCGTCCCAGCCGAGGTCACCCACACCAACATCAAGCTGATCCCCTCAGCCACCATCCACACCCTGTGGATAAAGGACAAGAGGGCTCTCCGACTTCACCAGCCGGAGTCCGTCACCTGGCCGTACGCCCCCACGATGGAGCAGCTCACCCGGTTCCCCGGCGCAATTCTCGATCACGGCCATCTATTCATCCGGATCATCCAAACCGGGGTGACCCTTGCGGATCTGCGCCGATCGCTCACCTACACGCACATCCTTCTCACCGAGCACCCGCACACGCCGCTCCGGCAGTTTCTCCTCGCCATCGACATCGTCGAGAATCTTTCCCGCAGCTCTGATCGGACGCTCAACTCCGACTACTTCCGCATCCACGCACGAATCGGCGCGCTCAAGCTCGACCGTGCGCCCGCCCGCGACCTGGCCGGCGCCTTCGACCAGGAGCAGAGTCGCGAGCGGGTGCTCGGCCTCGCCCGGGCGCTCGCCCAAGATCTTTCCCGAGACCTTGACCTAGCTCTCCTCCTCGCTCTCGATCGCACCTTCGACCTCGATCACGCCCTCGACCTCGCCCTGGACCGCACCCTGCACCGGGCGATCGGCCCCGACCGGGTGCTCGCCCTCGATCGCATCCTGGACCGCATCCTCGAACAGGAGTACGTCCTGGACGAAGGTCCCGCGCTCGACGCCGATCCCGACCTGTTCCTGGATCTGTCGCTCGGGCTGAAGCCCGATCGCGCCTATGCGCGCGCGATCGCCCGGGCATTCGGCCCCAGCCAGCAGTTCAGATCGGGACGGAAGCACCTGGCGATGACCGTCGCCTGCGGCGTTCTCCGGCGGTGGGCCTGCACCCGCCGTTCCGGGAAATCCTTCGCCGATTCTCTCACCGACCTGCTGTGCTCGTCCTTCCCCGCCATGGCGCGCGCCGCCGAGGACCCCGCCAGCGAGCTACGCGACACACTGGAGCGGCTGAGCCCTCAGTGCCGCGCCGATCCGCATCTCGCGTTATTGATCGAGAACGCCCAGCGCCTGATCGATCCGCTCCTGAATCGCAGCGTGCCCCTCAACCGGGGCGTTCTCATCTCGGCCGGCACCGCCCTGCTGGCTGGCCTCGCCATCCTGCGCACCCTGCCAGGAGAACAGAAACCGGCCGAACGCCTGGCCAGAGTCCTGGGCACCCTGATCGTCCTCGCCGAAGACCAGGACCCCCGCCCGCCCAACGAGATTCTCCTCCTGGCCCCCGTCTCCTGACAGGGGGCATGGCCTGGGCTTTGGGTCAGCCGACCGTGAGGTTGCCGAGGGTGAGCAGGCCGGAGTGCACGTCCTGGGTGGTGTTGGCGAAGCGCAGGTCGTTGCCGCCGGGGAGGGGGTTGGCGACGCGCATGGTGAGCTGGTAGTCGCCCTTGGCGAGGGCGTGCAGGTTCAGTTGGGTGGTCAGTTCGGTGGGGGTCGCGCCGGGCTGGATGCCGGTGATCGACCACGGGACCGGCCAGCGCCTGGCGATGCGGCCGGTGGTGTCGATGGCGGTCAGTTCGATGTCCCAGTCGTAGTAGAAGGGGGCGATGCCGCGATTGGCGATGCGTACGCTGATCTTGGCGTGGCCTCGGGCCGGGCCGGTGGGGAGGGCGGCTTCGGTGACGGTGAGTTCGTAGCCGAGGGATCTGGCCCCGGAGACGGCGCGGAACCATTCGTCGCCGGTGAGGCCGGGGCCCTCGAACGGGGTCTGGTTCAGCAGGAAGGAGGCGTGCGAGCGGGACACCGATTCGGCGTAGTCCTCGTACTGCGCGCAGCTCACGGGTGCGTCGAAGATGCAGGGCTGGACCTCGGGGCGGAGTTCGCCGCCGATGGGCTCGGAGCGCCATTTCTCGGTGACGCCGTTGTCGATCAGTCGCTGGATGAAGTGCCACGGGGTTGGCGGGAGGGTTTCGAAGGCCATCGAGTCGTCGTGGTAGCCGAGGTGCAGGTCCTTGTTGAGGGCGGACGGGTAGCGGACCAGCAGGCGGGTTCGCTTGAACGCGCTCTCGAACCGGTTCAGGACCGCCGCCTGCGTCGCTTCCGACGCCATCCAGTTCTCCGGGCGGGTGGTGCCGTCGTAGGGCCAGGTGTGCCACTCGCCCCAGAAGCCGATCAGGCCGAGCTGGATGAAGCCGATCCGGGTGTCGCCGTCGTACCGGCGGCCGAGCGCGGCGATGAAGCGGTCGAGGGCGGCGGCCAGGCGCGGGTCGTCGTAGTCGGGGGCGAGGCTGACGCCGTTGTTGCCGTGGTCCTGGTACGGGTGCGTGACGAGGCCCTGGTCGAGGAGGAACTGCGGGATGCCGGTGGGCTTGGCGGGATAGTCGAGGTAGAAGCGGAACGCCGCGTGGTGGCCGCGCCGGGCGATCGTGTTGAGCCGGCGTTCCAGGGGAGCCCAGTCGAAGGTGGCGGGGCCGGTCATGACGTCGCGCAGGGGCAGGTAGAACCATTCCATGCTGTGCGGGAAGGTCTGGTAGCTCCCGGCGTACGGCATGAAGCCCTTGAGGGGGTTGTCGGCGGGTGCCTGCTGGTAGGGGAGTGGCGTCCACGGGGAGGTGGCGGACGCGGGGGCGGCGGGCACCGCGATGAGGGCGAGTGCCACGGCGAGCACGGCCCTGATGGCTCGGGTCATTCGACCGTCTCCTGGGGGATAGAGGTGTCGAGCGCATGAAAACAGAAGAACGTAAGTAAACGCAAGATGTGGCGCTGCGATATCGAAGGGAGAAGTATCCCTTGGTGTCCCGTTATGAGGAGCAAACTTGTAACATGATTGCTTTATCGCAAGGTGAACTCTTGTGATAGGGCAAGTGTTCTGATCTCATGTGGTTCGCCGGGCGCCCCCACGCCTGTGCCTCTCTCTCCCGGAGGGATCCATGAGACGCAGACTCTCGACAATCCTGCTCACGCTGACAGCGGTGCTCGCCGCCGCGACCCCGGCGACGGCCGTCGCGGGGCCTCCATCCCGGCCGCCCGCCGGGCCAGGGCCGGACACCGGCCTCACCACGCACACCTATGCGTACGCGGACGCGCCGGTCGGCCAGCCGCTCAAGGGCTTCGCGCCCTACCTGTTCCCCGGCGACAACTACACCAGCAAGTATCCCGGCGGCGTGATGTGGAGCTACTTCGCGCTCAACGAGGTGATGAAGGACCCGGCCAACTGCTCGACGTTCGACTGGAGCGTCTTCGAGAAGGCGCTGGACGAGGCCGCCGTGTGGGGCCGCCAGCTGGCCTTCCGGTTCTACGTGGAGTATCCCGGCGGCACCGCCTCGCATCCCGGCAACGGCATCCCGCCCTGCCTCAACGGCAAGATGGCGCTGCGCACCAACGGCGCGTGGGGCACGGTCAGCCCGGACTACGACGACCCCGACGTGATCGCGGCCTTCACGAGCTTCATCAACGCCTTCGCCGCCCGGTATGACCACGCCGGTCCCGGCGGCACCGCCGATCCGCGGGTCGGCTTCATGTCGCTGGGCCTGGTCGGGCTGTGGGGCGAGTGGCACACCTGGCCGTACGACCGGGATGCCGCGGACGGCTATCCGGACCTGATGCCCACGGACGCCACGATCAGCACGCTCATCCACGCCTTCGACGCGGCTTTCGACAACATCCAGCTGGAGGTGCGCTATCCGCTGGCCGGGGCGGACTCGCCGGGCATCGGGTTCCACGACGACTCCTGGCCGTACCGGGAGTGGCGGAACGGGCAGCTGAAGAGCATGACGTTGCCGCAGTCGATGGGCGGCTGGGAAGACGCGTTCACCCAGCTGCTGCTGAACAGGAACCTGGAGAACCGGTGGACCACCCAGTCGATCGGCGGCGAGGCCCGGCCGGAGATCCAGGGATCTCTGTACGCGAACTGGCCGGGCGGTAGCGGGCAGGTCGATGACGTGCTGGCGGCCACCGAACTCACCCACATCAGCTGGATGATCAACCAGACGGGGGCGGGCGGCTACAGCGCCACCGATCCGAAGGTCGCGGCCGGGGTACGGAAGATGGGCTACAACCTGCACATTCCGCAGGCCAACTTCAACGGCTCCGCGGGCGGCACGTTCAAGGTCGGCGTGACGATGCAGAACGACGGCGTGGCCCCGTTCTACTACCCGTGGACTGTCGTCGTCGGGTTGAAGAACAGCGCCGGCGCCGTGGTGAAGACCTGGGACACCGACTGGGACCTGCGGACGGTCCAGCCGCTCCAGATCCGGACTTTTCCTGACTGGAACCTTTCCGGTAACCCCACCCGGATCGACTTCGGGCGGCCGGTGAACTTCAGTGCCAACCTCAGCACCTCGGGGGTTCCAGCGGGTAACTACAGCCTGGTTCTGAAGGTACGGAATCCGCTTGAAGCGGTCACTCCGGCCGTGTTGCGCGCCCGTCCGGCGGCGTCCAGGCTCTCCGACTGGGTGATCGACCAGCACCGGACGCCTTACCCGCTGTCGTTCGCCAACACCAACCAGAGCACCGACGGATGGGTCAACCTGGGCCCGATCTCCACCTCAGGCACTGTCGACCCCAGCCCTTCGCCCAGTCCTTCCCCGAGTCCCTCCCCGAGTCCGAGTCCGAGTCCGCCGCCCAACGGTCTGGTGCTGGACAATTTCGATGGTTCGCCGGTCTATCCGTCGGCGTACCTCAATGACCTGGGCAAATGGACGGGCGCGAACTGTTTCCTGGACGGTGGCGGTTCCGGGACGGTCACCTCGGGTGCGTTGCAGTTGCGCTACAACAACTGCGGCTGGTTCGGCAGTGACGTCGGGGTCGACCTGACCTCCAAGACCTATTTGGTGGTCCGGGTCAAGGGCGCTTCCGGCGGCGAGCAGAGCCACTTCAACCTCGGCCTAGGTGGCGCAACCAAGCTGTTCGCCGACTACACCCTGGACGGTGGCGGACACCCCACGATCACCACCTCTTACCAGGACATCAGGATCCCGATGGCCGCCAACGGCATCAATCGCAACAGTCCCAGCCAGCTCGCCATGGGCTTCTGGTTCGGCGGCAACTCCACCATCAGCATCGACGAGATCCGCTTCGAGTAACCCTCATGGAGATCCGCATGCTCTTATCCCGCAGCGGCCGGGTAAGCGCCTTCGTGGCGTTCTCCCTGCTCGTCAGCCTCGCCGTCGCCGTCGGCGGGGTCGCGGACGCGCAAACCCGCACCTACACGGCCGACTTCGCCACCGTCATCGCCAATCCCGAACGCGGCTTCCACAGCCGATACGAGATCATCAACGACCCAGCCGTGAACGACTGGGCGAACAGCGGCGCCAGCGTGCCCGGCTTCAACCCCGACCTGCTGGACCGCACCTTCGCCCGGGCCAAGGCCAACGGCAACACCCTGATCCACAGCTACCTGCACCTGGACAATTTCAAGACCGCCGACGACCTGCCGCAGGCCCTGCTGGACAACCTGGACTCCGGTCTCGACGCGATCCGCGCCGCCGGTATGAAGATCGTCTTTCGTCCCACGTACGTCTGGGACGGCTGGTCGGACGTCACCGAGGCCAAGATCCTCCGCCACATCGGCCAGATCGGCGCGGTGCTGACGGCCAACGCCGACGTCGTCATGCACCTGGAAGCCGGCTATCTCGGCGCCTGGGGCGAATGGCACACCGGGAACTACGCCGACCCGTTCAACCAGGACCACGCGGCGACCCGATACCGCGTGATCAAGAAGATCCTGGAGACCACGCCGGACACGATCCCGCTGGCCATGCGCTACCCGATCTTCATCAAGGAGATCGTGGACCCGACCTCGTGCGTCGTACCGGAGGGCTGCGCGCTCACCCAGGCGCAGAAGGACAGGATCGGCTTCCACAACGACTGCTTCCTGTCCGACTACAACGACATGGGCACCTACGACAACAACTCGTGGATGGGCTGGTTCTTCATCGAGCAGAAGAAGCAGTGGATGTATGACCGGCAGACCTCCACCGGCCACAACACGATCATGGGCGGCGAGACCTGCAACTCCGACGGCTACAACGACGCCGCGGGCGTCAACGTGCAGGCGGAGATGGCCAAGCTGAACTTCACCGAGATCAACGAGGACTACGCCGCGGTCAACACCGACAAGTGGAAGGCCACCCAGCTGGCCGCCGCCGGCAACGACCCGGCCGAGACCGCGTTCACCCGGATCGAGCGCAAGCTCGGCTACCGGCTGCGCCTGGTGAGTGCGAGCTTCTCCGACTCCGTACAGCCCGGTGGGCAGCTCACCTTCTCGGCGAACCTCAGCAACGACGGCTGGTCCGGGCCGGTCAAGCGGCGGCCGGCGTTCCTGGTGCTCGACGACGGCACCCACCGCTATGACCTGCCGCTTCCCGCGCTGGACCCGCGAGCGTGGACACCCGGCGATCACTCCGTCCCGGCGCAGACCGTGACCGTGCCGTCGAACGTGGCTCCAGGCACGTACGCGCTGGCATTGTGGCTGCCCGACCAGGCCACGAACCTGCGATCCCGGCCGGAGTACGCCATCCGGCTCGCCAACTCCGGCACCTGGAACGCCACCAAGGGCTACAACGTGCTGGCAGGCAACCTCACGGTGGGACCGTGCGCACCAACCTGCCCGAGCCCTTCGCCCAGCCCTTCACCGAGTCCTTCCCCTAGCCCTTCTCCGAGCCCGAGCCCGAGCCCGAGCCCGAGCCCAAGCCCGAGTCCGCCGCCCAACGGTCTGGTGTTGGACAATTTCGATGGTTCGCCGGTCTATCCGTCGGCGTACCTCAATGACCTGGGCAAATGGACGGGCGCGAACTGTTTCCTGGACGGTGGCGGTTCCGGGACGGTCACGTCAGGTGCGTTGCAGTTGCGCTACAACAACTGCGGCTGGTTCGGCAGTGACGTCGGGGTCGAACTGACCTCTAAGACCTACCTGGTGGTCCGGGTCAAGGGCGCTTCCGGCGGCGAGCAGAGCCACTTCAACCTCGGCCTGGGTGGCGCGACCAAGCTGTTCGCCGACTACACCCTGGACGGCGGCGGACACCCCACGATCACCACCTCCTACCAGGACATCAAGATCCCCATGGCCGCCAACGGCATCAACCGCCAAGGCCCCGGCCAGCTCTCCATGGGCTTCTGGTTCGGCGGCAACTCCACCGTCACCATCGACGAGATCCGCTTCGAGTAGCCGTACAAACCGCCGCAGGGCCACAGCGACGTGGCCCTGCGGCAGCCTGCCTTCACATCGGAAGCACGATTTACGCACCCACCTCCTGTTACTCCTTCGTAATGGCAACTCCGCACTTTCCCATTGACAAGTATTTGAAATATTTCGAAGATGGCTCCCATGTCGAACGTGTTCGAGCAGGTCCCCGCCGAGGTTCGGCGGGAGCGGATCCTCGCGATGGTGCTGGAGCAGGAGTTCGTGCGGGTCGCCGACCTCAGCACGGCCTTCGGCATCTCCGACGTGACGGCCCGCGCCGACCTCGACGCCCTGGAAGGGCGCAACATGCTCCGCCGGGTGCGCGGCGGGGCGATGGCGGTCGGCAAGCGGTTGCGCGAGGAGCCGTCGTTCGAGGAGGCGCTCAGCACGTCCGCGATCGAGAAGGCGCTGATCGGGGAGGCCGCCGCCGCCCTGGTCAACGACGGTGAGAGCATCACCCTGGACGTGGGCACGACCACCACGTTCATCGCCCGGGCTCTGGCCGCCCGCACCGAGCTGGCCGAGGTCGTGGTGTTCACCAACGGGCTCAACATCGCGCTGGAGCTGGAGGGCGCGATCCCGCGCCTCACCGTGGTGCTCACCGGCGGCACGCTGCGGCGACGCCAGCACTCGCTGGTGGATCCGCTGGCCCACCACATCTTCGACCGCATCAACACCTGCACGGTCTTCCTCGGCTGCAACGGGGTGCACCCGGAGGCGGGCATCACCAACATCAACCTTCCCGAGGCAGAGATGAAACAGCGCATGCTGCGGGCCGCGGCGCAACGCGTCGTGGTAGCCGACGGCTCCAAGATCGGCCAGATCCAGCTCGCCGCCGTCGCGCCGATCAGCGAGGTGGACCTGCTGATCACCGGCCCGTCCGCGGACCCGCGCGTGCTCGCCGCGCTGCGCGAGCGCGGCCTGCGCGTCGAGGTGGTGGGCCCGTGACGCTGACCGTCGGCAGATCCAGCCCGCCGAAGATCGCCCCCGCGCGCGGTCGCCGCAGGACGGCCGGTGACCCCGTGGTGGCCTGGCTGTTCCTGCTGCCGGCACTGATCGGGTTCACGGTGTTCTACCTGGCCCCGACGGTCCGCGGCTTCTGGATCAGCCTCACCGACTGGAACCTGCTCTCCGAGCCGCGCTTCGTCGGCCTGGACAACTACCGCGACATGCTCGCCGACGACAAGTTCTGGAACGCGCTGCGCATCACCGCCGAGTACGTGGTGATCAACATCGGCTCGCAGACCGTGCTCGCGCTCGCCATCGCGGTGCTGATGGACCGCCTCACCCGTTCCGTGCTGGTACGCGCGGCGATCGTGGTGCCGTGGCTGGTGCCGAACGTCACGGTGGCGATCGTGACGCTGTTCATGCTCGACCACAACGTGGGCTTCGTGAACCACATCCTGGACGTGCTCGGCTTCGAGCCACAGGCCTTCTACGGCGACTCCGACCAGGCCATCGCGACGATCGCGCTGGTGAACACCTGGCGCAACATGGGCTACACGGCGCTGCTGTTCTTCGCCGGCATGCAGATGATCCCGCGCAACCTGTACGAGGCGGCGGCTGTGGACGGCGCGGGGGAGTGGACGATGTTCCGCCGGGTCACGCTTCCGCTGCTGCGGCCCGTGACCGTGCTGGTCCTGGTGGTGTCGATCATCGGCTCGTTCCAGATCTTCGACACCGTCGCGGTGACCACCAAGGGCGGCCCGGCCGACGCCACCAGGGTCATCTACTACTACATCTACCAAAAGGCATTCAACGAGTTCCATATGGGCTACGCGGCGGCGATGGCGGCGACGCTGTTCGTGCTCCTCATCGCGCTGTCCGCCACCCAGATGCGTCTGCTCCGCGCTTCCAGCTCGGACCTCCGGTGAGGACGGCCATGGCAACCTCCCCCATCTCCCGGCGCAGGCCGCGCCGCCGTACCGGGCCAGGCAGGATCCTCGCCTGGGTGGCGCTGGCCGTGCTGCTGCTGGTCACGCTCTACCCGTTCGTCTGGATGCTGCGGACCGCGTTCACCGGCAACCGGGAGATCTTCAACGGCGACTACTCGCTGATCCCGGCCGACCCCACGCTGGTCAACTTCTCCCGGGTGCTCGGCCACGCGACGCCCGAGGAGTCGATCGCGGCCGGCGGCAGCGGGGCCGAGGTGGACTTCTGGCTCTACCTGCGCAATTCGGTGGTCTTCACCGTCATGATCGTGATCGGGCAGGTCGGGTTCAGCGCGACCGCGGCGTACGCCTTCGCCCGGTTGCGGTTCCGCGGCAGGGACACCCTGTTCGCCGTGTTCCTGGCCGGGCTGATGGTGCCGCCGATCTTCACGGTGCTGCCCAACTTCGCCCTCGTGCGCGACCTCGGCTGGCTGGACACGTTCCCGGGGCTGCTCGCGCCGTACCTGCTGATGACCCCGTTCGCGATCTTCTTCCTGCGCCAGTTCTTCCTCGGCATCCCGCCCGAGATCGAGGCCGCCGCGACCATCGACGGCGCCGGGAAGTTCACCGTGTTCTGGCGCATCATCCTGCCGATGAGCACCGCCCCGCTGAGCACGCTGGCGGTGATCACGGCGGTGTTCGCCTGGAACGAGTACCTGTGGCCGCAACTGGTCGGCAAGGACGAGGGGGTGCGGCTGCTCAACGTCGCGCTGGGCGTGTTCGCCCAGTCCTCGCCGACCTCCTCACCGGACTGGGCCGGGCTGATGGCCGCGGCCACGCTCCAGGTGATCCCGGTCCTCCTGCTGCTCATCGTGTTCGGACGCAGACTCGTGAACTCGATCGGGTTCACCGGCATCAAGTAGCACCCCCCACAAACCGGCGCCGCGCGCGGTGCCGGGAGCCGACAATCCCCAGCAAAGGCAGAACCATGATTAGAAAGCCGATCGCCCTCCTGGCTCTCGCGGTCGCGATGGCCGCCTGCGGCACCTCCGCCGAGACCGAGACCCCCGAGGCGGCGGAGAAGGTCACCCTCACCTACAGCCTCTGGGACCCCAACCAGCTGCCGGCCTACCAGGAGTGCGCCGACGCGTTCACCGCCACGTCCGGCATCCAGGTCAAGATCACCCAGCAGGGCTGGGAGGACTACTGGAACGGCATCACCACCTCGCTGGTGTCCGGCACCGCGCCCGACGTGATCACCAACCATGTCGCGTACTATCCCGAGCTGGCCGCCAACAACCAGCTCCTGGACATCCAGCCCTTCGTGGACCGGGACAAGGTGGACCTGACCCGCTACACCGGCGACCTGGCCTCGCTCTGGGTCCGCGACGGCAAACGGTACGGCCTGCCGCAGGACTGGGACACCATCGCGCTCGTCTACAACGTCAAGGACGTCGAGGACGCCAAGATCGACCCGGCCACCCTCAAGGACCTCACCTGGAACCCGGCCGACGGCGGCACCTTCGGCGAGCTGATCAAGAAGCTCACCGTGGACGCCAACGGCAAGCGCGGCGACGAGGCCGGGTTCGACAAGACGAAGGTCGCCACCTACGGCTGGGGCCTGGAGCAGGGCGGCGGGGTCGTCGGCCAGACCCAGTGGTCCTGGATGCCGCTGTCCATGGGCTTCCAGTACCTGGACAAGAACCCGTTCGGCACCGACTACAAGCTGGACGACCCGCGCCTGGCCGAGGCCATCACCTGGTGGCAGGACCAGATGAAAGCCGGGTACGTGCTGCCCCGCGAGGAAGCCGGACGGCTCGGCCTGGAGCCGATGATGCAGACCAACAAGGCCGCCCTGGTGCCGGACGGGTCCTGGCGGATCGGCACCTGGGCCGGCAGCACCGACCAGAAGTTCGCGTTCGCCCCCCTCCCGCGCGGTCCGCAGGGCCGCAAGACCATCATCAACGGCCTGGCCCCGTCCATCACCGCCGGGACCAAGCACCCCGACCAGGCCTGGGAGTGGGTCAAGTTCATCGGCTCGCCCGCCTGCCAGGACCTGGTGGCCAAGCGCGCCGTGGTGTTCCCCGCGATCACGACCGCGGCCGCCGCCGCTGCCGAGTCGCACCGGGCCAAGGGCGTCGACGTGTCCGCGTTCACCGACATCGCCGCCGACCCGGCCAGCCTGTCGTACTACCCGATCACCGGCAGCGCCAACGAGATCAACACCGAGGCGCAGGCGGTGATCGACCAGATCCAGGAGCTGAAGGTCGTCCCCGCCGACGCGCTCAAGGAGCTCGATACACGCGTGGCCGACATCCTCAAGTAATCCTCGCCGGGTCGGCACACCGGTGCCGGCCCGGCCTCCCGAGAAGGACAGCGATGGAGACGATTCTGCAGTTCGGGGGCCACCAGCTGCCCGCCGTGCTCCCCGGGGAGCCGCGTCACGTGCCGGGAGGGCTGATCGTCCCCGCCGGGGACGTCCGCATCCTGCACCCCTTCGGTGCGGTGGACTTCTACCGGCACGGGTGGAACTCCTACAGTCCCACCGCGTGGTGGCCGCTCGGCGGGCCGCCGCTGCGCATCCCCGGGCCCGAGCGCATGCTGACCGCCGACGACATCGACAACGACAGTCCGTACCGGCATGCGGGCAGCGCCGTCGGCGCGCTGGACGCGGGCGGCGGGAACGTGCTGCTGCTCGGCGGGCTCGGTCTTGACGTGCCCCGGGTGGAAGCCGACGACCGGCTGCTCGCCGGGCACTGGGAGCACCCGGACGCGGACTGGTTCCTCGGGTACGGCCCGGAAGAGGAGGTCTTCGCCCGCTACGCGGACCTGCTTGGCGAGCGGCTCGGCCGCCGTACCACCCGGGCGGGCAATGTCTGGTGCAGCTGGTACTCCTTCTTTGAGGACATCACCGAGCCGCTCGTCCACAAGGTGCTGGACGACCTGCGCGGCTATCCGTTCGACGTGGTCCAGCTGGACGACGGCTGGCAGGCCGCGGTCGGCGACTGGGATCCAGGGCCTGACTTCCCCTCTGGCATGGCGGACATGGCGGCGCGGATCCGTGACCACGGCTTCGTGCCCGGGTTGTGGCTGGCGCCGTTCATCGCGCCGGCGCATTCGGAGATCTTCCGGACCCGGCCGCACCTGTTCCTGCGCGACGCGGCAGGTGACCCGAAACCGGCCGGGTTCAACTGGGGAGCCTCCTACTTCGCGCTGGACACCACCCTGCCGGAGGCGCGCGATCACCTGGCGGCGACGTTCGCGCGGGTGCGCGACTGGGGTTACCGGTATCTCAAGCTGGACTTCGCGTACGCGGGGGCGCTGTCGGGGGCGCGCCATCGCGACGTGCCGCGCGAGCAGGCCTACCGGGACGCCGTCCGGCTGATCCGCGAGGCCGCCGGGGAGGACACCTACCTGCTCGGCAGCGGGGCGCCGATCATCCCGTCCATCGGCGTGCTCGACGGGGTACGGGCCAGCCCGGACGTGGCGCCGTACTGGGACAACAGCGAACGTTCCGACGACTATTCGGGCGCGGGCGCGCGCAACGCGGTGATCGCGTCGCTGCACCGGCTGTGGCTGCGCCCGCTGCTGGAGGTGGACCCGGATCCGGTGTTCTTCCGTACCCGGTACAACCTGCTGGACGACACGTGCAAGCAGCTGCTCGCCGACCTCGCCGTCATCTGCGGGTTCCGCGCGGTGTCCGACCCGATCGCGTGGCTGGACGAGCCCGAGCGGCGGGCCCTGGTGGCCTTTCTTACCGGCAGCCCGGAGACCCGGCGGCTGGACCGGCATCGCTTCCTGGTCGACGGGCGTGAGGTCGACTTCGGGCCGTACGTGAATCCGACCGGCCGGATCTCGGACCGGCTCCTGGTGAAGTGAACCTTTCCAAACGGTAGGCTCCTGCTTTCAGGAGGTTTCGGATGGCAAAGTTGGCCTTCGTCGGGGCGGGTAACGTCGAGCTCACCCGCAAGATCCTCTCCGACCTGATGTCCAGTCCCGAGCTGGCCGGCACGCTGCGCGTGGCCCTGCACGACATCGACCCCGCCCGCCTCGCCACCGCCGAGACGCTGGCCCGCCGCTTGGACGCCGAGACCGCCGCCGGCGCCGTCATCGAGGCCGGCACCGACCGCGAGGCGGTGCTGGCCGGGGCCGACTTCGTGATCTGCCAGATCGACGTGGGCGGCTACGACGCGGCCCTGTCCGACTTCGAGATCCCCTGCCGTTACGGCGTGCGCCAGACCGTCGGCGACACGCTCGGCCTCGGCGGCATCTTCCGCGGGCTGCGCGCCATCCCCGTCCTGCTCGGGCTGGCCCGCGACATGGTCCGGCTGTGCCCGCAAGCCTGGCTGCTCAACTACACCGACCCGATGGCCACCCTGTGCGCGGCCGTGGTCGCGGGCACTCCGCTGCGCCGGGTGGCCGGGCTCTGCCACTCGGTCCGGGACACCCACGCCCTGCTCGCCGACCTGATCGGCCGCGAGCTCGGCGACATCGACTTCCTGACCGCCGGGCTGAACCACCAGGCGTTCGTGCTCCGCTTCGAGAGCGGCGGCCAGTCGCTGTACGGGGACCTGGACCTGGTCATGGCCGACGACCCGGAACTGCGGAGCCACGCCCGGGCCGAGATCTACCGGCGGTTCGGCTACTTCCCCACCGAGTCGAGCGAGCACGCCGCCGAATACGTGCCCTGGTTCCTGCCGCACGAGAAGGAGGTGCTCCGGCTCGACCTGCCGCTCAACGAGAGCTTGCGCCGCCGCGCCAGGAAACTCGACGCGTACGAGCGGCTGCGCGGCGCGCTGGCCGCCGGCGAGCCGGTGCTGGCCCGGTGGAAACACTTCGAGATGGCCTCCGAGGTGATCCACTCGATGCTTACCGGCCTGCCGCGCGAGGTCCAGCTCACCCTCCCCAACGACGGCCTGATCGACAACCTGCCGCCGAGCGCCTGCGTGGAGGTGCCGGCCCGGGTGGACGGCGGGGGTATCAGCCCGCTGCCGGTCGGGTCGCTGCCCGTCCAGCTCGCCGCGCTCAACCGGACGTTCCTGAATGTGGTAGAGCTGACCATGACAGCGGCCCTCGAGGAACGACGATCGGCGGTGTACCAGGCAGCCATGCTCGACCCCAACACCTCGGCCACCCTTCCCCTGGCGGCCATCGAGGCGGTGTGCGACGAGCTCGTCCAGGCGCACGCGGCGTTCCTGCCCGCCGGCATCACGCGCGGGGAGACGGGCTGATGAAGGAGGCCCCCCCGGCTGTCGATATCGCGGCCTCGGTTCGGCGCGACCGCATCGTGGCGCTGGTGCTGGAGCACGAGTTCGTCCGGGTCACCGACCTGGCCGAGATCTTCGGAGTGTCAGGCGTGACCATCCGGGGTGACCTCGAACTGCTCGACCGCCAGGGCGCGCTCCGGCGGGTTCGCGGCGGTGCGATGCAGGTCAAGTCCGCGCCCCCGGCCGAGCCGTCGTACGAGGTGGCGCTGGGCGACTCGGCCATCGAGAAGATCCAGCTGGCCCGGCACGCCGCCGCCCTGGTGTCCGACGGCGAGAGCATCATCATCGACACCGGCACCACCACCACCTTTCTCGCCCGCGCGCTCGTAGCCCGCGGCGACCTGTCCGACATCGTGGTCTTCACCAACAGCCTGCGCGTCGCGGTGGAACTGGAGCCCGCGATCCCGCGCTTCTCCGTGCTGGTCACCGGCGGCACCCTGCGCCCGGTGACCCACTCGCTGGTGGACCCGCTGGGCGCTCCCATGCTGGAGCGCATCCACGCCGACACGGTGTTCCTCGGCTGTCACGGCGTGCACCTGGAATCCGGCGTCACCGGCGTGAACCTGCTCGAAGCCGAACTCAAACGCCGCATGATCAACGCCTCGCAACGCCAGATCGTCCTCGCCGACTCCGCGAAACTGGGCCGGATCGGCCTCGCCCCGATCTGCGACCTCCCCGAGGTGAGCCTCCTCATCACGGGTGCCGACGCACCCCCCGACTTCGTGACCGCCGCCCGCGAACATGGCACCGCCGTCGACCTGGTGTCCTGAGGGTCCCCGGAACGCGGTCAGGGCGCTCCGGGGAGGTTCTCAGTAGACGTACGGCCAGTTCGTCCCTGGCTAGGCCGGCTGGATGGACCACTGCTGGCAGTTGTTGTTGAGCCACGACCACAGCCGCACGTTCGTGCCGTCGGCCGTCCCGCAGTCGGCCACGTCGGCGACCTTGCCGGTGGCCTGGTTGACCAGGCGCACCCAGCCGCTGGCCGTGGTGACCAGGCGGAACCGCTGGCAGGTGTTGTTCAGCCAGGTCCACTGCTGGATGTTGGTGCCGTCGGCGGAGCCGCAGTTGGCCACGTCGAGCACCTTGCCGCTGGCCACGTTGACCAGCCTGCTGGTGTCGTCGGCCTGGTCCTCGATCCGCCAGCGCTGGTTGTTGCCGGCGTTGCAGGCCCACTGCTGCACGTTCGCGCCGTCCGCTCCGGACGATCCGCTCACCTCCAGGCACTTGCCGCTGTTGCGGTTGACCAGCCGGTACGCGCTGGGCGTGCTCGCCGTCTCCCCGCCCGGCGCGGCCAGCGAGACCCCGGTCCCGACCGGGCTGCCGAAGTTGGGGCTGCCGTCGGAGTTCCAGGTGAACTTCTGCGCCCTGGTCGTACGGCCGTTGTCGCAGCCGCCGGCCGACGAGCTGTTCGCGTGGTAGACGATCCAGTTCTCGCTGCCGTTGGGGGAGGTGAAGAAGCCGTTGTGGCCCGGGCCGTACACGCTGCCGGCCTGCTGGAACACCGGGGTCGACTTCTTGACCCAGGAGGAGGCGCTGAGCGGGTCTCCGCCGTTGTAGGTGAGCTGTCCGAGCTTGTAGTTGGGCCCCCAGCAGGCGCTGGCCGAGTAGACGATGAACGTCTGGCTGCCGCGCTGCAGCGCGGCCGGGCCTTCGTTGACCGTGCCGCCCTGGGTCTCCCAGCTGAATGTCGGGCTGGAGATCCGGGTGAACGCGCCGCTCACCGTGTACGGATTGCTCATCGGCGCGATCACCAGACTCTGCGCGCTACCGCCGATGAACCCGCTGCCCAGCAGGTACAGCGACCCGTTGAGCCGCATCAGGCCGGCGTCGATGAGCCAGCCGCCGGGGGTCAGGTTGGAGCCGGTGAGCATGTTCCGGTAGGCGTACGGACCGAGCGGGTCGGAGCCCGCGCTCTCCAGCACATGGGTGCGCTGGCTGTCGCAGCAGGCCGAGCCGACGGCTCCGGCCGAGTAGTACAGGTACCACCGGTTGTTGACCATGTGGATCTCCGGCGCCCACATGTTGGTGCCCCGGGAGGCCGTCGTGTCCTGCCAGACCTGCACGCTCGGCGCGGTGGCGAGCCCGCCGAGCGTGGGCGACCTGCGCATCACCAGGGTGTTCGTGAACGAGGTGGTGATCAGGTAGTAGCTGCCGTTGTAGAACGTCAGCCAGGGGTCGGCGCCCTTCTGGGACTTGATCGGGTTCGTGTACGAGGTCGCCGCCGCGGCCGGCAGCCAGGGGACCAGGCACAACAGCAGCGCTGTCAGGATCGCCACGGTTCTTCGGGTCATGAACCCTCCTCGATGTTGGCGCTAACATTGCGAGCCGGATCTCAGGTCGATATTTCAGCGGGATTTGCAGGCATCTTTGACAGCTCGCGAGCACGCTGTCAACGCCGCCTTGCGATATCCAGCAGAATGACCGCGCCAATTCGTTGGATATGTCAACAAAAACTGAAACTTTCAGCGAATATCCCAATGTGATCGTTAACATCAGCAGTGCGTGGGGGCGGGTCGGGCGAGCCTGCCCCCACGCGATGTGCTCAGCTGAGTGCGCAGCTCACCTGGGGTAGCGCGTTGGTGGTGTTGTTCCAGGAGGCGATGAAGCCGAAGGTGGTGGACGCGCTGGCCGGCAGGCTGCCGTTGTAGCTTGCGTTGCGCGCGGAGACGGCGGCTCCGTTCTGGGTGAGCGTGGTGTTCCAGGATTGGCTGATCTGCTGGCCGTTGGCGAAGGTGAAGGAGGCCGTCCACGCGGAGGAGGCGGTCGGGGAGTTGTTGGTCACCTTGACCTCGGCCTGGAACGCGCCGCCCCACTGGGAGATCACCTGGTAGGTGGCGGTGCACCGGGGGTCAGCGGGCGAAGGGGACGGCGACGGGCTGCGCGTGGGCGTCGGGCTGACCGTCGGCGTCGGGATCACCCCGCTGAGCACCTGCGCGACCGACGGATACCAGCGGTCGGCCATCTTCTGGAAGCCGGCGTCATTGGGATGCACCCCATCGCCCGTGTCCGTGACCGTGTTGAAACCCGTCCACAGGTCCGCGACGGCGATGGGCGACTGCGCGGTCGTGAGGCCGGCCGCCCAGCCGGGGATCGCGTTGTTGAGCGCCACCACGCTCGCCGCGCAGGTAGAACAACCGGACGGGTTCATCGGGATGATCTGTGCCACGATGATCTTCATGTTCGGGTTGCTCGCCCGCATCTGGCCGACCAGCTTCGTGTACGCGGCGAGTACGGCACTGGTGGGGATGAAGCCACCCCACATGTCGTTGGTGCCCAGATGCATGAGGACGACATCGGGCCTGGCCGCGGCCAGCCACGGCGGCAGCTGGTTCTGGTCGGCGATGCCGGTGGCGGAGAAGCCGCCGTGCCCCTCGTGGTCCCCGTCATAGGCGAACCCGTAGTTGCAGCCGCCGTCGGGGTCGCTGCCGACGAAGTCGATGTTCGTGTATCCGGATGTCTGCAGACGGTGCCACAGGAGGGCGCGCCAGCACCCCGGTCCGGCCGTGATGGAGTCGCCGAGCGGCATGATCCGGACGGGCGCCATCGCCGATCGCGCGGGCAGGGCGACGCCGATGGTGACCGCCACGAGGAGCGCGGCGAGGAAGGCGTACAGGGGGGATCTGCGAAGCATGGGGTGACTCCTCAAAGGGACCGCCGGGCCCGCCAGTTGACGGGCCCGGCCGAGTCGGTGCTAGGAGAGTGGGTTCCGGGTGAGCAGGTGGGCCTTGAAGCCTTCGCCGTACGAGCTGGTGGGGGTGCCGTTGTAGTCGGTGATGAGCACGTTGCCCTGGCCGCAGCCCCACGGGTTCCAGGTCCAGGCGGTGTATCCGACGCCGTGCGTGTCGGCCCACGCCATCACCTGGTCGATGTAGTTGTGGGCGCAGGAGTCCTGGCCGATCTCACCGGCGTGCACCGGCACCTGCGCGGCGACGGCGCCGACCTGGCTGTCCCAGCAGGAGGTGGTGGAGCAGGCGTTGAAGTTGTAGGTGTGCCAGGCGGCCATCAGGTTGCCGGTCGGGTCGGTCGGCTTGTAGGTCAGCCACTGGCTCAGGTCGTTGGACCAGGTCAGGCCGCCGAGCATGATCACGTTGGTGGCGCCGGTGGCGCGCACCGTGTTGACCAGTGACTGCATGCCGGCCACCTGGTAGCCGATGCCGGTGCAGGTGCCGCCGTCGCGCCAGCAGGTCCAGCCGGCGGTCGCGTTCCAGTTCGCGGCCGCGTCCGGGAAGGGCTCGTTGAACAGGTCGAAGACGACCGCGGTGTTGGCCTTGAAGGCGTTGGCCACGCCGGTCCAGAACATCGGCGCGTACTGCGCGTCGGGCATCGGCTTCTGGCAGGTCGCCGCGGTGTCCGAGCAGCCGGCGCCAGGACCGGTGTACAGACCGTAGTTCCAGTGCATCTCCACGATCGGCGTGATGCCGTTGGCGACCAGCAGGTTCACATAGTCCTTGACGTTCTGCTGGTACGCGGCGCCGCTGGGCGTGCCGTTGGTGCCGTTCCAGCACTCCTCGTTCAGCGGGATCCGTACGGCGTGGATGTTCCAGGCCTTCATCGCGTCGACCGAGGCCTGGTCCACCGGGCCGCTGTCCCACATGCCCTTGCCCTGCACGCAGGCGAACTCGCCGCTGGCCCGGTTCACGCCCAGCAGCCGGTAGGTGGCGCCGGTGGAGGTGACCAGCCGGTTCCCGGAGACGTGCAGAGCGGGTGCCGCGCCCCCGGTGCCACCGTCGTTGTCGGACTCGGTGGCGTTGACGGTGCCCGTGGTCAGGCCGGGGGAGGCGATGTTGATCGGCCGGCTGCCGTTGACGCTGTCGGCGTCCTCCGCGGCGGCGAGCGTCACGGTCTGCGGGATGTTCCAGTTGGCGCTGGTGAATGTCAGGGTGCCCCCGCTGATCACGGTGATGTCGCTGTCGCCGCTGCCCGCGGTGTTGGTGACCGTCACGCTGGAGGTCGGCTGGCAGGCCAGCCGGATCGTGTAGCTTGCCGTCGATCCCTCCGGAACGCTCACGCCGATGGGCGTGATTATCAGAGCCTGCGCGCAGGACATGTCGTTCTCGGCTTCGGTGGCGTTCACCGTTACGGATGTCAGGCCGCTGGATGCCACGGTGATGGGCCTGGTCCCGTTGGTGGTGTCGGCGTCCTCCGCGGCCGACAAGGTCACCGTCTGCGGGATGTTCCAGTTGGCGCTGGTGAAGGTCAGGGTGGCGCCGCCGGTCACGGTGATGTTGTTGTCACCGGCCCCAGCGGTGTTGGTGACCGTCACGTTGCCGGACGGCTGGGACTGCAGGCGGACCGTGTAGCCGGCGGTCCCGCCCTCGGGCACGCTCACGCTGGTGGCGGAGACCACCAGGGTCTGCTGCGTTCCTCCAGAACCGGTGCCGGTGCACGAGACGGCCGGATTCGTGTTGGCGCCGGTGTAGGTGCCGTTGAAGCCGACGCTCCAGGTCGCTCCGGTGCCCTTGCCGGCGTTGTAGGAGGCCGGGTTGATGGTGATGATCGCACCCGCCGGGGTGGGCGTCGCGGGCGTGGGCACGCCGTCCCACATCTGGGTGATCACCTGGTTGTTGGGGAAGTCGAAGCTCAGCGTCCAGCTGGTCAGCGGGTCGCCGGTGTTGGTCACCGTGACCGTGGCGCCGAAGGCGCTGCCGTTGTCCCAGCTCTTGGCGTAGGTGGCCGAGCACGACACGGCGGCGTCTGCAGCGGTCTGAACCATGGCGAGCCCGATCGTGCCGAGGAGCACGGCGGCTGCGGCCGCAAAGGCTCTACGCCACAACTTGCGGTGAATTCGCATAGATGTTCTCCGTGACGAAGTCGATGGGTACACCGCCTTCTTGAAGCGGCCAAGCAGCACCCGACCCGACCTTCCTCCGGCATTGGGAGCGCTCCCAACGCTCTCCGACCCCGTGTTGCTTCACAAGGGCGTCCCAGGGTGAAGGATCAAGACACCTCCACTGACCTTGGACAAGGTCCAGAACACCACTGAAACCTTCATCTGGTCCCGCTGAGCTGCGAAAAGTCACTTCCGAAAGCTTTCGGAACCTCTACCTGGCCATTGATGTCATGTCAGGAAATATCCACGCCATCGAGCCCGAAAATATCGGCGATCTTGTGAAATTTCCGGAAGGGTTCCTCGGAGGCGGTGTGGGCGGGCCGTCATCCGTACCGCGCGGCGGATGGCTGCCCTGAGGAAACTGGCCTGCGGACCTCGGAAGCGGATCGTTCACGATTGGCGCCAGTTCACCTTTAAGAAGGCTAGCTAGTTGGTGGTTTTTACTGGTAAATGCGGGCCGAGGTAGCCAATGTAGATCTTCCCGGTTCCTCGGGCGTCGTCGTAGAAATGCAGCCTTGGCGCGCTCATACCGGCCCCGCCGCCGATTCTGATATGGGCGCCCATGTAGATTCGCCCAGTGGGCTCGACCTCGGCCGGTACCGGCAGTATCCGCAGGCGCCGCATCTTCTGGTTATTCTGCACGGATTCGGATTCGTCCGTCTTCACTTTCCCGGCGGATATCGCGGAGGCCCCCGAGGGGGGCTCGGTACACCAGCGGCGAAAGTCGCCGTTGAATCTGTGCCCCACTACAGCCTCGGCATAATCCTGCAGGGCGAGCGCGACCAGCCAGGTTGTCTGCGCCCAAGTTGAGGACTGGGCCTTCTCCTCCAGTCTCCACACGGGATCGTCGTCACCGGTGAACTCGACTCGATCAAGTTCCTTGAGCCGGGTCAAAACCTCGGGAAGTTGGGTCGGCAGGAGAGTGGGGGTATCGGTCGGCACGTACGCATCCGCAGCGCGGCCCGCCGATGCGAGCCTCTGCCGGAGAACTCGGACCCAATCGACCAGTTCCGCGATCTTCTGGTTCGCAGTCTCGAGTTCGGCGGCCGTACCTATCATATCGTCCTGAAGATCGGCTGTGTTCTCGCGAAGTTTGCGCTCTTCGTATCCGGCGAGTTCCAGCAGTTCGCGTAGTTCTCCGTTCTCCCCGCGAATTGCAACATTCTCTTGAATGAGTATTGAGAAGTCGTACGATGGAATGGCTGGGCTCTCTGCCGCTGTGCTCCTGGCAGCTCGAGAGGCAAAGGTACCGCGGGTCAGGCGACTAAGAGGCTCGGGCAGCCGACCATCGGCTGAAAGTTGCCTTGGAATGGCGGTGAGCAGTTGCGCCGATCTCCTCACGTCCGCCTCAATCCGGGCTCCGGACAGGACGCGGTGCCGGACGGCGTCTTCGTCGATAGCCAGATCAAGGTCGGGAAGATAGGTCCGCACACCGCCGCTTCTCACCTCGAAAGCGAAGCCGACGGCGCGATTGAAGTCTTCAATGGCCAGCGGATCCATGACGTAGAGGCTCGCCAAACCCGGCAGGAATCTGGTGACGTTATCGATCGTCTTCTTCCAGGTATCGAATAAAATGCGCGGATGGGGCGAGGCTACGACCACCGGAAGCCGTCGGCGCTCGTCTGTGAGGATTTCCAGGAGCTCCTCGACTCGGTCCGGCCGGATGATGGTAGGGGTCGGCCTGAGTTCCGCCCAGTGGTCGCGGGCATCGACCATGGCCAGCAGCTTTCGAGCGAGATTGGGGAGAGCGGCCGGGGAGGGCGGCCCGATCTCGCCATCATCTCCCTTTCGCACATGCTCGACGTCTAGCCAGAACCATGTACGTTCCTCTTGGGAAGCGATCTTGCCGGGCGCGTGAACCACGAGTGAGCTCAACCAGTAGCCGTTGTCCTTGTGCTCACGCAGCTGCCAATTGCTTGTCTGGGTGCCGTCGCCGTCCGTCCTCGAGTCGCGGAGGAGTACGATCCCATCGCCAAGCTGGGCGTGGCCCGCGTCGTACGCAGCGATATCGATCTTCTGGCGGACGCTCTTGGTGATCAGCCACGATCGGAGTTCTTGCCGGGCTGCGGCAAATGCGTCGGCGGGACTCAGCGCCGTATGAAACACCGTCCGATAGCGGCCATTACCCACCGTTCCTCCACGATTCAGTTTGTTCTTCCGGTTTGGCTCTATAGAGCATTTGCATCGACTTTGTACAGCTTACCGACTATTCGCTTGACGGAACGACCAATTCCTCGACGCCATCTGCGCCCAAAGTCTACAAAGCCGGACAAACCACTTCCGGGCTCATGTCCGAAAAGTGATTTCTGGACTATCAGCGAACATGTTTGATCCCAGGTGACTCCATGGTTTGAGGATCACGCTGGCCTTGAACAGATGACCGGCCTTGCAAGGACTGCACCGTAGCTTCCGCAGGATGCGCCAACTCTTCAGCTACAGAGGTTGAAGGGTTGAGGTACTTCGGCGTGGTTGCGAGGGATCACCGACTCCCGCTCTCTGCTGGACCACAATGTCGCATCAGAGCAGAGAGGGCTCCCCAGGTGCCGCTGTGCCAGCATGCCAACCTGGTCATATGGCGCGAAGGTGGTCGTTCCGACCTGCTGAGCCCAAGGTGGCTCTGGCCAGGTGGCTTGCATCGGATGCCCTGGCGCAGACAGGTGCGTAGACTGTTTCGTATGACAAGGTCGGGGTAGTCTGTATGACGTGAAGGGCTGTCGATGAGCAAGCCGTATCCGATCATCGAGCTGCCATTGGACTGGGATGAGGCTAATCTCGGCCACGCTCAACGGCATGGGGTCACTCGGGAGGAGATCGAGCAGGTCGTTCGTAATGAGCCCGATGTCTACCAGTCACGCAAAAACGGGGAACCGATCCCTGATCACTATCTGTTGGTCGGTGTGACCGACGCCGGGAGGCGGGTCACTGTGGTGGTGCTCTATCCGGTGACGAAGATACGCGATTGGGGTGAGTATGAAATGGAGATCGCCAGACCGATCACTGCTTACGACACACCCAAAGGGAAATGATGATCATGAATAAGGACGAGCCGACCGCACAGGATGTCGCCGAGATGGGCGAGGCTGAGCGTGGCCAGTGGTTTTACGACAATCGTGAGCAGGTGGCGACGGACGCCACCCGAACTGCTCTTGATCGTGTCGTCTCGGTGCGGGTCAGCCCGGATGACCTTGGCGTGCTGGTCGCAGCGGCCGAGGCGGTAGGCATGAAGCTGAGCGCATGGCTCCGAAAGGTCGGACTGGAGGCCGCGGCGACGGCACCTTCAAGCCCGCCTGCGGCTGTGCTCTCGGGAAGTGAGACCAGGCAACTTCAAGATTCGGTTCATAACATCGTGGCGCTGCTGGAGCGTAGCGGCATCAGACTCGATGACCCGCCAAGTGAAAGCGCTCAATCATTGGTTCTCAGATCGTCGCATCGCGGACGGAAGAAGAAGACCAAAGCGGAGAAGTAGCCCATAGCGGAGGCCTCATCATGCGGGCCTCTGGCGCTACGAATGGTGGTGTACTCAACCACATCAACGCGACTAATCGGGCGCGTGGTGGATGCTTGCACTATCAGTGGCCTGGCCAGTTTCAGGGCAGGTTATTCCGTGCGAAACATGTCCGCTGCGGTCGGCAAGGCGCGGAATGCCGCGGACCCGCCGCCTACGTTGCTGTGGAGACTTGCGCTGGCTCCGCAGGTGACCTGGAGCTCAACCTGGTCGACACTATGTCGCGATCGTTGCAACATGCTGGGGTCGATGTCAGAGTAGCTTCCAATCCCGTCAGCTTCCACTGTGTGGCATCGCAGATCGTTTGATGCGTCGGTCCGGTATGCGTGCTGCGACTGCATGACAATCTCTTCCACCTGCGACACAAGATTCGACTAAACGGTCACTAGATTCACTTCGGTCGCTTGTCGAGTGATTATCTAGCTGCTGATTCGTCCTCCGACGCGTTTCACGCTGTCCTGCTGTGCAGGAAAGCCGTATCCGAACGGCCTAGGGGAGGCGCGCTCACCGCACCTGCCGGGCCATCTGATTCAGCCGGCTGGATCGTCGAGCGGTGGTGCCAGGATCGCCGTGGTCGGCGATGCGGCGAGTACGGCACGGGTGGAGGCATCCGGATTGGTCGAGTCTATGTACTGTCCCGGAGTACGCGACCGACTGTGATTTTAGTGTGGCCTGCCCGGCGTTGTGAAAGTTTCAATATACGACTTGATGGTGTTTTGAAAGTTTCAAATGACTAATGCGCTGTGAGTTCGCGCGCTGTCTCATGTTGCGCGCTCGGCTGTGATTTTAGTAACGATTTGCCTGTCTTATGAAAGTTTCAAAAGGCTTAATCGCTCGCAAGTTATGTTTATATCTGTCAACTATATTGGTTCAGGAGGCGGTGTGACATCTGTTTTTGGACGAGTGGTGACCGCGTCGGCGGTTGCTGCGGTGTGTGCGGCGGCTACGTTTGTCGTGGTCGTCACGACGCCTGCGGGGGCCGCGGATGATCCGCAATGGTCAATGGGTGGGCAGAACATCAGCAACACGCGGTCCAACCCGACGGAGGGCATTCTCAGTCCTTCGACGGTGGGTGGGCTGGAGCTCAACTGGATGTACACCACGCGGGGCGACGTTTCGGCGACGCCCGCTGTGGTGGACGGGGCCGTCTACTTTCCGGACTGGGGTGGGTTCTTCCACAAGGTGGACGCGAATACGGGTCAGGTGATCTGGTCCCGTTCCGTCGCGTCGTATGTGGGGGCGACTGGCACTGTGGTCGCTCGTACCAGCCCGGTCGTGGTCGGTAATACCGTTTATATCGGCACCCAGTCCGGAGCCCGGCTGCTGGCGATCGACACCGCCAACGGCAACCTGCGGTGGAACGTGGCGACTGATCCGCATCCGCGGGCCGTACTGACCGGTGGGGCTGTCTACTACAACGGCGTTCTGTACCAGGGCGTCTCCTCCGACGAGTTCTCCCTGGCTTCGGACGCCGCCTACGACTGTTGTACGTTCCGCGGCAGCCTGGTGGCGATTGACGCGGCCACGGGGGCGCAGCGGTGGAAGTCGTACACCCTGCCGAACCAGGGCGCGGGCGGGGATATCTTCAGCGGCGCGTCCGTGTGGGGCACGACGCCGAGTATCGACCCGGCCAGTAACACGATCTTCATTGGTACCGGGCAGAACTACTCGATCCCGGAGAGCGCGCGGCAGTGCCAGGACAACGGTGGCACGCCGCAGCAGTGTCTGCCGTCGTGGAACGCCAAGGACGCCATCATCGCGATGGACCTCACCACGGGTGCGATCAAGTGGAACACCGGGCCGCCCCGCTTCGACGAATGGAACTTCGCCTGCCTGCCGGGGTTCCCGCCGAACAACTGCCCCGATCCCGGTCCGGACCATGACACGGGCGACGGCACGCACCTTTACAACCTCCCCGGCCCGAACGGGACGACCCGCCGTGCGGTGGGCGCGGGCCAGAAGAGCGGCGAGTTCTGGATGCTCGACGCGGCCACCGGGGCGATCATCTGGAGCGCCTCGGTCGGCCCAGGCTCGACGCAGGGCGGTATCCAGTGGGGCACCGCCACCGACGGCCAGCGCGTGTTCTTCACATCGAGCAACGCCGGGAACGTCTCGTACCAGCTCCCTAACGGACAGACGATCAACTACAGCTCGTTCGGCGCACTGGACGCAGCCACCGGGCAACTCCTCTGGCAGGTCCCCGAGCCGCGCGGCGGCCGATCGATCGGCCCGGTCACCTACGCCAACGGCGTCGTGTACGTCGGTTCGATGAACAACTACATGTACGCACTGAACGCCAGCAACGGCCAGGTCTTATGGCAGTTCCAGGGCACCGGCTCGTCGAACGCCGGCCCAGCGATCGTCGGAGGCAAACTGTACTGGGGCAACGGCTACTCCCGCGGCGGCACCGCAAGCACAAGGTTCTACTCCTTCAGACTCCCAGCCAACCCAACCCCAACCCCCACACCAACAC
>NZ_BLAF01000049.1 GCF_009687885.1 Acrocarpospora pleiomorpha
CGCCCATGGCCCGCCCCCGCCCGCCGCCTGATCGCCGGCATCAGCTCATTCGGCATGGGCGGCACCAACTGCCACCTGATCCTCGCCGAACCCCCCGCCTCCGCCGAAGTCCTCGCCTCCGCCGGATTCCTCGCGACCGCTGAACCTTCCGCGTCCGCCGGATCTCTCGCGTCCGCCGGAACCCTCGCGACCCCCGAAGCCTCCGCGTCCGCCGGACCTTCCACGTCCGCCGGAACCCTCGCGTCCGCCGAAGCCTCCGCGTCCGCCGAAGCCTCCGCGACCGCCGAAATCTCCGCGTCCGCCGAAGCCCCCGCGACCGCCGAAACTCCTCGAACTGGGCGTTCCGACACGGGACCGCCCTGGGTGCTCTCCGCGCGGTCGGTCGAGGCGCTTCGGGCGCAGGCCGGACGGCTCCGCGACCGGGTCGCCGGCGAGCCGGCGGTCGGTGTCGCCGATGTGGCCCTCTCGCTGGTACGGACCCGGGCGAGCTTCGAGCATCGGGCGGTCGTCCTGGGGGAGCGTCGCCGGGAAGGGCTTGACGCGTTCGCCGGTGGGCGGCCTGATGACCGTTGGCGGGAAGGGCTTGACGCGCTTGCTGGTGGGCGGCCCGACGACCGCCGCTGGGAAGCGCTCGACGCCTTCGCTGGTGGGCGGCCCGACGACTCGGTGGTGAGCGGGTCTGTCATCGCCGGTCGGCGGGCGTTCGTCTTTCCCGGGCAGGGGTCGCAGTGGGCGGGGATGGCCGCCGAGTTGCTCGACGGGTCGCTGGAGTTCGCCGCGCTGATCGGGTCATGCGACGCGGCGCTCGCACCGTTCGTCGATTACTCCGTCCTCGATGTTCTGCGTGGTGCGCCAGGCGCGCCCGGGTTGGACCGGGTCGATGTGGTGCAGCCGGCGCTTTGGGCGGTCATGGTGTCGCTCGCCGGGCTGTGGCGGGCGCGCGGGGTCGAACCCGACCTGGTCCTCGGGCACTCGCAGGGCGAGATCGCCGCGGCCACCGTCGCAGGGGCGCTGAGCCTGGCGGACGGCGCGCGGGTGGTGGCCCTGCGCAGCCGGGCCATCGCGGGGATCGCCGGACGCGGTGGCATGATGTCGATCGCCGCACCGCTCGATGTCGTCGAAGCGGCAGTCCGGCCGCTGGCGCCGCAGGTGGGCGTGGCCGCGTTCAACGGCCCGCGCTCAGCGGTGGTGTCGGGACCCCGCGCGGCGCTCGCCGAGCTGGGGGAGCGGCTCGTCGCCGACGGGCACCGGGTCAAGCTGCTGCCGGTCGACTACGCGTCCCATTCGGCTGAGGTCGAGGGCATTCGCGATGAGGTCATCGCCGCGCTGGAGCCGATCCGGCCGGTTAGCGTTCCGACGCCGTTCGTCTCCACTCTCACCGGCGAGCCGCTGGACACGGCCGGGCTCGACGCCGAGTACTGGTATCGCAGCCTGCGGCAGCCGGTCCGGTTCGCGCAGGCCACCCGGCGGGCGCTGGACCTGGGCACCGGCCTGTTCATCGAATGCAGCCCGCATCCCGTGCTCGGCACCGGCGTCGCCGAGACGGCCGAGGCCGCGGAACTGGACGTCGCGGTCGTCGGGACGCTGCGGCGCGGCGACGGCGGGCCGGAGCGTTTCACGCGGTCGCTGGCGGAGGCGTACACGTTCGGGGCGCCCGTCGACTGGGACATCCCGGCCGCACGGCTGATCGACCTGCCGACCTATCCGTTCCAGCGCCGCCAGTTCGGCCAGGCCGCGCTCGTGTCCCGTTCCCCCTCGACGCCGGTCCCGGCGGGCACCGGTGACGCGCCGACCGGTCTGTCCCGGAGGGAGATCCGCGAGCTGGTCCTCGGCACCGCCGCTAGTGTGCTCGGGCATCAGGACGGTGCGGGCGTCGAGCCGTACCGGACATTCAAGGATCTTGGATTTGAGTCGGCGGCGGCGGAGGATCTGCGGGCCAGGTTGCGAGCCGCGACCGGGCTGCGGCTGCCCACCGGGCTGCTGTTCGATCACCCGACGCCGGATCGGCTCGCCGATCACCTGTACACGCTGACCAGCGGCGGCCCGGCCGAGGCGGCTCCGGTGGAGCGGACCCAGGTCGACGGCGACCCCATCGTGGTCGTCGCGATGGGCTGCCGCTACCCCGGCGGCGTGACGACTCCCGAGGAGCTGTGGCAGCTCGTCCGGACCGGCACCGACGCCATCGGGGAGTTTCCCGAGGATCGCGGCTGGGACCTCGACGCGCTGTCGGGCACCAGCGACACCCGGTACGGCGGGTTCCTCACCGGCGCGGACCGGTTCGATGCCGGATTCTTCGGGATCAGCCCCCGCGAAGCGGCCGCCATGGACCCCCAGCAGCGGCTGCTGATGGAGATCGCCTGGGAGACCGTCGAACGCGCCGGCCTGGACCCGGTCACGCTCAGCGGCACCCCCACTGGCGTGTTCGTCGGCGCGATGGCCTCCGACTACGGCCCGCGCCTGCACCAGCCCACCGGCGTCGCCGACGGCCACCTGCTGACCGGCACCGCGCTCAGCGTCGCGTCCGGCCGGATCGCGTACGCGCTGGGACTGCGCGGCCCGGCGATCACCGTCGACACGGCGTGCTCGTCCTCGCTGGTCGCGATCGTGCTGGCCATGCAGGCGCTGCGGCGCGGCGAGTGCTCGCTGGCGCTGGCCGGGGGAGCCACCGTGATGTCCAGCCCTGGGCTGTTCGTCGAGTTCAGCCGGCAGAGCGGGCTCGCCGCCGACGGCCGCTGCAAGGCGTTCTCGGCTCAGGCGGACGGCACCGGCTGGGGCGAGGGAGCGGGCCTGCTCCTGCTCGAACGGCAGTCCGACGCGGTCCGGCACGGGCACCCGATCCTGGCCGTCCTGCGCGGCGGCGCGGTCAACCAGGACGGCGCGAGCAACGGCCTCACCGCCCCGAGCGGCCAGGCCCAGCAGGACGTGATCCGCCAGGCCCTCGCCGACGCTCAGGTGCCCGCCACCGAGGTCGACGTGGTCGAGGCCCACGGCACCGGGACCCGCCTCGGCGACCCGATCGAAGCCGAATCGATCATCGCCGCGTACGGCGCCGGCCGCGATCCCGAGCGCCCGGTCTGGCTCGGCTCCCTGAAATCCAACGTCGGCCACACCCAGGCCGCCGCCGGAGTCGGCGGCGTGATCAAAATGATCAAGTCGCTGGAGCACCGCACGCTCCCGCCAACCATGCACGCCGACGAGCCCAGCGCTCAGGTCGACTGGTCCGCCGGTCAGGTTCGCCTCCTCACCGAACCTGTCGACCTCCCCCCGGACCGCCCGCTCCGAGCGGCCGTCTCCAGCTTCGGCATCAGCGGCACCAACGCCCACGTCATCCTGGAACGCCCGGTCGCCACAAGCGGGGAGCAGCCGAACGGTTCCGGCTCCGCGCTGGTCTGGGTGCTGTCGGCGAAGACCGAGGCGGCGCTCCGGGATCACGCTGTGCGGCTCGGTGCGTTCGCCGAGGGTGCGGCTGAGGGGGATCTCCCAGCCGCCGGGCGGATGTTGTCGCGGCGGGCGAGCTTCGCGAACCGGGCTGTCGTGGTCGCGCGGGATCGGGCGGAACTGCTCGCCGGGCTGGCCGCAGTCGCCGCCGGAGCGCCGCACGGAGCCGTGGTGACGGGGGCCGCCGGTGCCGAGGTGCGGCCGGTGTTCGTGTTCCCCGGGCAAGGGTCGCAGTGGGCCGGGATGGCCGTCGAGCTGCTTGAATCCAGTGACGTGTTCCGCACACACCTGACCCGATGCGCGGACGCGCTCGCGCCGTACGTCGGCTGGTCGGTGGCGGACGTGCTGCGGGAAGCCGAAGGGGCGCCGAAGCTCGAAGGGTCCGACGTCATCCAGCCGGTGCTGTTCGCGGTCATGGTGTCGCTGGCCGAGTTGTGGCGGTCGGTGGGGGTCGATCCCACGGCCGTGGTCGGGCATTCGCAGGGGGAGATCACCGCGGCGTGCGTCGCGGGGGCGCTGTCGCTGGCGGACGCGGCGAAGATCGTGGCGCTGCGGAGCAAGGCGCTGATGAAGCTGGGCGGCACCGGCGGGATGCTCGCCGTGTCACTGCCGGCCGAGCGGATCGACCTGGCGCGCTGGGAAGGCCGGCTGTGGCCTGCCGTGTACAGCGGCCCGGCCGACACGGTCATCGCCGGTGATCTGGACGCGCTGGCCGAGTACGCGGCGGCCTGCGGAGAGGGCGTGCGGACCCGGCCGGTCGCGATCGACTACGCCGCGCACACCCCGCACATCGAGGCGCTGCGCGATGAGCTGCTCGCCACGCTCGGCGACATCACGCCGCGCCAGACCGGGGTCGCGTTCTGCTCGGCCCGCGACGGCGCGTTCCTCGACCCCGCCGAGCTCACCGCCGACTACTGGTTCACCAGCCTCCGCACCCCGGTCCGCTTCCAGCAGGCCATCGAGGCGTTCGACGGCACCCCGGTCTTCATCGAGGCCAGCCCGCATCCCGTGCTGACCGGGCATGTCCAGGACACCCTGGCGGCCACGGGCAGGCCGGGCGGTGCCACCGGCACGCTCCGGCGCGGTCAGGGCGGCAGCCTGCGGTTCCTGATGGCCGTCGCCCAGGCGTACGTGCTGGGCGCGGGCATCGACTGGGCCGCCGCGCTCGCCGACGGGCCGGGCCACCACGTCGACCTGCCCACGTATCCGTTCGAGCGCAGCCGCTACTGGATCGACGGCGACGCTCCGGCGGGCCTGCTCGGTGCGGTCATCCCGCTGGCCGGAGAGGACGGATTCCTGCTCAGCGGGCGGCTGTCGCGCGGTGGCCAGCCCTGGCTGGGCGATCACGTCGTCGACGGCGAGGCGATCCTGCCGGGCACGGCGTTCGTGGAGTTCGCGCTGGCGGCCGCCACCGCGGCGGGCTGCGACGAGGTCGAGGAGCTGACCCTCGAAGCGCCGCTGCCGCTGCGCGGCGCGTGGTCGGTCGACGTCCAGGTCGCCGTCGCCCGTGCCGATGAGCAGGGTCGTCGCGCGTTCACCGTGCACGCCCGCCCGGCAGGCGACATCTCGTGGACCCGGCACGCGGCGGGCACGCTCGCGATCTCGGCTCCCGTCGCCGAAGACCGGCTGGCCTGGCCGCCCGGCGAGCCCGTCGACATCGCCGACGCCTACCAGCGGCTGGCCGACCACGGCTACCAGTACGGCCCCGCCTTCCAGGGACTGCGCGCCGCCTGGCGCTCCGGCGAGGACACCTACGTAGAGGTGTCGCTGCCCGAGCCGCTGCGCGCGGACCGGTTCACGCTGCACCCGGCGCTGCTGGACGCGGCACTCCACCTCCTCGTCCTGGACGCCGCCGACGCGGCGCGCGACCCCGGCACGCTGCTGCTGCCCTTCTCCTGGAGCGGCGTACGGGCGTCCGCCCAGGGCGCGGACTCCCTCCGGGTGCACCTGTCCGGTGACTCGCTGGCGATCTACGACGGCGCCGGGTTCAAGATCGCCGAAGCCGACGCGCTGCACCTGCGCGGGGTGGCGCGCGGCGCGGCGCGGCCTGCCGCGGAGGCGTACGGGCTCGACTGGATCGACCTGGCGCTGCCGCCCGCCGACCTGACCGGTCAGCGCTGGGCCCTCGTCGGGTATGACGAGTTCACCGATGAGATCGGCGCGGCGCTGGACAGGACCGGGGTGACCGCCCCGCGCTACTACGACCTCGCATCCCTGGTCGAGATGTCCACCGGCGACGTGCCGGCCACCGTGCTGGTGCCGTGCCTGCCGGCTGACGACGACCTCCCGTACGACGCGCACGACGGCATGTACCAGGCGCTCAACCTCATCCAGGCCTGGGTGGGCGACGAGCGGTTCGCCGGGTCGCGGCTGGTGTTCGTCACCCGGGCGGCGCGGAGCTCACCGGCGGGCGGCGCGGTCTGGGGCCTCGTGCGCTCCGCGCAGTCCGAACATCCGGGGCGATTTGTCCTACTTGATGTGGATGAAGGGTCCAACGCGTGGGGCGTGGCCGCAGCGGCGGTGGGGGCGGGCGAAACGCAGCTCGAGATGCGCGACGGCGCGGTCCTGGCAGCGCGCCTGACCCGTCAGACCATCGCGAAGCAGGGTGACCTGGGCGCGGGCACCGTGCTTGTCACCGGCGGCACCGGCGGGCTTGGCATGCTGGTTGCCCGGCGGCTGGTCGAGCGGCACGGCGTACAGGACCTGCTGCTGGTCTCCCGGAGCGGTCCCGGCGCTCCCGGCGCGGCGGAACTACGCGCTGACCTGGAAGCCCAGGGAGCGCGCGTGACCATCGCCGCCTGCGACGTGTCCGACCGCACCCAGTTGGCCGCCCTCCTCGCCGGCCACCCGGTCACCGCCGTCATCCACACCGCCGCCGTCCTGGACGACGCCACCGTCGAAGGCATGTCGGCCGAGCGCCTGGACACCGTGTTCGCGCCGAAGGCCGACGCCGCCTGGCACCTGCACGAACTAACGGACGCGACCACGTTCCTGATGTTCTCCTCGGTCGCGGGCGTGCTCGGCAACCCCGGCCAGGGCAACTACGCCGCCGCGAACGCCTTCCTGGACTCGCTCGCCGCGCACCGCCACGCCATGAACCTCCCGGCGGTCTCCGTCGCCTGGGGCCTCTGGGACAGCGAATCGGGCATGTCCGGCGCGCTGTCGGACGCCGACACGGCCCGCCTGGCCCGCACCGGCATCGCCCCGATGAGCGCCGAGCAAGGTCTGGAGCTCTTCGACGCGGCCCTGACCACCCAGGCCCCCCTCCTGGTGGCGGCGACCTGGGACACCGCCGGGCTCCGCGCCAGGGCGGCGGCCGGCGAGCTGCCCCCGCCCCTGCGCGGCCTGGTCCGCGCCCCGCGCCGGACAGCCGAGAAGGCCGGCGCGAAAGCGACCGCGATGGCCGGCCTGGCCGAGCGCCTCGCCCACCTCGCCCCGGCCGACGCCCAAGCCCACCTGCTCGACGTCGTCCGCTCGCACGTCGGCGCCGTCCTGGCGCACGGCAGCGCGAGCAGCATCGGCGTCGATCGCGCCTTCAACGAACTCGGCTTCGACTCCCTCACGGGGGTCGAGCTGCGCAACCGGCTCAACGCCGACACGGGGCTGCGGCTCCCGGCCACGCTGGTGTTCGACCACCCCACCATCGCGACCCTCACCGACCACCTGTTCCGCGCCCTGGCGCCCGCCGCGCCCTCCGCGGAAGACACCCTGCGCGGCGCGCTGGAGCAGGTCGAATCCATGGTCGCCGCCGCCAACGGCGACGGGGACGCCCTTCGCGGCAAGCTCGTCGCGATTCTGCAGAGCGGTCTGGAAACCTTCGGGGCCGCCACGATCACCAGGTTCCGCGCGAGCCCGAGCGGCACCACGGACGCGGCGGAGAAACTCAGCTCCGCCTCGGACGAGGAGATCTTCGCCTTGCTCGACGACCGAACCAAGGCGTCACCCCTGAGGTCCTCACTGGAAAGGTCCGGTCATGGCGACTGAGGACAAACTGCGCGAATATCTCAAGCGCGCGATCGTCGAGTTGGCGGAGACCCGGCAGCGGCTCAGCGACAGCGACGACCGCCGGCACGAACCTATCGCGATCGTCGGCATGGGCTGCCGCTATCCGGGCGGGGTGACCAGCCCGGAAGAGCTGTGGGACCTGGTCGCCGCGGGCCGTGACGCCATCGGCGACATGCCCGCCGACCGGGGCTGGGACATCGAGGGCATCTACGACCCCGACCCGGAGGCGATGGGCAAGTCGTACGCCAAGCACGGCGGTTTCCTGTACGACGCGGGTGACTTCGACGCGGCGTTCTTCGGGATGAGCCCGCGCAGCGCGCTGGCCACCGACCCGCAGCACCGGCTCGTGCTGGAAGCCTCCTGGGAGGCGTTCGAGCGGGCCGGGATCGACCCGGGCACGCTGCGCGGCAGCGGCACCGGGGTCTACGTCGGGAACATGTACAGCGACTACTCCACCCGGTTCACCGACGGCGCGGTGCCCGAAGGGGTCGAGGGCACGCTGCTGGTGTCGAGCGCGCCGAGCGTGCTGCCGGGGCGGGTGTCGTACACGTTCGGGCTTGAAGGCCCGTCCATCTCGGTGGACACGGCCTGCTCGTCCTCGCTGGTGGCGTTGCATCTGGCGGTGCAGGCGCTGCGGCGCGGCGAGTGCGCGATGGCGCTCGCGGGGGGCGTCACCGTGATGGCCACCCCCGACTCGTTCGTCGAGTTCTCCCGGCAGCGCGCGCTGTCGCCGGACGGGCGGTGCAAGTCGTTCTCGACCACCGCGGACGGCGTGGCCTGGGCCGAGGGCGTCGGCATCCTGCTGCTGGAGCGGCTGTCGGACGCGCGCCGCAACGGCCGCCGCGTGCTGGCCCTCATCCGCGGCTCGGCCGTCAACCAGGACGGCGCCAGCAACGGGCTCACCGCCCCGAACGGCCCCGCCCAGGAGCGGGTCGTGGAGCAGGCGCTCGCCGACTCCCGGCTGGACGCCCGCGACATCGACGCCGTCGAGGCGCACGGCACCGGCACCCGGCTAGGCGACCCGATCGAGGCGGGCGCGCTGCTCGCCACCTACGGGCAGGGCCGTCCCAAGGACCGCCCGCTCTGGCTGGGCTCGGTGAAGTCGAACATCGGCCACTCCCAGGCCGCCGCCGGGGTGGCCGGCGTGATCAAGATGGTGCAGGCGATGCGGCACGGCGTGCTGCCCCGCACGCTGCACGTGGACGACGCCACCGCCCAGGTGGACTGGCCGGCCGGCGGAGTCCGGCTGCTGACCGGCGCGCGCCGCTGGACCCGCGATGGCCACCCGCGCCGGGCCGGCGTCTCCTCCTTCGGCATCGGCGGCACGAACGCGCACGTCATCCTCGAAGAGGCCGCCGAGCAGCCGGAATCGCCGAGTCACGCCCCGGTGGTCGCGGGCGCCCCGCACGCCTGGCTGCTCACCGCCCGCACCGCCGCGTCGCTGCGCGAGCAGGCGGCCCGGCTGCACCGGCTGGTCAGCGCCGACCCGACGCTGGCCCCCGCCGACGTCGCCCGCGCCCTCGCGACCGAGCGGGCCAGGTTCGAGCACCGCGCCGTCGTCCTCGGCCACGACCGGGAAGCCCTGCTGGCGGGCCTGGCCGGGCCCGAGCAGATCACCGGCACCGCGCCGGACCGGCCCCGGCTGGCGTTCCTGTTCACCGGGCAGGGCGGGCAGCGGGCCGGCATGGGCCGCGAGCTGGCCGCCGCCTCGCCGGTGTTCGCCGCCGCGCTCGAGGAGGTCTGCGCCGCTCTGGACCGCTACCTGGACCGGCCGCTCCGCGAGGTCATGTGGGCCGAGCCCGGCACCCCGGACGCGGCCCTGCTGAACAAGACCCGCTACACCCAGCCCGCCCTGTTCGCGTACGAGGTGGCCGCCTACCGGCTGCTGGAGTCGCTCGGCGTCACCCCCGACGTCGTGGCCGGCCACTCGGTCGGCGAGTTCGCCGCCGCGCACGTGTCCGGCATCTGGTCGCTGGCCGACGCGGCCCGGCTGATCGCCGCCAGGGGGCGGCTCATGCAGGCGCTGGACGTGCCCGGCGCGATGGTCGCCATCGAGGCGAGCGTCGAGGAGGTACGGCCCGGGTTGACCGGCCAGGTCGGCTTCGCGGCCGTCAACGGGCCCAACGCCGTCGTCGTGTCCGGCGCCGAGGAGGCGACGCTCGCGGTCGGGGCGCGCTGGCGCGAGCTCGGCCGCCGCACCCGCAGGCTGCCGGTCAGCCACGCCTTCCACTCGCCGCTGATGGAGCCGATGCTCGCCGCGTTCGAGGCCGAACTGCGCACCGTGCTGTTCACCGAGCCGCACATCCCGGCTGCCACCAACTTGGGGGGCGACGCCACCTGGACGGAGCCGTCGTACTGGCTGGACCAGATCCGGCACGCGGTGCTGTTCCAGCCGATGATCGCCCGGCTGGAGGCGGACGGCGTCCGCGCCTTCCTGGAGGTCGGGCCCGACGCGGTGCTGGCCGGGATGGCGCACGACTGCGTCACCGGTCCGGACTCGGTGATCGTCTCGTTGCACCGGCGGCAGCGCTCCGAGCCCGACTCGCTCGCCGACTGCCTCGCGCGGGTGTCCGTGGCCGGCGTCCCGGTCGACTGGGCGGCGCTGTCCGGCGGCGGCGCGCACGTGGAGCTGCCCACCTACGCGTTCGACCGCGAGCGGTTCTGGCTCACCTCGCGGATCGACACCGGCGATGTCGCCGTGGCCGGGCTGCGCGGCGTCGGCCACCCCCTGCTGGGCGCGGCCGTGGACCTCGCCGACGACGGCACCACGATCCTCACCGGGCGGCTCACCGCCGCGTCCGCGCCCTGGCTGGGCGAGCACGTGATGCTCGGCTCGGCCGTGCTGCCCGGCGCGGCGCTGGTCGACCTGGTGCTGGACGCGGGCGCCCGGCTCGGCTGCGACCGGGTCGAGGAGATCACGTTCGAGGCCCCGCTGGTGCTGCGCGGCGCGGTCGACGTGCAGGTCGTCATCCAGCACGCCGAGGGGCCCCGCCCGGTCCGGGTCTACTCCCGGCCCGCAGGCGACGCGGAAGCCGCCTGGACCCGGCACGTCTCCGGCCTCGTCACCGCAGCCGACACCCCCGCCTGGGACTCGGCCGGCGCCTGGCCTCCGGCCGACGCCATCCCGGTCGCCATCGACGGCGGCTACGAGCGGCTGGCCGACCTCGGCTACGAGTACGGCCCCGCCTTCCAGGGCGTCCGCGCCCTCTGGCGGCAGGGCGACGACCTGCTCGCCGAGGTCGCCATCGACGACGACCTGGACGTCACCGGCTACGGCATCCACCCGGCCCTCTTCGACGCGATGTTCCACCCCATGCTGCTGGCCGGCGTCGAGTCCACCGGTGAGCTCCGCCTCCCGTTCGAGTTCCGCGGGGTGCGACTGCTCGCCGCCGGGGCCCGGCTGCTGCGGGTACGGCTCACGTCCATCGGCGCCGACGGGTGCGCCATCCAGGCGGCCGACGGGTCGGGGCGACCGGTGTTCTCGATGGAATCGCTGCGGGTCCGCACGGTCCCGGTGGCCGCGCTGGCCACGTCCACAGGCCCGGTGCCGCACGGGGTGGACTGGGTGGAGGTGTCCGTACCGGGCGGAGACGGTTCCGGGTTCGCGTTCCCGGATGCGGCCCTCCTCCACACGCTGGACCCCGTCCCCGAGTTCGTGGTGGCGACCCTGACCGCCACCACCGGGGACGTGCCCGCCGCCGTCCGCGAACTGTCGGGCCAGGCGCTCGACCTGATCCAGACCTGGGTGTCCCACGAACGTTTCGCCAGCTCCCGCCTGGTGTTCCGCACTCACGACCTGCCCGGCGCGGCCGTGCAGGGTCTGGTGCGGACGGCGCAGTCCGAGCACCCCGGCAGGTTCGTCCTGCTGGACGCCGGGCCCGAGTTCACCGCCTGGGGTTCGGTCGCCGCCGCGGTGGGCGCGGGCGAATCGCAGCTCACCGCCCGCGACGGCGCGCTCCTGGCGCCCAGGCTGGTCCGCCGCCCTATCGACGCCCCGGCCGAGCTGGGATCCGGCACGGTGCTGGTCACCGGCGGCACCGGCGGCCTCGGCAGCCTGGTCGCCCGGCGGCTGGTGGAGCGGCACGGCGTGCGGGATCTGCTGCTCGTCTCCAGGCGCGGCCTGGACGCGCCCGGCGCGGGCCGGCTCGTCTCCCACCTGGGCAGCTACGGCGCCCGGGTGATGGTCGCCGCGTGCGACGTGGCCGACCGGGACGCGCTGGCCGCCGCGCTCGCGCTCATCCCGGCCGACCGGCCGCTCACCGCGGTCATCCACACGGCCGGCGTGCTCGACGACGCCACCGTCGAAGGCCTCACCCCCGCCCGGCTGGACGCGGTCCTCGCGCCCAAGGCCGACGCCGCCTGGCACCTGCACGAGCTCACCCGCGACCTGCCGCTCTCGGCGTTCGTGCTGTTCTCCTCGCTGGCCGGCGTGCTCGGCAACCCGGGGCAGGGCAACTACGCCGCCGCGAACGTGTTCCTGGACACGCTGGCCGCGCATCGCCGTACGGCGGGATTGCCCGGCGTGTCGGTCGCGTGGGGGCTCTGGGACACCGAATCGGGCATGTCCGGCACGCTGACCGAGGCCGACACGGCCCGGCTGGCCCGCTCCGGCATCGCCCCCCTCACCGTCGAGCAGGGCCTGGACCTCCTGGACGCGGCGCTCGGCAGCCCGGACCCCCTCGTCGTCGCGGTCAGGTGGGACACCGCCGGGCTGCGGGCCAGGGCCGAGGCCGGCGACCTGCCGCCGATGGCGCGCGGCCTGATCCGCGTCCCACGCCGGGCCGCCGCCGGACCGGCGGCCGGATCGTCCGGCGGGCTTGGGGACAAGCTGGCCGGCATGGCCCAGCCCGACGCGCTGCGCCTGCTCACCGACACCGTCCGCGCCCACGTGGCCGCCGTCCTCGCGCACGGCAACGCCGCCAGCGTCGGCGTCGACCGGGCGTTCAACGAGCTCGGCTTCGACTCCCTCACCGCCGTCGAGCTCCGCAACCGGCTCAACGCCGAGACCGGCCTGACGCTCCCGGCGACGCTGGTGTTCGACCACCCGACCGTGAACGCGCTGACCGACTACCTGTTCAAGAGCCTGGCGCCGGCCGCCCCCTCACCCGAGGAGATGCTGCGCGGCGCGCTGGAACGGGTGGAATCGATGATCACGGCGGCCGCCGGGGACGCGATCAGGAACAAGGTGGTCGCGATCCTGCAGAGCGGCTTGAACCGCTTCACCGCCGCCGGGATCCCGGACGATCCCGACGGCGTGGCCGACAAGATCGACTCGGCCTCCGATGAGGAGATCTTCGCGCTGATCGACAACGAGCGGTGACCCGTGGCTCTCGAGAGTGGAAAGGCGGGACCGATGAGTACTGAGGACAGACTCCGCGACTACCTCAAGCGCGCGATGGTCGAGCTCGAGGACACCCGCGAGCACCTCGCGGAACTGGAGGAGCGCCGGCACGAACCCATCGCGATCGTCGGCATGGCCTGCCGCTACCCCGGCGGGGTGACCAGCCCCGAGGAGCTGTGGGACCTGGTGGCCGGCGGCGTGGACGCCATCGGCGAGTTCCCCGCCGACCGGGGCTGGGCCACCGACCTGTACGACCCTGACCCGGACGCCGCGGGCAAGTCGTACACCCGCCATGGCGGATTCCTGTACGACGCCGCCGACTTCGACGCCGCGTTCTTCGGGATGAGCCCGCGCAGCGCGCTGGCCACCGACCCGCAGCACCGGCTCGTGCTGGAATCGTCGTGGGAGGCGTTCGAGCGGGCCGGCATCGACCCGGACACGCTGCGCGGCAGCGGCACCGGGGTCTACGTCGGCAACATGTACGAGCACTACGCCAACCGCTTCCTCGGCGTGGTTCCCGGCGCGGTCGAAGGGACGCTGTTCACCTCCAGCGCGTCGAGTGTGCTGTCAGGGCGGGTGTCGTACACGTTCGGGCTTGAAGGCCCGTCCATCTCGGTGGACACGGCCTGCTCGTCCTCGCTGGTGGCGTTGCATCTGGCGGTGCAGGCGCTGCGGCGCGGCGAGTGCGCGATGGCGCTCGCGGGGGGCGTCACCGTGATGGCCTCGGCGGAGCCGTTCATCGAGTTCTCCCGGCAGCGGGCGATCTCCGCCGACGGCCGCTGCAAGTCCTTCAGCTCGACCGCCGACGGCGCGGCCTGGGCCGAGGGCGTCGGCATGCTCGTGCTGGAACGCCTGTCGGACGCGCGGCGGAACGGCCGGAAGATCCTTGCGGTGGTGCGCGGCTCGGCCGTCAATCAGGACGGCGCGAGCAACGGCATGACCGCGCCCAACGGCCCCGCCCAGGAGCGGGTCGTGCTGCAGGCGCTCGCCGACGCGCGGCTCGACACCCGCGATGTGGATGTCGTCGAGGCGCACGGTACCGGCACCCGGCTCGGCGACCCGATCGAGGCCCAGGCCCTGCTCGCCACCTACGGCCGGAGCCGATCCGCCGACCGGCCGCTCTGGCTCGGCTCGGTGAAGTCGAACATCGGGCACACCCAGGCCGCCGCCGGAGTGGCCGGCGTGATCAAGATGATCAAGGCGCTGGAGCACCGGACCCTGCCGGTGACCCTGCACGTGGCGGAGCCGACGCCGCATGTGGACTGGTCGTCGGGCGGGGTGCGGGTGCTCACCGAGACGGTCCCGCTGCCCGCCGGCCGTACGGTGCGGGCGGGCGTGTCAAGTTTCGGGATCAGCGGCACGAACGCGCACGTCATCCTGGAGGAAGCACCCGAGACCGAGACGCCGGCCGAGGAGAGGACAGGCGATCGCCTCATCTGGGTGCTCTCCGCGAAGTCCGCCGCCTCCCTGCGCGGCCAGGCCGCCCGGCTGAGCGCATACGCCGGGAGCGCCCCCGAAGCCGACCTCGCCGCCGCCGGCCGCGTCCTGGCCCGCCGCTCCGGCTTCCCCCACCGCGCCGTCGTCACCGCCGCCGACCGCGCCGAACTGGTCGCCGGTCTGGCCGCCCTCGCCGACGGCGCCCAGCACCCCGCGGTCGTGACCGGGGTCGCTCCCGCCGACGTGCGGACGGTGTTCGTCTTCCCCGGGCAGGGCTCCCAGTGGGCCGGCATGGCGGTCGACCTGCTCGACTCCAACGAGGCGTTCCGGGCGCAGATGCAGCGCTGCGAGAAGGCCCTGCGCCCGTACACCGGCTGGTCGGTCACCGGCGTGCTCCGCGGGGACGAGGGGGCGCCGGAGCTCGACGGGACCGACGTCATCCAGCCGGTCCTGTTCGCGGTGATGGTCTCGCTGGCCGCGGTGTGGCGCTCGCTCGGCGTCGAGCCCGCGGCCGTGGTCGGCCACTCGCAGGGCGAGATCACCGCCGCCTGCGTGGCGGGCGCGCTCTCCCTGGAGGACGCCGCGAAGATCGTCGCGCTGCGCAGCGCGGCCCTGGTCAAGCTCAGCGGCACCGGCGGCATGCTCGCCGTGTCGCTCCCCGCCGACCAGGTCCGCGAGCTGCTGGAGTCGTGGCGGGATCGGATCTGGATCGCGGTGCGCAGCGGCCCCGCCAGCTGCGTCGTGGCCGGTGACGCGGACGCGCTGGACGGGTTCACCGCCGCCCACGCCGATAGCGTCCAGATCCGCAGGATCGCGGTCGACTACGCCTCGCACACCCCGCACATCGAAGCGCTCCGCGCGGAACTGCTGGCCGCCCTGGACGGGGTCGCCCCCCGCCCGACCGACATCGCGTTCAGCTCCGCGCACCGGGGCGAGTTCATCGACACCGCCGAGCTGACCACCGCCTACTGGTACGAGAGCCTCCGCAACCCGGTCCTGATCGAACCGGCCGTCACCGCCTTCGCGAGCCCGGGCACGCCGCTGTTCGTCGAGGTCAGCCCGCATCCGGTGCTCGGCCACGACCTGCGGGAGATCTGCGAGTCCGCCGGGATCACGGCGGGCGTCGCCGCGACCCTGCGCCGGGACGCGGGCGACTGGCAGCGGTTCCAGGCCGCGCTGGCCGGGGCGTACGTGCTCGGCGCCGAGGTCGACTGGACCGCCGCCGTCGGACCCGGGCCCGACCGGCACGTGGACCTGCCGACGTACGCGTTCGAGCGCCGCCGCTACTGGCTGGGCGATGCCGAACGGGCCGGGATCACGCCCGCCGGGATCGACGGCTCCGGCCACCCGCTGCTCACCGCCGTGGTGCCGATGGCCGACGGCGGCTTCCTGCTCGCCGGGGAGCTCGGCGCGGCGACCTGGCTGGCCGACCACGCCGTGGACGGCGGCGTGCTGCTGCCGGGCGCGGCCTTCGTCGAGCTGGCCCTCGAAAGCGGCGCGCTCGCGGGCTGCGACCACCTGGAAGAGCTGGTCATCGAGGCGCCGCTGTTCCTGCCCGAGAGCGGCGCCGTACCCATCCAGGTGATCGTCGGCTCGCCTGACGCCGACGGTCGCCGCCAGGTCGGGGTCTTCGCCCGTGTCGGGGTGACCTGGACGCGGCACGCCTCCGGGGTCGTCGCCGACGCACCGGCCGCGGCGGACCTGTGCGCCTGGGCGACCGCCTGGCCGCCCGCCGACGCCGTGCCCCTCCCTATCGACGGCGGGTACGCGCGGCTGGCTGAGCTCGGCTACGAGTACGGCCCCGCCTTCCAGGGCGTGCGCGCCATGTGGACCCGGGGCGCCGAGCTGCTCGCCGAGATCGCCGTGGATGACACCCTGGACGTGACCGGGTTCGGCATTCATCCGGCCGTACTGGACGCTGCTTTCCAGCCGATGGTGCTGGCCGCCGGACCTGGCGGGCTGCGCCTGCCGTTCGCGTTCCGGGGTGTCAGCCTGCGCGCGTCGGGGGCGACGCTGCTGCGGGTCCTGCTGGTCCCCTCGGGGGACGACGCGACCGTTGAGGCGGCCGACGCGTCCGGGCGCCTGGTGTTCTCCATCGGCAACCTGCGGGTGCGGAGTGCCCCGGCGCGGACGTCCGCCGCGCGGGAGCCCGTCGTGCACGGGGTGGATTGGGTGCAGCCGACCGCAGCGGCCGGAGACGGGTCCGGATTTGTGTTCCTGGGAGCCGATCCGCCTGGCCCTGACGTGCTGAAGGGCTTCGTTGTCACCACTATCAGCGCTGATGTTTCGAGCGATCTGCCGGCCGCGTTGCGCGAGGTGTCCGGCCGGGCGCTCGACCTGGTCCGGATGTGGACAGGCGACGAGCGGTTCGCCGACTCCCGCCTGGTGTTCGTGATCCGGCCGGGCGATCTGGCCGGGGCGGCGGTGCGCGGGCTGGTCCGCGCCGCGATGTCGGAGCATCCCGGCCGGTTCGTGCTGCTGGACGCCGAGGAGGGATTCGCCGACTGGGCGGCCGTGGCCGGGGCGGTCGCGGCGGGGGAGACCCAGCTCGTGGCCTCCGGCGGTGCGCTGCTGGTTCCCCGGTTGGCCCGCCGGGCCGCCGAACTCACTGGACTTGACGGACTCGCCGACGGCACTGTGCTCGTCACCGGTGGCACCGGCGGTCTCGGCAGCCTGGTCGCGCGACGGCTGGTGGAGCGGCACGGCGTACGGGATCTGCTGCTGGTATCCAGGCGCGGCCTGGACGCGCCCGGCGCGGGCGAGCTGGTCTGCCACCTGGGCGCGCTCGGCGCGCGGGTTACGGTCGCCGCGTGCGACGTCGCCGACCGGGACGCGCTGGCCGCCGCGCTCGCGCTGATCGCGGCCGACCGGCCGCTGACCGGCGTCGTGCACACCGCCGGCGTCCTGGACGACGGGACAGTCGAGCAGATGGACGGCGACCGCCTGGACGCCGTGTTCGGGCCCAAGGCCGACGCCGCCTGGCACCTGCACGAACTCACCCTCGACCTGCCCCTGTCCGCCTTCGTACTGTTCTCCTCGCTGGCCGGGACGCTCGGCAACGCCGGGCAGTCCAACTACGCCGCCGCGAACGTGTTCCTGGACGCCCTCGCCGCGCACCGCCGCGCGGTCGGCCTGCCGGGCGTGTCGGTCGCGTGGGGGCTGTGGGACGCCGACTCCGGCATGACCGGCGCGCTCACCCCCGGCGACGTGGCCAGAATGGCCCGCTCCGGCGTCGCCCCGCTCACCCCCGAGGCTGGCCTTGACCTGTTCGACGCCGCGCTCGGCAGCGCGGAACCGCTGGTCGTCGCCACCAGCTGGGACAGCGGCGGGCTCCGCGCCCGCGCCGAACTGGGCGACCTGCCGCCGATGCTGCGCGGCCTGGTAAGGCCCCCGCGCCGACAGGCCGCAGCCGGCGGGCCCGCCCTCGCCACCGCCGGAGGCGACCTGCGGGTAAGGCTGGCCGGGACGACCGAGGCCGAGGCCAGGCGGCTGCTCACCGACGGCGTCCGCGCCCACGTCGCCGCCGTCCTCGCGCACGGCAGCGCCACCGGGGTCGACGTGGACCGGGCCTTCAACGAACTCGGCTTCGACTCCCTGACCGCCGTCGAACTCCGCAACCGGCTCAACGCCGAGACCGGCCTGCGGCTCCCGGCCACGCTCGTCTTCGACCATCCGACCGTCACCGCGCTGAGCGACTACCTGTTCAAGAACCTCGCGCCCGCCGCGCCCTCGCCGGAGGAGACGTTGCGCGGCGCGCTGGAACGGGTCGAGGCCGCGCTCGGCGACCTCAACGGCGAGGCGGACGCGGTCAGGAGCAAGCTCGTCGCCATCCTCCAGGCCGGCCTGACCAGGCTCGCGCCCGGGCCGAGCGGCGGAGGCGGAGTCGTGGAGAAGATCGGCTCCGCGTCCGACGAAGAGATCTTCGCGCTCATCGACAACGAACTCTGACACGCAGAACCCACCACCCTCGCTACTGGAAAGGCTCGACAGATGGGGACCGAGGACAAGCTCCGCGCCTACCTCAAGCGGGTGACCGTCGAACTGACCCAGCTGCGCCGTCGTCTCGCCGAGGCCGAGGACCAGGCCCGCGAGCCGATCGCGATCATCGGCATGGCCTGCCGCTACCCCGGCGGCGGCGAGACGGTCGAAGGGTACTGGGACTTGCTGTCGCAGGGCCGCAGCGCGGTCTCCGAGGTGCCGGCCGCGCGGTGGAACATCGACGACTACTACGACCCCGACCCGCGCACCCCGGGCGCCATGTACACCAGGCACGGCTCGTTCCTGCCGGAGATCACCGGCTGGGACGCCGAGTTCTTCGGCCTGTCCCCGCGCGAGGCGCTCCGCATGGACCCGCACCAGCGGCTCCTGCTCGAGCTGGCCTGGGAGGGCCTGGAGGACGCCGGCGCGTCCCCGACCCGGATGGCGGGCAGCCGCACCGCCGTGATCGTCGGCTTCATGGACACCCTCCAGTACGGCCGGCTCCAGCTCGAACGCCAGGGCCAGGACGCGCTGGCGGACCCGTACCTGGGTCAGGGCGCGTCGGCCAGCGTCGCCGCGGGGCGGATCGCCTACCACTTCAACCTGTCGGGCCCGACGCTCACGGTCGACACCGCCTGCTCATCATCGCTGATCGCGGTGCACCTGGCCGCCGAGAGCCTGCGGCGCGGCGAGTGCGACCTGGCCATCGCGGCGGGCGCGTCGCTGACCATCCACCCCAGCAATTTCATCCAGGCCTGCGCCGGCTCGATGCTCAGCGCGGACGGCACGTGCAAGACGTTCGACACCGCCGCCGATGGCTACGTAATGGGCGAGGGCGGCGGCCTGGTCGTGCTCGAACCGCTGTCCAAGGCGATCGCGAACGGCCGCCGCATCCGCGCCGTGCTGCGCGGCTCCGCCGTCAACCAGGACGGCCGCAGCAACGGGCTCACCGCCCCCAGCCGGAGCGCCCAGGTCGCCGTGATCACCAGCGCGCTGGCCGCCGCCGGGGTGTCGCCCGACGACATCGACCACGTCGAGGCGCACGGCTCCGGCACCCACCTCGGCGACGCGATCGAGCTCGCCGCGCTGCACGACGTGTTCGGCGGCCGGTCCGCCGAGCGCCCGCTGCGGGTCGGCGCGGTCAAGACCAACATCGGCCACACCCAGGCCGCCGCCGGAGTGGCCGGGCTGATCAAATCGGTGCTGATCCTGGAGAACCGGCTCATCCCGAAGACCCTCAACCTGACCCAGCCGTCCGCGGCCGTGCCGGCGGACGGCTCGATCCAGCCGGCCGTCAGCGCGGTGCCGCTGCGGAGCACGCCGGGCCTGGTCGGGGTCAGCTCGTTCGGCCTGTCCGGCAGCAACGCCCACCTGGTGCTCGAATCCGCGCCGCCGCCCGAGGCTACGGCGGCCGCCTCAGGGCCGCAGGCGCTGCAGATTTCGGCTGAGCCGCAGGCTCTGGTGTCGGCTGAGCCGCAGGCTCTGGTGTCGGCCGTGCCGGAGGCTCTGGCGTCGGCCGTGCCGGAGGCGCTGATCTCGGCAGTGCCGCAGGTGCTGCCGATCTCGGCCGCCACCGACGCGGCCTTCCGCGAGCATGCGGCCCGTCTCGCGTCCTGGCTCGAGGACCGCCCCGGCACCGACCTGGCCGATGTCGCGCACACGCTGCGGGTCGGCCGTGCCGAGCACGACCACCGCCGGGCCCTGGTCTGCGCCGACGTGGCCGAGGCCGTCCGCAGGCTCCGGGGCGCCGCCTCGTCCGGGGCCGCCAACCGGGTCAAGGGACGGCCGCGCGTCGCGTTCCTGCTGCCCGGCGTCGGTGACCAGTACGCGGGCCTCGGCCGGGAGCTCTACCAGGCCGAACCCGTCTACGCCGAAGCGGTCGACCGCTGCGTCGAACTCGTCAAGGGCGTCGACCTGCGCCCGCTGTTCTTCCCCGCCGAGCGGGCCGCCCCGGCGTCCGGCGACCTGGCCGCGCTGCTCGGCCGTACCGAGGCCCCGGCTGAGATCGACCCCCTGGCGCACGCCGAGGTCGCCCACCCTTTCCTGTTCACCGTCGAGTACGCGCTGGCCCAGCTGCTCGCCCACCGCGGCGTCCGCCCCGACGCGCTGCTCGGCTACAGCCTCGGCGAGTACGTCGCCGCCACCCTGGCGGGGGTCTTCACCCTCGAGGACGCGCTGCGCATCGTCACCGAACGCGCCCGCCTGATCAGCGCCATCCCGGCCGGCAAGATGGTCGCGGTCGCGGCCGGCGAGGACCAGGTCCTGGCCTTCGTCGGGGCGGATGCCGTCGGGGCCGATGCCGCCGGGGTCGGTGTCAGCGGGGTCGGTGTCGCCGGGGTCGGTGTCAGCGGGGTCGGTGTCGCCAGGGCCGGTGTCAGCGGGGTCGGCGTTAGCGGGGTCGATGTCGCCGCGCTGAACGGCCCGTCCATGACTGTCCTCAGCGGCCGGCCCGAGGAGATCGACGCCGTCACCGCCAGGCTGGTCGCCGCGGGCATCGCCTGCCGGCCGCTGCGCTCCGCGCACGCCTTCCACTCCGCGCTGCTCGAACCCGCGCGGGAGAAGCTGGCGGCGCTGATCGACTCGGTGCCCCGGCAGGCTCCGGCCACCACGATCGTGTGCAATCTCACCGGGCTGCCGATGACCGCGGCCCAGGCCACCAGCAGCGCGTACTGGGCAGATCAGCTTGTCAGCACGGTCAGGTTCGCGGACGCGGTGCGGCACTGCGTCGAGCAGGACATCGACGTGTTCGTCGAGCTCGGCGCGGGGCAGACGCTCGGCGGCCTGGTCCGGCAGAACCTCACCGGCGGGTCCGGCACCGCCGTCCTCGGCACCCTGTCGCCCTCCTGGGCCGGCGGGGCACCGCGCGACGCCCAGGCCGACCTGCTGGACACCTGCTCCCGGCTGTGGGAGCTCGGCGCGACCGTGACCTGGGAACGTGTCCAGCCAGGCCCCGGCCGCATCCTCAGCTTGCCGGCATATCCGTTCCAGCGGACCCGCTACTGGCCCGAGATCAGCGCGGGCAGCCAGCCGGTGCCGTCCGTCCGGCTGGCCGAGCCGGCGGACCTCTGCTTCGCGCCCGCCTGGCAGCGGGACCCGGCGCGCGGCACCACGCCCGCCGACCTGCGGCTGGACGGAACGCTGATCGTGTTCACCGACGCGGACGGCATCGGCACAGCGCTCGCCGACCGCGCCGCCGCCGGGGGAACGCGGGTGCTGGAAGTGGTCGCCGGTACCGCGCTGCGCCGTGACGGCCGCCGCCTGGTCATCGACCCCCGCGACCCCGAGCACTACGCCGAGGTGTTCGCCGCCGCCGGTGCCGGGGACGGGCCAGTGCGGGTGGCCCACCTCTGGAGCCTGCTCGCCCCCGCCGATGCCCCCGGCTACGTCCCCGCCGACCCTCCCGGCTACGTCCCCGGCTACGTCCCCGGCTACGTCCCCGGCTACGTCCCCGGCTACGTCCCCGGCTACGTCTCCGAGGACGAGCTCCGCGCCGCCATCGGGCACGGCTTCGACAGCCTGCTGCTCGCCGTCCAGGCGCTCGGCGACCTGCCCGCCCAGCGGGGGGTACGGCTGCTGACCGTCACCCGGGGGGCCACCGAGATCCTCGGCGGCGACGCGACGGCTCCGCAGCGGGCCGTGACGCACGGTCTGGGGCGCGCGGTCCGGCACGAGTACGCGGGCCTGGACTGGACGGGCGTCGACCTCGATCCCGATGCGGAGGCCGACCGCCCATCGAGCACGCCGATTCCGCCAGGGATGGTTCTCCCTCGGCCGGGGACGCCTGGCGATGCTGCCGGTTGGGTCGGCTACGAACTGCTGTCGGGGACGCCTGGTGACGCTGCCGGTTGGGTCGGCTACGAACTGCTGTCGGGGACGCCTGGCGATGCTGCCGGTCGGGTCGGCTACGAGCTGCTGCCGGGGACGCCTGGCGACGCGGCCGGTCAGATCGGCTATGAACTGCTGCTGGACGCCGACCGCGACGACGCCGCCTCCCCCTACGACCGGGTGTCCGGCTGGCGGCGCGGCCGGCGCTGGCTGCGCGGCTGGGGCGAGGTGCCCGCGGTCGCGGAGCCGCCGGTGCCGTGGCGGGCGGACGGCGCGTACCTGATCACCGGTGGCGCCCGCGGGCTCGGCATGGCGCTGGCCAAGCACCTGGTCCGCGCCGGGGTGCGGAAGCTCGCGCTGGTCGGCAGGACCGCGCTGTCCCGCGCCGCCGCGGCAGACCAGGACACCGCCGACCCCGACAGCAAGGTCGGGCGCAGCCGGCGGGACATCGCCGAGCTGGAGGCCGCCGGGGCCGAAGTGCTGCTGCTCACCGCCGACGTGGGCGTGCCCGCCGAGCTGCGGGCCGCGCTGGACGGCTGCCGCGAGCACTTCGGCACGCTCACCGGCGTCATCCACGCCGCCGGTCTCCCCGCTGGCGGAATGGCGCAGCGCAGGTCGCTGGCGGACGCGGGAGCCGTGCTGGCGCCGAAGATCCTCGCCATGGGCCCGCTGGCCGAGCTGGTCGGCCCGGCCACCCCCGCCGACCGGCGGCCCGAACTGCTCGTCCTGTACTCCTCCGCCGTCACCGCGTTCGGTGGCATCGGCGAAGGCGACTACTGCGCCGCCAACACCGTCCTGGACGCATACGGAGAGGCCCTCGCCGCCTCCGCCCCCACCACACGGGTCGTGTCGATCGCCTGGGGACCCTGGCAGCACGACGACTGGCAGACCGAAAGCCTCAAATCCGCCACCGGTCTGGCCGAACGCGTCCGCGCCTACCGCGAACGGTACGGCTTCGCCGACGACGCCGGCTGTGCCCTCCTGGACCGGATCGTGGCCGGCGGGCACGGCAGCGTCCTTGCGGTCCGGCAGCCGCTCAGCGACGTGCTCCGGGACTGGTCCGCGATGATCGACATCGACGCGCTGGTCGGCGCGACCACGGTCGTCTCGCTCGGCGAGCGCTTCCCGCGCCCCGAACTTCGTACCGACTACGCCGCCCCCAGGACCGAGTCGGAGCTCACCATCGCCGACGTGTGGGGCGCCTATCTCGGCATCGACCGGGTCGGCATCCACGACCCGTTCTTCGACCTCGGCGGCAATTCCCTGGTCGGGATGGCCATGGTGCTCGCCATCGAGAAGGAGCTCGGCGTGCCGATCGCGCCCGCCGTGCTGTTCGAACACCCGACCGTGGCGGAGTTCGCCGCGGCGGTGGCCGGTGACGCCGCAGAAGGCGCCCGCCAGGCCCTGGACACCAGCTCGGCACGGGGGTCGCGGCGCCGCCGCGCCCGCTCGGGGACGCGGAAGTGAGGACGCCCGAGATGAGGACGCCCGAAGAGAGGACGCCCGACGTGAGGACGCCCGACATGAGGAGTGATGACGTGGTCGATGACGAGGGTTCCGGCACCGACATCGCGATCGTCGGGATGTCCGGACGGTTTCCCGGCGCGTCCGGCGTGGCCGAACTGTGGGCCAACATCCGGGCCGGCCGCTCCGGCATGACCCGGTTCACCGACGACGAACTGCGCGCCGCCGGGGTGACCGAGGACCTGCTCGCCGACCCCGGATACGTGAAGGCCGGTGCCGTGATCGACGGCGTGGAGCTGTTCGACGCGGGGTTCTTCGGGTTCAGCCCGAAGGAGGCGCAGATCCTGGACCCGCAGCACCGGCTGTTCCTCGAGCACAGCTGGGAGGCGCTGGAGGACGCGGGCTGCGACCCCACCCGATTCGACGGCGCGATCGGCGTCTTCGGCGGCTCGGCGTGGAGCTCCTACCTGCGGAACAACCTGGTGCCCAGCGACATCAGCGCCGTCATGGGCGAGCTCGCGGTCGGCCTGGCCAACGACAAGGACTCGCTCACCACCCGGGTCTCGCACACCCTCGGCCTGTCCGGTCCCAGCTACTCCGTGCAGAGCTACTGCTCCACCTCGCTGGTTGCGATCTGCGCCGCCGCCAGCAGCCTGGCCGGTTTCGAGAGCGATCTCGCGCTGGCCGGCGGCGTCGCGATCGGCGTGCCGCACCGGGTCGGCTACCTCTACCAGCAGGGCGGCATCGCCCCGCCGGACGGCGAATGCCGCGCCTTCGACGCGGGCGGCCTCGGCGCTCCGCTCGGCAGCGGCGTCGGCGTGGTCGCGCTGCGCCGCCTGGAGGACGCGCTCGCCGACGGCGACCAGATCTACGCGGTCATCCGGGGCTGGGCGGTCAACAACGACGCCGGCCGCAAGGTCGGCTTCACCGCGCCAGGCGTGCAGGGCCAGGCGGCCGTGATGGCCGAGGCGCTCGCCGCCGCCGGTCTGGTTCCCGCCGACATCGACTACGTGGAGGCACACGGCACCGGCACCGCTCTCGGCGACGCCGCCGAACTGGCCGCGCTACAGCAGGTGTTCCGGAACGAAAACCTGCTGATCGGCTCGGTCAAGCCCAACGTCGGCCACCTCGACCGCGCCGCCGGCGTGACCAACCTGATCAAGGCCGCACTCGCACTCCGGCACGCCGAGATCCCGCCAACCCGCAACCTCTCCGCCCCGAACGCCCAGCTCAGCGCGGGCGGCGCCCGCCTGGACGTGGTCACGGAACTGCGCGACTGGCCGCGCACCGCCGGGCACATCCGGCGGGCCGGGGTCAGCGCCTTCGGCATCGGCGGCACCAACGCCCACGTCGTGCTGGAGGAGGCCCCACCGGTCTCCCACCCGGAGCCCGCACCCCGCCCGCAGCTACTCATCTGGTCCGCCCGCTCAGCGAAAGCCGCCGACGACCTGACCACAGGCCTCTCCGACCACCTCTCCGACCACGTGGTCGCCGCGACCGCCGCGACCGGCACCCTGGTTCGCCTCGGTGAGGGCTCCGTTGCTACCGAGGACGGCCTCACGGTCCGCCCCGGCAGCGTGGTCGATGAGCGTGCCGCCGACCTTGCTGACCGCCTCGCGGGCACGTCCGGACTTCGGCTCGGCGATGTCGCCCATACCTTGCAGATCGGCCGCCGTGTCTTCGAGCACCGGCGGTTCCTGGTGGCCTCCACGGCGGCCGAGGCCGTCGCCGCCATGCGGGACGTCGGCGTGCAGGGGCGCGCGGAGAGCCGGAGCGACCGCCCGGTCGGGTTCTTGATCGCGGGCACCGGCGAGCAGTACCCGGGCCTGGCCGAGGACCTCTACGCCACCGAACCCGCGTTCAAGGCCGTCCTGGACGAGTGCCGCGCGATCCTGCGCACCCGGATGGGCGGGATCGACCCGATGGAGGAGATGCTCCGCACCCGCGACACCGCCGCCGGGGGCGGCCTGGCCGCCCTGCTCGGCCGCGGCTCCGCCGCTGGGGCCGCCCTGCTCGGCCGCGATGCCGTCACTTCCGGCGCGATGCCGACCGCCCTGCTGCACCCCGCGCTCTTCTCCGTCGAGTATGCGCTGGCCAGGACCCTCATCGGCTGGGGCGTCGAACCGGCCGTGCTGGCCGGGTACAGCCTCGGCGAGTATGTCGCCGCCTGTCTGGCGGGCGTGCTGTCGCTGGAGTCCGCGCTCGCGCTGGTCGCGCACAGGGCCAGCCTGATCGACACGCTGCCCGCGGGCGCGATGAGCGCCGTCCCGCTCGGCTCGGCCGATCTGGCCGGACGGATCGCGCGGGGTGGCATCACCGGGATCGACGTGGCCGCCGAGAACGGGCCCGACCTGACCGTGCTCGCGGGCGAGCCCGCCGCCATGGACGCGGTGGCGGCGCTGCTGGCGGCCGACGGGGTGCCGTGCCGCCCGCTGGCCACCGGGCACGCGTTCCACTCCCGGATGATGGAGCCGGTCCGCGCCGAGCTGACGGCCTGGATTCGCGCCAATATCGGGCTCTCCGCGCCGCAGATCCCGTATGTGTCGAACGTCACCGGCGACCTGATCACCGCCGAGCAGGCCACCGACCCCGGCTACTGGGCCGATCACATGTGCTCGACGGTCAAGTTCGACGCCGTCCTCGGCACGCTGCTGGCGCAGGGCGACCTGGCCCTGCTGGAGCTCGGCCCCGGCCAGTCGCTCGGCGCGATGGTCCGGGCTCACCGCGACTGCCCGCGCGACCGCTGGCCACTGATCATCCCCACCCTCCCGGCCGCCGCCGACCCGCGCCCCGCCGCGACCGTGCTCACCGAGGCCATCGGGCGGCTCTGGCTGGCCGGCGCCCCGATCGACTGGCCCGGCTACCAGCAGGACCGACCGGCCACCAAGGTCGGGCTGCCCACCTACCCGTTCCAGCGCGAGCGCTACTGGATCGACCCCCCGGCCGGGCGCCCCGCCGAGGCTCCGCGCCTCGCGGCCGACCCCGACCACGTCCAACTGCTGGAACCCCGCTGGACCGCCGAAGTACTGCCCGCCGAGACCGACGCCATCGGCCGGTATGTCCTGTTCGCCGACAGCACCGGGGTCGCCGACGCGCTGGCCCAGTCGCTCCGCGCCGACGGCGGCGAGGTGGTGACTGTGCGGGCGGGAACCGCGTTCGCCGAGATCCCCGGCGGTTTCACCATCGACCCCGCCTCGGCCGCCGACCACATCACGCTCGCCCGGCGACTGGCCGCCGACGGACCTTCCGTCGTCGCCGACCTCCGCCTCCTCGACCGCCCCCTTGGCCCGATCGGCGGCCTAAACGGCGGTGCGATCGATGGCCTGAACGACGGCCTGAACGACGGCCTGAAGGACGGCCCGGTTGGCGGTGCGATCGACGGCCTGAACGACGGCCTGAACGACGGCCCGATCGGCGGTCTGATCGATGGCCTGAACCACGGCCTGAACCACGGCCTGAAGGACGGCCCGATCGGCGGTCCGATCGACGGCCTGAACGACTGTCCGGACGGGCGGGCCGTTGTTCCGCTGGCTCGGCTGCTGGATGCCTTCGGTGACGAAGGGGGCGACAGCACCCGCGTGGTGGTCATCACCCTGGGCGGCCAGGCCGTCTCACCGGGGGAGCACGCCGACCCGGCTCAGGCGGCGGCGGCGACGCTGCCGATTGTCGGCAACCAGGAGTACCTCACCCTCGACTGCCGCGGTGTGGACCTCGATCCACGCGCGAGCGCCGCCGGTCACGCGGACGCCCTCGCCGCCGAGTTGCGGCGGACGTCGGCGGACATCCTCGCCGCGTACCGGAACGGCCGCCGCCACGTGCGGGAGTTCGTCCCGGCCAAGGGTGCCGCAGACAAGATGGTCACGGACAAGATCGCCGAAGACAAGATCGCCACGGGGAAGATCGCTGCGGAGAAGATCGGGGTGCGCTCTGGCGGCACCTACCTGATCACCGGTGGGCTCGGCGATGTCGGCCTGCTTGTCGGCGAGCACCTGATCCGGGCCGGTGCGGGCCGGCTGATCCTGACCAGCCGGGGCGGCCCGCGCGGGGACGGTGCCGAGCGGTTGCGTGCGCTCGGTGCGGAGGTGCTCACCCCGCGCGTGGACGTCACCGACGCCGACGCGATGCGCGCGATGCTCGCCGACGTGGGCCGGGTCGACGGGGTGGTGCACGCCGCCGCCGAGACCGGGCCTGACACGTTTCTCCCGCTCCGCGATGTCACCGACGCCGCCGTCGCCCGCCACTTCGGCGCCAAGGTCACCGGCGCCCGCGTGCTGGCGGAGGTGCTGGCCGACCGAGAGCCCGACTTCTGCGTGCTGTTCTCCTCCACCTCGTCGATCCTCGGCGGCATCGCGTTCGGCAGCTACGCGGCCGCCAACGCCGCGCTCACCGCCCTCGCCCGGCGGCCCGGGTGGGTGGCGGCGAGCTGGGACACCTGGTCGGTCACGCTGGAGCGCCTCGAAGGCGGGATGGGTGCCGCGATGGTCGCCCACTCGATGACCGCCGCCGAGTCCCTGGCCGCGCTCGACAATCTGATCGCGATCGGGCGGCCCGCCGTCGTGGTGGCGGCCGGTGGCCTGGCCGACCGGCTGCCGAAGATCGCCGCCGCGGCCGAGCCGGCGCGCGGTGGCGAGCGTTTCCCCCGGCCCGAGCTGCCGCAGCCGTACAGCCCGCCGCTGACCGGCACTGAGCGCTCGCTGGCCGAACTCTGGTCGGAGGTGCTGGGCGTCGAGCCCGTCGGCACCCGCGACAACTTCTTCGACCTCGGCGGGAACTCGCTGGTCGCGCTCCAGATGCTGGCGCTGATCAAGAAGCGGTTCGGGGTCGCCGTGCCGACGGTGCTGCTCTTCGAGGCCCCGACCGTACACCGGCTGGCCGCGATCCTGGACGAACGCGGCGCGGCCCCCCAAACCAAGGCCATCGCCCCCAAAACCCCCGCCGCGCCCCGGGCCACCGCGACCCAGCTCGACGATGACCGGCGGATCGCGATCGTCGGCATGGCGGGCAGGTTCCCCGGCGCGGCCGACGTGGACGCGTTCTGGCGCAACCTCCGCGACGGCGTCGAGTCGATCAGCTTCTTCACCCCGGAGGAGCTCAAGGCCGCCGGCGTCGACGAGGCCCTCATCCACGACCCCGCGTATGTCCCCGCCCGCCCGATCCTGGACGACATCGCCGGCTTCGACGCCCAGTTCTTCGGCATCAGCCCCCGGATGGCCGCCCTCACCGACCCGCAGCAGCGCGCCTTCCTCGAAGTCTGCTGGGAGGCCCTGGAGCAGGCCGGCTACGCCGCCCCCGAGCACCGCGGCCGGGTCGGCGTGTACGGCGGCACCAACATCAGCACCTACCTCCTCCAGATGGGCGACCGCCTGCTCAGCGAGGACGAGGACGTCAGCCACTACGAGATCATCATGGGCAACGACAAGGACGCCCTCACCACCACGGTCTCCTACCTCTTCGACCTGTACGGCCCGAGCGTCGCCGTCCAGACCTTCTGCTCCACCTCCCTGGTCGCCGCCCACCTCGCGGTGCAGAGCCTGCGCGCCGGGGAATGCGAGCTGGCCCTGGCCGGTGGAGTCTCGATCCGGGTCCCGGACAAGGTCGGTCACATCTTCGGCCCCGGCGGCATGGAGTCGCCCGACGGCCACGTCCGCACCTTCGACGCGCAGGCCAAGGGCAGCATGTTCGGCGACGGCGCCGCGGTGGTCCTGCTCAAGCGCCTGTCCGACGCGATCAGGGACGGCGACCACATCTGGGCCGTGATCCGCGGCTCCGCGATGAACAACGACGGCGCGCTCAAGGTCGGCTACACCGCGCCCAGCGTGGTCGGCCAGGCCCGGGTGATCGCCGACGCGATGGCCGACGCCAGGGTCACCGGCGAGGACATCAGCTACATCGAGGCGCACGGCACCGCCACCGAACTCGGCGACCCGATCGAGGTGGCCGCGCTGACCCGCGCGTTCGGCCCGACCAGCGACACCCGGTACTGCCCGATCGGCTCGGTCAAGACCAACGTCGGCCACCTGGACCGCGCGGCCGGCGCGAGCGGCCTGATCAAGACCTCATACGCGCTGACGAACCAGGTGATCCCGGCGAGCCTGCACTACACGGCCCCCAACCCCGAAATCGACTTCGACAACAGCCCCTTCTACGTGAACACCGAGCTTTCCCCCTGGCGGACCCGCGACGGCCGCCCGAGGATCGCCGGGCTCAACTCTCTCGGGATGGGCGGCACCAACGTGCACATGGTCATCGAGGAAGCTCCGGCACGGCCCGTCGCCGTCGCGGACGAGCAGGGCCGCCGCTACCAGATCCTGCCGGTCTCGGCCCGCAACGCCACCGCCGCCGACCAGGCCGCCCAGCGGCTCGGCGAGCACCTCAAGAACGCCCCCGGCACCCGGCTGGCGGACGCCGCGTACACCCTCCAGGTGGGCCGCAAGACGTTCGAGCACCGCAAGGTCGTCGTCACCACCGCCACCGCCGACGCCGCGCTGACCTTCACCGGCGAAGCGGGCCAGGAGGGCGTGCTGTCCCGGGTCGACACCGTGCAGGGCCGCCAGGCGGCGTTCCTGTTCGCGGGCGTCGGCGAGCAGTACCCGGGCCTGGTCACCGAGATCTACCAGCGCGAACCCGCGTTCCGCGCGGCCCTGGACGAATGCCTGGACCTGCTCCGCGAGCAGCTGGGCGACGTCGACCTGCCCGGCCTGCTCGCCGGTGGGCGCGGCGCGGGCGCCGACCTGGCCGCCCTGCTCGGCCGGGCCACGGCCGACACAAAGGACGACCGGGCCGACGCGCTGAAGCGCACCGAAGTCGCCCAGCCCGCCCTGTTCGCCATCGAGTACGCCCTGGCCCGCACCCTGATGGCCTGGGGGATCCAGCCCCGGCTGATGCTCGGCTACAGCCTCGGCGAGTACGTCGCGGCCTGCCTGGCCGGCGTCCTCTCCCTGCCGGACGCGATCGCCCTGGTCGCCCACCGGGCCAAGCTGATCTCCACGATGCCGGCCGGGTCCATGGTCGCCGTCTCGATGCCCGCCGAGGACGTGCGCCGCAAGTTCCGGCTGGAGCGGCGCGGCCTCGACCTCGCCGCCGTCAACGGCCCGCAGGTCGCGGTGGTCGCCGGGCCGCAGGACGAGATGGAGCGGCTCGTCGCCGAGCTGCGCCGGGCCGAGATCCCGTGCCGGGCGCTGGAGACCACGCACGCGTTCCACTCCAGGATGCTCCAGCCGATCAGCGGCGAGCTGACCGACTGGGTGAAGGCCAACATCCGGCTGAACCCGCCGGAGCTGCCGTACATCTCCAACTTGACCGGCGAGCTCGCCGACGCCGACCTGGTCTGCGACCCGGGCTACTGGGCCGAGCACATGTGCCGGACGGTGCGGTTCGGGGCCGGGGTCGAGACGCTGCTGGCCGATCCCGAGCTGGCCGTCGTGGAGATCGGGCCCGGCCAGTCGCTGGGCGCGCTGGTGCGCGGGGCCGGCTGCCCGCCGCAGCGGTGGCCGCTGATCCTGAACGTGCTGCCCGGCGGGAGCGACCGGCGTCCGGACGACGAGGTGCTGGCCGGGTGCCTGGCCCGGCTCTGGCTGGTCGGCGCGGAGCTGGACTGGAACGCCTACCACGGGCGGCTGCCGGGGGCCGAGACCGCGAACCTGCCGGGCCGGATCCCGCTGCCGACTTACCCGTTCCAGCGGCACCCCTACTGGATCGACGGGTCGCCGGCTGTGCCCGTACCGAAGGTGAAGGCCCTGGACAGCGGCAACCTGTTCGATGCGATCACCAGCTTGCCCAAGCTGCCCGAGGAGCGGTGGCTCTACTTGCCAGTCTGGCGGCAGACCGCCGCTCCCGCGCCCAGCGCTGAGCAGCCCGGCTCGTGGCTCGTTTACACCCGCGAGGGGGCAGCTGACGACGTGGCCGCCGAGCTCGGCGCGACCGTCACGCTGGTCCGCCCCGGCGAGGGCTACGCCGCCACCGCGGACGGCTACACGATCCGCCCCGGCAGCGTGGCCGACACCCTCGCCCTCCTGCGCGACCTCCGGGCAGGGGGCCGCCCGCTCGACCGGGTCCTGCACCTGTGGACCCTGGAGCCGGGCGAACACACCATCGAGTACGGCCTGCACACCCTGGTCGCGCTGGCCAGAGCGGCGGGCGAGTCCGGCATCGACGCCTGGTCGCTGGACGTCGCGGTCTCCGGCACCCAGGAGGTCTTCCCCGGCGAGGTCGCCAACCCCGACGGCTCCACGCTGATCGGCCCGTCGCTGGTGATCCCGCTGGAGTACCCGAGGGTCGCCACCCGCTTCATCGACGTCGACACCCCGGCCGGCCTGGTCGCCGAACTGGGCCGCCCGCAGACGGACCGGATCGTCGCGCTCCGCCGAGGCCGCCGCTACCTGCCCGGCTACGAGACCATGGCCACCCCCGAGACCACCCCGCTGCGCGAAGGCGGCGTCTACCTGATCACCGGCGGCCTCGGCGGCATCGCGCTCGGCCTGGCCGAACGTCTCGCCCGCGACGCCAAGGCCAGGCTCGTCCTGCTCGGCCGTACCGGCCTGGCGGGCGAGGGCGAGGCGGCCAGCCGCCGGAGCGCCCAGGTCCAGGCCATCCGCGACCTCGGCGGCGAGGTCGAGATCGTGGTCGGCGACGTGGCCGACCCCGCCGCGGTGCAGCGGGCCGTGGACACGGCGATCGAGCGGTTCGGCGCGCTGCACGGCGTCCTGCACGCGGCCGGCCTCCCGGCCATGGGCCTGATGCAGTTCAAGCGACCGCCGGAGCTCGACGCCGTGCTCGCCCCCAAGATCGCCGGAACCCTGGCGCTCGCCGAAGCCCTCCGGATCGGCGAACCCGACGAGATCGGTCTTGACTTCCTCGCGCTGTTCTCCTCGATCACCTCCGCCACCGGCGGCGGCCCCGGCCAGGTCGACTACTGCGCCGCCAACGCCTACCTGGACGGCTACGCCCAGCGGCTGGCCGCCACCGGCCGCAACGTCGTCTCGATCGACTGGGGCGAGTGGACCTGGAACGCCTGGGAGGCCGGCCTGGCCGGCTACGACGAGGGCCTGCAGAACTTCTTCAAGGAGAACCGGGTCAGGGTCGGCATCGACTTCGAGGCGGGCTACCGCTCGCTGCTGCGCGTCCTGGCCAGCGGCGAACCCCGGGTCGTCGTCTCCACCCAGGAGTTCGAGACCGTCGTCACCGGCAGCGCGCGCTTCAACCTGGAGGCGGTGACCTCGCCCGCCGTGACCGGCGCCGGCGGTGATCGGCATCCCAGGCCGGAGCTGGTCACGCCGTACCAGGAGCCGTCCGGGCCCAGGGAGGAGGCCATCGCGGCCATCTGGTGCGACGCGCTCCGGCTCGACCGGGTCGGCGCGGGAGACAACTTCTTCGAGCTCGGCGGGAACTCGCTGCTCGGCGTCAGCATCGTGGCCGCGCTGCGCCGCGAGTTCGAACTCGCCGAACTGCCCCCGCACATCTTGTACGAGGCGCCGACCGTGGCCTCGCTCGGCACGACCATCGAGGCCCTCACTTCGGGCGCCGCACCGGCGTCCGGGACAGCCGACGGAGAAGGGGGCAGCCACGTCCGCGCCCAGCTCCGCCGGTCGGGCCTGGAACTGTCGGCAGCCCGCCGACGTCGGTGAGCACCATCAACCAGAGAACGGAGAGGTCATGACAGTTATCGGTGTAGTGGGCGCCGGCGTGATGGGAGTCGGCGTCGCCCAGAACCTGGCGCAGACCGGCCACGACGTGGTGCTGGTGGACACGAACGAGGAGATCCTCGCGGCGGCCCGCAGCACCATCTGGCGCAACGCCAGGATGAGCAGCCTGATGGGCGGCCCGGTCCTGGACCCCGACGACGTGCTGTCCCGGATCACCACCGCGGTGGGCGCCGAGGCGGTCGCCAAGGCCGACGTCGTCATCGAGAACGTGACGGAGAACTGGGACATCAAGCGATCGGTGTACGAGACGATGGACGCGGTCTGCGGGCCCGACACCATCTTCATCGTCAACACCTCCGCGATTCCGATCACCAAGGTCGCCGCCGTCACCGGCCGCCCGGACAAGGTGGTCGGGGTGCACTTCATGAACCCGGTCCCGGCCAAGCCGGCCTGCGAGCTGATCCCCGGCGTGCACACCACCGCCGAGACCGTCGAACGCACCCGCGACCTGCTGGCCGCCATGGGCAAGAAGGCGATCGACGTCAAGGACGCCTGCGGTTTCGTGTCCAACCGGGTCCTGATGCTCACCGTCAACGAGGCCGCGTTCCTCGTGCACGAGGGCGTCGCCACCGCCGAGTCGGTCGACGAGGTGTTCCGGAGCTGCTTCGGCCACCCGATGGGCCCGCTGGAGACGGCCGACCTGATCGGCGTCGACACCATCCTCTACAGCGTCGAGGTGCTCTACGAGCACTACGCCGACAGCAAGTACCGCCCCTGCCCGCTGCTCAAGCAGATGACCGACGCGGGCCTGCACGGCCGCAAGTCGGGCCGCGGGTTCTACACCTACGCCAACTAAGCGCAAACCTTAAGGAGCCGGTTATGTCCGACAACACCAAGGACCAGATCCTCGACTTCGTCCGCGCCCGATACCCGCAGGCGGACATCGACGAGTCCCAGGACATCTTCGCCCTGGGCTTCGTGAACTCGCTGTTCGCGATGGAGCTGGTGATGTTCATCGAGAAGACGTTCGGCATCACCATCCCCAACGACGAGCTGAAGATCGACAACTTCAGGACCGCCAACACCATGGCGGAGTTGGTGGGCCGGCTCACCCCCGCGCGGGTCTGACATGACGACCCTGGCTGAGATCGCGCCGGACACGCTCCAGGTCACCGACCGGACGTCCGCCCGCGCGTTCGTCGACACCCACATCGCCCCGTACGCCGACGCGTACGACCGGCAGGGCCGCGTGCCCGAGGAGCTGCTGGAGCGGATGACCGCCGCCGGGCTCTGGGCCCCCTTCCTCCCCCCGGAGGCCGGCGGCGCCGGGATGGACCTGGTCACCCTCGGCGAGGTCCACGAGGAGGTGGGCCGGGGCTGCTCCTCGGTCCGCAGCCTGCTCACCGTGCACACGATGGTGTCGTGGGCGGTGCAGCGGTGGGGCAGCCCGGACCAGCGCGAGCGGTGGGCGCCGGCGCTCAGCCGGGGGGACGTGCTCGCCGCGTTCTGCCTGTCCGAGCCCGGCGCCGGCAGCGACGCGTCCGGGATCTCCACCAACGTCGTGGCGCGGAACGGCGGGTGGACGCTCAACGGCGTCAAAAAGTGGATCACCAACGGCCAGCGGGCCGACCTGTTCCTGGTCTTCGCCCGCACGGCCACCAGCATCGGCGCGTTCCTGGTCCCCAGGAACAGCCCCGGCGTCGAGGTGACCCCGATCGAGGACATGCTCGGCACCCGGGCGTCGATGATCGCGGAGGTCTCCTTCCGCGACGTCGCCCTCGGCCCGGACGCGCTGCTCGGCCCGAGCGGCTTCACCGCCGGCATGGTGCTGACCGGCACCCTGGACCTCGGCCGCTACAGCGTCGCGACCGGTTCCGTCGGCATCATCCAGGCCGCCCTGGAGGCGTGCGCCGCGTACGCCTCCCGCCGCACCGTCGGCGGGTCGCTGCTCAAGGACCTGCCGCTGATCCAGGCGAAGCTCTCCGACATGGTCACCGACGCGCGGGCGGCCCGCCTGCTCGTCGCGGAAGCCGGTCGGCTCAAGGACGCCGGCGAGGCGTCCACGATCATGGCGACCTGGGTGGCGAAGTACTTCGCCTCCACCGCCGCCGCCAGGCACGCGACCGAGGCGGTCCAGATCCACGGCGCGAACGGCTGCAGCCCCGACTACCCGGTGGCGCGGCTGTACCGGGACGCCAAGGTCATGGAGATCATCGAAGGCAGCAACGAGATCCAGCGCATCACCATCGCTGGCCAGGCAGAACGGGAGATCATCTGATGACCGTGGTCGACGAAACCCCCCTTGTCGTCCCGGCGAAGCCGGTCCGGGGGCGGATCAAGTGCGTGGTCTGGGACCTGGACAACACGCTCTGGGACGGCGTGCTGCTGGAGGACGGCCACGTCACCCTGCGGCCCGCGGTGGTGGCGCACATCCACCGGCTCGACCAGATGGGCGTGCTGCACTCGATCGCCAGCAAGAACGACCGCGACGCCGCGCTGGAGAAACTGCGCGAGTTCGGCATCGAGGACATGTTCCTGCACCCGCAGATCAACTGGAACCCCAAGTCCGACTCGATCGCGCACATCGCGAAGGCGCTCAACCTCGGCCTGGACGCGTTCGCGTTCGTCGACGACCAGGAGTTCGAGCGCGGCGAGGTCGGCCACAGCCTGGCCGACGTCACCCTGGTCGACATCCTGGACCTGGAGGAAGCCCTGGCCCGGCCGGAGTTCATCCCCCGGTTCGTCACCGACGAGTCCGCCCAGCGCCGCATCATGTACCAGGGCCAGGCCGCGCGGGACGAGCTGGAGGCCGACTTCGTCGGCACCAACGAGGAGTTCCTGGCCGGGCTCGAGATGCAGTTCACCATCGCCCCCGCCGTACGGGACGACCTGCAGCGGGCCGAGGAGCTGACGGTCCGCACCAACCAGCTCAACTCGACCGGCCGCACCTACTCCTACGAGGAGCTGGACGAGCTCCGCGAGTCGCCCGGCCACCTGCTGCTGGTCGCCTCCCTGACCGACCGGTTCGGCAGCTACGGCAAGATCGGCCTCGCCCTGGTGGAGAAGGGCGAGCGGGTGTGGCGGCTCAACATGATGCTGATGTCCTGCCGGGTGATGTCCCGCGGCGTCGGCATGGTGCTGCTCAACCACATCATGCGGCTGGCCCAGGCGGCCGGCGTGTCCGTGCGTGCCGACTTCGTGGAGACGGGCCGCAACCGGATGATGCAGGTCACCTACGCCTTCGCCGGGTTCCGCGAGGTCGCCAGGGACGGCGTGCACGTGGTCCTCGAGGCCGACCTGTCCACCGTCCAGCCGCCCCCGCCGTACGTCCACCTGGAGATCATCGATGAATGACGACGTGATCGGCCGGTGGATGCCGTTCGCCAGCCAGACCGGCGCAGGACCCGGCGCGCTCGCGCTGTACTGCCTGCCGCACGCCGGCGGCGCCGCCTCCACCTACCGGAGCTGGCAGCGCGTCCTGCCCGGGGTGGCCGTCCAGCCGATCCAGCTCCCTGGCCGGGACAGTAGGCTCAGGGAGCCCGCCTACGACCGGATGGGCCCGCTGATCGCCGACCTCGCCGAGGTCATCCAGGCAGACGTCTCGCTCGGCTCGGTCAACCGCAGATACGCCCTGTACGGCCACAGCCTCGGCGCGCTCGTCGTGTTCGAGCTGGCCCGCGAGATCCGCCGCCGCGGCGGGCCGCCGCCGGTGCACCTGTTCGTGTCCGGCTCGGTCGCCCCGCAGCTCGCCTACGAGGACGGCAAGCCGGTCGGGCAGATGACCCGGCCCGAGGTCGTGTCGATGCTCCGCGAGCTGGGCGGCACGCCGGAGTGGCTGCTGGCCGACCCCGGCGTGCTGGACATGATCCTCCCGGCCGTGGTGGCCGACTTCACCATCAAGGAGACCTACGAGTACCGCGACGAGAAGCCGCTGGACCTGCCCATCACGGCCATGCCCAGCACCGACGACTCCCGGATCAAGGCCGACACCGTGACGCCGTGGGGGGAGCAGACCACCGCGGACTACGAGCTCCAGCCGTTCGTCGGCGGCCACTTCGCGGTGTTCGAGCAGGCCGCGCTGACCCACAAGCTCATCTCCAAGGCCCTGCTCAAGTGGATGTGAAGCACCCCTGCGTGTGGCGGGTTCACCTCGATCAGCCGGAGGGCGCGAGGTGGGCCTCGCCGCTTTCCGGGCCGGAACGGGATCGCGCGGCGGCGCTGGCCGGCCCGGTCGAGCGCCGCCGCTTCACGGTCGCGCACACCGCCCTGCGCGCGGTCCTCGGGCGCCTGGCCGGCGTGCCGCCGGCCGGGCTCGTCTTCGGCACCGAGCACAACGGCCGGCCGTACCTGGTCGGCCACCCGATCGACTTCAACCTGTCGCGCTCGGAGGAGTGGGCGCTGATCGCGGTGGCTCCGCCGGGCCTGCGGGTGGGCGTGGACGTCGAGCGTGTCCGTCACGATCTGGATCACCTGGCCATGGCCCGGCACCTGTACCAGCCCGCCGAGGTGGACCACCTGACCCGGGCCGCGTCCCCCGTAGAGGGATATTTCCGGTTTTGGTGCGCCAAGGAGGCGTATGTCAAGGCGGTCGGGGTCGGCCTGTCCGGCCTGCGGGACACGCTGGTAACGCCGGAAGGGAACGCGACGGTGGGTTCGTCGCGTTCCCTTCGCTGGCTGGACGTGGCGCCCGGCTATGCGGGCGCCGTTGTTACAACCGCTGTCACGACCGCTTAGAAACCGGCACCACGTACCGGCTGAACACCAGGTCTCGCAGCACGTCGTCGCCGCCCTCCACGATCGACACGTACCGCACGTCGCGCAGCAGCTTGCCGATCACCGCGTCGTGGGTGTACCCGACGCCGCCGAACATCTCCGACGCGGCCGAGGCGATCTGCCAGCCGGTCTGGCCGCAGAACATCTTCGTGGTCAGCGCCGCCTTCAGCGTGCCCACCCGGAGGAACTCCTCGCCCGCGTCCGGCCGGGCCGCGATCTCGTCGTACTGGCGGGCCGCGGCCAGGCACTGGTTGGCCATCACGTCGATCTGCATCTCGAACTGGCCCAGCTTGGCCGCGAACACCGCGTTGTTGGCCAGCGCGATGCCCTTGACCTGCTTGGCCTTGCCGTACTCCATGCACACGTCGCGGATCCGGCGGGCGATGCCGAGCGCGGTCGTGGCGATCAGGATGCGGCTGGCGTTCAGCCCCACCTCCAGCAGCCGCAGCCCGTTGCCGCGCAGCACGTTGGCGGCCGGCACGCGGCAGCCTTCCAGCGTCACCTGGTAGGTGGCCGAGGAGCGCAGCCCCAGCACGTCCCAGCGTTTGTCGATCCGGACGCCCGGGATGTCCCGGGGGACCAGCACGGCCAGGTAGCCGGCCGGGTCGTCCTCGGCGCGGGCGATCACCACCAGGAAGTCGGCGAAGTCGGCGTTCGTGGAGAACGCCTTCTCCCCGTTCAGCACGATGTGGTCCCCGTCGGCGCGGGCGGTCGTGGTGATCCTGGCCAGCTCGCTGCCGGCCGCGTGCTCGCTGCCGAGCGTCGCGCAGAAGCCGTTCCCGGCGACCAGCTTGCCCAGGTAGTGGTCCCGCAGCTCGGGGGACCCGTACCAAGAGAGCATGCTGGTCGTCAGGACCGGGATGAACAGGGTGAACGCGGCGCCGGCGTCGGCGTAGGCGAGCTCGGCGACGATCCGGACGCTCTCCTCCAGGCCGAGGCCGGGGCCGCCGTGCTCTTTCGGCACCCACCAGTTCGCCAGGCCGGTGTCGGCGAACCGCTCGTACAGCGGGAGCGGGGCCTCGGCCAGGGAGTCGAGGTAGGCGTCCTTGCCGGTCAGCTCCCTGCGGGCGAACGCCTGGATCGCCCGCAGGTACTCCGGTTGCTTCATTCCGCCTCCCGGTCGTCGAGCAGCTCGGCCAGCAGGCGCACCGTCGGGCACTCCAGCAGGCCGGTCACCGGGACCGACGCGTTCAGCGCCTTGCGGATCCTGGTGGTCAGCTCGATCGCGAGCAGCGAGTGGCCGCCCAGCTCGAAGAAGTTGTCGGTGGCGCCGATCGGCTCGATGCCCAGCACGCGCGACCAGATCTCGGCCAGCGCCGCCTCGGTGCCCTCCTTCGGCTCCACGTACGGGTTGTTCAGGTCCGGCCGGGGGTGGCGCTCCTGGTCGTCGAACGCGTCGTCGGCGCTGTGGATGTCGCCGGTGACCCACTGCGCCAGCCGTCCGTCCAGCGGGCCCGTCGAGATGACCAGGTGGCCGACCCGGTCGGTGGCCGACAGGGCCCGCTCGAAGATGTCGACGCCCTCCGCGGGGGCCATCGCGAAGCCGACGACGGCCTCGCTGTGGCCTTCCAGGCGGCCGGCGTCGATGCTCCAGGTGTCCCAGTCGACGGTCACCCAGCGGCCCCGGTCGGATACCCGAGCCTGCCGGATGTAGGCGTCCAGCGCCGCGTTGGCCGCCGCGTACGGCGCGAGCGTCATGCCGCCCAGCACCGCCGCGATGGACGACAGCGTGACCCGCCGGTCGCGAGCCTGCTCGCCGAGCACCTTCTGCAGCACGTGGAAGCCCTTGACCTTGGCCGCCAGGTGGGCGTCGCACTGGTCGCGGTCCATCAGGTGGGCGAAGTTGAAGTACGCCCCGTCCTGCACGCCCGCGCCGTGCACCACCACGTCGATCCCGCCGAACCGCTCGACCGCCGCCTCGACGACGGCCGCCATCTGCCCCTCGTCCGCCACGTCGGCGGACAGGCACAGCACGCTCGCGCCCCGGCTCTCCAGGTCCAGGATGTTGCGGAGGTGCCGGGCGGTGCGCTCGCCGCCGGGGGGAGTCTCGGCCAGGAACGTGTCCCACTCTTCGGGGGGCGGCAGCGGCGACCGGGCGGTGAGGACCAGGTTGCAGCCGTACTTGCCGGCCAGGTGCCGGGACAGCACCAGGCCGACGTCGCCGAGGCCGCCGGTGATCAGCACGGTCTCGCCGTCCTTGATCGGGCGCGTCTCGTCGGTCAGCTCGTCGATCGGGAACGGCTCGTAGGTCCGCAGCCAGGTCTCGCCGGCGCGGACCGCGACCGGGCCCTCGTGCGGGGTGAGGATCGCGGCCAGGATCTGGGTGGTGAGCTGCCCGAGCGCGGCCTCGTCGCCGGGCGCGACGGTGTCGGCGTCGATCGTGCGGGCCCGGACCCGGGGGTTCTCCTGGGCCAGGCTCGGGGCCAGCGCCGCCAGCGTGGACTGCTCCGGGTGGCGCAAGTCAGAGCCGAGCACGCCGGCCGCCCGCGAGGTGAGCAGGGCGAGCTCGGCGCGCGGCGCGGAACCGCTGTTGTCGACCAGCTCCCTGGCCAGCGCCAGCACGGAGTAGAAGCCGCGGCGCTGCTCGGCGTCGAAGTGCTCGACCGGGTCCTGGCCCGGTTCCGGCTCGGCCCCGGCCAGGCTGAACCCGTGGATGATCGCGCGCGGCGCGACCAGCAGCGAGTACAGCAGCTCGGCCATGTCATCGGGTTTGTCCGGCCGGATCGTGAAATTTCCGGCGTCGTCCTGGTCGAAGGTCGCGCCGCGGCGGACCGCGGTGACCTCGGCGCCCGCCGCGTTCAGGCGGTCGATCAGGGCCTCGCCCCGGGCGTCGTCGGCGAAGACCAGCCAGGGGCCGGCCGCCCGCAGCCGCTCGTCCAGGTCGGCGACCGCGAACGGGCGCTGCTTCCAGGTCGGCAGGTACGTCCACTTCGACCGGTCGAACGTCTTGTCGTTGCTGACCGGGGCGGCCTGGATGTTCGGGTTGGCCTTGACCCAGTAGTGGCGCTTCTGCCACGGGTAGGTGGGCAGCTCGACCCTGCGGCCCGCGCCGCGGTGCAGCGCGGTCCAGTCGATCGTGCTGCCGGCCTGCCACAGCCGGGCCAGCGTGGCCAGCAGCCACTCGGCCGCGGGCTCACTGTCGGCGGGGGAGACGATGATCTCCTCGGCCGCGTCCTCGCGCGTCACCTGCACGCCGAGGCGGCGCAGCCCGTCCGCCAGCGCGCCGAGCGCGTCGCCGCGGTCGGTGCCGTCCTCGATACCGAGCACGGCGTCGATCGCCGCGAGCAGCTCCGGCCACCAGGCCTCCGGCGCGCTCTCCGGCGTGACCAGTCGGACCTTCGGGTTGCGGCGCTGGGTCTTGGCGCCGATCCAGCGGGCGGAGTCGGCCAGCGCCAGGATCGCGTCGTCGCGGTCGGCGACCACGACCGCGCGCCGCAGCGCGAAGCCGCCGCGCGACACCTGCAGCGTGAACGCCACGTCCGCCAGATCCTCGGCGGAGTCGCCGGCCAGATAGCCGGCTAGCCGCTCGCCGAGCTGGTTCAGCGCGGTCTCGTCGGCCGCCGAGAACGTCAGCAGGTGCGGGCCCGGCCGGTCAGGACGTGCCGCGCGCGGCGGCGCCTGCTCCAGGACCACGTGCGCGTTGGTGCCGCCGAGGCCGAACGAGCTGACCCCGGCCCGGCGCGGGTGCGGCCCCTCGGGCCAGGGCTGGTGCTCGGTCAGCACGGTGAACCGGTCCCGCGCCGTCGCCAGCGCCGGGTTCGGCTGGACGTAGTCCGGCACGCCCTGCAGCAGCTCGTGCTTGAGGCTCAGCGCGGCCCGCATCAGCCCGGTCACCCCGGACGCCCGGTCCAGGTGGCCCAGGCTCGGCTTCAGCGAGCCGAGCACGGCCGGGATCTCGCGCGGCTGGGTGAACACCCGGTTCATGGCGGCCAGCTCGATCGAGTCGCCCAGCATGGTGCCGGTGGCGTGGCACTCGACATACCCGATGGTGTCGGGCTTGACGCCGGCCACGCCGAGCGCCGATTCGATCACCTCGGCCTGGCCGTCCACGCCCGGCGCGGTGTATCCGGCCCGCATCCGGCCGTCGTTGTTGGCGGCCGAGCCGAGGATGACGGCGTGGATCACGTCGCCGTCGGCGATCGCGTCCGACATCCGCTTGAGCGCGACCGTGCCGGCGCCGCTGCCCATCACGGTGCCGCTCGCCTCGGCGTCGAAGCTGCGGACCTTCCCGTCCGGCGACATGATGCCGCCCTGCTCGTACAGGTAGCCGGCCGGCTGGGGGAGCGGCGTGAACGCGCCGCCGGCCAGCGCGATGTCGCACTCGTAGGTGAGCAGGCTCTGGCAGGCCAGGTGCACCGCCACCAGCGAGGTGGAGCAGAACGTCTGCACCGACACGGCCGGGCCGCGCAGGCCCAGCTTGTACGACACCAGCGAGGCCAGCGAGTCGCGCTCGTTGCCGATCGCCATCAGCAGCGCCCCGCCGGGCTGGTGGGACAGATGGAAGATGTTCTTCACGATGTAGTCGGGGAACCCGCACCCGCCGAACACCGCGACCTGTCCCGGCACGTCGGTGGGGCAGTAGCCGGCGCTCTCCAGCGCCTCCCACGAGCACTCCAGGAACAGCCGGTGCTGCGGGTCCATCATCTCGGCCTCGCGGGGGTTGATCCCGAAGACCGTCGCGTCGAACTTGTCCAGGTCGGCCAGCGGGCCGCCGATCCGCACGTAGCGCGGGTCGGCGAGCTGCCCCGGCTCGACGCCGGTCTCGCGCAGCTCCGCATCGGTGATCTCGCGCAGGCCCTTGATCCCGGACAGTACGTTGCGCCACAGTTCCGCGACGCTGTCCGCGCCGGGGAAACGACCGGACATGCCGATCAGCGCCACCGCCGAGTCGTAATCGGTTTCCGTCATGATGTCCTTCCACTCCGGAGCATGTTGCGCCGCTGTTCGATGCGCGAGGTGCGCTGCTGCTCGCGCACGTCGGCCGTCTGCTCTTCCTTGGCCTCGCCCGCGGTGGCAGCTTCGGCGAGCGATGAGATCGTGGGCGACTGGTAGAGGATGTGCGGCGGCAGGTAGGACAGCCCCAGCGCCTTGCGGACCTCCGTGATGATCTCCATGCCCAGCAGCGAGTTGCCGCCCAGCTCGAAGAAGTTGTCGTGCACGCCGACCGACTCCAGGCCGAGCGCCTCGGTCCACACCTCGGCGATCTTCTCCTCGGTCTCGGACTGCGGCTCGACGAACGCGGTCGACAGGTCCGGTCGGGGGTGCCGGCCGAACGCGTCCCTGAGCTTCTTGACCGTCGCCTGGTGGCTCTCGATCGAGGACTTGCGGCTCATCGCGACCAGCGGCGCGAAGTCCTGCGTGGAGGCGACGACATGCCGCTCGCCGCTGGCCAGCACGCGCATCAGGGTCTCGAAGCCATCCTCGTAGCTGAGCCCGAACAGGCCCCGGTACCAGGTGAAGTACTGCTTGGAGCCCTCGTCGTAGTTCTCCAGGCCCTCGGTCCAGCCGTTCCAGGTCCACTCGCACCAGTCGACCGAGGTGACCAGCGTGCCGGGCAGCGGGTCGCTGAGCGCGAACGAGTCCAGGAACGCGTTGGCCGCGCAGTAGTCGACCTGGCCCGCGCCGCCGCCGGTGGCGGAGGTGGTGGAGGAGTACAGGGCGACGAAGTCGGCCGGCACGTCCTTCAGCACCTCGGCCAAGGCCAGCGAACCGGCCACTTTCGGGGCCAGCGTGCGGTCGATGTCGGCCACCGTCTTGAACTGCATCAGGCCGACGGCCGGCACGCCGGCGCAGTGCAGCACGCCGTTGAGCTCGCCGAACGTCTCGATCGCCGCGCCGACCGCGCGCCGCACGTCCGCGACCTGGGACACGTCGCCGGCCACCGTGATGACCTCGGTGCCGCCGCTTTCCAGCCGGCGCAGGCCTTCGACGCGCCGCCGTACCTCGTCTGCGGTGGTGGGAGCGGCCAGGATCTGGCTCCACTGGTCCTTCGGCGGGACCGGGGTGCGGCCCATCAGGACCAGGTTGGCCTGGTATTTCTCAGCCAGCAGCTCGGCCATGCCCAGGCCGATGCCGCCCAGACCGCCGGTCACCAGGTACGTCCCGCCGCGCCGCACCGCCACGGCCGGGTCGGTCCTGTCGATGGTGGCGGCGTCCAGCACCTCGTAGCCGGGCGTCCACCTGCGGCCCTCGCGCAGCGCGACGACCTGGTCGGCGGGGTCGGCCCGCAGTTCGGCCAGCAGCCCCCGCAGGGAGGCCGGTCCGGTGGTGGCGTCGATGTCGATCAGGCGGGTCTTGACCCTCGGGTACTCGACCGGGATGAGCCGGGTCGGGCCGAGCAGCGTGTTGCGCTCGGGGAGGATCTCGTCGCCGGTCAGCACCTTCTGGCTGCCGACGGTGACGATGTCCAGCGCCCAGGCCGGCAGGCCGAGGTCGACCGCCGCGCGGGCGAACGAGACCAGCGTGTGCAGGCCGCGCTTGAGGCACTCCTGGGTGGCGTCGCCCCCGCCGGGGGCCGGATCGGCGGTCCAGAGGTGCACGACCCGCTCCGGCTGGAAGTCCCGGCTGCCGAGCGCGCGCAGCGCGGCGACGATGTCCTCCTGGGAACCCGGCCGGACGACGATGCCGTCAGGGCCGTCCTGGTACGCGTCGCCGGGCCGTACCAGCACGACCTCGTGGCCGAGCGCGTCCAGACCGGCGCGTACGGACGCGGTCAGCGTGTCGGCCAGGCCGGTGTCGGTGTAGATCAGCCACTTGGTGAGCTCTTCCTCGCGAACCAGCTGCGGCGCGGTCTGCCGCCACACCGGGACGTTGATCCACCGCTCGTCCGGCAGGCGCGGCAGCGCGGTCGCGATGCTGGTGGGGTCGCTCTCGTCCAGCATCGGCACGCCGGTGCCCAGCGCGGACTGGTCGATCTCCAGCCAGTAGTCCTGCCGCTCGAACGGGTAGGTCGGCAGCGGCACCCGGCCGGGCGTCCAGTCGGCGTCCGGGCCGGCGTGCAGCGCGTCCCAGTCGACCGGCACGCCGGCCAGCCAGAGCTTGCCGACCGCGGTCGCGGTGGCGGCGAGCGTCTCGACCTGGTCGCCCTGGCCGGGCAGGGTGGTGACGATCAGCGGCCACTGGTTCCGGTCGCAGTCGGGGTGGCCGCGGGTCAGCGCGCCGAGCGACTGCCCGGGGCCGATCTCGGCCAGGGCCAGGTCGCCGCCGCGCAGCACGTGCGCGAGCCCGGCGCCGAACTCCACCGTCTCGCACATGTGGCGGGCCCAGTAGCCGGGGTCGGTGACCAGGTCGGCGGTGGCGATCGCGCCGGTGACGTTGCTGACGTAGGGGATGGCCGGCGGGTTCAGCGTCACGTTGGCGCTGATCCAGGAGGTCAGCTCGGCCGCGATCGGGGCGAGCATCCGGGAGTGGAATGCGTGCGTGGTCTGGAGCCGGCGGCAGCCGATCTCGGCCGACCTGAGCAGCGCGGCGGCGGCCGTGACGGTCTCCTCCGGCCCGGCCAGCACCAGCTGCGAGCCGGTGCGGACCGCGATGTCGAGATCGAGGTCGCCCAGCAGGGACTTGAGCCGCTTCTCGTCGGCGGCCACGGCCAGCATCGCGCCCTCGGGCTGGGAGGTGATCAGCTTGGCCCGGTAGGCGACCAGCCGCAGCGCGTCGGCCAGCGACAGCACCCCGGACAGGCAGGCCGCGACGTACTCGCCGAGGCTGTAACCGACCATGATCTCCGGCTTGATGCCCCAGCTCATCAGCAGCCGGGCCAGCGCGTACTCGGCGACGAACACGGCGGGCTGGATCAGATGCGCGTTCGGGGTGGACTGCGGGGACGCGTTCCCGGTCCGGCCGAGCAGCGCGGCCAGATCGGCGGCCTGCCCGGGTGCGGCCGCGACGAAGATGTCGGACAGCTGGGAGGCTTCGGTGAGCCCCAGCACGCTGACGCATTCGTCCACGTCCGCCCGGAAGCCGGGCTCGGACTCGTACAGGGCGGCGACCATGCCCGGGTACTGCTCGCCGACCCCGGCGATCAGGAACCCGGCCTTGCGGCCGACCGTCGTGTCGGTACGGCCCAGCGCCCCGGCCGGGTCCGCGAGCAGCGCGGCGGCCTTGGCGTTGCTGTCGGCGATGACGACCTTGCGGTGGTTGAAGACCTTGCGGCCCACCTGGAGGGTGTAGGCGACATCGCCCAGGTCCATGTCGGCGGTGATGCCCTCGCTCAGGCGGGCCAGCGCCCGCTCGGCGGCGGCGGCCGACCGGGCCGACACCGGGAGGATCTGCCAGCGGCGCGGGCGCTCCTGGCGCGGGGCCGGGAGAGGGGCTTCGAAGATGATGGCGTGCGCGTTGGTGCCGCCCATGCCGAGCGAGCTGATCCCGGCGATGCGCGGCCGGCCGGCGCTGCGCGGCCAGGGGGTGGGCTGGGCCGTCACGTAGAACGGGCTGGTGTCGAAGTCGATTTCGGGGTTCGGCGCGTTGTAGTGCAAGGTCCCCGGGATCAGCTCGTGCCGCAGCGACTGGACGACCTTGATCAGACCGGTCACGCCCGAGGCGCGGTCCAGGTGGCCGACGTTCGGCTTGATCGAGCCCAGGACGCAATACTGCTTCTTCTCGGTCTGCCCGAACGCCCTGGTCAGCGCCGCGACCTCCATCGGGTCGCCGACCTCGGTGGCGGTGCCGTGCGCCTCCACGTACGAGATCCGCGACGGGTCCACGCCCGCCTTCTCGATCGCCTTGGACACGCAGCGGCGCTGGCCGTCGATGCTGGGGGCCAGGTAGCTGAACTTCATCGCGCCGTCGTTGTTGATCGCCGACGCGCGGATCACCGCGAGCACGGTGTCCCGGTCGGCGATCGCCTTGCCCAGGCGCTTCAGCGCGACCACGGCCGCGCCGTCGCCGAACATGCTGCCCCGGCCCTCGGCGTCGAAGGTCCGCACATGGCCGTCGGGCGACTCCTGGCCGCCCTCCTCCCAGAGGTAACCGGTCCGGTCCGGGATCCGGATGGAGACGCCGCCCGCGAGCGCCATGTCGCACTCGTCCCGGCGCAGCGCCTCGCTGGCCAGGTGCACCGCCACCAGCGAGGTCGAGCAGAACGTCTGCACGGTCACGCTCGGGCCGGACAGGTCCAGCCGGAACGACACGTTGGTGGCCAGCGAGTCCTTGTCGTTGCCGATCATCAGCGCGGACGGGTCGATGCCCATCGCGAACGCCTGCAGCCGGGTCAGCAGGTAACCGCTGATGTTCATGCCGGCGAACACGCCGACCGAGCCACGGTTGTCGGTCGAACCGTACCCGGCCGACTCCAGGACCTCCCACACGCATTCGAGGAAGAGCCGCTGCTGCGGATCGGCCAGCATGGCCTCGCGCGGGTTGTAGCCGAAGAACGCCGCGTCGAAGCCGCGGATCTCCTCGAGAATCGGCCGGCTCCGGACATAGTTCGGTTTCGAGAACGTCGTCGCGGGGACGCCCGCCTCGATCAGCTCCGCGTCGGAGAATTGCGTGAAGGATTCGACGCCGGTGCTGATGTTCCGCCAGAACGTTTCGACGTCATTGGCTCCCGGAAATCGACCGGCCATGCCGATGATCGCAATATCGGACTCGTCCGCGGCGTATCGCGAGTCACCAGGTGGATGTTGCTGATTCATCAACATGCCCCTTTATTGTGGGAAATCGATTTGGATTTCAGAGCAGCCCGCCGCGGCCCCAGCCGCGGGTGAGCCGGCGAATGGCGAACACGCCGGCGATCAGCGCGATCCCCAGCAGGATCGCCGCGGGCAGCATGGTGCCGGCCGTGTCGCCGGCGACCGCGGCCTGCAGCATTTCCAGGGCCCAGTAACCGGGAGACACGTGCGCGGCGACCTGCGCCCAGTCCGGCATCAGGCTCAGCGGCACCAGCGCGCCGCCGAGCGAGCTGAGCGTCAGCGCGCCCACGTCCGAGATCACGCTGAGCTCGCCGTGGCTGCGCACGATCGCGGCCAGCAGCGCGCCGATCGCCAGCAGCGTGAACGCCCAGACCAGGATGGACATGAGGACCAGCGGGATGTTGCTCGGGATGGGCAGGCCGATGACCAGGCAGCCGTACCCGAGCAGGATGGCCTGCTGCACGATCATCACCAGGTAGATGGGCAGGGTCTTGCCGAGCAGCAGTTCGGCGGCCGGCGCCCGGCTCACGCGGAGCCGGTCCCAGGTCTTCCAGGTCCGCTCGGCCAGGATCGCGTTGCCCGCGATGGAGATCGCGAACACCGAGAACATGACCAGCAGCCCGGTCACCACCTTGGTGGTGCCGCCCTCGACCGCCCGCACGTAGAGCGGCTTCAGGACCAGCATCAACACCATCGGCATGACCAGGTAGCTGATCATCTGGCCGGGGTCGCGGAGCCGGATGATCGTGTTGTGGTTGGCCAGCGCGCCGATCCGGTACACGGATTCGCGCAGCGTGGCGATCGGCCCGGCCCGGTAGCCGGTGTCAAGAAGCATCGCTGACCGCCAGGGATCGGTAGAGGTCGTCCAGGGAGGGGTTGTGGACCTCGATCGTGCTGATCGGCCGCTCGGCGCGGCTGAGCAGGTCGATCAGGGTGGCCGCCGGCTGCGTGGTGGAGACGCGGACCTCCTCCTCGTTGTCGTGGATCAGGCACACCTCGCCGGGCAGTCCTTCCACCAGCTCGTCGTAGGTGCCCCGCGCGATGATCCTGCCGTTCCTGGCGACCGCGATGGTGGCCTGCAGCTCGACCAGTTCGGGCAGGTAGTGGGTGGTGTAGACGATGGCGGCGCCGTCGCCGGCGCGCTGCTTGACGACGTCGAGCATCGCCTCGCGGGTCTCCAGGTCGGCGCCCGCGGTCGGCTCGTCCAGCAGCAGCAGGCCGGGCCGGTGGATCAGCGCGGTGGCCGCCTGGACGCGGCGCTGCTGGCCGCCGGACAGCCCCGCCGTCTTCCGGTCGAGGAACGCGCCGAGCCGCAGCGCGACGGTCAGGTCCTCGATGGCGCTGTCCAGCGCGGTGCGGCGCAGCCCGGCGAGCTTCCCGAACAGGATGAGGTGCTCGCGCACGGTGATCGACGGGTAGAGCGCGATATGTTGCGGCGCGACGCCGACCTGGCCCTTGCTGGCCGACGGCGGCCGGCCGTCGATGGTCACGTGACCGCTGTCCTGACGGATCAGGTACGAAACGATCTCCACGAAGGTCGTCTTGCCCGCGCCGTTGTGCCCGACCAGGCCGACGATCTCACCGGCCGCCACACTCAGGCTGAATCCGTCCAGAGCGAGGACCGAACCATATCGTTTGACAAGATCGATGGCTTGCAGCAACGTGTCACCTCCTTGAGTATTCACACCGAAAAGACGTCCGCTTTTCGCGTGCCCCGCGAATTGGAAATTCGGGCGGCGTTACGAATACGCCACCGGTTGAATACTGAAATCGAGTTACCGCTACAATAGCGGCGGGCGGCCCGGCCGCTATTGGCAAGAAGTGGCCGGAGACAACAGGCCAACGGCGCGGCGGTTCTTCCGGAGTCGCCGCGATAGGGGTCACCCCCCTACCCGCCCGGCCGCGAAGACAGGGGTTGCGCCCGGTCGCCCTTTGGGCCGCTTCCAAGCCGCCTGACCTGCGGATACAGTCCTATTACGGCTTGACCGCAACGATCTGTTCAGGGTGACGGGCAGCTGTCATGCTCTCCGGGTGACTATCGAACGCTCTGACACAACGTTGCCGGAGGAAGGCGAAAGTCGCCTCGGGGAACTGCCACCCTTCGCGGTGGGTCCGGTCGCCGCGGTCGCGGCGCTGCTCGCGGCCGTGCTGACCGCCTTATCCGGCCGGTACGGATTTCATCGCGACGAGCTCTACTTCATGGTCGCCGGCGACCACCCCGACTGGGGTTATGTGGACCAGCCGCCGCTGACCCCGCTGCTCGCCCGCGCGAGCACTGCTTTGCTCGGCGACAGCCCGTTCGCGCTCCGCGTCGTCGCGACGCTGCTCTGCGTGGCCGCGGTCGTGACCGTCGCGCTGATCGCCCGCGAGCTCGGCGGCGATCGCCGGGTGCAACTCGTCGCCGCCTGCTGCGCGGCCACGTCCGCGATCGTCCTGGGCCTCGGCCACCTGCTCGCCACCGCCACCCTGGACATGTTCGCCTGGCTGCTGGTCAGCCTGCTGGTGCTGCGCCTGCTCCGCACCGGCGACGGCCGCTGGTTCCTGGCGATCGGCGTCGCGATCGGCGTCGGCATGGAGAACAAGCAGCTCATCGCGCTGCTGGTGGTGAGCCTCTTCCTGGCGCTCCTGCTGGTCGGGCCGAGGCACGTGCTGCGCACCCGCTGGCTGCCCATCGGCGCGCTGGTCGCCCTGGTCATCGCCGCCCCCAATCTGATCTGGAGCGCCGCGCACGGCTGGCCGCAGTTCGCGGTCGCGGCCGGGATCAGCGAGGAGGACGGCGGCGAGAACCGCGCGATGCTCGTCCCGCTGCTGATCGTGCAGCTTTCCCCGATCTTCGTCCCGCTCTGGGTGGCGGGTCTGATCCGCCTGTGGCGGGACCCGGCGATCCGCTGGGCCCGGCTGTTCCCCGTGGCCACCGCGCTGCTCGTCGTGATCGTCCTGATTACGGGCGGCAAGTCGTACTATGTGCTGCCTTTGTTGCTGGTGTCGATGGCCGCCGGTGTGGAGCCCATCATGCGCTGGGCTCGGCCGGTCGTGCTCGTCGCGGGCGTCGCGGTCGCGGCGGCCGTCAACATCGTCGTCGGCCTGCCAGTCCTGCCGCCCTCCGCCGCGCAGCTGCCCAACGCGTTGAACGCCGAGGTGGGGGAGCAGATCGGGTGGCCGGAGTTCGTCCGGTCGGTGGGGGACGCCTGGAACCAGATCCCCGAAGCGGACCGCGCCCGAGCCGTCATCTTCGCCCAGAATTACGGTGAAGCCGCCGCGATCGCGCAGTACGGCCCTGACTACGGCCTCCCTGGCGCCTATTCGGGACATATGAGCTACGCCGACTGGGGCCCGCCCCCGGACACCGCCAGCGGCCCCGTCCTCCTGGTCCACGCCGGAGAGAACCGCCGCATTCCCGCCCGATTCACCGATTGCCGCCTCATCGGCCCGGTCGACACCGGCTACGACCTCGACAACAAGGTCACGGAGAACGTCATCCAGCTCTGCGGCGCCGCCCCCGTCTCCTGGTCCGCCCTCTGGCCGATCCTGCGGCGTACCTGATGGCACCAATCGTCGGGGAGAAGCTGCCACCGGCAGCCCGGTCAATCGCGGCGCTTGTCGGCCTAGCCTGGCGGCATGCGCGTAGGTTGTCTGATCGGGTCGGGACGGGACTGCGACGTCTTCGAGGCCGGAGCCGGCAAGGTCATCCGGCGGGCCAAGGACGGCCGGAGCCTGGAACGCGAGGCGTCCGTCATGCGGCATGCCCGGCGTGGCGGCTTTCCCGCGCCGGAGGTGTTCGACGCCGACGGCTCCGACATCCTGATGGAGCGCATCGACGGCCCGAGCCTGCCCGAGGACGCCGTCGCCCATCCGTGGCGGATGTCCGAGCACGGCGCGCTCCTCGGGGAGCTGCTCATCAAGCTGTCGGCCGTACGCGCCCCGGGCTGGCTGCCGGCGGCCTGTGGGGGTGGCAAGTTGCTCCATCTGGACCTGCACCCTTACAACGTGCTGCTCACTCACGACGGCCCCAGGGTCATCGACTGGGCCAATGCCGGCCGTGGCGCTTCCGCCGCCGATGTCGCCTCCACCTGGCTGGCTGTCGCGTCATTCCCGTTGCGCGACCCCGAACTGCGGCGGGGGCGCCCGCTCATGCTGGCGGCCTTTCTCGACCATGTCGACCGCGAGGCGGCCCGGCCGTACCTTTACATGATGGCGGAGCGCCGCCGTACCGATCGAAACGCCGACACTGCGGAGACGGCCGCCATCGACCGCCTCCTCGCCCGCGAACAGCCCGTGAACGTTCCTTGAGGAGGCACTGAAAAATGGTAGATCGACGTGAAGTCCGGGTGTCCGACGGTGATCGCGAGGCCGCCGTCGCCCGGCTCCTGTCCGCCGTGGACGAGGGCCGCCTCAGCCTCGACGAGTACAACGACCGCATGGGCCGCGCCTACGAGTCGGTCACCTACGCCGACCTGGACAACCTCTTCTTAGACCTCCCCGGCACCGCCCCCACCGCGGCTCCCGCCACCACCGCCACGCAGACGAAGGCGCCGGCCGTGGCGACGGGCGCGCTGCCGCGCTGGCTCAAGGTGCTCTGGGTGGCCTGGGCCGCCAAGGTCGCCCTCAACCTGGTCATCTGGGTCATGCTCAGCATCACCGAGGGCGAGCTCCTGTACTTCTGGCCGATGTGGATCATCGTCCCGCCGGGCGCGATCCTCTTCGCGCTCAGCTACGCCACCTCCATGTCCCGGCAGAACCGCTCATAAGCCCGGCGCGGCGACCTGTGGCCCGTGGCCGGGGGCGACGGATCCCTGCAGCACCAGGGCCGCCCCGCCGATGGCCGCGGAGTCGCGGGGATTGCTCGACAGGTCGACCTGCACCACGTGGATCCGGCGCGAGAACGCCCGCTCCGCGAGGCGGCGGCGGATCTCGCTGACGTAGAGCGAACCGGCGACGGCGAAGCCAGGACCCGCGAGCACGAGCGTGTCGAGGTCCCAGAGGTTGGCGAGCGTCATGGCGCCGTCGGCGAGGAGCAGGGCCGACTCGTCGACCAGCGCGCGGGCCTGCCCGTCGCCGTAGATCGCCGCGCGGGCGAGGACGTCGAACGCCCGCGCGTCCGGGTCGTCGGGGCGGATGCGCAGGCGGTCCGCCAGGTTGGGGATGGCCCTGGCCCGGTCGACCAGTGCGGCGGGTGCCGCGTACAGCTCCAGGCAGCCGCGACTACCGCAGCGGCACCGGGCACCGTCGCGGACCACCGAGACGTGCCCGATCTCCCCCGCGTTGGAGCTGGCGCCGCGATGGAGCGCTCCGTCCAGGACGACCCCTGAGCCGATGCCCGAGTTCATGTAGAGGCACCCGAAGGTACGCTCCCGCGAGACCTGCCGCCCCCAGAACTCGCCCACGGCGGCCGCGGCGGCGTCGCTGTCCACCAGCACCGGCACGCCCAGCCGGGCGGTCAAGGCAGGGCCGAGGTCGAGGTCGGCCCACCGCTCCAGGCCAGGGAGCGCGAGGAACCTGCCCCGGGCGACGTCGACCGGACCCGGGCCGACGACGGCAAGACCTGCCACGCTCTGCGGCGACAGACCAAGTCCTTGCGTGACGTCGCGGTAGAGCCCGGCCAGCTGGGCGACGACGTCCTCCGGCTTCTCGGCGGGCGGCGCGGAGACGAGTTCGCGCCCGATCGTGCCGCCCCGCGTGTCCGTCACGACGCACGTGAGGGTGTCGGCTCCGATGCGGATCCCGACGCCGTAGGCTGATCGGGAGTTGATCACGAGCAGGGTCCGGGGCTTGCCACCGGTCGCGACCGTGGCGCCGGTCTCGCGCACGACGCCGTCGTCGATCAGGCGGCGGACGATGTTGGAGATCGTCGGCTGGGTCAGCCCGGTCGCCTCGACGAGCTCCACCCGGCTGATCGGCCCCGCGGACCGGATGAGGTCGACGATGAGCGCGCGGCTCCCTGGCCCCGCCACCGCGGACTCCCGTCGGGCCACGCTCAACCACCTCTAGTCCAGGCCGAGACTACGTTACGGTCACGAGGTTAGTTCACGAGGGAAGGGCACCGATGGCCGCGTTATCGACGGGTACGTTGACACGCCCCCGGGCGGGCACGCCGGTGGGCCTCGCCCTCGTGCGCGACGCCGAGGTTCTCGGCGCCGAGCCGTTCTTCCACGAGTTCATCGCGGGCATGGAGCGGGTCCTCGTCCCGCTGGGGGTGTCCGTGCTGCTCCAGGTGGTCGCCACCGTACGGCAGGCGAGCGACCGGATGCGCGCGTGGGCGGCCGAGGGCCAGGTGCAGGGGATGATCCTGATCGACCTGCTGCCCGGCGACGAGCGGGTCGCGCTCGTCGCCGAGCTGGGCATGCCGACCGTGGTCATCGGCGACCCAGTCACCGCCGGAGGGCTGCCGACGGTGTGGACGCAGGACGAGGTGGCCATGCGCGACGTCGTCGCCGCGCTGGTCGCGGGCGGGCACACGCATCTCGGCCATGTCGCCGGGCCGGCCGAGATGGCGCACACGATCATCCGCCGCCGCACGTTCGACGCCGTCGCGGCGGAACACGGCGTGCGCACGACGACGTTCGACGGCGACTACTCCGAGGCGGCCGGCGTGCGCGCGGTCACCACCCTCCTGGGCATCGACGACCGGCCGACGGCGCTGATCTTCGACAACGACGTCATGGCGCTCGGCGCGCTGCACGAGGCGAGCCGTCTCGGCCTGGCGGTCCCGGCCGACCTCTCGCTCGTGGCGTGGGACGACTCGGCGCTGTGCCAGCTCGCGGACCCCCCGCTCAGCGCCGTCAGCCATGACGTCCAGGCGTTGGGCGAGCTGGTCGGCGAGACCCTGGCCGAAGCCCTGTCGGGAGCCGCGCCCCGCGTGATCACGGCCGCGCCGGCGACGCTGGTGGTGCGCGGCTCAAGCATTTAATAGATTACTAATCTTTCTTATTGACTCCGGGGCTTCCTGTCCTGCACGCTGTGGTTCGAGCAACCCCAGCAATGTGCACGCAACCCATGAGTAACCCCCGGGACACACGTGTTCCCGACACCCCCCGGAACATGAAGCAAAGGAAGCCCCATGCACCGCACCACGCCACGGGCCGTACGCGGGGTGGCCGCGTTCGCCGCCGGAGCCCTCGTCCTCTCCCTCGCCGCCTGCGGCTCCGATGACCCCGCGCCCGGTCCGGCGGCCGCTTCGGCCACCGGCGGCGGCTCCATCGACGTCGTCACCCGCTGGACGGCGGGCAACTCGGCGGCCCAGGCCCAGAAGCGGGTCTTCGACGCGTTCACCGCGGAGACGGGCATCAAGATCAACCTCACCGAAGGCCTCGAAGCCATCGACGACCAGGTGGAGACCGCCGTGGCCGCGGGCAAGTCCCCCGACCTGGTGATCGTCAACCTCTTCGACAAGACGGTGGGCTGGCTGGACGCGGGCGTCACCGTCCCCGTCGACCAGTACGTCAAGGACTGGGGCCTGGCCGGCAAGATGAAGCCGGAGGCCCTCGACGAGTGGCGGGTCGGCGGCGTCGCCGGCGGCCAGCTGCAGGGCCTGCCGTTCTCCGGATTCAGCTGGCCGCTCTGGTACAACACCGACCTGCTGACCAAGGCCGGCGTCACGGAAGTCCCGAAGACCACCGACGAGCTCATCGCCGCCGCCAAGAAGCTGCGCGACGCGGACATCGGGCCCGTCACCGTCGGCGGCAACGACTGGACCGGGCAGAAGCTCTTCTACCAGATCGCGCAGTCGTTCACCGACGCCGCGACCATGCAGAAGGTCATGCGGGAGGGCGGCTACTGCGCGACGGCGTCGGTCCTCAACGGCATCAAGCTCTTCACCGAGCTGCGCGACGCCAAGGTGTTCGTCGACAACGCCGCCGGCCTGTCCGCCGACGACATGTACGCGTCCTTCTACTCCGGCAAGGCCGCGATCATGTCCGCCGGCTCGTGGGCGTACACGGAGTCCAAGGCCTCGGGCACCGGGATCGAGACGCACACGGCCCTCGGCGGCTTCCCCGTCCCGAGCGGCGCGGCCTACGCCAAGCCGACGGCCTACCAGGGCTTCACGGGCGTCGGATTCATGATTACGAAGCAGGGCGCCGAGCCCGACAAGATCGACAAGATCCGGCAGCTCGTGACGAAGTTCTACGACCAGCCGACCGTCGGCGACTTCGTCAAGGACGCCGGCATCCTGCCCCCGATCACCGGCGACTTCGCCTCGTCCGCGACCGACCCGCTGCTCGCCGCGTCGCTCGGCCTCGACGCCGCCGTCGACTACGCGGTCCTGCCCGACGTCTGGATCGGCTCCGCGTCCGACCCGATCACCCAGGTCCTGACCGGGGCCTACGGCGAGGCCACCCCGCAGGAGATCTGCGAAGGACTCGACACCGCCACCAAGGGCTGAGACCCGCTCGCCGGGTGGGGCCGCCATGCCTGGGCCCCACCCGCTTCCAAAGAAAGCGCACGAATGCCAAAGTCGCCCCGGGTCCTGTGGCTGACCATCCCGTCTCTGGTGTGGTTCGCCGTCTTCTCGGTCGGCCCTCTCGCCGCCATGTTCGTGATCGCCACGCTCCGGTGGAAGGGGCTGCTGTACGAGCCCACGTACATCGGCCTGGACAACATCGCACGCGTCTTCGCCGACCCGACCTTCCACGCCGCGGTGCGCAACAGCGCGATCCAGGTCGCCGTCGCGATCCCGGTGATGATCCCGCTGGCCTTCATGCTCGGCTACCACCTCAACACCAAGCCGCGCGGCTACCGCGTCCTGTCGGTGCTTTACTTCTCGCCGGGCCTCATCTCGATCTCCATGACCGGGATGATCTTCTACGGGGTGCTGTCCCCGAACGGCGGGGTCAATGGGCTGCTGCGCGGCATCGGCCTGGACTCCTGGGCCACCGCGTGGCTGGCCGACCCGAGCACCGCGCTGGCGACCCTCATCGCCATCGACCTCTGGCGCGGCGTCGGCTGGACCGCGGTGCTGTTCGCCGCCCGCCTGGCGAGCCTGCCGGGCGAGGTGATCGAGGCGGCCCAGATCGACGGCGCCGGACGGCTGCGCACCATGTGGCAGGTCGCCTTCCCGATGGTCAAGGACTACGTCCGCACGCTGGCGATGCTGCAGTTCCTGTGGACGCTGTTCACCTCGGCCGCGCTGATCCTCCTGCTCACCAAGGGCGGGCCTGGCACCTCGTCGACCACGCTGTCCTACCTGGTCTACGCGAAGGCCTTCTCGCAGCGGGATCTCGGCTACAGCCAGGTGGTCGGCGTCGTGCTGCTGCTCCTCGGCATCGCCGGGATGCTCCTCATCCGCGCGCTGCTGCGCAGCCCTGAGGAGGACTCCCGTTGAGAAAGCTCCTGGCGACGGTCCTCTCTTGGTCGTACGCGTTGCTGCTGGCGGCTCCGCTCTACTACCTCGTGGTCAGCGCGCTGAAGTCCAACATCGAGATCTTCACGCGGCCGTTCGCGCTGCCGGCGCAGTGGTTGTGGGAGAACTTCGGCACCGCCTGGCGGACCGCCGACCTGGGGCGGGCCCTGCTCAACTCCGTGCTCGTCTCGGTCGTGGCCATCGTGGTGACGCTGGTCCTGGCCGTGCCGGCGGCGTACGCGCTGGCCCGGCAGAACAATCGGCTTGCCCGCGTGATCACGGGCACGTTCTCCGCGGGCTTCCTCATCCCGCCGTTCGCCGCGCTGATCCCCACGGTCGTGCTGGCGATCGAGATGGGGCTGTTCGGCACGCGCGAGTTCCAGATGCTCTTCCTGCCCGCGAGCGCGCTGCCGCTGTCCGTGCTCCTCCTCACGCAGTTCATGCGCACCGTGCCGCCGGCCCTGGTGGAGTCGGCCGCGCTGGACGGCGCCGGGCACTGGCGGCTGCTGACCAGCGTCTTCGTGCCCATCGCGAGGCCGGGCGTGGTCAGCGTGACGATCCTCCAGCTGCTCACGTTCTGGAACGAGTACCTGTTCTCGCTGACCATCACCGGCACCGCGCCGGACGTGCGGACGGTCCAGGTCGCGCTGCCGACGCTCGTCTCCGACGCGACCAACCTCGGCGTTCTCGCCGCCGGCACCGTGCTCGCGGTCCTGCCGGTGTACGTCGCTTATTCGATCATGAACCGTCGTATGCAGGAAGCACTCACCGCAGGAGCAGTCAAGGGATGACGCAGACCACGCAGGTAAACACCGCCGCCGCCACCCGGCTCGACCTCGGTGGCGAGTGGGAGCTGATCTGGTCGGCGGGCCCGGACGACGTCCCCGCGGCCGTCCGCACGGCGGCCATCCCGGCACAGGTGCCCGGCGAGGTGCACACGGCCTTACTCGCGGCCGGGCTCATCGCCGATCCCGATGTCGGGTGGGGCGAGCTTGCGCAGCGGTGGGTCGGTCACTCCCACTGGGTCTACCGGCGCCACGTGCAGTGGTCGCCGACGCCCGGGGCCCGCACCGATCTCGTGGCCGAAGGGCTCGACACGATCGCGGACGTCTACGTCAACGGCCATCGGGTCGGGGTCGCGCGGGACCAGCACCTGGCGTACCGGTGGCGGGTGGACGACGTCCTGCTGCCGGGCGACAACCTCGTCGAGGTGCGTTTCGCCTCGGCCTGGGACGCCGCCCGCGAGCATGAGCGCGCGCACGGCCCGCTGCCGAGCCCGTATGACGAGCCCTACCCGCACGTGCGCAAGGCCGCGGCCAACTTCGGCTGGGACTGGGGACCGCACTACGTCACCGCCGGCATCTGGCGTGGCATCCGGCTGGAGACCTACGCCGGGCGGATCGACCACGTGCGGCCGCTCGTCCGGCTCGACCACGCCGTCGCCCACGTGACGGCGCACGTGCGCGTGGACGCGCCCGCAGGCTCGGACGTGCGCGTCGAGCTGACCGACCCGGCCGGTCGGCGGGCCGGGTCGGCCGTCGGCACGGTGGTCGGGGACGAGGTGGCCATCGTCCTGCGCGTGGACGATCCGGACCTCTGGTGGCCGGTCGGCCTTGGTGCGCAGCCGCTGTACCGCCTCCAGGTGGAGCTCGAGCACGTCGGCGTGGTGCTCGACTCCACCGCCGTCCGGGTTGGCCTGCGCAGTGTCGCGGTCGACGAGACCCCGGACCGGCTCGGGACGCGCTGGACGCTCGTCGTGAACGGCCGGCCCGTACGGGTGCGTGGCTACAACTGGATCCCCGACGACACCCTCGCCAGCCGTGCCACGCCCGAACGGGTGGCGCACCGGATCGACCAGGCCGTCGCCGGGAACGCCAACCTCCTGCGGGTCTGGGGCGGCGGTCACTTTGCGACAGAAGAGTTCCTAGACGCCTGCGATGAGCGCGGTGTCCTGGTATGGCACGATTTCCTCTTCGCATGTGCCGCGTACAGCGAGGACGACGAGATGGTCGAGCTGGTGACCGCCGAGGCGGAGCAGGCCGTCGCGCGGATGTCGGCCCACCCGAGCCTGGTGCTCTGGTGCGGCGGCAACGAGACCGTCCTCGGCTGGCACCACTGGGGGTGGGCCGACCAGGTGGGGGTACGCGGGTGGGGCGCCCGCTACTACCTCGACGTGCTGCCCGGTGTCCTGGCCCGCCTGGATCCGACGCGGCCCTACGTGCCCAACTCGCCCTGGTCTGGCTCTCTCGACCGGGATCCGGCCATCGACACGCACGGCCTGAGCCACCTGTGGGACGCCTGGAACGAGCGCGACTACGCCCACTACCGCTACCACGACCCGGCGTTCGTCGCGGAGATGGGCTGGTGCGGCCCTCCCGCGTGGACCACGCTCGGGCGCGTCATCGAGGGCGAGAGACCAGGGCCCGACTCGCCCCAGACGCGCCACCACCTGCGCGCGATCGACGGCATGCACAAGCTGACCCGCGGTCTCCAGCCGCACGTGCCCACCCCCCGCGGCGACGCCGACTGGCACTTCGCGACCCAGGTGGTCCAGGCCCGCGCCGTCTCGACCGGCGTCGAGTGGCTGCGCTCCCGCGAGCGCTGCGGCGGGGTCGTCGTCTGGCAGCTCAACGACTGCTGGCCGGTGATCAGCTGGTCGGCCGTCGACAGCACGGGCATCGAGAAGCCCCTCTGGCACGCCCTCCGCCACTCGTTCGCCCCCCGGCTGATCACGGTTCAGCCGGTCCACCCCGGGCCGACCCACGACCCCACCGGTGACGCGGGTCTGGAACTCGTGCTCGTGAACGACACCGACGCCCCCTGGCATCCCGACGTCCTCATCCGGCGGGTCGGGCTGGACGGCCAGGAGCACGCGCGAACCCGCGTGCGGCCCGGCTGCCCGGCCGGTGGCCTCGTCCGGCTGCCCGTCGATCCCGCGGTCGGGCAACCGGCCGACCCGCGGGCGGAGATGCTCGTCGTCGACGCAGGGGGAGCGCGGACCACCTGGATTTACCGGCCGGAACGGGAGCTGACCGCTCCCGAACCCGAACGCGCCGTCGATGTCACCGTCGCCGACGGCGAACTGCACGTCACGGTCACCGCCGTGACCCTGCTGCGCGATGTGTGCGTGGCCGCCGACCGGCTGGCCGCGCCGCTCGACCTGGAGCCGTCCCGGCTCGCCGTGGACGACGCTCTCGTCACGCTCCTGCCGGGCGAGAGCCGCGTTTTCCGAATCACCCGTCGAGACGGCCGCGCGATCCGCGCCGCCGCTCTCCCCAGCACGCTGCTTGACATGTCGGTCCGGTCCTTCGGCGAGGTCACGGGCTCCACAGGGAATCGCAACGAAGGAACCCCATGAAACACCGAAGGACCCTCAGGATCGCGCTCGGCGCGATATTAAGCGCCCTCATGGTCACAACGACGGCAGCGCCGTCGATCGCCCAGGATGGGCGCCAAATTCACGTGGCCAAGACCGGAAAAGACACCAATGCCGGCACGGCGGCCGAGCCGTATCTGACAATCAACCACGCGGCGCAGGAAGCCCAGCCCGGCGACACGGTGGTCGTCCACGCCGGGCTCTACCGCGAATGGGTCAAACCGGCGCGCGGCGGCGCCGACGAGACGCAGCGCATCACCTACACGAACGCCGGCGACGGCGAGGTGGTCATCAAGGGCTCGGAGGAGATCGACAACTGGGTTCAGCACAGCGGTGACGTGTGGAAGGTCACGCTGCCCGCCGCCTACTTCGGCGACTACAACCCGTACGCAACCGGCCAGCCGCAAGGCGGCGGAGACGGCGTCTTCCCCGGCTACACCGCAGGTGACGTCTACCTGAACGAGCAGGCCTACTACGAGAAGGCGACGCTGGGCAACGTGGAGGCCGCGCCCGGCACCTGGTACACGGAGGTGTCCGGCGGCACCACCACCATCTACGCCAACTTCGACGGCGCCGACCCCAACGCCAAGCTGGCCGAGATCAACGTGCGCCGCCAGGTGTTCGCACCGGACGCGTGGGGCCTGGGCTACATCACCGTCCACGGATTCACCGTCAAGCACGCGGCCAACACCTACTCCGACTTCCCGAGCAGCCCATCCCGGCGGCAGGCGGGCGCGATCAGCGTCAACGGCGGCCTGAAGTGGATCATCGAGAACAACACCGTCATCAACGCGCGTACGATCGCCATCGACATCGGCCTGGGTTGTGACGAATGGGCCGGCAACCGCCCCGGCCAGACCCGGACGAACTTCCGCGACACCGCCAAGTACGGCTCCCACATCGTCCGCAACAACTACATCGGCAAGTCCGGCCAATCCGGCATCGCCGGCGTCTTCTCCTGGAACTCCGACATTCTGTACAACCTCATCGAGGACACCAACTACCGCGGCGAGTTCAGCGGCGCCGAGACAGCTCCGATCAAGGTTCACTACATGAACGAGGGGCTCATTAAGGGCAACTACCTCAAGAACTCCAAGGGCGGCAACTCCGCTGGCATCTGGACGGACTGGGGCAACCAGAACGTCCGCGTCACCGGCAACATCGTCATGAACAGCCCGTGGGGCTACTACGCAGAGGCCGTCCACGGCCCCATCCTCGTGGACAACAACGTCTTCATCGGCAACAGCGACATCCGCATGCTGGACGCCACCGGCGTCGTGTACGCCAACAACATGTTCATCGACAACGGTCGCATCGCCGTGGACGGCGGCGGCCGGGACGCCTACTACTTCCAGCCGGGCACGATGAACGAGACCACCGCGCCCACCTCTGTCCAGAAGTTCTTCTGGTACAACAACCTGGTCCAGGGCTCGACCCTGCCGACCGACGCGACCGGCAAGACGCACGTCAAGGAGGGCAACTCCACCGGCGTGCTGTCCGGCGTCCAGGTCGCCGCGACCAACCGCGAGGTGAAGCTCGACTTCACCCTCGACGCCACCGGCATCAGCGGCCTGACGCCGGTGACGAAGGCCAGGGTCGGGGTCATCCCCCTCGCCAACGAGAGCATCGCCGCCGACGTCACCACCGACTTCTTCGGCAAGCCGTTCAGCGGGATGGCCGGACCCTTCGCCGAGGCGAAGAACGGCGGCAACTCGTTCACACTGTGGCCCCCGGCGGGCCAGACCGTGCCGGAGCCCCCGGCCCCGCCGACCGACGTGCCGGTCAACCTGTCGCTGAACCCCGACGCGAAGGCCCTGGCCTCCTACGAGGACACCAACCTGCTCGCGAAGTACGCGATCGACGGCAACGGCTCCTCCCGCTGGTCCAGCGACCACAGCAACGACCCGAACGCCTGGATCCAGGTTGACCTCGGGGACGAGTACGACGTGTCCAAGGCCGTCCTGTCGTGGGAAGCGGCCTACGCGAAGTCGTACAAGATCCAGATCTCGGGCGACGGCCAGCAGTGGGAAGACGTCTTCTCCACCACGACCGGCGGTGGCGGCGTCGAGACGGTGCAGATCCGCAAGAAAGCACGCTACGTTCGCATGCAGGGTGTCCTGCCGCAGACGCCGTACGGCTACTCGCTGTACGAGTTCGAGATCTACGGCACCCCGGTCCAGCCGGAGGTTCCGGTCAATGTCGCGCTGAACCTGCCGCCGTCCGCGTACACGGCGTCGTCGCAGTCCAACGACGGCAGCGGCGAGACCAACAGCCAGCCGCAGAACGACCGCTCGGCGTTCCGCGCGTTCGACGGCAACACCTCGACGCGCTGGGGCTCCAACGGCGGCGACACCCAGTGGATCCAGGTCGACCTGGGCAAGACCTACGTCCTGGACAAGGTCGTGCTCAACTGGGAGGCCGCCTACTCCTCGACGTACAAGATCCAGACGTCGGCGGACGGCAGCACCTGGACCGACGTCCACTCCCACAATGACTCCACGCCGACCGGCGACCACATCGACGAAATCGTGCTCGACCCGCTGGCGGAGGGACGCTATGTCCGCATGCAGGGCACCAAGGCGGCCACCCAGTGGGGCCTGTCGCTCTGGGAGTTCGAGGTGTACGGCAAGGTCAAGCCGGCCGACACCGCCCCCACCTGGCCGGCCACGGCGCAGCTCCAGATCAGCGCCCTGACGGACACCTCGGCGACCGCCACCTGGCCCGCCGCGACCGACAACCAGGCGGTGACCGGCTACAAGCTCTATCTCGGCCAGACGCTGAAGGCCACGCTGGGCGCGGACGCGCGCAGCTCCGGCGTGACGGGCCTGGCCGCCGGCCGGACCTACACCGTGAAGGTGACCGCGCTCGACGCGAACGGCAACGAGGGCCAGGGCCTGGCGAAGACGTTCACGACGCCGGGCAACCCGGCGACGCGGGCGCTGTCCACCTCCTACCCGCGCACCTACGCGGACTGGGAGGAGGGCCTGCTCGCGGGCGACGGCAAGCAGGGCGTCATCATCTTCGGCAACCCGCGCGAGGAGACGGTCGTCTTCAACGACCGCGACTTCTTCATGGCGCGGTCGGAGAACCGCCCGCACCGGACGTTCAACACCGTCAGCCAGGAGAACATCAAGAAGATCAGGGACCTGCTGATCGCCGGCAAGTACCAGGAGGCCAACCAGCTCGCGGCCGACGTGCAGGGCTATCAGGGCGGCGGCGAGGGCAGCAAGCACCCCGGCTTCAAGATGACCCTCCAGCTGCCGGCCACCGGTGAGGTCACCAACTACGTCCGGTCCACCGACTACTCCGCGGGCGTCGTCTCGGTGAACTGGACCGACGACAAGGGCGACTGGAAGCGCGACTCCTTCGTCTCGCAGACCGACGGCGTCACCGTCCAGTACCTGCCCGCCCCCGCCGGGCAGAAGCTCGACGTCAAGCTCGGCCTGTCCATCGACCCGGGCATGAACCTGCTCAACAAGGGCGTCACGTACGTCAACAACTCCAACACCGACTTCCTCAACCTGCGGGCGAAATACCCGAACGGCAGCTACAACGCCGGGTACGAGGGCGTCACCCGCATCGTGACGGACGGCGTCAAGACGATGGCCGGCACCGACGTCTCGGTCACCAACGCGACCTACGTCATGCTGCTGTCGCTGACCCAGCGCTACGACGGCACCTACGCGGGCGGCGTCCCCGCCGAGCAGGACTGGAACAAGCAGCTCCTGCAAGCGCGGTTGGCGGCGATCCCCGGCGACTACCAGGCGCTGCTCAATCGGCACGTGGCCAAGCACAGCGAGATGTTCAACCGCGTCTCGATCGACTTCGGGGCCGGCCCCGAGGACCGCTCGAAGTCCAACGAGGAGCTGCTCGCCGCGCAGAAGACCGCGACCACGCCGAACCTGGCCCTGTTCGAGCGGCTGTACTACTCCGGCCGCTACCACCTGATCGGGTCGAGCAGCGCGACGGCCCCGCCCGACCTGCTCGGCAACTGGACCGGCGACAGCAACGTCGGCTGGGACGGCTACTACCACCTGGACGCCAACCTCAACCTGCAGATCTCCGGCGGCAACATCGGCAACCTGCCGGAGGTGATGGCGGGCTACTGGTGGATCAACAAGCAGTGGCAGGCCGACTTCCGGACCAACGCCCAGAAGCTGCTCGGCACGCGCGGCATGCTGACAGGCGGCAACACGCCCAACGGCGAAGGCCTGATCTCCAACATCAACTTCGACTATCCGTACCAGTACGTCACGGGTGGCGAGTCGTGGCTGCTCTACCCGTTCTGGGAGCACTACCAGATCACGGGCGACAAGACGTTCCTGGAGCAGCAGTACTACCCGCTGATCCGGGACATGGGAGATTTCTACGAGGACTTCCTCGTCGAGAAGGACGCCAACGGCAAATACGTCTTCGCGGGGTCCATCTCGCCGGAGAACCGGCCGGCGGGCGGTGTGCCGCTGTCGGTCAACTCGGTGTACGACATTTCCGGCGCCCGGTTCGCGCTGTCGACGCTGATCGAGACGAGCAAGGCGCTCGGCAGGGACCAGGACAAGATCGCGGTCTGGCAGGAGAAGCTCGACAACCTGCCGCCGTACCTGGTCAACAATGACGGCGCGCTGGCCGAGTGGGCGTGGCCGGACCTGGCGAACAAGAACGCCTACCAGCACCGGCACTCCAGTGGCCTGATGCCCGTCTGGCCGTACCGCGAGATCACACCGGAGAAGAACAAGCAGCTGTACGACGCGGCCAAGGTGTTCCTGCAGAAGAAGGACGGCGGCAGCTACGAGAACGCCGGCCACGGCCTGCTGCACGGTGCGCTGATCGCCGCCGGCCTGAACAACGCCGAATCCGTCAACGCGAAGCTGATGCGGTTCGCCAAGGACGACTACTACTACAGCGGCCTGTCGACGTCGCACTACAACAACAAGGGGGTGTTCGCGACCGACGTCGTCAACTCCGTACCGACGATCATGATGGAGATGCTGGCCACGACCGACCCCGGCACGCTGGAGCTGCTTCCCGCGCTGCCCAAGGGCCTGAAGAAGGGCTCCATCTCCGGCATGCTGGGCAAGAGCCGGTTCACCATCGACGACCTCGACTGGGACATGGACAGCCACAAGGTGAAGGTGACGTTGACCTCCGACGTCGACCAGAACCTCACCCTGATCCAGCGCGACGGCATCGAACAGATCACCGGCATGCAGGTTCAGAACTCGCCGCTCGGAAATATCGCCCGCGTCCTTCCCCTGAAGAAGGACCAGACGGTCACGCTCGAGCTGACGCTGAAGGACACCTCGCGGGTCAACCTGGCCCTGAACAAGCCCGCGACCGCCTCCTCGCAGTCCAACGCCGACCAGGCCGCCGCCAAGGCATTCGACGGCGACCCGGTTTCCCGCTGGGCCGCCGGCGAGAGCGCCGACAACTGGCTCCAGGTCGACCTGGGCGGCATCTACGCCCTCACCGAGGTCGACCTGCGGTGGGAGGCCTCCTACGCCAAGCGCTACAAGCTCCAGGTGTCGATGGACGGCACCAGCTGGAAGGACATCCACACCCAGGCCAACTCACCCGGCGGAACCGAGAAGATCCCAGTGAACGCTCTGGGCAGGTACGTCCGGATGCAGGGCGTGGAGAAGTCCGGCCAGTGGGGCTACTCCCTCTACGAGATGGAGGTCTACGGCCAGGCAGCCCCCAACATCGCGCTCGGCAAGACGGCCACCGCGTCGTCGGCGTCCAACGCCCAGCAGACGGCCGCCGCCGCCTTCGACGGCGACAACACCACCCGCTGGAGCGCGAGCGAGTCGGCCGGCAACTGGCTCCAGGTGGATCTGGGCGACACCTACACCGTCTACCAGGTCGCCATCGACTGGGAGGCCTCCTACGCCAAGGGATACAAGGTGCAGACCTCTCCCGACGGCGAGACGTGGACCGACAAGTTCACCGAAACCGCAAGCAACGGCGGCACGGACCTCATCGACCTGAACGCCGACACCCGCTACATCCGGATGCAGGGCGTGGAGAAGTCCGGCCAGTGGGGCTATTCCATCTACGAGATGAAGGTCTACGGCGCCCTCCCCGACACCGGGACCACCATCCTCATCTCCGGCGTCACCGACGGCACCGAGTACGGCGACAGCCAGGAACTCACCATCGCCTGGGAAGTCGCCGGCACCGGCGTCAAGACCGTAACCGGCACATTGGACGGCCAGCCGTTCACCTCCGGAACCGCCCAGCAACTCCACCAACTACCCCTGGGCGACCACACGCTCACCGTCACCGTCGCCACCCAGTCCGGCGGCACATACGAACAGTCCGTGAAGTTCACCACGCTCACCTCCACCGACGAGATCTCCGCCTTGATCGAGCGCTTCCAGGCCACCAGCCAGCTGTCACCCACCGGCGCCGCCAAGCTCGAGGACAAGATCTCCAAGGTCATGGTCTCCGAGGACAAGGAACGCGAACGAGACAAAAAGAAGATTGTCAAGAAGCTGACCCGCTTCATCGAAGCGGTCAACGACCCGAAGACCGTCTCTGACCTCGCAGTGAAGGCCACGTTCCTACGCGACGCCAACGCCCTGATCGTGGCAAACGGCGGCACCCCCGTCTAAGCCCACCAAGGTGTGCCGGGGTCCCGCCCCGGCACCCCTTCCGGTCGGCAGGGGAGATCACCCCTGCGAAGGGCGCCCTCCTACGCACCCGGGGAGGGCGCCCCTTCCGTGATTGCTGGGGAATCGGAGCGCCCTACATCTGGTGGTATCCGGCGTGTGACGTCGGTGTTCGCCAAGCGGTCGTGAAGTGTCCGGCCGTCGGGGTCGAGAAGCGCCCACAGCCCGTCCACGATGAGAGCGAGCTGCCCGTATGTCGGTTCGAAGAGCAGGAGCGGGAAGAGCAGCGTGCGAAGGGCTGTCTTTCCCGCCGTCGGCCGTGCTGTCGGCTGTACGGAGACGAGGTGGATGCGCAGCAGCCGCTTGCCCGGTGTCCGCCCCCACAGACTGTGGTTCACCCAGAAGTACAGAAACACTCCGGCCAGGGTGAGTAACCGTTCGGGCTCCGCCTTGTCCAGCGAGAGAGCCGACCAGCTCAAGATTCCGAAGTCCAGGTGGATGGAGGTGTCGAAGCTGATCACGGACAGGATGGGTTGGATGACGAAAGTGAGGGTCACGACAATGATCATGTAGTCGACCAGGAGCGCCACCGGTCGACGCCAGGTCACACCGGCCGATGGAACGACCGAGGTGGTGGCGCTCATCATCCGAGTGGTGAGTAGAACAAGCGTGGCGGCGGCCAGAAGGCAGAGTTGGGTGCTTCCCCAGCTGCTCATCACTGTGGCGAACCACTCGGCGCTGAGGATGGGCATCAAGCCGCAGCCTTCCTCAGCCGCGTAGACAGGGACGACCGGCACGAGGACCGCGATCGCAACGAGAACGCCCGCCGTTCGCCGCCCCACGACCCGCGGATCCCTACCGCCCAAGCAGGCGAGAAATCCCACCAGGACCACGACCGCGGGGAGGCCCCATGCCTCCACGTTCTCCATGATCCTGTCTAGATCGCCTCGCAGCGGATCTAGTAGGGGTGTCTCCCACCCTCCCCAGCCGCCAACGCAGCCGAAGGTCTCGTACGCACCAGGCTGGAGCCGGAAGCGCCATTCCTCCCACGTCGGGAAGGCGGCGACGGCTGCAGCCACCAGCCAGGTCAGCAGTGCCGGTCTCGACAATCGGGGGGAGTCCGACAAGGCGGTCCTTTCGGCTACGAGAACGTGGGATGTCGAACAGTATGATCTCCTCAGCGGCCGGTGCTTTCAAACTCGGTGGTCTAGAAGCCCGTCGGGTAGCGCGGGGTGTAGGGGGCTTCGAGTGCCTTGATCTCGTCGTTGGTGAGGGCGAGGTCCAGGGCGCCCAGTGCGTCTGTCAGGTGGTCGACCGTGGTCGGGCCGATGATCGGGCTGGCGATGGCCGGCTTGTGCAGGGTCCACGCGAGAGCGACCTGCGCCCGGGTGACGCCGCGATCCGCCGCGATCCGGCCGACGGTCTCGACGATGTCCCGGTTGGAGCGCTCGTCGTAGGTGTAGAGGCCGCCGCCGTAAAGATCGGTTTCCATGCGCTTCGTTCGCTCGCCCCAGGCGCCGGCCAGGCGGCCCCGGGCGAGCGGGCTCCACGCCAGCACACCGACGCCCTGGTCGACGCAGAACGGATGCATCTCCCGTTCCTCCTCGCGCATCAGGAGGTTGTACTGATCCTGCATGGAGATGAAGCGCGTCCAGCCGTGCAGCGCGGCGGCGAACTGGGCGGTGGCGAACTGCCAGGCGAACATCGACGACGCGCCGAGATAGCGGACCTTCCCCGAGCGTACGACGTCGTTCAGCGCCTCCATCGTCTCCTCCACCGGTACGGCGGAATCGAATCGGTGGACCTGGTAGAGATCGATGTAGTCGGTGCCCAGGCGTCTCAGGCTCGCGTCGACCTGGGCGAAGATCGCCCCGCGGGAGAGCCCGCCGCCCTTCGCGCCAGGGCCCATCGGCACGAAGACCTTGGTGGCGACGATCACCTCGTCACGCACCCCCGCCTCCTTCAGGAGCGTTCCGAGCATCTCCTCGCTCGTCCCGTGCGAGTACATGTTCGCGGTGTCGAAGACGGTGATCCCGGCATCGAGTGCCGCGCGGACGATCGGCCGCGCCTCGTCGATGCCGATCGTCCAGGGATGAGTGCCCGCCTCCGCCTTACCGAATCCCATGCAGCCCAGGGTGATTCGCGAGACCTGGAGACCGGAACGGCCCAGACGCCTGTACTCCACTTCTTTCCTCCGTTTCCTGAGTGTTCAGCTGCCGATGATGGCTTTGACTTCCAGGTATTCCTCCAACCCGAATTCGCCCCCCTCGCGGCCGTTGCCGGACTGCTTGTAGCCGCCGAACGGCGCCTGCGAGTTCTGGCCCATCGTGTTGATGTAGACGCGGCCGGAGCGCAGCCGGGCGGCGAGCCGCCGCGCTCGCGCGCCGTCGCCCGACTGGATGTAGTTGGCCAGGCCGTAGGGGGTGTCGTTGGCGATGTCCACCGCCTCGTCCTCCGTGTCGTACGGGATGACCGGCAGCACCGGCCCGAAGATCTCCTCCCGCGCGATCGTCATGTGGTTGCCGACATCGCCGAAGATGGTCGGCCGGACGAAGAAGCCGCGTTCCAGGCCGTCGGGCCGGCCGAGCCCCCCGCAGACCAGGCGGGCGCCCTGGGCCAGGCCGCTACGGATCATGGACTGCACCCGCTCGTACTGGATCTCGGAGACCACCGGGCCCATCACGGTCTCCTCCGCCGCCGGATCTCCGTACGCGATGGATTCCGCCGCCGCCTTCGCGTGGCCGAGCGCCTCCTCGTGGCGGCTCCGGTGCACCAGCATCCGGGTCGGGGCCTGGCAGGACTGCCCGGAGTTCAGGAAGGAGCGCCGGACGTTCGCGTGCACGGCCGCCTGGAGGTCGACGTCGGGAAGAATGATGTTGGCCGACTTGCCGCCGAGTTCCTGGTGAACCCGTTTGACCGAGTCGGCCGCGGCCTTGGCGATCAGAACTCCCGCGCGGGTGGAGCCGGTGAAGGAGATCATGTCGATATCGGGATGGGCGGAGATGCTCTGGCCGACCGTCGCGCCATCCCCGTTCACCAGGTTGAAGACGCCCGCCGGGACCCCGGCGTCGTGCATGACGTCGGCCAGCAGCATGGCGGAGAGCGGCGCCACCTCGCTCGGTTTGAGGACGACGGTGCAGCCGGCGGCGAGGGCGTAGGCCAGCTTGGACGCGATCAGGTTGAGCGGCCAGTTCCACGCGGTGATGAGGCCGCAAACACCGATCGGCTCGCGCCGCACCATGGTCGAGCCGTCCATCGGGCGCTCGAACTCGTAGTGCCGCAGGGTGTCGATGGCCTGCTCGAACTGCCCGATCAGGCTGGCCGTCTGGGCCTCCCGGGCGAACGTGATGGGCGCCCCCATCTCCATGGAGATCGTCCGGGCGATCTCCTCCGTGCGTGCGGAGTAGACGTCGATGATCCGCCGCATCAGGGCGATGCGGTCCTGCTTGTCGCTGAGGCCGTACGTGCGGAAGGCCTGTCGCGCGGCGGCCACCGCCCGGTCGACGTCGTCCGGGGTGCCCTGGCTGACCACCCCGACGACCTCCTCGACGGCGGGATCGCAGACCGGTATCCGCTCCTGTCCCGACGGCGCCACCCAGGCGCCGTCGATGTAGAAGTCGGTGCGTCGCAGCATGTCCTGTCTCTCTTTCGTGTCTCGGCGGCGGTCAGATCAGCACGCGGCCGGCGATCGCGTCGCGCCAGTCGGTGACGTTCGCGCCGAGGCTGGTCATGCTCATGAGCGCGTTCTCGTGCAGCTGCGCCGACTCGCTCGTCACGCAGTCCCGCGCGACCCAGACCCGGTAGTTGCGCTGGAGCGCCGAGCGCGCGGTGGTCTCGACACAGGCGTTGGTCAGCACGCCGCACATGATCAGGTTCACCGTGCCGAGACCCTGGAGCAGCGGTTCCAGATCGGTGTACAGGAAGGCGTCCCAGCGTGTCTTGCTGACCATGTAGTCGCCCGGCAGCGGGGCGAGCCGCTCGACGATGTCGCCCTCGGCCCCTTCCATGGACAGGACCGTGCCCGGCGGCAGGACGCTGGCCGCCTCCCGGTGGATCCGCATCGCGTTGAGCATGTCCGGAAGGGTCCGGTAACGGACGTAGATCACGGGGATGCCGCGCTGGCGGGCCGCCGCGATCAGGGCGGCGCTGGCGTCGATCACGGCGGGCACGTTGACGAGCGGGGGCCAGCCCATCTTCTGCTGGAGTCCACCGGCGGGGTGCAGGCAGAACCCGTTCTGCATGTCGATGACGATCAGGGCGGTCTTGTCGGTCATTTATGTCCTCGGACGCAGGGGCGAATGGGCGGAGGTCACGACATCGATGTGGAAATGGGGGTGAAGTCGATCCACCAGGACATCGGCTGATTGAAGCCGGTGACCGCCTTGGTCATGGCCCGGGGCGCCTTGTCGTTGACGACGTACAGCCAGGGGGCCTCCGCCGTGACGATCCGGGCGGCCTGCGTGAGCAGCGCAAGCCGCGCCTTCTCGTCGGCGGTCACCTGCGCCTCGTCCATCAGCTTCTGCGCGTCGGGGTTGCAGTAGTGCGAGACCGACTGCCCGTCGCAGCCGAACATGAAGCTGCCCCACTCGGAGAAGTTGCCCATGCTGAACGGCGCGTTGTAGCCGCCCCAGTCCGCCGGGATCTTCTTGTTCACCCAGATGGACGTGATCATCACGGAGAAGTCCGTCGGGACGAGATTGACCTTCACGCCGACCTTCGCGAGCTGCGACTGCAGCTGCTCGTTCATCGTCTTCGGTTTCATCGTCCCCGAGCCGGAGGTGATGTAGCCGAGGCTGAAGGAGAACCCGTCGGGGTATCCGGCGTCGGCGAGCAGCTGCTTGGCCTTCGCCGGGTCGTAGCTGTAGTGGTCGTCGTTCGCGTCGTACGCGGGGTTCGCCGCCGGCACGGTCTGGGTCTCGGGTACGGCGGTGCCGAGCAGCAGGTCGGAGGCGATCGCCTTCCGGTCGATGGCGTAGTTGAGCGCCTGCCGTACGCGGGGGTCGTCGAAGGGCTTCTTGGACAGATCGAAGACCCAGCCCCAGATCCAGTCGAACTCCCGCTCCGTGGTGACGAAACCGGCCGCCTTGAGACCCGCCAGGTCATCGGGGTCGGCGCCTTCGATCCAGTCGACCCGCTGCGAGCGCAGCGCCGCGACCCGGGCGGAGTTGTCGGGGATCAGCAGAATGTCGATCTCGTCGAGCTTGGGAGCGCCACCCCACCAGTTCGGGTTCTTCTTCAGGGTCAGTTCCTGCGAGTTGATCGAGCCGAAGGAGAACGGCCCCGTCCCGACCGGATGCGCGGACTGCCCGTCCGAGCCGCTCTTCCGCAGCGAGTCGGGGCTGGCCATGTAGACGTTGTAGATGTCGTCCAGCAGGTAGGCGTACGGCTCTTTCATGGTGATTCGGATCGACTGGTCGCCGGTCTTCTCCACCGACTTGATCCGCGTCAGGACGGGGTAGTTGCCGATCACCGCCGCCGAGTACTGGGGCGCCTGGGGGTTCAGGTAGCGGTCGAAGTTGTACGCCGCCGCGTCGGCGTTCCACGGCGTGCCGTCCTGGAACGTGACCCCTGGGCGCAGCTGGAAGTCGTAGACCGTGCTGTCGTCGCTGACCGTCCAGGACGTGGCGAGTCCGGGCGCGATGACGCGCGGCTTCGAGGTGTCGGAGACATCCCACCGCGTCAGCCCGTCGTAGATGTTGTTGCCGATCAGCCGCTGCCCTTCGTAGCCGCCGTTGGTGATCCCCCCGGTGTCGAGGTTCGGGAACGACGGCATGCTGGAGCCGATGCGGAGGACGCGTTGCGTCGCCGGCGAGTCGCCGGCGCCGCCGGCACAGGCGGCCATCGGCAGCGTCGCGGTCAGTGCGGTTGCTATGGCGATGACCCGGCGGGCGGTTCTTCGGTGGAGGTTCATCCTTCTTCATCTCCTTGAAGCGGGGGGTGCGCAGTACGGGCGGCGAGAAGTTCGGTGGTGTAGGGATCCTTGGGAGCGCGCAGGATGTCCTGGGTCGCGCCGGTCTCGACGACGCGACCGCGCCGCAGGACGGTGATCTCGTCGGAGATGTGCTCGACCACGGCGAGATCGTGACTGACGAAGACGAGGGAGAGCCGGCGGTCGCGCTGCAGCTCCGACAGCACGTTGAGCACCTGCGCCTGAACGCCCTTGTCGAGCGCGGAGACCGCCTCATCGCACACCAGGACAGCAGGATCGCCGACGAGCGCGCGGGCGATCGCGACCCGCTGCGCCAGCCCTCCGGACAGCTCGCCGGGATAGGCGTGGAGGTAGTCCGGCGTGAGCGCCACCATGGCGAGGGCGTCGTGCGCGCGGGCTTTCCGCTCGGCCCGCCGGATGCCCTGTGCCGCCATGTGGAACCAGAGCGAGCGCTGGACGGTGCGGGCGGGATTGAGGGTGTGGCGCGGGTCCTGGGGAACGAGCTGGACCGAGCGGCGCAGCTCGCGCGGCATCCGGCCGCCGAGGACGATCTCGTGGCCGAGGATCCTCAGCGACCCCGAGTCCGGTCGCTGCAGCCCGAGCACGGCACGCGCCAGCGTGGACTTCCCGCTGCCGGACTCCCCGACGATGCCGACCGTCATGCCTTGCCGGGCGACGAGGGACACGTCGTCGAGCGCCGCGATCTTCCCGAACCGCTTGCACAGGTGGGCGACTTCGATGACGTTCATGCGGTGACTTCCGATGCGACCCAGTGATCCGTGCCGACCTGCTGGAGCGGACCCCATTCGGCGGTCCGGAGCTCGCGCGGCACCGTGGCCAGCTCGCCGCGCGGCACCGACGCCGACGGCTCGCTGGCCAGCAGGGCGCGCGTGTACGGATGCCGGGGGCGCGCGAGCACCGCTGTCGCCGGCCCGTACTCGACGAAGCGCCCGCCGAGCATCACGCCCACGCGATCGACCTCCTCGTGGGCGATCCGGGCCGCGACCCCGATGTCGTGCGTGACGAAGACGACCGAGGTGCCGGTGGTGCGGCGCAACTCGTCGATCAGATCCACAACGCGCGCGCCCACGATGGCGTCCAGCGCGCTCGACGGCTCGTCGGCGACGAGGAGACGCGGCCGGCCGCAGAGCGCGAGCGCGATCGACACCCGCTGGCGCATGCCGCCCGACAGCTCGAAGGGATACTTCCGCACCACCTCCTCCGGCCGGTGCAGGTGCACCTGCTCCAGCCGCCGGATCGCCTCCTGGCGGCGGGTGCGGGCATCCAGCCCCTCGTGCCGGCGGAGCACCTCGCGCAGCTGCGCGCCGACCGTGCGCATCGCGTCCAGGGATGACGTGGGATCCTGCGAGACGAGGCCGATCTGGCTGCCGAGCAGGCGGCGACGGACCGCGGCCCTGGCGGGACGGATCTCGGCGCCCGCGAACGTGACCCGTCCGGTCACCGCCGACTCCGGCGGTTCCAGGCCGATCAGCGTGCGCGCGAGCATGGTCTTCCCGCTGCCGCTCTCCCCGAGGACGGCGAACACGGCCTTCTCCGGCAGGTCGAGCGAGACGCCCCGGACGACCGCCGTCCGCTGTCGCCCGTTTCCGAACGTCACCGAGAGATCCCTGGCGCTGAGCAGGCCGGTCATGATGACCTCCGTCCGGCGAGGGCCTGGCCCAGCGCGGCACCGAAGATCGGAAAGAGCATCGCCAGGACCAGGGTGACGATGGCCGGCAGCAGGGCGAGCATGTGGTCGGTGTAGAGCGCCGCCTGCAGGTCGTGGATCATCGATCCCAGTTCCGCCTGCGGTGAGGGGGCGCCCAGGCCCACGAAGCCGAGACCGCCGACGATGGCGATCGATCCGCCCACCAGCGAGGTGGAGTACGCGAGGATGCCCGGCAGGATCGCCGGGGTCAGCTGCCGCACCGCGATGCTCGGCACCCGCGCTCCGCTCACCCGGGCCACGGTGACGAAGTCCGCGTCGCGGATGCGCGCGACCTCGGTCTCCGCGATGCGCGCCGTGGGCGGAACCCAGACGGCGGTCAGCGCGATGATCGTCGTCCCGATCCCCGGGCCGAGCGCCGTCGCCAGGAACAGGGCGAGCAGCACGGCGGGGAAGGCGAACGTGATGTCGAGCAGGCGCATCACGATCGCGTTGACGACACGTCCGCCCAGGCCGGCCAGCAGGCCGATGGTGGTTCCGATCATCAGCGAGAGGAGCACCGGGGCGATGGCGGCGACGAGCGAGGTGCGCATGCCGTACATCAAGCGGATGAGCATGTCGCGCCCCTCGGTGTCGGTGCCGAGGAGATGGCCGGGCGTGCCGATCGGCAGGAGCCGCTGGGCGGGGGAGGTGGCGTAAGGGTCGGCCCCGGACAGCAGCGGCCCGGCTATCGCGATCGCGGCGAGCACGAGGATCGCCACCAGAGCGACCTTGCCGTGCGGGGGAAGGCGCCGGAATGTGCTCCGCCGGTGGAAACGGTCGGTGGTCATCGTGCCGTCCCCCTCCGGATGCGGGGGTCGATGACCGCCGCGAGCACGTCCGCGACGAGCATGATCCCGATGAACATCATCGCGACCAGGAGAAGCACGCCCTGGAGAAGCGGGTAGTCACGCGGCCCGATAGCCTGCAACGCCAGGTTGCCCAGGCCGGGAAGGGAGAAGATGGTCTCGACGAAGACCGCGCCGCCGAGCATGGTTCCCACCTGGATGCCGGTGACCGTGATGACGGAGGGCAGGGCGTTGCGATGGACGTGGGCGAGCACGGCCGGCGTCGAGATGCCCCGCGCCCGCAGTGACGGGACCAGCTCCTCGATCGCCGGGTTGGCGAGGGCGGTTTTCAGGGACCGGCCGATCATCGCCCCGGGTGGCAGCGCGAGGGCCAGCGCCGGCAGGGTCAGGTGGCTGAGCAGATCACCGAGGCCGTCCGTGCCCAGCCCCCCGGAGGGGAACAGCGGCACCACCACGCACAGCACGGTCAGCAGGACCAGCGCCACCGTGTATTCCGGGGCGGACAGTAGCGCGGCTTCCGCCAGGTCGGCCCCCCGGCGGGAGGGCGCAGGGCCGCGCGAGCTCAGATTGCCCAGGACCAGGCCGATGACGATGGCGATCAGAGCGGAGAGGGCGGAGAGCATGACGGTGGTCCGCCACGCCTCGCCGAGGACGGTGACGACAGCTCGGTTCTGCGAGATCGACGTGCCGAAGTCACCGTGGAGTACGCCGGTCACCCAGATCCCGAACTGCGCGGGAAGGGACTTGTCCAGCCCGAGACTCGCGCGCAGGTCGGCCATCTGGGCGGGGGTCGCGAGAGGGCCGAGCAGGTTGCCCGCGGGGTCGCCCGGCGCCGCGCGGACGACGAGGAAGACCAGGAGGCAGGCTCCGGCGAGGCTCACCAGCGATTCGACCGCGCGCCGGACGATGAAGCGGAACAGCATGTGTCACCCCCTTCCGAGGTCGGATAGTCAATTTCCGTAGTATCATTCCGTACTATAATTTGGGAGTGTTGTTTCGAAGACGTTACCGTCGTGTGAGTTCGGGACACAAGGGCCGTTCGGTGGGGAGGGTCCCTTATGATCACGTCCGTGTGGTTCCGGGGTGACGCGTCGGCTGATCAGCACCGACTCTCAATCCCCCAACAGGAAGCAGGTGCCGACGGATGGCCTTGAAGCATGCGATCATGACGCATCTCATGCGAGGACTTCCCCGCAACGGCTACGAGCTCGTCCAGTACTTCGCGATGGACTACGAGCGCCTGTGGAAGGCCTCCGCCACGCAGGTGTACGCGGAGCTCTCCCGGATGGCGGAGTCCGGGCTGCTGGAGCTCGTCGAGAATCGGGCGTCGTCACGCTCGCACGGCGACTACATCCTCACCGACGCGGGTCGGCAGGAGCTGGAGCGGTGGCTGCTGCACACCGAGGCAGACCATGGGGTCAGGGATGACAGCCTGCTGAAACTCATCGCGATCGGGGCCCTGGACGACGAGCAGGCGCAGATTCTGATCGGCAACGAGCAGGCCTACTACCGGCGGCGGGCCCTGGCCCTCGAGAAACGGCTGGCCGAATGGCCCGAGGAGCACGAGGGACGGATATGGCGCGGCCGGCGGGCGATTTTCCACCTCTGGCTGGTCCAGGCGCGGCAGACGCTCGAGTGGCTCGAAAAGCTCGAAACGTGCTTAAAGAACCCTGACATGCCGATGGACGAGATCTTCTGAGGCAGGGGCAGGCGCCCGCCGGGTCAGGTCACTGTGACTGGCCGTCGTGCACTTCGACGCCGGGTTCCATGAGCTCGATGCCGACAACCTCCTGCCAGGCCTCGACACCCCACTGGAAGGCGACGACACCGGCTTCGGGAAGGGCGATCTCGATGGCTTCGAGGATCTCCTGTGGCGACACTCCCAGGTCCAGCGCGACCTGGATGTGGCTGCGGATCTGCGGCTTGGGGGCGCGCAGCACCGTCAGGCTGAGCACGAACAGCAGTTCCTTGGTGCGCCGGTCGAGCGTGCGCTGCTTGAGGTAGGCCGCCTCGACCACATGGTTGGCGGCCAGCAGGACCGGGAAATCGGCCGTGGCCATGATCTTGTGGTAATCGAGCACGTACCCACGGCTCCTGGCCATGGCGTCGATGTACTCCTGCGCGTCGGCTGTCACGGGGCTCCTCACTTGCTTTCGAGTTCTTGCGGGAACATGCGCCGCGCCCCCACGCCGGAGACCGACAGGCTGGCGGCGCGGACGGCGGTCTCGGTGGCCTCGCGGAACCCGGCGCCCCGCGCGAGCGAGGCGGCCAGGGCGCCGCAGAAACAGTCGCCGGCGCCGGTGGTGTCGACCACCGGCACCTCCGGGGCGGGTATGTGGAAGGCGCCCTCGTCGGGGTCGACGACCATCGCGCCGTCGGAGCCGAGCGTCACGACCGCGCGTGACACCGTCCCCAGGGACCGGACCTGCCGGACGACCTCGTCGAGATCGGCCGCGGGATCGCTGTTCGCGAGCACCGCGAGCTCGGTCCGGTTGGGCACGATGAGATCGACGTACGGCAGCAGCGGACCGATCCCACGGGCGGGCGCCGGGTTGAGGATCACGACTCCCCGGGCGATCCGGGCCGCCGCCGCGACGGTCTCCAGGGGGATCTCGAGCTGCATGAGGACGACCCGGGCGTCGCGTACCTCGTCGCCGGTGACGTCCGCGGCCGCGACCTCGTCGTTGGCGCCGGGCTCGACGATGATGAGGTTCTGTCCCCGCTGGTCGACGGCGACGATGGCCTGCCCGCTCGGTCCGCTGACGACGCGCAGGCGGGTGACGTCCACGCCGCGTGCGGCGAGGTCCGCGCCCATCATGCGGCCGACGGCGTCGTCTCCGACACACCCGATCATCGCGACGGAGCCCGGCAGGCCGAGCGCGGCGGCCGCGGCGGCCGCCTGGTTGGCGCCCTTGCCGCCCAGCGTGACCTCGCGTCGTCGCCGGCCGATGACCGTCTCCCCAGGGGCCGGCAGGGTCGCCACGTTCAGGACGAGATCCGCGTTCAGGCTGCCGACGACCACGATGTCGGGCCGGCTCATCGCAGGCTCCGGGCCACGAGCTGGGGATTCACCTGGCTGCGCTGGGGTGGGCCGCTGTCGCCGCCGATCCTGGCCTGGAGGCGGTGCGCCGCCACCTTGGCGATCTCGGCCAGCGGCTGGCGCACGGTCGTCATCGCCGGGTTGATCAGCTCGGACAGCTGGGTGCCGTCGAACCCGGTGACGACGATGTCGTCGGGCTCGTGGACACCGTGCTGGGCCAGCGCGCGCATGAGGCCGGTCGCGATGAGGTCTGAGCCGCACACGACGCCCTGGGGCAGCCGCGGGCGCCGCAGGAGTGTCCCGGCGGCCTGGAAGCCGAAGTCGAGGGTGAACTCGCCGAGGACGGGCTCGTCGACGACGAGATCGGGGAAGCGCGGGGCCTGCGTCCTGAACGCCTCCAGCCGCGCGGCCCCGGTCGACGTGCTGGCGTCGCCGGACACGAAGACGATGTGCCGGACCGACCGCGACTCCAGGTGGCTGAGCACGGACCGGATGCCCGCGGAGTTGTCGACGCCCACGAAGTCGGCCTCGAAGAAGTCCACGTCGCGGTCGATCTGGACGATGGGGGTCGTCCGCAGGGCGCTCTCCAGCGCCGCCCTCGACGCCGTCGCGCTGACGGGAGCGATGAGAACCCCGTCCACCTGGCGTGCGACCAGCGACCGGAGCCTGGCGGCCTCGGTGGCCACGTCGTTGCGCGCGTCCGCGATGATCAGTTCGACGTCGTGGGCCTGCAAGGCGAGTTCGACCGCCTGGATCAGTTCGGCGAAGAACGGGTTGCCGATCTCGGGGACGATCATCCCGACGCAGCTGGACCCGGCTCCGCGCATGGCGCGGGCGTTGGGGTTGGGGCGATATCCCAGTTGTTTGCTCGCGGTGAGCACGGCTCGCCGGGCCGACTCCGAGACGTTGTTCGCGCCTGAGAGCACTCGGGAGGCCGTCGACGTCGAGACGTTCGCCCGAGCCGCGACATCTCTGATCGTCGGGCCGGATGAGCTCGACCTTGATGGGAACGTTGCCACGGGCCGCAGCGTACAAGACGCATCGGAGTCAGGGAAGTCCCCGGTGGCCGACCTCGTATCCCGCGATCATCAGCGTGTTTTCCGTCATGTTACGAACAGAAATCTTTCTTGACCTCGCTCCCTTGGCGTGGGAACGTAACCAATCCAAGGCCGGATACTCCGGTTTTTGAGTATCAGACAGGATAGTCCGGTTTTGAAGTGATAGTCCGGACTTTCCGGTGATCGGAGAGAGAGTGCGCATGTGGGGATCGAGGCAAGGGCCGGCGGACGTCGTCTTCACGAATGCCCGCGTCACCACGGGCGTGGCCGGTCGGCCGACGCAGGAGGCGGTCGCGATCCGCGCGGGCCGCATCAGCGGCGTCGGGTCCCACGCCGACCTGTCCGGCCTGATCGACGCCCGCACCGACGTCGTCGACCTCGGTGGCCGGCGAGTCGTGCCGGGACTGATCGACTCCCACATCCACTTCGTCCGTGCCGGTCGGAACTGGGTGGACGAGGCCCGGTGGGACGACGCGAACACGCTCGCGGAGGCGCTCGACGTGATCTCCCGGGCGGCGGCCGCGCGACCGGCCGGCGCCTGGATCGTGGTGCTCGGCGGCTGGCACGCCGGGCAGTTCGCCGAGAGGCGCCCGCCGACCAGGGCCGAACTCGACGCGGTGGCCCCCGGCCATCCGGTCTACGCGCAGGAGTCCTACACGCGCGCCTTCCTTAACACCCGCGCGATGGCGGCCTGCGGTGTCACCGGGGCCGGTGCGGCACCGGACGGTGGCGCGTATGAGGTCGACACCACGGGCGAGCCCACGGGGGTCGTCACCGGCGTGCCCGCGTTCAACCACTGCCTGAGCCGCGCCCTCGACTTCGACGTCGACCGGTCGGCCGAATCCACGAAGGCGCTGGTCGCCGAACTGGCGGCGTTCGGCCTGACGGGCGTGGTGGACATGGGTGGGCGCTCCCGGATGAACATCGACGCGTACCGGCCGCTCTTCCAGCTGCACCGGCGGGGCGAGCTCGACCTGCGGGTCAGGCTCTTCATGCACGTGTTCGGCAGCGCCGATGAAGAGGAGGGCGAGCTCGACGCGTACATGACCTACATAAGGCCAGGCTTCGGCGACGACCTGCTCCGGGTCGTGGGGATCGGCGAGATAGCGAGCGCGCGGTGGTACGACGCCGACGGCCTGGAGCAGGTCGTGCTCTCGCCGGAGGAGCGGGAGCAGTTCGCGCGCATGAGCGAGCGGGCCATCCGGCTCGGGTGGGCGATGAACATCCACGGTGTCGCGGACCCGACGGTCAGCCAGCTCCTCAGCGTCTGGGAAGAGCTCGATCCGGAACTGCGGGCGCGGGCCCGGCTCGCGATCTCGCACGCCGACTTCACCACGCCGGAGACCCTCGAACGCATGCGGGCGCTCGGCGTCGGCGTGACGGTGCAGCACTGGATGACGGTGGGCGCCGGGGACCTCGCCCAGGTGCTCGGCGAGCAGCCCGTACGGCAGGCGCCGCCGCTGCGCACCATGCTCGACCTCGGCATGAAGGTCGGCGCCGGCACCGACGCGATGGTCGCCGCCTCGGCCAACCCCTGGCACGCGCTGCACTGGCTGGTCACGGGCGTCAACCGGGGACGCGGCCCCAGCAGGGACGCCACCCAGCTGCTGACGCGCGAAGAGGCACTGATCGCCTACACGGCCGGGAGCTCGTGGTTCGGCGGCGACGAGACGTCGGCCGGGACTCTGGAGCCCGGAAAGCTCGCGGATCTGGCGGTCCTGAGCGCCGACTACTTCGAGGTCGCCGACGACGACATCCCGGCCATCCGCTCGGAGCTCACCCTGGTCGGCGGACGGCCGACCCACGTCGGGGCCGCCTTCGCCGGCCTCACCGCGCAGGACTAGCCCATCAGGAGAGGATCATGAATCCAGCAATCCGGAAGATCTCGATCTTCATCGAGGACCTCGTCCACGACGAGTCGCGGGACATCGACGACGGCGGATGGCGCACGGTCGTCGCCGCCGCGGTGATCGAGAACCCCTGGTTCGGCCGGGGCTTCGTCGAGAACCTCTCGCCCGAGGCCCTCCCCCTGGCGGCAGAACTCGGCCGGCTCCTCGCCGAGCACGTCGTCGAGGCGATCGGCGGCGCCGACCGGCTCCAGGCCTACGGCCGGGCCGCGATGGTCGGTCTCGGCGGCGAGATCGAGCACACCTCGGCCATCATCCACACGCCTTCCTTCGGCGCGGCCGTGCGATCGGTGACCAAGTCCCAAAGCCTGCTGTACTCCACGAACGCGCGCGTCCCCGCCGGCACCTGCATCACCCTCCCGGGCACGCACCGGGACGACGACTCGCTGCGCGACTACTACATGTCCTTCGACGCCGTCCTGGTCGACGCCCCGCGCGAGGACGAGATCGTCGTGGCGCTCGGCGGCGCCTCCGGGGCGAGGCCGTTCGCGCGACTCGGCAGCCGTGCGACGGACCGGGCGGCGATGGCGGCGGACACACACGTGACGGGAAGTGAAGCATGAAACTGTCGGTCCGTAAGGTCCACGTGGTCAACGACGTCATCTACCGCGAGGGTGGACGGGCCATCGGAGAAGTCCCGTGGCGCACGTCCGTGGTCGCGGCGGTGGTCAAGAACCCGTGGTACGGCCGCGGCTACGTCGAGGACCTCGACCCCGAGATCCGCGCGTGCGCCCCCGCGGTCGCCAAGATCATCGTGCCGCGCCTGCTCGACCAGCTGGGCGGTCCGGCGTCCATCGAGGCGTACGGCAAGGCGAGCCTCGGCGGAGAGGGAGCCGCGATCGAGCACGCCGCGGCGCTGATCCAGACCCTGCGGTTCGGCGACGTGCTGCGCGACCTCGCCGGGGGCGAGACCTACATGAGCTCCACCTGCAAGCGGGGGGCGATCGGCGGCCTGGTCATGGTGCCGATGATCCACAAGAACGACCCCTCGCACCGGGGGCACAACCTCACGGCGTCCTTCGCGATCCCGGACGCCCCGCGTGCCGACGAGATCGTCGTCGCGGTGGGCGGTTCCAGCGGCGGGCGTCCCTTCTTCCGGCAAACGGGGGAGTCATGACGGCACCGCACGCTGAGATCGTCGGCGGCGGGATCGCCGGATTGGGGCTCGGCGCCCTGCTCGCCCAACGCGGCTGGTCCGTGCGGCTGCACGAACGCGGCACCGAGGTCCGCGAGGTTGGCGCCGGCATCTACCTGCGCAACAACCCGCTGTCGGTCCTGGAGCACCTGGGTCTGTTCGACGCCGTGGTCGAAGCCGGTATCGAGATCGAGTTCGAGCGCCGATGCGACCGGCGGGGGCGTACCCGGCACGAGGAACGCACGGTGGAGTCCAAGCGGATGTGGGCGCTCAAGCGGGAGTCCCTGATCCGCATCCTCGAAACCGGCGCCAGGGACGCGGGTGTCGAAATCCGTACCGGCTCGAAGGTCGTGAGCGCGACTCCGGACGGTCAGGTCGTCACCGAGGACGGCGCCACCTTCTCGGGGGACCTGGTGGTCGGCGCCGACGGCTACCACTCCGCGGTACGCGAGAGCCTCGGCCTGACCAGGACCTACCGCAAGCTGCCGAGCGTCGCCACCCGGTACGTCTTCGACGGCCGCGAGTTCGAGCCGGTGGCCAGGACCACCATGCACTGGTCCGGGAACCGGCGAGTCGGAGTGACCCCGGCGACCCCCGACTCCACCTACGTCTTCATGATCTGTCCGGAGGACGACGCCGCCGGAGTGGCACACCCCATCGACGCGCAGAGCTGGAGCGCCAGTTTCCCTGCGCTGGCTGCCATGTTCGAGCGGATCGCGAGCCTCCCGGGCGAGCCCCTCCAGCACAACTACATGGTCGTCCAGGCCAAACGATGGCACTCCGGGGTGGCGGCGATCCTGGGCGACGCGGCGCACGGGCTGCCACCGCTGCTCGGGCAGGGCGCCGGGCTGGCCCTCTCGAACGCCTTCGCGCTGGCCCGCACGCTCGAGGAGTCCGACGGGGACGTGCCCGCCGCCCTGGCGCGCTGGGAGCGCGAGTACCGGCACTACGCGGACGTGACGCAGAAGTGGTCGTGCCGCCTCGACACGCTGACCTGGCGCTGGCCGAAGCCGCTCCTGTTCGCCCGGGAGCCCGCGCTGCACGCGATCTCGAACGCCCCCTGGTGGCAGCGCGAGATCCACCTCGCCGACAGCTTCCCAATCGCCACGGGGTGACCACGATGCACCAGAGTTCATCGGCGTTCCGCTGCCGCAATGTCAGCGCGAGCTACCAGCAGGGTAGTGCGGCGATCTTCGAAGGGATCGACTTCGACGTCGAGCCGGGGGAGTTCGTCTCGCTCCTCGGGGGATCGGGCGTCGGCAAGACGACCCTGCTGCGCGTGCTCGGCGGCCTGCACCCGGCTGGGAAGGGCTCGGACGTGCGTTTCTCCGGCGAGAGCTTCACCCGGCCGCCGGACCGCGTCGTGATGGTCTTCCAGAACTACGCCGCGTCGCTCCTCCCGTGGCGCACAGTCGAGAAGAACGTCCGCCTCGGGCTCGAAGGCACGATGCCCAGCGGCGAGCAGCGCGAGCGAGCGCTGGCCGCGCTCGACATGGTGGGCCTGGCGAGCAACACCCACTACTACCCGCGGCAGCTGTCCGGCGGCATGCAGCAGCGGGTGCAGATCGCCCGCGCGCTGGTGATGGACCCGCTCGCCCTCCTGATGGACGAACCCTTCGGCGCGCTCGACGCGATGACCAAGGCCACGCTCCAGGACGCCCTGCTCGGCATCCAGCGGCAGACCGGCATGACCGTCGTGTTCGTCACCCACGACCTCGACGAGGCGATCTATCTCAGCGACCGGATCCTCGTGCTCGCCGGCTCCCCGGCCGGTGTCGCGAAGGAGCTGACCGTCGACCTGCCCCGCGACCGGGACCAGGTGACGACGAAGGCCGACCCGCGCTACCTGCGACTGCGCCAGGAAATCTACGCGATCATGCACGGCTCCCGGGTCGGTGGCACGTGATGGCCTTCCCCCGGCCGAACATTCCCGGGCTGGTGACCGGGATCGGCCTGCTCGCGCTCTGGCAGCTCCTGGTCAGCACCGGAGTGCTGGACTTCATGTTCCTCCCAGGGCCTGCGGCCATCCTCGGCGAGCTGCCCGATCTGCTGGCGTCCGACGGCTTCGCGGCGGATTTCCGGCATACCCTGTCGCTCAGCCTGGCCGGGTGGGTCATCGGCTCCGCGGCCGGGATCGCCATCGGCAGCGTGTTCGGGCTGTCCAGGATTGTCCGCGACTGGGCGATGACGACCGTCACCACCGTCCGCCTGATCCCCGCCATCGCGCTCCTGCCGCTCGCGGCGCTGATCTTCGGGCTCTCCTCGGACATGGAGCTGGCGGTCGTAATCTACGTGTCGATCTGGCCCGTGCTCGTCAGCGTCGCCGGGGGGATCGAGTCGGTGGAGCCGCTGCTGCGTGACGTGGCGCGCACGCTGCACCTGGGCTGGTACCGGGAGCTCGTCCAGGTCGTGCTCCCCTCCGCGGTGGGTCCGGTGCTGGTGGGTCTACGGCTCTCGTTGAGCTCGGCGTTCGTCCTCGCGGTCGTCACGGAGATGATCGGCAACCCGGCGGGACTCGGCAACAGTCTCAACAACGCCAAGAACGCCATGCAGGCCGAGCTGATGTTCTGCTACATCATCGTCATCGGCCTGACGGCCGTCATCCTGAACGGGCTCTTCACCTGGCTGAGCCGCCTGGCCGCCGGCCGGCACCGGCAGGGGGTCGTGTGATGCGGCGCCTGCGCGGATTGGCCCCCTTGGTCGTGCTGCTCGCCGGCTGGCAGCTGTTCGGAGTAGACCAGTCCGTCTACTTCTCGCGGCCGTCCACCTGGTGGGCCGCGCTCGTGGCAGAGTGGGGGAGCGGCGACCTACCGGCGGCCGTCTGGGCGACCACCCAGACGTTCGTCCTCTCCCTGGCCATCTCGACCGTGCTGGGAGCCTTGATCGGGTTCGCCATGGCCGAGGTGCCCGGCCTCGACAGGTCGCTCAACCCCACCTTCGAGTTCCTGCGCGTCATGCCCGCGGCCGTCACGGTCCCGATCTTCGTGCTCCTGCTGGGCTACACGGACCGGATGGCGATCGTTGCCGTGGTGTTCGCCTCCGTGTGGCCGATGATCCTCTCGACCCGCTCGGCCGCGGCCGACATTCCCCCGCTCCTGCGCGACGTGGGCGCGACCCTGCACCTGTCGGGGTACGCGACCATGCGCAAGATCCTTTTCCCCGCGATCTTCCCTGCGGTGTTCCTGGCATTGCGAGTCGCCGGACCCATCACGTTCATCGTCACATTGCTGGTCGAGATGCTGACCGGCATCCCCGGCGCCGGAACCGCGATCTTCTACGCGCAGCAGAGCTACCGGTCGGCGACGGTGTACGGGCTCATCTGCGTCGTCGCGGTCGTGGCCCTCATCGTCGACCATCTCGCCCAACGGTTGGAAGGCGTGGCCACGGCTCTCGGCGGCTCACAGGCCCGACCCCGCAGACCTGAGAGGGCGCCGATATGAGCCCCCGGGACGCATCACCACACCCCCCAAGAGGAGTCGAACCCTGATGAATGCTCAACCCAACATCGCAGGAACAGGATCACCAGGAAGAAAGACGAGGATGCGGCTGAGGCTGGTCGTCGCAGTGGCGGCCCTGGCGCTCGTCGCCGCCGGGTGCGGCGGCGGGGAAAGCGCCACCCCGGCGGAAAAGCCGGGACTGACCACCATTCGGCTCGCCACGACCAACCCGACGGTCACCCTCCTGGCGATCTACGCCGCCGAGGAGCAGGGCTACTTCAAGCAGCACGGCCTCAACGTCGAGGTGACGCCGATCGGCGACGCGACCAAGATCCCCTCCGCCCTCGGCCGGCAGTTCGACGTCGGCTGGACCGTGCAGCCGATCGGCATCAACGCGGCCGCCAGCGGCATCCCGATCAGGATCGTCGCCGGCGGCGAGCGCAATCAGCCCAACAACCAGCAGCTCTTCCTGCTGTCCGCGCCCGGCTCCGGCATCAAGTCCGTCAAGGACCTCGCCGGGAAGACCATCGGCACGGCCACGCTCGCGGGCGCCAACACGATGCTCACCAAGGCGACCCTCGACAAGGCGGGCGTCGACCCCAAGAGCGTGCAGTTCGTCCAGGTCGCCTTCGCTGACATGCCGGACCAGCTGACGTCGGGCCGGGTCGACGTCGTCGCCGTCTCGCCGCCGCACGCGCAGATCGCGCTGGAGCGAGGCGCTCAGGACCTCGGGGTCTGGCCGTACCAGATCCTGGGCGACACGGCGCTGACCACGTTCATGATGGCGACCGGCGAGTGGGCCGATGGGCACAAGGAAGCGATCGCCGGGCTGCGCAAGGCGCTCGACGAGGGCGGGACGTGGGTTGCCGCGCACACCGACGAGGCCGCGGACCTGCTGCAGAAGAAGACCGGCCTGGACCGCGCCCTCATCGACCGGCTCAAGCTGCAACTGCCGAAGTTCACCTACCAGGACTACGGGCCCAAGGACTTCACGCCGTGGATCGAGCTGATGAAGACCTACGGGACGCTCGACGCGAGCGTCGACCCGGACAAGCTCGTCAGCCAGATGCTCAGCGACCAGTGAGAACGCGGGGAGGGGGACTCGCCTCCCCCTCCCGCCAGGGACGAGTGGAGATCAACATCATGAAGCGCACCCTGTTCGTCGGCGAGTCCTGGACCGTGCACAGCATCCACCAGAAGGGCTTCGACAGCTTCACCACGACGGAATATCAGGAAGGCGGCGGCTGGTTGCACGCCGCCCTGGAATCGGGCGGCTGGGAGGTGACCTACCAGCCCGCGCACGTCGCGGCGACGCACTTCCCCTCCTCCGTCGAGGAGCTGCGACAGTACGACTGCGTGATCCTGAGCGACATCGGCGCCAACACCCTCCTGCTCCACCCGGACACCTTCGTCCGCGGGAAGGCGCTCCCGGACCGGCTCCAGGTTCTCCATGACTGGGTCGTGGCCGGCGGCGGCCTGGTCATGGTCGGCGGCTACCTGAGCTTCCAGGGAATCGACGGCAAGGCCCGTTTCGCCGGCACGCCCGTCGAGCGGGCGCTGCCGGTGACGCTGCTCGACCACGACGACCGCGCCGAGCGACCGGCCGGCGTGGCGCCCCTCGTACGGCTCCCCGACCACCCGCTCGTGGCCGATGTCCCCGCCGAGTGGCCGTCGCTGCTCGGGTACAACGTCGTCGCGGCCCGCCCGGAGGCCGAGGTGATCGCCACGGTCGACGACGCCCCGTTGCTGGCGGCATGGAGCCATGGCCAGGGCCGCGCCGTCGCCTTCACCTCCGACTGCGGTCCGCACTGGGCCCCGCAGTCGTTCGTGGGGTGGGACGGATATGCGCCGATGTGGCAGAACATCGCGTCCTGGGCGGCCAGCCGACTCGGCTGACCTCTACTTATCGAAGGAGTCACCCATGGCAGTGTGGGACAAGTTCCTGACCGAGACCGACAAGTCGGTTCTCGCAGTGAGCGGGCACGGCATGAATCTTGAGCTGGGGTCGCGGCCCGCCCTCCTGGTCATCGACGTCAGCTACGCGTTCACGGGCCACGTGGACGAGCCGATCACCGAGTCGGTCCGTACCTGGTACAACTCGTGCGGCAGCTACGGTTGGGCCGCGATTCCGTACATCCGGCAGTTGCTGGAGGCCGCTCGGTCCCGCAACCTCCCGATTTTCTACTCAACCGGCTACGACCCGCGCCCGGACGGGTTCGGCGAAGGCCTGTGGCGTACGGTCCGCCAAGGTGAGCCGCCCTCGGTGCCCGGCTACGGCCCGCAGGAGATCGTGCGCGAGGTCGCTCCGCAGGAGCGCGACATCGTGCTCCACAAGCGCGCACCCAGCGTCTTCTTCGACACCGCGCTCAAGACCTACCTGCGGGACCTGGACGCGGACTGCCTCATCGTCTGCGGCACGACCACCTGCGGATGCGTCCGCGCGACGGTGGTCGACGCGTTCTCCTACGGCATCAACACGGTGGTGGCCGAGGAGGCGTGCTTCGACCGCTTCGAGTCCTCCCACGCGATGGCGCTGTTCGACATGAACGCCAAGTACGCCGACGTGCTGCCCACGTCGACGATCGTGAAGCACCTGTCCGGGCTGCCATCCGACCAGTTCACCGGCAAGATCGCGCCGGCCATGGCCGAGGAACCCGCATGACGACCGCGTGGGAGCGCGTCGTCGCCCGACTCGACGAGAACGCCGTCCCCTGGCGAAAGGTGCCCCTCGGCGAGGCCGCGCTCATCGTCTCCGAGCGGGGCGGCCGGGTGTACGGACCGTTCTGGCCCGATGGCTCATGCTCGAACTGGCTGCCCGAAACCTTCGACTCCGCCGAACGGTTCCACGAACTCCTCAACTCTGGGGCCTGGAATCTGGGCGGTCACCGAATGTGGATCGGCGCGGAGGCCGACTACATCATCGAGGACGGCACCGACTACTGGGGCACTTTCGTCGTCCCACCCAGCATGGATCCCGGAGAACACCGACTCGAAGCCGACCCCGGCCCGGTGGTTCTCCATAACACGGTACGGCTGCGCAACCACCGCACGAACGGGAATCCGTTCGCCCTCCGAACCCAAACCACAATCAGCCCGCTACCTCCCCCGATTCCTCACGAACAACTCAGAGACGTCCGAGTGGCTGGCTACTGCCAGGAAGTGAGGACCTCACACGAGAATGCCGGGGAACGCCCAGAAATCTGGCTACTGGACCAAGTCCCGGGTGGAGGCAAGGCCCTCATACCGGCGACACCCGGCCTACGAATCACCGACTACTACGAGCCAGCCGGCTCATTCGTCGAACGCTTCCCCCGGGGCGGCGCCCGGATCACCCTAACCGGACAGAACCGCTTCAAGCTCGGCTTCGACGCCCTGCATCATTTCGCCCGCATCGGCTGGTGGCGCGACCTACCAGGCGGCGAAGCCATCTTGCTGATCCGCCACCACCCCAGCGACCCCTCTGCCGAGTATCGCGAGTCCCCCGATTTCGCCCCGGACCATCGCGGCGACTCATTGCACGTCTACAACGACGACGGCGACCTCGGCGGCTTCGCCGAAATCGAAACACGAGGCGTGCCACGCGAAGCGGCTACGGCCAACGATCGATTCCACAGCTGGTGGTTCCGCGGCCCCACCGACCAGGTGCGCAACATAGCCAACGATCTGCTGGGCCTCGCGGCCTCCTGACCCATCGCGAAGCATCTCGCGTTGCGATTGGCATTACCAGCGAGGGCGGGACGGGGCGATTGGATCAGCCAGTGCGCCGATCGTCGACCTCGATTGACAGGTATGGCCACGCCATGGCGAGCTGTACCAGCTGAACCCATGCGCCGTTCTGGCGATAGTTGGTATGAACCAGCCACTCGCTAAGCGCAGCATTGACGAGGCTATGCCACCTTGACCGAGTGGGGGCCGACACTGATGGTGATGTCCAGATGCCCGCCCAGCGCGGCGGCGTAGGCGCGTAGGGTCTCCAGTTCCATGGCCTCAATGTTGCCGTTTTCGATTTGAGAGATTCGAGATTGAGACACGCCCAGGATCTGGGCGACCTCGGCTTGGGTCTTTCCCGTGGACTTGCGGAGTTCACTGAGGTGGTGGCCGGCGATGTAGGCGTCGAGTTCGGCACGGGCCTTGGCCTGACGTTCCGGGTCTGCCAGTTCAGGGTGACGGCGGTGTGCCTCGGCTTTAACGTCCTGCCACCGGCGAGCGGTACTCATCGATCTGTCTCCCTGTCTTGCTCCGCTCGGTAATCGGAGTAGCGGGCTTCGGCTAGCGGTATGGCTTCGTCATACCATCGGGACCATTGTCCGGCTTTATCACCTGCGACCAAGAAGATTGCTGCCCGGTCGGGGGTGAGGTAGGCCCTCGGGCGCGGTGCGCTGTCACCAGCCACCCGTTTCCCGAGGACCCCCTCCCGAACCCGGCGTGCCGATCTCTCGGCACCGGGCTCTCCACGCGTCTTGCCCATGTGGTTCAACCGCCCGTCGGGGCGGCTGTCGGAGTCGATGTCCATGGAGTCGGGATTGAATAGCCGCGGTAGCGGTACCTGTCCACCCTGACACGGGCTGCGCCGGTGAACACGACTCCCTTCCAGGCGAAACGCCACCCCTTGTCGCAGAAGCGACGGCGCATCTCCGGCATTCCGAGCCGGTGCTTGCCCTCGTACTTGCGGCGAAGCCACCGCATGATCCGGTGCCACGTGAAGTAGTCGATCCGGGAGAACAAACGCTTGGCGATCGCATGCCGGAAGTAGTTCGCCCAGCCCACCAGCATGCGGTTGAGCTTCAACAGAAGCTCGTCGAACTCCATACCCTGGCGGGATGTTCTGTACGTCGCCTGCCTCACCTTGTCCTTGATGGCCTGTGCAGCCTTCCGCGACACGGTGACGTAGACGTAGTGCTTCAGCGCTCCCCGCTTTCTGCGCCTGCGCACAGTGAAAGAAAGAAAGTCGAAGCCCTCATCAATATGGACCACGCGGGTCTTCTCCGGTGCCAGCCGCAGCCCCAGCGGGGCCAGGACCGTTTGCACCTGTTCGCGCACCGCCTCGGCGTGCTCGCGTTGCCCGGACACCATGACGACGAAGTCGTCGGCGTAACGGATCAGCCGCCAGTTCGCCCTGCCGGTCTTCTTGCGCCAGCGCCGCTTCCCTTCGGTCCCCATATCCTCACGCCACTGTCGATCAAAATGGTCGTCCAGCGCGGACAAGGCGATGTTGGCCAGGAGCGGTGAGAGGATCCCGCCTTGCGGAGTACCAGTCAGGGTGTCTTCCCGCCCGCCGAGTTCGGTGAGAACTCCGGCCTTGAGAAACGCCTTGACCAGCGTGCACACCCGTTTGTCCTTGATCCTGGCCCGCAGCCGATCCATCAAAGCGTTGTGTTCGATCTCGTCGAAACACGCCTTGATGTCCGCTTCCAGAACCCACTCGTACCTTCTCGGGTTCGAGCCAAAATAGTGGATCTCGGCAATCGCGTCGTGCGCCCGCCGGTTGGGACGGAACCCGTATGAGCACGGTTTGAAGTCCGCCTCGAAGATGGGTTCGAGCACCAGTTTCATGCTGGCCTGCACGATCCGGTCGGCAATGGGGGGGATGCCCAGCTTGCGCAGCTTCCCGCTTGCTTTGGGGATCAGCACCCGCCGCACCTCTACCGGCTGGAACTCCTGGGATTCCAGCTGTTCCCGGATCCGGTCAAGGTACCGTTCCGGTCCAACCCAGACCTCGACCATCGGCACAGTGACCTTGTCGATGCCCGGGGTTGCCGCTCCCTTGTTCCCGGCCACGCGTTCCCACGCGTGCACCAGGAACGCCGGGTCGTAGACGAGGTTGTACAGATCATCGAATCGGCGGGATGAATCCTCCCGCGCCCAATGGTGCAGCTTGGTTTGCATCCTCCGTACCGTGATCGCCGCCGACTCGGGGTCCGGCCACCTCACAGCGCCGATATTCACCGGCGCATCTTCGGACATTGCATTCCTTCCCTGTCTGACGCGCTGCCGTCCTTCCCCATGTGCCGGGCTCTCCCCGGCTCGGAGTACTACGACGGCTCCGCCCCGCTCCCGACCTTCGGCCGACATCGGGCCTATCTCCCGACACACCCCTGGCGGGGGCGATTGTCTTGAAGAACGGTCACGAGCGGTTCCCACGTTCACTGCCATCCGATCAGCGGATGAGGCACCCGGCTTTACCCCTGCGGCATCGCCACGGCTACGCCGTAGACCTTCACCGTGACCTCCCAGCCCAGGCTTCGAAGACCCGACCAGAAGTTCCCCGCAGCCAAGGCGGCGGGTGCGCACCGCGCCCCAGCCCATATCCACCAGGTTTGAGCGGGTATCCGTTAAGAGGCGTAACGCGACCGGTTCCTTGCGTGTACCTATCCACCTTGCTCACCGTGCCCGGCCCATCCGGCGGTACTGAACCGACACGACTTTGTCGAGGCTGCTCCCACCCTTCCCGGCGATCCCCGGTTCAGGCTGCCTCCAGCTTCATCCAACCGCTACGACGGCCAGAAGATGGGCGGTCTTGCACCCCCATCCGGAACTGACAGCGCCTCGTGGCGCACTCGAAGACGAAGAGCATCCGAATCTCTGATCGCTTGCGTGAGCCCGGCCGAAGCTCCTTCAGGTTCTTGAGGTTGCTATGTTCCAAGGTGTCGACGAGTGGCCGCCCCAGCGTGGGTCCAGTCTCGGCGAGGCGGTCGATGGCTTGCTCAATTAGCGCCGCGGTGTCCGGATCGGACTCGCAGAGCTTCAGGAACCACGTCTCCACAGGTTCCAGGAGGATGATATCCCACGCCATGCAGCAAATATAACCTAGGACTCATGTCGTCTCCCCCGAATCGCGGGCTATGACCTGGGAAACAGGGGTGCAGGTCAATGCTGGTCGGAGAGACCGCGAGTCCCGCTGATCACCGTCCGTTCTGGGCACGCATCTGGCACGACGATCACGGCCGCGAGTTCTGCCTGGGGCGAGGTGGGTGGGAGATCAGGCTCCACCTCAGCCAGCTACGAACCGACCGGCTCTGCACTGCGATCATCCCGGAGCTGAGTGTCCCCGCCGGAGGCCTGCTTGTAAGCGTCGTCTGCTGTAGCGTTCACAGAGACACATAGCAGTACAAGCCCTGGCTGTTTAGCACGCTGTCTAGGCACCTGGCATCGGACCCACTGACCTGCGCGAACGCTCCTCATGGCCCAGCGCGGCCCGCGCCTTTCGGGTGCAAAGTGAGATGGGCGTTTTCGCAGGCCGGGATGGGTGAAGTGTCAAGATCGTGAACCATTGGGGCAAGTGATGTTCGTGCTGAACGGCTCGGACGGCGAGGTCGCGTAGGTCATTGAGCGCCTGACGAGGTCATCCCGGGGCAGTGAGCGGCCAAGCTGCTGGCGGCCGAGGCCGACCCCCAGGCCAGCGGCGTCCCCGGTTGTGTCCACATCCGCAATTACACCTGGTACCAACGTCTGGGAGCGATTGCCTAGACGAGTGCGAGTCTGATGCGGTGGTGACGGAGGTTGATATCGGTGATGCGAACCGTCAGGTTCTGGCCCTCCGAAGGTAATTCCTCGCCGCGGAAATCAGAGATATGGATGAAGCCCTCAATGCCCTCCGCTACTGCGACGAAGGTGCCGATTGGGATGATCTTGGTAACGGGGGCTGTCAGTACTTCACCGAGGCGCGTTCGTGCGATCTCTATCCATGGATCATCCTGCAGTGCCTTCAGTGATAGCGACAGCCGCTCACGCTCAAGATCGATATCTAGGATCACTACGGCTACATTCTGGCCGACCTGGACAATCTCGGAAGCGTCTTCGAACCGGCGCCATGACAGATTGATCATGGATATCAGTCCATCAGCGTCGCCGAGGTCCACGAATACGCCGAACCGTTCGATGGAGCTGACAACCCCGGGGCAGACCTGTCCATGCTCCAATGTGCGCAGAAACTTCGGGACCGCTTCGTACTTGCGGGATTCGACCATCGTGTAGTCGACACTATGGTAGATCGCTGTGGACGGCAAGATCGCAAGTGTGGCCGTCTTGGTCAATGTGCCGGTCTCCGCAAACATCTCGTATACCCGATAAGCGTCGACCAAGTTAGTGGTCATCCTTGCCAAGGAGCCGATAGACAAGTAACTTTCCGGCCTCGGCTTCCTCGCCCGATGACATCTGAAAGTACGCGGCATCGCAGGATTCAAGCTGGGCATCGACGGCCGGGAAATCGGTAAATAGCCAGATTTACTGTCGGTAAGTATTGCGCGTGTAGTCGAGGCTGAAGGTGCCCAGGTTGCCGAAGTACACCGCAGTCAGATAGGCGGGATCTGTGGCGATGACGCCTTGCTGTAGGTCGCTGCCGTCGTTGAAGTCGTCCCAGGCCCACGGGGCGTGGGCGGCGTTGTCCGTGCCGTTGTCTCCGGCGAAGGTTCCCCAGGAGGCGTACGGCTGGGGGTCGTTGCGGCGCTCCCATAGGCCGCCGGGGCCGAAGATGTCCACCAATTGGTAGGCGACTGAGCGGTCGTTGCCGCCGGAGGGGACCTCGCCGGCGCCGCGGCTGGGGAAGTAGATGATGCCGTCGCCTCCGGGGAAGCCGGCGCCGTTCCATGCCTTGCAGCCGTGTCCCTTGGTCTCCTGGAAACTCGTCGGATGCTGCTCGCCGTCCCAGAGTTGCGTGATCAGCGTGCCGTCGATGTTCTCGCGTCCGTTGGTGAACGGGCTGCCCGTCGGTGTGTAGGAGTAGAAGTTGTCGTGGGACAGGGTGATCATTGCCTGGAGTGTGCCGAATGTGCTGCCGTCCTTGTTCACAGTTAGCAGTAGGCCTTCCATGTCGTTCTCGTGTGAACCGAGCAGTTTCCAGTCGCGGGCGTGGAAGTAGCCGTAGGTGATGAACCAGTGGGTGCCGGTCTCCACCACCGAGTAGTAGACCGTGCCTGCCAGGCGTGAGGCGTTCGCGTCAAGGTTGTCCCAGTTGTTGCGGGTGTTCCAGTCGCCGTCGTAATCGACGGATGCCAGATAATCGGCGATGTACTTGGAAGATGCGCTGTCCTGATAGTGGATCGGCGCCCACCGATAGGCGAGGTCCGCATCGCTCACCGCAGCATGTGCGGGCGTCGCCGATAACAATAATGCCGTTGTGGCCAGTCCTGCGATCCAGCGTCGTGCCATGTCTTCCTCCTGTGGCTGGGGGTTCCGGCGGAACGCTAATCGCGACTCCCGACGTCGGGAAGGTGCCGCCATCAGGCTTCACCTGGTAATAACCGGGTTGTCATCTGGATGTGGTGAAGATTGTCAAGACCGGTGTGAAATTCCGAGAATGAACTGGGCGAGTATGTCCTGAGTTTGCTTTGAAGCGGACTTCGTGATGACGGACCGTCCTGTCCCTCGTGCTCGGCAACATCTCCGCGGCATCTGGACGGTGCCGGTGTCGATAATTCATCCGTGCAGGTCGTGTGCCACGAACGCTGAAGGAGGCGTCGATGTGGAAGCCTCTGGAAGCGGTGCTGTGCAGGAGATGGAGGTAGGTCCTCCGGGATCGCCCTGCAGGGGGAGGTCCCAAACCACCGCAGGCTGCGTCGGTTAAGTGCCGTTCGTGGTGAGCGCTGCGGGAAAAGGCGCGGTGTGATCGCGTCAGGTGTGGGTCAGGAAGGCGAGCGGAAGCGAACCGCTGATGAAGTGTCGTAACGGATTTCAGTGGCGTCGAAACCGGGGCAAGACCTGGGCTCCGGGACAAGTCTGGGGGGAGCCTGCCGACTGCCCAGACGGCGTCCGGCATGTAGGCGGCGCGAGCCTGGCCTGGGCTCTTGCATGGAACGTGGGAACCTGTCGCCCCGACAC
>NZ_BLAF01000050.1 GCF_009687885.1 Acrocarpospora pleiomorpha
CCGCGCCCATGTCACCAGGCTGGAAACCCTACGACGCGACGCTGAAGCCCGCACCCGCCGGCACCGAGCACCACGTCGAGATCCGCGCCGACGACACCCTCGTCCAGGAGGTCGCGCCCGGAGTGCGGCAGCGCGTGTGGACGTTCAACGGGACCATGCCCGGGCCGGTGCTGCGAGGCAAGGTCGGCGACGTGTTCGTCGTGACGTTCGTCAACGGCGGCAGCATGGGCCACGGCATCGACTTCCACGCCGGGTCGACCGCGCCGGACGGCCCGATGCGCACCATCCAGCCGGGCGAGCGGCTGACCTACCGCTTCCGCGCGGACTTCGCCGGGGCGTGGCTCTACCACTGCTCGACCATGCCGATGACCCAGCACATCGCCAACGGCATGTACGGCGCCGTCATCATCGACCCGCCCGGCCTGCCGAAGGTGGACCGCGAGTACCTCCTGGTCCAGGGCGAGCTGTATCTCGGCGAGCCGGGCGGCGAGACCCAGGTCGCCAAGATCCGGGAAGGCGACCCGGACGGGTGGATGTTCAACGGCGCCGCCGCCGGCTACGACCACGCCCCGCTGCGGGCCGAGGCCGGCGAGCGGGTACGCCTCTGGGCCGTGGCCGCCGGGCCCAGCTCGGGCACCGCCCTGCACGTGGTGGGCGCGCCGTTCGACACCGTCTACCAGGAGGGCGCCTACCGGCTCCGCGCCCAGGATCCGGGCGGTGCGCAGGTGCTCGACCTGGCCCCCGCGCAGGGCGGTTTCGCCGAGGTCGTCTTCCCGGAGGCGGGGACGTACCCGGTGGTGGACCACACGATGCGCCAGGCCGAGGCAGGCGCGCACGGCCTGTTCAAGGTGAGTGTGCGATGACGTGGTGGTCGGTGGTGCGTTTCCTGCACGTGCTCGGGGCGGAGCTGTGGGTCGGCGGGCAGCTAACGGTGTCGCTGGTGGTGCTGCCTCTGGCCCGGCGGCTGCCGGACGAGCAGCGGCGGGTGTCTGCGTGGATGGTCATGAAGAGGATTTCTCCTGTTGTCTCTACTGCGTGAAGAGCGGGGTGCTGAGGTAGCGTTCGCCGGTGTCGGGGAGGACCACCACGACGAGCCGGCCGTCGTTCTCCGGTCGGGCGGCGGCCGTGGATGCGGCGTGCAGGGCCGCGCCTGCGGAGACGCCGGCGAGAATGCCCTCTGTACGGGCCAGCCGCCGAGCCGCGTCCCGGGCCTGGTCCACGGTCACCCGCATCACCTCGTCGTAGACCCCGGTGTCCAGGACCTCCGGGACGAAGCCGGCGCCGATGCCCTGGATCCCGTGCGGCCCCGGCGCCTGGCCCGACAGCACCGCTGACTCGGTGGGCTCGACGGCGATCACGCGTACGTGCGGCTTCTTGTCCCGCAGGAAGCGGCCCACACCGGTGATCGTGCCGCCGGTGCCGACGCCGCAGACGAGCATGTCGATCTCGCCGGCGGTGTCATCCCAGATCTCCTGGGCGGTGGTGCGCAGGTGGATGTCGGGGTTGGCGGGGTTGGCGAACTGCTGGGGCATGAACCAGCCGTGTTCCGCGGCCAGCCGCTCCGCCTCGGCGATCGCGCCCTTCATGCCGAGTGCGGCGGGCGTCAGGACGAGCTCGGCGCCGTAGGCGGCCAGCAGCGCCCGCCGCTCGGCGCTCATGCTCTCCGGCATGGTGAGTGTGAGCCGGTATCCTTTCGCGGCTGCCACCATGGCCAGCCCGATGCCGGTGTTGCCGCTGGTGGGCTCGATGATGTGGGCGCCAGGACGCAGCAGGCCGGCGTCTTCCGCGGCCTCGATCATCGCGCGGGCGATGCGGTCCTTGACGCTGCCGCCCGGGTTGGCGGACTCCAGCTTGGCGGTCAGCCGGGCGGGCAGTGCCGCGCCGAAGCGTGACAGGCTCACGAGCGGGGTCGAGCCGATGAGGGACAGGACGTTGGGGTGGATGGAGGGCACGGGTTCTCTCCTGACGATGCTGGGGGTGACGTGTACGCGGGCGCCCGCGGGCACGTCGGCGAGTACGAGGGCGTGGGCGCCGATCGAGGCGTCGTCGCTGACGTGGACGTGGCCGAGGATCGAGGCGCCGACGCCGACGGTGACTCGGTTGCCGAGCACCGGGTGGCGGGGCGTTCCCTTGGCGTCGGACTGGAAGCCGCGGCCGCCGAGCGTGACCCGGTGGTAAAGAGTGACGTCGTCGCCGATGACGGCCGTCTCCCCGATGACGACGCCCGCTCCATGGTCGATGAACAGCCGCCGCCCGATGCGGGCGCCCGGGTGGATCTCGATCCCGGTGAGGGTGCGGGCGAGCTGTGAGATCAGGCGGGGGAGGAACGGTATGCGGCGGCGGTGCAGCCGGTTGGCCAGGCGGTGGATCCATACCGCCCATACGCCCGGGTAGAGGATGGCTTCCAGCTTGCGGTGGCCGTACAGGGCGGGGTCGCGGTGGGTGGCCGCGTGCAGGTCTTCGAGCATGGGGGTGTTGTCCGTCCGTGTCGTCGGTGACATGTGCCGCTGTGAGCGGATCAGGCCGGGGGACAGTACTCGTCGAAGACACGTCGGACGTGGAAGCCGGTCATGGGGGTCACGAAGCCGGTGGACGCCACCGACCGCGTGCCAGGCAGGCGGCAGATCAGGTGGCGCTCATCGGACATGACCGAAACGGTAGATCCGAAGCCGGACCCGCCGTCACAGCCACAGGTCACCTCCCCGGAGGGACTTTGGACCTGTCTTCCAGGGCTGTCCGGCCCTCAAGGAAGTCCGGCTGAGGACTGTGTGCTCCGATCACTCATAGGAGCCCTGGCGTGCCCACCAGCCGGAAAGGATCGCTGATCGCCGCGGCGACATCCGATACAGGACCAAGGTCCACAGGGTTGGGACCTTTGGCCCGGGTCTGGGTGCGGCGGTGTGCTCCACGGTGGACGGCGAGCGTCGGCGGGGCATCCCGGCCAGGGCTGAGCGTCGTTCAGGAATGGTGACGACGCGCTGGTCGCGTGGCGCTCGATCTTTCGTCCAGCGAGGAAACGAGATCATGAGCACCGAGGCACGAATCAAGTTGCGCGAGCTACGCAACGCCCGGGCCGCCGCCGAGCGGCGCAGGACGAAGCGCGTCCGGCTGGCCGCCTCCGGCGGCGGGCTGATCATTGTGGGCCTGCTGGCCGCCATCGTGATCAGCTTGATCAACGCGGCGAGCGACGACAGCTCCCCGGCAGCGCGGAGCGGCAAGGCCCCGGCGATCGCCACGGCCGGCGGGGCGCTGGCCCTGGGCAACGCGGCCGCGCCCGTGAAGCTCGAGGTCTACCTCGACTACATGTGCCCGTACTGCGGGCGCTTCGAGCAGGCCAACAGCGGCGAGCTGGACAAGCTGGTCGCCGACGGAACGGTGCGGCTGGAGCTGTACCCGCTGGCGTTCCTGGACAGGGCCTCCAGCGGCGCCAAGTACTCCACGCGGGCGGCCAACGCCGTCGCCGCCGTCGCCGACCGTGCGCCCGACAAGGTCCTGGCTCTCAACGCGGCGCTGTTCGCCAACCAGCCCGAGGAGGGCAGCCGCGGCCTGTCCGACGACGAGATCGCCACCCTGGCCCGTAACGCCGGGGTCCCGGCGAACGTGGTGGACGACTTCACCGCCCGCGGCTTCGAGCCGTGGATCGCGACCTCGACGCAGGCCGTGTTCGACAAGGGGATCTCGGGCACGCCGACAGTGAAGATCAATGGCAAGGTGTTCGAGGGCGACCTCTACACGGCGGGCCCGCTGACGGCGGCCGTGACCGCGGCCAAGGGCCAGTAGCGGTGCCAGTCGTGACCACGGTCCTGCCTCGCCTGCATGCGCTCCGGCACTCCGACGCCTGGATCTTCGGGACCATGCTGTTGTCGGCGTGCCTGAGCCTGACCGCGTCCTTCGTGCTGTCGATCGACGCGGTGCGCCTGGCGGCCGACCCGGGCGCGGATCTGTCCTGCAACATCAACAGTGTCATCAGCTGCGGAACGGTCGGCAGCTCCTGGCAGGCGCACTTGTTCGGCTTCCCGAACGCTTTCCTGGGGCTGGTGGCCGAGCCGGTGGTGATCACCATCGCGGTGGCGAGCCTGGGCCGGGTGCGGTTCCCGCGCTGGTTCATGTTCGCCGCGCAGGTGGTCTACACGCTCGGCCTGGCCTTCGCGTACTGGCTGTTCTATCAGTCCATGTACGTGATCGGCGCGTTGTGCCCGTGGTGCCTGCTGGTGACCGTGTCCACGACGCTGGTGTGGTCGACCCTGACGCACGTGAACGTTCGCGACGGCAACATGTTCCTGCCCCGGCGCGTGCAGGCAGCGCTGGCCAAAGCCATCGATGCCGACCTGGACGCCATCGCCGTCACGATCTGGATCCTGGTCGTGGTCCTGGCCGTCGTGCTCAAGTACGGCTGGACATTGTTCGGGTAACGGTCGGCACGCCCACCCGGCCAGGCCCGCCGACCACCCTCGACACCGACCATTCCTGAAGCTCAACCCTTGAGGAGACGGTTCAGCTGTAGATCGAGCACCGCGATGGCCGAGTCGTGGCTGATCTCGCCCAGCATGCGCGCGTCGGCGAGTGATCCCGCCACGCCGAGCAGGATGCGCGCCTCCGCCTCGGCGTCGGCAGCCGAACTGCGGGCCTCGGTGACAAGCCGCGCTATGGCGGCGGTCGCGGCGGACGACCCCTCCCGGTAGAGCCGGTGAAGCTGGGGGTTCGCGGCGGTGGAAGCGAGAAACGCGTGACCTGCCAGGATCTGCTCAGTACCGAGACCCACCAGCGCCAGCAGGACCTGACGTAGCGCAGTGCGTGGTGGAACATCCGGTTGTACGGCCGCCGCGACGGCGCTCTCGATGTCGCGCCGCTGCAGGGTCGCGGCGAGTTGGAGCAGCGCTTCCTTGGTGGGGAAATAGTGCTGGACCAGGCCCTTGGAGATGGCCGCCTCCGCCGCCACGCGCCCGATGGTCACCGATGCCAGGCCCTCGCCCACGCACAGCCGAAGTGCGGCTCTGGCGATCTCCCCACGACGCACGTCGTGGTCCACGCGCTTTGGCATCGTCATCTCCCAGCGGAGTTTTACAATACGAACGTATAGTAAAGCCATGGAACCGAACATCGGGGCGGCATTCCGGGCGGGGAAGCTCGGCCACTTCCGGGACGCCGCCGCCTACGCCCGATATCGGAAGATTTACGACCGTGCGATGGCGGCCCTGCCCGCGCCGAGCGCGACGCTGGACGTGCCGACCGGCTTCGGCAGCGTTCGCGTCTACCGGTTCGGACCCGCCGACGGGGTGCCGCTGCTACTGCTGCCCGGTCGTACGGCGGCCGCGCCCATGTGGGAGGCCAACCTGGCCGGCTTGGCGAGAACCCGCCCGGTGTATGCGGTGGATCTCATCGGAGAGCCGGGCCTGTCCGTGCAGACCCGCCGGCTGACCTCCGCCGAGGACCAGGCGGCCTGGCTCGCGTCGCTGCTCGACGGCCTGCCCGAACCGGCGCTCGACGTGCTGGGCCTGTCGATCGGTGGCTGGTCCGCGCTCAACCTCGCCGTACACCGGCCGGCCGGAGTTCGCTCCCTCATCCTGCTCGAACCGGCCGCCACCTTCGGCGGCATCACCTGGAAGGTCGTCATCGTCTCGCTGGGGTCGGTGCTTCCCATGCCCAGGGCCGTACGGCGGCGCCTGCTGAGCTGGATCTCCGGCGGCGCCGACGCCTCCGAAGACGACCCTGTCGCCGCCCTGATCGCCGCCGGCATGCGCGACTTCACCACCAGCCTTCCCCGTCCCGCCTACCCCACCGACGACCAGATCGCCGGAATCGACCTGCCCACCCTGGTGATCATCGGCGGCCGCAGCATCATCCATGACCCCCGCAAGGCCGTCGCACGCGCACGCCGCCTCCTCCGCCACGGCACCGTCGAACTCTGGCCGGAGGCATCACACGCCATCAACGGCGAATTCCCCGACCGCATCGAAACCACGGTCAACACCTTCCTGGCCAAGCACGCATCTGGGTGAGAAGTCGTTAATGTACGGCTCACGGAGCCCTCACCGCGTGCCGAAATCCTTCGTATGGCCAGGCAGGCAGCCTCGGCCGAAGCCGACGAAGGGCACGACATGAACAAGCTCAAGCTGACTCTGGCCGGAACCGCCATCGGCGCCATCGCCGGCGGCCTGCTCGTGGCCACCCCGGCATTCGCGGAGGAACGTACCTGCCGGGGCACCATCCGCACCGCGACCCTCGACAACGTCCGCGTCCCGCCGGGCGCGACCTGCACCCTCCTCGGCACCCGCGTGAAGGGCACCGTCAAGGTCGAGCGGAACGCGACCCTGCTGGCCCGCAAGGTCAACGTCGAGGGCAACGTCCAGGCCGAGGGCGCCCGCGCCGTGTCGGTGCTCGCCGGCTCGATCGTCCGCGGCAGCGTCCAGGTGAAGCAGGGCGGCGCCGCCACAGTGACCTCGTCCAGAATCAACGCCGACATCCAACTCGACGCCAACCGCCGCTACCTGCGCGTCAACAACAACCGTGTCGGCGGCAGCATCCAGGTGATCGGCAACCACAACGGCGCCCAGATCCACCGCAACTCAGTCAAGGGCAACCTCCAGTGCAAGGAAAACCACCCAAAGCCAACCGGAAGCAGAAACTCCGTCGGCGGTAACAAAGAAGATCAGTGCCGCAGTTTCTAGCCTGGCCAAAGACCTACCCGGTGGGGCCCGCACCTTTCATCAGCGTCAGACCGAGATACACCCCGCGCAGTACGGGCCTCAACCTGTTTCGATCTTCAAATCTGGAGACGAACGGAAGACGAAATACCACCGTCTCCACACTTTGATGGGATCGACTGAACTCATACACTGACACTATGAGTAGGAGGCGGCTGGAACCGTCCGCCGGCGACTCGGACCCATTCCACGTTAGGCGCACTGATCAACTGATCCTTCTCGATCAGCATCTTTTTGCTGAAGCCGGCGGGACGAGAGTGCTGGGCTTTTGGGGTCCGAGCGGCATGGGGAAAACGACGCTCCTCAAGCAGTTTCGGACCAGGTTGGAGCTACTTCCGCAGTCGGAACGTAAGAAGTTCCACGCTGTAGTGCTAGATTTCGCTGACCTGTCCGGTAGCCCACTCGACACAGCGGTGGAATTTTACCGACAGTACCACAGCCTCGTGAAGACGCGGCTTCACCGCTTTGAGTTGGTGTGGGCGAGCATGTTTCATGCGCGAGGCCAAATGGCTTCGATTGACTTTCACGGGAAATCCGCCCTGCCAGACTCCGGTGGCGATCTGGCAGACCTCGCCGCTGGCGTGCTCGATGCGGTGGGACACGTGCCGTTCGTCGGCTTGGTGCCCCCAGTACTGAAATTGGGCGCTCGCGTTGTCTCGACTCTCGGCGACCGCCGACGGCTGGAAATCATACGCGAGTGGTTCGCAGACCACCTCCAAGCCAAAGCGGGAGCCAACCTCCGTGAGGCTCTTTTGGCAACGCCTCCTGAGAAGCTGGAGGCCCTGATCCCCGAAGCACTGGCAGCCGACCTCCTTGAACGTCAGGAGTCAGCTGATGAGTCGTCCGGGTTACTTGTGATCAGCGATCGGTATGATGCCGTCACCATCGGGCGGGTGTCACATGTCGACCGAAGCACGTTTATATATCGATTGGCTGACCGGCTGCGGGTAGTAAATGCCAACGCTCTTTTCGTGATCAGCGGCCAACACTCGCTTCGATGGTCCGACGGTTCAGCCGGCGAAGTCTGGCAAGATCTATTTGAGGAACACGAGCTGCTTCCCTTTGACTCGGGTGAATCGATCGGTTATATCGAAGCCCGCGGCATCCGGGACGAAAGGCTCACCGAGCGATTACATCTGATCAGCCGCGGCTGCCCGGCGCTCTTGGCTGCCGCGCTGGATCTGATTCAAGATGAAGATATGACGGCTGCATGGCAAAGCCTGGACGAATTACGTGACGACCTGGGCAGGTTAAACCCGGCTAGCGAGGAGGGCCGAGGCGTCTTCTTCAGCTGGTATGTACGGCGGCTGCGAGCTACGCTATCCGCTCGGGACGACCGATACTTTGATCTCGTGGTTGCGGGTTCTGTCTTGCGTTCGTTCGACCCTGCACTATTGGGTATCGTGCTGACGACAATGGAGCCGATTCCCGCGCTCGATGCTATAGGTCGCTACTCGTTCCTTGAAGAACTGGCAACGTCTACCGCAGGACGAGTGCCTTTGCGGCAGCGCCGCTATCGAATACATGGCCTTGTCAGGCAGGCCGTCGCGCTCAGCGAGCTATATCAGGACGGCGTGCGAGCCGGTCATCGTCGTGCACGTGAACACTTCGCCATGCTGACCGACGATCCCGCTACAGATTCCGACGTGCAGCGATATGCCCTGGCCAGCGTCTACTATCACGAGACCTGCCTCAATCCCGATGCCGGATTGAGGCGGTGTGAGGATGCGTTTAGAAGATTCATTGACATGCACGACCTGACCCAGTGCGACTATATAATCGAAGCCCTGTATGACGCTCCTCTGGTCGACCCCGAGACACGCGCCCAGTTGCTGGTGCTCGATAGCAGGCGTCGCCGTGCCAGACACGAGTACAGGGAGGCCATTGAATCGCTGAGCGATGCACGGTCGCGGGTCGTGTCCCTGGCAGCCCCGACACCCGTTTCAGTGGATATAATGCGGAATCTGGCTGAGTGCTATCGCCTGTGTGGAGAACCGCACAACGCCTATGCTGCTTGGGATGAGCTGTGGGAGGCCGGAACTCTGCTCAATGACCCCGGGGTTCAATTCGTGGCAGCGGAAGGGCAACTGCGAAGCCGAATCGATCATGACGAATTACGAGAGGCCGCAGCACTCGTCGATCGAACGGTGAGGCTGCTGGACGGCCTAGAGAACCGGGGCGGATCGCGAGTTTATCCGTATCTGTCTGAGACGCTGTTATTGCGCCGGGGCCACCTAGAGAGGCAGTTCTCCCGAATCTGCCGGTTTACAGGGGACTATGTCGGAGCATATCGCCACGCACAGAACGCGCTTGAGATCTATCGCTCCCTCAACGACGAATACCACGCCGCCTACGCCCTGCTTGCGCTCGGGCACGCGTCTAGGGCTCAAGGGGATTTTGCGTCTGCCATTCGAGCTGGGGAGACTGCATCGGCGATATTCGAGCAGAGCCTCACCGCAGGCAGCACGATGAACCGGCACGGTGATCCAGATGCCGTTGGTGTTTTCAAGGTCATGCAGCTTCTCCTACTGGCCCATTTAGCAGAGGACATCGGCGTCGAGTGGCCAGGTCCGCGACCAGACGTTCCTCCATCGCCGCTCTTAATCAGACAGGCATTGCGGCGCAATGAGGCAGAAGCTCGACGCCTGATAAGTCTAAATGATGATAGGCTGGTGGATCCATATGCGCCTATTTGGGGCCGCTTCGCGCTCGGAGAGATTGCACGTTGGCGGGCCAATGCGACACGGGATCCTGAGGAACGCGGCGAGTATACTGCCGATGCTCAAGCAGAATATGAAGCGGCAATCGCGTCCTGTGAAAAAATCGGCGGACGAGCAGAGGCAGCCTCTGCGCGCATCGCTCTCGCCGACCTCCTACGATTTGTCGACGACTCGGAATCAAGGGGAACTGCGGTGAGCCTCGCCCACCGCGCACTCAGTGACGGGGTGCAGAGCGACTATCCATGGATTATCTTTCATGCCGCTATAGAGCTTTCACAGCTAGACCCGAATGACCGCGCTATCTGGATCGATCTCGCTTCCGACGCGTGTCGCCGTATCAATCACCCGCTGTCCCCCTCACCGTTCCGAGATCTTCTCACCGCAGTCGCAGATTCGGGTGCCTCTCCGGCCCCACCGGTCCGCCTCGTTACTCCATGACCATGAGAGGGGTCACCCCCGCGCGGTCGAACTCCAACAGGCGCTCACTGCACCAACGCGCGTCCGCTGCCGGCTGCCGTACTATGGCGAAATGATGAGCGCGTCATGAGCGGCTGGCGGCACCGCTATCACTGCTACAGCACTCGCCTCTATGGACCCCATACCACTTGGCTGAGCTGGATTGGCGACCAACGCCTTGCCGTGGGTAGCGTGCCTACTGCTGTTACCTTGCACCGCCTGCCTGAACATGGAATCACTCACCTGATCAACTGTCGGTCGACGTTTCAGACCTGGATCTCCCAGGACCTCGCTGTCGAACGCGCAATGTTCGGTCCCTCCCACGTAGTCCACGCACCGATGTGGGACTTCGGCCGCCCACAGTCACCCATCCGTTGGTCCGCGGCGGCGCACTTTGCGGTTGATGTCCTTACCAATGACCCTGCCGCCGGCATCCTTATTCATTGCCATGAAGGTCGACGGCGCTCGATCATGCTGGCGTACGCCGTGCTGCGGCTCCGTGGACACACATCCGAGCGAGCGGCCACCCTTATTTCACAGCACCGCGAAGAGGCGCAACTAGTGGATGCCTACACCGCCAGTGTCGAAGCATGGCTTGCTGCGGGTGCCAGACCAATCGGGCATCTACGCGTGCGCTAACAGGGCGTGTGTCTCACGACAAGTCTCTTCGGAGTCGCCGACGTAGCCATATCGCGTAGCGCCGCACCGCGCCTGCGGGTCCGTACAACATGTGGTAGCCGATCTTCTCTGCAAGATTGCCGCGCAAGTTAAAGAACCCGAAGAAATCTATATACGAAATCGACTGATCGGCACGTACGAGTACGTTGTCGACTCGGAGGACAGGATGCCGATCGAGGGTGAGGCGTGGCGAGGGATCAAGGCCTATGCCACGAGCCTGTACCAGGTGCAGCGCAAGCGCTACCAGGACGAGCATTTGGGCGCGAGAGTGCGAACTAGTTTTTGTGCCCGAGCTTAGAGATTCCCTGTACGAGTTTGGGGTGGTTAAGTGATCCCCGATATATTCCTGTATGAGGGCTGGAATCCGCCTGCGCTCCCTGCCCGGTAGAAGCAAGTCGGTCAGCTTGGAGATCTTGGGCGCGAGTGCGAGGAACCGACGGTCGCCGTAGGCGGTTGCTAGAACTGTCGCATCGAAGACATCAAATCGACCTTGATTGGCCGAATAAAGGGCTGCTGCGGCGCGCTCCATCGGCACGGCCCTTAGCCACTCGTAGCTTATTTCATGGTCATGGGCAATGCGATGGGCCAGGTCGCGAGTCGGCGCAAAGGTACTGTCTCGAAGCGGCAATGAGCGAAGGCCTCTGACGTAGGCCGGCTCGTCAAGAATGGCAGCTTCCTTTGCCCAGGCGCGTGTCTCGGGAGTCTTAAGAATCTTGAGGGCGTAATAGGCATGCTCATGTTTGAAATATCCAAAGAGGGCCGAGCACCCCGGCTGCCACGCACGAAACATAACAGGTTGAATGCCATAAGGAGGCCTAAGGTCAATCCGAATTTCTCGGGCTGAGCCCTCAAGCTCCTGCACGAGCAACCCACCGAGCCCTACATCGCGTTTGGCGCCGCAGCTGCTTCCTGGCGGCGGCTCCGTCCAACACGTCCATTGTCACGGCAGCGACCGGATCCGTAAAGGCGCGCGAGATGCACGCACCGCCGCGTATGCCATCTGATCGTGGAGGAGCTTTGAGGGGGTGTAGTGATCAATAGTGCGGATCGCGAGCTTGAGTCGCAGCAGCAACCGCTCGTCTTGCTGGGTCCAATCGATATTGAGCTTCTCGCGCAGTAGGGCGGGAAGAGAGCCGATGGCGCCTGTCTTGAGTACTTGTCTCGCAATGTGCCGGCCTACTGGCCATAACGAGTGTGGCAGGAACTTCCAGGGTCGTTCGACCTCACCGAAAGTAAAGGCGTGAAGGAGTGATCGGCTCGCATCGTTGTTGTCCAGGCGGGCGACAATCATCTCCTGCACATATTCCTCGAACTGTGAAAGCGTTGTCGGCATTGATGATGGTCGAATGCCTATTTGGGCGCCCGCGTAACGCCACTCAGAATAGAGGCGACTCTCATCGTCGACTTTGAGGCGGCGACTATAGTTTCGATAATAGTAAAGGATGGAATCAAACGACGCCGAGTAGGTCCACTGCCAGGGCTCGAGGTCAAGAGCGCTGTAAGGATTGCCGACGAGATCGGTCCCTTCGATGCTGGAATGCATTCTTTGCAATCGGACCCCTTCGGAGACGCCGAGACATCCTCCGAATAGCCTAAGCAGGGTAGACTCGCGGCTTCGGCGCATCCGGCCCCATGGATCCGCCAAATATTTTGAGTGTTTCAGAATCCCAGCCGCGATTGTGGGATGCGAAACCTGCATCAAGAGCGCTCTGCCGGTTGCCAGCAGATTGGTTCGTGGGTAGCCGAGGCTCCAAAAGAGGGACGTTGCATCAAGTGGCACGTATTCATGATGGTGCTGGTCGTCTGGAACCGACATCTCGTGAACCGATCGTCTAATATACGTTCCGGAATATCCGGGCGGCGGTTCGCGGTCGAGGAGGACGATAGTTCTACGTCGAGAGACTTTGACGGCTGGTAGGCCCAGATCTGGTCACAAACGATCGATCCTACGCTCCGCGAACGTTGACGCTCCAGCCGGCGATTCATCCCGACCACACCGTTGCCTTCACCTGAATCCAGACACCCGTCCGCACAATGCTAACAGGACCAGCAGGGAAAGTATCCTCCTTTCGCCACGGGTTTGAAGATCGATTCATATTGGAGCGTGTGTTGCTGTTGCATGGATGGCCGCAGTACTGCCGGTACATGCTGGCACACAGTCCCACGCTCACCATGATCGTGCAACAATGGCCCAATTGGTGGCCTGAGCTGCACGCATTTGCCAACTCTTCTCAAGAGGGCACACCTGACCTGCCCGAATAGTAGCCCATTTGAATATCAGGGCAGTTCTTGGAGTAATCGTTAAGACCCGAGGATCAAGATCTTTGGGGCGGGACCAGGCCGGTCGGCGGTTTGGGTAGGGGGGTACTCTCACGTCCCGGTCGTGATCGGGTGAGCATGGAGCCGTTCTTCGCGTGAGCGTGAAGGTGAGGGCGACATGGGAAAGCAGCAGGTAGGGGAGATCCGGATCAGTAAGCGGGTCGTCCGGATCGGGCATGAGGTGTATCCGCTGGCGAACATCTCCCGGGTGCAGAGTCTGCGGCTGGTGTGGGGCGGGCGGTTGGCGACGTTCTATCCGTTGAAAGGGATCGCGGTCGCGCTGGTGATGGTCGGGGCGGTCGCGGGGGTGGCGTTCGGGGTGCTGCCGGAGCTGGATGTGGACGCCGGGTTCAACCTGGTGGAGGCGGCGGCGCAGTTCGCGGTGGCGGCGGCGGTGGTGGGCGGGCTGCGGGTCGCGTACCTGCTGGTGGTGCTGCTCTATCGGCTGCTGTTTCGGCGGCCCAGGTACGCGCTGACGATCGAGACGGCGGGCACGCAGTTCGCCGCGTTGTCGGGCACCGACAGGGACGAGATCCATCGGATCAAGGGCGAGATCGTGGACGCCATTGAGGATCCGCCGGAACAGGAGCGGATCGTGCAGGTCCGGGGCGATCTGGTGATGGGCGACAAGGTGGGCCGGGACAAGTACGAGCAGAGCGGCGCCGGTAGCCGGATGACCGTCAACGGATGAGGGGGTATGGCATGTCGGATTACGTGTACGGCAACAAGATCGGCCGGGACAGCTACGTGCAGACCGGTGCGGGGAGCAGCTTCACGGTCAACAACGCGGGGGAGGGGACGTCGCGGGCCGAGGTGGACGCGGCGGTGGCGGAGTTGCGGGTCTTCATCGCTGCGCTGACCCGTGCAGGTCTGGTGACCCCGGAGGGCGCGGTGAGCGATCCGGGCGCGGTGGTGGCGGCGGTGGAGTCCGAGCCGGGCCGCCTGCGCGCGCTGGGTACGGCGATCGCGGGCGGCGCCAAGGAAGCGGTGCTGTCGGCGGTGCAGAGCGGGGTCGCGGCGCTCATCGTGGCCCTGGTCGGGAGGACGTGATCCCCGCGCGGGTCAGCCGCCATGCGTAGGCGGGGAACTTCCGCGTTCGTGCACAGTGCCGGCTATTTCGGCGGGTGCTGGTCCTGGGTGCAGGATGCCGAGGCGTTGGGTGGCCCTGGTCAAGGCTACGTACAGGTCGTTGCGTCCGCGGGGTGAAGCGTTCAGGATCGCGGCCGGGTCGGCGATCAGTACCGAGTCGAATTCGAGGCCCTTGGCCTGTTTGACGCTCAGGACCACGATCGGGGCCGTCAGATCGGGGTGCGGGCCGGAGGCGGCGTCGGGGAGTGTGGTCTGGATCGCGGCGGCCAGTTCGGTGGTCCGGGCGTCGGGGACGATCACGGCGAGCCGTCCGTCGCCCAGCAGCGCCGCTTCCTGAGCGGTGTGGTGGGCGAGCCGTTCGGGCAGCGCGCGTGCGGAGGTGCTCATCCGCCATGGAGGCATTCCGATCTCCCGTACGGACTTCGGCGGCGCCATCTCGGGATCGAGACCGGCCAGCAGGTCGACGGTCGCCGCCATGATCTCGGCGGGGGTGCGGTAGTTGACGGACAGCCGGGCCAGCCGCCACCGGTCGCCGACGTAGGGGTGAAGAGCCAGGCCCCAGGACGTGGTTCCGGCCGCGTCCGAGGTCTGGGCCACGTCCCCGACGAGGGTCATCGACCTGCTGGGGCAGCGCCGCATCAACTGCCGCCAGGCCATCTGGGACAGCTCCTGCGCCTCGTCCACGATCACGTGCCCGAAGGTCCAGGTCCGGTCGGCGGCCGCCCGCTCGGCCACCGTGGCCCGCTCGGCCTCGTGGTGGCGGTCGGCGAGGCCGCGCGCGTCCAGCAGATCCCCGGCAGCCAGCGTCTCCCGGGCCTCGTCGTCGCCGGACCGCGCGATGTCCAGAACCCCCTGGGCGTACTCGACGCGCCGGGCACGTTCCCGTGCCGCTCGCGCCCGGACGGCCCGGTCGTCCACGCCGAGCAGCTCGGCGGCCTCGTCCAGCAGCGGCACGTCGGCCGCGCTCCAGCCGCCCGGCGCCCGGACCAGCGACGCCCGCTCGGGCTCGCTCAGCTGGGAGGCGCAGGCGGCGAGCCGGCACGGGTCGGCGAACAGATCTTCGAGCAGCCGCTGCGGTGTCAGCGCCGGCCACAGCGCGTCGATCTCCGCCCACACGTCGGGATCCGAGGCCAGTTCCCGACGCAGATCGTCTTCGTCGTCGACGATCTCCTGGGGGAGCACACCCTCCAGGCCCGCGAGGTCCTCCCGCACGGCTCTGTCCACGTCCGCCTCGGCCAGGACATCGGCTATCTCGGCTTCGAGGCGGTCGGCCAGCACGCGGGTCTGTTCGGCCAGACCACGCGCGAGATGATCGACGATCGCGTCGGCGAACACCGCTCGCGCCCGGTTGTGCGGCAGGCCCGAGGCCCGCGCCCGTGCCACCGCCTGAGCGCGGGCATCGCGGTCCAAGCGAGACGGGACGCCGGGCGGAGCCTGCCGCTCGCGTACGGCGGCGGCCAGCACCTCCGCCATCACCGCCCGGCCCTTGACCTCCGCCGCGGGCGCAGGCTCCGCGCGGTCCGCGGTGACGCCGGGGAACAGTTCGGCGACGGTGGCGAGCAGCACGCCCGTCTCGCCCAGGCCGGGCAGCACCTGCCCGATGTAGCTGAGGAAGGTGGTGTTCGGCCCGACGACCAGCACGCCCTGGGCCGCCAGCCGGGGACGGTTGTAGAGCAGATACGCGGCACGATGCAGGGCGACCGCGGTCTTGCCGGTGCCCGGCCCGCCCTGCACCACCAGCACCCCCCGATGGTCGGACCGGATGATCGCGTCCTGCTCGGCTTGCAGGGTCGCCACGACATCGTGCATCCGCCCGGTCCGCCCGGCGTTCAGCGCCGCCAGCAACGCGGCCTCCCCCGCCAGCGTCTCCGCGCCGGGCGCCTCGCTGGGTGCCGCGCCGCCGTCGAGGACCTCGTCGTCCACGCTCACCACGCGGCGGCCGCGGGTCACGATATGCCGCCGCCGGTGCACGCCCTCCGGGACGGCGGTGGTCGCCACGTAGAACGGCCGGGCCGCGGGCGCTCGCCAGTCCACGAGCAGCGGATCGCCCTCAGGGGAGGGCAGCCCGATGCGGCCGATGTAGTGCCGCCCGCCGCCGCTGAGGTCCAGGCGCCCGAAGCACAGGCTGTTCTCCGCCGCGTCGAGCCGCGCGAGCCTGCCGGAGTACTCGCTGAAGGCGGCGTCCCTTTCCGCCCGGGCCTGCGCCGTACCCCCGACGCCCCGCGACACTTCGCCCAGCCGGGCCGCCGTATCCGCGCGAAGCGCGTCGAGCCGCCGGTAGAGCATCGACACGTACGCGTCCTCGCGCCTGATCGGATTCCCGGCCTCCGGGTCTGGCAATGTCACGTTCCGCCCTCTTGTCGCTGGTCTGAGGCCAGTCAAGAGTGCGGCGGAGATTACCGGAAAAACAGTCTTGTTCTTGCGGCACGCGTCAGCCGCCCCGCGTCACCGCACTACATGAGGTTTTCGGTTTCCTGTCACATGAAAGAGCCAAGTATCGATCTCGATCAGGCGTGTCACGCTTCGGAGTGACATGATCACGATAGGTTGCGGATGTTCGGGTTCGGTCGCGGACCCTCGGTTCACGACATTCGGGAGAGTTATGATCGAGATCTTGAAGTCCGGCGTGGTCGCGGGTATGGCGGTGCTGGGGCTGGCCGGTGCGCCCGGCGTCGCGCTGGCCGATGGCGGGCCGGCCGCGCATGACAGGCCGGGCCTGGCCGCCGTGTCCAGCGCTCAGGCGTCGGCCAAGGTGGCCGCCGACGGCACGCTGGTGCAGTCCAAGGGCATCAAGTCCCTCACCAAGCCCGCGGCCGGCGTGTACTGCGTGAGGTTCCTGGACCCGCTGCTGAAGGTGGACGAGCTCACGCCGGTGGCCACGCTGGTGGCCACCGGTTCTACGCCCTGGGGCATCGTGATGGCGCGCACCACGCCGAGCGTGGAGTGCGGCAACCGCGCCGACACCCTGTCCGTCTACACCGGCACCGCCGCGGTCGGCCGCTCCGACCTGCCGTTCTATCTGCTCATTCCCTGATCTGCCCGCCGCGTCGGCCCGGTCTCGCCCGCGCGCGGCCGGGCCGTCATCGTCCGGCGGCCGCGACGGTGTTGGCCAGCAGCATCGCGATCGTCATCGGCCCGACGCCGCCCGGAACGGGCGTGATGGCGCCTGCCACCACGCGGACGGCGTCGAAGTCGACGTCGCCCCGCAGGCCGTCCGGGGTGCGATGGATGCCGACGTCGACCACGGTCGCGCCGGGTTTCACCGCGTCGGCGCTGATCAGCCCGGGTATCCCGGCCGCGACGACGAGGACGTCCGCTCGCCGGCAGACCGCCGCGAGGTCACGCGTGCGGGAGTGGCAGACGGTCACCGTCGCGTGGCGCCGCAGCAGCAGCTGCGCCATGGGCTTGCCGACCAGGTTGGACCGCCCGACGACGACGGCCTCGGCGCCGGCGAGCGCGATCCCGTGGGCGTCGAGGAGCTCCAGGACGCCGAGCGGGGTGCACGGGCTCAGCCCGGGACGGCCGAGCGCGAGCCGCCCGGCGTTGATTTCGGTCAGCCCGTCCACGTCCTTGTCCGGCGGGATCAGCGACACCAGCGCGTCGGCGTCCAGGTGCGGCGGCAGCGGCAGCTGGAGCAGGATGCCGGTCACGCCGGGGTCGCCGCCGAGCGCGCGGATCGCGCCGGCGAGCTCGTCCTGCGTGACGTCCGCGCCGAACCGGCGATGCAGGTCGCGGATGCCCGCCGCCACGCAGCGCCGCCGCTTGTTCCGCACGTAGATCTCGGAGGCGGGGTCGTCCCCGACGAGCACCGTGGCGAGCCCCGGCGCGCGAGCGAGCGCGGCGACGTCGCCGGCCGCCGCCGCGACGACCTTCTCGGCGACGCGCCGGCCGTCCAGGACGGTCGCGGTCATGCGAGCACGGCCCGCAGGTAGGGCCCGATGGCCGCCGCCGACGCCGGGCCGTACGCGTCGGACAGCCGTTCCTCCCCGTCCCGCGCGGCCAGCCGCCATTCCTGGCAGCCGACGCTCTCCAGCACGGCGGTGGCGATCAGCGAGGCCAGCTGGGCCGCGTGCTCGACGGCGAGCCCGCTGTCGACGCCGGCCAGGAACCCGGCCCGGAAGGCGTCGCCCACGCCGGTCGGATCGAGGATCTCCCGGGCCGGCACGGCGTCCACCCGGATCTCGGCGCCGTCGCGCCCCATGATGCGCGCGCCCTTGTCGCCGAGCGTGGTGATCCGCAGCCCCACCCGCTCGGTGATCTCGCGCTCCGACCATCCGGTACGGCGAACGAGCAGCTCCCACTCGTACTCGTTCGTGAACAGGTACGCCGCCCCCTCCACCAGCGCCCGGCAGTCGTCGCGGCCGAGGCGGGGCAGCTGCTGCGACGGGTCCGCGGCGACCGCCACGCCGAGCCGGTGGGCCTGGGCGGTGTGGGCCAGCATGGCCTCCGGCGCGCTGGCCCCGACGAGCACCAGGGCGACCCCGCGGGCGGCCAGGATCGGCGCCAGGTCGATGGAGCCGGACGAGGCCATCGCGCCCGGATAGAACGAGGCGATCTGGCACTGGTCGTCGTCGGTCGTGCAGGTGAACCGCGGGGTGTGCGCGCCGCCGACGGTCAGCACGCCGCCGCAGTCCACGCCGTGCCGTTCCAGCCAGGAGCGGTAGTCGGCGAAGTCGGCGCCCACGGCCCCCACGAGCACGGGGCGCTTGCCCAGGACGCCCAGGGAGAAGGCGATGTTCGCGGCGACGCCGCCGCGCCGGATCTCCAGGTCGTCGACGAGGAAGCTCAGCGAGAGCCGGTCGAGCTGCTCGGCGATGAGGTGGTCTCTGAACCGGCCGGGGAAGTGCATGAGGTGGTCGGTCGCGATCGAACCGGTGACCGCGATGGGGCCGGTGGGGCCGATGGCCATGGATCCTCCTGGATGGCGGTCAGAAGACGATGGTGGTAGATCCGTCGACGAACACGCGGTCGGCGCAGTGCCAGTCGACCGCCCGGGCGAGCACGGCCCTTTCGATGTCGGCGCCGCGGCGGACCAGGTCGCCCACGCCGGCCCGGTGCGACACGCGGACGACGTCCTGCTCGATGATCGGGCCCTCGTCCAGGTCCTCTGTGGCGTAGTGGGCCGTCGCGCCGATGAGCTTGACCCCCCGCTGCTTGGCCCGCTCGTACGGGCTGGCGCCGGCGAACGCGGGCAGGAACGAGTGGTGGATGTTGATCACCGGCACGCCGACCTCGTCGAGGAAGTCCGCGGACAGGATCTGCATGTACCGGGCGAGCACCACCAGGTCGACCTTCCCCGCGATGGCGTCGAGCTGGGCCTGCTCGGCTTCCGGTTTCGTCCGCGGCGTGACCGGGATGTGCGTGAACGGCGTGCCGAAGCCGGCCACGTCCCGCTCCAGGTCGGGATGGTTGGAGACCACGGTGACGACCTCGATCGGCAGCTCGCCGCGGCGGGCCCGCCACAGCAGGTCGAGCAGGCAGTGGTCGTGCCGGGAGACGAAGATCGCGACCCGGGTGGGCGTCGCCGCCGAGCGCACCCGGAACCTGGCGCGCAGGCGCCGCGCCACCTCGAACTCGAACTGGCGCTCCAGCAGGGGCAGGCGCTCGCTGACGCGGTCCAGGTGGAACTCGGTGCGCAGCATGAACCGCCCGCCCCTGGACCCGGTGGAGAACTGGTCCGACTGGAGGATGTTCGCGCCGTGCCGGTAGAGGAACGCGCTGACGAGGGCCACGATGCCGGGCCCGTCCTGGCACGAGACGACCAGGCGCCCGATGTCGTCGGCGACGGCGGATCCGGCCGGGGCGAGGGGCTGCTCGGAGACAGTGATCGACATGCCGGGCTCAGACCATCGACGGGGTGGCGTCGGCGGTCAGCCCGGCGGCCACCCGCAGCTCGTCGGCGCGGTCGGTGCGCTCCCAGGGGAGGTCCACGTCGGTACGGCCGAAGTGGCCGTAGGAGGAGGTCGCCTGGTAGATGGGCCGGTGCAGGTCGAGGTAGCTGCGGAATGCGGCGGGACGCAGGTCGAAGCAGTCGGTGACCAGGTTGTCGATCAGGGCGGGGTCCACGCGCTCCGTGCCGAAGGTGTCGATCAGCAGGGAGACCGGCCTGGCCACCCCGATCGCGTAGGCGACCTGCACCTCGGCGCGCCGCGCGAGTCCGGCGGCGACGACGTTCTTGGCGACGTACCGGGCGGCGTACGCGGCGGAGCGGTCCACCTTGGACGGATCCTTGCCGGAGAACGCGCCCCCGCCGTGGCGGGCGAAACCGCCGTACGTGTCGATGATGATCTTGCGGCCGGTCAGGCCGGCGTCGCCCACCGGTCCGCCGATGACGAACCGGCCGGTCGGGTTGACCAGGAGGCCCCGGTGCAGCTCGCCGGCGTCGTACAGATCGGCGGGCAGGACGGGCACGACGACGTGGTTCCACATGTCCTCGCGGATCCGGTCGGCCGTCGCGTGCTCGGCGTGCTGGGTGGAGACGAGGACCCGCTCGATCCCCACGGGGACGCCGTCGCGGTAGCGGATCGTGACCTGCGTCTTGCCGTCCGGCCGGAGGTAATCGACCGCCCGCGTGGTGCGGGTGTGCGCCAGCCGGCGGGCCAGGCGGTGGGCGAGGGTGATCGGCATCGGCATGAGCTCGGGCGTGTCGTCGCAGGCGTAGCCGAACATCATCCCCTGGTCGCCGGCGCCCACCCGGTCGAACGCGTCGTCGGACAGGCCTTCGCGGTGCTCGTGGGCCCGGTCGACGCCCTGGGCGATGTCCGGGGACTGCCGGTCCAGCGCGACCAGCACGGCGCAGTGCTCGCCGTCGAACCCGTAGGCGCCGTCGTCGTAGCCGATGCGGTTGACCGTGTCGCGGACGATGCGCGCGTAGTCGAGCTGCGTCGGCGTGGTGATCTCACCGGCGAGCACGACCATGCCGGTGGTGACCAGGGTCTCGCAGGCCACCCGCGACAGGGGGTCGGCGGCCAGCGCGGCGTCCAGCACCGCGTCGGAGATCGCGTCGGCGACCTTGTCCGGGTGACCCTCGGTCACCGATTCCGAGGTGAACAGGAAGTCCTTCACAGCGTGGCTCCTTCGGAGGGTGTGATCAGTTCGTCCCGGACGATCCGCGCCCCGCGGGCCATCGCGGCCAGCTTCGCCCGGGCGATCGCGCCGGTCACGTTGCGCAGGCCGCAGTCGGGGTTGATCATCAACCGGTCGGCCGGGATGTGCCGCAGGGCGCGGCGGATGCGGGTCGCGACGAGGTCGGGCGACTCCACGTCGTCGGTCTTCACGTCCACGACGCCCAGCCCCAGGTCGCCCGGCCAGCCGAACTTCTCGATGATGGCCAGGTCGTCGTCGCCCTTGCGGGCGAACTCCAGGACCAGCTGGTCGATGTCGGCGCGCAGGACCTCGGGGAAGAGGAAGTCGTAGTGCCCTTCCCAGGACGGGCGGGCGTATCGGTTGCCGTAGCAGACATGCAGCGCCCAGGTGACGTCCACCCCGGCGGTGACCACGTTGATGGCGTCCACCGCCAGCCCGGCCTGGCCGGTGTGGCCGGCGAGGAACGGCTCGTCGATCTGGAGCAGCTCCGCGCCCAGCTCCGCCAGCGCGTGCGCTTCGGCGTTGAGTACGGCGGCCATCGCCATGACGAGGTCCCGCCGGCCGACCCGACCTTGCGCCCGGCATGAGAGCGAGAACGGGCCGGTGAACGAGAACTTGATCGGCGCCGCGGTCTGGGCCGAGGTGAACGCGTAGTCCGCGGCCAGGCCCAGCGGCGACGGCCCGGCCGGCTCGGGGAGCGCGGCGACCTTCGCCTCGTAGTAGTCGAAGTAGAAGTCCTTGGCCGTCTCCGGGATCTCGACGCCGGGCATCCGGGCCAGCGTGTAGTCGATGTCGTTGTCCCGGCGCAGCTCGCCGTCGGAGACGATGTCGATCCCGGCGAGCTCCTGGTCGCGCAGGGCGGCCTTGATGGCCATGTCGTGCACGTCCTGCAGCTGGCTGTAGCTCATCCGGCCCCGGAAGTAGTCGGTCTTGAGCCGCTCCAGCCAGTCCGGCACGGGGTAGCTGCCGACGACCGTCGTGGGCAGCAGCGGGACGCGGGTGCGGACCGTTCCTCTCGCCATGGGTCAGTCCCTCGCCTGCGCGGTCATCGTGATGATGTTGCCCGCCGACTTGTGCCGGAAGGGCTCGTAGTGCACGTCGAAGCCCTTGCGCCGCCCGACGTGCGCGAGCAGGGGGCCGTTGACCCAGTTCACGACCGACCCGTCGTACTTGCCGGGGCCGCGGAACTGGCTGCGGTACCCCTCGACGCCGGTGACGAAGATGTCGTGGCAGATCAGCCGGCCGTACGGGTGGAGCAGCATGAGGCTGTCGGCGAAGCTGGCCACCGCGCCGTTGCTGACGTGCATGCGGACGTCCGCCCCCGACTCGAGCAGCGGCCGGAGCGCCTCGCCGGTGAACTGTCCGGTGACGGCGTACTGGTCGAGACCGGCCAGCGGCGCGTACCGCTCCTCCAGGCGCAGCATCGACCAGGCCTGCCGCCAGAACGTGACCGCGGTGTCCACGTCGGGGAAGTGGGCCGGGGCGGCGTCGGTGAGCAGCTGGGGGCCGAGCCGGAGCAGCTTGTGGACCAGGGCGGGGACCTGGTCGGGCGTGGCGGAGACCGAGTCCGCCAGCGTGGCCGCCGCGGCCGCGGGCAGGTAGGCGCGGGTCTCGACGCCGTAGGTGCGGCCGCCGATCTGGGCCACCTCGTCCGTCGGCAGGTTGTCGTACACGTTGGACACGTAGACGAGGAACACCTTGTACTTCAGGAAGCCCAGCGAGGTCAGCGGGCGCGTCGCGTCGAGCGTGACGGAGCTGACGCGGCCGGCGTGGTCGGCGACGGTCTCCCCGGCCAGGTCGAGGACGTGCTGGGAGTAGTCGCACATGAGGTAGTGCAGGCGCCGGTAGTAGTCCCCGCCGCGGGCCTGGTCGGCGCGGCGGAACTCGTCGAGGAAGACCTTGGCCTGGTGCCCGTTGCCGACGCCCAGCTCGACGACCACCAGTTCCTCCGGCAGCGCCGCCGAGCTCGCCAGCGAGTCCCAGACGTCGAAGAGGTCGTTTATCACGCCGCGGGCGGAGTCCAGGTTGCGCGCGTCGCTCTCGCCGCCCGGCAGCGCCTGCTCGTAGCCGCGTCCCGACGCCTTCTCCCACAGCTCCAGCGCGGTCCAGTAGAGGGCGTTGAAGGCCCAGACGCAGCCGGCCGAGCCGAGCCCCCAGTCCTCCAGGTAGGCCCGCTCGCCGGACCCGTCCCGCAGGCAGGCGGCGGCCAGCCCGCCCAGCGCGACCTCGCCGCCGCGCCGCACGTCGACGGCCACCTCCAGGTCCTCCTGGCGGATCCCCGCCGGAGTCGGCACGGTTCCCCGGCCCGGGGCGGACAGGATGGGCCTCGCGTCGACGACGTCGCGGAAGTTGTCCCGGTACTGCACCCAGTCGCACACCACCCGCACCCGGGCGAGGTCCCGCCCGGAGTCGACCAGCGCCGCGACGACCGGGGCCACCGAGGCCATCAGGTCGACCGGCTTGTCGGCCCGCAACCTCGCGTGCGGCCGGAAATCAATCAACATCACTGTCGCCCTTCCTGGAGAGCCGCGACTGCCGGGCGGATGCCGGCCCGGCGCACGAGGTCGGGAACCTCGTCGTCGTGGCCGAAGACCATCAGGTGAACGCCGCGTACGCCGGGAATCCCGACCAGGGCCTGGATCGTCTCGACACAGGCGTTGAGGCCCTCCTCCGCGACCCGGCGCTCCGGCACCCCGCGCAGGCGGCGCTCCAGCTCCGCGGGCACGTGCACGCCGGGCACCGAGCCGGTCAGGAACGCCAGCATGCGCAGGGACCGGATGGGGCCGACGCCCGCGATCACCGCGCAGCGCTCGGTGACGCCCTCCTCGCGCAGCTGGGCGACCCAGCGGGCGAAGGCGTCCACGTCGAAGACGTACTGCGTCTGCACGAACTCGGCGCCCGCGGCGACCTTCTTCGCGAGCCGCCGGGCGCGCAGCGCCATCGGCGCGGCGAACGGGTTCTCGACCGTGCCGATCAGCCACGAGGGCCGGGTCGCGAGCGGCTTGCCGGACAGCAGCGTGCCGTCGTCGCGCAGCGTGCGCGCGGTCCAGACGAGCTGGACGCCGTCGAGGTCGAAGACGGGCTTGGCGTCCGGGTGGTCGCCGAGCGCAGGGTGGTCGCCGGTGAGCAGCAGCACGTTGCGGATGCCGAGGGCCGCGGCCCCGATCAGGTCCGACTGCAGCGCGATGCGATTGCGGTCCCGGCAGGTCAGCTGCATGACCGGGTCGACTCCGGCGCGCTGGACGAGGACGCTGCCGGCCAGGCTCGACATGCGCACGCTGGCGCCCTGGTTGTCGGTCACGTTCGCGGCGTCCACCCAGCCGCGCAGCGCGGCGGCCTTGCGGGCGATCGCGTCCGGGTCGGCGTCGCGCGGCGGCCCGATCTCGGCCGTCACCACGACCCGGTCCGACGCGAGCGCGGCCCGCAGCCCGCTCATCGGCTCGCCCGGACCGCTATGGCCGGCCGCGGATCGCTGCCGGTGAACGCGACCGCGATGCCCTCGTCGCGGCCCTGCCAGTAGTTCACCCACGAGCTCCGCGACCACTGCCGGTTGTCGACCGGCCGCTGGAGCAGGTCGAGGTCCGCGCCGCGCCCCGCGCTCTCCGCGCGATCCCAGGCCGTGACCCACACGCACCGCAGCGAACGGTCGACCTCGCAGGCGCCGTCCGGCGAGACGCCGCCGCACGGCCCGTTGCGCAGCTGCTTGGGACAGGTCATCGGGCACGCGTAGCCGGTCGCCGGCAGCGCGCACTGGCCGCACATCCGGCAGCCGAACAGCCGCTCCTTGGTGACCCGCTCACCGGCCGTGAACCAGCGGTAGAGCCTCGGACGGCGCTCGACGAACGCGGCCAGCCACCGGTAGACCGGGTTGGCGGCGAGGACCGCGTGCAGCGCGTACGCGAGGGCCGCCGAGATCCTCGGCCGGAAGGGCAGCGGCCGTCTCGCGCCCCGATCTCGAGCCTGTTCCACGGCCATCCGCACTCCTCACGCCGGTATGTCCCCAAAGGTCGCAGGACCGCGGCAAGCGCGTCTTCGGGTGGCACCGCAACTTTCCGGCCGTCGTCTTTGTGTCCCGCCACAAGACCGCTCCGGGCCGTCGGCGACATCAGGACGGCGTTGATTGCCGCACAAATGGCGTATTCACGCCAAAACCATAGGAAAGTGGAACGTGCGGATCATGCTTGTTAGCGTGACCACGCTGCCTCGGGATCCTTCCCCGTCCCTGTCGCCTCTCGTGCGGCGCGTCGTCGAAGTGGACATGCTTCGCGGGTTCGCGCTCTTCGGCATCCTCGTCGTCAACATCTCCTACATGGCCTCGCCGTACGGCACGTTCGGCCTGCCCGACCCCGACTTCACCCGAGCGGTGGACGACGCCGCCCGGCTGATCGGCGAGACGCTGTTCGTCGACAAGTTCTACGTGCTGTTCGCCTTCCTGTTCGGCTACTCCTTCACCTTCCAGGCGGAACGGGCTGGCGCGTCGGTGGTGCGGCGGTCGCTGCGCCGGTACGGGGCGCTGTTCCTGCTGGGCGCCTTTCACGCGGTGGTGCTGTGGCGCGGCGACATCCTGACCGTGTACGCCGTGCTGGGCCTGGTCCTGCTGGCGGCGCGCCGGGCCAGGCCGCGCACCGCGGTGAAGGCGGCCGTCATCGTGCTGGCCGTGCTCGTGGTGTTCTACGCGCTGCTGGCGGGGTTCAGCTTCTGGGCGGAGTCGGTGGGCCGGAACACTTCGATCAACGTGTTCGACGATCCCAGCCAGATGATCGCCGCCTACCGGGGCGGGCCGCTGGACGTGATCGGCGAGAACCTGGCCCTGCTGCCGGGGATGCTCAGCGGGATCTGGTTCATGCAGGCCGGCAGCGCGATGGCCATGTTCCTGCTCGGCTTCGCCGCCGGGCAGACCCGGTTGCTGGAGGACGTGCCCCGGCGGTGGCTCGTCCAGGCGCAGTGGCTGGGGTTCACCGCCGGGCTGGCCGGTTCCCTCGCGGTCGGCCTCACCCACCTGGTGGACCACAGCGGCAGCGGCGCCCTGCTGGCGCTCGACCTGGCGGTGACGACCGCCACCGCGCCCCTGCTGGCCGCCGCCTACGCGGCCACCCTGCTGCGGCTCAACACCGCCCGCCCGGGGATCGGCCGGGCCCTGGCTCCGGCCGGGCGCCTGTCGGCCAGCAACTACCTCGGCCAGTCGGCGCTGATGGCCCTGCTGTTCACCGGCTACGGCCTGGCCCTGTTCGCGAAGGTCTCGCCGCCGCTGCTGCTCGGCATCGCCGCCGCCGTGTTCGCCGGCCAGCTGCTCCTCAGCGCCTGGTGGACGCGGAGCCACCGGTACGGCCCGGCCGAATGGTGGCTCCGCACTCTCACGTACGGTCGCTAGAGGAACTGCCGCGCCACGGCCAGCGCCACCAGCAGCACGGCCGTGGCCGCGGTGACCGCGAGCCGGATGTTCGCCCGGCTGAACCCGAGCGCGAGGATCGAGCCCACCAGCAGGCCGCCCGCGTGCGCGGCGATGGACATGCCCGGGACCGCGAACGTGGCCACCAGCCCGACGCCGAGCAGGACCAGCGGCAGGGTCGTGTTCGCCCGCGCCCGCAGGCTGACCACCAGCAGCGCCGCGATCAGGCCGAACACCGCGCCGGACGCGCCCGCGGTGAGCACCTCGGGGTCGAAGTAGTAGACGGCCACCGCCGCGCCCAGCCCCGACAGCAGGTAGACGGTCAGCACGGTCCCCGATCCGGCCAGGGGTTCCAGGCGGCGCGCGGCCAGCCAGAGCAGCAGCAGGTTGGCCAGCAGGTGCAGCACGCCGTAGTGCAGGAACATGCTCGTGAGCAGCCGCCAGTACGCGCCGTCCTCGATGGAAGGCCCGTTCAGCTCACCCCACTCGTGCAGCGGGCTGACGCCGTCGTAGAACACGGCGGCGAGGTCGAACCCGTCCCTGACGACGATCATGACGCTGGCGATCACCGCGACGGCGACGTTGACGGCGATCAGGGCGGTGAGCGCGTAACGCCGCCCCGCTTGGACCCCCGGCGGGGCGGGCGGTGCGGCGGCTCGGATCTGGTCGTTGCTCATGGCGGTCTCCTTCGCGGGGGGTCACGGGGGGGGTCACATCGCCAGGCGGACGCCGGCGTCACGCCGGGCGGCCACCTCCTCCACGGCCTGGCCGAGGGCGATGTCGAGGATGGACATCCCGAACGGGTTGCTGAGCACCACGTCGTGCTCGCTGTCGTGCTCGCTCCGGCGGCCGGGGTGGGCGCCGGTGATGATCTCGGCGAGCGTGGTGTCCACCCGCCGCGCCGAAGGGCCGGGCGTGACCCCCGGGTGGCTGTCGCCGTCGGGGCCGAGCAGCAGCCCGTCGCGGTGGAGCCGCCCGAGCAGCCGCCGGTGGTCGTGCCTGACCAGGTCCCAGTCGTCGACCACGACGAGCCCGGCTCGCCGTACGACGTCGGGGAGCACGTCGTCGAGGGACACATGCGCGACGAGCGCCCCGGGCGCCAGCCACTCGAACGGCAGGTAGCCCTCGGTCACCGTGGTGACCGTGATCACCAGGTCGCGCCCGCGCACGCACGACTCCGCGTCGGCCGCCACACGCACCTCGACCCGGTCGCTCACCGCTTCCGCCAGGGCCCGTGCGCGGAGCGGATCGCGGTCGTAGAGGCAGACCTCGGTGATCCCGGCGGGCAGCAGGGCCAGGTGCGCCTTGGCGAGCGTGCCGCAGCCGATGACCGCCGCGCTTCGCATGCCCGGGCGGCCGAGCAGCCGGGCGGTGAGGGCGGTGACGGCGGCGGTCCTGGTGGCGCTCAGGTAGGCCGACTCCATGATGGTCCTGGGCCAGGCGATCTCCGGGTCGAACATCATCAGCAGGCCCTGCGAGCGCGCCAGGCCCCGATCGGGGTTGCCCAGGTTCCCGTTGATCGTCTTCACCCCGAGCGCGAGGCCGCCGGCCAGCCGCAGCCCGCCGGGCATGGCCAGCGACCGCGCGGCCGTGCCCGCCGAGGTCTCCCAGCCCAGGTACGCCTCCTCCGGCAGCATCGTCTGCCCCCGGCCGTGGCGGACCAGCGCGTCCTCCACCACGGCCAGGACGTCGATCTCCACGCAGCACTCGATCACGGCCGCCCTCGGCAGGTAGCGCAACTCGCTCGCCGGATACTCGGTGAAGTTCACGGGCGCTGATCCTCCAGGTGGAAGCGGACGCCGTCGGCCCGCAGCCGCGCCGCGGCCTCGGCGACGGCGGCGGTCAGCCGGTGGCGGGCCAGCCAGCCGTCGTCGTAGACGGTGTCGGCGTAGGTCAGGCCGGTGTCGGCGCACAGGCAGAGCGGGCGGCGCGGCGCGCCGGGGGCGGCCAGGTCGCGCAGGCAGGCGGCGACCACGCTGCCGCTGGAACCGCCCAGCGCCACGCCGGTGTCGGCGCGGAACAGGCGGCAGACGGCGACGGCCTCCGAGTCGGGGACGCGATAGGCCCGGTCGTAGGTGCCCGGCGGCAGGAACGCGGAGCGGCGGCTCGCGCCCAGGCCGTTGATCAGGCGCGGCCCGGTGGCGGGGCCGGTGGCGAGCGAGCCCTCGGCGTCCACCGCGACCACCCTGACCCCCCGGTCCAGCGCGTGCAGGTGGGCGGCGACCCCGGACAGGGTGCCGCCGGTGGAGACGGCGATGTAGACGGCGTCCAGGCCCGGCCCGCCCTGGGCGGCGATCTCGGGGCCGGTGGTGCGCTCGTGGATGCGCGGGTTGGCGGGGTTGCCGTACTGGTCGGTCCAGCGGTAGTGCGGGTTGTCGGCGAGCAGCCGGTCCACGGCGCGGAGCCGGGTCAGGAGGTAGCCGCCGTAGCCGTCGGGTTCGTGCACCTCGTGGAGTTCCGCGCCGGTCGCGACGAGCCGCTGTCGGGTGGCCCGGGGGGTGCCGGGGTCCAGGACGGCGATGAACCGGCAGCCGAGGGCCGCCAGCAGCCGGGCCAGGCCGAGGCCGAGGTTGCCGGAGGTGGACTCGACCACCACCGTGCCCGGGGTCAGCGGGCGTTCCCGGTCCAGCGCCATCAGCAGGCCCGCGGCGGTCCTGTCCTTGATCGAGCCGGTCGGGTTGCCGCTCTCCAGCTTGAGCAGCACGCCGTGCGCGCGCCCGCGCAGGGAGATGTCGAGGCGCACCACAGGGGTGCCGGTGATGGCCGAGTGGAGTACCTCCAGCGGGGACAGCATCAGCGGTACCTCACGGCTGCTTGACGATTCCCCTGCAGGATCGAGTCCGCGCCGATTATCGGGAAGGGCGTTGGCGAGTTGTCGCCAGCTGGACAGGTGATGTTACGACCTGCCAGGTTGGCGAGTAATGCCCTGGAATACCCGATGAACATGTGGACTGTAGGGGTTCACAGACGTAGACAATTTGTGAAGATCAGGGCGTGCGGCAACTTGAGTTCCACACACTCGGACCGTTGGAGATCTCCGTTGACGGCAGGGCGTGCTCGCCTGGCGGCAACACCCAGCGGGGTCTGCTCGCGATCCTGCTGCTCAACGCCAACCAGGTCGTCCCGGTCAGGGAGATCATCGACGAGCTCTGGGACGAGCCTCCGGAAACCGCGCTCGGCCAGATCCAGACGCGGGTGTGGCGGCTGCGCGTCCTGCTCAACGGCTCCGGCGGCAAGACCGACGGCTCGCCGCTGGTCACCCGCCCCGGCGGCTACATGCTCAGGGCCGACCAGGAGGCGCTCGACTTCGCCCGGTTCGGGGCGGGGGTCGACAGCGCCCGCGCCATGCTCGCCTCCGGGCGGGTGGAGGCGGCCGTCCGGGTGCTGGAGGACGCGCTGACCCTGTGGCGCGGCCCCGCCTTCAGCGACGTGGACCTGGCCACCGTGCGAACCGCCGCGGCCACCCTGGAGGAGCTGCGGCTGGCGGCGATCGAGGAGCAGGTGGAGGCGGGCCTGACCCTGGGGCGGCACAGGAGGCTCGTCCCCGAGCTCCAGGTGCTGGTCGAGCGGCACCCGCTGAACGAGCGGCTGCGCGGCCAGCTCATGCTCGCCCTGTACCGCTCGCAGCGCCAAGCTGAGGCGCTGGAGATCTACCGGGACGGCCACCGTCGGCTGGTCGAGCTCGGCGTGGAGCCACGCGCCCAGCTGCAGGACCTGCACCAGGCCATTCTCACCTCCGCTCCGCAACTCGACCCGCCACGCTCCGCCCCCGCTGCCACCCGGCCGGCCCCGCCCCCGCGCCCGCAGGGGCGGCGCGAGCTGCCACCCGACCTCGCCGACTTCACCGGCAGGGCCGCCACGATCGACGCGCTCACCCGGTTCCTGTCCGGCTCGGCGACCCACGCCGGGCTCGCGGTCGCCGCCATCACGGGCCGCGCGGGCACCGGCAAGACGGCGCTGGCCGTGCACGTGGCCCACCTGCTCGCCGACGCGTTCACCGACGGCCAGTTCTTCGTGGACCTGCGCGGCCTGGACCAACGGCCGGTAGCCCCGGCCACCGTCCTGGCCCGGCTGCTGCACCGGCTCGGCGTCGAAGACGGCGACGTCCCCGCCGACGAGGAGGAGCGGTGCGCCCTCTACCGCGCCAGAATGGCCGGCCGCCGCGTCCTGCTCGTGCTCGACAACATCCGCGGCGAGGCCCAGATCCGCCCCCTGCTCCCCGCCGGGTACGGCTCCGCCGTGATCGTCACCAGCCGCCGCCGGGTCTGCGGGGTGCCCAACGCCCGCGCCTTCGACCTCGACGTGCTCGCCGAGAGCGAGGCGGTGGACCTGCTGAGCCGCGCCGCGGGCCCGGAACGCGCCGCGGCCCGCGCCGACGCCCGCCGGATCGCCGACCTGTGCGGGCGGCTGCCGCTGGCGCTGCGGGTGGCCGGAGCCCGGCTGAGCGGCCGCCCGCACTGGCGGCTGAGCCGCCTGGCCGACCTGCTGGAGCCCGAGCGCGGGCGGCTGGACGCCCTGTCAGCGGGAGGTCTGAAGGTCCGCGCCAGCCTGGCGCTGAGCTACGAGAGCCTGGACGCTCCGGCCGCCCGGCTGTTCCGCCTGCTCGGCACGCTGGAGACGCCCACCTTCGCGGGCTGGGTCGCCGGACCACTCCTCGGCGAGAGCGGCGCGCACCCGGAGGAGCTGATGGAGACCCTGGCCGAGGCCCGCCTGATCGACGTCGCCGGCGTCGAGGACTGCGGCACCGTCCGCTACCGCATGCACGTGCTGTTCCGCCTGTACGCCCGGGAGCGCGCCGAGGCGGAGGAACCCCCCGGAGAGCGGGACGCCGCCCTGCGCCGGTTGGCGGGAAGAGCTGTGAGAGAGGGTGAAGAGTGGGTGTAGAGGACAACCCAGGCGCGAAAGCATAGCGTGGCTCATGTTCGATCCGGCCAGATCCTCGGGGACCTGCGGAGAGGAACCGTGGTCATGGATGATGTCGTCTCCCGGCCCGAGGCTACGCGCCGTACCCTTCCAGATCACCTGCACGCCGTGCTGCTCCAGCTGCTGAGCGGAGCCACCGACCAGACGGCGAGCAACCGCCTGGGCATCTCTCCCCGCACCTACAGCCGGCGCGTGTCGGAGCTGCTGGAGCACCTGGGAGTGGAGAGCCGCTTCCAGGCCGGCGCGGAGGTCGCCCGGCGCGGCTGGCTCAGGTCCGGCTGAGGAAGTCCGCCAGGATCCGGTTGACGACCTGCGGGCGCTCCATGAAGCCGAAGTGCCCGCAGCCGGGAACCTCGGCGTACTTGGCGCCGGGGATGGCGTCGGCCACCTCCTTGCCCAGGGCGGGGGGCATCACCAGGTCGTCGGAGAACGCCACCACCAGCACCGGCCGCCGTACCTCGCCGAGCGCCTCGCGCCGGTCGCCCGCGAGGGTCGCCTCGTACTGCAGGGCCGGGCCCTCGCCCGTGGTGGGGAAGGCGGTCAGCACGTCGAGCCAGTCGGCGGCGGCCCGGTCGTCGGCGAGCGTGCGGGGCGAGAAGAGCTGGCACATCATCGCGACGGCCGCGTGCTCCGCAGACCCGGTGTCGGCCCGCCTGACCCGGTCGGCGCTGGCCCTGGTCATCGCGGCGCGGAAGTAGTCGGCGCGGGCCCGGGTGCCCAGCAGCACCGCCGAGGCGACCAGCTCGGGGCAGGCGAGCGCGAGCTCCTGCCCGATCATCGCCCCGAGCGAGGCCCCAACCACCCGGACGGGACCGCCCACGACGGCGCGGATCAGGCCCGCCGCGTCGGCCACCAGCTCGGCGAGCGGGTACGGCCCCGGCGGGCAGGACGACGGCGCGGTGCCCCGGTTGTCGAAGGTGATCACCCGGTGCCCGGCCGCGAGCAGGGCGGGCACCTGGTGCAGGTCCCAGATCCCGGCCTTGGACGCCGCGGGGGAGACCAGCAGCACAGGAGGCCCCGACCCCGTGTCGGTGTAGCTGAGCTCGACCCCGTTACTCCTGATCGTCGGCATCCACGCTCCCGGTCCTGCTCCACAGCCCGGTGGAGTACCGGGTCAGCGCGATCACGAACAGTATGGCGATCACCGCGGCGGCCACCAGGACCGGTGTGCGCAACCCGATCTCCCGGCCGCCGAAGAACTGGCCGAGCGTCACCAGCAGCCCGCCGATGGCCGAGCCGAGCGGCAGCGGGCCCCACGAGATCAGCCGGTAGATGCTGTTGACCCGGCCGAGCAGGCCCTCGGGCACGATCCGCTGCCGGTAGCTGATCGTGATGATGTTCCAGGACAGGCCCAGGCCCGCGCTGGCCGACAGGGCCAGGGCGACCACGATGCCGCTGCTGGTCAGGCCGACGATGACCAGCGCCGCGGCGCTGCCGGCCAGGGACGCCAGCAGCACCCGGCGGGGGCCGATCCGGCGCTCCAGCCACGGGGTGCCCTGGGCGCCGATCATGCCGCCGATGGCGCCGACCATGAACAGCAGGCCGTACTGCACGGCGGTGAGGCCCAGGATCTCCTGGGCGAACAGCACCTGGGTGGCGATGGCGACCGCGCCCGCCATGTTGAGCACGCCCAGCAGCAGCCCCAGGTCGCGCAGCGGGCGGTGTCCCCAGAAGAACTTCAGCCCGGCGACCAGGTCGGCGCGCATCGACGCCGACGCCTCGCTGACCTGCGGTTCCGCTGCCGGAAGCGACATCACCAGCAGGCCGGAGGCGACGAACAGGACGGCGTCCACGGTGAACGGGACCGCCAGCGCGACCCCCACCAGCAGGCCGCCGACCCAGGGGCCGACGAAGACCCCGGCGACGGTGTCGGCGATGGTCAGCCGGGCGTTGGCCACTTGCAGCCGCTCCCGGGGGACCAGCCGCGGCAGGATCGTCTGGGCGGCGTTCTCGTTGGCCACGGTGAGCGTGCCCAGGGTGAAGGCGACGACGTACAGGATGGCCAGGGCCATCAGGTCCAGGTAGAGCGCGAGCGCGATGCCGCCGACCAGGACGGCGCGGCCCCAGTGGGTCGCGGCCAGCACCCGGCGGTGGTCGGCGCGGTCCACGATCGCGCCGATCGGCAGGCTGAGCAGCAGCCACGGCAGCTCGGCGGCCACCCCGATCAGCGCGATCAGCAGCGGGTCCCTGGTCAGCGAGGTGGCCAGCCAGGGGAAGCCGACCGCGCTGATGCCGGTGCCGAGGTTGGCGATGAGGAACGCCGCCCAGAGCATCCAGAAGCGGCGCCCCAGCCCTCGGCTGGGCGGCAGGGGCAGGGTCTGGCTCGGTCGCAGCACCACGCGGCGACGCTCCTTCCTCCGGCGGCACCGGCGACACGCCCAGTGATGCGGTCAGCGCACCAAGCGGGGGGAAGGCCCGTCAACTCCGCTGGCGACTTGTCGCCAACCAGCTGTTTCGTCCTTGCCGGGCCGCGTGTTGTCTCGCAGCCTTGAGCTTGCCGAGGACCGGTGATCACTTCAGGAGCGCAGATGACGGCGGAGAGCGCGGCCAGCGGGCAAGTGGCGATCATCGGCATGGCCGGTCGATTCCCCGGGGCGCACGACATCGGAGAGTTCTGGCAGAACCTGGTGAACGGGGTCGAGTCGATCACGTTCTTCACCGACGAGGAGCTGCGCGCCGCCGGCACGCCGGAGGACCTGCTCGCGTTCCCCAACTACGTCCGCGCCGCGCCGATCGCGCCCGACACGGAGTTCTTCGAACCCGCCTACTTCGGCATGTCGACGCGCGAGGCGGAGATCCTCGACCCGCAGCACCGCGCCTTCCTCGAGGTGTCCGACACCGCGCTCCAGCACGCCGGGTACGACCCGGCCCGCTACCCGGCCAGGATCGGGGTCTTCGGCGGCGTCGGCATCAACAGGTACCGCGAGCTGAACGTGATCCGCAACAGCGACGCGATCCGGCTGATGGGCCACTTCGCCATCGACCTGTCCAACACCAGCGACTACGTGGCCACCCAGACGGCCTACCGGCTGAACCTGCGCGGGCCCGCCACGACCACGCTGTCGGCCTGCTCGACCTCGCTGGTCGCGGTGCACACCGCGTGCCGGGCGCTGTTCACCGGCGAGTGCGAGATCGCCCTCGCCGGCGGCGTGGACGAGCCGCTGCCGCGCGTGTCCGGCTACTTCTACGAGGACGGCGGGATCTTCTCCGAAGACGGCCACGCCCGCGTCTTCGACGCCAGGGCCAAGGGCACGATCTTCGGCAGCGGGGCCGGCGTGGTCGTGCTCAAGCGGCTGGAGGACGCCCTCGCCGACCGCGACACCATCCACGCCGTCATCCGGGGTTCGGCCATCAACAACGACGGCTCGGCCAAGGGCGCGTTCGCCGCGCCGAGCGTGCCGGGGCAGGTGGCCGTCATCCTGGCCGCGCTGGCGAGCGCGGGCGTGAGCGCCGGCGACATCGGCTACGTGGAGGCGCACGGCACCGGCACCCTGGTCGGCGACCCGATCGAGGTGGCCGCGCTGACCCAGGCGTTCCGCGCGCACACCGACCGGGTGGGGGATGTGCCGATCGCGTCGGTCAAGTCCAACGTCGGCCATCTGGGCGCGGCGGCCGGCATCACCGGGCTGATCAAGACCGTGCTGTGCCTGTCGCACCGGGCGCTGCCGGCCAGCCTCAACTTCGAGGAGCCCAACCCGGGCATCGACTTCGCCTCCTCGCCGTTCCACGTCAACACCCAGCTCACGCCGTGGAAGGTCAACGGGCACCCGCTGCTGGCCGGGGTCAGCTCCTTCGGCGTCGGCGGCACCAACGCCCACATGATCGTCGAGGAGGCGCCCGCCCGGGAGGCGGGGCCCACCGGCAGGCCGTACCAGCTGATCCCGCTCGCGGCCCGCACGCCGACCGCGCTGGAGAGTCTCGGCACGCTGGTGGGCGGGCATCTGGAGGAGCGGCCCGGTGACCTGGCCGACGCCGCCTACACCCTCGCTCTGGGCCGCACGGCTCGCGCGTCGCGCGGGTTCGTGGTCGCTGAGGGCTTTGCGGAGGCGGCCGAGCGGCTGATCGGCGGCGTCCCGGCCGGGCATCCGGCGCTGGCCCCGCCGCGCGGCGGCGAGCGCGAGGTCGTCTTCGTCTTCCCCGGCCAGGGCGCCCAGCACGCGGACATGGGCCGCGACCTGTACGACACCGAGCCGGTCTTCCGCGCCGAGATCGACGCCTGCGCCGAAACCCTGCTCCCGCTCACCGGCTGGGACCTGCGCGAGCGGCTCTACCAGGGCGGTGACCTGAACGAGACGGCCGTCACCCAGCCCGCCGTCTTCGCGGTGGAGTACGCGCTGGCGGCGCTGCTGCGCTCGTGGGGGATGGAACCGGCCGCGATGGCCGGGCACAGCATCGGCGAGTACGTCGCCGCCTGCCTGGCCGGAGTCCTTAACCGCGACGACGCCCTGGCCCTGGTCGCGGCGCGCGGAGCGCTCATGCAGGGCCTGCCGCGCGGCGACATGCTGTCGGTGCCGCTGGCCGAGGAGCAGCTGGTTCCGATGCTCGGCCCCGGGCTCGACCTGGCCGCCGTCAACGCCCCCGACCTGTGCGTGGTGTCCGGACCGGCGGAGGCCGTGGCGGAGCTGCGGGAGACCCTGGAGGTGCAGGGTGTGGCGGGACGTCCGCTGCACACCTCGCACGCGTTCCACTCGGCGATGATGGAGCCGATCCTGGCCGAGTTCACCGCCAGGGTGGCCGCGGTGGAGCTGCGCGAGCCCGCGCTGCCGTACGTGTCGAACGTGACCGGGACGTGGATCACCGGGGCGCAGGCGACCGACCCGGCGTACTGGAGCGAGCATCTGCGCCGCTGCGTGCGGTTCGGCGACGCGGTGCGGCTGCTGGCCGACGGGCGACGCCGGGTGCTGGTGGAGGTCGGGCCCGGGCAGACGCTCACCACGCTGGCCCGCCGCCAGCTGGACGCCGGGCAGGCCGGCCTCGCGGTGCCGACGATGCGGCATCCGCAGCGGCGGCAGTCGGACGTGGTGGCGCTGCTCACCGCGGTCGGGCAGGTGTGGCAGGCCGCGGGGCGGATCGACTGGGAGGCGTTCTGGCGGGAGGAGGAGCGGTCGCGGATTCCGCTGCCGACCTACCCGTACGAGCGGCAGCGCTGCTGGGCCGAGCCGGACCCGGAGTCGGAGCAGGCTCCCGTCGCCGGGCCGCGCGACACCGGTCCCTACTACGTGCCGGTCTGGCGCGAGACCTCGGCGCGGCCGCCGGCGACCCCCGACAGCGGCCTGTGGGTGGTGTTCTCGCCCGGGCACGGCCTGGTGGAGGAGCTCGTCCGCCGCCGCAGGGCCGAAGGGCTGCCGGTCCTGGCCGTGGTTCCCGGGTCCGAATTCGCCGAAGGCGAGCGGTTCACCATACGGCCGGGTGAGCCGGCGGACTACGGCGCGGTGTTCGCCCGGGCGGGCGGCGAGGAACGGCTCACCATCGTGCACGGCTGGTCGGCCGCCGACACCGCCGATGGCCCGGACGGCTGGCTTGACCTGGGCTTCTACAGCGTGCTCAACCTGCTGCAGGCGCTCGCCCGCCAGCGCAGCGCCCCCGACGCCGACCTGGTCGTGGTCTCCACCGACATGAACGACGTCTCCGGCGACGACCCCGTGGTCCCGGCCAAGGCCGCGCTGCTCGGCCTGATCAAGCTGGTGCCCAAGGAGCTCTCCGGGATCGGTTGCCGCGGCGTCGACTTCAGCGGCACCGGCGACCCGGTGGCGGACGCGGCGCGGCTGGCCGCGGAGATCTCGGCCGTCTCCCCGGACGACCAGGTCGCCTACCGCGGGCGCAAGCGCTGGATCTGGGGCTACGACCAGGTGGACCTGGACCGGCCGACCGGGGAGCCGCTGCGCGAGGGCGGCGTCTACCTGATCACCGGCGGCCTGGGCGGCCTGGGCCTGGTGCTCGCCGAGGACCTGGCCGCGCGGGTGAACGCCCGCCTGGTGCTCGTCGGCAGGACCGGCCTGCCCGACCGCGACCAGTGGGACGCCTACCTGGCCGCGCACGACCCCGCCGACCCGATCGCCCGCAAGATCCGCCGCGTCCGCGCGCTCGGCGAGCACGTCCTGGTGATCGCCGCCGACGTCGCCGACGTGACCGCGATGCGCGCGGTCCGGCAGCGGGCCGAGGAGGCGTTCGGGCCGGTCGAGGGCGTCTTCCACGCGGCCGGGATCTCCGGCGGCGGCATGCTGGAGACCCGCTCGCCCGAGGCCGCCGCGCAGGTGTTCGCCCCCAAGGTCGGCGGCCTGTACGCGCTGGAGGAGGTCTTCGGCGACGAGCTCGACCTGCTCGTCCTGTACTCCTCGATCGCCGTCATCTCCGGCGACTTCGGCCTCGGCGACTACTGCGCGGCCAACGCCGTCATGGACGCCTACGCCCAGTCCCGCGCCGGCGGGCGCACCCGGGTGCTGTCCATCAACTGGCCGATCTGGTTCAACATCGGCATGGCGCACGACACGTACGCTCCCGCCGTCCTCACCGACTTCGAGCGCGGCGACCGCTACGAGCCGGTCGAGCATCCGCTGCTGGACAGCCGCCTCTACCAGCTCTACTCCGACGACGTGGTCTTCGTGAAGCGCCTGTCGGAACAGGACTGGGAGGCCTCCGAGCACCGCCTGCAAGGGCTGCCGACGATGCCGGGCACCAGCCTGGTGGAGATCGTCAGGGCCGGGTTCGAGCTGGCCACCGGCGAGCCGGGCGCCGAGATCAGGGACCTGGTGTTCATGCGGCCGCTCTCCTTCGAGCAGAGCCGCAACATCCGGGTGCAGTACCGGCCGGACGGCGAGGGCGGCTACCAGGTGTCGATCCTGGACGCCGACGACGGCTCCGGCCAGGAGATCGCCGAATACACCCGGGCCCGGGTCAGGCACGCCCCCGCGGAGCCGGTTCCCACCCACGATCTGGGCACGTTGCGCGCGGTCTGCGACCAGGAGGACACCCCCGCGTACGAGCCGAGCATCGGCGGCCTGACCGTCGGGCCGCGCTGGGACAACATCCGCGGCCGCTGGCGGGGCCAGGACGCCGAACTCGTCCTGGTCGAACTGCCCGAGGCGTACCTGGACGACATCGCCAGGTACGGCCTGCACCCCTCGGTGCTGGACAGCGCCAACGCGCTCGGCCAGAGCATCGCCGCCGACGCCCGATTCCTGCCCTTCGGCTACGACCGGGTGGTGGTCCGGGGCAAGCTGCCCGCCCGCGTCTACAGCCACATCCGGCACCGCGACGACACCACCGGCGACATCACCCGCAGCGACATCACGATCATGGACGAGGCGGGGACCGAGCTGGTCGCCATCGAGGGGTTCACCCTCCTCGCGTACGACACCGAGGGCAACGCCGACGTCATGCCGCCCGAAGCCCCGATCGCCGCCAGCGCCGTCGCCGAACCCTCCGCGGCCGCCGACCTGGAGTTGCGGCTGCTGCGGGAGGCCGACCTGGAGTTCGGCATCCACCCGGAGGCCGGGTCCGCCGCGCTCTGGCAGATCCTCGCCAGCGGGGTGGCGCCGCAGCTCATCATGTGCCCCGACGGGCTGGGGGAGCGGCTGCGCCGGGCCGCGGGCGTCACCCGCGAGGCGCTGCGCGCGCAGATGGCGCAGGCGCCGCAGCGGGCCGCGACCGTCACCACCCGGACCCTCACCAACCCCTACGTCGAACCGGAGAACACGGCGCAGCGGGCGCTGGCCGGGTTCTGGGAGGACTCGCTCGGCGTGGACCGGGTCGGCGTGGACGACGACTTCTTCGACCTCGGCGGCAACTCGCTGATCGCGGTCCAGTTGGTCGCCCGGATCAGGGAGCACTTCAGGACCGAGCTGGCCGTGGCCGTGCTGTTCGAGTGCCGCACGGTGCGCAACCTGTCCGCCGACATCGAGAACGTGCTCGCCGAGCAGGTCGCGGCGATGTCCGAGGAGGACGCGGCCGCGCTGCTCGCCGCCCTGGAATAGCCCATCGAGAACGAGAGGGGAACCCGTGTTCGAGGACGACGACGATCGGGAGTACACGGTCGTGATCAACCACGAGGAGCAGTACTCCATCTGGCCCACCCGCCGGGTCATCCCGGACGGCTGGTCGGAGGTCGGGAAGTCGGGGCTGAAGGCCGACTGCCTGGCCTACATCGAAGAGGTCTGGACGGACATGCGGCCCCGCAGCCTGCGCGAGCGGATGGGCGGCTGAGGTTGCCCGCCACGACCGGAGTGGTGATACACGGGCAGGACCTGCCCGTGGCCGAGATGCTCGAGCGGGCCCGGCTCGCCGAGAAGCTCGGCGCCGACGCCGTGTGGCTGGTGCAGCTGCCCAGCCTGCGCGACAGCGCCGCCGTGCTGGCCGCGATGTGCGGCGTCACCGACCGGGTCACCCTGGGCGCCGGCGTGCTGCCCTACTACACCCGGCCTCCGGTCACCATGGCCCAGACCGCGCTGACGATCGACGAGCTGTCCGGCGGGCGGTTCGCGCTCGGGGTCGGCACCGGGCACCGGCTCACCGCCGACTGGATGCTCGGCCGACCGGCGGACGCGCCGGTGCCGTCCATGCGCGAGTATCTGGAGGTCGTCACCGCTCTGGTCCGGGACGGCGAGGTGCACACCACCGGCTCCCGGTTCCGCGCCAACGCCGTCTACGTCTCGCCGCGCCGCGCCGGGTTGCCCGTGTACGTGGGCGCGTTCGGGCCGGCGCTGGCGGAGCTGGCCGGGGAGGCCGCGGACGGGCTGCTGGTGTGGATGTGCACGGCCGATCACCTGCGCGAGGTGGTCATGCCCGCGCTGCGGCGGGGCTTGCGTGCCGCCGGGCGTTCGCTGGAGGGGTTCCCTGTCGTCGCGATGGTTCCCGGCGCGGTCTGCGACGACCTGGATCAGGATCGGGAGCTGCTGCGGCGTTACCTCGCCGCGTACGCTCGGGTGCCTTCCTACCGGCGGATGTATGAGCGGAGCGGGTTCGGGGGCGACCTCGGGCGTGGGGTGGTCGGGGACGAGATGCTCGCCGCCATCGCCGTGCTGGGCGTCGAGGACGACATCCGCGCCATGGCGGACCGGTACGAGCGGGCGGGGGCGACCCAGGTCGTCATCACGCCGATGGCCTCCGCGCACCACGATCGCACGCTGTTCACCCGTACGGTCGAAGCGCTGGCCTGCCGATGACCGCGACCCTGCATGGAGCGGTGCTGGCGGCGGCGGCGCGGAGGCCGCGGGCGGTCGCCGTCGTGTGCGGGGCGGAACAGCTGACGTATGGGGAGCTCGCCGAGCGTTCCTCGGCGCTGGCGGGGCGGTTGCGGGCGCTCGGCGCGGGACCCGAGCGGGTGGTCGCGGTCCGCGTGCCGCGCGGGGTACGGCTGGTGGTGGCGTTGCTGGCCGTGCTGGAGGCGGGGAGCGCGTTCGTGGTGGTGCCGGTGGGGTTCCCGGATCGGCGCGCGCGGGCCATCCTCGCTGATGCCGGGGCGACCATGGTGATCGGGGCTTTTGCGGGGCTTACGAACGTGGACGTGGATCAGCCCGGTGGGCCCGCCCTCGCGTCCTGGCCGGAGGTTCCGCCGGAGGGGGCGGCCTACGTCGTCTACACCTCCGGGTCCACTGGGACGCCCAAAGGGGTCGTCGTCGAGCATGGCGCGGTGGCGGCGCATGTGCGGGCCATGGCCATACGGCTGGGGGTCGGGCCGAGGGACACCGTTCTGCAGGTGGCCGGGGAGTCGGTGGACGTCGCGATCGAGCAGCTGTTCGTGGCGCTGAGCAGCGGGGCGACCGTGCTCATGCGCGGGCCCGATCCGTGGGGGACCGCCGAGTTGCGGCGTGCTCTCGGTGACGGCGTGACCGTGGCCGATCTGCCCGCCGCGCTGTTCGCGGAGCTCATGGCCGAGGATCGTCCGCTGCCCGCAGGGTCGTTGCGGTTGCTGCTGGCGGGTGGGGAGCGGCTTCCGGTTCAGGCCGCGCGCCGGTATCTGGGGGCGCATCGGGTGCCGCTGGTCAACGCGTACGGGCCGACGGAGGCCGTGATCACCGCCAGCCTGCATGAGGTGGTTTCGGCTGAGGCGGAGCAGGTGCCGATCGGGCGGCGGGTCGGGGTTCGGCGGCTGGCGGTTCTGGATGGGGAGCTTCGGCGGGTCCGTGGTGGTGGGGGCGGGGAGCTTTATATCGGCGGTGCTTTGGCTCGTGGATACCTGGGGCGTCCGGCTGAGACGGCGGAGCGGTTCGTGCCCGATCCGTATGGGCCGCCGGGGTCGCGGATGTATCGCACGGGTGACCGGGCGGCGCGGAAGCCGTACGGGCTGGAGTTTCTCGGGCGGGTGGACGAGCAGGTCAAGATTCATGGGCATCGGGTGGAGCCCGGCGAGGTGGAGGCGGCGCTGGGCGCGCATCCGGCGGTGGCGCGGTGCTGCGTGGTGGCCGGGCACGATCGGCTCGATGCTCATATTGTCGCCGCCGGCAGCCTGCCGTCTCCTGGGGAACTGCGGGCGTGGCTGGCCGAGCGGCTGCCGCCGTGGATGATTCCGGGGGCCTGGCACCTGCACGACCGGCTGCCCGTCACGGCGGCGGGCAAGCTCGACCGGGCGGCGCTGCCGAGGCGGCCGATGGAGACGGGGACTTCCGGCCCGCCCAGGACCCCGTTGGAGCATGAGCTGGCCGGGATCTGGCGGCGGGTGCTCGGGCTGCCCTCGGTTGGCGTGGACGACGACTTCTTCCAGCTGGGCGGCACCTCGATCGGCGCGATGCGGGTGCTGGGCGCGCTGCGCGCCTCGACCGGCGTGGAACTGGAGCTTCGCGAGGTGTTCGCGGCCCCGACCGTCGCCGGGCTCGCGGCGCTCGCCGGTTCCGGCCGGTCCCGCTCGACCTGGCCGCCACTCACCGCCGCCGGCGGCGGGCCGGGGGAGGTGCCGCTTTCGCTCGCCCAAGAGCAGATCTGGTTCCTGGAGGAGCTCCAGCCCGGCAACATCGCCTACAACGCGCCCACGACATTCCGGCTGGCCGGGCCGCTCGACCACGCCCGCCTGGAGGACGCGGTCACCCGGCTGGTCGAACGTCACGAAGTACTCAGAACGACAGTGGCGACCGGCGCCGACGGGGGACCGGTGCAGCGGGTGCATCCGCCATACCTGGTGGAGATCCCCCTGCTGGAGGTGGACGAGGCCGGGCACGAGGCGGCCGTGCTCGCCGAAACGCGCGTCCCGTTCGACCTGACACGGCTACCGCTGGTGCGCTGGACACTGCTACGACTGAACCCCCTACTGCACGAACTCGTACTCGTCGAACACCATCTCGTCCACGACGGGTGGTCGTTCGCCCTGCTGGTACGAGAGCTGTCGGCCCTCTACCGGGGAGAGGAACCGCAGCCGCGCGACTTCGCGCAAGGGCCGGATATGCGGCCTCAGTCCGGCGACCCCACGCAAGGGCGGCAGCGGCCGGAACCGCACGGCGACTTCGCGGAAGGGCGACGGCGGGCGGATTTGCCGGAAACCCAGGCCCGATACGGCGACTCTGCGGAAGGGCAACGGCGGCCGGACATGCCGGAACCGCCGGTCCAGTACGGCGACTTCGCGCGCTGGCAACGGCAGGCGGATCTGTCGGAACAGAGGGAGTACTGGACGCGGCGGCTCAGCGGCGCCGACGACTCCCTGGACCTGCCCTACGACCGGCCCCGGCCGCCGGGACCGGCGTTCGCGGGCGCGGCCCACCGGGTGGAACTGCCCGCCGAGCTGTCGCAGCGGATCCGCGCCTGCGCCCGCGCACGGGGAGTGACACTGTTCGCCACGCTGCTGGCGGCCTACGCGACGCTCCTGCACCGGGTCGGCGGCCAACGAGACCTGTGCGTCGGCTCGGCCTTCGCCAACCGCCGCGTCCCGGGCAGCGAGAACGTCCTCGGAATGTTCGTCAACCCGGTGACCCTCCGCTTCGACCTGACCGGAAACCCCAGCTTCACCGACATGCTCAGCCAGGCCATGGAGGTCGCCCTCGGCGCCCAGGCCAATCAGGAACTCCCGTTCACCCGAGTGGTAGAGGCACTGGCTCCGGCCCGCACCCCCGGCCGCAACCCGCTGTTCGCGGCAATGTTCAACATGGACGACGCACCACTCGCCCCCATCAACCTCGGCGACGTCCACGGAACCTACCTAGAACGCCAGAACGGCACCGCCAAGGTAGACCTCTCCGTCCTGGCGGTCCCCCGCGCGGAACGCCAGACAGCTCTCCCCACCGACGAGCGCGACCCCCGAATCACCATGATCTGGGAGTACCGGGCCGACCTGTTCGCCCCCACCACGATCACCCGCCTCGCCTACCAGTACGAACACCTCCTCACCGCCGCCCTCAACGACCCAACCCTGCCGGTCGGCGAACTGCCTCTGGATTCCCCAGACCCCACCCAGACCCTGCCCGAGCGGGATGTGCCGGCCGGTGAGTTGGCTTTGGATCGTGCGGATCTCGTTCAGGTGCTCGTTGGGCCGGATTCGCCGGTCGGCGAACTGACTCTGAATTCCCGAGATCCTGCCCAGGCCCTGGTCGAGCCGGATGTGCCGGTCGGCGAGTTGGCTTCGGATCGCGCTGATGCCGTTGAGGTGCTCATCGAGTCGGATGTGTCGGGTGGCGAGTTGGTTTTGGATTGCCCCGACCCCGTCCAGGCCTTGGTGGAGCCGGGTCTGTCGGTTGGCGGACTGGTCCTGAGTCGCCCAGACCCGGTCCAGGTCCTGGTCGAGCGGCACGCTGCTGCCCATCCTGGTGCGGTCGCGGTCCGGCTCTGCGGCGGTGGCTCACTTGCCTACGGGGAGCTGAATCGGTGGGCCAACCAGGTCGCGGCCTTCCTGCGGCGCGAGGGAGCGGGTTCTGAGCAGGTCGTCGCCCTGTGCCTGGACCGGGACCTCGCCATGCCGCCCGCCGTGCTGGGGGTACTCAAAGCGGGCGCGGCCTACCTCCCTCTGGACCCTTCCTGGCCGCCGGAACGCCTCCGCCACGCCCTCCTCGACACTTCGGCGACGATCATCCTGACTACCGCGCGGCTCAAGCCCGCCCTCGCCCTCGCTGCCGGCGGTTCCGCCACCGTCGTCGCCGTGGACGCCCTCGCCGGGCCGGACGAGGGGAACCGGCCGCCCGCCGCCGATCCGGAGAACGCCGCCTACCTGATCACGACATCGGGATCCACCGGACGGCCCAAGCGGGTCGTACTGACCCACGGCGGGCTGGCGGCGGAGTACCGGGCCTGGGCGGAGGCCTACCGGCTGCGCCCCGGCGCGCACGCGCAGCTCGCCGCGTTCCCGTTCGACGTCTGCACCGGCGATCTGGTCCGGGCGCTGGCCAGCGGCGGCACGCTGGTGATCTGCCCCCGCGAGACCGTCCTCGACCCGGCCGCGCTCTACCAGGCGCTGCGCGACAACGACGTGCGCTACGGCGAGTTCCTGCCCTCGGTCGTACGGCTGCTGGTCGACCATTGCGCCGCCACCGGCGAGACCCTGTCATTCCTGCGGCTCATCGCCGTCGGCGGCGAACCGTGGACCCCAGCCGAATACCGCGCGCTGCGCCACGTGACCGGCCCTGGCCCACGCATCCTCAACGTGTACGGCGTAACCGAGGCCACAGTCGGCAGCACCCTGTGGGACGGGGTCTTGCAGGACGGGGTCTTGCGGCACGGGGCCTCGCGGGACGAGGTCTTGAGGGATGGGATCTTGCCGGACGAGCTTGTGGGGGATGGGGCCTTACGGGACGGGGTTTTGCGGGACGAGATCTTCCGGGATAAGCCCTTACAGGACGAGATCTTCCGGGATGGGGCTTCTCGGGACGAGGTCGGCGGTGCGCTGTGGCTGCCCATTGGGCGCGGACTGCCCGGCGTTACTGCCCGCGTCCTGGATCAGGCCGGGCGACCCGCCGCCATCGGGACGGCCGGGCAGATCCACCTCTCCGGACCCACCCTCGCGCGCGGGTATCACGGTGAGCCCGCCCGCACCGCCGAACGGTTCGTGCCTTGCCCGACCGGCCCGCCCGGCGCCCGCTCCTATGCCACTGGAGACCGCGGCCGGGTGCGCCCCGACGGAGCCATCGAGTTCCTGGGCCGCGCCGACGACCAGGTCAAGGTCCGCGGCTTCCGCGTCGAACCCGGCGAGATCGAAGCCGTTCTCCGCACCTGCCCCGGCGTCCGTGACGCGGTCGTGGTCGCCTGCCGCGATGCGGGCACCGACCCCGCTGGTCAGGCCACGGGGCGGTCCGACCGGCTCGCCGCGTACCTGATCGCCACCCCCGGGAGGGTCGCCGATCTGCGGGAATGGCTCGGGTCGCGGCTGCCGGACTACATGATCCCCGGGTCGTTCACCGAGGTGCCCGCCTTTCCGAGGACCAGCTCCGGCAAGGTGGACCGGAGGGCACTGGCCGAGACCGCGCCGCCCGTGTCCGACCTGCCATATGTGGCGCCTCGGGACGAACTGGAACTGACGGTGGCCACGGTGCTCGGCGAGGTCCTGCGCGTGCCACGGGTGGGCGCCTTCGACGACTTCTTCGCCCTCGGCGGGCACAGCCTCCTGGCCGCCCGCGCCGCCATCCAACTACGCGCTCGGCTCGACCGCGAGGTGTCCGTACGGGACCTGCTCGCCGCACCGACCGTCGCGGCCATCGCCCAGCGGATCGCGGCGAGGGAGCTCGCACTCACCCTTCCGGTGGTGGCCGCTGGCCGGGAGGCGTACCGGATGGACGCCGACCTCTTCGACGACCCCGACGGAATCGATGGATTCGACGAGCCCGGCGGATTCGGCGGATTCGGTGCGGAGGTGGCCCGGTGAACTCAGTTGTCGCGGTTCCCGCCTCCTACGCGCAGGAGCGGTTCTGGTTCCTGGAACAGCTCGCCGGGGGTCCGCCGCCGCACACGATGCACCTGGCGCTGGAATTCAGCGGTTCGCTGGACGTTCCGGCCTTTCGCGCGGCGCTGCAGCGGGTTGTCGCGCGACACGAGTCGCTGCGGACCACGCTGCGGCCGGTTGGTGGCCGACCCCATCAGGTGATCGCGGACGAACTCGTAGTCGCCCTGCCGGTGATCGACATCGCGCCGGGCCAGGTGGAGGCGCACGCCGCCGAGCACGCGCGGCGGGCGTTCGATGGCCCACTGCTGCGCAGCGAGATGCTGCGGATCGCCCCGGATCGGCACGTCTGGCTGCTGGCCGTGCACCACGCGATCTGCGATGGATGGTCGGTGGGGGTGCTGCTGGACGAGTTGAGCGCCGCCTACCGGGGCGTGGAACTGCCGCCGATTCAGCTGCAGTATGCCGATCACGCCCTGTGGCAGCGTGCGCTGGTCGAACGCGGCGAGCTGGATCGAGGGATCGCTTACTGGGCGGAGTCGCTGGCCGGAGCGCCACCGCTGCTGGAGCTGCCGGTGGACCGGCGCCGACCCAGCGTGCGGGGATACCAGGGCGCGCTCCTCGCCGTGGATCCGCCACCTGCCGCGCTGGCCGTGCTGGCGAGGGAGCTGCGGGCGACGCCGTACACCGCGATGCTGGCGGCCTTCGCGCTGCTGCTGCACCGGGTGAGCGGGGCTGAGGATCTCGTGATCGGGACCACGCACGCGGGCCGCGACCGCCCCGAGACAGAGGCACTGATCGGGTGCTTCGCGAACACGCTCCCGCTCCGAGTCCAGGTACGGCCCCGAGAGGGATTCCGCGATCTACTCGCCCGGGTGCGGGAAACGGTACTGGCCGCCCACGAGCACGCCTCGGTGCCCTTCGACCGAATCGTCCACGCCGTCAACCCCACCCGCACACCAGGCCACAACCCCCTGTTCCAGGTCATGCTGGACGCCGAACCCCTCTCATCGGGACGACTCCACCTCGACGGCGTCGAGATCACCCCGCTGACCGTGCTGGACAGACGGATCTCCCTATTCGACCTCAGCCTCACCGTCACCGGCGACAACCACCTGCTCGCCGAATACAGCACCGAACTCTTCGAGACCCCCACCGCCACTTCCCTACTCGCCTGCCTGCGCCCCCTCCTCTCAGCGGCCGTCACCCACCCCAACCGCCCGATCACCGAACTCCCACTGCTCAACGCCCACGACCGAGCCAAAACCCTCGCCACACCACCGCCCAGCGCCCCCCAGTCCACTCCCGAACCGCGCTCTACCAGCGCCCTCGGGCTCACTCCCGAACTAGGCGCGTCCGGCGCATCCCCGCTCACTTGCGAACCGGGCACGACCAGCGCACCGCAGCCGGCTTTTGAACCGCCCACGTCCGGCGCTTTCCGGCTCACTCCCGAACCGCGCACGTCCAGCGTTCCCCGGTTCACCCCCGAACCAAGGACGTCCAGCGCATCCCCGCTCGCCCCTGAACCGCGCACGTCCAGCGCACCCCGGCCTGATCCTGAACTCTCCACACCCAGTCCGGTTGCGGTGATGTCGGCGTCGGGGCCGGAGCGGCTCACCTATGCCGAGCTGGGCCTGGCCGCTGATCGGCTGGCCAGGCAGCTTGGGCAGCGTGGTGTGGGGGCGGGGTCACTGGTCGCGGTCTGCTGCGACCGGTCGCCGGAGGCGATCATCGCGATCCAGGGTGTGCTGCGGGCTGGGGCGGCCTACCTGGCGATCGAGCTGGACCAGCCCGCGGAGCGAATCGCCGATCTCCTCGGCCACGCAGCCCCGGCCGCCGTACTCACCACTGCCCGGCAGGCGATCGCCCAGCACGCGACCGGCCTCCCGCCGGATGCGCTCGTTGTGGCTCTCGCGGAGACCTCGCACCAGGTCAGGAACTCCGGCACCGCGGCGGAGAACGCACTCGTCGTAACTCCCACGGAGACCTGGGCTCCAGGGGAAGCGGCGCAGGTGTGGTCCGAGGTAGGTCCCGATGATCTCGCCTACGTGATGTTCACGTCGGGGTCGACCGGGCGGCCCAAGGGGGTCGAGGTCACCCGGGGCGGGCTTGAGGCTTATGTGGCGGCCGATCTTGTGGCGTACGGGCTGAACTCGGAGGATCGGGTGCTCCAGTTCGGGTCGCTGGGGTTTGACCTCAGTGCGGAGGAGATCTTCCCTTGCCTGGCCGCCGGGGCTGCCCTGGTCCTGCGATCCGACGACATGCTGGACAGCCCGCAGATCTTCCTGGAGACGGTGGCCCGGCTCGGTGTCACCGTCGCGCATCTTCCCACGTCCTACCTGAACCTTCTGTGCGCCGCCATAGCCGAGGACGGCGCGCCGGTGCCCGAGTTGCTGCGGCTGGTCGTGATCGGCAGTGAGCCCGCCGACCCGGCCCAGCTCGCGCGCTGGCGCCAGGTCGCCCCCTCGGTACGGCTCGCGCACGCCTACGGCGTCACGGAGGCGAGCATGGTCTCCGCCATCGCCCACCTGGACGCGAGCGCCGACCGGGCCAGGGTCACGATCGGCCGGGCCATTCCGGGAACCGAGATCCACCTCCTGGACCGGGAGCTGGAACCCGTGCCCGACGGTGTCCCGGGCGAGATCCACATCGGCGGGCTCGGGCTGGCCCGGGGCTATCTCCGCGCGCCCGGCGCAACGGCCGACCGTTTCATCCCGCACCCCTTCGCCACCGGCCGCCGCCTCTACCGGACGGGCGACATCGGTCGGCGTTTCGCCGACGGCTCCCTGGAGTTCGTACGCCGCGCCGACAACCAGATCAGCCTGCGCGGCTACCGGATCGAGCCAGCCGAACCCGAGTCGATCCTGCGCCGCCATCGGTCCGTGCGGGACGCGGCGGTGACCGTACGCGGCGGGAATCTGGTCGCTTACCTCGTCCCGAGCGAGGACGGGGAGATCAGCGCACGCGAGATCCGGGCGCACGCAGCCCGGCTGCTGCCGGGTCACCTGGTCCCCGCCGCGTACGTGTGGCTGCCCGCCCTGCCCAGAACCGGCAGCGGGAAGATCGACCCGCACGCGCTGCCCGACCCCGTTCCAGCCCGCGCCGACCGGGCGGAACTGTCCGGACAGACCCAGCACGCGCTGGCCGAGATCTGGTGCGAAGTGCTCGGAGTCGCCGAAGTCGGCCCCGACGACGACTTCTTCGAGCTCGGCGGCCACTCGCTCCTAGCCGCCCAGGCCGCGGCCCGGATGCGCCGTCGCCTCGGGGTGGGCGCGGGCGTCCGCCTGATCTTCCAGCACCCCCGCCTGGCCGATGTAGCCGACGCCGTCGACCGCGCGACAGCTTCACCCGGACCGGAGATCGCCACCGCGACCCGGCTCCGCGCCGGCCGCGCCTTGGCCGCAGCCGTCGGCGACACCCCGGAACTGGCCGAACTCCTACGCGGACTCGGAGGTGACCCCCGATGACCGAACTCGCCGCACCAACGGAAACCCTCGTCGCACCGGTCTCCCTGGGCCAGCGGCGGTTGTGGTTCGTGGACGGCCTGGCGGGTGGTGGCCGGGACTATTCGGTGGTGTGGCCGTTGCGGCTGTCCGGGGTTTTGGATGTGGATCGCCTGAATTGGGCGTTGTCGGCTTTGGTGACGCGTCATGAGGTGTTGCGGTCGCGTTTCGTGGGGGTGGACGGCGAGCCAGTGATGGTGGTGGATCCGCCTGCTCCGGTCCGGGTGGAGTGGATCGACGCGGCGGTAGGACCCGATTCGCCTGCGGATGTGGTTGCGGGGTTGGTTCGGGCGGAGGGGCGGCGGGTTTTTGATCTTGCCGTGGGGCCGGTGGTGTTTTTCCGGTTGGTGCGGGTGGGGGCCCTAGAGCATGTGCTGGTGGTGTCGGCGCATCACATCGTTTTTGACGGCTGGTCCGGGACGGTTTTCCTGCGGGATCTGGCCGCTTTGTATCGGGGTGAGGCGTTAGCGGATTTGGTGGTGTCGTTTTCGGATTTTGCGGTGTGGGAGCGCGAGAACGGGGTGCCGCTGGAGAGTCTGGCGTTTTGGCGGGAGGCGTTGAGCGGGGTGGATCCGGTGTTGGATCTGCCGTTGGATCGGGCTCGTCCGGTGCGCCGGAGTGGTGCGGGGGAGCGGGTGCCCTTCGGGTTGGACGCGCAGGTGACGCGGCGGCTGGGTGAGGTGTGCCGGGGTGAGGGCGCGACCTTGTTCATGGGTTTGCTGGCCGCGATGAACGTGGTGGTCTCCCGGTACTGCGGGAGCGGCGACGTGGTGGTGGGGACCTTCTCCTCCAATCGGGTGGTGCCGGAGCTGGAGGAGCTGGTCGGGTTCTTCGTCAACACCTTGGTTCTGCGGACTGATCTGAGTGGTGATCCGGGGTTGGGCGAGGTGATCCGGCGCTCCCGGGATACCGCCGTGAACGCTTTCGCCCATCAGGAGGTTCCTTTCGACCGGGTCGTGGAGGAGTTGGCTCCGGCTCGCACGCCGGGAGTCACGCCATTTGTTCAAGTTGCGGTGGTGGTGCAGAACACGCCTGAACCGACGGAGGAGTTCGCGCCAGGCCTGCGGGTCGAGCCGGTCCCGGTGGAGGTGAGCACGGCCGCGTTCGACTTGTCGCTGCATGCCTGGCAGAGCGAGTCGGGTGAGTTGGAGGGGTTCCTGGAGTACTCCACCGAGTTGTGGGATCGGGGGAGTGCCGAGCGGCTGGGAGATGCGTTGCGGCTGGTGCTGGAGGCGGGGCTCGCCGATCTGGACCTGTCTGTTTACGAACTGCCTCTTGTTCCGCCCTTAGCGCAGGAAGTGGAGCAGTCGAGCCCGGCGCGACTGCTGCACGAGTTGATCGTTGAGCAGGCGGCTCGGTGTCCCGGTGCGGTCGCCGCGACTTGTGCCGGAGCCGAGCTGACCTACGGCGAGCTCGAACATCGCGCGCGTCGGCTCGCAGCCCGTCTGAACGAGCTCGGCGTCTCACCGGGGACGACTGTCGGCGTCTGTCTCGAACGATCGCTTGACGTGCCGGTCGCGCTGCTGGCTGTGCTCCTGGCCGGAGCCGCGTACCTGCCGTTGGAACCCGAATACCCGCGGGAACGCCTGACGTACATGATCGAGGACTCGGGGACGACGGTGATCATCACCGACGATGCCTCCGCCGCTCGCCTCCCGGAAGGGCTCCGGCTCGTCCGGGTCGCGGATGGCGTCGCGCCGGGTTCCTTGAGTGTGGCCGGATATGGGCCGGACAGCCTCGCGTACGTTATCTACACCTCCGGCAGCACCGGACGGCCCAAAGGAGTCGGGGTTCCGCACGGCGCTGTCACGCGGCGGGTCAGCGAGCCGGGCTGGCTGCCGCTGGACGGGCACGAGGTGTTCCTGTTCGCCACTCCGCTCTCGTTCGACGTGTCGGTCCTGGAGGTGTTCGGCTGCCTGGTCAACGGGCACACCCTGGCGATCCTGCCGCCGGGAAAGGCGCTGCCCGAGCGGGTCGCCGCGTTCCTGGCGACCGAACCCGTCACCGTGACCTGGCTGACCGCGGCGCTCTTCCACGCCGTCGTCGACTGCGCCGAGCGCCCGTTCCCGACCGTACGCTGGCTGATCGCGGGCGGGGATCAGCTGTCCGCCGACCACGTCGGGCGGGCCGCCGCGCTGGTTCCGAACGGCCAGGTCATGAATGGGTACGGCCCGACCGAGTGCACGATCTTCAGCACCTGCTACCCGGTGCCGCGCGACCACACGGGGCATGTGCCCATCGGCGACGCGCTGCCGTACACCAGCGTGAGCATCGTGGACCGGCGTCTCCACCGCGTGCCGGACGGTGTCACCGGGGAACTGCTCGTCGGGGGCGACGGGCTGGCCCGAGGGTATCTCGGGCGGCCGGGGCTGACGGCCGAGCGGTTCGTGCCCGATCCGCGCCCGGGGGCGGAGGGGCGGCGGCTCTACCGGACCGGGGACCTGGTGCGACGCCGCGGCGACGGGCTCGTCGAGTTCCTCGGCCGGGCCGACCAGCAGGTCAAGATCCGGGGATTCCGGGTCGAACTGGCCGAGATCGAGGCGGTGCTCCGCAATCATCGGTCGGTACGGGACACCGTCGTCACCGCGCCCGAGCACGAGGGCGACCGCAGGGTGATCGCCTACGTGGTCGCGGAAGGGGCGTGGCCGGGGCCGAGCGAGATGTTCCGGCACGCGCGGCTGGCGCTGCCCGAATACATGGTGCCGTCGCAGTTCATCCTGCTCGACGCGCTGCCGGTTAGTCCCAGCGGGAAGGTCGACCGGGCCGCCCTGCCGGAACCCGAGGCTGGGCGTCCGGACCTCGACCGGGCGTACGAGCCGCCGCGCGACCCCATCGAGCAAGCCGTCGCCGGCATCTGGACCACGCTGCTCGGCCTGGACCGGGCGGGAGTGCACGACCACTTCTTCGACCTCGGCGGCCACAGCCTGCTCGCCAGCCGCCTGCTGGCCCGAATCCGGCGCGCCTTCGGCCGCGACGTCCCCCTCGCGGACTTCCTGGCCACCCCCACGATCGCCAACCTGTCCGAACTCCTCCGGGACCGCCTGACCTCACCCTCCACCTCCACCCGCCCCGCCATCACCCCCGGCCCTCATGAGGGCCCCCTGCCCCCCTCCCTCGGTCAGCGGCGGCTGTGGTTCGTGGACGGCCTGGCGGGTGGGGGTCGTGACTATTCGGTGGTGTGGCCGTTGCGGCTGTCCGGGGTTTTGGATGTGGATCGCCTGAATTGGGCGTTGTCGGCTTTGGTGGCGCGTCATGAGGTGTTGCGGTCGCGTTTCGTGGGGGTGGACGGCGAGCCGGTGATGGTGGTGGATCCGCCTGTTCCGGTCCGGGTGGAGTGGATCGACGCGTCGCCTGGTTCGCCGGAGGACGTGCCTGCGGGGTTGGTTCGCGGGCAGTGGGTCGACTCGCCGGTGGACGCGGGGTGGGTAGACGCGGCGGTGGAGCCCGGTTCGCGGGAGGGCGTGGTCGGGGGGTCGGTTTGGGCGGAGTCGTTGGACGCGTCGGTGGGGACCGGCTTGTCGGACGCGGAGCGGGACGGTCCGTCGGTGGGATCCGGTTCGCCGGTGGGTGCGGAGCGGACATGTGCGTCGACCGAATCCGGTTCGCTGGGAGAGGCGGGGTGGGTCGGAGCGTTGGGATCTGGTTCGCCGGAGGATGTGGTTGCGGGGTTGGTTCGGGCGGAGGGGCGGCGGGTTTTCGATCTGGCCGTTGGGCCGGTGGTGTTTTTCCGGTTGGTGCGGGTGGGGGCACTAGAGCATGTGCTGGTGGTGTCGGCGCATCACATCGTCTTTGACGGCTGGTCCGGGACGGTGTTTCTGCGGGATCTGGCCGCTCTGTACCGGGGCGAGGCGTTAGCGGATTTGGCGGTGTCGTTTTCGGATTTCGCGGTGTGGGAGCGCGAGAACGGGGTGCCGCTGGAGAGTCTGGCGTTTTGGCGGGAGGCGTTGAGCGGGGCGGATCCGGTGCTGGACCTGCCGCTGGATCGGGCTCGTCCGGCCCGCCGAAGCGGGGCGGGGGAGCGGGTGCCCTTCGGGTTGGACGCGCAGGTGACCCGGCGACTGGGCGAAGCATGCCGGAGCGAAGGCGCGACCTTGTTCATGGGGTTGCTGGCCGCGATGAACGTGGTGGTCTCCCGGTACTGCGGGAGCGGCGATGTGGTGGTGGGGACCTTCTCCTCCAATCGGGTGGTGCCGGAGCTGGAGGAGCTGGTCGGGTTCTTCGTCAACACCTTGGTTCTGCGGACCGACCTGAGCGGTGATCCGGGGTTGGGCGAGGTGATCCGGCGTTCCCGAGACGCTGCGGTCGGGGCTTTCGCTCATCAAGAGGTTCCTTTCGACCGGATCGTGGAGGAACTGGCCCCCGCTCGCACGCCAGGGGTCACGCCGTTTGTTCAGGTCGCGGTGGTGGTGCAGAACACGCCCGAACCGACGGAGGAGTTCGCGCCAGGCCTGCGGGTCGAGCCGGTTCCAGTAGAGGTGAGCACAGCCGCGTTTGACCTGTCATTGCACGCCTGGCAGGGCGAGTCGGGTGAGTTGGAGGGGTTCCTGGAGTACTCCACCGAGCTGTGGGACCGCGGCAGCATCGAGCGGCTGGGCACGGCGTTGAAACTGGTGGTGGAGGTCGGCGTCGCTGACCTGGACCTGCCTGTCCACGAAATGTCCCTGATCTCCCGCGAACAGCCGTATGCCCTGGATGGTGGGCCTGCCGCGAGCGACGAACGAATCGCATGCCTTTTCGCGAGACGGGTCGAACAGCATCCCCAGGCCGTCGCTTTCAGAACCGCCACAGCCGAGCTGACATACGCGGAACTCGACCGCCGCGCGCGGGCCCTAGCGGTCAGACTCCACCGGCTCCCACCGGAGAGCGTCGTCGGCGTCCGCCTCAGCCTCGGGCTCGACCTGCCCGTAGCGGCCCTCGCCATCCTGTACGCCGGAGCCGTCTACTTACCACTCGACCCGAGCAACCCCGACGACCGTCTGAACTACATGATCGACGACTCCGACGCCCAGGTGATCATCACCGACGGCACCTGGACGCCTTCCACGCGGCGGCACATCATCCAGATCGACGACCTTGACCACCTGCACGACTTGCCTGACCTGCACAACCTGCCTGACCTGGACGAGCAGGGCGAGCAGGGCGAATTGAACGGCCCGCGCGAGCTGGACAAGCAAGACGAGCTGGACGGCCTGGGCGAGCTGCACGAGCTGGAGAAGCAAGACGAACTGGACTGCCCGCCCGAGCTGCATGACCTGCACGAGCTGGACGGCCTGAGTGACCTTGGCGACGCGACCATGGTCGTCACCGGTGCCGATCCGGAGGCGCTGTCGGCCATCGTCTACACCTCTGGGTCCACTGGCCGCCCTAAGGGAGTGGCGATCACCGGGCGATCCCTGCTCAACCGTCTCGCCTGGATGCATCGTGACCTGCCCTTCGCTCCAGGCGAGGTGGCCTGCCAGAAGACTCCCATCGCCTTCGTCGACAGCCTGTGGGAGTTGCTCGGCCCGGCGCTGGCGGGTGTGCCCACCGTCGTCCTCACGCCCGAGGTGTCCCGCGACCCGCACGCACTCGTCGCCGAGCTCGCCGCCAACCGGGTCAGCCGCATCCTGCTCGTGCCGTCGCTGCTGCGGGTGCTGGTTCGTACCGTCCCCGACCTGGCCGCGCGTTTGCCGTACCTGACGAGCTGGATCAGCAGCGGCGAGCCGCTCTCGCACGAACTGGATCGTCTGTTCCGCGAGGTCATGCCGGGCCGCGCCCTGGTCAACCTGTACGGCGCGTCCGAAGCCTGGGACGCCCTCTGTCCGGATGGCACCACGGGCGAGCCGGGGACGGCGAGCAGCGTCCCGGTCGGGCGGCCGATCGCGGGCGTCCGGGCCTGCGTGCTCGACCGGCGGGGAAACCCCATGCCGATGGGCGTTCCCGGCGAGCTGTACGTCGGCGGCGCCTGCCTGGCCCGGGGCTACCTGGGACGGCCCGCACTGACCGCCGAACGTTTCCTCCCGGACCCGGCGGGATCGGGACAGCGCCTCTACCGCACCGGCGACCTGGCCAGGGTTCGTACCGACGGGCAGGTAGAGCTGCTCGGCCGGGCCGACCACCAAGTCAAGATCCGCGGAGTGCGGGTCGAACCAGGCGAGGTGGAAACCGTCCTCGAAGAACTCCCCGAGGTGGCCCAAGCCGCCGTCGTGGCCGTGCCGGAGGCCGCCAGACACGAAGTCGCCGGACACAAAGACGCTGGGCACGAAAGCAGCGGGCACGTAAACGCCGGCGACGGAAACGTCGGGCACGAAGACATCGGGCACAGGCTCGTCGCGTATGTTGTGCCGGCTGGGAGCTGCACCCCGGACGGGCTGCGGCGGGCCCTGGCCGCTCGGCTGCCCGCGCATCTGATCCCTGCCCAGGTCGTGCTCCGCGACGAGTTGCCCCGCACCGCCACCGGCAAGATCGACCGCCGCTCCCTGGCCGAGGACCCCCTTCCCGCCCAGGAACCCGTCCAAGCCGTCCCCGCCACCCCGCTGGAACGGCGGATCGCCGCCGTCTGGGCCGAGGTGCTCGGCCGTGACGTCGGTGGGCACGACGACTTCTTCGATGTCGGCGGGCACAGCCTGCTCGCGCCCGTACTGGTCGGGCGGCTGTCCGCGGAGCTGGCCGTCGAGCTGCCGCTGAGCTGGGCCTTCGACCATCCGACCGTGCACGCCATGAGCCGGTCGCCGGAAGTCGCGGCCCACCGGACGCCGCAGGACCGGACGCTGGAGGAGAAGCCGTGACCGACCCGAGGAACCCCTGGCTGGCCCGATTCCGCCCGGCCGGAGACGGCGCGATCCGGCTGATCTGCTTCCCGCACGCGGGGGGCGGCGGCGCGACCTTCCGCGACTGGGCCGACGACCTGCCCCCGGAGATCGACCTGTGCGGGGTACGATTCCCGGCGCGCGAGAGCCGCCTCCGCGAAAAGCCGTACCTGCGGATGGACGAGCTCGTTCCCGCCCTCGCCGAAGGTCTGGCCGACGACCTCGCCCGGCCGTACGCGCTGCTCGGCTACTGCTCGGGGGCTCTCGTCGCCTGGGAGCTGGCCGCGTTCCTGGCCAGGTCGGGACGGCGCCCGCCCGAACTGCTCGCCGTCTTCGCCTTCCCCGCCCCGGCCCTGGTCGAGCCGACGCTGGTGCACCGGCTGCCGACCGAGCAGCTGACCGCGCACCTGCGCGGCCTGGGGGTCATCCCGGACGCGATCCTCGCCGACCCGGGTCTTTTCTCCATGTTCGAGACCGGCGTACGCGCCGACTACGAGGTGTTCGAGACCTGGACGCGCCGCGCCGAACCGCCCCTGACGGTTCCCGTGACCGTCTTCGGCGGCGCCGCCGACCCGAGCGTCACCGTGCCAGAGCTGGCCGCCTGGCGGGCCGAGACGAGCGGCGAGTTCACCCTGCGGGTGCTGGCCGGCGACCACTCCTTCTTCACCGCGTCCCGCCGCCGCCTCACCGGCTCCATCGCCGCCGACCTGCTCGCCGTACGGGCGGTGAACCGCTGATGATCGAAGCGCCGATGTCGGAGGTCAAGCGCCGCCTGCTGGCCCGCCTGGCGGCCGGTTCCGCGGGCCCGCCGCGCGGCCGCGTCCCCCGCCGCGAAGACGACGGCCCGGTACGGCTCTCGCCCGCCCAGGAACGCGTCTGGCTGATGGACCGGCTGGCCGGCGACGTGCCGCTGTTCAACCTGGTCATCGCCGGGCGGCTGCGGATGGACGTGGACCTGGCCGAGATCCGGCGGCGGCTGGCCGCGATCGTGGCCCGGCACGACGCGATGCGGATGACCGTGGCGGAGCGCGACGGCGAGCCCGTCATGCGGATCGCGGCCTCAGTCCCGGTGGAGATCCCGCTGGTGGATCTTTCTCGCGCCGAGCCCGCCGCTGCGGAACGGCTGGCCTACCAGCGCGCGTACGAGACCGGTGCCCGCCCCTACCGGCTCGACCAAGGGCCGCTGTGGCGGGTGGAGCTGATCCGGCTCGGCGAGGGCGACCACGTGCTGGTCATCGCCGCCCACCACATCGCCGTGGACGGCACCTCGCTGACCCTGATCCTGCGCGAGCTCGCGGCCCTCGAACCCGCCCCCGAACTGCCGGTCGGGTACGCCGACTACGCCCAGTGGCAGCGCGAGCAGCTGGCGGGCGGCGGTCTGGACGCCGATCTCGGCTATTGGCGCCAGCGGCTCGCCGGGCTGGAACCGCTCGAACTCCCCGCTGACCGGCGCCGCCCGGCCAGGCCGACCTATGAGGGGCATTCGCTCCAGGTCCTGCTCGATCCGGAGCGAGTGCGGGCGCTCGGCGAGATCGGGCGGGCGGCGGGGGCGACGCCGTACATGACCGTGCTTGGCCTGTACTGCGTGCTGTTGCACCGTTATACGGGGGTCGCCGATATCGCGGTCGGCAGCTTCGTCTCCGGGCGGACCGAGCCCGAGCTGCACAACCTGGTCGGCATGTTCGCCAACATGGTGGTGGTCCGCGTCGACCTTGGCGGGCGTCCGGCTTTCCGTACCGTGCTTGAGCGGGTCAGGGACGCGCTGATCGGCGCGATGCGGCATCAGAACGTGCCCTTTGAACGGCTTGTACGCGAGCTGCGCAGCGACCACGACCCGTCCGCGCCGCCGCTGGTACGCCTCGCCTACAACATGCCCGCCGAGGCCGGAGCGCTGCCGCCGATCGGCGAGGCGGTCCCGCTGGACGTCACCCGCCGGGGCTCCCAGCTGGACCTGACGCTCCACATGATCGAGGAGAACGGCGGCATCCGGCTCACCTTCGAGTACGCGGCCGACCTGTTCGACGAGGCCACCATCACGCGGATGAGCGACCACTTGCTGCGCCTGCTCGACGGCGTCCTCGCCGAACCTGACCGGCCGGTCACGGAACTCGCGATGACGGCGCCAGGTGAGGAGCGGCTGCTGCAGTCCTGGGAGGAAGGGCCAGTCACGGGTGCGGAGCCCGCGCCGGGTTCGGAGCGGCTGCCCCGGTCCTGGGAGGAAGGACCGGTCAGGGGCGCGGGGCTCGCGATGGCCGCGCCGGGTGAAGAACGGTTGGTCCGGTCTTGTGAAGAGGGACCGGTCGTGGGTGTCTCGCCGCCGTTGCACGAACTGGTCGCCGAGCAGGTCCGGCGTACCCCAGGCGCGGTGGCCGTGGTGGGCGGCGGGCGCGAGCTGACCTACGCGGAGCTGGAAGCCGACGCCGACGACCTCGCCCATCGGTTGTGCGCGGCTGGCGTCGGCCTGGAGACGCCGGTCGCGGTGTGTCTGCGCCGGGGGCCCCGGTTGCCCGCCGCGCTGCTCGCGATCTGGAAGGCCGGCGGCGCGTACCTGCCGGTCGATCCCGGCCATCCCGCCGCCTGGCTGGACGCGGTGCTCGCCGGGGTGGACGTGGTGGTCACCTCCCGCGACCTCGCAGACCGGATTCCAGCACGCGGGCGCCACCTCGTCCTGATCGACGACCTCGACGACGTCTCCGAGGTCTCCGAGGTCTCCGAGGTCAGCGACATCACCGACATCACCGACATCACCGACGTCGCTACCGTCATCGACGTCAGTGGGATTGGTGTGTTCGATCCGCCCGAGGTCCACGCTGACAACGCCGCCTACGTGATGCACACCTCCGGTTCGACCGGCCGGCCCAAGGGCGTCGTCATCACCCACGCCGGTATTGCCAACCGGGTCCTGTGGACCGTGCGGGAACACGGTCTCGGTCCCGGTGACCGGGTGTTGCAGAAGACGCCGCTGACGTTCGACGCGGCCGGGTGGGAGTTCTTCGCGCCCCTGGTCAGCGGCGCGACCGTGGTCCTCGCGGAGGACGGCGCGGAGCGCGACCCCGCCGCCTTGGTGCGCGCCGTCGGCGACCACGGCGTGACCGTGCTGCAGGTGGTGCCCGCGCTGCTGCGGCTGCTGGTCGAGGAGCCCGGCTGGGAGCGATGCGGGGCGCTGCGGCTGCTGTTCTGCGCGGGCGAGGCGCTGCACGCCGACCTGTGTGCGCGGGTACAGGCGCTGACCCGGGCGCAGATGCACAACACCTACGGCCCGACCGAGTGCTCCATCGACGTCACCTGCCACCCGGTCGGCGCCGAGAAGGGCGCCGTCCCCATCGGCACACCGATCGACAATCTGCGCGTCCTGGTCCTCGCCGACGGCACGCGCGCCCCGGTCGGAGTCCCCGGGGAGTTGTACGCCGGGGGAGTCGGCCTCGCGCGCGGCTACGCGGGACGTCCCGGCCTCACAGCCGAACGGTTCGTACCGGATCCTTTCCGACCAGGCGAACGCCTCTACCGCACAGGCGACGTCGCCCGCTGGACCAGCGCGGGAAAGCTGGAGTTCCTCGGCAGGACCGACCACCAAATCAAGATCAACGGTGTCCGGGTGGAGCCCGGCGAGGTAGAGGCAGCGCTGCTCGCCCACCCTGCGGTGCGCGGGGCCGTCGTGAGCGCCCACCGGCTGCCGTCCGGGGCGGCCCGGCTCGTCGCCCACCTCACCACCCGCACGCCGGTCACGCCCGCCGCACTCCGCGAGGACCTACGCTCCCGCCTCCCGGACCCGCTTATCCCCTCGATCCTCGTCGAAGTGGCCGACTTCCCGCTGACGACCAGCGGCAAGATCGACCGCGCCGCTCTGACCGCGCTCCCGCTTCCCCTACCGCAGGAGACGGCGACGCCTCCGCGTACAGCCACGGAACGGCTGGTCGCCGAGGTCTGGCAGGGCCTCCTGGACGTTTCCCCCGCCGCCGAGGACGACTTCTTCCAGCTCGGCGGGCACTCGCTGCTAGTGGCCAGGCTGGCGGCACGCCTCCGCGAGGCCACCGGCCGCGAGGTGGACCTCCCCGAACTGTTCGCCGCCACCACCGTCCGCGCACAGGCCCGCTACCTGGAAGGCCCCGCCGCCGCAACCCCGCCCCCGCTGACCCCCCGCACCTCCACCGGCCCGGCCCCACTCTCCTTCGGCCAGCGCCGCCTATGGTTCCTGGACCGCCTCACCCCCGGCAGCCCCGAGTACGTGGTGCCCCTCATCATCCCCGCCCCCGGCCAGGAACGCCCCCGCCTGGCCGCCCTGACCCACCGCCACGACGTCCTGCGCACCCGCTATCTCGCAACCGACGGCGAACCACACGCAATCGTCGACACCCACACCGAGGTCCCCCTAACCGAGGCATCCGCCGAATCAGCCACAGAAGTCGCCGCCCTGGTGGCAGGACTCCTGGCGGACGGCTTCAACCTCGCCACCGGCCCGATCTGGCGAGCCCTCCTGATCCACCTACCCAACGGCGAGAACCTCCTCGCCCTGACCATCCACCACATCGCCTGCGACGCCCGAACCCTAACCATCCTCGCCCGCGACCTCCAGGCCCCAGACCTCCTCGCCAACGATCCAAGAGAGACCACGACAGGTGAGGGAGCCGGCGGGCCCGGCGTCCTCGCCCGTGATTCCGGCGAGGCCGTGATGAGGGGTGAGGGGGTTGGTGGGTCCGGCCTTCTTGGCCGTGGTTCTGGCGAGGTCGCGGCAGGTGAAGGAGCTGGTGGGTCTGGTGTTCTTGCCCGTGGTTCCGGCGAGGCCGTGATGAGGGGTGAGGGGGTTGGTGGGTCCGGCCTTCTTGGCCGTGGTTCTGGCGAGGTCGCGGCAGGTGAAGGAGTCGGTGGGTCTGGTGTTCTTGCCCGTGGTTCCGGTCGTTTGGGATACGTGGACTTCGCCGACTGGCAGCGGCGGGTGTTCGATGGGGAGCGGCTGGCTGGGCTGATTGCGTTCTGGCGGGAGCGGCTGGCCGGGGTTGAGGCTTTTGATCTGCCTGGGGATCGGCACAGGCCCGCTGTGCGCGATCCTCGCGGGGCGATGTTCGGGTTTGAGGTCGCGGCCGGGGAGTTGGTCGAGCGTGGGCGGCGGGCGGGGGCGACGCCGTTCATGACGCTGCTGGCGGCGTTCTATGTGTTCCTGGCCCGGCACACTGGCCGCACCGATCTGGCCGTTGGGGTGCCCGTGGATGGGCGGGACCGGCCCGAGCTCGACGACATGGCCGGATTCTTCGTCAACACGCTCGTGCTGCGCGCCGACCTCGGCGGCGATCCGGCGTTCTCCGAGTTGCTGGAGCGGGTCAGGACCGTCGCCCTGGAGGCGTTCGCGCACCGGGACCTTCCCTTCGAGCGGCTGGTGGACGAGTTGCGGCCCGAGCGGGACCTGTCCCGTACGCCACTGGTGGGCGTCCTGTTCGACCTCCAAACCGGCGACGATCCCGGCACGGACACCGGCGACGATGCGCTGTCGGCCTGGCAGACCGCGAAAGCCGACCTCACTCTGATGCTGCGCCTCCGCCCGGACGGAACCCTGAACTGCCGGTTCGAGTACGCCACCGCGCTGTTCGACCGGGCGACGATCCAGCGTTTCGCCGAACGCTTCACTCTGCTCCTCGACGCTCTCACCGGCCATCCTGACGCGACTGACGCGACCGACGCGACCGGCGAGGTGCCGATCTCCCGGCTGGCCATCCTCGGGCCGGAGGAGCGGCGGTCGTTGGCCGAGTGGGGGAGCGGACCCGCTGTCCAGGACCCGCCCGCCTGCCTGCACGAGCTCGTGGCCGCCCAGACCCGCGCCACCCCGGACGCCGTCGCCATCCTCTCCCCTTCCGGCTCGATCACGTATGCCGAGCTGGATGTGCGGGCGACCAGGTTGGCAGCTCGGTTGCGCGCGGCAGGGGTGGGCAGGGGCGAGATTGCCGGAGTCTGCCTGGAGCGTGGCCCCAGCCTGGTGGTCGCCCTGCTCGCCGTGCTCAAAGCCGGAGCCGCCTACCTCCCTCTCGACCCCGAGGATCCCCACGAGCGACTGGCCTGGCTGATCACCGACACCAGCGCAGCCGCCGTCATCACCGACCGTCCCGATCTGCTGCCTTCGGCTGTACCTACCCTCGATCCCGAAGACCAGGAGATCGACTGGCGTGGCCTAGTGCCTTCGGCTGTACCCGTCGTCGATCGCCGAAACAAGGGGATCGACGAGTCCGGCCTGCTGCCTTCGGCTGTACCCAGCATCGATCTCGAAAACCAGCGGATCGACCGGCCCGGCCTGTTGCCTTCGGCTGTACCCAGCATTGATCCCCAGGACCAGGAGATCGACGAGTCCGGCCTGCTGGCTTCGGCTGTACCCAGCATCGATCCCGACGGCCAGGAGATCGACCGGCCTGACCTGCTGGCCTTGGCCGTACCCGAGCTCGATCCCCAAGACCAGCAGATCGACGGGGTCGGCGGCCTGCCGGAGGCGGATGTTCGGGGTCTCGCGTATGTCATTTACACCTCCGGGTCCACCGGGACTCCCAAGGGGGTGATGGTGGAGCATGCGGCGATCGTGAATCGGCTGCGGTGGATGCAGCGGGCCTACGGGCTGGGGCCGGGGGATCGGGTGTTGCAGAAGACGCCGTTCACCTTCGATGTTTCGGTTTGGGAGTTCTTCTGGCCGCTCATCACTGGAGCTGCCCTTGTGACTGCTCCGCCGGGGTTGCACCGGGACGCGCGCGGGCTGGCCGCTTTGGCGGAGGAGGAGCGGGTCACGCACCTGCATTTTGTTCCGTCGATGCTGGATGCGTTCCTCGACGTGGAAGCTCGCTTGCCGGGCGGGGTCAGGGAGGTGTTCTGTAGCGGTGAGGCGCTCACCGCTGTCACCGTGCGGCGCTTCCGGGAAGCGAGTTCGGCGCGTCTGCACAACCTCTATGGGCCCACCGAGCTCGCGGTGGATGTCACCTTTCATCAGACTGCGGATCGCGACCCGGTTCCCATCGGCGTACCGATCGACAACATGCGCGCCTTGGTGGTGGATGGCGACGGCGAGCCGGTTCCCATTGGCGTGCCGGGCGAGTTGCTGGCCGGAGGAGCGGGAACCGCGCGCGGATACGTGAATCGGCCGGGGCTGACCGCCGAACGTTTCGTGCCCGACCCTGGCCGCTCCGGCGAACGGCTTTACCGCACCGGCGACATCGTGCGCTGGACCCCCCAGGGCGACCTGGAGTTCCTCGGCCGCGCCGACGACCAGATCAAGATCCGCGGATTCCGGATCGAACCCGCCGAGATTGCGGCAGTGGCCGCCACTCACCCCGCCGTACGTGAGGTCGTCGTCGTGGGCGAGCGGGACCGTTTGATCGCCTACTACGTGCCCAGGACCGGCGAGCCGCCGGCCAGCGACGACCTGATCCGGCACTGCGGGCGGCGGCTGCCCGCCTACCAGGTGCCCGCCACCTGGATTCGCCTCGACCGGCTCCCGCTCGGCCCCAACGGCAAGCTCGACCGCCGTGCCCTGCCATCCGCCGGGACGATCCAGCCCGAAGGCGACGAACCGCCGGGCACCGCGGCGGAGAAGCTGGTCGCCGCCATCTGGGCCGGGCTGCTGGGCGTCGAACCCGGCGTCCACCAGGACTTCTTCGCGCTGGGCGGCCACTCGCTGCTCGCGCTCCGCGTGCACCATCGCCTGATCGAGGAGTTCGACGTGGACCTGCCGCTGCGCGTGCTGTTCGAGGCCACCACGGTGGCCCGCCTGGCGCGGGCCGTCGAGGACGAGATGACGGCGCAGATCGACGGACTTTCCGACGCCGAGGTGGAGCGGCTGCTCTCCCGAGGAGGGCCGCGATGACCCGCGACATACCTATTAATGGCACACGCGACATACGGGACGCAGCCGAGGCGCGCGGTGTTTCGCGTTCGGCCGCACTCCGGCGCGAGCTGCTGGAACGCCGCCTCGGCGGGACCCAGCGCAGCGGGCGTACGCTGCCCCGCGCCGACCGCGCCCTGCCCCTGCCGCTGTCACCCGCGCAGCGCCGCCTGTGGTTCCTGGACCGGCTCTCCCCTGGCACCGGCGAGTACGCGGTTCCGCTAGTCCTGCGCCTGCCCGCCCACCAGGACCCCGACACCGTACGCCGCGCCCTGTCCGCGCTGGTGGCCCGCCACGAAATCCTGCGCACCCGCTACGTGACGGCCGACGGCGAACCCCGCCAGGTGATCGACCCGCCCGCCCCGGTCGAACTGACCTGCGCCGATCTGGACGGCGAGGACGTGAGCGAGGCGATCGGCAAGGAGGTCTGGCGCGGCTTCGACCTGGCCGAACGGCCGTGGCGGGCGCTGCTGCTGCGGCGGCCCGCGCCGGACGGGCCGCTGCTGGCGCTGACCGTTCACCACATCGCCTGCGACGGCTGGTCGCTGGGCATCCTCGGCAAGGAACTGGCCGCGCTCCTGGCCGGTACGCCGCTGCCGCCCCCTCCCGCCGTGCAGTACGCCGACTTCGCCGCCTGGCAGGCCGCGCGTCCCACCGAAGGCCGCGATCTGGACTACTGGCGGGCCAGGCTCGCCGACCTCACCCCGGTGGAGCTACCGGCGGACCGGCCCAGGCCCGCCCGCCGCGACGCCTCGGGCGCGATGACCGTCTTCGAGGTCCCCGCCGCAGTCGCCGAGGCGGCCACCGCGGCGGGGCGGGCTCGCGGCGCGACGCCGTACATGACGATGCTCGCCGTGTTCCTCCTGCTCCTGGGCCGGTACGCGGGACAGCGGGACGTCGTGGCGGGAACCCCCGTCACGGGCAGGACCCGGCCGGAGCTGGACGGCGTGGTCGGCTCCTTCGTCAACCTGCTGGCATTGCGCGCCGACCTGGGCGGCGATCCGGCCTTCGCCGAGCTGCTGGACCGGGTCAGGGAGACGGCGCTCGGCGCGTTCGCCCACCAGGAGCTCCCCTTCGAACGCCTGGTGGACGCGCTCGGCGCGGACCGCGACCTGTCCCGCAACCCGGTGTTCCAGCATGTTTTCGCCTACGAGGAAGCACACGAGGAAGGCGGCAGGGAAGCCCACGGGAATGGCAGCAGCCACGCGGGTCCCGAGCCGGTCGCGGTGGCCTCGGTGACCGCCAAGTTCGACCTCCAGCTCACCCTGCACCGCCGCAGGGACGGCTCCCTGCTCGGGGCCGTCGAGTACGCCACCGCCCTGTTCGACGCCGCCACCGCCGAAGGCTTCGCCCGCCGCTTCACCCGCCTGCTCGGCGCGGTCGCCGCCGAACCGCTGGCCCGGCTGAGCGAGCTGCCCATCCTGGACGAGGCAGGCCGGGCCGAACTGCTGCGCTGGAGCGGCGCGCCCGCCGAGGAGCGCACCTCCGACGTGGTGAGCCGCTTCGAGGAGCACGCCCGCCGGGCGCCCGGCCGGATCGCGCTGGTCGCCGGGACCGACCGGCTGACCTACGGCGAACTGAACGCCCGCGCCAACCGCCTGGCGCACCGCCTGCGCGCCGAAGGCGTACGCCCCGAGACGCGGGTCGGCGTCTGCCTGGAGCGGGGCGCGGACCTGGTGGTGGCCCTGCTCTCGGTGGCCAAGTCCGGCGGCGCCTACGTCCCGCTCGACCCGGCCTATCCGGCCGACCGGCTGCGCCTCATCGTGGCCGACGCGGGGATCGACCTGGTCGTCACAGCGGAGGCCCACGCGCCTCTGGTCCCAGGCCGCCAACTCCGGCTCGACCAGAGCTTCGACGATCAGGGCGTCGATCAGCGCGCCGATCAGGGTGTCGGTCTGGGTGGGAACGACCGCGACCCGGAACCGGCGGGCGAGCACGACCGGCTGGCGTACGTGATCTACACCTCGGGCTCCACCGGCCAGCCCAAGGGTGTGCTCGTGACGCACGCCAACCTGGCCCGGCTGTTCACCGCCGACCGGGAGCGGTTCCGCTTCGGCCCGAGCGACGTCTGGACGATGTTCCACTCCTTCGCCTTCGACTTCTCGGTGTGGGAGATGTGGGGCGCCCTCGCTCACGGCGGGCGGCTGGTCGTCGTGCCGCAGGCCGTCGCCCGCGAGCCGGAGGCGTTCGCCGCGCTGCTGGCCGCCGAGCGGGTCACCGTGCTCAACCAGACCCCGTCGGCCTTCGCCGCGCTCGCCCGCGCCGCCGCCCACCGGCCGCGCCTGGTCGTCTTCGGCGGCGAGCGCCTGGACGTGGCCGCCCTGCCCGACTGGCCGGGCGTCGAGTTCGTCAACATGTACGGGATCACCGAGACCACCGTCCACGTCACCCACCAGACCGTCACCTCCGGCCTGACCGGCAGCCCGATCGGGCGGCCCCTGGCCGACCTGCGCGCCTACGTCGTGGACGCGTTCGGCGACCTGGCCCCGCCCGGCGTCGCGGGCGAACTCTACGTGGGCGGGGCCGGCGTGGCCCGGGGCTACCTCGGTCGGCCGGGACTCACCGCCTCCCGCTTCCTCCCCGACCCGTACGGCCCGGCGGGCGCCCGCCTCTACCGCACCGGCGACCTGGCCCGCTGGACGCACGCCGGCGACCTGGAGTTCCTCGGCCGCACCGACCACCAGGTGAAGATCAGGGGCTACCGGGTGGAACCCGGCGAGATCCGCGCCGCCCTGCTGACCTGCCCCGGCGTCGCGGACGCGGCCGTGATCGCCCGCGAGGACGTTCCCGGCGCCCGCCGCCTGGTCGCCTACGCCGTCCCCGCCGGACCCGGAGCCGCCACCGCCGGACCAGGAGCCTCCGCCACCGGGCAGGGGGCCGCCACCGCAGCCGGGGTGCGCGAGTTCCTGCGCGAAACCCTCCCGCCGTACATGGTGCCCTCGGCCGTGGTGTTTCTGGACGCCCTGCCCCTCACCTCTACCGGCAAGCTCGCCGTGGCGGCGCTCCCGCCTCCCGGCGGCGACCGCGAGGACGGATTCGTCGCGCCCGCCACCCCCGCCGAGCGTCGCATGGCCGCGGTCTGGCAGGACGTGCTCAAGCGCGACACGGTCGGCACCGCGGACGACTTCTTCGACCTCGGCGGCGACTCCCTGCGCGCGGTCGCGCTCGCCGGAGCCCTGCGCGCCGAAGGCTTCGACGTCGCCGTCCGGGACGTGTTCGAGCACCGCACCGTCGCCGGACTCGCCGCCCACACCGCCGGACGCCACGCCCCCGACGCCTTCACTCCGATCCCGCCGTTCAGCCTCATCTCCGCCGCCGACCGCGAACGCCTCCCCCCGGGCGTGACCGACGCCTACCCGCTGTCGCGAGTCCAGGCCGGAATGGTCTACGAGATGCTCGCCGACCCCGAGGTACGCAACTACCACAACGTCACCAGCTTCAGCCTCCGCGACGAGGTCCCCTTCTCCGTCCCCTTCTCCGCGCCGGCCTTCCGGGAGGCGGCCGCGATCGTCGTGGCCAGGCACGAGGTGCTGCGCACCTCCATCGACCTGACCGGGTACGCCGAGCCGCTCCAGCTCGTCCACGACCACGCCGACATGGCCGTCGGCGTACACGACCTGCGCGGCGACCCGGACCAGGACGCCAAGATCGCGGCCTTCCTCGCCGAAGAACGCCAAACGCTGTTCGACCTCGCGGCCCCGCCGCTGCTGCGCGTCTCCGCGCACCGCCTCACCGACGGCGTCTGGCGGCTGTCGATGACCGAATGCCACGCCATCCTGGAAGGCTGGAGCTACCACTCCTTGCTGATGGAGCTCCTCGACTGCTACCGCGCGCTGCGCGACGGCCTGCCCGTGCCGCCGCGCGCGACGCCGGAGCTCCGCTACGCCGACTTCGTCGCCGCCGAGCGCGCCACCCTGGAGGATCCGGACGCGCGGGCGTACTGGACCGGTGTCGTACGGGATCACGCCCGGCTGGCCGTACCCGCCGCCTGGGCCGACCCGGCGGGCGGGCGGGAGCCGTACCAGGTGGCGGTCCCGCTCTACGCGCTGCACGCCGGGCTGGCCCGGCTGGCGGCGGCGGCGGGGACACCGCTCAAGAGCGTGCTGCTGGCCGCGCACCTGAAGGTGCTGTCCCAGCTCACCCACGAGGACGCCGTCCACACCGGGCTGGTCTGCGACACCCGGCCCGAGGTGCTGGACGCCGACCGCGTCTACGGGATGTTCATCAACACCGTCCCGTTCCCGCACCGGCCCGGCGCGGCGACCTGGCGCGAGCTGACCCGGGAGGTGTTCGCCGCCGAGACCGCGATGTGGCCGCACCGGCGCTTCCCGCTGCCCGCGATCCAGCGCGAGCTGGCGGGCGGGCGGCAGCTGGTCGAGATCTACTTCAACTACCTGGACTTCACCGTCGTCGACACCGGCCTGGTGGACCTGCCGGGCAGCATCGACCTCAGCCCGAACGAGTTCCCGCTGTCGGTGACCGTCCTGGCGGGCCTGCTGACGCTGACCTCACGCCCCGAGGTGCTCGGCCGGGCCGACGCCGGGCGGCTGGCCGGGATGTACGAGGCGGTGCTGACCGCGATGGCGGCAGACCCGGACGGCGACGCCCTCGCGGCCCGCCTGCCGGACGGCGAGCGGGACCGGCTGCTCGGCGAGTGGAACGCCACCGCGCTGATCCGGCCCGAGGTCAGCGCCCTGGAGGTGATCGAGGAGACGGCCCGGCTGCTGCCCGACACCCTCGCAGTCTCTGCCTGGGACGGCTCCCGCCGCACCTACGCGCAGCTCGACGCGCGCGCCAACCAGGCCGCGTGGCTGCTGCGCGACCTCGGCGCCGGGCCCGAGTCGGTCGTCGGCGTCTGCCTGGACCGGGGCCACGACCTGCTGCCCGCGCTGCTCGGGGTGTGGAAGGCGGGCGCCGCCTACACCCCGCTGGAGCCCGCCCACCCGGCCGAACGCCAGGCCGCGCTGCTGGCCGACGCGGGGGCCAGGATCCTGATCGCCGAACCGGCGTACGGCGCGGCGCTGCGGGCGGCGGGCTGGGACGGCACGCTGATCACCGCGCCCGACTGGGACGACCTCCCCACCGGCCGCCCGCCCGGCCGGGCCGACCTGGACGGCCTCGCGTACGTGATCTACACCTCGGGTTCCACCGGCCGCCCCAAAGGCGTCCTGATCGGGCATCGTGGCCTGGCCAACTACCTGTGGTGGGCGGTGGAGGGCTACGCCGCCCACGGCTGCGGCGGCGCGCCGCTGTTCTCCTCGATCGCGTTCGACATGGTGGTGCCCAACCTGTTCACCCCGCTGATGCTGGGCCAGCGGGTGCACCTGCTGCCACCCGACCCCGAGCCCGGCGCGCTGGGCGGGCTGCTCGCCGACGCCGCCCCCTACAGCTTCGTCAAGCTCACCCCCGGCCACCTGGAGCTGCTCACCCACCAGCTCGACCCCGACCGGGCGGCCGGGCTCGCCGAGCTGCTGGCGGTCGGCGCGGACGCCTTTCCGGCCGGCGTGCTGGACCGCTGGACGGCCAGGGCCGGCGCCACCCGGCTGCTCAACGAGTACGGCCCCACCGAGATCTCCGTCGCCAACAGCACCTACACCGTGGCCGGCCCGGTGGACGGCGACCTGGTGCCGATCGGCCGCCCGATCCCCAACACCACGATGTACGTCCTGGACGCCTGGCTCGAGCCCGTCCCGGTAGGGGTGATCGGGGAGATCTACATCGGCGGGGACGGCGTCGCCCGCGGCTACAACCGCATGCCGTCCCGCACGGCGGAGCGGTTCGTGCCCGACCCGTACGGCCGCGCGGGGTCGCGCCTGTACCGCACCGGCGACCTCGGCCGGGTTCGTCCTGGCGGTGACGTGGACTTCCTCGGGCGTACCGACGACCAGATCAAGATCCGCGCGTACCGGATCGAACCGGGGGAGATCCAGGCCGTGCTGACGGCCCATCCGGAGGTGCGCGAGGCGCTCGTCCTGGCGAAGGGCGAGACGCTGGTCGCCTACTGGGTGCCCGCGGCGAGCGATCCCAATCCTGATCTGGCCGCCTGGTGCGGGGAGCGGCTGCCGGACTACCTGGTGCCCGCCCGGTTCGCCCGGATCGACGCGATCCCGCTGAACGCCAACGGCAAGGTCGATCGCAAGGCGCTGCCGGAACCGGAGGAGCCGCACGTCGCGGCCCGGCGCGCGCCGCGTACCCCGGTCGAGCGGCGCACGGCCGAGATCTGGGCGGAGACGCTCGGCGTCCAGCCTGGCCTCACCGACGACTTCTTCGGGCTCGGCGGCCATTCCATCCTGGTGGTCCGCATGATCGCCCGGCTGCGGGAAACCTTCGGCGTGGCCGTCCCGATGCGCGCCGTCTTCGACCATCCCACCGTCGAAGGCGTCGCCAGGATCATCGCGAGCCTGTCGGCTCCAGCCCCCAATGGAACCCTCGTCGGTGCCCCGGCTGGTGCTCCTGGTGGCTTCGCCGCCAGGCCCGGCCTGGACGCGATTCCGCTCGCCGACCGTGGTCTCCCTATGCCTCTTTCGCCCGCGCAACGGCGGTTGTGGGTGCTGGACCGGCTCACCCCGGAGAGCCCGGAATACCTGGTTCCGATGGCGGTCCGGCTGTCCGGGCCGATCGACGCGGAGGCCGTTCGCGCGGCCTGGTCGCGGATCGTGGCCCGCCACGAGATCCTGCGTACCCGCTACGTGACGGCGGACGGCGAACCCCGCCAGGAAGTCGACCCCGCCGGACCCGTGCCCTTCGAGGTCGTCGACGCGGCCGATGAAGAGGACGCGTCGCGGCTGGCGGTGGCGGCGGCGCGGCGGCCCTTCGACCTGGCCGGGGAGTGGCCGATCAGGATCCTGCTGCTCCGCACCCCGGGCGAGGACTGCCTGATGGTCGCCGTCCTGCACCATATCGCCTGCGACGGCTGGTCCACCGGCCTGCTGACCAGCGAGTTCACCGCCCTCTACCAGGACGGGGAGGACCTGCCCGCGCCCCGCCTCCAGTACGGCGACTACACCGCCTGGCAGGCCGGGCAGGCGGACACGGCCTCGCTCGCCTACTGGCGCGAGCGCCTGGCCCGGCTGGAGGCGCTGCCGCTCGCGCTGGACCGGCCCCGGCCGCGCGTACGGGACTGGGCCGGGGACGGAGTCGGCTTCCAGGTGCCCGAGCCGACCGCGCGGGCCCTGCGGGAGCTCGCCCGGCGGGAGGGCACGACCCTGTTCGTCACGCTCCTCACCGCCTTCCAGGTGCTGCTGGCCCGCCAGAGTGGAGCCCGGGACATCGCGGTCGGCACACCCGTCGCCGGCCGGGACCACCCCGACCTGGCCGGACTGGTCGGCTGCACGGTCAACACGCTCGTGCTCCGGGGCGACCTGTCCGGCGACCCCGCCTTCACCGACCTGCTGGCGGCGGCCCGCCGCACGGTGACCGACGCCCTCCAGCACCAGGACATGCCGTTCGAAACCCTCGTCGAGGAACTGGCCACCGACCGGGACCTGTCCCGGCACCCGCTGTTCGACGTGATGTTCGCCCTGGAGCACGACACCTGGACCGGAGCCCCCGGCGCGACCCCCGTCGTCCTGGACGGCGCGGTCACCAAGTTCGACCTCGACCTGCACCTGGACGACCACCCGGACGGCACCCTGTCCGGCCTGTTCGGCTACGCCACCGCCTTGTTCGACCGCGACACGATCGACCAGCTGAGCGCGCGTTTCCTGCGCCTGCTCGACCTGGTCGCCACCACCCCAGGCGCACGCCTGTCCGATCTCGGCGCACTCGCACCCGCGCCTCAGGAGCCGATCACCCCACCGGTGTGGTCCCGCCCGATACCCGAAAGCATCGCCGCCCAAGCAGCCGCGACACCGGACGCCCCCGCCGTGACCGGTTCCACCACAACCTTGTCCTACCGCGAACTGGACCTGCGCGCGAGACGCGTGGCGAGCAGACTCCGCCGACTCGGAACCACACCGGACAGCGTCGTCGGCGTCTGCCTCGACCGCACCCCCGACCTGCTGACGGCCCTCCTCGGCATCTGGTACGCCGGAGCCGCCTACCTCCCACTGGACCCATCCTGGCCCGCCTCCCGCCGGTCAGCCCTGCTCTCCGACGCCAACGCGGCCGCTTTCATCACGTCGGACCCGGCCTCGGCGAACCCCTCAGTGAACTCCTCAGTGAACTCCTCGGTAAACCCGGCTTCGGTAAACCCGGCTTCGATGGGCCCGGCATCGATGGGCCCGGCTGCGGTGGACTCCTCGGTGAACTCGGCTTCGGCGGGCTCGGGTTCGGTGGGCTCACCCTCTGCGGAGCCAGCCTTGGTGGACCCGGTTTCGGGGGAGAGGGCCGCGCCGCCATCTGCGGCTACGGCGGCCCGGCTCCCCGTGTTCGCCGTCGGGGAATGCGGGTCTGAGCCCTTGGCGGAGCCGGTCGTGGTGGATCCGGACACGCTCGCATACGTGATTTACACCTCGGGCTCGACCGGCCACCCCAAGGGCGTCGAGGTCAGCCATCGGTCGCTGGCCTGCTACCTGCGGGACGCAGCCGAGCGCTACGACGCCGCCGGAGGCTCGGCTGTGCTGTCCTCGGCCGCCTACGACATGGCGGTGACCGCGCTGTTCGCGCCGCTGCTGGCCGGAGGCGAGGTCCGCCTGCTTCCGCCCGGCCTGGACCCGGCCGCCCTGGGCAGGATGGTCGCCGACGCGGGCCCTTACGGGTTCGTGAAGCTGACCCCGGGACACCTGGAGGCCGTGCTCTCCTCCCCGGCGGGCCGCCTCCCCAAGACCGGCGTCCTGGTCGTCGGCGGCGAGGCCCTCGCCGCCGGTCTCGCCGCCCGCTGGCTGGCCGCCGCGCCAGGCTCCACCCTCGTCAACGAGTACGGCCCGACCGAAACCACGGTCGCGTGCACGGTGTACGCGACCCGCTCGCCGGGCGCGGCGATGCCCGTCGGGCGGGCCTTGCCCGGCGCCTCGGTACGGGTCTACGACCCGTGGCTGGACCCATGCCCCGGCGGCGTGCCCGGCGAGGTGATGATCGGCGGCGCCGGCGTCGCCCGCGGCTACCGGGGCCGTCCCGCCCTGACGGCCGAACGATTCGTGCCCGACCCCTACGGCCCTCCAGGTTCCCGCATGTACCGCTCAGGCGACCTCGGGCGGATGACGGCCACGGGCGACCTCGACCTGCTCGGCCGTCTGGACGACCAGGTCAAGATCCGCGGCCACCGCGTCGAGCCCGGCGAGGTCGCCGCCACCCTGTCCACTCACCCCGACGTCGCGGAGGCGATCGTCGTGGTAACGAACGGCAGGCTGATCGGCTACACGGTGGCGGCCGGCAAGGTGACCGCGACCGTGAGTTCCGGGGCGTCCGGGGGAACCACAGCGGCTGGGAGATCCGGGGCGACCGGGAAGGCCGTAGGGACTGGGAAGGTCACCGCGACCTTGAGTTCCGGGGTTGCCGGAGGAACCACGGCGGCTGGGAGATCCGGTGCGGCTGGGGAAGCCACAGGGACTGGGAAAGCCACCGCGACCGCGAGTTCCGGGGAGGCCACTGCGGCCCGGAGGGCTGGGGCGGTCGGGGAAGCGGCGCTGTTGGAGTGGCTGAGGCAGCGGTTGCCGGAGCCCATGGTGCCCTGGCGGGTCGTCGGGATCGACGCGGTGCCGCTTACTCCTAACGGCAAGGTCGATCGGGCGGCGCTTCCGGAGCCGTCGGCGGGGGCCGTCTACCAGGAACCGGCCACCCCGGCCGAGCGGCTGCTCTCCGAGATGTGGGCCGAGTTGCTCGGCCTGGGCCGGGTGGGCGCCCATGACGACTTCTTCCAGCTCGGCGGCCATTCGATTCTGGCCGTCCGGTTGATCGCGCGAATCCAGGAGGTTTTCGAGGTGGACCTGGCGTTCCGGACGATCTTTGAACGGCCCACGGTCGCCGGGCTCGGGCAGGCGATCGAAGCGGAGATCCGCGCCGAAGTGGCCCGGCTCACCGACGCGGAGGTCGCGGCCGACGCGCGTACCCAGGAAGGCAGGCGGACATGACAGACGCCGACCGCGAGGAGATGATCCAGCGACGGCTGGCCGGGGCGGGCGCCGGGCGGCGGGCCACGATCCCGCGCGTGCCCCGCGGCGGCCCGCTGCCGCTGTCGTTCGGGCAGCGACGCCTCTGGGTGCTGGATCGCATCGGTCCGCAGGGGGCCGACTACCTGGTGCCCACCGTGATGCGCATGCCGCCGTCCCTCGACCCCGGCCTGACCCGCCGGGCCTGGGAGGCGCTGGTGGCCCGCCACGAGGTGCTGCGCACTCGCTACGTCCTGGTGGACGAGGAGCCCATGCAGGTCGTCGACGAGCCAGGACCGATCGACTTCGAGTTCCGTGAGCTGTCCACCGACGACGCCCTGCTGTGGGCCGCCGAGGTCTCGGAGACGCCGTTCGCCCTGGCCACCCAGTGGCCGGTCCGGGTGCGGCTGGCCCGGCTGCCCGAGGGCGATCACCTGCTGGTCGTGGTGCTGCACCACATCGCCTGCGACGCCTGGTCCAACGGCGTCCTGGGCGAGGAGTTCGGCACCCTCTATGCCGCCTTCGCCGGAGGCGGCGAGGCGGAGCTGCCGCCGCTTCCGGTCCAGTACGCCGACTACGCCGTCTGGCAGCGCGACCGGCTGACCGGCGACCTGCGCGAGCGCATCCTCGGCTACTGGCGCGAGCAGCTCGCCGACCTGCCCCGGATGCGGCTGCCGCTGGACCGGCCCCGCCCGCAGGCGCGCGGCGGGACCGGTGGCACGGTGCCGTTCCGGGTGCCCGTTCCGGTCGCGGAACGCCTGCGCGAACTCGGCAAGGAGCACGAGGCCACCCTGTTCATGGTCCTACTGGCCGCCTTCCAGGCGCTGCTGGGCCGCCACTGTGGCACCAGGGATGTCGTGGTGGGCACCGCCGTCTGCGGCCGTACCCGTCCGGAAGTGGACCGGATGGTGGGGTTCCTGGTCAACACGCTGGTGATCCGGTCGCGGTGGGGCCACGACGCGAGTTTCGCCGAGCTGGTCGAGATCGTCCGGGGTTCGATGCTCGGCGCGCTGGACAATCAGGACCTTCCGTTCGAGCGGCTGGTGGAGGAGCTCCAGGCCGAGCGGGACCCGTCCAGGATGCCGCTGTTCGACGTCATGTTCGGCTCCCAGACCGACGACTCCCTCCGCGTCGACCTGGACGAACTCGCGGCCACCCAGGTCGTGCCCGACTCCCCGGCGGCCAAGTTCGACCTCTCCTGCTACGTCGAGGATGTGACCGACGGCTCCCTGCTGGGCCGCCTGGAGTTCGCCACCGCCATCTTCGATCGGGCCACGATCGAGGGCCTCGCCGCCCGGTATGTACGGCTGCTCGCCATGTTCGCCGCCGACCAGGACACCCTCGTGGCCCTCGCCGACATGCAGGAGACCGGCACGATCCTGACCGGCCCGCCAGCCGTGGAAGCGCCCCTGGTCCTGGACTCCTTCGAGGCCCAGGCCCGCGCCACGCCCGACGCGGTGGCGATCGCGACCGGCGGCGTCCGCCTCACCTACGCCGAACTGGACGCCCGCGCGAACGGCATCGCTCACCTCCTGCGAGACCGGGGCGCGGGCCCGGAAACCGTCGTCGGCGTACGCGTCCCGAGAGGCGAGCACCTGATGCCCGCACTGCTGGGCGTGTGGAAGGCCGGCGCGGCCTACCTCCCCCTGGACCTTGCCACCCCACCCGCCCGCCTGGCCCACCTGCTATCCAACGCCGGCGCACACATCCTCCTGGCCGCACCAGGACCTGACGGCGAGGTGCCTGACGGCGAGGTGCTGGGGGACACGGCGCCGGAAGATGTGGTGCTGGGGGGTGTTGACGTCGTTCGGGTCGATCGGCTTGGTGGCCTTCCCGTCACGGCTCCCGCGCGCGCGAGTGACCCGGACCAGCTGGCGTACGTCATCTTCACTTCGGGATCGACGGGAGGTCCCAAGGGGGTGCTGGTCAGCCAGCGGTCTCTGGCCGGATATATCGCCGTTACCGCCGGATATCCGCACGGTTCCGGTGAGGTGCCGTTGTTCTCCTCGGCGGCCTTTGACCTCGTGGTGCCCGCGCTGTTCCAGCCGCTGATGTCCGGGCGCACGCTGCGGCTGCTGCCGGAGGACCTGGACCTGGCCGACCTTGGCAAGGCCCTGGCCGCGTCCGCGCCGTACACGTTCGCCAAGATGACCCCGGCGCACCTGGAACTGCTCACCCATCAGCTCACCGCGGAGCAGGCGGCGGCGCTCACCGGCCTGCTGGTGGTGGCGGGGCAGGCCCTCCCGGCCGAGCTGGTACGCCGATGGCGGGAACTCGCCCCCGGCACCCCCCTGATCAACTCCTACGGCCCGACCGAGACCACGGTCTCCTGCTTCGCCCACCTCGTGCCACCCGGCGAGGAACTCGTGGACGGCACCGTGCCGATCGGGCTGCCGATGGCCGGGGTGACCGCGCTCATCCTGGACGCCGAGCTGCGGCCGGTGCCCGACGGCGTCATCGGGGAACTCCACGTCGGCGGCCCGGGGCTGGCACGCGGCTACCTCGGCCGCCCCGGCCTGACCGCCGAGCGGTTCATCCCCGCCGCGGGAGGGGGGCGCCTGTACCGCACCGGCGACCTCGCCCGCCGTACCGCGACCGGCGAGGTGGAGTTCCACGGCCGCGCCGACGACCAGGTCAAGATCCGCGGCCACCGGATCGAACCCGGCGAGATCGCCGCCGTGCTGCGCGCCCACCCAGGCGTGCGGGACGCGGTCGTCGTCGCGCACGGGCAACCCGGCGCACCCCGCCTGGCCGGATACGCCGTGCCCACCGCCATGACCCACGCCGCCGCCAGCGCCGCCGCCAATGCCGTCAGCACCAATGCCGTCAGCACCAATGCCGCCGCCGCTAACGCTGTCAACACCAATGCCGCTGCCAACGCCGTTACCGTCGCCGACCTGGTCGAGCACGCCCGCCGTCACCTGCCGGAGCACATGGTCCCCGCCGACGTCATCCTGGTCGGCGCGATCCCGCTCACCCGCAACGGCAAGGTGGACGTGACCGCCCTGCCCCTGCCGGGCGCGGCCGACGCCCCCGCCCACCAGGCGCCCAGAACGGAAACCGAGGAGATCGTCGCCGAGCTCTGGTCGCGCGTGTCGGGGATCGCCGACCCGGGCGTGCACGACGACTTCTTCGCCGCCGGCGGCGACTCGATCACCGCCATCCGCCTCATCGGCAGCGTCAGGGACGCCTTCGAGGTGGAGATCTCCTTCCGCAGGTTCTTCGAGGCGCCCACCGTGGCGGGCCTGGCCGGCGCGGTCGAGGACGCCGTACGCGCCGAGATCGAACAGATGAGCCACGACGAACTGCTCGCCTACCACGGAGAACCCGGGCCATGACCACACCGGACACCGAAACGCTGCGGGCCGACCTGATCCGCCGCAGGCTGGCCGGGGCGCGGCGGCGCAGGCAGGGCGTGCCGCCCGCCGACCGGTCGCGGCCGCTGCCGCTGTCGTTCGGGCAGCGGCGGCTGTGGCTGCTGCACCAGCTCGACCCCGGCAGCCCCGAATACCTCGTCCCGATGGCGATGCGGCTGCGCGGATCGCTCGATACGACCGCCGTCTGGCGGGCCTGGGACGCCGTGGCCGCCCGCCACGAGATCCTGCGCACCCGCTACCAGGTGATCGGCGGCGAGCCCGCGCAGATCGTCGACGAGCCCCGGCCGATCGAGGTCAGGGAGGCCGACCTCAGCCACCTGCCCGCCGCCGAGCGGCTGCCCGCCGCGATGGCGGTGTTCGAACGGGAGGCGCGCACGCCGGTCGCGCTGGACCGGGAGTGGCCGCTGCGGATCTGGCTCGCCAAGCTGGACGACGACGACCATGTCATGGTCGCGGTCTACCACCACATCGCCTTCGACGGCTGGTCGCTGGGCGTGATCGACTCCGAGTGGCCCGCCCTCTACCTGGGCTTCGCCCTCGGCCAGGAGGATCCGGCCGGGCAGTTGCCGCCGTTGCCCGTTCAGTACGCCGATTACGCCGCCTGGCAGCGTACCCGTATGTCGGGGGCGTTGCTGGAACGTGAGCTCGCCTACTGGCACGAGCAGCTCGACGGCGTGCCCGCGCTGGAGCTGCCGACCGACCGGCCGCGCCCTGCCGTACGGGACTGGGCGGGTGGCAAGACCGAGTTCCACGTGCCCGCCGAGGTGGCCGAGCGGCTGCGCCAGGTCGGGCGGGAACGCCAGGCCACCCTGTTCATGGTCCTGCTCACCGCTTTCCAGCTGCTGCTGTCGCGCTACTCCGGGCAGCGCGACATCGCGATCGGCACCCCCGTCGCCGGGCGGGTCCTGCCGGAAATATCCGGAATGATTGGCTTCACCGTTAACACGCTGGTGATCCGCGGCAGGTGGCGGGGCGATCCCGGTTTCCGCGAGCTGCTCGACCGCACCCGCTCGGTCGTCCTGGACGCGCTCGACCACCAGGAACTGCCCTTCGAACGGCTCGTCGAGGACCTGCGGCCGGACCGCGACCTGTCCCGCAACCCGCTGTTCCAGGTGATGTTCGGCCTGCACAACCAGGAGTCCGGCGAGGGCGACTACGGCATCCTCAAGGCCGAGACGCTGCTCACCGAAGGCTCGGTGGCCAAGTTCGACCTCAACCTGCAGCTGGAGGAGACGACCGAAGGCGGCCTGTTCGGCGTGCTCGACTACGCCGCCGCCCTGTTCGACCCGGCCACAATCGAGGCGATGGCCGCACATTTCCAGCGGCTCCTGCGCGGCATCGCCGCCGACCCCTCCCGCGCGATCTCCGCCCTGCCCCTCACCGACGACGAGCCCACCCGCCTCACCTCGGCCCCGCCCGCCGTCCTGGTCACCGACCTGGTCGAACGCCAGGCCCGTACCCGCCCCGACGCGGTGGCGCTGACCGTCGACGGCGCATCCCTCACCTACGCCGAACTGGACGCCCGCGCGAACCGCCTGGCCTGGCGGCTACGCGCCCTCGGCGTCGGCCCGGAGACCCGCGTCGCGGTCTGCCTGCCCCGGGGAATCGCCCTGGTCCCCGCCCTGCTCGCGGTCTGGAAGGCGGGCGGCGCATACGTCCCCCTCGACCCGGACCACCCGGCAGCCCGCTTGTCCCAAACCTTCGAGGACTGCGGCGCCCGCATCGTCATCACGGAACCGTCTCTGGCCGATGCCTTCCCAAACGCCCACGCAATGTTTCTCGACCAGCCCTCCGGCCCGAACGCACACGTGCTGTCTCTCGACCAGCCCTCCAGTGCGGACGTGCACGTGTTGTCTCTCGACCAGGTCTCCGGTCCGGACGCGCACGTGCGGTCCCCCGACCGGCTTTCCGGCCCGGATGCGCGTGCGCTCTTTCCCGACCAGCCCTCTGGCCTGGACGATCCGCAGGGACCGCCGGAGCGGACTACCGACCCCGACGGCCTCGCTTACGTGATCTACACCTCCGGCTCGACCGGCCGCCCCAAGGGGGTGCTGGTCACCCACGCCAACCTCGCGCGGCTGCTCGGCGTCACCGAAGGCGAGTTCGGGTTCGGCCCGGAAGACGTCTGGACGCTGTTCCACTCGGCCGCCTTCGACTTCTCTGTCTGGGAGATGTGGGGGGCACTTTCCACCGGCGGGCGACTGGTGGTCGTGCCGTTCGCCGTCTCCCGCTCGCCTGAGGACTTCCGCGCCCTGCTCGTCCGGGAGCGGGTGAGCGTGCTCAACCAGACGCCGTCGGCGTTCGCGGGCCTGGCCTCCGCTGCCCACCGCGACCCGCTCCCGGCCGGGCACCCCCTGCGCCTGGTCGTCTTCGGCGGCGAGCGCCTGGACGCCGCCACGCTGCCCTCCTGGCCCGGCGTCGAGTTCGTCAACATGTACGGAATCACCGAGACCACCGTCCACGTCACCCTGCACCGGGTCGGCGGGGAGACGCCCGGCGTCAGCGTCATCGGCCGCCCGCTGGCCGACCTGAGCGCCCGCGTCGTCGACTGCTACGGCGACCCCGCGCCGCCCGCCGTCGCCGGGGAGCTCCACGTCGGCGGGGCCGGCGTCGCCCGCGGCTACCTGGGCAGACCCGCCCTCACCGCCGAACGCTTCGTCCCCGACCCGTACGGCCCGCCGGGCTCACGCCGTTACCGCAGCGGCGACCGCGCCCGCCGCCGCGCCGACGGCGCCCTGGAATTCCTCGGCCGCCTCGACGACCAGATCGCGCTGCGCGGCTACCGCGTCGAACCGGCCGAGGTCGAAACCATCCTTACCGCCCATCCCGCCGTACACGAAGCGGCCGTCGCCGCCCGAAGGGGCAGGCTCGTCGCCTACCTCACCCACCTCCCCGAGGGCGGCGAAACCGAACTGCGGCGGCACTGCGCCGCCGCCCTGCCCGCCCACCTGGTCCCAGCCCTGTACGTGCAGGTCGAACGCCTGCCGCTGACCCCCAACGGCAAGATCGACAGGCAGGCCCTGCCTGACCCCGGCACCACGCCCGGCACGCCCGGCCCGCGCACCCCGCCGGGCACACACGGCGAGGCCCGCATGCTCGCCGAGTGGACGCGGGTCCTGGCCCGCTCCCCGATCGGCGTCGACGACGACTTCTTCGAACTCGGCGGCGACTCGCTGCGCGCCGTCGCGCTCGTCGGGGACCTGCGCGCCGCCGGGTTCGACGTCGCCGTACGCGACCTGTTCGAGCTACGGACCATCGCCCGCCTGGCCCGTCTGGCCGCCGACCGCCCCGCCGCCGGCGAACACGTCAGGGCGGAGCCGTTCGCCTTGCTCGGCCCGGAGGACGCCGCCCTCGTCCCGGCCGGCGCGGTCGACGCCTACCCGCTCTCCCAGATCCAGGCGGGCATGGTCTACCAGTACCTCGCCCACCCGGGCGCGGGCTACTACCACGACGTCTTCAGCTTCGGCATCCGCGACGACCGCCCCTTCGACGCCGAGGCTCTACGCGCGGCCGCCACACTCGTCACCGCCCGCCACGAGAACCTACGCACCTCCATCGAACTGGGCGCGTTCTCGGTCCCCGTCCAGATCGTCCACGCCAAGGCAGAGATCTCCTTCGGCGTACGCGACCTGCGCCACCTCCCCCCAGACCAACGCGCAGCCGAAGCCGTCCACTGGGCGGAACACGAGCGGGAACGCCCAGTAGACCTGAGCCACGCCCCACTGCTCCGCCTGTTCGCACACGTCGAGGAGAACCTCCGATGGCGGCTCTGCATGAGCCTCCACCACGTGATCATCGAGGGCTGGAGCCAACACCTCCTCCTGATGGAACTCCTAGACACCTACCACTCAATCCGCGACACCAAGCCGGAGCCCGCACTATCCCAACTCTCGCTGTCGGAGCCTGCGCTGTCGGAGCCTGCGCTGTCGGAGCCTGCGCTGTCGGAGTCGGCGCTGTCTGGGTCCGCACTGTCTGGGTCCGCGCTGTCCGAGCCTGCGCTGTCCGAGCCTGCGCTGTCCGAATTCGCGTCGTCCGGGTCCGTGTTGTCCGGGGCCGCGTCGTCCGAGCCTGTGCTGTCCGAGCCTGTGCTGTCCGGGTCCGCGTCGTCCGGTTCCATGTCGTCCGGGTCCGCGCTGTCTGAACCTGTGCTTTCCGAACTTGGGTTGTCTGGGTTCACGGCGTCTGAGTCTGTGTCGTCCGAGCCCGGGCTGCCCACTGTCCGGTACGCCGATTTTGTCGCGGCCGAGATCGCTTCCCTCGCCGACCCTGCGGATCAGGGGTTCTGGGCCAAGACGTTGGACGCCCACGCCCGTTGGGGCGTACCGGAGGAGTGGGCGGATCAGGATGCGGGTGACGAGCTCGATTTGCTAGGCGTTGATCTGCTGGACGCCTACGAAGGGCTGTTGCGGCTGGCGGCCGTTGCGGGGGTGCCGCTCAAGAGCGTGTTGCTGGCCGCTCATCTGAAGGTGCTGGGTTGCTTCACCGGAGACGCGGCCTTCCACAGCGGGCTGGTCTGCGACGCGCGGCCCGAGGTCGTGGGGGCCGACCGGCTGCACGGCATGTTCCTCAACATCGTTCCGTTCCCGTTCCAGCTGGACGCGCCCACCTGGCGCGATCTGGTCCGGGACGTGTTCGACCGGGAGGTGCGTCTGTGGGGGCACCGGCGCTTCCCGCTACCGGAGATGCAGCACCGGTGGGGAGCGGGCGGGCCGCTGCTCGCGGCGTTCTTCAACTACCTCGACTTCCACATGGTCGACGGGGAGCTCGTGGATCTACTGGACAGCACCGGCGAGACCCCGAACGAGTTCCCCCTCCAGGTGACTGTCCGCAGCGGCACCCTCACCCTCACCGCCCGCCGTCGCGTCATCGGCCAATCGGCTCTGACCCGTCTGGCGGACACCTACCGGCGCGTCATCACCGCGATGGCCACCGACCCAGAGGGCGACGCCCTGTCCGCCTACCTCCCCGCCCCGAACGCCCCCACATCCGCCGAAGCCCCTCTAGAGGCTTCCCTTGGGGCTTCCCCCTTCCCGGTTCCGCTCCTGATCGCGGCCCACGCCAAGACCACCCCGGCAGCGCTCGCGGTCACACAGGGCGGCACTTCGAGCGGCACTTCAGGCGGAACCGAGGCGAGCACGACCGAGGGCGTTCCCCTGTCATATGGCGAGTTGCACGATCGCGCGTCCCGTTTGGCGGGTCGGTTGCGTGAGCTGGGCGCAGGTCCCGAACGTGTCGTCGGTGTCTGCCTCGAACGCGGTCCCGAACTGCTGGTCGCGTTCCTAGCGATCTGGTACGCGGGCGCGGCCTACCTCCCGCTCGAACCGTCCTGGCCCCGTCACCGCCGTATGGCGCTTCTGGCGGACGCGGACGCCCGCATCCTCCTCAGCGAGGGCGAGGGCGAGGGCGAGGGCGAGGGCGAGGGCGAGGGCGAGGGCGAGGGCCAGGGCGAGGGCCAGGGCCAGGGCGAGGTCCAAGGCCAGGACCAGGGCCAGGGCAATGTCGAGAGCGAAGACGACGGCGAGAGCGACGGTGAAGGCGGGGGCGAGCGCGACGATCGCGGTGACCAGGGCGGGTACGCCTTGGTCGTGGTCAGCCCTCGGGACGGGCAGTCGGCGGAGGCGATCGAGCCAGTGGCCGTCGATCCCGACTCCCTTGCTTACGTGATCTACACCTCGGGTTCCACCGGGCGGCCGAAGGGAGTCGAGATCACCCATCGGAGCCTGTCGTCCTATCTGCGCGCCGCAGACGCCCGGGGGAGCGCGCCGCTGTTCTCCTCGGCCGCCTACGACATGGCGGTCACCTCCCTGTTCGCGCCGCTGGCTCTCGGCCACCAGGTACGGCTGCTCCCACCCGACCTCGACCTGGCACAGCTGGGCGACCTCCTCCTCCAGGGCGGCCCATACGATTTCGTCAAGCTCACCCCCTCCCACCTGGAAGCCCTCACCCAGACCCTCCCGCCGGCGGCTGCCGAAGGCCTCGCCCGCGCCTGGCTGGTCGGCGGCGAGGCCCTCACGCCCAGGCTGGCCGAACGCTGGCTGACCGTCGCCCCCGGCTCCAAGATCATCAACGAATACGGCCCGACCGAGGCCACCGTGGCCTGCACCGCGTTCACGACCTCGGCACCCATCCCTGGACCGAGGGTGCCGATCGGCAAAGCCCTGCCGGGCGCCTCCGCGCGAGTCCTGGACCGCTGGTTCGAGCCGCGCCCCGAAGGAACCCCGGGAGAACTGATGATCGGCGGCGTCGGCGTGGCCCGAGGTTACCGGGGCAGGCCCGCCCTGACGGCCGAACGATTCGTCCCCGACCCTTACGGACCGCCGGGATCACGCATGTACCGATCCGGCGACATCGCCCGCGTCCTACTCTCCGGCGACCTCGACCTGCTCGGCCGCCTCGACGACCAGGTCAAGATCCGCGGCTACCGAGTCGAGCCCGGCGAGGTCGCGGCGGCACTGGCGGACGACCCGCAGGTAGCCGAAGCCGTGGTGGTGGCAACAGGCGACCGGCTCATCGGTTACGTCGTCCCCGCCGTACCAGCTGGAGGGTTTGACGAGGCGGCGTGTTTGGCGCGGTTGCGGGAGCGGCTGCCCGGGCATCTGGTGCCGTGGCGGGTGGTGCAGGTTGAGGCGGTGCCGCTTACTGCCAATGGCAAGCTTGACCGTAAGGCCCTGCCTGATCCGGGTGGGCCGTCGCCGCGTGATTCCGAGCCGCCGGCCACTCCCGTCGAGCTCGAACTCGCCCAGATCTGGGCTGAGATTCTCGGAGTGGCCGCGATCGGCAGGGACGATGACTTCTTCGACCTGGGCGGCCATTCTCTGCTGATGCTGCGAGCGGTCGCCCTGGCCGGTCGGCGCGGGCTCGCCCTGCGCACGCACGACATCCTCGAACTGCGGACCATCCGCGCCCTGGCGGCCAGGCTGGAGTCCCCGCACCCCGAACCCTCGCTGATCTGGTTGCGCGAGCGGGAGACGGACCTTCCGCCACTATACGCCGTGCACCCGGCGGGCGGCGGTTCGCACTGGTACCGCCCGGTGGCCGAGCGGCTGTCCCGCCCGGTCGCCGCCTTCGCCGTACCAGGCCCGGAGGAAGCGGCCGACCTGCGGCGGCTGGCCGGACGCTACGTCCGCCTGCTCGGCCCGTCCCCGCACCTGCTGGCCTGGTCCTCCGGCAGCGTGATCGCCTGGGAGATGGCCGCCCAGCTGATAGCCGCCGGTCACCCGCCGCCCGAGCTCACCCTCCTGGACCCGATGGCCGACATCCCCGGCAGCGCCGTCGGCGCCGACACCTTCGACCAGCTGGAAAGCCTGCTGCGCGACCCCGGCAGAACCCGCCTGGGCCGCCGCGTCGCCGACCTGCGCGCCAGGCGGATGCTGGCCGACCTCGGCATCCTCGCCGCCCGCGAGGATCTCGGCGCGCTCTCCGCGCAGATCGAGCTCTGGCGCACCCTCGACGAGGCCACCGCCGCCTACCGCTTCCCCGCCCTGCCGCTGCGGGTCCGGCTGGTGGCCAGCGACGACTGCGCGGGGGGGAATCACACCGTGACCGGGCGCAGGCCGTACCAGGACTATCTCGGCCGGTGGCGCGAGCTCGCCGGCGGCGGGCTGAGCGTGCACCGGCTCGGCTGCGCCCACCGGGGCGTGTTCGACCCGCCCTACGTCGACACCCTCGTCCAGCTGCTCCGATCAAGTGAGGTGACCCCCCATGCGGCCAGAACCTGACCGCGCCCGCCACCTGATCTCCCTCACCGACCTGTCCGGCGAGGACCTCACCGAGCTGGTCGAGCGGGGCTGCGCCGTCAGCGCGGGCGCCGCCACCTCCTCCGGCCTGCGGGGACGCGTCGTCGGCGTCTACTTCACCCGCACCTCCACCCGTACCAGGACCGCCTTCTCCGCCGCCGCCCTGCGCCTGGGCGCCGGCCTGATCTCGTACGGCCCCGGCGACCTCCAGGTCAACACCGGCGAGACGCTGCACGACACCGGCCGCGTGCTGGCCAGGATGCTGGACGTCCTGGTCATCAGGACCGCGGGCCCGCCCGAGGAGATGGCGGCGCTGGCCGCCCAGAACCGGATGCCCGTGATCAACGCCATGAGTGCCGACGAGCACCCCACCCAGGCCCTGGCCGACCTCACCACCCTGCGCCTGCGCTTCGGCGCGATCACCGGCCTGCGCGTCCTCTACGTGGGGGAGGGCAACAACACCGCCGCCGCCCTGGCCCTCGCCCTGGCCCGCTTCCCGGGCGCGGAACTGCACCTGCGCACCCCACCCGGGTACGGCCTCGCCGAACGGGTCACCCGCCAGGCCAAGGAGTACGGCGGCCTGGTCACCGAACGCCACGACATGGACGCCCTCCCCGGCGAGGTGGACGTCGTCTACACCACCCGCTGGCAGACCACCGGCACCACCAAGCCCGACCCGCACTGGCGGGACACCTTCGCGCCCTTCCACGTCGGCCAGCAGCTGATGGACCGCTACCCGGACGCGTTCTTCATGCACGACCTGCCCGCCCACCGGGGCGAGGAGGTCGCCGCCGAGGTCCTGGACGGGCCGCGCAGCATCGCCTTCGACCAGGCGGAGAACAAGATGCACAGCGCGACCGCCGTGCTGGAGTGGGCGGTGGGCGCGTGAGCCCCCGCATCTCCGCCGACCGGCTGCTCGCCGACCTGGCGGCGCTGGCGGCCTTCGGCGGGCGGCTCGACGGCGGCGTGGACCGGGTCGCCGGGTCGGCCGCCGACCTGGCCGCCCGCGACTGGCTGGCCGGCCGCATCGAAGACGCCGGCTGCCTGGCCTGGCGGGACGGCATCGGCAACGTCTTCGGCCGCCATCCCGCCGGGACCGGCCCCTGGCTGCTGACCGGCTCGCACACCGACAGCGTCCCCGGCGGCGGGCGCCTGGACGGCGCGTACGGGGTGATCGCCGCCCTGGAGGTCCTGCGCACCCTGCGGGAAGCCGGCCACCCGGCCGCGCTGACCCTGGAGATCGTCAGCTTCTGGGACGAGGAGGGCGCCTCGCCCTCCTCCGACGGCGGGCTCGTCGGCTCGACCGCCTTCTGCGCGGGTGACCATATATCCGACATCGCCGCGTTCGTGGAGCTCCACATCGAGCAGGGCCCCCGGATGGAGGCCGCCGGTCTTGAGCTGGGCGTCGTGGAGGGCATCGTCGGCATCGACCGGCACACCGTCACCCTGACCGGGGAGACCAACCACGCGGGCACCACCCCCATGCACGGCCGCGCCGACGCCGCCCGCGCGGCCGCCCGGGTGCTGGTCCAGGTCAGGGACATCGCCGCCGCGGCCGACCCCGGCATGGTCGCCAACGTCGGCTGCGTCGAGGTCCTCCCCGGCGCGCCGAACGTGATCCCCGGGCAGGCCCGCCTGGTGGTGGAGTTCCGCGCCGCCACCCCGGCCGCGCTGGAGACCGCCGCCGCCGGGCTGCGAGCCCACGCCGCACTGGTCGCAGAAGAGGAGAACTGCGTGGCGCTGGTCGAGCCGCTGTCCAGCAAACCGAGGTCCCGCTTCGACCCCGCCCTCTGCGACCTCCTGGAGAAAGTATGCAAACGCCTTGGCGCGCCCTTCGAACGGATGGTGAGCTTCGCCGGTCACGACGCCGGAGTGCTCAGCCGCCACGCGCCGACCGCCATGGTGTTCGTGCCCAGTCTCGCCGGAGTCAGCCACGCCCCCGCCGAGCACACCCCGGACTGGCAGCTCACGCAGGGCTGCCAGGCCCTTCTGGAGACCGTGGTCTCCCTGGCCCACAGAGAAGGTGAGTCGCAGTGACGACGACAGCAGTGCGGGTGCGCGGCCTGCGCAAGCAGTACGACGGGGTGACCGCCGTCGACGGGATCGACCTGGACGTCAGACCCGGCGAGGTGTTCGGCCTGCTCGGCCCCAACGGGGCCGGCAAGTCCACCGCGGTCGAGATCCTCGGCGGGCAGCGTACCCGCGACGCCGGCGAGGTGGACGTGCTCGGGGTGGACCCCGGCCGCGCCACCGCCGCCTGGAAGGACCGGATCGGCATCGTCTGGCAGAACACCGCCGACACCCCCGAGGTGTCGGTCGCCGAACTCGTCCACCACTTCACCCTGTACTACGAGCGCCCTCGCGACCCCGACCAGGTGCTCGAACAGGTCGGGCTCACCGACCAGGCCCGCAAGCGGGTGCACGCCCTGTCCGGCGGCCAGCGCCGCAGGCTCGACGTGGCCCTGGGCATCATCGGCGACCCCGACCTGCTGTTCCTGGACGAGCCCACCACCGGCCTCGACCCCGAGGCCCGCCGCCGCTTCGCCGACCTCATCCTCGGCCTGGCCGCCGACGGGACCACCATCATGCTCACCAGCCACTACCTGGACGAGGTCGAGGTGCTCGCCGACCGGCTGGCCGTGATCTCCCAGGGCCGCATCGTCGCCGAAGGGCGTCCCCGCGACCTGGGCGGCCGCGCCTCGGCGGTCAGCACCGTGCACTGGATGAGCGCCGACGGCCCGCGCTCGCTCGACACCGACACCCCCTCCCAGGTCGTGGTGGACCTGGTGGCCGAGTTCGGCGGCGAGGTCCCGGAACTGCGGGTCGACCGGCCCACCCTCGAAGACGTCTACCTGCGACTGATAGGAGCGACCGATGAGTGAGGTCACCGTTTCCCAGCTGGACCGGCCCGCCCCCCTTCCAGCCCTGCGCAACGACCCGCGCCGGGTGTTGCGGGTGGGCCTGGCCCGCGCGGTCATGGAGACGAAGATGTTCTTCCGGGAGAAGGACCAGGTCGCGTTCGTCTTCTCGATCGCCGTGGTCATGCTGATCATCCTGGCGTCGATCTTCACCACCCAGTACCGGGGCACCGACATCACCGTCTCCCAGGTGTACGTGGCGGGGCTGATCGGCACCGGCATCACGGCGGTGAGCTTCCAGAACCTCGGCATCTCGATCGCGGTGGAACGCGACCAGGGCGGCCTGCGGAGGCTGGCCGGGACGCCCATGCCGCCCAGCGCGTACTTCATCGGCAAGGTCGGCAGCGTCCTGGTCGTCGCCGTCATCCAGGTCGCGATCCTGCTCGTCCTCGGCGTGGTCCTGTACGACCTGCAGCTGCCCGCCGCGATCGGCCCCTGGCTGACCTTCACCTGGGTGTTCCTGCTGGGACTGGCCGCCATGACCATGCTCGGCATCGCGGCAAGCAGCGTGCCCCGCTCGGCCCGCAGCGCCACCGCCGTGATCACACTCCCGTTCGTGGTCCTGCAGTTCATCTCGGGCTCCTTCCTCCCGCACACCGACCTGCCCGACTGGCTGCTGAACCTCTCGGCGATCTTCCCGCTGAAGTGGATCTGCCAGGGCATGCGCTCGGTCTTCCTGGGGCAGGAGGCCGCGTTCATGGAGATCACCGGCGGGTACGAGCTGGGCAAGGCCTTCCTGGTCCTGACCGCCTGGATCGTGGGCGGCCTGGTGCTCTGCCTGCTGACGTTCCGCTGGAAGGACCAGCACGCCGGGTGACCCCAGGGGGCAGGGCCAGGCGCGTCCTGACCCTGCCCACCCCTAGGGAGAGTCGAGGTGGCGGGCGACGTCCCGCAGGCCCGCGAGCTCGGCGCGGCACCGCGCGCAGCCGTCCAGATGCCGCCCGAGCTCGGCATGCTCCTCCTCGCCAAGGGAGTAGAGCAGATGGCCGCCGAGCAGGGAGGCGGGCGGCACCGGGCATCCCACCGGGACCATTCGGGCCACAACCGCTGCGCCACCCCCTGTCGAGCCGCCCGCCCAGGTGCATGGACCGCCAGACGCCCCGGTATCCCGGCGGGATCCCCGACGCGACCAGCACATGCCCGGCGATGAGCGGCGTCGCCAGGTACGTCGCCCACTTGCGCACCCGGTGGAGCATGGCGAAGACAGGCCCGCCATGCAGCAGCATCAGCCACGCACCCGAGAAGATCAGCGTGCCGAGGGTCCCGGCGTAGGCATCCTCCGAAATCCTTCCGGCTACACCGCGCTCTCCAGGCCGGCCAGGCTCCAGCTGATAGCACGGTCCCCACCTGGGATTACTCATTCATCTCTCGACACTTGAACGATGGTTGAGTACTCTACCGAGAGTCAAATATATGGCCAGGAGGAAACATGCCGGAACATGACGACTTGTCAGCGGAGGCCGCCCGTCGTGAAGTGGACCGCGCGCAGGGCGCGGTGCGGAAGTCCGGCCGCCGGGGCGCGTGGTTCTTCCTGGGGATGTGGCTCGGGAGCACCGCCTACTGGCTGGCCACGCTGCTCGGCTCAGAAGCGGTCAAGGACTACGCCATCTGGGTACCTGGCGCCCTCGTCGTGGCCGGTGCCCTCTACCTGGCCCGCCAGCAGGTCTACGGTCGGTTACAGTCCCGGCTCTCGTTCTCCGTCACCTATGCGTTTGTAGGGACGACCGTGATCGGGGCGGTCTACAACATGTTCCTGCACCCGCAGGACCCGGGCCCGCTGTGGGCGGTGGCCGATGTACTGGTCGCGCTGATCGCAGGCGCCCCGTTGCTGTACGGCGCGGTGCGCATATTCCGTTCCGCGGAGGACCGGTGAGCCATCCACGGCACGCGCTCGACGAGATCATCCACGCTCCTGTGCGGCTGTCCATCATGGCCATGCTCGCGGCGGCGGAAACGGTTGATTTCGGCTTTTTGAGGGACACGATCGAGGTCAGCGACTCACTGCTGTCCAAGCACATCACCACGCTGGAGAAGGCGGGCTACGTGCGGGCAACGAAAGGCTTCGTCGGCAAACGCCCCCGAACCTGGCTGGCATTGACCGACGAAGGGCGCGACGCCTTCCAGAACTACACATCCATACTTCAGCAGATCACGGAGGGTACCCGTCGCGCTTGAGACACAGAAACGACTGGGACTGTTCGGCGCGGCAACACGGTAGCCGGGAGATCCTCAGGGCATCGCGGCCACGATGCCCTGAGGATGGACCGTCAGTCGGCCGCGCGGACCCGCGACACGGCCGACGTGGTGTAGCCGGAACCGGCGCCGACCGCGGACAGGGTCACCTTCCCGAGGGGGGTCCCGGCGGGGATCGCCGCGGTGAAGGTGGCCGTGCCGCCGCTGTCGGCGAGGGCCCGGCCGAGGGGCGTGGAGTCCAGGCGGAACTCGACGCTCTCGCCGGACCGGTAGCCGCCGGCGCGGAGCGTGTTGGTCGCCCCGGCGAAGACGGAGCCCGCGACGTTCAGGTGGCCGGGCTTCTGGGACGCGGCGTACTCGGCGCAGGCGTCACCGGGGACGCCCACCTCGGGGGCGGGGGTTCCGCCGGTGACCCCGTCGTCCTCGCGTACGGTGAGCCTGTTGAAACCCTTGTCGCCCATGACCGCGCCGGCCGTATTGGTCACCGAGACCTTGAACGACGTGGACGGGGTGCCGGTGGGCAGCTGGTCGCCGAGGGTTCCCACCTGGATCGGGACGCAGACCTGCCCGGGAGCGAAGGTCACCTGGCGCATCGTGATTCCGGCCCGGCCGGTGGCGGAGCCGAAAACGCTGACGTAGGCGGTGACCGGGTGGCCGGTCGGCTGGGACAGCACCGCCGCCAGGGTGGCGGTGCCGGTGCCGGAGCCTTCGTCGACGTTGGCGGGAGCCATGTTCACGGTCACCTGCTGCTCGGGGGAGCGCGCGCCGACGGCCCGGTTCTCGGCCGACAGGTCGGAGATGTAGACCCCGCCGGAGGCGGCGTCCTCCGTGGCCGTGAAACGCACCTCGCGTACGTCGGTCAGGTCGAGTCCGGTGAGCGACGAGGTGGGGATCGTCACCTGCTGGAGGATCACCTTGCGCAGCCAGGGCGAGGTGACACCCGGCAGGCGGGTGACGGCGGCCGGGTTGAGCGCGGAGACCGGCGAGGACCAGGTGTGCCCGGCGCCGTCGGCGACGCTGACGGTGAGGTCGGTCCCGGTGGGCACGAACTCGTCGGCGGCCATCTTCACCGACAGCTGCTCGTAACGCTTGATGTCGCGGGCTCCCGGCGGGACGGCGACGCGCACCTGACCGCTCGGCGACGTCCACTTCAGGTGCAGCATCGGCGACGACGGGATGTTGAACGCCCACAGCGCGGGCGACCAGTGCGGGACGGCCGCCGAGTTGAGCGTGGTGGTGCAGTGCGGCGACTCCTGCGGGAGCTGCACCCCGCCGGTCCCGCCCATGTTGACGCACACCTCGGCGGTGGCGTCGCCCGACACCTGGACGGCCGGGTCGGGCCGCTCGAAGGTGTTGATGTCCACCCGCGACTTCGCCGGCTGGGTGGCGGTCACCGAGATGTTCGCGAAGGACGTCGAGGGCGCGGTCACGGCCGAGCCGTCGAACAGCGGCTGGAACTGCTTCTCGCCGCCGAGCGTGAGCCGGAAGAAGCCCGCCATGTAGGTGGCCCCGACCTGGACCTGCTGGGCGGGGGTGAGCCGGGTCGTGGTCGCGGCGTTCGGGTCGCACACCGGGTCGCCGGCGCCGCTGCCTCCGGTGGACCAGTCGTCGCCCGTGCTGGCCGGCCAGCCGCCCGGGGTCCAGATGGTGTTGAAGAAGTTGTGGTTGGCGCCCATCGTCAGGACCGCCGAGCGGAGCACGTTGTCCTTGAAGCTGTGCCGCGAGTCGTCGACGATGTGCTGGCCCATGAGGTTCTCCACGTCGCCGTCGCAGTACGGCAGGATCGTGGCGGTGACCGTGTTCGGCAGGGAGATCCGGTCGTAGTCGACGGGCGCGAGCGGGAGCACCGCGTTGATGCCGAACTGCTGCCAGAGCGGGAGCGCGTCGTTGAGGGTGGAGGCGGCGACCACTCCCTCACCGCCACGGGAGTGGCCCATGATCCCGACGTTGTCCAGGTCGAATTTCCGTACCAGGCCGGCCGGGGTGATGTCGCCGGTCAGCGCCTGGGCGAGGGTGACGTCGCGGTTGTAGAACGCGTCGTGGTAGACGACCGGGTCGCCGTCGTCGGCCTGTTCCAGCATGCGCAGGGTGTCCAGGATCAGCTGGCCCCGGGCCTGGGCGCCGTAGTCGGCGGCGAGCTGGTTGTCGTTGGAGTTGACGGCGTTGGCCGAGATGGAGACCACGGCGTACCCGTTGCTCGCCAGGGCGCGGGCCGGGGCGTCGTAGCCGAGATAGCTGGGGATCGTCGCGCGCTGCGAAGGGCTGTCCGGCGAGGGGCGGCAGGGCCAGCGCGCCGGGTTGGTCGCTCCCGTGCCGTAGCAGGACCCGTGCCGGCCGTGTAAGAAGATCACTGTCGGCTTCCTGCCGCGACCGTCCGGCAGGTAGATCTTGCCGGTCAGCTCGCCGCGGATACCGCCGATGTTGAGCAGCGGGAGCACCTGGTCGCCGAAGTCGTAGACGGCCTCGGAGACCTGGTGGGAACCCGGCGTCGAGGGGTCGGCCGGCAGGACGCCCGGCGTGGTGGTGGGCTGGGCCGCCGACGGGCCCGGGGCCATCCTGGCCCTTGGCGTCGGCTCGGCCGCCCCCAGGATGTCAGTGGTCACCGAGGTGGCCGTCGCCACCGAGGGGTCTGCGGTGACCAGCGAGAGGGACTTCCCGTCGGCGGATTCCGTCGCCGGGCCGAGCATCGTGCCGTCGACCGAGAGGGTTGGGGCGCTGGCGATGACCGGAAGTTCCTCGGCGAGTTCGAGGGTGACCAGGAAACCGCCCGCCACCCGGGTGACCGACCACTGTGGGCCAGAGGCCACGATGTCGGCGGGCGTGGGATCCGCCGAGGCGGTTCCGGTGATCAGGGTGGGGGGTAAACACGCGAGTGCCAGTACCGCGGCGACAGCTCCCGCGCGGCGAAGGAGATTGCTCAAGTGAGGGCCTTACTCGTACGAACCGGTGGAGCCCCGCCGTCACCGCGAATCAACGCCGAACGCCGGGCGGTTCGCACCGTATGCCCGGTTTGTTAACATCGACGGGCGATCTTGTTACCTGCCTGTTCCACACCGCGCCAAGCCTTCAACAGGGCGAGCGTGATCACCGGCATGGTTCAACAGGCCCCGATTGAGCCTTTTCGCGTAAGCGCTGAGTGAAGAGCTGCAATGTGGCGGCCGTGTTCCAGGCGGAGCAGGACGTGCGCGGCCTGGACGATCGCGCCGATCCGGCGCGGGTCGAGACTGACCCGCCGCAATGCCTTGAAGGCGGTCCTGAGCAGGGAGTTCGCGCGTTCGGCGACTGTACGCCGCGGATGAGCTGGTTGTACGCCCGCTGCTCGACGGTGAGTTCGCCGCCCTCGGGTTTCTTGATCGGGGCGCGGATGGCGGGGCTGAGGTTCTCATGGCCCAGGTCGGTCACGTAAGCGGGTTCGCGCCGGCCGAGGCTTCCTCCAGAGCGGGCAGCAGGCTGGCGGCGGCCTTGGCGCACTTTGATGGCGAGCCTGTGAGCTGCGAGTTGGGCCGCCAGGAACTCGACGATGTCCCGGTTGATCTCAAGGCTGGCGGTGTATGTGACACTGAGTGGTCGCGTGAAGCCTCGGGTTCAGAGGTTGATCTCTAGTCAAGACCGCTTCTACCAGAGGCTTCGGGTCTTTCCTGCCGGGGCCGTACCCTGCCGGTTGCCGGGATGATCGCTCAGCGCTGATGATCGATTATGTGGAAGGGCTCAAGGCGATCTAGTGCCGCGATCTCCCGCAGATCGGCGCGCGGGCATTCGCACTGTCAACGCCGCAGGACCCGGCGAAGTCGGAGCCGACCAAACGGAGAGTCGGCACGGGGAGTTGGCACGCGGAGTCGGCACGGAGAGCCGACCAAGCAGGGAGCCGTCGTGGACGGTTCTCGGCCCGGGGCGGGTGGCATGCTCGTGCCGGTTCGGTTCAGCGTCGGAATCGTCCGGCGAAGCGGCCTCTTTTGCCGAGGTGGAGCAGGGTCCAGGTGCCGTCGTGGTTGCGGCGGAGGCGGTAGCGGTCGGGGTGAGCTGCTTTGTCGCGGTTGTGCCATGCGCAGGCGGGGGCGAGCTGGTCCAGGTCGGTGCTGCCGCCCTCAGCCCAGCCGGTGACGTGGTCGATTTCGCACATGTCGGCGGGGATGGTGCAGTCGTCGCGGTAGCAGGTGGTGTAGCGGGCCAGGATGGCCTGCCGCTGTGCGGGGGTGGCCAGGCGTACCGCGCGGCCCACGTCCAGAACCCGGCCTTTGGCGTCGACGACCATGCGGACCAGTCGTGAGGTGCGGGCGAGCCGGTGGATGTCGGAGATGGGCAGCAGCTGCCCGGTGGCGATCAGCAGCCCGGGCGCCAGCCGATCTGGCGCATGCCCACACGTCCTGCACGCCTCCCGCACCAGCCTCGAACCCGAGCCCTCGCTCCCCGCACCCGAGCCCTCGCTCCCCGCACCCGCTCCGGCTGAACCCGTGTCCATGCTGCCGGTACCTGGCCCGGTTGAACCCGTGCCCGTGCTCCCCGCACCCGCCCCGGCCGATCCCGTGCTCGTGCTGGCGGCGCCTGACTCGGCCGATCCCGTGCCTCCAATGTGGCGGGGGCCGCCCGCGCGGCGGGTCGAGCCGTCACCGGCCTGAGGCGTCCCGGGCCGGGTATCGCTGGAGCCGGCGGTGTCAGCGTTGGCGGGATCAGGGTCGACGGTGTCGGCCGCGGCTGTGTCGGTGTCGGCGCGTCCGGATGTGCTCGGCGATGGCGGCGCCCCCGCGGCGGGCGTGGCGGACGTGCCGGACGCTGCGGTGGAGGCCGCAGGGGTGGAGTCGGCGTCAGGTGTGGGATGGCCGGTGGTGGGGGCGACATCACGTGTGGAGCGATCGCTGGTGAAGTCGACATCATGTGCGGGGTGGTCGGTGGGGAGGGATTCGGCGCGGACCAGGACCAGCAATTCGGTGGTGACCTTCTTGCTGAGCAGTGCCGACAGCGCGTCGGCCTGG